>CAVTMV010000012.1:0-224686 GCA_963735945.1 uncultured beta proteobacterium
GGACGTTTGCCATCTACCGGCGCAGGACGGGGGCGCCCGATGCGGCCGACATCAACCTGATCCAGCAGGCGCCAACCTCGCCAGCATCGCCATCGAGCGCAAACGCGCGGAAGACATGATCTGGCGCCAGGCCAACTACGATGCGCTGACCCATCTGCCCAACCGCCGCCTGTTCCGCGACCGCCTGGAACAGGAGCTGCTCAAGACGCAGCGCGATGGCTCGAGCTGGCGCTGATGTTCATCGACCTCGACCGTTTCAAGGAAGTGAACGACACGCTCGGCCACGATATCGGCGACCTGCTGCTGGTCGAAGCGGCGCAACGCATCCGCAGCTGCGTGCGCGATACCGACACCGTGGCGCGTCTGGGCGGCGACGAATTCACCGTCATCCTGCCGCAGACTCGATGACATCGACCGCGTCGAGCATGTCGCCGAACACATCATCGAAGTCCTCGCCACCGCCGTTCCTGCTCGGCAACGAGACCGCTATATCTCGGCCAGCATCGGCATCACGCTCTACCCGAACGACGCCGACGACGCCGAGACCTGCTCAAGAATGCCGACCAGGCGATGTATGTCGCCAAGAACAGCGGGCGCAACTGCTTCAGCTATTTCACCGGCCAGATGCAGGAACATGCGCAGCACCGCCTGCACCTGATCAAGGACCTGCGCAACGCGCTGCCGGAGAAGCCAGTTCCAGGTGTACTTCCAGCCCATCGTCGATCCGCGCGACGGCCGCATCGTCAAGGCCGAAGCGCTGATCCGCTGGCAGCATCCGGAACGCGGCCTGGTCAGCCCGCTGGAATTCATCCCCATCGCCGAGGAGATCGGCCTGATCCACGAGATCGGCAACTGGGTGTTCCGCGAATCGGCACGCTGGATGAAGCGCTGGCATGAGCTGCACTATTCCTGCACCCAGGTCAGCGTGAACAAGTCCCCCAGCCAATTCATCGTCGAGGACAGCCATGAAGAACTGGGTAGCACAGCTGCGCAAGATCGGGCTGCCCGGCGAATGCATCGTCATCGAGATCACCGAGGGGCTGCTGCTCGATGCCAGACCGGAAGTGATGCAAAGCCTGCTGAATTTCCGCGATGCCGGGGTGCAGGTGGCCATCGACGATTTCGGCACCGGCTATTCGTCGCTGTCCTACCTGAAGAAGTTCGACATCGATTACCTCAAGATCGACCGCTCCTTCGTGCGCGACCTCGCCACCGACCCGAACGACCTGGCGTTGTCCGAAGCCATCATCGTGATGGCGCACAAGCTGGGGCTGAAAGTGATCGCGGAAGGGGTGGAGACGGTCGAGCAGCGCGACATCCTGGTCACTGCGCATTGCGATCTAGCGCAAGGTTATCTGTACGCCAAGCCGATGCCTGCGGAGGAGTTCGATGCCTTGCTGGCGAGCGGGCAGACCGCTCAAGAACTGATACGGCGGCAGTAGCAATACACGAACTGCTGCACCGCGCCGGACGGCGTGTGGTGCGCTTCCTTGCGATGCTCCAGCAACTGGAACGCTTCGCCGAACTGGTCATGCAGCTGGTCCGGACGATAACGCACCACCGGCAGACCGCTGCACTGCAGCGGCCCGTCTTCGGCGAAGGTGGCGACGATGACGTGACCGCCGGGTTTGACGGCTTCGAACACAGTACGCACGTAAGCCTCGCGCTGCTCCGGTGAAGTGAGGAAATGAAACACGGCGCGGTCGTGCCAAACGTCGTAACGATTGCGCGGCAGCTCGACCTCGGTGATGTCGGCTTCGATCCAGCGCACCAACCGCTCTTCTCCCCCAGGCGCTTGCGCGCCGCACTCAATGCGGCAGCCGACAGGTCCAGCACGGTCAGATCGGCATAGCCCTCGGCCAGCAGACCATCTACCAGCGTCGAGGCGCCGCCGCCCACGTCGATGATGCCGGCATCCTTGCCGACACCGGTTGCCTTGATGAGATCGAGCGACACTTCGGCGCGCGGCTGGAACCAGCCCACCGCATCCGTGGCCTTGGTGGTATAGACTTTTTCCCAATGATCTTTGGCTTGCATGGCAACCTCCTGCAACTATGCGAATCCGTTCGCCCCTGTTTGCCAGGAAAGCATCGAACAAGTCCTGATACGTCGTTCCGGCGAAGGCCACTGCTGTCCGGAATTTTCTGGTAAAAGACCTCCGTCCCAGCCGGGAGGAGGGTGGGGATGAGGCAACCATTCAGAGGGGCCGACAAGCGCGATGAGCCGCCTGAAGGCGGCTGTCTCTCACTCCTAACCCTCTCCCAGGCGGGAGAGGCTGGGATGGAAGCGCAAGCCGAGCGCGAGTCGGCATTTCTGCCCCGTCACTACACTCCCGCTGCATGGGGCGAACAGTGCACCGCTCTTCAACGTTGCTTATGATGACCGCCGCAAAGGTCTATCCCGGACGAGCCGCCGGCGAAGGCCGGGAGTCTAGTACCTCTCTGAATCAACTGGACACCGGCCTCCGCTGGTGTGACGACTTGATCGGCGTTTCCCCAAGTTAGCAGCGCGAACGGAAAGTTACACATCACACCCAGTCTTTCGGCACCAGGAACTTCTCGTACAACTCCGCTTCCGGCGTGCCCTGCTCCGGATGCCAGTCGTAGCGCCACTTCACCAGTGGCGGCATCGACAGCAGGATGGATTCGGTGCGGCCGTTCGATTGCAGGCCGAAGATGGTGCCGCGATCGACCACCAGGTTGAACTCGACATAGCGGCCGCGGCGATAGAGCTGAAAATCGCGCTCGCGTTCGCCGTAGGGCGTGTCGCTGGCGCTTCTCCAGGATGGGCACATAGGCCGACAGGTAATGGTCGCCCACGCTCTGCTGGATGGCGAAGCAGGTGTCGAAATCCGGCTCGCTCATATCGTCGAAGAAGATGCCGCCCGTCCCGCGCGGCTCGTTGCGATGCTTGAGGAAGAAATACTCGTCGCACCACTTCTTGAATTTCGGATGCAGCGCGGGATCGAACGGCGCCAGCGAGTTCTTGCAGATCTGGTGGAAGTGCTTCACGTCTTCCTCGAAACCGTAATACGGTGTGAGGTCCATGCCGCCGCCGAACCAGAACACCTTGCCGCCGTCCGGCTTGTGCGCCATGAACATGCGCACGTTGCATGCGAAGTCGGCGCATAGGGATTGCGCGGATGCATCACCAGCGACACGCCCATCGCCTCCCAGCGGCAGCCGGCCAGCTCGGGACGGTGCTGTGTGGCCGAGACGGGCATCTTGTCGCCGGTGACATGCGAGAACGCCACGCCGCCGCGCTCGATGACGTTGCCTTCTTCGAGGATGCAGCTCAGGCCGCCGCCGCTGCCATCGGGGCGCGTCCACTGGTCGCGCAGGAACTGCTTGCCATCGACCTGCTCCAGGCGTTCGACGATGAGTTCTTGCAGTTCGAGCAGGTATTGTTTGACGGCGGCGCTATCCATTTCTTCTCCGGTGGTTTGTCATCTCGCGCACATGGCAGGGGCCGGACGGGCTTCAATCAGCTTCCCTCCGCCACTCTGTTCGCCTGAGCCTGTCGCAGGGGGAACAGGGCAGGCCGCTGAATCGTTCGCGCTTCATCGTTCATGGTCCGACAAGACCTTCATCCTGCAAGGGGGAAGGAATCGAATCGGTACTAATGAACTATTTGGGTTAAATATTACTTCCGCACGATTCTATCACCGCCCCAAACCTTGATCGTCGAAGGCCGCTTGCGTTTCCCCACCTGCCCGCGCAATACCCACACTGATTTTCCGAATAAACGCTGACACTCCGCATAAGTCTTCACCGAACGCCGCCCGCTCAGGTTCGCGCTGGTGGAAACCAGCGCACTGTCCGCACTGCGGCACAGGCTCTTCGGCGAACGGATGCGCCGTCATGCGGCATCGCCAGCGTGTCGTGCTCGCCGCGCAGCCAGCGCGGGCAGGACGGCTTCACCGGCATCAGGTAGGTCATCGCCTGCGCCCCATCCTGTCGCAACCGCTGCTGCTCGGCCGGCGTCAGCGGCTTGATGTAGCGCGCAACCTGGTGGTAATGCGAGGCGATCAGGATCAACCCCTTGTGCTGCGGCCTGCGCTTCAACTTGAGGATGCGCTGCACCGCGCGGCGATTGGAAGGATCACAGCCCAAACCGTAGCAGGACTCGGTAGGGTAGGCGATCACGCCGCCGCGCTTGAGATGGGCAAAAAGACGTCGCGATGAAATGGTTAATGGCATCTGCTTCTCTTGAGGGGCTTCTGAATCTGGCGTGCGATGATACCGAAATATCCTCCCTGCCGCGCTAGAATGCCCTCCCCCGGCCCATCACCGAATTGCAGGCTTGCCCCATGACTGAAGAACGCTTTGTAGATATCGAAACCAAAATCGCCTTCCTGGAAGACCAGGTCGAAGAAATGAACAAGACGATCTATCAGCAACAACAGAAGATCGAGCGCCTGGAAGCGATCAGCGAGGCGCTGGCAAGAGAGCTTCGAGCGCTGGCTGAAGCGGGGAATGAGGGCAAGGTGGCGAACGAGAGGCCGCCGCATTATTAACGGGCAGCCCCGCCGAAAGGTCAGGCACTCCCGAATGGACTATTGCCCCTGATACAAGTAACGCTGAAATCCGGTAAACAGATTGCGTATCGCCGCAATGTCGCCGCCCAGGTCAGCGACCGCATCCGGAATGGAATCGTGATATTTCAGGCGCAGCAGCTTGGTTAGCTTCTCCTGCTCCAGCTCTTCCACACCTTCGTGCACGTAGTGCGCCAGCACAAATCCAAGGAAGGCTTGCTGCTTGTCGCTGAAATGTTCGTGTATCTCGTTGTGAGCCGATGCGGCCCGCTCTTTGCGCGTGATCGGCTGCATTGCAAACGCCACATGCGCCAGCACATCGAACAGGTCGCTGTTCTCGGCGTCGATGATCTTCTGCATCTCGCCTAGCTGATCCTTGCCGAAACCTTTTTCCGCCAAGCCTTCCAGCAGTTTCTTGCGCGTATCCGGCAAGCTCCAGAGGGCGCGCAACTCGTCTTCATCCTTGAAGAATTCCGGCAACTGACCAAACAGCAGCGTCAGGAATTCCGCCGCCGAAATCGGCTTGCCATCCGGCCCCCAGAAGGTCGTTACCGAAATATGCTGGATGGTGCGCTCCTTGCCGTCGCGCAGCTTCACCCGCACCTTTTTCTTCGCCTCGTACTCGGGGCGCGGTTGCTCTGGCTTCAGGCGGCGTCTTGTGCATTGCAGGGAAACAACCACATCGCCGCCATAGCTCCACCTCAATCGGCTCGCCATCCCACTCCGGGTCATTGAACAGCTTGTGCGCCTTCACAAAATCGTAGATGGTGAAGTAGTCCTTGCCGTCATACAGCCGCGTGCCGCGCCCGATGATCTGCTTGAACTCGATCATCGAATTGATCGGACGCATCAGCACGATGTTGCGCACGTTGCGCGCATCCACCCCGGTGGAAAGTTTCTGCGAGGTGGTGAGGATGGTCGGAATGCTCTTCTCGTTGTCCTGAAAGTCGCGCAGATATTGTTCGCCCAGCGCGCCGTCGTTCGCCGTCACCCGCACGCAATACAGCGGATCGGTGCTGACCGTCTTCAATTGGTTGATCAGGTCGCGCACCAGCAGCGCATGCGCCTGATTGGCGCAGAACACCAGCGTCTTCTCGCGCTGGTTGATCGAATCCATGAACAGCTTCACGCGATACTTTTCGCGCTCCACGATCTCGATGCTGCGGTTGAAATCCTTTTCCTCGTACAGCTTGCCCGCCTCGATCTCGCCCTCGATCAGGTTGTCGTCCGAGGTGTAGCGGTATTCGTCCAGCGTGGTGGCGTACTGCTTCACGCGGAACGGCGTGAGGAAGCCGTCGTTGATGCCTTCCTTCAGCGAATACACATACACCGGCTCGCCGAAGTAGGCGTAGGTGTCGGCGTTGTCCTTGCGCTTGGGCGTGGCGGTCAGGCCGAGCTGCACCGCAGGCGCAAAGTATTCGAGGATGCCGCGCCAGGTGCTTTCGTCGTTCGCCCCGCCGCGATGGCATTCGTCGATGATGATGAAATCGAAAAAGTCGGGCGGGTACTCGCCGAAATAGAAAGCCCGCTCCTCCGTTCGTGGTGAGCATTCGCCTCGCCCCATGCACGGAGGAACGGCCTGTGGAGCTGGGTCGAACGTTCGTTCGAGCATAACCCGCGACTTCACCCGCCATGCGGGCTTAGTCGAATGGCTAGTCGCTCTCCACCAGCTCATGCCGCGGGGGAAGGGGCTGTGCAGCTGGCCCGCTCATGAACGTCTGAAAGATCGTAAAGAACACACTCCCGTTCTTCGGCACGCGCCCCTTCTTGCGAATGTCATCCGGCGCAATGCGCACCAGCGCATCTTCGGGAAAAGCGGAGAACGAGTTGTACGCCTGATCCGCCAGAATGTTGCGGTCGGCAAGGAACAGGATGCGCGGCTGGCGCGCCCGCATCGCGCTTCAGGTTCCAGCGCGACTTGAACAGCTTCCACGCCAACTGAAACGCGATGAAGGTCTTGCCCGTTCCCGTCGCCAGCGTCAGCAGAATGCGCTGCTGGTTATCGGCAATCGCTTCCAGCACATTGTTGATCGCGCTGTCCTGGTAGTAGCGCGAACCCCACATGCCGCCCTTGTCCTCGAACGGCACGGCGGCGAAACGCTCGCGCCAGTCGTTCGCCTCGGCAAAGGTCAGGTTCCACAACTCCTGCGGCGAAGGATAGGCCGTCGACATCGCCCTCCGCCCCGCTCTGCATATCCACGCCGTAGATGCGCTGGCCGTTGGTGGCGTAGGTGAAGCGCGCACCGCAGCTTGCCCGCATACTGCTTGGCCTGCGCCAGGCCCTCGGTGTGCGGCAAATCCCAGCGCTTCGCTTCGATCACCGCCAGCTTGTGGTTGCGATACACCAGCACATAGTCCGCGATCTCCGGCTTGCTGCGCTGCCCCGCGCCCTGCAAGCGCCCCTCGGTGATGCGGTATTCGCGCATCACCCGGCTGCCCTCCACCACGCCCCAGCCTGCGGCTTTCAGTGCGGGGTCGATGTGTTCGGCGCGGGTTTCGGCTTCGTTCACGACTTGCGATCCTTCTTCGGACTTTTTGTTCGCGGCAGTTTGGGCAAAGTGCGCGCAGCTTGCTCGAAGTCCTCATCCACACGGCGCGGCTGAGCATCCGCCAGCGTGCGGTAGCGGCCATATTCGAGCTCGGCCTTTGCTTTGGCAGTTTCGGCCGACACTTTACCCGCGTGCTCCAGCAGCTCGCGCCCCGAAATCCGCAGGAAGTCATCCAGCTTGGTGATCCAGTCGCGCATGGTCATCGGCTTGCGCTCCAAAGCCTGCAGCTCGGCGAATTCGATGTACAGATTGACGATGCGGTTCAGCGTATTCAGCTCGGTTTCCGTCAGATAATTCTTGGCAATCGACACATCATCCTTGCGCACGACGCCGCCGGGACGCGTCGTTTGCAGCCCCATGAAAGGCCGGCTCGCATCCGCCCGCTCGTGAATGATCTCCGCCGCCGTGTGCCCGTGCGCCGCCCAGTGCATCTTGTTCTGCACTGTCGCGAAGAATTGCTGCGACAGCTCCGCATTCGGCGTGTAGTCCACGCTGGTCGCGTAAATATCCAGCACCTTCTGGTAGAAGCGCCGTTCGGACGAGCGGATGTCGCGGATGCGCTCCAGCAGCTCGTCGAAGTAATCCGTCTGCCCCTTGCCCGGCGGATTCTTCAGGCGCTCGTCGTCCATGGTGAAACCCTTCACCAGATACTCGGTCAAGCGGGCCGTCGCCCACTGGCGGAACTGCGTGCCGCGATGGCTGCGCACCCGGTAGCCGACGGCGAGAATGGCTTCCAGCCGGTAGTGACGCAGATTTCGCGCGACCTCGCGCGCACCTTCTGTCGAACTTGTAAGTAATCCTTACAAGTTGCCGCTTCCGCCAACTCACCCTCTGCGTAAATGGCTTTCAGATGCAGCGTCACGTTCTGCGGCGTGGTCTGGAAAAGCTCCGCGATCTGCGCCTGCGTCAGCCACAGCGTTTCGTTCTCGAACCGGCACTGAATGCGCGTGCGGCCATCCTCTGTCTGATACAGAAGGAAGGATGACTGCGGCAATGGGTTGTCGGCTTCGTTCACTGCCAGCCTTTCATATCTGCAACTGTTCGCAGTTGATCTAGCATCTTGGCTTCCTGTGCATCCTTGCACAGGCTCAGCGACTGGCGGCGGCACTCCTCAACAAACCCTTCGCGCCGCGTATCCGGCACCCAGATCGTGATTGGCCGCAAACCGGCCTTGCGCATTGCCGCATGAACATTCCGTCTATTCACTGTCGCCCCCCTGTTTTCAAATTGAAATCCGGCAACTGCATGGCATCGGCAGGCGAAACGATGCGGATACCGGAAGCCAACAAGGTTTCCGCCAACACCAGCAAATCCTTGTCGCCAGTTACCAGCCAGTCCGCATCGGACGCCAGCGCGGCGTGAATGAATTTGTCGTCATCCGCATCGCGGCAAAAGACCTGTTCTGCTATCTGCGGCGAAACATCGATCCACAGCGCAGCCGTATCGACTTCATGCAACAGCCGCCTCCGGTCTTCTATCGAAACGTAGCGGTCGAATTTGGGCAACCACAGCCGCTGCTTGAGTTCCGCAAAAGTTTCCGGGGTAAACACCGGGCGCCCCTGCCTCACCACCTGACGGGTCAACTGGGCTGGCACGCCCGACCTGGTCAGCATGCCGCTGATCCAGACATTGGTGTCGATAACGACCACAGGCCCGCGCGCACTCATACGCGCTTAGCTTTCGTCCGCCAGCAACTGTTCCAGTTTCTCGGGAGTCAGCCCGGCTTTCTCTGCGGCAGCCGCCGTTTCATCCATCGTCTTGAGCAAGCGATCCGCATAAAAAGCCCGCATCGCCTCGTAATCCTCCGCGCTCACCATCACCCCCACCACCCGGTCGTGACGCATCACCCGCACCGGCTCGCGCTGAACCTTGTCGAGAAACTCCCCAAAACGGGTCTTTGCTTCGTTTGCTGTGTAGGTTTGCATGGCACACCTCCTTTATCCATCAATAAGATAGCCTCAATTTAACCGAATCGTTCGATTTGGTCAAATCGCGCGAATCGTGGCATTTGACTTGGATATGTATAGAAAACGGGATTTTCTTATCACGTCGCGGACGACATGTTCAAAAAATGGCGATTCCTTATCGCATCCGAACCATATCGAGGACAAGCTCGATATGGTCTGCCAACCACAAGACCATTTTTGCCATTTGGGAAAAATGGTCCTCGACTTCACAGCGCCCCGCTGAACGCCTGATGCAGCAGCGACTTTTTCAGCTCGTCGAGGGCGGCGAGCTTGCGCTGGTAGAGGGATTCGAGGCGTTGGGTTTCTTCGCAGACGAGCAAGTCGAGTCGAACTACGATTTGCGTTTTTGTTCTGCCAAATCGACATATTCGGTACCTTAAGTCCGCGAAGGTACAGCTCAGCGACACCGTTTTTTGCTGCGGCGCCTGTTGAACCAGCCGTTGCGCATGCATGAATAGCCTGTGTCGAGAGAGCAACGCATAGGTGAACCACGCGCTGTCAACATCTGGGTTGGGACGAATCAAGCCAATGTGCCGTTGAAAGCAGAAATCTCGCCTGCTCTCTCACCAGCACAGGAATGCCGAGCGTCGCTCCAGTAACCGTATAAAGAATGTCTGCCTACCTTTGGCTATCTTGTTTGGTTTCAGATTTCGAAAATACTCTGCTGGCACCGTGAAAGTGTTACTGAAATCGACCTCGCGAGTGCGCTTCACAATGTCCGAGATTGTGATGAACGGGATCCCGTTGGAGCTTTGGAGGCGGCGAGTGATCCGCCATCATGTGACCGTCACTTGCAAGCTCTGATCAGTGGCACTTCGTTCGCGCTGCGGTGAAGACGGATTGCAGGTGGCTTTCGAACAGGTCGCGGGCGTTTTGCAGGTTCTGTTCGGCGTTGGCTTTGGCGGTGGCGATGCCGTCAAACGCTTCGTCGAGAATGCCGACGATGCGCTGCTGTTCGGGGAGCGGAGGCAATGGAACTACAAATTGCCTTAAGTCATCGAACTTCAAGTTGTTGCATAGTTTGCACCATCTGATAAAGCAGCGATAAAGTCCTTATAGGCTGGTGAAGTCATCAGGTGAAATAGAAATCTCGGGTACAGCTCATGCTTCGGTGTAACCATTCCCATGAAGCCGCGAAGACGCATAGCCGTAGTCATCGTCAGATGTAGGCGACCTATTCCGAGATGAGTCTTGCTTCCGCTTGCGGTGCAAATCATCAGCGAGCCGCTTTTACTTTTTTGTATTTCCGGCATGACGATTCCATCGCTGATGTACTTCAGTTCGGAGAAATCGATGAAGGTCTGCGTTGCAAGGTCAATGATTCGTCAGCTCGGCAGCACGATGTTGTCTGACATCATCGACCTCACCGCTTTTGGCATAGGTGAAGTCCACGCTGGAACTCGCATACTTCGCCAAGCATCTTGTCTGCCACCCAGCCTTCACAGCAACGCCCTGATGTTCCCCAGCACTTCCGCACTCTCCGCATCCAGCGCGGCGATCTCGTCCATGATGTCCTGCGGGCTGCGATGCACCACGGCTTCGCCGCCATTGGGATTCTTCACCGACAGATCGAACCCTTCGACTTCGCTCAGGCCGCAACATCCACGCTCCAGCTCTTGGGCGAGTCGGCGAAGGTCTTTTGCAGCTCGATGAATTCGGCGAGGTCGGCATCGTTGAGCGGGTTGGTCTTGCCCATGTTGCGGCCGGGTTCGAGCTGGTAGTACCAGACCTTGCGGGTCGGTGCGCCTTTCTCGAAGAACAGCACCACGGTTTTCACGCCCGCGCCCTGGAAGGTGCCGCCGGGGCAATCGAGCACGGTGTGCAGGTTGCAGCTTTCCAGCAGGTGTTTGCGCAGGCTCACCGAGGCGTTGTCGGTGTTGCTGAGGAAGGTGTTCTTGATGACCACCGCGCCGCGTCCGCCCGCTTTCAAAAACTTGATGAAGTGCTGCAAGAACAGGAAGGCGGTTTCGCCGGTCTTGATGGGGAAGTTTTGCTGCACTTCCTTGCGTTCCTTGCCGCCGAAGGGCGGGTTGGCGAGGACGATGTCGAAGCGGTCTTTGTCCTGCACGTCGGCGAGGTTGAGCGCCAGGGTGTTGGCGTGGGCGATGTTGGGCGCTTCGATGCCGTGCAGGATCATGTTCATGATCGCGATGACGTAGGCGAGGCTTTTCTTTTCGATGCCGTAGAAGGTGGTTTCTTGCAGGGTCTTGAGGTCGCGCGTGGTTAATCGGGTTGGTGCGCCGTTCGATCCTTCGACGGGCTCAGGGCGAACGGAATTTGAATGTTGGCTTGTGTTCAGGGAGCGACCGGAACGCAGGTAGTCGAACGCTTCGCACAAAAAGCCCGCGCTGCCGCAGGCGCCGTCGTAGATGGTTTCGCCGATTTTGGGGTTGACCACTTGCACCATGGCGCGAATGAGCGGGCGCGGGGTGTAGTACTCGCCGCCGTTGCGCCCGGCGTTGCCCATGTTTTTGATCTTGGCTTCGTACAGGTGCGAGAGTTCGTGCTTTTCGGCCTGCGAGCCGAAGCGCAGTTCGTCGATGTGCTCGATGATGTCGCGCAGGTTGTAGCCGCTCTGGATCTTGTTTTTGATCTCGCCGAAGATTTCGCCGATTTTGTATTCCAGCGTTTTGGAGTTGTCGGCTTTTTCCTTGAAGCGGTGCAGGTAGGGGAACAGCGTCTGGTTGACGAAGTCGCGCAGGTCGTCGCCGGTCATGGCGGCGTTGTGGTCGATCTTGCCGTCCTTGCCCTTGGGCGCGGCCCAGGTTTCCCAGCGATAGGGTTTGTCGAGCAGCCAGGTGTATTTCTTGCCTTCCAGCTCGGCTTCCATGGCCTTGCTGTGTTCCAGCGCATCGAGGTATTTGAGGAACAGCAGCCAGGAGCTTTGTTCGGTGTAGTCGAGTTCGCTGGCGCAGCCTGCTTCTTTGCGCAGGACGTCGTCGATATTTTTGAAGGTTTGTTCGAACATTGCAGCTTTTCCCCTGAGCAACTTTTTAAGGCGATGAACACTAACGATTTAGCTTGTGCCGCGTGAAGCTAAACGGGGAAGCGTTGTGCTTCCCCGTTTTCCCCACCCCAACCCTCCCCCGGAGGGAGAGGGAGTTGATAAAGGTTACTTCCTGCCTATCGCCCGATACCCGATGTCCCTGCGCATCTGGCTACCCTCGAAGTGGATGCCATCGGCGATCTCATAGGCACGCTTCTGCGCGGCCTTGACCATGTCGCCCAGTGCGACGACGCACAGCACGCGCCCGCCGCTGGTGACGACCTTGCCGTCCTGCATGGCGGTGCCGGCGTGGAACACGTGGCCGTCTTCCACCTGCTTGGGCAGGCCGTCGATGACGTCGCCCTTGCGCGGCGTGTCGGGATAGTTGGCGGCAGCCATCACCACGCCCAGCGCGGTGCGGCGGTCCCATTCTGCTTCCACCTTGTCCAGCGTGCCGTTGATGGCGTGCTCGACGATGGCGGCGAGGTCGCTCTTCAGGCGCAGCATGATGGGCTGCGTTTCGGGGTCGCCCATGCGGCAGTTGAATTCCAGCACCTTGAGGCCGCCGTCCGGCGAGATCATCAGGCCGGCATAGAGGAAACCGGTGTAGTAGATGGCCTTCGCTTTCCATGCCGCGCATCACCGGCCTGGATCACTTCGCGCAGCACCTTGGCATGGATGGTCGGGGTGACCACGGGGGCGGGCGAATAGGCGCCCATGCCGCCGGTGTTGGGGCCCTGGTCGTTATCGAGCAGGCGCTTGTGGTCCTGGCTGGTGGCCATCGCCAGCACGTTCTTGCCGTCGGCCATGACGATGAAGCTGGCTTCTTCGCCTTCGAGGAATTCTTCGATCACCACGCGCGCGCCGGCATCGCCGAGCTTGTTGTCGGAGAGCATCATGTCGATGGCGTCGAACGCTTCCTGCTTGCTCATCGCCACGACCACGCCCTTGCCGGCGGCCAGGCCATCGGCCTTGATGACGATGGGCGCGCCGTGCTTCTCGACATAGGCCTTGGCCGGCGCGATCTCGCTGAAGGTCTCGAAGAACGCGGTGGGAATGTTGTGGCGCGTCATGAAGCGCTTGGCGAAATCCTTGGAGGATTCCAGTTGCGCGGCGGCCTTGGTGGGGCCGAAGATCTTGAGGCCCGCAGCACGGAACGCATCGACCACGCCGGCGGCCAGCGGCGCTTCCGGGCCGACCACGGTCATGTCGATGTCTTCGCTCTGCACGAACTCGATGAGTTCGGGGATGGCGGTGATGGCGACGTTCTCGACGCCTTCTTCCAGCGCCGTGCCGGCGTTGCCCGGCGCGACATACACCTTTTGCACCTTGGCGCCCTGCGCCAGGCGCCAGGCCAGGGCGTGTTCGCGACCGCCGGAACCGATGACTAATATTTTCATGTGAACCTCAACGTGGGGTGGGCACGGCGTGCCCACCGATATCCGCGTGGACAACGAGTTGCCCACCCTACAGCTTAGATCTATCCGTCGCCCTGAGCTGTCGAAGGGCGGCGTATACGGTTATCAGAATCAGGTTCTCCGTTCATGCCTCGACTGGCTCAGCATGAACGGAGATTGTACTGTGTTAGTGCCGGAAGTGACGATAGCCGGTGAACACCATCGCCAAGCCCATGCTCGTCCGCCGCGGCGATCACTTCTTCGTCGCGCATCGAGCCGCCCGGCTGGATGACGGCCTTGGCACCGGCTTGCGCCAGCACGTCGACGCCGTCGCGGAACGGGAAGAAGGCATCGGAGGCCACCACGGAACCGGCCAGTGCTCAGGCCGGCGTTCTGCGCCTTGATGCTGGCGATGCGGGTGGAATCGACGCGGCTCATCTGGCCGGCGCCGACGCCCAAGGTCATGCCGCCTTTGCAGAACACGATGGCGTTGGATTTCACGTACTTCGCCACGCGCCAGGCGAACAGCAGGTCGGTCAGCTGTTCCTTGGTCGGTTGCAGCTTGGTCACGACCTTGAGTTGCGAGGCCTGCACGTTGAGCGTATCCGGTGTCTGCACCAGCAGGCCGCCGCTGACGCGCTTGAAGTCGAACTGGTTGTGCGCGTTGGACAGCGGCACGGTGAGCACGCGCACGTTCTGCTTGGCGGCGGTGACTTTCAATGCGGCTTCAGAAGCGCTCGGCGCGATGATGACTTCGACGAACTGGTTGGCGGTGATCTGCGTGGCGCTCTCGGCATCCAGCTCGCGGTTGAAGGCGATGATGCCGCCGAACGCGGAAGTGGTGTCGGTGGAGTAGGCCAGCTTGTAGGCGTTCAGCGCGGTGTCGGCGATCGCCACGCCGCAGGGGTTGGCGTGCTTGACGATGACGCAGGCCGGTTGGTCGAAGGTCTTGACCAGTTCCCACGCGGCATCGGCATCGCCGATGTTGTTGTAGGAGAGCTCCTTGCCCTGCAGCTGGGTGTAGCCGGCGATGCCGCCCGGCACCGCGATGAGGTCGCGATAGAACGCGGCGCTCTGGTGCGGGTTCTCGCCGTAGCGCATCTCCTGCGCCTTGGCGAAGTTGAAGTTGATCTGCGCCGGGAACGGCGTTCTTGCTGCCGTCGCTGTTGATCGCGGTGAGGTAGTTGCTGATCATGCTGTCGTAGGCGGCGGTGTGCGAGAAGGCTTTCTTCGCCAGGTCGAACTTGGTGGCGGCGGACACTTCGCCCTGGTTGGTCTGCATCTCGGCCAGCACGTCGGCGTAGTCGGCCGGGTCGGTGACGATGGCGACATGCGCGTGGTTCTTGGCGGCGGAACGCACCATGGTCGGCCCGCCGATGTCGATGTTCTCGATCGCGTCTTCCAGCGTGCAGCCGGGCTTGGCGATGGTGGCCGCGAACGGGTACAGGTTCACCACCACCAGGTCGATGGTCGGGATGTCGTGCTTCTTCAGCGTGGCGACATGCTCGGGCAGGTCGCGGCGCGCCAGGATGCCGGCGTGCACTTTCGGTTGCAGCGTCTTCACGCGGCCATCCAGCATCTCGGGGAAGCCGGTGTAGTCGGCGACTTCGGTGACGGGGATGCCGTTGTCGGCCAGCAGTTTGGCGGTGCCGCCGGTGGAGAGGATCTTCACGCCGAGCTGGTGCAGTCCCTTGGCGAATTCGAGAACGCCGGACTTGTCCGACACGCTGATGAGCGCTTGCTTGATGGCCATGCTGTTTTCCCCTGAATTATTGGATTATTTGATTCGGTGATCCTGCATCTTCTTGCGCAACGTGTTGCGGTTGATACCGAGCAACTCGGCGGCGCGGGTCTGGTTGCCGCCGGCGTGGTGCAACACGGTTTCGATCAGCGGCTTCTCCACGCAACACATCACCATGTCGTATATCCCGCACGACGGTTCTTCGCCGTCGAGATCCTTGAAATAATCGTTCACCGCCTTGCGCACATGCTTGGCAATATCGTTCTCGTTGATCATGCAATCATCACTGCTCATGCTGCCACCTCATTATTAATTTTATTGGCCTAGCCTGTTTCGGCTCGGCATCTGACTGCTCACGCAGCCAGCTCCCTTTCGTACTGCAGCCGCTCGCTGCCGGCTTTTTGTTCTTCAAAGAAATCCGTTACCGCCTGCATCTGCTCGGCCACGCTTTCCAACTGGTTCATGCGATGGCGGAACACCGCCGATCCCGGCAACCCCTTGGTGTACCAGGAGATGTGCTTGCGCGCCACGCGCAGCCCGGTGTGTTCGCCGTAGAAATCGTACAGGTCGTCCATATGCGCGATCAGCACGCGCTGGATCTCGTCCACTTGCGGCGACAGCAGGTGCGTGCCGGTATTCAGGAAATGCTCGATCTCGCGGAACAGCCAGGGGCGGCCCTGTGCGGCACGGCCGATCATCACCGCATCGGCGCCGGTGTGATCGCAGCACGAAGCTGCGCCTTTTCCGGCGTGGTGATGTCGCCGTTGGCGATGATGGGGATGCGCACTTCGGCCTTTACGGCGCGGATGGTGTCGTACTCGGCATCGCCGGTGTAGGCGCAGGCGCGGGTGCGGCCGTGGATGGCCAGCGCCTGGATGCCGCTGGCTTCGGCGATGCGCGCGATGTTGATGGCGTTGCGGTTGGCCTTGTCCCAGCCGGTGCGTATCTTCAGCGTGACCGGCACGTCCACCGCGCCGACCACCGCTTCCAGAATCTCGGCCACCAGCTTTTCGTTCTGCATCAGGGCGGAACCGGCCATCACGTTGCAGATCTTCTTGGCCGGGCAGCCCATGTTGATGTCGATGATCTGCGCGCCGTTGTCCACGTTGTAGCGCGCGGCCTGCGCCAGCATCTTCGGGTCGGCGCCGACGATCTGCACCGAGATCGGATCGACCTCGCCTTCGTGGTTGGCGCGGCGCTTGGTCTTCTCGGAGCCGTACAGCAGGGAGTTGGAGGCCACCATCTCGGACACCGCCATGCCGGCGCCCATGCGCTTGCACAGGATGCGGAACGGCCTGTCGGTCACGCCCGCCATGGGAGCGACGATCAGGTTGTTTTTCAGCTTGTATTGGCCGATTTGCATGAACCCGTGTGTGATGGTTTTGAAAGGGGCGGCGATTATAAATTAATCAACTCGGCCATGCTATGATGCCCGCAAGTTTTTTGCGCGCAGCGTTGTTCGGCTTGCCTGCTAACCTTTTTCTGCGAGAAGTTTCGACATGGAATTCGACATCGTCATCGTTGGCGGCGGCATCGTGGGCGCCAGTCTGGCTGCTGCGCTCAAGTCCAGCGGGCTGAAGCTGGCCCTGGTTGAAAGTGGTTCCTTACCTCCAGCCGCCGCCTCCACGGACGACTGGGACCCGCGCATCTATGCCTTCACTCCCGGCAATGTGGATTTTCTGCACGAATGCGGCGCATGGCAGCGAGTGGACACTACGCGCGTGCAGCAGGTGGAAGAGATGCGCGTATTCGGCGACAGCGGCGCCAAACTGGATTTCAGCGCTTACCAGCTCGGCGCGCCGGAACTGGCCTTCATCATGGAAAGCCGCCTGATCCAGCACGCGCTGTGGCAGGGCCTGCAGGAACAGGACAACCTGACCTTGCTGCACCCGGCGCAATGTGCGGAACTCAACATCGACGACGATGCCGCGCATCTGAAGCTGAAGGATGGCCGCGAACTCAAGGCCAGGCTCATCGTCGGCGCAGACGGGCGCGATTCCTGGGTGCGCCACCAGACCGTGATGCCGGAAACGCCCACGCCCTATCACCAGCACGGAGTGGTCGCCAACTTCAACGTCAGCAAAGCCCATCGCGGCATCGCCTACCAATGGTTCCAGCCGGATGGCATCCTGGCTTACCTGCCGCTGCCGGGCCGGCGCATTTCCATCGTGTGGTCGGTCAGCCCGGAGAAATCGGCCGAATTGCTGGCGCTCACCGCATGAGGAGTTCGCCGCCCGCGTGGCCGAGGCCGGCAAGCACACGCTGGGCGATCTGCAGGTGATCACGCCGCCCGCCTCGTTCGCGCTGCGCGTGCTGAACCTGGCCCACCTCACCAAGCCGCGCCTGGCGCTGATCGGCGATGCCGCGCACAACATCCACCCGCTTTCCGGGCAGGGCGTGAACCTCGGCCTGCGCGATGTGCGCGAACTGGCCCACGTGCTGTTGCAACGCGGCACGCTGGATTGCGGCGACATCAGCCTGTTGCGCCGTTACGAGCAGGCGCGCCAGAGCGATATCATGTCGATGCAAATGACTACCGACACGCTGAAGAATCTGTTCGTCAACGACAACCCGGTGCTGCGCACGCTGCGCAATCTCGGCCTCGATGCGACCAACAGGATCGTGCCGCTGAAGAAGATGCTGGCGCGCCACGCTCTCAATTGATTTTTTACACAAGGACTAAATCAAATGTTCAGAACCCTGCTGTTGCTGCTGCTCTCCGTTTCCCTCGCCCACGCCGCCGAAACCGACAAGACTGCCGCCGCCATCAAAGATACGCTGCACAAGAATTACGAGCAGCTGATCGGCCCGGTCGACCAGGTCAACAAGTCGCCGGTTCCCGGCCTGTATGAAGTGGTGACCGGCGACCATATCTTCTACACCGACAAGAACGCGCAATACCTGATCGACGGCCAGATGTTCGACCTGAAGGCACGCAAGAACATCACCGAGGCGCGTGCGCAAAAACTGTTTGCCATCGACTTCAACGCACTGCCGCTAGATCTCGCGATCAAGAAAGTGAAGGGCAACGGCAGCCGCAAGATGGCCTACTTTACCGACCCGAACTGCGGCTACTGCAAGAAACTGGAGCATGAGCTGAAGGATGTCACCGACGTCACGCTGTATCTGTTCCTCTACCCGATCTTCCAGGGATCTGCCGAGAAGGTGCAGGACATCTGGTGCAGCAAGGACCAGGTCAAGGCCTGGGACGACCTGATGCAGAACGGCGTGCAACCCGCCCCGGCCAAGTGCGATGGCGTTCCTAGCGACAAGGTGCTGGCATTGGGCAAGAAGCTGCGCGTGAACGGCACGCCTGCGCTGATCTTCGCCAATGGCGTGATCAATCCCGGCTACATGCCTGCCGACGCCCTGAACAAGGCGCTCGACAGCAACAGCAAGTAATCGTGCGCGAACTGCCCCGGCACCTCGCCGCCCTGAGCATCACGCTCTGGGTCGGCGGCATGTGGATGCTGGGGTATGTGGTCGTACCCGCGCTGTTCAAGACACTGCCAGACCGGCAACTGGCCGGCATGATCGCGGGCCAGCTGTTCACCTTGCTGGCATATATCGGCATCGGCTGTGCGCTCTATCTGCTCGTTTATCAATTGAACCGGTTCGGGCGCAGCGCGTTGCAACGCACCACCTTCCGCATCGTCGTGGCGATGCTGTTGCTTGTGCTCATCGGGCAATTCGTGTTGCAGCCCGTCCTGGCCGGTCTCAAAGTGCAGGCGTTGCCGCTGGATGTGATGCAGAGCGCTTTTGCCGCGCAATTCAAAACCTGGCATGCCGTTTCCGGCACGCTCTATCTGATCCAGAGCCTGCTCGGCATCGTGTTGGTGATCGGTTCAAGCAGGCAGTAGCCACCTGCTGCTTATCTATGCCGTTTGACATATTGACGTAACTGCCATGCGCAGTTAGCGTTGCCGGACTTAATACGGGGGGCGGTATGCTGAAGAACCTGCATCGCGAGACATTTCATGCCGGCGATATCATCTTCAAGGAGGGCGATCCCGGCGACAGCGCCTATATAGTCGAAGAAGGCTGTGTCGAGGTCAGCGTCAGCAGCACGCAAAATTCCCGCATCGGCAAGGGCGAATTGTTCGGCGAGATTGCGCTGATCGACCAGCAACCGCGCACGGCCACGGTGCGCGCCGTCGACGACACCGTGCTCATTCCCATCCCGCGCAAGCTGGTGAAAGAACTGCTGGAGAAGACCGATCCGGTCGTGCGTCACCTGCTGCTGACCATCCTTGAGCGTTTCCGCTCCACGCGCAGCCAGCCCGCCTTTGACCCGACCCGCTCCACCGTCTTCAAACGCGACACGACTCGCGGCGATGCCACGCATCAGCTCCGTCTGGCCCACGATATCGCCCTGGCATTGCGGGAGGATCAGTTCGAGATGTTCTACCAGCCCATCTGCGATCTTTCCAGCGGACGCATCGCCGGATACGAGGCCCTGATCCGCTGGCATCATCCGGCAGACGGCCTGGTCTCGCCGATGGATTTCCTGTGGGTGGCGGAACAGACCGGCCAGATACGCGAGATCGGGCTGTGGACACTGGATCGTGCCTGCCGCGACTGGCCGGAATTGCGCCAGCGCATCATCCATCCCAAACCGTTCGTCAGCGTCAATCTGTCCCCCTCGCAACTCACTGGCGACGGTTTCATCGAAGAAGTAAGGAGGCTCGTCAATCGCCACCAGATGCCCGCGCCGGAACTGAAATTCGAACTGACCGAGACGGTCATCATCAACAATCCCGAATTGGCGCTGCAACTGCTCAGCAGGCTCACCGAGACCGGCAGCACACTCGCGCTGGACGATTTCGGCACCGGCCATTCTGGCCTCGATGCGTTGCAGCGTTTCCCCATTGGCACCATGAAGATCGACCGCGCCTTCGTCAGCCAGATGCTCGCCGCTCCGCACAGCGCCAAGATCGTCCAGGCCTCTATCGAGCTCGCTCACTCGCTCAAGATGGATGTGGTCGCGGAGGGGATCGAGAACGAAGAAGAACGTCTCGCCCTGCTGGAACTCGGCTGTGACTTTGGGCAGGGCTGGCTGTTCGGAAAACCGGCCTCGTTGAAAAGCATTTGAAATCAACACGTTCAACAACAATGGTGCAGACAGTTTATGGGACCGCGGCACTCTTCAAAAAGAAAAGGCACGTAAAAAACAGTTCTATTCAAATAGGTGACAGCAACGGGCTGGGATAGACTTTATTCAAGTTATCCTTGGCATTGCCGATAACCAGTAAAGAAATTAGGGAAATATCCCGAAAAATTTGATATAAAGCACTTAAGCAAAAGCAAACCTATTGAAAAGTAGGGACGCAAAGTTACCGGTCTAAGGAGTCGTTACGGCTCTACGACAGCGGGATTGCCGGGTACCACGTTAAGCACTAAGTGGTGGCCGTTACCTCCTGAAGTATTGCCAGCCGGCACTTTGCAGCCCTTTGACCGATAACGATTGCTGTTAGCGGAGGGACATATGCAAATCCAAATCAAAAACAGCGAAATAGTCATTCTGTTAATCGTTTCCCTGATGGCGCTTGCCGCCAATCTGCCCGATAACATAACCGGGCAGCTGGTGGACAAAAACCTGCTGCTAGTCTCGCTGGTCGTGACCGTTGTCATCTCCCTGTTCCGTTACCTGAAACTGATGCTGTTCATCACAGTCTCGGTATTGGCCATTGGCGCAAACCTGCCGGACCAGTTGGCTGCTCAGTTCGGTATCAGCCAGCTCGCAATGATCGTTGCATCCGGCGCGCTGGTCGTTTGTTGCGTTGATGTACAAGTTCTACCACCTGAGGACTCCTGAAGGGGATTCGCATCCTGAAGAAGAGGCTGTCAGTTACAGGCATGACACTATCGAGTCCAGAAGCGAGGTGATTGCCGCAATCCTCGATGGTGATTTGGCTTCGCTGCATCAATTGCTCATCTCCGGTGTCGAGATCAATTTCAGCCAGAACGGCCAGATCCCCCTCTTCCTCGCCATCGAAAAAGGCCATGCCGATATCGTGCTCCTGCTGCTGTTCCATGGTGCGAAGCTCTGGGTGAAGAACAAGAAAGGGCAAACGCCCATCGAATTTGCCCTGTTACTCCCGGACGTGCGGATCGCCAAGATAATTCATTACGCTTCCCGGCAAAACCTGGCCATCCAGAGCAGCGCAATAACCTCGAATCAACAGAAGAATAAGGTCGTTGTACTGTTTGCCGATATTTGCGGCAGCACCGCCTTGTACGATCAGCTGGGGAACGAAACGGCTTTTAATGTCATCACACGCTCGCTGAACATCCTGATACAGGAAGTTACCGCCCATCAAGGCAGTCTGATCAAGACCATCGGCGACGAGATCATGTGCACGTTCCCCAGCGTCGCCGCGGCAACACAGGCTGCCTGCGCCATGCATACAGCCATCGATGCCCGGCGTCCAGGTGGCGAGTACCCGATTTCAGTCCGCATCGGTTTCCATTACGGCGAGGTCATCCACAAGGCAAACGATGTGTTTGGAGACACCGTGAACGTGGCTGCCCGGGTGGCTGAAATCACGCGGGCACGTCAAATCATGACGACGCAATCGGTAATCGATGCCTTGCCTTCCGGGCTTGCGGATAAGGTGCGTCCGATAACTCGCGCTGAATTTCGCGGCAAACAGGATTCGTTTGCCGTATTCCAGATCCTTTGGGAGCCGGAGGATGGCCTGCTTGGCCGCATAGGCAAGTCGGTATTCCGCAAACAAAATGCGGCTGCAAATGAATCGCTCAACGACACCCAGACATCTGAACCTGGCCGCCAGCAGATTGACTTTCAGGAGTTGAACCTGGTCGGTTAATCGACAGAGGCGGTGCAAGACAAGGGGTCGGGTATCCGCTCCGTTGCCCGGACGATGCGGAGCAGCCCTCGCCAATCCTGCAGATCAATTCAGTGCCGGTTCGCCCCCTCTGGGAAACAGCACCCACATCTTCCCCGACTGCTTCATGCGCCCGGCACGCGCGGCCGCATAATCGCCGAAGCCCCAGAAGAAATCAGCCCGCACCGCGCCCTTGATCGCACCGCCCGTGTCTTGTGCAAACACCAGACGATTGAGCGGTGCGGAGCTGTTCGGTTGAGTGGTGGCCAGGAACACCGGCACGCCGAGCGGGATGGTGCGTTGATCGACGGCGATGCTGTATTCGTTGGTAAGCGGAACGCCCAAGGCGCCGATCGGCGCAGAAAGCGAATCAGGGAGTTCGCGGAAGAAGACGTAGCTTGGGTTCTGCCCCAGCAACATCAGCAGCCGGTCGGGGTTTTTCTCCGCCCAATTCTTGATGCCTTGCATGGAGGCTTCTTCCGGTTTGAGTTCGCCCATATCGATGAGCTTTTTGCCGATTGAAGCATAGGGGTGGCCATTCTGGTCGGCATAGCCGATCTTGACGCGCGTACCGTCCGGCAGTTCGATGCGGCCCGAGCCCTGTATCTGCAGGAAGAACAGTTCGACCGGATCTTCAACCCAGAACAGTTCGCGCCCCACCAGCGCATGATCGAGTCCCGCATCGATCTCGGCCCGGTTGAAATACGGTACGACGCGCTTGCCCTCCAGGCGCCCGCGCACACGCTGGCCCCTGAATTGCGGATAGAGCTCACCCATGTCCACTTCGAGCATGTCATCGGGCGGTGCATAAATGGGATAGGCAAAACGCTTGTTGCGGGTGCGGCTGCCTTTTAACAGCGGTTCGTAATAGCCGGTGATGAGCCCGGTGTTGGTGCCGTCCGGGTTGAATACCTGATAAGGCGTGAACCAGGTTTCGTAGAAGGTGCGCTGCGCCAGCAAGTCGTCTTTGTTCACCTTGTCGGCAGCGGCGCAAATCGGCAGCCACAGCGGTTTCAGGCGAAGCGCACGGCAACTTTGCTGCATGGCGGGCCATGAGGAGGACAGGTCTTGCGTGAGCCAATCCGGCAGCATCTCCCATTTGCTCACCATGAAATCAGGTGCAGGCTTGCCAACCGGGATCTTGATTTCCGCTGGCGGCGTTGGCGCCCGGCAGGCCGCGAGCCAAGTGCTCAATGCCAATATCAGCCAGATCGATTTGTTCACATATATCTTGTTCATTGCAATTATTTCGTTGGGCTGTTCGCGATGGTTTCTGGCGGTTTGGCGTGTGCAGGTTTGCGTTGCATTTTCCTGCCGCCGTAAAGGTAGACCGAATGTCCACCACGAACGGATTGATCAAATTGTACTGTTACTCAGTGCAGTACACGCGGCACGCTCAACACGAATTGCGGGATAGGCACCGGAAACTCCTCGCCATCCACCACTCGCATCTGGTAACTGCCGGACATGGTACCCACCTGCGTCGCCAGCACCGTACCGCTGGTGTATTCGAAGCTTTGCCCCTGTTTGATGACCGGCTGTTCGCCCACCACGCCCTTGCCCTTCACTTCCTGCACGTGATTATTGGAATCGGTGATGATCCAGTGGCGGCTCAGCAACTGCACTGCGTGCTCACCCTCATTGGTGAGGGTGATGGTGTAGGCAAATACATAGCGGTTATCGGCTTCGTCGGACTGGTCGGCAAGGTAGCGTACTTGTACGGCGACCTTGATGCGATAGTGGGAGGTGTCTTCCATTGCGGCATTTCACCGCATTTTGCGCGATGTGACAAGCACCGTTTTGCTTCTACAGCCAGAAGGACAGGCTATCTGCGCAGCATTTCGAAGCTCTTCAGGATATTCTTGGCAAAACTGGATGAGCGTGTTTTTTCGGGTACTTCGACCTTATGCGCCTTGACCAGTCCCGGGGTTGCCAGATAGGTGAGGTAACGCTGCAAGGCGGCATGAACTTGCGCTTTCAAGGTCGTGACATTGACCGGCTTGTGCAGGATGCGGAACACTTGTGCCTGGTTGATGAGCTCTATCGCCAGCTCGGCATCCTTGGCATTGGTGGCAATGATCGAAAGTATCTGCGGATACTCTTGTTTCAGCAGCTTGAGCATGGCAGTCAGGTGCTCATGACCGGTTTCGACATCGGCCACCACGAGCGCAACCTCATGCTCCTTCAGCATATCCAGCGCCGAATCGGCGTCTGTGGCATAGATCACCGGGCACAATGTCCCAACCAGTTCCCTGACGACTCGGAAGATTTCTTTGTCCTGATCGATGACCAGTATGCCAGCCTGCATGGTTTCCGGTAGCGCCACGGTCGCAGTTTTGGTATCGGCCAGCTCCAGCCCTATCGTGGAAGCCTCTGCCACGACCGCCTGCAACGACTTGTTATCCCAAGGTTTGCTGATGAAACGATAGACCTCGCCATCGTTGATCGAGCCGACGATAGCCGCCAGGTCGGAATATCCCGTCAACAGGATGCGCACGCTTTGCGGGGTGATTTCACGCGAGCGCCGCAGCAATTCCACCCCCGGCATGACCGGCATGCGCTGGTCGCTGATGATCACGTGCATGTGATAGCGTGTGATGAAATCGAGCGCCTTGTTGCCGTCGGTGGTGGTGAACACGTGGTAACGCTGGCGGAATATCGATTTCAGCGCAGCAAGGATGCGCTCGTCGTCGTCGACAATCAGCAGGCGGGCTTGCTTGACGCCCGTGTTGATCATGATGGCGCGATCTTCTTCCGTCTCCGCCGGTGCGCTTGCGATATTCTCGGCGAGCATGTCCCTGTGCAGCAAACGGGCGGCGTCGAGCAGCTTGGCTGCATCGGGAATGGAAGCTGTCGCACGGCGGTCAACCAGGCCGAGGGACGTGCTGATCGCCCGCTTGAAGGCGTCGGCGAATTCGCTTGCAGTCTGGTATCGGTCCGCACGGTTCGTGGCCATTGCTTTTGCCAGGACCTTATCGATTTCTGGAGACAGCTTGGTGTTCAATAATGACGGCCTGTCGCACTTTCCCGACATGACCTGCTGCATGATCGTCGCCGGACTGCCGAAGAACGGTTTTTTGCCCGTCAACAATTCATACGCAATCACCCCGATCGAATACAGATCGGTCGTGGCATCGGTTTCCTCGCCATTGAACTGCTCCGGCGACATGTATGCGGGTGTGCCAGCCAGGTTGCTGTCCCCTGCCAAGGTGGGCGAATCAATGCTCGAAATGCCGAAATCACCGATCTTGATGCGCCCGTCGTTGTTGATCATGATGTTCGTCGTTTTTATATTGCGATGCACGACGCCCTGGGCATGGGCATAGCCGATGCCATCCAGCAGCTGGCTGACAATCTGGCCGACTTCCCACAGCCCGAAAGTCTCGCTGCCCTCCAAATTCTTTGCCAGCGTCTTGCCATGCACCAATTCCATGATGATGTAAGCCGACTGCTCGTTCTCAATGAAGTCGTATATTTGAATGATGCGCGGGTGAACCAGGCGGCCGATGGCCTGGGCCTTTTGGCGAAAGCGGTTCAACCAGTTTTCCCGCTCATCCGGTTGAAGGGAATTCTTCTTGAGTCCTTTGATCGCCACTTCGCGGGTGATCACCGGATCCCATCCCTTATAGACGACCCCCATCCCACCTTCGCCCAGCTCGCCGTGTATTTCGTATTTGCCGATTTTGTCCTGTCGAATATCCATGTGCGATCAACCTTCCAATTGAGCTTCTGTCGGCGGCGTAAGCGGGAGCCAGACTGTGAATTTCGTACCGGAGCCGGGCTTGGACTCGACGCTGATTTTTCCACCATGCTGCTGAACGATTTTGTACGAGATCGACAAACCCAGGCCTGTGCCTTTGCCGATTTCCTTCGTCGTGAAAAATGGATCGAATATCCGGGATAGCACGTCGGGCGGAATCCCCGCCCCATTATCTTCCACTTCAACCGCAACCCCGTCGCCGTCGCGGCGCGAGGTCAGGGTGAGCATGCCCCGTTCGCCCGGCATTGCCTGTACTGCGTTGGTTACCAGATTCAGGAACACCTGATTGATCTGTGAGGGCGCGCAGGTGATATCGGGGATATCGCCGAAATTCTTGTTGACGGTCACGGATTTGAGCATGTGTTTAGCCAGCAATAACGTGCTGTTCAAGCTATCGTTCAGGTTGGAGTGCGCCACCTTGCTGCGATCGAGCCGGCTGAAATTCTTCAGATTACCGACGATCTCTGCCACCTGTCCTGTGCCGAAAAGCCCATCCTTGACCAACTCGCTTAACTCTTTGATGACATGCTGCTGCTTGAGTACGCCGAGGTGCTCGGCAGTTTGCTGAAATTCGCGGGACAATCCTTCCGGGTCATTCCCGGCCTCAAGGAATTCCAGCAGTTTCTCGCAATGATCCAAGGCGTTCCCAATGGCCGGCAATTGATCCGATACCTGCCCCAGGCTGTTCTTCACATAGGCCAACGGTGTATTGATCTCGTGCGCCACGCCCGCAACCATCTGGCCAAGCGAAGACATCTTCTCCGATTGAATCAGCTGCGTTTCCGATTCCTTGAGGTGCTTCAAGGCGTCCGACAATTCGCGGGTGCGTTCCTCAACCCGGTGCTCCAAAGTCTGATTGGCCGTTTTCAACCGGGCCCCGAAATAAATCAGCAGCACCAGCAAGGCTGAGGCGTAATAAACCAGATATACCCGGTAACGCTCTTTTTCCTGGAGGACCCCATCCAGTTCGCTGTTGAATGACAGCGTCAAATTGATCAGGCGCGGTCCTGTGGTCAGTCTCTGCAGCTGGTTCACCTGGTCGATCTCGACCGGAACCTGATCCAGCAGGGTTTGCACTGTTTTCTCGATCTGCGCCCCATGTTCGCGCAGCGGTCCCGGCAAGGAGCCCAATTGCGTAACCGCAGCCTGCAAATTCGCCCGCTGCGCTTCCTCGCCATGCAATAGATATTGCGGTGCCGCTTCACCCAGCTGATTCAAGGTGCGCATAAATGCAGATAACGCGGCCTTTGCCCCGACCTGGGTTTTTAATTCGGCGATTTCCTTGAACAACTCTTGCAGCGCCGTTTTATTGCTTTTGTCTTCAGCAATGAATTTCTGAAACAGGTCGGATTTAAGCTGGATGGCGCTTCTGAGTTCAGGCAGGCCGGTTCTGAGCGCTTTGCTGGAAGTCGTCCCCGCAAATCGCGTGATGTCCCGCAAGGCCTTCTCGCCCGCGTCGGTGCGGACAAATATCGTTTCCTGGCTGGCAAGATCGACGCGCGCGCGCTGTATTTCCATATCCCAGCGGCTGTCGGTTTCCTTCACTTGATTTAGCAGAGTCATCACTTCGTTCTGTTCGCGCAGGTCGACCGATTGCGTCTTGTCGTAGAGGAACGCCAGCGCACCCAGCATGACCAAGACGACAAGTCCCGTCAGAATGTTCTGCTGCATCTCGGACTTGTTCATATCGACCATATTTTTTTAGAGAACATTATGAATAGTTGGCAGCAGCGTTCCCGTCGTGACCGGGCATTTCAGAAAACTGTACCGCGCAGAAGTGCACGCACGCGGCCTCTGATGTTGTTTTCTGCATCCGCAGGAGTTACGAAAAGGACTAACAGCAACTTTATTAGTTTGCACGTTCTGAATGTAAAGCGGCATCACTCCCCATTCCGCCGAAAGCCGCCTAACTGCCTCAGCGAACACACACTGACATCTGCCGCCCTGTCAGCGGTGGATATCCTATACCTAAAGCAGGCATATTCACATATTCCAAAAGGCCTATATACCGGCCTACCCCCCACTTTTTCGAATAGCCACTTCGTTGCAATGGTTGTGATTCGTCGCCACTAAGGCCTTAATTTATCAGGTGTGGCGCACTGCCAAATGCCTGGATTCCACCCCGGATGGCCGCCTGCTGCGGTAGCAGCGTGTTCGGAACGGCCGTTTTATCTGCCCGCCGGCCTCATGAACCCGGAAAGGGACTGATATGCCTGAAACAGTTTCGGGTAAAATGCCTCTTTTGAATTCACAACCCCAGCCCTAAGGACCCAACCATGGATTACCAGATCGCCCCTTCGATTCTTTCCGCCAACTTCGCCAAACTCGGCGAGGAAGTCGATAACGTGCTCGCTTCGGGCGCCGATATCGTGCACTTCGACGTGATGGACAACCACTATGTGCCCAACCTGACCATCGGCCCGCTGGTATGCGAGGCGCTGCGCAAACATGGCGTGACAGCACCGATCGACGTGCACCTGATGGTGAAACCGGTTGACCGCATCATCCCCGACTTCGCCAAGGCCGGCGCGACCTACATCACCTTCCATCCGGAAGCTTCCGAGCACATCGACCGCACTATCGGCCTGATCAAGGAAAGCGGCTGCAAGGCCGGTCTGGTGTTCAACCCCGCCACCCCGCTGGACATCCTTGAATACACCCTGCCCAAGCTGGACATGGTGTTGCTGATGTCGGTGAACCCCGGCTTCGGCGGCCAGAAGTTCATTCCCTACGTGCTGGACAAGGCACGCGCTGTGCGCAAGATGATAGACGCCGGCAAGTACAACTGCCGCCTGGAGATCGACGGCGGCGTCGGCCCAGCCAACATCAAGGAAGTGGCCGAAGCAGGCGTGGATACTTTCGTGGCCGGCTCCGCAGTGTTCGGCAAATTCAACGCCAGCGACAAGAACCACTACAACACCATCATTGGTGAACTGCGCGCCGAACTGGCCAAGGCCAAGAAATAATGGCTTTCAAGCAGTTCCCGCTGGCCGTCTCGGCCATCGTCATCGACCTCGACGGCACGCTGCTGCATACTGCGCCGGAACTGGCTGAGGCAGCGAACCGCATGTTGCGCGACATGGGCCGGCCGGCCGTGTCGCAAGACCTGCTGATGAGCTATATCGGCAACGGCATCGCGTGGCTGGTGAAGCGCGCGCTGACCGGCGACATGCACGCCGAGCCGGATGCCGCGTTGTATGACCGGGCGTTGCCGATCTTCGAGAAGCATTACACCGAGCTGGCCTGTGCCAGCAAGCCGTTCGCCAACGTGGTACAGGGGCTGGACGCACTGAAAAAGGCTGGCTTCCGCCTGGGCTGCATCACCAACAAGGTGATGCGCTACACCGAGCCCATCCTGAAGCAGTCCGGTCTGGCTCCCTATTTCGACATCGTGCTGGCCGGCGATACGCTGCCGGAGAAAAAGCCGCACCCGCTGCCACTGCTGCACTCGGCGAAATTTTTCGGCTGCACCGTCGAAAATCTGTTGCTGGTCGGCGATTCGCTCAGCGATGCGCAGGCCGCGCGCGCTGCCGGTTGCCCCATCATCTGCGTGCCTTACGGCTACAATCACGGCGAGCCAGTGGAAACGCTCAACGTGGATGCCGTCATTCCCGACCTGACCGGCGTGCTGCCACTTATCAAGCGCATCTGAACATGACCCATCAAGACCTCTCTTTGAAGACGACCAGTTGGCGATGGTGATGCTGCATCGCCGGACATCGCGTCCGTCCGCCGTCATCGCAACCATTTAGAGAGGTCTTTATGCTTTCCCCCATCACCGAACAAGAATTCCGGGCGCTCGCGCAGCAGGGTTACAACCGCATCCCGCTGGTTGCCGAGACCTTTGCCGATCTCGACACGCCGCTGTCGCTGTACCTGAAACTGGCCAACAAGCCGTTCTCCTACCTGCTTGAATCGGTGCAGGGCGGCGAGCGTTTCGGGCGCTATTCCTTCATCGGACTACCCGCCGAGACGCGTATCACGGTGCGCGGCAACACGGTCACGCTGACCACGCCGGCCGGCGAGACTTCGCAAGACGTCGCCAACCCGCTCGACTACATCGAGCAATACCAGTCGCGCTTCAAGGTTGCGCCGCTGTCGGGCCTGCCGCGCTTTACCGGCGGGCTGGCCGGATATTTCGGCTATGACACGGTACGCTATATCGAGCACAAACTGGCCGGCACGCAAAAACCGGATGTGCTGGGTACGCCCGATATCCTGCTGATGCTCACCGAGCAGCTCGCCGTGATCGACAACCTGTCCGGCAAACTGACGTTCATCGTATATGCCGACCCGGCACATGCCGATGCCTACCGCACGGCACTGCAGCGCCTGCATGACTTGCAGCGCACGCTGCGCCAACCGGTACAGATCCCGGATGCACCGCAGATGCGCCGCCACGAGGCGAAGTCGGAGTTCGGCGAGGCGGCATTCAAGGCTGCGGTAGAGCGCTCCAAGCAATACATCTTCGACGGTGACATCATGCAGGTGGTGCTGTCGCAACGCATGTCGCAGCCCTTCCCGGCCTCGCCGCTGTCGCTGTACCGCGCGCTGCGCAGCATCAACCCGTCGCCCTACCTGTTCTATTACGACATGGGCGACCATCACGTGGTCGGCTCCTCACCGGAAATCCTGGCACGCCTTGAGGGCGACACGGTCACCGTACGCCCCATCGCCGGCACCCGGCCGCGCGGCAAGACGCCGCAAAAGGATGCCGAACTGGCGGAAGAATTGCTGGCCGACCCGAAGGAACTGGCCGAACACCTGATGCTGATCGACCTCGGCCGCAACGACATCGGCCGCGTCGCGCAGAACGGCACGGTGAAGCTGACCGACAAGATGGTGATCGAGCGCTACTCGCATGTGATGCACATCGTCTCCAACGTCGAGGCGAAGCTGAAACAGGGACTGAGCGCGATGGACGTGCTCAAGGCCACCTTCCCGGCCGGCACGGTGAGCGGCGCTGCGAAAGTGCGCGCAATGGAGATCATCGACGAACTGGAACCGAGCAAGCGCGGCATCTATGCCGGTGCAGTAGGCTACCTCGCCTTCAACGGCGACATGGATGTTGCCATCGCACTGCGCACCGCCGTGGTAAAGGACCAGACACTCTATGTACAGGCCGGCGCCGGCATCGTCGCCGACTCGGTGCCGGACAGCGAGTGGCTGGAAACGCAGAACAAGGCGCGTGCCGTGCTACGCGCGGCGGAGATGGTGCTGGACGGGCTGGATGCCCGTACTCACCGCTAGACGGCACATCCTCAGTGCCGTTGCGCCCATGCCATATCCGGCTTGAAGTTCTCCAGCCAGCGCAAGAACTCCTGCTCCGGCATGGGTCGCCCGATGGCATAGCCTTGTGCGATATGGCACCCCATGCTCTGCAGCACCGCAAGGTGTTCCTTTAGTTCGACGCCCTCCGCCACCGCAGTCTTGCCGAAAGCCTTGGTCAGGCCGAGAACGCCTTGCACGATCGCCAGATCGTCGGTGTTGTCCAGCATGTCCCGCACGAAGGATTGGTCGATCTTCACTGTGTCCACCGGCAGCCGGCGGAAGTAGGTCATGGATGAATAACCGGTGCCGAAATCATCCAGTGCCATGCTCACGCCCAGCGCCCGGCACTCGTTGATCAACCGCTTTACCTTGTCCAGGTCTTCCAGCGCCGCCGTCTCCAGTATCTCCAGTTCGAGATGCGCAGCAATGTCGGCACGCCCATCCAGGGTCTCGCGCAATTTGCGCATGAAGTCGGGAGAAAGCATCTGCCGCGCCGCGACGTTCAGGCTGGCGGACAGCTCCAGCCCCAGCTCGTGCCAGCGTACCAGCGTGGCCACCCCTTCCCTGATGACGAAGTCGCCGAGGTCGACGATGAGATCATCATGTTCCAGCTGCGGCAGGAACGCTCCCGGCAGCAGGATGGACTGATCCTCCTGCCGCCAGCGCAGCAGCGCTTCGGCTCCCACCACATGCCCGTGCACCAGCTCCACCTTGGGTTGCCAGTACAGCATGAAGTCACCTTTCGCCAGGCCATCGTGCACCCTGGCTTTCAGCTCGCGCAACTGCTTCGTTTGCAGATCGTACTGGGGATCGAAGTAGTGCATGCGGTTGCGGCCCAATTGTTTGGCCTGGTACATCGCCTGATCGGCATGCCGCAACAACACATCGGAATCATTGTGGTCGGTCGGGTAGAAAGTGACGCCCACGCTGGCAGAAACGCTCACCTTGGTGCCGTCAGGCAGTTCACACTGTTCGGTCACCATCTCCAGCGCGCGCGCCAATACCGGCTCGCTCTCCTGTTCACTGGACAAGTCGGTCAGCAACAGCACGAACTCGTCCCCCCCCAGCCGGGCGACGGTATCTTCGAGGCGAGTGACCTCCTGCAAGCGGCCGGATATCTCGGTCAGCACACTGTCCCCCGCCTTGTGCCCATAGCGGTCGTTGATCGGCTTGAACCCGTCGAGATCGAGGTAGCAGACGGCGACCATCTTGTTCATGCGGTCGGCACGTGCAATCGCCTGCTTCATCCGATCTGCCAGCAGAACCCGGTTGGGCAACCGGGTCAGTTCGTCGTAATAAGCCAGGCGCTCGATCTGCTCCCGCTGCCGCTTGTGTTCGGTGATGTCGGTGAAGATGCCGACGTAGTGCGTGGTCTGGCCCGTCTCATCCTTCACTGCCGAGATGCTCAGCTGCTCGGCATATTCCTCTCCGTTCTTGCGCAGGTTCCACAATTCGCCCGACCAATGATCCGTCTGCAACAGCTGCTGCCACAATCGGGTATAGAACTCGCGGTTATGCCGCACCGATTTGAGTACACGCGGCGTTTTGCCGACGATCTCGTCGCGCTGGTAGCCAGTGACCGCAGTAAAGGCCTGATTGATTTTGAGCACAACGCCCTCTGCATCGGTGATCAGGATGCCTTCGTTGGCATCGTGGAACACACTGGCGGCCAGTTTGATCTGTTCTTCAGCCTGTTTGCGCGCAGTGATGTCGCTCCAGATCGCCAGCATGTAGCCTCGGCCGTGTATGCTCACCGGGCGGCTGCTCACTTGCGTCAGGCGCACGCTGCCATCTTTGCGCCGGTGCGCCACCTCGAGCTGGTCGCTGCCGCCCTTTGCCATATTCTGCGTGATGCGCTGGCGCACCTGCTCGCTCGTCCATTTCGCCTGCAAATCCGGCAGCGTCAATGCGGCAAACTCTTCGCGCGTATACCCCAAACCCTCATGCGCAACGGCATTGAATTCGGCAAATCCCAGTGTCTCGCTGTCGATCAGCACAATGGCATCTGCTGCCTGATTGACGAGCGTGCGATACATTTCTTCGCGCTCGCGCAGCTCCTGCTCGGCAATTTTGCGCCCGCTTCGCAATACTTCGAATTCATGCAGGCTTTCACCGATCAATTCCAGCCCGATGCGCTCCAGCAAGCCGTGCTGACTGATCACGCCAAGATAGCGGCCCTCCGCATCGGTCACCACCAAATGGCGCAAACGGGTTTCGGCCATCATGCTGACTGCCTCGAACAGCCCGGAATCCACCCCGATAGTCTGCACCGGCGAGGACATCACCTGGTCCAGGGTAAGCGCCGACGCATCGACCCGGTCGCGCATCAGGCGGGGGATGTCGCGCTCGGTGAGGATGCCCAGCGGAACTTCGTCCTGCGTGACCACCACATAATCCCAGCGTTCGAAGATCATCCGCTGCAGGGCCGTTGTCACCGGGGTGTCGGGGGGGAATCTGGACGATTGGCGATCCATCGCCGTATGCAGGTTATGCATCTTGCCGACGATGCCGAGCCCCAGGTAACTGCGCAGGTCGCTCTCGGTGACCACGCCCACCGCCTCGCCAGCACCATTGGTCACGACCAGATGGTGCAACGCATATTGGCGCATCAGTAGCAGCCCGTCGCGGAAGGAGTCTTCCGCACGTGCCGTGATCACCGGCGATGTCATGATCTTGGAAACGGGGGTTGCCGGAGCAGCGCGCTCGTGCAACATCGTCACCATGTCGCGCTCGGTGAGGATGCCGAGCAGATTCCCCTGCTCTTGCACGACCAGACAGGAAACCGGCACCTCGCTCATCAGCCGGGCAGCCTCGCCCAGCCCCGTACCCGGGGTAACCGAACGCACGCCGCCGCTCATCAGGGCGCCGAGCGTCATATCAACTGCTTTCACCATTCTCACTCCACCTGTTTCCCATTCAACCGCCCGGCATAACAGAACGGTTTTCCTGAGGCCGGTTTTAGGGGAGAATCCCCATCTGACCGGATATATTTTTATGGTCGCCATTTTGCCACCAAACGCAACTGTCGGCTTGTCCAAAACACCCTTAGTCTTAGGAATCCAACATGCTGTTGATGATCGACAATTACGACTCTTTCACCTATAACCTGGTCCAGTATTTCGCCGAGCTCGGCGCGGACGTGGTCGGTGCATCGCAACGACGAGATCACGGTGGAGCAGATCGCCAGGCTGAATCCGCAATACATCGTCGTTTCGCCCGGCCCCTGCACGCCGAACGAGGCCGGGATCTCGGTCGCCGCAATCCAGCACTTTGCCGGCAAGATCCCGCTGCTCGGCGTGTGCCTCGGCCACCAGAGCATCGGCCAGGCTTTCGGCGGCAAGATCATCCACGCCAAGACGCTGATGCACGGCAAGACCTCGGCTATCCATCACCACAACAACAGCGTGTTCACCGGCCTGCCCGACCCGTTCACCGCCACGCGCTACCATTCGCTGGTGATCGAGCGCGAGACGCTGCCGGATTGCCTGGAGATCACCGCCTGGACCGACGACGGCGAGATCATGGGCGTGCGCCACAAGACGCTGGCCGTGCACGGCGTGCAGTTCCACCCGGAATCCATCCTGACCGAGCACGGACACGACATGCTGAAGAATTTTCTGGAAGGAAAACGTAACCATGATCACTCCACAACAAGCACTGGTACGCCTGATCGAGCAGCGCGAGATCTTTTACGACGAGATGCTGTCGCTGATGCGCCAGATCATGAGCGGCGAAGTGCCACCCGCGCATGATCGCGGCCATCCTGGTCGGCCTGCGCGTGAAGAAGGAGACCATCGGCGAGATCTCCGCCGCCGCTTTCGTGATGCGCGAATTCGCCACCAAGGTGCCGGTCAGCAAGCGCGACCATCTGGTCGACACCTGCGGCACCGGCGGCGATGCGGCGCACACCTTCAACATCTCGACCGCCAGCGCCTTGGTGGCGGCGGCGGCGGGGGCGCGCGTGGCCAAGCACGGCGGCCGCTCGGTCTCCTCGACCTGCGGCTCGGCCGACGTGCTGGAAGCGCTGGGCGTGAATCTCAACCTGACGCCGGAGCAGGTCGGCCACAGCATCGACCAGATCGGCATCGGCTTCATGTTCGCGCCCAATTTCCACGGCGCGATGAAATATGCCGCACCGGTGCGCAAGGAACTGGGCGTGCGCACGCTGTTCAACGTGCTGGGCCCGCTGACCAATCCGGCCGGTGCGGACAACCAGGTGATGGGCGTGTTCCATCCCGACCTGGTCGGCATCCAGGCGCGCGTGCTGCAGCGCCTCGGCAGCCGTCATGTGCTGGTGGTGAACGGCAGCGACGGCCTGGACGAGATCACCATCAGCGGCCCGACCTGCGTCGCCGAATTGAAGGACGGGCAGGTGAACGAATACACCGTCACGCCGGAAGAGTTCGGTTTGAACAGCGCGCCGCTGGACACCATCCGTGTCACCAATGTCGCAGAAGCCAAGGCCATGCTGCTCGGCGTGCTGGATAACCAGACCGGCCCGGCACGCGACATCGTGCTGCTGAATGCGGGTGCGGCGATCTATGTGTCCGGGCTGACCGATACGCTGGCGCATGGCGTGAAGAAAGCCGCCGAGACCATCGCCGCCGGTGCTGCAAGGAACAAATTGCAGCAACTGATACAGGTCAGCAACAGCTGATCCGGATCATGGCTGCCTCACCGCCTGTCCAGCCATGAACAACCTTGACGGAAAGCGGCCTTTACATACCACCACCTGGCTGCTGGCTGCGCTATCCGTGTTGTTCCTGGTGGTCTGGCTGGCACCGCCGCAAAATCTGTTCGCGGGCATCTCCAGGTATCAGAGCATCCATCTTCCGCTCGAGACGCTTTCCATCGTGGTCTCCATGCTGGTGTTCGGTGTGTCGTGGAACGCCTACAGCAAGGAGCGCGCGGCGAACATCATCATCCTCGCCTGCGCCTCGCTCGCCGTTGGCCTCATCGATTTCGCGCACATGCTGTCGTTCGCCGGCATGCCGGACTGGGTGACGCCGGCCGACCCGGAGAAGGCGATCAATTTCTGGCTGGCGGCGCGCTTTCTTTTCGCGCTGACACTGCTTACCGTGGCGCTACGGCCGTGGAAACCGCTGCGCCTTCCCGCCTCACGCCACGCCCTGTTGCTGGCAGCCCTGGCGATCAGTGCCATCGTGTACTGGATCGGCCTGTTCCATCAGCACGATCTGCCGCGCACCTTCATTGCGGGTGAAGGCCTGACGCCATTCAAAGTGAGGGCGGAATACCTTATCGTCCTCATCCTTGCCATCGCCACCTGGCTGTTCTGGTCACAATCCGGACAGCCCGGACGGCGGGAAGCGGCGGGACTTTTCGCCGCCGGTTTCATCACCATTCTCAGCGAATTGAGTTTCACGCTCTATTCCGACGTGACCGACATCTTCAATCTGCTCGGCCATGTCTACAAGGTGATCGCCTTTGCTTTCATCTACCGTACGGTGTTTGTCGGCAGCGTGCATGAGCCGTTCCGCCGCGTCGTCGAGGCCGAGGCATCGCTGCGCCGCGTCAACCGCGCGCTCAAGACATTGAGCGCATGCAATCACACGCTGATCCATTCGGTCAGCGAAACGCAATTGTTGCAAACCATGTGCCGCATCATCGTCGAGATCGGCGGCTACCAACTGGCATGGGTGGGCGAAGCACGGCAGGATGCGGCGCGTACCGTGCATCCGATCGCACGCTTTCCCGAGGGCGACGGCTATCTTGGCGCGGCCGATATCAGCTGGTCGGCGGAAACGGCCAGGGGACGCGGACCGTCCGGTACCGCACTGCGCACGGGCCACACTCAGGTCGTGCAGGACATCGGCAACGACCAGCGCATGCAACCGTGGCAGCCATCGGCATTGATCTTTGGTTACCACGCCTGCATTGCCCTGCCGCTCCAGCACGACTCCAGCAATCTCGGCGTGCTCACCATCTACTCTGCCGAAGCCAACTCCTTCGATCGCGTTGAGGTTTCACTATTGGAGGAAATGGCAGCCGATATCGCGTTCGGCCTGGTCTCCCTGCACGAGCACGATGAACTCGAACAGAGTCGCCGCAAACATGAACGTGCTCTCGAACAGACCCGTGACGGCCTGCGCGATACCGTACAGGCCGTCGCCTCCACGCTGGAGATGCGCGATCCCTATACCGCCGGGCATCAACGTCGTGTCGCCGACCTGGCAGCAGGCATCGCCGGAGTAATGGGGCTGCATCACGAGCAAGTCTATGCCATTCATCTGGCGGGCATCGTGCACGACCTGGGCAAGATATCGATCCCGGCAGAGATCCTGAGCAAGCCCACCCTTTTGAGCGACATCGAGCGCAATTTGATCAAGCAGCATGCGCAGACCGGTTACGACATCCTCAAGGACATCGACTTCCCCTGGCCGATCGCGCAGATGGTGCTGCAACACCACGAGCGCCTCGACGGCTCCGGCTATCCGCAGGGATTGAAGGGCAATGACATCCTGCTGGAAGCGCGCATCCTCGCCGTGGCGGATACCATAGAAACAATGGCAACGAACCGCCCTTATCGGCCCAGTTTGGGCATGGAGGCCTCGCTGGCCGAAATTGGCGCGCAACGCGGCATCCTCTATGATGCGGATGTGGTCGATGCCGCCGTGCGCCTGTTGCGCGAACAACACTATCAACTCAAACCCTGATCCGCATGGTCTCCGTACAGCATAACTTTCCTCCGCTCGCCGGACAGGACAGCGCCGACATCCAGAATTGGCTGGCTGCCCTGTCGGATGTATTCACGCCTGCCGAGATCGCCGTGATCCGCAGCGCCTGCGAATTCGCCGCGCCGCTCTATCACGGCAAAAACGAGATCACCGGCACGCCGCTGTTGCAGCATGCGCTCGGCTCTGCCGCCATCCTGATCGGTCTGCACATGGATCACGAGACCGTCGCGGCGACCGCGCTGCATGCGGTACCGGGCTTTCTGGACGACTGGAAGGAAGTATTGACCGAACGCTTCGGCCGCAATGTGACCACGCTGGTCGAAGGCATCTCGCGCATGGAGCAGATCCGCCAGTTCAGCGAGATGCGAGGCCCCACAAGCAAAGACAAGGACGAGACGGCGCAGCAGGTCGAAGGCTTGCGCCAGATGTTGCTGGCGATGGTAGAAGACATCCGGGTGGTGCTCATCAAGCTCGCCGAACGCACGCAGACCTTGCGCACGCTGCCGGGCGCTACGCCGGAACAGCAAAGGCAGATCGCACTGGAGACGCAGAGCATCTTCGCGCCGCTGGCCAACCGCCTCGGCGTGTGGCAGATCAAGTGGGAGCTGGAGGATTTGTCGACCCGCTATCTGGAGCCCGGTTTATACAAGCAGATCGCCAAACTGCTCGACGAGCGCCGCGTCGATCGGGAGCGCTATATCGCAGATGTGCTCGAGCGGCTGCAACAGGCATTGCGGAAGGAGAGTATCGATGCCGAAGTGAGCGGCCGCCCGAAGCACATCTACAGCATCATCAACAAGATGAAGCGCAAGCACCTGGATTTCGACCAGCTTTACGATGTGCGGGCGGTGCGCATCCTGGTCGATGACCTGGAACAGTGTTATGCGGCGCTCTCCATCGTGCATGAGCTGTGGCAGCCGATCCAGAAGGAGTTCGACGACTACATCGCCAGGCCCAAAGCCAACGGCTACCGCTCGCTGCACACCGCCGTGCTCGGCCCGCGCAACCTCCCGGTCGAGGTGCAGATCCGCACGCGGCAGATGCATCACGATTCGGAACTGGGCGTGGCCGCGCACTGGCGCTACAAGGAGAACCGGAAATCCGACAGCAGCGTGGACGACAAGATCGCCTGGCTGCGCCAGATCCTGGCGTGGAAGGCCGAACTGGCCGACAGCGGCGAATTGCAGGAACAATTCAAGAACGAGCTGCTGCAGGATCGCGTTTATGTGCTGACCCCGCAAGGCAAAGTGATCGATTTGCCCAGAGGGGCCACGCCGGTGGATTTTGCTTACGTCGTGCACACCGACCTGGGCCACCGCACCCGTGGCGCCAAGATCGACGGCAGCATCGTGCCGCTCAACACCAAGCTGCAGAACGGGCAGCGTGTGGAGATACTCACCACCAAGCAGGGCGGCCCGAGCCGCGACTGGCTCAGCCCGAGACTGGGCTTCCTGCAGAGCGCGCGTGCACGCGCCAAGGTGCGCCACTGGTTCGCCACGCAGAACATCGACGACAGCATCGCCCAGGGCAGGACGCTGCTCGATCGCGAATTGCACCGCCTCGGCGTGACCGACATCAATCAGGAAAAGCTGGCGCAACGCTTGCGCTTCAACAAGCTGGACGAGCTGCTGGCCGAACTTGGCCGTGGCGAGATCACGCCGCGGCGCGTTGCGACTGCCATCCAGAAGGAACAACCGGCCAAGGTGATCGCCCCCAAACCGGCTGCCGCTGCGCCGACCACCCAGCACGCTTCCGCTACCGGCGTGTTGATCGAAGGCGTGAACAACCTGATGATCCGCATGGCAAAATGCTGCAAGCCGGAACCGGCTGAAGAAATCGTCGGCTATGTCACGCGCGACCGGCATCACCATCCATCGCCAGGACTGCCCCTTCATGCAGCGAGTGCCGGATGACAAGCAGGATCGACTGCTGGAAGCGGTGTGGACCAGGAAAAAGGTCTGATTCGGCTTGCCTGCCAATATTCGCAGGCTTAGACTGGACGTACAAAAATAAAATCCAGAAAGTATCGGGGAGTAATTATGGGTATCGCTCTGCGGCTGTGTAATAACGGTCAGCTTCCTGTCGGGCCAGCAAGATGCAGCTCACTGAATCCGAAACCGGGCTCTGCTCCTGAAAGCGCCCAGCATTCGTTGCCCGGACTATTAGCGGGTGTACGTCTAATTCGGTGGCAGCAGGAACCTGAATACATGGAGCGGGCAGGCGCCCACAAATAATCCATGCAGAACTTCCTGCACCTTGTTCTCGCCTCCCCAGACAGCAGCCTGCTGTATGAAGGGCATTACGACTCTTTGCTCGTCATATTCTCGGTCGGCATTGCGATCTTCGCGTCCTATGCCTCGTTCATGGTATCCAACCACATCACATACATCAGCGGCACGGTGGCAAGGTACTTGTGGACACTGGTAGGCGGCTTCTGCATGGGGGCCGGCGTGTGGGCCATGCATTTCACCGGCATGCTGGCATTCAGTCTGCCTTGCACCACCACCTACGACCCCGTCGTCACCTTCTTCTCAATGATCCCGGGGATCCTGGCCAGCACGCTCGCGGTATGGATCATCAGCCGCCGCGAGATTTCCTTCAGAGGTCTGGTCAGCGGCGGCCTTCTCCTTGGCGCAGGCATAGGCACCATGCACTACACAGGCATGGCGGCATACCGCATGAACGGCCTGATACTGTATGACCTCAAGCTGTTCGTCCTGTCGCTGCTGGTTGCCGTCACCCTGGCGACCATGGCGCTCTGGCTCAAGTTCTACCTGCAATCGTGGCAAGAGCGAGCGCAGACCGTTGCGCCTATCGTTGGCGCTGCCGTGATGGGCTTGGCGATCTCGGCCATGCATTACACCGCCATGGGTGCCGCTTACTTTGTCCGGCAGGGTGATTCATCCCATCCAGGGTATCAACTTGCTCCGGCCTTCATTGCCTCGATCGTTCTTGTCATCACCAGTGCGATCATCGTGGTCACCTTGATAGCGATCTTTCTGGCGAAACCCGCAGTCTTTTCTTTCTCCCGGGTATCCCGGCCCATCGGCGTTCTGATTCTGGGCTGGTGCGCCGTGTCGTGGATAGGCGCGAGTTACTATAACGCCCAACTGTCCAACCAGACTTACCTGGATGAGTTGGGGCAGGCGCAGCAAAGCGTTGAGGATGTCAGCAGCGATATCGGGGTTGCCCTGAAGACTTTGCAGGGCGTTCCCGATGTGCTTGCCCAAGATGAAATCCTGCAAAGGATGTTGCGGCACTTCGGTCCTCACGTCAGGCCGTCGACCCTGAAAGTTTCCGAACGCAAGCGTTTGTGGACACAGGACGCCGCCATTTCCCGGCTCAACGCTTTCCTCGCCGACATGGCCCGGGGGTTCAACGCCGATGTCGTATGGGTCGTCAATGCAGCCGGGGATTGCGTCGCCGCCAGCAATTCGGACAAGCCGGCCAGCTTCATTGGTACCAATTACAGCGATCGCCAGTATTTCCAGCAGGCCAGGAATGGGCAGCAAGGCCGCCAATATGCCGTAGGGCGCGTGAGCAAGATACCCGGCCTGTTCTACTCAGCCCCCGTTTTCGAGAAGGGACAGTTCGTCGGCGCGGTGGTTGCCAAACGGGATATCACGAATTTCCTGCGCTGGATCAAGCCGGCCGGCGGGTTCATCGTCGATTCCAACGGTGTCATTGTCCTGGCTGCGGACAAGAGTCTCGAGTATCAGACTTTGCCGGGCGCGAGCGTCATGAATCTCTCGGAGCAGGAGAGAACCCAGCAATACAAGCAAAGCATTTTCAAGCCGCTGCTGATCAGCGCATGGAAGGAAGAGAAGTTCGATGGTGTCGTGCACCTTAACCAGGCTATCCGGCCGCTGGTGTTGCGCTCGAAGCACATGGCTGAGGGCGATATCGATATATTTGTGTCGCAACCTCTTCCCGATCTGGCACGGCTCGATAATGAGAGCCCGTGGGTCTTCTTGCTGGTCTTTGTGACTGGGAGCATGTTCATCATTTCTCTGAGCACCGTGGTACTCAATATCCGGGCGGCCAAGAAAGCAAAAGAGGCTGCGGAGGAAGCCATGGCCCGCCTCAAGGAACATGAACAACAACTGCAATATATCGCCCATTACGATGCCCTGACCAATCTGCCCAATCGCGTGCTGCTGGCCGACCGGCTGCAGCAAGCCATGCTGCAGGCGCAAAGGCGCGGTCAGTCACTGGCGGTGGCTTATATCGACCTGGATGGCTTCAAGGCAGTGAACGACCAATACGGGCACGATGCCGGCGATGAATTGCTGATCGTCGTGGCGCACCGGATGAAGTCGGTACTCCGGGAAGGGGATTCGCTGGCCCGCATCGGTGGCGACGAATTCATTGCCGTGCTGGTCGATCTGGAGCGGCCGCACGACTGCGATCCGGTGTTGGCCCGTCTGCTGCAGGCCGCCGCCGACCCCGTATCGATTGGCGGGACCGCGCTGCAGGTTTCGGCCAGCGCGGGGGTGACGTTCTACCCGCAGGATGGGGCGGATACCGACCAGTTGATGCGCCATGCCGACCAGGCCATGTATCTTGCCAAGCAGGCAGGCAAGAACCGCTACCACCTGTTCGATGTGGCGCAGGATGCGGCGGTGCAGACCCGGCGCGAAAGCCTGGAGCACATCCGTTGCGCGCTCGAGCGGCGGGAATTCGTCCTGCATTACCAGCCCAAGGTGAACATGAGAACCGGCAAGGTGATCGGCGCCGAGGCGCTGATCCGTTGGCAGCACCCGGAGCGCGGCCTGTTGCCGCCCGCCGCTTTCCTGCCCGTAGTCGAAGACCAGCCGTTCAGCGTTGAACTGGGGAAATGGGTGATCGACACGGCTCTGGAACAGATGGCCGCATGGCATCAGGAAGGGCTGGAGATCCCGGTGAGCGTGAACATAGGCGGCCGCCAGTTGCAGCAGGAAGACTTCGTGAAGAAGCTTGCCGAAAGCCTGTCCAGCCATCCGAACATCCCGCGTCACTGGCTGGAACTGGAAATACTGGAAACCAGCGCGCTCGACGATATCGCCCAGATCTCCCAGATCATGCGCGCCTGCCGCGAGATCGGGGTGCACTTTGCCCTGGACGATTTCGGCACGGGCTATTCCTCGCTGACTTACCTGAAGCACCTGCCCGCGGAGCTGATCAAGATCGACCAGAGCTTCATCCGCGACATGCTCGACGATGCGGATGATCTGGCCATCGTGAATGGCGTGATCGGCCTGGCCTCGGCCTTCCACCGGAAAGTGATCGCCGAGGGCGTCGAGACCGTGGCCCACGGCACGTTGCTGTTGTCGCTAGGCTGCGAGCTGGCGCAAGGCTACGGTATCGCCCGCCCGATGCCGGCGGCCGACATACCGGGCTGGGTGGCCAGCTGGCGTCCTGATGCAGCCTGGACAAACTAGAAGCAGCCCCATCATTGATTCACCGGCATTGCAGCATTTCCGCCACCGTCGGGTAGCGCAGCTTCACTTTCAATTCCCGCTTCATGCGCTCGTTCACCAAACGCCGCGATTCGTTCATGAACGACCACAACGATCCCGGCAGCACTTGCTGTGCTGCGCTGCGACTGAGACGCGGCGGCCGTGCAAAACCACAGGCATCGGCAACGGCATCAAAGTAATCGCCCATCTTCAATTCGCTGTCGTCACTGGCGTGATACACGCGGTTGGGTCTGCCGAGATGCAATGCCGCAACGATGATGCGGGCGAGGTCGTCGGCGTGGATGTGATTGGTGTAGCTGTCCTCATCCTGCACGATGCATGGCATGCCCGCACGCAGCCGTTCCAGCGGCAGGCGGTCGGCCGCATAGATGCCGGGAACGCGCAGTATGCTGGCGCTCACCCCATTGCGGCTGGCCCAGGAGCGTATCTGCCGTTCTGCATCTGCCCGACGTTGCGCACGCGGCGATTGTGGTTTCAGCCGGGTCGTCTCGTTCACCCATGCCCCCCCGCAATCGCCGTACACGCCGCTGGTGCTGATATAGATGAAACGCCCCGGCAACGCCCCTTGCGACAAAGTGGCCAGAAGGTGGCGGGTGCGGATATCGCTTGCACCCGCGCCCGGCGGCGGGGCGAGATGCAGCACGGCATCGGCCAGTCCGGCTAGCCGCAACAGGCTGGCGCGGTCATCAAGATCGCCGCTGAGCGGCGTGACGCCCATCGCACGCAACGCCGCTGCTGGGTATCGTTCCGGACCAGCGCATAGATGCGGTAACGGCTACGAGCAGCGGGAATCGCGCGGCGGGCGATGTCGCCGCAGCCGATGATGAGCAATCGTTTCATGGCGGGATTATGCGTTAAAATCGCGGCCTTTATCGAACCGGACAGCACCATGAGCTTCAACACCACCATCCAGCCGAGCAATCACACCTTCCCCATCAACAAGGACGAGACCATCCTCGAAGCCGCACTGGAGCATGGTTACACGCTTCCTTACAGCTGCCGCAATGGCGCTTGCGGGGTATGCAAAGGCAAGGTGCTGCATGGCTCGGTTGACCATGGCAAGGCGCAACCGTTCACACTGAGCGAGGAAGAGAAAGCCGCCGGCCTGGCGCTGTTCTGCTGTGCCAAACCGCTTTCCGACCTGACCATCGAATGCCATGAGGTGACCACCTCGCAGGAGATCATCGTAAAAACGCTGCCCTGCCGGGTCGAGAAGATGGTGAAGCTGACCGAGGATGTGATGGTGCTGTATCTGAAGATCCCGGCAACCGAACGGCTGCAATTCCTCGCCGGGCAATATATCGACATCCTGCAGAAGGAAGGCAAGCCGCGCAGCTTTTCGCTCGCCAATGCGCCGCACGACGATGAACTGCTGGAGTTGCATGTACGCAACATCTCCGGCGGCGTGTTCACCAACCACGTGTTCACCGAAATGAAGGAGCGCGACATCCTGCGCATCAAAGGTCCGCTTGGCACGTTCTTCCTGCATGAGGATTCACCCAAACCCATCATCTTCGTGGCCAGCGGCACCGGCTTCGCGCCGGTGAAAGCGATCATCGAGCATGCGCTGCACATCGGCTTCAAACGTGAGATGCACTTCTACTGGGGCGTACGCAATGTTTCCGACTTCTACATGCTGAACAAGGTGAAGGAGTGGGAGGCTCGGGGAATCAAGTTCACCCCCGTCGTCTCCGACGAGCAGTGGGATGGCCGCACGGGATTTGTCCATCAGGCGGTGCTGGACGACTTCAAGGATCTGTCTGGTTACGTGGTTTACGGCTGCGGCGCACCGGTCGTGGTGGAAACAGCACACCGCGAATTCACCACCCAGCGCGGCTTGCCGAACGACGCATTCTATTCCGACGCATTCACTTTCGCGCCCAAAACCTGACTTGGGCTGCACTCCCGACCGGGGCCGCGTTAATATTTTCTCGACAGGCGCATCTGGCCGTTGTCCTGCTCGACGCGGAACTGCCGCAGCACGTTCATGCCCAGCAAAGGCTTGCTCAGGTTGGGTATGACCATCGCATCCACGTAATGCAAGGTGAAGTTCCCGATCTTGAGTTTCTGGATCGTCGCCGTGCAGCCCTGGGTCACGCCGTTCGCCGTGTTCGACAACGTCAGCTGCTTGCACTTTATTCCCGCACCCGCAGCGAATGAGGTTGGCAGTGCGACCGTTGTCGCGCCGGTGTCGATGACGAAATTCAGGAATACATCGTTCACCGATCCGTCGATATAGTAATGCCCACCCTGGTCCCTGGCCGATCACCAGCTCCTTGTTCTCGCCGGGGGAAGAATCCTCCTCGATCGAGCCGCCTGAGCTGGAGGCCCAGGATGAAACCGCCTGCTGCTGTTTTTCGCAGGGTTTCTCCTGGTAGAGCAGGACACCCTCTGAATTCTTGCACTTGAAGATCGTGCCCGCCCAGGCTGGTACGCAGGCGGGTAAAAGCATCGTCACCACAAACATCAGCATCGCGCGTTTCATATGTCCCCTTTGGCCCCGGGCCAAGGATTAAAAACACCCCATCTTCCGGCAAGCGTACCGAATAGCCTGCTCAGACTGCTTCGAATTGCGTTGCCTTCTGGAAATAGGCCAGCGCCTGTTCGTGCTTGCCCATCTTCTCGGCCAATTGCCCAAGCGCAGCGTAAGCCGGACGGCACGGTTCCAGGCTCAGGCTCGCATCAAGGTAGCTTTGCGCCTTTCCCCACAAGCCTCTGGTGCATGCAGAGTTTGCCCAGGGCAAGCAGCAGTCCGGCATCGCCGGTGTGCTGCTTCAGCCAGCGCTCGGCCTGATCGATCTGTGCGACATTGTTTTCGTTGCTGCATTCCCCGTACAGCGCGACCAGTTCGCTGTCCCATTGCGCATTGAGGCTCTCTGCCAGCAGATGCTGGGCGCTGGGGCAATCGTCCAGCCTGGCGAACGCCTCCGCTGCCGCAGCGGCGATCTTGCTGCGCCGCTTGAACTCGGCGGGGACGGATTTCCACAGCGTGCGCAGCGAGGCAAGATCGGCGGCCTGGCTGCGAAGTTTTTCCAGCCACGCCTGCTGACGCATTTGTTCGGCAACGACCTTGTCGATGGCGTTGCGTTTCTCCAGTTTCGCCATCACCTCCAGCACGGCATCCCAGTTGTGCGCCTGCTGTTGCGCTTTCAGTTCGAGGCTGAGCGCCCCGATGTGTTTATGCATGCCCGAGTCGCTCAATTCCTTCAAGGTGCTGAGCGCCGATTGCGTCTGCTTCTGGTCGAGCTGGAATTCGGTCTTCGCCATCAAGCGCATGGTGGATTCGCCCACCGTTTTGCCGTCGGCATCGGCCAGATAGGCATCGCGCTTGTCGAATTCGCGCAATTCATGCGCGGCACGTGCGGCCACAATGGGGTTCAGCCCGGATTTCTCGCCCAATTCCATGGCGCGCACCGCCGCTCTCTCCGCAGCCGTGTATCGTCCTTCGAAAAAGGCCGTGAGTGCTTCCATCATCGCTGTCCGCCCTTTGCTTGCGGCGCGCTCTGCGCGAAAGGCGCGCACATGCTGCGGCAATTGCAGCGTGACGAGAACCAAACGCACCAGCAAATAGGCCACCACAAACAGCGCGAACAATCCGAATACAAACAAGGTCAGCGACATTTCCATCCGGTACGGCGGATAGACGAACTGCACATAGCCCGGGTTGCGCGCCGCCAGCATCACCGCGACGGCGGCCGCAAACAGGCCCAGCAGCCAGAGCAGCCATCTCATCGCGCACCCCGTTCATGCGAGACCCGGTAGTTGCGCACCGCTTCGAGGCTGCCGGAAATGTCAGGCATGTCGATGACGATGTTTGAAGCCGCGAGCTTCTGCAATGCGGCAAGCGCCTGGGCCGAGTCATTCGACTTGATGTCGAAATAACGCCGGAGCCATTCTTGCGAGGTCTTCAGGTCGCGACGGAAGCTCACTTCGTCGCGCGTCAGCAAGGCCATGCGCGCCGAAAGCAGGCGCAGCTTCAGGTTCTCACGCAGGAAGAAGGTCTGCGTCGGCGACAATAACGGCATTTCCTGGCGCTCGGTGTTTTCGATGCGCACCAGGCGCTTCGCTTCTTGCCACACCTCCAGCCAGAAGCGCTTCCAGGCGCTCTCCGGCGCGGCAACGGCCGGTGCCGCCGGTTGCGCCAGGGCGCGGGTATCCTGTGCCAGCGGCAAGCTGTCGACCGCACCGATCACGCCATCCAGGCGCAAATTGATGGCGGGCACATCGATGTTCGGCAATGCGCGCAGTTTGCCGATGTCCTGCTCCAGGCGGCTGCGCAGGCTGGCGAATGCGGGTCTTTGCAAACGGCTCTCTGCCTGCTGCATGGCGATCAGCGCCGCCTTCACATTGGCGGAGAGCTGCAGTTGCTGTCCGGCGATCAGCAGCATCTGCTCGGCCTCGGCCAGCGCAGTCTGGTCGCGGCTGCCCGACATTTCCTGGTACAACGCTTCCAGTGCCGCACGCTGGGTCTGCATCTCGGCATAGCGGTTCTCAACCAGGCTGAGCTTGCCGCCGAGTTCACGCACCAGCTCCTGATTCTGTGCCAGCATCATCTGGTTGGCCTTGTTCGCCGCCTCCACCTCGGACAGGCGGCGCGCCACGGTCTGCTGCGTCTGGTCCAGCCGGTAATGCTCATCCAGCCACTGCCAGACGAAAACCACCACCAGCACGATCAGGGTAAGTTGCGTCAGCGTCACGCGCGCCAGGAAATTGCCCGGCCGGCCGCCGTGTTGTGCTGGTGCTGTGACTGGAAGCGTGGCTACTTCGGGGATTGCCGCGGATTTTTCCGGGGGAGTGGGTTGCTGGTCTGGATCGCTCATGGCGTTAGTTCCGATTGGTATGTGCCCATGCTATCAAACCCGAAGCGAGTCCGTCATCTCCGGATTCGGTGACGATCACCTGCTGCCAGCCCTGATGCTGTGCCGCTTCGGCAATCCGGGCATGCGGCACGAACAACGGGGTTGATGCGAGACTGGCCCTGCCCGAATCCCCAAGTTCATGCCACAAGCAGTCCAGCGCCTCGCTGCTGGTGACCGTGAGCGCGTCGGGCGCTGCCATCAGCAGCGCGGCGGCATCCAGCCGAGCTTTGCTGCGCAGGTAACAGGTGACATATTCCACCGTCGCACCGCGCGCCTTGAGCGTGTCGCCCAACAACTCACGGCCGCCATCGCCCCGCAGAATCATCACGCGCTGACCGGCAACTTGCTGCAGTTCCGGTAGCGCCAGCAAGCCTTCGCTGTCGAAGCGTTCGGCGGGCACAATGACTCGTTCGATGCCCGCCGCGCGCAATGCCTTTGCGCTACCCTGTCCGACAGCGGCGAACTTCAACGCTGCCGGCATTTCGCTCGTTGCACGTAGCGCAGCCATGCCATAGCGCACGGCGTTGGGACTGATGAAGATGGCGAGGTCTGTTTGTTTCAGGTGGGTCAGCTGTTCGCGCAGTGCCTGAGCATCGCTCACCGCCTCGATCTCCAGCAATGGGAATAACAGCGGCTTGCCGCCCAGCTGTTCGATGCGCTGCGCCAGGCCGGCCGCTTGTTCACGCGGCCGCGTGACGACGATGCTCAATCCGGCAAGCGGATGTTCAGCCATTCAATGCGGCGAGGATTTCGCCTGCGCCTTGCCTGAGCAAGTCCTGCGCGACCTTGTCGCCCAATGCTTCCGGCTGGGCAATGTCGCCGGTGTGTTCGGCGCGAAGCAAACGCGTGCCGTCCGGGGTGGCCACGAATCCGCGCATGCGCAATTTGCCGTTCTGCACTTCGGCAAAACCGCCCAGCGGCACCTGGCAGCTGCCGGCCAGCGCACGGCTCATGGCACGTTCAGCCAGTACGCAGGCCGCGGTATCGGCATGGTGCAGCGGCGCCAGCACGGCTTTCAGGTCGGGCCGGTCGGCGCGGGTCTCGATGCCCAGCGCGCCCTGGCCCACGGCGGGCAGGCTGTCGTCGCTGGAAATCACGGCACGGATGCGGTCGCCCAGGCCCAGACGTTTCAGGCCGGCCGCGGCCAGAATGATCGCGGCATATTGCCCTTCGTCCAGTTTGCGCAGACGGGTCTGCACGTTGCCGCGCAGCGGTTCGATCTTCAGGTGGGGGAAGCGTGCGCGCAGTTGGCTTTCGCGGCGCAGGCTGGAGGTGCCCACCACGCTGCCGGCAGGCAGGGCGGCGAGGCTGTCGAATTTGTTGGAAACAAAGGCGTCGCGCGGGTCTTCGCGTTCGCCGATGCACGCCAGGGCAAAGCCTTCGGGCAGGTTCATCGGCACATCTTTCAGCGAGTGCACGGCGATGTCGGCGCTGCCGTTCTCCAGCGCCGTTTCCAGCTCTTTTACGAACAGGCCCTTGCCGCCGATCTTGGACAAGGTCACATTCAGGATCTGGTCGCCCTGCGTAGTCATGCCCAATATGCTGACTGAAGTTTGCGGGTATAATGCGCGCAGCCTGTCTCGAATGTGTTCTGCTTGCCACATGGCCAGCGCGCTTTCGCGCGATGCAATCACCAGACGGGCTGGGGGAATAAGAGAAGCCTGACTCATCGGGGGTTTCCTAGTGCTAAATAATTTGCGGTTGATGCGCGGCGCATTCTAACAGGTGCGCCGCGCTTTTGCGCCGCCTACATATAGATGACAAATGAACCTGATCTCCGCACCTGCCGACATTTCGAGTAAAGACCAGCCGCTGCGCGAGGACGTGCGCCTGTTGGGCCGCATCCTTGGCGACACCTTGCGCGAGCAGGAAGGCGAGGAAACCTACGAGCTGATCGAAAACGTGCGCCGCGCGGCAGTGCGTTTCCGCAAGAGCCAGGACGAGCGCGACGGCGAGGCGCTGGAAAAGATGCTGGATGCGCTCTCGCCCAGCGAAACATTGTCGGTAGTGCGAGGATTCAGCTATTTCTCCCAGCTCTCCAACATCGCCGAGGACTTGCACCACAACCGCCGCCACCGCGCCCACCTCAAGGCCGGGACTGCGCCCAAGGACGGTACGCTGCAGCTGGCACTGGACAGACTCGAAGAGAAGAAGCTCGACAACAAGACGCTGCAAGCCTTCCTCGATAGCGCGCTGATCTCGCCGGTGCTGACCGCACACCCGACCGAAGTGCAGCGCAAGAGCATCCTGGATTGCCAGTTGATCATCTCCAGCCTGCTGTCCAACCGCGACCGCATGGACATGACACCGGACGATCTGGCCGAGAACGAGGAGGCATTGCGCCGTTTCGTGCTGATCCTGTGGCAGACCCGCATGCTGCGCACCTCCAAGCTGAGCGTGCGCGACGAGATCAACAACGGGCTGGAGTATTACCGCTACACCTTCCTGAACGAGATCCCGAAAATCTATGCCGGACTCGAGAAACAGCTGGAATCGCGTTTCGACAAGGACATCAAGGTGCCGCCGCTGTTGCGCGTGGGCAGCTGGATCGGCGGCGACCGCGACGGCAATCCCTTCGTCACCCACGATGTGATGTCGGATGCGGTGCGCCAGCATTCTGCCGTGGCATTCGAGCACTATTTGAACGAAACCTATGTGCTGGGCCGCCGCCTGAGCCTGACCGACCGCGTGGTCGAAGTCAGCGCAGCATTGCGCAAGCTCTCCGACGCTTCGCCGGACAAGGTTCCCGCCCGCGCCGACGAACCCTATCGCCGCGCGCTCAACCTGATCTATTCGCGCCTGTCTTCCACCGCCAAACATCTCGGCCATGAGATCTCGCATCTCCCGCCGGTAGGCAAGCATGCCGAACCTTATGCCTCGTCGCAGGAATTCATCGCCGACCTGGACATCCTGATCGACTCGCTGTTCAGCCACGGCGCGGTATACCTGGCGCGCGGACGCCTGGCCAACCTGCGCCGTGCGGTGGAGGTATTCGGTTTCCACCTGGCGCCGCTGGACATGCGCCAGCACAGCGCCCTCATCGAGCAGACCGTGAGCGAGCTGTTCTCGCACAGCTCGGGCAAAGCCAACTATCCCGACCTCGACGAGGCTGCCAAACGCAAAGCACTGCTGGAAGCCCTGCAGGCAGGCAAAATCCTGCTGACCGAGATCGGGCGCTATTCGGATATCCCGCAAAGCGAAATGCGCATCATGCAGGCCGCCGCCGAGATCCACCAGCGTTACGGGCGCGCCGCACTGCCCAACCACATCATTTCCAAGACCGATGCAGTGAGCGACATGCTGGAAGTCGCGCTGATGCTGCAGCAGGTCGGCCTGCTGGAAGGCGGCGATACTTTGCACGTCAATATCATTCCGCTGTTCGAGACCATCGAGGACTTGCGCGGCGGCGCCGCCATCATGGACGAGCTGTTTTCCATCCCCTGGTATCGCAAGCTGCTGGTGAGCCGCGGCAACACCCAGGAAGTGATGCTGGGGTATTCGGACAGCAACAAGGACGGCGGCTATCTCACGGCAAACTGGGAACTCTACAAGGCCGAAGTCGAGCTGGTGAAGGTGTTCGAAAAGCACAACATCGAATTGCGCCTGTTCCACGGCCGCGGCGGCACTGTCGGCCGCGGCGGCGGTCCCAGCTACGACGCGATCCTGGCACAACCGCCGGGCAGCGTGAACGGCCAGATCCGCATCACCGAACAGGGCGAGGTGATCGCCAGCAAATACTCCAACCCGGAGATCGGCCGCCGCAATCTGGAGACCCTGATCGCCGCCACCATGGAAGCTACCTTGCTGCACCACCACGGCGCGGACAGCACCATGCCGGAGTACCACCGCATCATGGAGGCGCTGAGCCTCGATGCATTCGCCGCTTATCGCAAGCTGGTGTACGAGACCCCGGGCTTCACCGATTACTTCTTTACCGCCACGCCGATCCGCGAGATCGCCGAGCTCAATATCGGCAGCCGCCCCTCGGCACGCAAGGCTTCCAACAAGATTGAAGACCTGCGCGCCATCCCGTGGGTGTTCAGCTGGGGTCTGAATCGCGCGATGCTGCCGGGCTGGTTCGGCTTCGGCAGTGCGGTCAGCAAATTCGTCGAGCGCGAAGGCGAGGCCGGGCTCAAGCAATTGCAGGCGATGTACAAGAACTGGCCGTTCTTCCGCGGCCTGATGTCCAACATGGACATGGTGCTCTCCAAGAGCGACATGGGCATCGCCTCGCGCTATGCCGAACTGGTCGAGGACGTAGAGCTACGCGAGCGCATCTTCGGCGCCATCAACAGCGAATGGGAATCCACCATCAAGATGTTGTTCGCCATCACCGGCAATACCGCCCTGCTGCAGGACAACCCTGCCTTCGCGCGCAGCCTGCTGACCCGCACGCCTTACATCGACCCGCTCAATCACTTGCAGGTGGCGCTGCTGCAACGCCACCGCGCAGGCGATAACGACGAGAAGGTGAAGCGCGCCATCCATCTGACCATCAACGGCATCGCAACCGGGCTGAGGAACAGCGGCTGATCCAGTTTTTTCCGGCCGGGTCATTTCCTACCGGGTTGCCAACCTTTCTTTCGGCAGCCGCAAAAACAAGGGGAGACCGAAGTCTCCCCAATTTATTTCCTGCTACTTGCCGTTGTGCGTTGACCGTTGCTGCGGTCCTCCCTGATGCGATGCCCTGCATTCCCCACTACTGGCAATCGCGAACCTGCAACAACTCAACTATGCGGCTTGGTAGTTCTTATATTTGTTAACCTGAAGCCGAAAATCAGTACATGACCGACATGCTGGCGGAGATTTGCCTGTCGCCACCGTTGTTGATACCGTTGGTATTGTTATTAACTGTATCCCATGCAGACCCGCTTTGCTTGGTGTAAACCAGGTTCACCAGCATGTTCTGCCGCAGCTTGTATTGTGCATTAAACAGCAATGCGTTGTCGGTCTAAGCAGAACCGCTCGTTTACGTCATTTGTCTGACCGTTCTGAGCTCGACGAATGGCCGCACCCACCGAGATTTCATCCGGGATCACGCCCACTTCGGCCGAAATATTGAACGAGTGCTTGCTGACTGGGCCCTAAGTTGAAGGCGTTGCCATTGCCATATGTACCGCCAGTGCACCATCTGCCGATTTCACTGGGAGCTGTGGCATAACTGACGTAGAAGCCAACCGGCATTTTGCCGATCTCGCCTTGCATCTGGCCGTCAATGGCCGTTGCCTTGGTGTCATATGTACCAGCAGTTGTCAGAGCGTCGGTAGCTGATTGAGTAGGAGACGCCGCTCCAGCTTGCAACGCCCACTGCAGCTGTCCCAGCCGGCGAGGTCGAACGTACCGACCAGGCGCGCATAGGTCGAACTCAGACTTGCCCCGTTTGCAGCCAGTATCGCCAACGCCGATCATATGGTATTTGGTCAGGTTGATGAAGCCCATATCGTTGGATGCCACAAGGGATGCACCGGTCGCCGGTACGCCGGTGCCAATGTATTGCTGGGCGGAAAGCGTGGATTGGATCGAGCCATTGACATCGCCCGCGACGAAGAACATGGTATGAACGCCAACGGCACCGGTGTTCAGTGTTTCAAAACCATAAGCCGCCCCCTTGTCGCCGGTGGTAAAAAATACCAGCCCGGCATGGCCACCGGCAAATTCAGGCAACATCGCCACCTTGGATGCAGTCAAAGCACCGCCGCCTGCGCTGGGCGCTTGGGGCTAAAACCAAGCTCAGCCAGTCCGCCAGCAAAATCGCTGATCTTGCCGCCGAGGAATACCGAGAACTCGCCGCCGGTGCCGGGCACGAAGAAGCCGTTGCCGTTACCGTTGGTCTTTGGTGCAGCTCGGTGCATTATTGGTGTTGACCGAGGTATATCCCAAGGTGGTCAGCAAGGACATATTCACCGTGTCGGGGATGGACACTTTCTCGCCCTCTACCCTGCCTTGCGCGCCCATCAGCGTGAAGCCGCTGGCCTTGAACGCGCGGCCAAAGGAATTCAGCATGGGAAAATTCATAAAGTGGCAGGCATTGCATGCCATACCGGTTTGACGAGCAAACACGGGCAAAGCGGATGCTTCGGGTGCAAATGCGGCGGCTGCCAACACGCTTGCCAGAGACAGGGCGATCTTTTTCATTACGTTTATCCTCCTAGAGATAATCAGTCAGGGATATGTGGTACTCCCCGGGCGAGAAGCTTTCCTTGTACAGAAAGTGAGAAATAGCTTTTGCACAAGTCGCCTTTGATACTAGCAACGCCTTCGTGAAGACTCCGTTAATACAATGTCAGGAGAATGTTAATTTGCATTAATTACCGTACCGTTTTGTTACGGTACTCTCTGAATAATCTTGAGTTTTATCCAGCAGCAAAATGGATCTCGGCGGTGGTACCGTATCCTTCCCGGCTGTCCAAGGAGATGCGCCAACCGTAGCGGTCGCAGATACGCTTCACCAGCGACAGGCCGACGCCTGCCCCGGCGCTCGACGCCCCCTTGTAGTAGCGTTCAAGGGCTCGCGCCAGTTCTTCCGGTCCCATCCCGACACCGGTGTCCTGAACGCTGAGCCGTTCCGCCTCGAGCCGAAGCAGTACGGTGCCGGATTTGGTATTGAACAGGGCGTTCCGGATCAGGTTGCCGATCACGATCTCCAGCAGGGGGCGTTCGACGATCAAGCTCGGCTCGGCGACTTGTTCCACCTCCATGCGGATCGGGCGAGTGCCGATCAAGTGCCGGTGTTTTTCGACACAGGCAAGAACTACTTCGCCAACATGACAAGGCAACTCGTCCGTGCCAGGCTGGTGTTCGCGAGCCATCAACAGCAACGCGGCAGTCAAATCGATCATGTCCTGGGCAGCACGCCGGAGGCGCGCGATCCGCACCCGGTGCTTGGCGGAAAGCTCCTCGTCCTGCTCCAGCACTTCGATCGTGCCCAGCATGATGGCAAGCGGGGTGCGCAATTCATGGCTGACATCCGCGGTGAAATAATTCTCCCGCTCGATGAACTCTTGCAGGCGGCGGAGATAGCGATCGAAGGCCCGCGCCAATTCCCCGACTTCATCGTTGCTGGTCAGCTTGATCAGCGAGAGATCCATGTCGCCCGGTTCCGCGTGTCCGACCTGCTCGGCCAGGCGGGTGACTGATGCGGTGACACGGCTCGCCAGCCAGAACCCGATGGCAAACGAACTGACGGTCATGAATAAAGCGAAAAACACCATGTAGCGGAAGAACCTGGCTTCCTGCAGGTGCTGGCTCTCTGTATCGAACATCATGAAATAGCGCGCACCCTGCCGGTCGACGACCAGAACACGGTAATCGGTTTTCCCGACGGTGACGTTGTAGTGCCCAGGCGGCAAGTTCCGGATCTCTACCGGGATGTTCTGCCCAGGCTCGGTATTCGAAAGAACGTAACCTCGGATCGAGACGGTATTGGGAGATTCAAAGCCGTTTTCGTGCGCATGTGCATCCAGTTCTACATGCAGGATCTCATCCATGCGCTGATGCCCGATCTGTTGCACCACAAGAAATACTGCCGCAGAAAGGATGACGCTGAGCCCGGCGCCGAACAGCGCGTAGAACAGGGCAACGCGGAAGCGCAGGCTATTGGTCTGGAGCATCCGGGCTCACCAGCTGGTAGCCAAAGCCGCGCATCGTGCGCAGCAGTTTCCGCTGGAATGGCTTATCGATGAGCTCCCTGAGCAAATGCACATGCGCGCGGAGCGAATCGCTGTCAGGACGCCCCTCTCCCCACACGGCATGCTCGATGTCATTACGGTTGACGACCTGCGGGGAGCGCGACATCAGCATTTCCAGGATCTTGAACGGGATCGGCGGCAATTCGATGACCTTGTCGCCGCGCCGGACCGTATAAGTCAGCGGGTCGATGGTGAGGTCCTCCAGCACCATCTTCTTCTGCTTCTGGGCATGCTCGCCGCTGCGACGCAGCAACACGCGCAAGCGCAGTTCTATTTCGCGCAACTCCGCCGGTTTGACCAGGTAATCGTCTGCACCCGCCTCCAGCCCGGCGATCTTGTCGTCCAGCGAATCGCGCGCTGTGATCATCAGGACCGGCGTGTCCTTTCCACCCTCTTCCCGCAGCTTGCGGCACAGCGTGATGCCGTCCATTCCCGGCAACATCAGGTCCAGCACGATCACATCATATTGATTGACCAGCGCCAGATGCATGCCGGTGATGCCGTCTCCCGCAGCATCCACAACATGCCCCTTCGCCTCCAGGAAGTCGAACATGTTGGAAGCCAGATCCCGATTGTCTTCAATGATAAGTACGCGCATGGTTTATTTTCCGTATTCTTTAACGATAGACATTTGCCTGCGGCTGATTGGCAATTTTTCATCGACACCTTCCACTTTCAGCAGCCAGCCGCTTTCACCTTCGTCGCCGCCTTTTTCAAACCCTGAGATGGCGGCTCTTGCCACGAGGCAATTACGATGGATGCGCACGAAGCGCGCAGCATATTCTTTTTCCAGTGCGGTGAGCGATTCTTCGATGAGGTACTCGCGTTCGGCGGTGCGCACCGTGACATATTTCATTTCGGCACGCAGATAGAGCACCTGATCGATGGGAATAAGCAACACGCGGCCCCGCTCGTGCGTGGAAAGGTTGCTGCGCGGCTCGGGGGTCAATTCCTGCAACACCTCGGTGCGTACCGGTACGGCATCGCGGGCGCGCGAAAGCGCATCGAACAGGCGGCCCAGCCGGATCGGCTTGAGCAGGTAGTCGATGGCATGCAGCTCGAATGCCTTGATCGCATAAGCATCGTATGCGGTGGTAAAGATGACCACCGGGGGATGGTCGAGCTTGTTCAGGTGGCGTGCCAGTTCGATCCCGTCCATTTGCGGCATCCGGATGTCCATCAACACCACTTCGGCAGGCGTCTCGGCAAGTTTGCTCAGCGCTTCCTGGCCGTTGCCCGCTTCTCCGACCAGCTGCAGAGGAAACTGGGCTGAACAATCCGCAAGCAGATCCTTGAGGCGGTTACGCGCCGGCTGTTCGTCATCCACGATGAAGACATTGAGCGGCAAGGTGATCGTGTCGTTCATGCTGTCTGTGCCCTCAGATAAGGGAGAATGATGTGAACCTGATATTGATCCTCTTCGTGTTTGACGAGGTATTGCGCCTCGACATCGAACAGCAGGTCCAGCCGTTCGCGAATATTGGAAAGCGCCATCTTGTTGCCGGTGACGCGCGGCGTTGTGCGAACTTGCGCCGGATTGCTGATCTCCAGATGCATTTCTTCGTTCTCGCGGTACAGCCTCACCTTGATTGTGCCGCCTTCAGGCGATGGCTCGATCCCGTGATAGACGGCATTCTCCAGCAGGGGTTGCAGGATCAGCGGCGGGATCAGCGCATCGGGCGGCATGTTTTGCGTATCCCATTGCACCTTGAGGCGCTCACCCAAACGCAGTTCTTCAATTGCCAGATATTGCCGCGCAAGCTCGATTTCCTTGCTCAATGCAACTTGTTCGCGCGGCTCTGCCATCGCCATGCGGAACAGGTCGGCCATGTCTTCCAACGCAGCCTCTGCACGCTTGGGATCGGCGCGGACGATACTCAATACCGCGTTGATGGTGTTGAACAGGAAGTGCGGGCGGATGCGCGCTTGCAGGGCTTGCAGCCGTGCTTCCTGTTTGGCGGGGGAAAGCGCCTGTGCGCGCAAGCTGAAGTAGCCGAGCAGGATCAGCGAGACAACGATGCTTGTCAGCGCATGGCGCCAGAACCGGAACATGCCGATATCTCCGGGGGCGGCAAACAAGTCGCCGCCCAGCACCTCGATGGCCAGGGTGACCGCGCCCGCTACTGCCGCTACAGCCATGGCGCCTTGCCAGTATTTTAATTTTTCCAGCACCGGATTGAGTGCATACAGCAATAGCAGGCTCGGCCAGCAAAACCGGTTGCAGCAGCGCGGAGCCTTGCAGGAAGTTATTTTCCAGTGCGGCGAACGAGACTGCCTGCGAGGCCGCCCCCAGCAACGCGATGCCGTTGACCAGCAGGATGACGCGCAACACCGTGCCCAAGTTGCGGAAGTTGGGCAACAGCTTGGGCGGTAAGGTTTTGATTTATACTGCGCGTCTCCGGCATTTTGACCTTTCAATTGCCGCACATTCTGGACAAGACATGGCAACGATGCAAGACAATCAAACATGGTCGGGACGTTTCAACGAGCCCGTGGCTGAACTGGTAAAGCGTTTCACCGCCTCCGTAGACTTCGATAAACGCCTGGCCCTTTTCGACATCCAGGGATCCCGCGCCCATGCGCAGATGCTCGCCGATTGCAGCATCATCAGCGCGCAAGACCTGAAAGATATCCAGCGCGGCCTGGAACAGATCGAGAATGACATCATCAGCGGCGATTTCGACTGGCAGCTCGATCTGGAAGATGTGCACCTGAACATCGAGAAGCGCCTCACCACGCTGGTCGGCGATGCCGGCAAAAGACTGCATACCGGCCGTTCGCGCAACGACCAGGTCGCAACTGACATCCGCCTTTATCTGCGCAGCGCGATCGACGACATCATCGCCCTGATCAAGGATATGCAGACTGCCTTGCTCGACCTGGCGCAGCATCATACGCATACCATCATGCCCGGCTTCACCCATCTGCAGGTGGCCCAGCCGGTCAGCTTCGCTCATCACCTGATGGCGTATTTCGAGATGTGCCAGCGCGATCTGGAAAGATTCAGCGATGCGCGACACCGCGTGAACCGCCTGCCCTTGGGCGCGGCCGCGCTGGCAGGAACCAGCTACCCGATCAAGCGCGAAAGGGTCGCGGAGCTGCTCGGTTTTGAGGCTGTATGCCAGAACTCGCTGGATGCCGTGTCCGATCGCGACTTTGCCATCGAATTCACTGCTGCCGCTGCACTGACGATGACACACCTGTCGCGTCTGTCGGAAGAATTGATCCTGTGGATGAGCCCGCGGTTCGGTTTCATCGATATCGCCGATCGTTTCTGCACCGGCTCCTCCATCATGCCGCAGAAGAAGAATCCCGACGTTCCCGAACTGGTGCGCGGCAAGACCGGGCGTGTTAATGGACATCTGGTGGCCTTGCTCACCCTGATGAAAGGCCAGCCGCTGGCCTACAACAAGGACAACCAGGAAGACAAGGAACCGTTGTTCGACACCGTGGATACGCTCACGCAAACGTTGCGCATCTACGCCGACATGATGCGCGGTATCACCGTCAAACCCGATGCCATGCGCCGCGCGGCGTTGCAAGGTTATGCCACGGCAACCGACTTGGCCGATTATCTGGTCAAGAAAGGGTTGCCATTCCGCGATGCTCACGAAGCCGTTGCGCTGGCGGTACGTTTTGCAGAGCAGCGCGGTGCCGACTTGGCCGAGTTGAAACTGGAAGAACTGCAACAGTTCTCCAGCCTCATCGCCGATGACATTTACGGCGTATTGACGCTGGAAGGCTCTCTGTCTGCGCGAAACCACACCGGCGGCACTGCCCCCCAGCAGGTGGAAGCCGCCATCGCCCGTGCACGCAAGCTCCTTGCCGATCAGAACCACTGAGTTACAGGCAAAAAAACGGGCCATCGTGAGATGGCCCTGAATAGGAGGAGAGTATGAAAGATTGAGTTGGTTACAACTCAAGGCTCTAACAACTCAGGAGCGATTGTAGGTAACTGTTTCCTGGAAGCCTATATGCCAAATGGTCTATATATCGACCTATACCTTCTCGCGGCAACTTCTTGATTTTCAATTGCCGGATTAGCGAAACATCCTTCCGCCGCTAACCCGTTCTATCCCGGCGATATCCATTGCCGAAAAGACTTCAGCAAATCCCGCCTGTCGTAACAGGTTACGCACTGGCTCGGACTGATCGTATCCATGCTCCAGCAACAGCCATGAGCCTTGCTCAAGGAATTCGCCAGCCCGCGCAACGATGCATCGAATGTCGTCCAGCCCGTCCGCGCCTGAAGCCAAGGCTGATACCGGTTCAAAACGCACATCACCCTGACTCAGGTGTATGTCGTTTGAGGCTATGTAAGGCGGATTGGACACTATCAGGCTGTACCGCTGCGCATCCAGCGCGGAGAACCATTTGCTTTCCAGGAAGCTTATATTGGCAATGCCCAGTCGCCGTGCGTTATCGCCTGCCACCTGCAAGGCGGCTGCCGACGTATCCACCGCCACCACTTCCGCTTCCGGTCTGCCATGTGCGATGGCAATGGCAATTGCGCCGCTACCGGTACCGAGATCCAGTACTCGCACAGGCTTGTCCTCTGGTATCCGCTGCAGCGCCAGCTCGACCAGCAGCTCGGTTTCGGGGCGGGGAATGAGGGTGTCTGGAGTAACCTGGAGATTCAATCCGAAGAATTCCCGTTCACCCAGGATATAGGCCATCGGCTCGCCTTGCAGGCGGCGCTGCAGCAATATCCGGTAAGCGGCATGCTGAGCCTCGCTCAACCTCTGCTCCGGGTGTGCCAGCAGATAGACGCGCGCGACACCCAGCGTCCTTTGCAACAGCATTTGCACCTCAAAGCGGGCCTCGTTCGCTGCTATCGCCAGAACTTCCTTGAGTGATGCGCTATCTTGCGACAGCACATCCTGGATGCTGCGCATCTGGATCAGCTTTCTTCAGCCAAAGCTGCGAGTTGCTCTGCCTGGTGTTCCGCCATCAGGGCATTGGTCAGCTCGCTGATGTCGCCGTCCATGATCTGATCCATCTTGTACAGGGTGAGGTTGATGCGGTGATCGGTCACCCGGCCTTGCGGAAAATTGTAGGTACGTATGCGCTCGGAACGGTCGCCGCTGCCTACCAGCGATTTACGCTCGGCGGCGATCTTGCTGTGCGCTTCCTGTTCCTGCTTGTCCTTGATGCGCGCCGCCAGCACGCGCAACGCCTGAGCCTTGTTCTGGTGCTGTGAGCGCCCATCCTGGCATTCGACCACCGTGCCGGTGGGAAGATGCGTGATGCGCACGGCCGAGTCGGTCTTGTTGATGTGCTGTCCGCCCGCACCCGAAGCGCGGAAAGTGTCGATGCGCAGCTCGGCGGGGTTGAGCTCGACTTCGCCCACTTCATCCGCCTCGGGCAGGATGGCGACGGTGCAGGCAGAAGTATGGATGCGGCCCTGCGTCTCGGTGGCAGGTACACGCTGCACGCGGTGCGCGCCGGATTCGAATTTCAATACGGAATAGGCTCCTTGCCCGATGATGCGTGCGATGACTTCCTTGTAACCGCCCATTTCACCGGGGCTTTCGGAAATGATCTCGACCTGCCAGCGTTTGCGTTCGGCAAACCGCGCGTACATGCGGAAAATGTCGCCGGCAAAAATGGCGGCCTCGTCGCCTCCTGTCCCGGCGCGCACTTCGAGGAACACGTTACGCTCGTCATTGGGATCTTTGGGCAACAGCTGCTTTTGCAATTCGACTTCGAATTGCTCCAGACGCTCGCGTCCGGCCTTTATTTCCGCCTCGGCAAATTCGCGCATGTCCGGATCGCCCGCCATTTCTTGTGCGGTGGCGATATCAGCTTCGCAGGATTGGTAGGCATGGTAAAGCTCGACCACCGGCTCGATTTCGGCCCGCTCGCGGTTTAGCTTGCGGAAAGCCTCCATGTCGCGTGTCGCGTCTTCGCTGCTCAGCAGACGAGTCACCTCGTCCAGGCGCTCGGCAAGCTGCGCGAGTTTGGTGGAGATACTGGGTTTCATTCAGTGGTGTGCAGGTGGTAGATGCGGTGTACCGCTTCCAGGATTGCTTCGCGTTCATTCACCTGCGCCTGATTCAAGGCATGTGTCGGTGCGTGCAGGAATTTGTTGGTCAGGGAATTGCTCAATGACTCCATCACTTTTTCCGGGGCCTCCCCCTTTGCCAGCAGGCGCAAGGCTTTCTCCATCTCGCTCCGGCGCTGGCGCTCCGCATGATCGCGCAAAGCACGTATGGTCGGCACCATCTCGCGGGATTCCATCCAGTGGATGAATTCATTGACGCCTGAATCGATGATCACTTCCGCTTCTTTTACCGCTTCCTGACGGGCATCCTGCCCATCCTTCACTACTTCGGCCAGGTCATCCACGGTGTAGATGAAGACATCGCTCAGTTCTGCAACCTCGGCTTCCACATCTCTCGGCACGGCCAGATCGACAATGAACAGCGGACGGTGCTTGCGCTGTTTCAGTGCTCGTTCGACCATGCCCTTGCCCAGGATAGGCAAGGGGCTGGCAGTACAAGTGACGATGATGTCGTGTTGTGCCAGCTGCTCAGGCAGCTCGTTCAGCGTGATTGCATGGCCGTTGATGCGTCGCGTCAATGCCTGTGCACGCTCCAGCGTGCGATTGGCGACGGTGATATGTTTCGGATTGCGGGCGGCAAAATGCACCGCATTGAGCTCGATCATCTCGCCTGCGCCAATGAACAGGATGCGTTGCTCGGAAATGCTTGGGAATATGCGCTCCGCCAGCTTTACCGCCGCCGCCGCCATGGAAACCAGATTGGCGCCGATCTCGGTCTGCGTGCGTACGTCCTTGGCGACAGAGAAGGTGCGCTGGAACAACTTGTGCAGCAGGAAACCCAAAGTACCCGCTTGCTCGGCATGGCGAACGGCCTGTTTCATCTGCCCCAATATCTGCGGTTCGCCCAGCACCATGGAATCCAGCCCGCTGGCAACACGGAACGCGTGCTTGACGGCCTGTTCCTGCGGCAGCCGGTAGATGTACGGCTCGATCTCGCTGGAGGAAAGATGATGGTAGGAAGCCAGCCAGTCCACCGCATGGACAGGCTCATTGGTGCTGCAATAAATCTCGGTCCGGTTGCAGGTGGAGAGGATGGTCGCTTCTTTGGCTGCGCCATTGTCCACCAGGTCGCGTAACGCGCTATCCAGTGTCTCGACATTGAACGCAATCTGTTCGCGCACTGCGAGAGGCGCGGTCTGATGGTTGATGCCGAAGGTGAATAACTGCATGGGAAGGAACGACTATCCGGTTTCGCTGGGTTGCGGATTATAGAGGCTGGGCAGACTGAACACCAGCCAGCCCACCCCCTACCGGCTTTTGCAGCTTACTTCTTGGGTTGCAGCTGCGCCAAGGCCGTTTCGGCATCTTCGCGCAAGTGGCTGTCAGGATGTTTAGCGAGAAAATCGGTAAATGCGGCCTGTGCGCCAGGCACATCACCCGCCTCAGCCAATGCAATGGCCTTCTTGAACGCAGCCAATTCATCCGCATCAACAGTCTGGGCGCTCGCCTCGCCCTTCCAATAGACATCGTCCGCATCAGCCAATGAGCCTCGCACCCCCCCCACCGCAGTGGTCGTGCCGATCTTCTTCTTGGGGGTAAGAAGCTCGATCTTCCTGCGCAAACGCTCCCACAGCGAGCCGCCCTGGCTATCATCGGCACTGTATGCCGGAGCAGCCAGCACAACGCCCAATAGAACGAATAACGCGATCAGTTTCTTCATGTGAGTCTCCTTGGTAAAGTCGCTACGCAACGATACATCCGACTTAAAGTGCATTCAAGAGCTCAAGCGCCAGCGCACGATGCTCTTCCTTGACCGCAGGATCCAGGTCTTTCGCCTTGATGAAAGCAGCCTTGGCCTTCTTGATGTCCTTGGCAGCCTTGTAGGAACGCGCCAGATTCACCCATACATGGGCATCTTTTGGCGCCGCCTGCGTGGCAGCCAGGTAGGCCTTCTGCGCATCCTGGTATTTATCCTGAATCATGAATATGTTACCGCGATTGTTCATGGCGGCTGCATTCCTGGAATCAAGGCTAAGCACCTTGTCAAAATACTTCATCGCCTCGTTGTAGTCCCCGGCCTTGGCCAGGATGATGCCCATCTGCAAGTGCGACCCGACATCGGACGGATTCTTCCTGATCGCGTTCAGATAGCGCCGCGTCTTGGTCTGCGAGCTGATTTTCAGCACCGACATGTGGTCAGTCGGGAATTTCTTCTCGATATCGGCGCGAGTGATACTGCTCTGCTTCATGTTGGAGGCAGGCAGGCTGGCAGGCTTGTAGTTTTCCCAGGCTGCGTGGGGGTCAAATATGGTCAACCCCTTGTCTTTCCACTTGTAGTAGGTTGCAGCACCGTTCTCCCACGCCTTTACGAAGGCGCTACCGAGGAGCGTGGTCTCCACCGGTATCCATAACTGGTCTTCATAGATCACATACATGTTGTCCATGGTGTAACCATCGTCGTCTGCAGCTATTCCAGTGGAGAACATCATGAACATATGCCCCGGCACCAGCAATACGCGCGTATTGACCCCCATGCTTTCAAGCGCGGCAGAATAGAGCCCCACCAGGTCATCGCAGTCACCCGATTTGCGTTCCAGCGTCTCGCGCGGGAACTGGACATAGTCGACCGTATCCACCTTGCCGGATGTGCGCTGATAGGGGTTATTGGGATCAGGGATATAGGTCATGCCATATACGCCCAGCGCATCGAACACCGCAGCGGAAAGTTGCGCCAGATCCTTGGTTTCCTTGAACTGTGTCGCCGCAGAGCGGACGAAATCCAGGATCGGCGGGTCTTTCGGCGTGATGAACGTCGCATAGCGGCCGCTCTCATCCCACGTCAGGCGATGCTTGTCATAGACATTCACGGTCGGGGTCTTGTTGAATGCCACGCGCTTGCCGTTGTCGAAGTAGCTGGCCTCTATCAGGGCCTGCACCGAGCTGTCCTCGGTGAGTGTCAGGATGCTGTTGTTGAACACCGCCTTTACCGCGACTTCCTCGCTTTGCCCCGGCAACAACTTGTCCAGCTTCGTCTCGGTCGGGAAATCCATGAAGTCCTTCAACTGGAAAGTCAGCTTGAGCCGCTCCATGGTCTTGTTGGTATTGTTGGTCAGCTTGATCCGGCCGATACCGTCACGCTCGTAAGTCTTGTAGGAATTGGAGAACACATCGCGCAGTTGCTCCACTTCGATTTCCAGCGGCGGACGGTTGAAAACCTGGGTGATCGCATCAACAGGCACTTTCTCGGATTCGGTGCCGTCGCTGCTGAACGTCGAGACATAATAGGTGTACTTGGTCTCTGGCGTCAGCGCGTCCTTGGTGAATTCCGGCTGGGTAACCTCGCCAATCTTGGTGAAGTCGTTATTGGTTTTCTGGTAGATGCGATAGGCAGCAAAATATTTCGGCTCGGCCGCCTGCCAGTTCAATTTTACCTGCCACGGCGTGGTCTCCGCCTGGATGGATGCGGGCGATGGCGGGACGAATTTGGCCGGCACGCCGCTCACGATTGCACTGGTCGCTCCTTCGAATCCGAAAGCTGTTTCCCCTCCCACGCGATAGTAGTAGGGCACATCCGCATCCAGATCCTGGTCTGTGAATTCGCTATTCGCGCTGGTGCCAATCTGCATGAACCCGCCGTTCTCGTTCCTGGAGCGGTAGATGCGATATTGCTTGATATTGGAGGCCGAGGGATGAGACCAATGCAGCTCGACGGCATGCACCTTGCCCTGCGCCACCAGCTGTTGTGGTGCCGTCGGCTTGTACAGGGTTGCCAGCATCTGGATGCGCTTGTTGCCAGGATCCGAGACCACAAAGCCGGTGCCGCCTGCGTATGCAATGGAGGCCGGTTCATCGAACGCCCCCACTCCGGATCCTTCGGTGCCAAACGACCGCAGCAATTTCCCCTTCGGGGAGAATACCCTGACCTGATTGGGCAGCAACACCAGCACTTCATCGTTGATCGCAGTCAAGGCAATCGGGTCCGGCAGCAAGCTGCCCCCTTCCTTGGCCTTGCCGAATTCCCCCTGCGATTGCCCTCCTGACGAGTAGGACTGCACAGTTTCGCGCGAGGCATCGAGGATGTACAAGTTGCCTTGCTGGTCAAACGCAATCGAAGACGGCGCACTCAGTTTGCTTGAATTGTCACCGTTCAGGGCGTTCAGGAACACGCCATCTTCGCGGAAGATCTGGACATTGTGATTGGAACGGTCAGCTACGAATATGGTGCCGGAATTCGAGACCGCGATCGCCGACGGATTGTTGAACTGCCCGGCCCCGCTGCCTTCTTCACCGAAGCTCTTCAGCACCTTGCCGCTCTCGTCCAGCTTTACGACATGGTAATTCTTCTTGTCCACCACCCAGATGGCGCCCGTTTTGTCGACGGTCACGGCGGACAATTGCATATTGTCCAGTTTGATCGACCCGGCGACCACTCCCTTGCGAATCATCACCAGACTCTTCTTGTCCTTGCCTATCGCGTAGAAAGTCTCTTTGCCATCCCAGGCAAGCGGTCCCACTTCCGCCGGAACATCCCCCAGCCATTTCATGGACGCTTTTCCGGCCGATTTTGGCAAAAGCTCAAGCGGCTTGCCTGCCTCGACCACGAAAGCATCAATCAGCAGCTTCTTGTTATCGCCGATAAATACTTGTTGCGCCTTATCCACCGCCAGGCCGGACAAGCTCTTGAGTTGCCCTTTGCCGTCCCCTTTGGAGCCAAAACTGTAAGCCAGGTTGGCGTCAAAGTCATACTTCAGGACACTGAAGCTGGCGTCATCCGCTACGTAGATCCCGTCCTCGGCGACACTCAAGGCAATCGGTTTGCCGGTCTTCGGCAAAGAACGCAAATAGAGGCCATCCGGGCTATATATCTTGATCGACTTATCGTCCGCATCGCGCACATAAATGCGTCCCTGCATATCCAGCGCGATATCGGCAGGCTCGCCCAGTTTATAGGTCTTTTCTTTCTCTGCACTGCTGCCTGGGGTGGCACTCAAAGCCAGAGTTGACAGAAAAACGCCGTTAACGCCGAACATCTGTATCCGCCCATTGCCGGTGTCTGCCACATAGACCACACCTTCATGGACAGCGATGCCCTGTGGTTCGTCAAGCGCGGCACTTCTACCGATGCCGCTGGACTTGCTGCCGAAGCGGCCAAGATACTTCCCGGTCGACTGGTCATACATGACAACCTGGTTCGTCTTGCTATCCACCACATAGATGGTGTCACCGGCGATGGCCACCGCTTCCGGCCTTCTGAGCAATTCGGTGTCGCCGCTCTTGCTGGCCAGCATCGCAATGACCTTGCCATCCTTGTCTACAACCTCTACCGGCCCATCTTGCGTGGAAATGTAAAGGTTCCCGCTCCTCGCACCGAGCAGTTTGCGCAGCTTGGGAGCAGCTACTTCACCGCGAAAGTCGGCCTTGGAAAACCCATCTGTCACGCCTGCGGCGCCGTCTGCCGCCAGCGCGGAGTGGGTGAATAGCAGCAATGAGATTGCAATGAATATGTTTCGCATGTCACTGATCCATCTGAAATGGTTACTATGGTTCCGTTCATGGCATGCCATGAACGTATGTTCTTGATGTTTCTATTTCTCCGCGCGATTGAACACGCCATCCCAATCCGCTGCCGGCGGGGAATGCATGAAGTACTCGCACCGTTCCACGTATATTTTACTTGGTTTGTCTTCTGCCACGGCGCCCAGCACTGCCTGGAATGCAGCCAGCGCTTCTGCCCATTTTCTCGCACGGTACAGCGCCAGGGCTTTCTCGAATTGCCCGGCGGCCTCCGCATCCAGCATGGATACACCATCCAGCGGCTCGTAGATTGTAACGGGTAATTGCTTGCCTACCACGCGTATCTTGTCCACTTCCCTGTATCGGCAAATTTCCCGGGTTCTGCGATAGGTGTTTTCCCCCACCAAATAGGCCACGCCGTAGTATTTCGCCGTCCCCTCAAGCCGCGCCGCCTGGTTTACCGTGTCGCCGATGACCGTATATTCCATTTTCTTGCCGGCAAGCCCGACATTGCCGGCCACGACCTCGCCGGACTGCAAGCCGCCGCGAATCGAGAATGGCTCCACGCCCTCTGCTTGCCATTGCAGGCGCAGTTCTTTCATCCGCTCGTTGATCGCCTTGATACAGTCTATAGCCAGTTTGGCATGATCGGGCTGGGTCAACGGCGCGCCCCAATAGGCCATGATGCCGTCGCCGATGAACTTGTCTATGGTGCCGTCGTGCTCTTCGATCACATGCACCATGGCGCCCAGATATTCATTGAGCCGCGACACCACTTCCTGCGGCGGATGCATTTCGCTGAATGAGGTGAATCCCTTGACGTCGGTAAACAGCACGGTCACCTCCTTGGTGTCGCCGCCGATCCTCGCGGCATCCGGGTCTTTTTCCAGACGTGCCACCAGCTTGGGCGACAGATAGCTGGAAAACATCGAACGCATCTCGCGCGCGCTGCGTTCCAGCACCAGATAACGGAAGCCGCTCCCGACCAGCACGGCAACAACGGCGGACATGACCGGGTAGATCATGTTGATCCATTGCCCGTTGTTGAACATATATACCGTGAACCATATGTAGCCGGATAGCAGCAGCACAGTTGCCGGGATGGCACGCGACAGATGCAAGCGCGTCGTCAGTAAAAAGGCAACGCCGCCCATGAAAATAATAAAGGCCATATCGATCAGGGCCTCCATGCCGCCCTGACGGATATAACGTTCGCTGATGATGTCGTCGGCCACCGTCGCATGCAGCTCCACCCCGGGTGTGTTGCCACTGAACGGTGTGACCCGCATATCGTAGATGCCCAAGGCGGTCGCCCCGAGGAACAATATCTTGCCTTTCAGCTCTTCGGCCGGGATACGGCCATTGATCACATCGGTAAAAGAATAACGCGGGTAACTCCCCGGACCACCTACATAGTTGAGCCACATGCGGTTTTCTGCGTCTACCGGGATGTGGTGCGCGCCAACGTCTATCTCGTAGTCTCCGGGGACAAATTTCGTTTCGCCCAGCGCCAGCATCGCCCCCATCAAACCGAGGGTGGGAATCTGTTTGCCGTCTTTCTCGATCAGCAGTTGATTGCGGCGAATCACGCCATCATCGTCCGGCTGCTGGTTGATATGGCCGACTCCAATCGCGCCCTGCTCGATTTCCGGCAAGCTGCGGGTAATCGATATCCGCCGGCCGTGTTTGTCAAAATCGAACACCACGGCCAGCACAACGTTCCCGGCGCGCTTAGTTGCAGCGGCGAAAAGCCGGTCATGCGCCGCGCTTTCTCGCTCCGGGAAAAAGGCATCGAACAATACTGCTTTCACCTTTGCCGCTGACAGCCTGTCCAGGAGCTGTGCATAGCGATCGCGGCTCCAGGGATAGCGCCCCAGCTCGGCAATGCTCTTTTCGTCGATGGCTATGATGCCAATGTTCGGGCTGGGCTTGATCGGACCACGCAGGTCTCTGAACCTCAGGTCGTAGGTCTTGGCCTCAAAAGCCTCAAGGAAGGGATTCTGCGTGTAATAGAGGAACAACACGCTGAATATGGAAAGAACAACCAAAGAAATTGATAGTGCAGTGGCATTCCTGCCTACCAGCATTTTTTTCCAAAACGGCACTGTGACCATGCTCTTGCTTTCTCCCTGACAGCGAATCGGGAGCGCTTACGCACCCCTTTTCGTCATGATGCCATCAACCAGGGCGGGGTGGAAAAGAAAAAAGCCCAACCCCACCGGGTTGAGCTTCTTCAATTTGGTGGCTCGGGGCGGAATCGAACCACCGACACGCGGATTTTCAAGCCAACGCAACATCCATGCTAATCAAATGCATAAGCGGCCGACTTTCTACAAAAGGATATTTTTCAACCTTCTGGAAGCAAGTAGATGCGCAAAGATTGGCAGAATTGTAGAAGCATGCGTTCAAAGCACACCTGCCATGCCATGCGGGGGCAATGGTACACTTCTGCGGATACCACGGCCTTAGCGCCACATTGAGGTTATTGCATGAGCTACGACCGAAACTTTCCATACAACGACCTACCACTGCTGCCACCGAAGGCCGAGCTAGAAACTCGTCAGGTTCTTAAACAAGTCACCGCATCAAGCCGCGCCTTGGCTGACCTGCGCGGGCTGGCCAGAATGATCCCCAATCAAAGTATTTTGATTAACGGCATTGTTCTTCAGGAAGCTCGGCTGTCTTCCGAAATCGAGAATATCGTTACCACCAGCGACGAACTGTATCGTGCTGCAGCAGACGTTGATGGTGGCGCCGATCCATCGACCAAAGAAGTTCTGCGCTACCGGGAAGCGCTCTGGCACGGCTTTGCTCAAATCACACAGCGCCCACTCAGTACGAACTTGTTTATTGAGATTGCGAGGATCATCAAGAAGACGGACTTGGATGTTAGAAAAGTACCAGGCACAAAACTGGCCAACCCAAAGACATCTGAGGTGATTTACACCCCACCAGAGGGAGAAGCGGTTATTCGTGACAAGCTCGCCAATCTTGAGAAATTCCTATACCCAGAGCCTGATGACGGTCTGGATCCGCTAATTCGGCTTGCAATCATGCACTACCAGTTCGAGGCCATTCACCCATTCCCTGATGGTAACGGGCGTACAGGCCGCATCCTGAATATCCTGCTTCTGGTCGAACATAAATTGCTGGATATTCCAGTGCTATACCTATCCCGCTACATCTTGGAAAATCGAGCCTCCTACTATGAAGGCCTGCGCCGAGTCACAGAGGAAAACGCTTGGGAAGAATGGGTGATGTACATGTTGAAGGCTATTGAGGCAACCGCCCGCGAAACACAGGAGCGAGTGCAGCAAATTCTGAGCCTGATGGACTCTATTTGCACAGAGGTACAAGAAAAAGCCCCCGCTATTTACAGTAAGGATTTAATCGAAACCATATTCCGCAATCCTTATTGCAAGATCAAATTTGTAGTGGATACCGGAATGGTCACGAGGCAAACTGCCTCAACTTACTTAAAAGCGTTATCCGATTTAGGGATTTTGCGTTCGCTCAAAATTGGTCGCGAGATTTACTATATCAATGACAAGTTGTTCAAAGTACTTACAAATTGATGTGGTTACTGAATTAACACCTATTTTTAATATGTTAAAAATTAGCTTTGTTTTTAACGCATATTAGATATCCGTTAATTGCATGTACATGTTTAACACCTCCCCATTGGGTACCCCCCCAATGGACACCCCCTCCCCACCCCGCTGCAAATTCACCTAATCCGTCGCCCCGAAGTTCAAAATCCATTCTGCGCAATCTGCTTGAGTGCTGGACTCGTGCCGGTTTTCGTGTAGCCACATGCAGTCTTTGCATACGCGCATTTGATTACCTGGCCGGGTTGAGATGATGGCCTTTGGCTATAAACGGTGACCGCTGATCTTGGTTCAAGGCGCCTTGGCCATTCACCCCCATCAGCGAGAACAGGCTGAATAATGCTGCCACGAGCATTCGTGCCTTTGAACAAAACACCAACGTCCTCTACAGTGACAGCGAATTCACTAAGGTTAATGACTTCGACACAGAAGGTGAGCAGTGAACTTGCACCCCCAACAGGAATAGCGTGCTTTGGCCTCACGAGTAATTTGACTCTAGACTTATCGAGACCGTGCCAGGTGTTGATGACCCCAAGAACTGCGCCAAGCACTGCAATTGCTAATGTGACACCCTGTGTCAGCGTGAACTCTGTAACCATTGGCTTGCCCCCTTTCATTTAATTCTACTCGTTCAGGTGGCACGCGGCGGCGCGGCGCGAGGGGTTCCCTGTGCGGATCTGGAACCGTCAGAAAGGGCGATGCTGCCGGCGCACCTGTAGGCTGTATTCCAGGGCGGAGAACTTGGTCGCATAGGGTGGCGAGCGCTTCATGCCACCACGCACCGAGCTGTCATCCCCCTACCCGTATCGATACCGTTACCGTAACAGCAGTGCTGGCAAACTGTCGCACACACTGCCTGTATCCTGTGCTGTGCTCTTCCTGTAGACCGCCTTTGTATATTGGCCTTCCCCCTTGGACGCCCTCTCTACTGGCGCCCCCCTTCCATCCCTGCAATAATGCGCCACTGCAATCAAGCGCTAAATGCGTAACGACAAGGTTCCAACAGAGTTGCATCAACTTGAAAACACCCTGTTAAACAGCCTGAAAATGCCTATGCCAGATAACAAGCAGCAGCCTAGCGCCACCCAATCCACTGAAAGCGTTAGTGAGTCGTGGAGGAAGTGGAAGGTCAAACCGGACCTGGTGTTCATGCCAACTCAAACCGATGACCCAAAGGCAGACGTAAGGGCAACTGAAGCAGGCATCGGAAAGCGTATTGCATATTGCCGCGGACAACTCGACAACCTCTCCGTCGAGGCTTTTGTGAGATATACAAAGAATTTTGACGCTGACGGCATTTCTCGCATGTCTATCATCAGATACGAAGCCGGAGAAAGTCTGCCAGGCGCAAGGGAGCTTAGGATTCTATGCGATGCCCTGTGGGTGTCTCCGAGTTGGATGCTAACTGGAATTGTCGACTCAGGAAACAATACGCAATCTGCACTGGAAAAGGCTCTTCAAGATTTCGTATTAAATACGATGAATGCAGGCGTACCCGGTGGTTTCGGTGATCTCGTGAAATATGAGGAGCAGAGGCAGGTGGAGAAACGTCAAAAATGGATAGACGAAGCCAGGAAAGCCAAATCAAGGTAATGGCCGCATAACTAAAAGCCCCGGACGCTACATAGCTCCGGGGCTTTTTCATTTCCTAAGTACCATTAACGAACCAATTGTCACAAAACTGTTGACAGTTGCATAAAACCGCCTATCATCTCCATATCGTGCCAAATGCACATATTGGAGATAGTTATGGCAATCAAACAGAACCACGTCCTCACCAAAGAGGACTTCGAGGCGGCCCTCGTAACCCAGCGCCTGAGCGTGTCCGAAGTGGCGCGCGAAACCCGCATCCCCAGACACATCGTCAGCCACTTCCGTAACTACGGCGATGGCCTCAAGCCTGAACAAGCCGCAAAGCTGCGCGACTACTTCGAATCCCTGGGCGTCGAGTTCACTGTCGAAGAAAAATCCCCAACCACCCAGCAACAGCCCACAAGCCTGCAGCCGCTCAAGCTGCCTTTCATCCTGGCAGATGACGGCCTGACCCAGCGCACCGCTCTCGTCTGCCGCCACTTCTTCATTGATGAGCGCATTACCGACGACCAGCTCAAGGAAGCCGCCGAACGTATCGAAGCAAGCTTTGGCCAAGCCAAGGACCTCCTTGATGTTGAACTGGTAAGCAACTGGAGCAGCTACGACGAAGCCACCGAAACCAAGCTGCGCGAACTGTGGGGACACCTGGCCAGAATCGGCCTCGTAAGCCTGCACCTGCAAGGCCGCATCCTCATCAATCAAGATCGCCTGCTTGCTGACCCATTGCCAGATGGCAAGGAGGCAGAACCAAAGACATTGGGCGACATGCTGTTCAACAGCTACCGCGATGCAGTTGCCGGATTAAGTGCCTGCGAGCAACCGAAGCAGGCCGAAGAAGAGGAGACAACAGAATGATGCCCGTCTCCCCCTTCCCTGCAGGCGGCAAAGGTCTGCCAGTGGTGATCCTGGTTGTGCTTGGCGTACTGGCCGTGGCAGTGCTGGCAAACAGGCCCACGACGCCACGCAGACGAAGTAGAGGCCTCCATGTTCGCCGTCCTCAATGTCAACACGGGTGACTTCTACTCGGAGTCACCTGCTCTCCAGAAAGAATCCAAATGCGCCGGGAAGTGCTGGGACAACACCAGCCTGCTCCCGGCCTTCGCACGTCGCTACGACCGCTTTAAAGACGCCGTACGCCGTGCGCAACGACTGATCAACAAGACGGGCGGTGATTGGCATGCCGTCCTCATCACCGATTTGAGATAGCCCGCCATGCAGATAGGAACCCGCCAAACACCCCACAAAGCGCCAGACCATGCTTCTCTTGGTATCTATGCGAATACTGTAAGCCCCCTCTCACGGAGAAACCAAAACGGGCGGCGGCCAAGGGTGATGCCGTTTCGGCCGGCCGGCGCATGCGGTTTCAGCTGCAGCGTGTGGCGCAGGGCTTGCTGCCAGGTGAACGGGTGAAGCATTGCCAGCGCAGCACCATGAACGACAACGGCGTATTCGTGTACCGCTCAGCCGAAGGCGGCGCCGGGTTCGGCAACCTCGCTACCTGCGGCAGCGTGTGGCACTGCCCGGTGTGTGCGGCCAAGATCACAGAGGAACGCCGCAAGGAGCTGCAGCAGGCGATCAACACCTGGGCGAAGCAAGGCGGCGAGGTGTATCTCCAAAGCCTGACCTTCCCGCACCTGATGCACCAGCCGTTGGCCGCAAACCTCGAGCGATTCGCCGAAGCGCTCAAAAAGTTCAAGAACAGCAAGCCGTACAAACGCATCATGGCCGCCGTGGCAGCGCGGGCAGCATCCGCGCCTTGGAAGTGACCCACGGCAGCAACGGCTGGCATCCACACACGCACGATCTGGTGTTCGCCATGCCCGGCCAGATTGAGCAGCTCAAGCAGCTGGAAATGGTTTGGATCGAGATCCTCATCAAGGTTGGGCTGGCCGACCGCACACAAATCAACGATATGCTGCTGGCTGCCTTCGACGTGCAGAACGGCGATTACGCCGCCGAGTACGTCGCCAAGTTCGGCCACGAAGCCAGCGAGAAATCCAAGACCCTCACCGATTCGCACTGGGGCGCGTCCAGCGAACTCACCAAGAGCTATTCCAAGGTCGGCAAGCGCCTGGGCGGCCGCACGCCGTTCACGCTGCTGCTGGCCCATGCAGAAGGCGACAAAGAAGCAGGCGGGCTGTTCCAGGAGTTTGCCAAGCAGTTCAAGGGCAAGCGGCAGCTGTTCTGGTCGCCAAAGTTGCGCAAGGCGCTGGCACTGCAGGAAGAGGAAAAATCGGACGCGGATATCGCCGCCGAAGAATTGCCGGATCGCGAGCTGGTGATTGTGCTGGATCACGAGAAGTGGCGGCTGGTGCTTTCACGCAATGCACGCTGGCAGATTCTGGACGCTGCAGCAAAGGGCGGCGCGGAAGCGGTAACGCGAGTTATTGGCGGAGCTGGAAGGGCGAAGGTACACGCATTCGGATGTGTACTACGAACGCGGCCGGCGAGGATGGCATCGGCTGGGCGGGTTTATTTCTTGATAACGCTACGCGCCGGAACCGCCAAGCACCGACGCGCAACTCACCTTGATAGGAAAGGCTGAAATGAAGAATACCACCAAGAAGAAGTCCATCGCCAACACGCTATCCCAGCGACAAGAACCGCATTGGTCTTACTGGATGCAGGCGATAGAGCCGGGCGTCAAAGGCCATCAACGAGGCATTTCACTGATTATCACCCGCAATGGGTGCAATTCAGTCGCAACGCGAGCATGCGAGCGCCGGAAATGTTCATCAACCGCGCGATTGCATGCTCGGCATGAACACCAAACAGTGCGCTGCATATCTGCGCGTCGGCGCAAGCACCTTGCGCACCTGGGAAAGCGGGCGGGGAGAAATCCCGTTCACGGCGTATGAATTGCTGCGTCTGGTGCAGGAAAGCCTGTATTTCCAGATTGAGCCACAAGGCATGGGATGGATGGTTTATCAGCGCTCAAGGAAAACTGGTATCTCCGGACATGGGCGGCTGTGAATTACACGCCCGAGAAACTGGAGTGGGTTTCATGGCAAGGTACGGAAGCCACAAAACTGCGAGACGGAGAGTCAATCGCCTGCAGCGCGAACTGGACAAAGCGCACGGAAGAGAACACCAAGCTGCGCCAGATGTTCGTTGACCAAGGCGTTGTAGATGAACTCTACACGATGAAGGATACGACTTTCGACCTTGGTTAAGCAGATGGCTACTGCGCGAATCTTGCCACTTCACAAAACGCGAAAAAGCCGAACGAGTGAAGAAGGCAGCATGAAGCCGATTCGTGACATAGTGCCCTATATGGACAGCACGGACATTGCGGTGAATGCCTCGATTTCACTCGCCGAAATCCGCGCGCACATTCGCAGGATAGACCCGGCCTACAAGCCATCGAGCCGCTATCAGGCACGCCTCAAGCACAAACACGCTGCACGCCGCTTGAAGCACGGCATTGTGAGGTAACCCAATATGTTTTTGACTCAAGCCGAACTGGCTGAACTGACCGAGCGCAAGCGCAAGGGCGAGCAAATTGCCTGGCTCAAGGCGAACGGCTATCACTATGCCATTGGTGCAAACGGGCATGCGAGAGTTTTGCGCGAGCATGTGCAAGCGCGACTATGCGGCATCAGTTCGCATAGCCTGCGCCAAGCGCCTCTGAACCGAACTGGGGCGCGATTTAATCTAGCATCATGGGACGCAAGCGCACCATCAACCACGATCTGCCACCGAGGATGAACCTCAAGGGCAAGACGTATTACCACGTCTCAACCGACTTCCCCGAGAAAGTGGACGAAGCTAGGCCAAGACCTGAGCATCGCAAAACGGCTGTGGGCTGAGATCGAAGGTGAGCAGCCCGACCCGAACAACTGCACCTTTCGCGGGATCGCTGCGCGCTACCGCAAGGAAGTATTTCCGACCAAGGCCTACCGCAAACCCAGCTCGACAACGAGAAGGAACTGGCAAAGCTGGAGGCAGTGTTCGGTGCGATGCCGATCGACGCCATCAAGCCGTACCACATCAAGCGCTACCTGGACGAACGCGGCAAGACTGCCAAGATACGGGCAAATCGCGAACGGGCGCTGTTCAGCCACGTGTTCAACTTTGCCAGGCAGTACGGCTACACCGATGCACCGAACCCATGCGCAGGCATAAAGGGGCACAAGGAAACCGGGCGGGATCGTTACGTTGAAGACGAAGAGTTTTTGGCTGTCTGGAACAAAGCTGACCTCCCAGTGCAGGATGCGATGGACTTGGCCCACCTCTCAGGCCAGCGCCCGGCTGATCTGCTCAAATTCAACCGGAGCGACTTGCGCGGCGGAATGCTTGCTTTGACCCAAAACAAGACCGGCAAGAAACTGCTCATTGAAATAGTAGGCGAACTGGCCGGGCTCATAGAACGCATTCTGAGCCGCGATTACTACTCGGAAGGGTGCGATGCCCTGCTGCAGGATGGAAGCGGCCAGCGGCTTTCCTACGGCGCTTTGCGCTCACGTTTCGACAAGGCCCGGGAGGCGGCCGGCGTGCACTTCCAGTTCCGGGACATTCGAGCCAAGACTGCGACCGATACCGAGAACCTGGCTCATGCCCAGCGCCTGCTGGGCCACAAGACTCGGGCCATGACCGAGCACTACACACGCCACCGGAAGGGCGACAAGGTAAGCCCACTGAAATGAGGAATTGTAGAAATTCAGGCCGAATTGTAGAAAAAGAAAAAGGCCTGCATCTCTGCAAGCCTTTTGATACTGGTGGCTCGGGGCGGAATCGAACCACCGACACGCGGATTTTCAATCCGCTGCTCTACCAACTGAGCTACCGAGCCGTTTTTGCGCCCATCCTTGGGGGGATGGGTAAAACGAAGGCGCGCATTGTAGCGGCAAGCTGCACACTGGGCAATATAAAAAACGAACCCCGCGCAAGGCGGGGTTGTCAGGTGTTGCAAGCGCCTAAACCGTAGCGAGCGGCTTGAGTGCAAGGCGCACGGAGCACAGAAACCGGAATGTACTTAAAGTACATGAGGATTTCGAGCACCGCGCAACGCCGCAATCGAGCCGCGCAGTAGGTTAAGTTACATCATGCCGCCCATGCCACCCATACCGCCCATATCCCCACCCATGCCACCAGCAGCCGGTTTGTCTTCCGGCAACTCAGCCACCATGCAAGCGGTAGTCAGCATCAGGCCGGCGATGGAAGAAGCATTTTGCAGTGCAACGCGTGTCACCTTGGTCGGATCGACCACGCCCATGGCCAGCATGTCGCCATACTCGCCGGAGGCAGCGTTGTAACCGAAGCTGCCTTTGCCTTCCAGCACCTTGTTCACCACCACGCTGGGCTCGTCGCCGGCGTTCAGGGTGATAGCGCGGATAGGAGCTTCCATCGCGCGCAGCACGATGGTGATACCGGCATCCTGGTCGTGGTTCGCCCCCTTGAGGCCGGCAACCGCCGCCTTGGCACGCAGCAAAGCCACGCCGCCGCCGGGGACGATGCCTTCTTCAACGGCAGCACGGGTTGCGTGCAATGCATCTTCCACGCGCGCCTTCTTTTCCTTCATTTCGACTTCGGTCGCAGCGCCGACCTTGATCACTGCCACGCCGCCAGACAGCTTGGCCAGACGCTCTTGCAGTTTTTCCTTGTCGTAGTCGCTGGTGGACTCTTCCGCCTGCTTCTTGATTTCGGCAACGCGAGCCAAGATCGAATCGTGCTTGCCTGCGCCGTCGATGATGGTGGTGGTTTCCTTGCCCACTTCGATACGCTTGGCTTGGCCCAGTTCGGCCAGCGTGGCTTTTTCCAGGGTCAGGCCGACTTCTTCGGCGATCACGGTGCCGCCGGTCAGGATGGCGATGTCTTCCAGCATCGCCTTGCGACGGTCGCCGAAGCCGGGGGCTTTCACGGCCACGGTCTTCAGGATGCCGCGGATGTTGTTCACAACCAGTGTGGCCAGCGCTTCGCCATCGATGTCTTCGGCGATGATCAGCAGCGGCTTGCCTGCTTTGGCGACTTGTTCCAGCACGGGCAGCAGGTCGCGAATGTTGGAGATCTTCTTGTCGTGCAACAGGATGAAGGGGTTCTCCATCGCCGCGATTTGCTTCTCGGCATTGTTGATGAAGTAAGGAGACAGGTAACCGCGGTCGAACTGCATACCTTCCACGATGTCCAGTTCGTCTTCCAGGCCGGTGCCGTCTTCAATGGTGATGACGCCTTCCTTGCCGACTTTTTCCATTGCTGCCGCGATCTTCTCGCCGATCACGGTATCGGAGTTGGCGGAGATGCTGCCTACCTGGGCGATTTCCTTGCTGGTGGTGCAGGGCTTGGAGATCTTCTTCAGTTCTGCAACCGCAGCGATGACGGCTTGGTCGATACCGCGCTTCAGGTCCATCGGGTTCATGCCGGCGGCCACGAACTTCATGCCTTCCTGCACGATGGATTGCGCCAGCACTGTCGCGGTGGTTGTTCCGTCGCCGGCCACGTCGGAAGTCTTGGAAGCGACTTCCTTGACCATCTGTGCGCCCATGTTCTCGAACTTGTCCTTCAGCTCGATTTCCTTGGCGACGGACACGCCGTCCTTGGTGATGGTGGGAGAACCGTAGGAACGGTCCAGCACCACGTTACGGCCCTTCGGGCCCAGGGTTACCTTGACCGCATCGGCCAGAATGTTGACGCCCACGACCATCTTGGCACGTGCTGCATCATGGAATTTCACGTCTTTTGCTGCCATGTTTTTCTCCTAAGAAAATTCAATTCTGTTGAGTCAGGTTCAAAGCTAAGGTAAGACAAGGCGGCAACGAACTCGCGACGCAGACAGTGCAAACGGGCACGGCAAGGAGCGAGTGAGGCGCCAACGCGGTATCACCGACGATTTGAGCCTGAATCAGGCTTCAACTACGCCGATGATGTCGTCTTCACGCATGGTCAGCAGTTCCTGTCCATCGATCTTGAAGGCTTGGCCGGAATACTTGCCGAACAACACCTTGTCGCCGACCTTCACGTTCATCGGGAGCAGCTTGCCGTCGTCACCCATCTTGCCTTTGCCGACAGCAACGATTTCACCTTGATCGGGCTTCTCGGTGGCCGCATCGGGAATAATGATTCCGGATGCAGTCTTGGTTTCTGCTTCCATGCGCTTAACGATCACGCGGTCGCCTAAGGGACGAATCTTCATGCTTTATCTCCTAAAAACAGTGAGTTGATTAAATATTTGAGCGGGTCTGGCATAACAAACCTGTCGGCCGGGCTAACCAAGTCAGCGATTAGCACTCCCCGCCCGCGACTGCTAATGATAGGGGCTGGCACGCCCTATTTCAAGGGTTCCGAAACAAATGCTTGTAAAACAGTATGGTTACCGAGACAGCAGATCTGCCAAGGCGCTGCCAAGGGTGGGGAATTTGAACTGACAGCCTGCCGCCGTCAGTCTTGCGGGCAGCACACGCTGTCCGTCCAGCAACAGGCTGGCGGATTCACCCAGACTCAGTTTCAGCAGCGCCGCCGGAGCAACGAACGGTGCAGGCCGATGCAGCGTTGACGCCAAGGTCGTGGTGAATTCCTTGTTGGTGACGGGCGCAGGCGCTGTCATGTTGTAAGGGCCGCGCATTTGCTCATCGCGCAGCAGCCGCTGCAGCAGTGCCACGTAATCCTCGATATGCACCCAGCTCATCCACTGCCGCCCATCGCCGACCCGCGCCCCCAGCCCCAGCCTGAACGGCGGCAACATGCGCCCGAGCAGCCCTCCTTCCCTGCTCAGGATCAGGCCGGTACGCAGCTGGCACACGCGCACGCCATGTTGTTCTGCCGCGGAAGCCTCCGCCTCCCAGTCCACGCAGAGTCGCGCCGGAAAATCCGTTCCGGCGCCGGAATCCTCGTCCAGCATCATGTCACCGCGGCCGCCGTAATAGCCGACCGCCGAGCCGCTCAACAGCACAGCTGGTTTCTGTTTTGCCGCTGCGATGCGGCTCACCAGCTCAGCGGTCAATGCGATCCGGCTATCCCGCAGCACCCGCTTGCGCTGTTCCGTCCAGCGCGCATCCACGATGGGCTCTCCCGCCAGGTTGATGACTGCATCGAACGTCCGCTCAGGCTTCCATTCACCCAGCTTCGCCATCGGCTGCACCGCCGCACCGCATTTGACGGTCACCGTCTCAGGGCTTCTGCTCAATACAGTCAATTGATGACCTTCAGCCAGCAGTACTTTGCATAGATATCGCCCGATCAGTCCTGTCCCGCCAGTGATCAAGATACGCATGGCTATCTCCTCGAATGTTTGTGCCTCACATATTACGCCACGGGCAAACTCCGCTATGATTCCGTGTATGTCAGACCACGCCAATTCTCACCTTGCTCGCCCGCAGCCTGTCCGCCGTATGGCATCCCTGCACCCAGATGAAACGACACGAAACCTTGCCGCTGGTTCCCATCGCGCGCGGCGAAGGGGTGTGGCTGTATGATTTCGACGGCAAACGCTATCTGGATACGGTGAGCTCGTGGTGGGTAAACCTGTTCGGGCACTGCAACCCGCGCATCAATGCCGCCCTCACCGACCAGCTCGGCAAACTGGAACATGTGATGCTGGCCGGTTTCACCCACGAGCCGGTGGTGCAGCTGTCGGAGCGGTTGCGCGAACTCGCCCCCGCCGGACTGGGGCATTGCTTCTACGGCTCGGATGGCGCCTCGGCCACCGAGATCGCACTGAAGATGAGCGCCCACTACTGGCGCAACAACGGCAAACCGCAGAAGACACAGTTCATCAGCCTGCAGAACAGCTACCACGGCGAGACGCTGGGCGCGCTGTCGGTGACCGATGTCGCGTTGTTCCGCGATGCCTATGGCGCGCTGATCCGGCAGAACGCCACCGTGCCCAGCCCGGATTGGCGCAACGCGGAGACCGGCGAGAGCGCGGAGGACTTTGCGCTGCGCTGCGCTGCCGCGCTGGAAACGCACTTGCAGCAACATCACGAACAAATCGCCGCCTTCATCGTCGAGCCGCTGGTGCAGGGCGCGGCCGGCATGGCGATGTACCACCCGGCCTACCTGACCAAGGCGCGCGAGCTGTGTGCTCGCTACGAGGTGCACCTGATCGCCGACGAGATCGCCGTCGGCATGGGCCGAACGGGGACGATGTTTGCCTGCGAACAGGCACCACTGGCAACAATCCGTTCGCCCTGAGCTTGATGAAACTACTAGCCATTCGACTAAGCCCGCAAGCGGGCAAGTCGCTGGTTATGTCGAAGGGCGTGTAGCCGATCCGCAGCGGGCTTCGACAGGCTCAGCCCGAACGGCAGCCGGTGTTACCCCGGACTTCCTGCTGCTGTCCAAAGGCATCACCGGCGGCTACCTGCCGCTCTCCATCGTGATGACGACGGACGATATCTACCAGGCCTTCTATGCCGACGAGACCGCGCGCGGCTTCCTGCATTCGCATTCCTACACCGGCAATCCGCTGGCCTGCCGCGCCGCGCTGGCCACGCTGGACATCTTCGCGCAGGACGAGCGTGCTGGCCGCCAACCGCGCCAAGGCCGCGTTCTTCAACCGCATCGCGCAGCCGTTGCGCGACCACCCCAAGGTCAGATACTTCCGCAACACCGGCATGATCTGGGCGTTCGAAGTGGATACGCCGCATGCCGATTTCGCCCAGCGCTGCTTCAGCGCTGGGATTGCAGCATGAACTGCTGTTGCGTCCGATGGGCAACACGGTGTATTTCATGCCACCCTATGTCATCGCCGAAGAGGAGATGCAGATGCTGGTCGAGCGCACGCTGTCCATCATCGGGACGCTGACATGAGACTGTTCGCCATTCTGCTTGCGCTGTGTGCGCTCTCCACCGCCCATGCCGCCCCACTGCCCGCCGCCGTTTCCCGCGCATTGAAAGAAGCGCACATCCCGCGCTCCGGCATCGCCGTCGAGGTGCGCGAAATCGGCAAACCCGCTCCGCTCATCAGCATCAACGCCCAGCGCCCGATGAACCCGGCTTCCACCATGAAGCTGCTCACCACCTTCGCCGCGCTCGACCTGCTCGGCCCCGCCTACACCTGGAAGACCGAAGCCTGGATCGACGGCGAACTGAAGGACGGCGTGCTGAATGGCGACCTGATCCTCAAGGGTTATGGCGACCCGAAATTCACCATCGAACAATTCTGGCTGTGGCTGGGCGAACTGCGCGCACGCGGCCTGCGCGAGATACGCGGCGACCTGGTGCTGGATCGCAGCTACTTCGAGCTGCCCCCGTACGATCCGGGAAAATTCGACAACGATCCGCTGCGCGCCTACAACGTCAGCCCCGATGCGCTGCTGCTCAACTTCAACACCCTGCGCTTGCGCTACCTGCCGGACGGCAACACCCTGAAAGTCGTCACCGAACCACCGCTCGAAGGCGTGACGCTGGACAACCGCCTCTCGCCGAATGGCGACGAGATCAACTGCGACTACTGGGACGACCAGTTTTCCGTGCAGCCCAGTGGCGACAGCGTGGTGCTGCAGGGCGATTATCCGGTCGGCTGCGGCGAGCGCGAACAGAACCTCAGCGTGCTGCCGCACACGCGCTATGTCGAGGCGGTGTTCCGCGCCGTGTGGCAGGAACTCGGCGGCACGCTACAGGGCAAACAGCGCGAGGGCGTCGTCGGCAGCAATGCGCGACTGTTTTCCACGCACCGCTCCGAACCGCTCAGCGCCATCATTCGCGACATCAACAAGTTCAGCAACAACGTGATGGCGCGCCAGCTGTTCCTGACACTGGGCGAAGCCGGGCCGGCGCTGGACGAAACCGATGCCGCCAACGGACTCCACAGCCACCCGCTCAGCATCGAGCGCAGCATCTTCACCATGCAGACCTGGCTGGCACGCAACCACCTGCATTTCAACGAACTGGTGCTGGAGAACGGCGCCGGCCTCTCGCGCATCGAGCGCATCAGCGCCGCGCACATGGCCCAGCTGCTGCAGCACGCCTACGACCACCCGCTGAGCGCGGAACTGCAAGCCTCGCTGCCCATCCTCGGCGTGGATGGCTCGGTCAGGAAGCGCCTGCGGGAAAGCCCCGCCGCCAGCCATGCCCACCTCAAGACCGGCACGCTGGAAGGCGTGAAGACCATCGCAGGTTATGTGCGCTCAAGAAGCGGCAAGGAATGGATCGTGGTGTTCTTCATCAACCATCCCTATGCCAAGGCCGGGACGGCGGCGCAGGACGCGCTGATCGAGTGGGTGCAGAAGCGCTAGCTACAACCCCAGCTCGCCCCACATCGCATCCACCTTCGCCTTCACCGCCGCATCCATCACGATGGGCGTGCCCCATTCGCGCTGCGTCTCGCCCGGCCATTTGTTGGTGGCATCCAGCCCCATCTTGCCGCCCAGGCCCGACACCGGGCTGGCGAAATCGAGATAGTCGATCGGCGTGTTCTCCACCAGCAGCGTGTCGCGCACCGGATCCATGCGCGTGGTGATCGCCCACATGACTTCTTTCCAGTCGCGCACGTCGATGTCGTCGTCCACCACGATGATGAACTTGGTGTACATGAACTGGCGCAGGAAACTCCAGATGCCGAACATCACGCGCTTGGCGTGCCCGGCATATTGTTTCTTGATGCTCACCACCGCCATGCGATAGGAGCAGCCTTCCGGCGGCAGGTAGAAATCGGCGATCTCGGGGAATTGCTTTTGCAGCAGCGGCACGAACACTTCGTTCAGCGCCACGCCCAGCATGGCCGGTTCGTCGGGCGGCTTGCCGGTGTAGGTGGAGTGATAGATCGGATCGCGGCGCATGGTGATGCGCTCGATGGTGAACACCGGGAAACTTGTCCTGCTCGTTGTAGTAGCCGGTGTGGTCGCCATACGGCCCTTCCAGCGCGGTCTCGCCCGGATGGATCACGCCTTCCAGCACGATCTCGGCGGAAGCGGGCACTTGCAGGTCGCTGCCGATGCACTTCACCAGTTCGGTCTTGCTGCCGCGCAGCAATCCGGCGAACTGGTATTCGGACAATGAATCCGGCACCGGCGTCACCGCGCCGAGGATGGTCGCCGGATCGGCGCCGATCACCACCGCGACCGGGAACGGCTGCCCCGGATTCTTCTCGCAATGGTCGCGAAAATCCAGCGCGCCGCCGCGATGCGCCAGCCAGCGCATGATGACCTTGTTCGGCGCGATGCACCTGCTGGCGATAGATGCCGAGATTCTGGCGCGGCTTGTTCGGCCCGCGCGTGACCACCAGCCCCCAGGTGATCAGCGGCGCGACATCGCCCGGCCAGCAATGCTGGATCGGCAGCTTGGCCAGATCGACATCCGCTGCCTTCCCACACCACTTCCTGGCACGGCGCGGACGACAGCACCTTGGGCGACATGGTGAGCACCTGCTTCAGGATCGGCCATTTCTCCCACGCATCCTTCAAGCCCTTGGGCGGCTCCGGTTCTTTCAGGTAGGCCAGCAGCTTGCCCACTTCGCGCAACGCTGCGGTGGATTCCTCGCCCATGCCCAGCGCCACGCGGCGCGGCGTGCCGAACAGGTTGGCCAGCACCGGCATCTTGTGCCCGGCCACGTTCTCGAACAGCACCGCCGGACCTTGCGCGCGCAGCACGCGGTCGCAGATCTCGGTCATTTCCAGATGCGTGGAGACGGGCGCGGTCGACGCGCTTGAGTTCGCCGATTTTTTCCAGTTGCGAAGATGAAGTCGCGCAGGTCGTGGTATTTCATTTTATCTGAGTAGCAACCAGCCTTCATCCTTTCCTCACCCTCGGGCCGCGTCTTGAACCGCTTGTGCAACCAGAAATACTGTTCCGGCATTTCGCGTACGCGCTCTTCGATGAATGCATTCATGCGCCGCGCATCGGCGATGTCGTCACCGCTCGGATAATTTTCCCACGCCGGATAGAACGTCAGCACATAGCCTTCGCCGCCCGGCAGCACGCGCGTGATGCTGGGCACGACTTTCGCGCCGGTCATCTGCGCGATGCGCGGCACCGAGGTCATGGTCGCGGCAGGCACGCCGAAGAACGGAATGAACGCACCATCCTTGACGCCCTGATCCTGATCCGGCGGATAGATGAACGGCATGCCTTTGCGCATCCCCTTGAGGATGGGGCGCAGGCCTTCCTGGCGCGAATAGAGGCGCTGATTGCCGAAGCGGCAGCGCTTTTCCAGCAGCAGTTCGGTCAGGTACGGATTCTTCTGGTTCGCATACATGCACACGGTGTCGATCTGTTGCGCGATCCACTGCCCGCCCGCATCCATGCCGACGAAATGCGGCGTCAGCAGGATCATCGGCTTGTCCTTGATCGCCTCGAAATGCTCGACGCCTTCGACGCGGATCAGCGCATTGATGCGTTCGCGCGCTCGACCACCACAGGATGCTGCGCTCGATCAGCCCGCGCATGAACATCTTGAAATGCTCGCGCACCAGTTTTTTGCGCGCCGCCTCGCTCATCTCGGGAAAACACAGCTTGAGATTGATGTCGCCCACCCGGCGGCGTTCGGCGGCCAACGGATAGGCCAGCATGCCCAGCCCATTGCCGATGGCGACGATGACGCGGAACGGCAGAAAATGGATCAGCCAGAAAATAAAAACGCCAAGGCGTGCCAGCATCACTGCTCCCTGGCTGCGTCCGGCGGCAACGCGCCGCGCGGAACCTTGTAACGGTTATAACTCCACAGGTATTGCTCGGGGCAGTTGCGTATCACTGTTTCCAGCGCCGCATTGATCTGCTCCGGAATGGAAATGGCCGCATCGATGGCCAGCGGCGCGAAATACAAGGCGTAACCTTCGCCACGCGGCAAGCGTTCGCTGCGGCACATCACCACCGTCGCCCCGCTGGATTCGACGAGGCGCCCGATCAACGTCATGGTGTAGGCGGGACGCCCGAAGAATGGCGCCCACTCGCCTTCGCCATTGCCCGGCACCTGATCCGGCAGCACGCCGATGACCTCGCCGCGTTTGAGCGCCTTGAGCAACTGGCGCACGCCGCCCAGATCGGTCGGCGCCAGTTTCGTCTGCCCGCGCTCACGGCCTTCGTGCATCAGCCGTGTCCAGAAATTTCCAGCGCGGATGGCCGATACATGCTGGTGATCGGCAGGCGCGAGGCGATAAACAGGCTGATGATTTCAAAACAGCCCAGATGCGGCGTCAAGGCGATCACGCCCTTGCCCTGTGCCCGCGCCGCTTCGATATGTTCCCAGCCATGGCATTGCTTGACGCCGGCGAGCACTTTCTCCAGCGGACGCCGCCACACCCAGGGCAGTTCCATCACGCCCTTGCCCATTTCGCGGATATTGGCATGCAGCAATTGACGCGATTCGGCTTCCGAACGCGTCAGTCCGGCTTTGTGCAGATTTTCGCGCAAGCGTGCTGCATAGCCGGACGAAAACAGATAGGCACAGCCAGCCGAATAGCGCGCCAAGCCGGTGCAATACCGACAAGGGCAGGCGCGCCAACACATCAAACAGAATAACCATTCAAGAAAAACCCATTAAATCAACAAGGCGGGGATTTGATATACTGCGCGCCCATTTAACTATTGAAGCAGCAATCGGAGAGCCATGAGCGAATACTTTTTTACATCCGAATCCGTGTCCGAGGGCCATCCGGACAAGGTAGCAGACCAGATTTCCGATGCCATCGTGGACGCGATTCTAGCGCAGGACAAGCATTCGCGCATTGCTGCCGAGACACTGTGCAACACCGGACTGGTCGTTCTGGCCGGCGAGATCACCACCACCGCCAATGTCGATTACATCCAGGTCGCGCGCGACACCATCAAGCGCATCGGCTACGACAACACCGAATACGGCATCGACTACAAGGGCTGCGCCGTGCTGGTGGCCTACGACAAGCAGAGCCCGGACATCGCCCAGGGCGTGAACAAGGCCTACGACGACGGCCTCGACCAGGGCGCCGGCGACCAGGGCCTGATGTTCGGTTACGCCTGCACCGAGACCGACACGCTGATGCCGCTGCCGATCTACCTGTCGCACCGCATCGTCGAGCGCCAGGCGCAACTGCGCCACGACGGCCGCCTGAACTGGCTGCGCCCGGATGCGAAATCGCAAGTCACCATCAAGTATGTCGACGGCAAGCCGCACTGCATCGACACCGTGGTGCTGTCCACCCAGCACGCACCGGAAATGACGCTGGAGCAGATCCGCGAAGCGGCGATCGAAGAGATCATCAAGCCGGTATTGCCCAAGGAACTGATCAAGGGCGAGATCAAATACCTGGTCAACCCGACCGGCCGTTTCGTCGTCGGCGGCCCGCAGGGCGACTGCGGCCTGACCGGACGCAAGATCATCGTCGACACCTACGGCGGCGCAGCCCCGCACGGCGGCGGCGCGTTCTCCGGCAAGGATCCGTCCAAGGTTGACCGCTCGGCTGCCTACGCCGGCCGTTATGTGGCGAAGAACATCGTCGCCGCCGGCCTGGCCGACAAGTGCCAGATCCAGATTTCCTACGCCATCGGCGTGGCCAAGCCCACCAGCGTGATGGTCACCACCTACGGCACCGGCAAGGTTTCCGACGAGAAGATCGCCGAACTGGTGAAGAAGCATTTCGACCTGCGCCCGAAAGGCATCGTGCAGATGCTCGACCTGCTGCGTCCGATCTACCAGAAGACGGCGGCCTACGGCCACTTCGGTCGTGAAGAGCCGGAATTCAAGTGGGAAGCTACCGACAAGGCAGCGGCTCTCAGGGCAGACGCAGGACTGTAATTCGTAACACCCATCCCGCCGAGGGGCGCTGCAGCAGTCACCGCATGGTGAAACTGTCAGGCTCGGCGGGGATGGCTCAACATGTAGCAACGGCGCCCATTCATTAACTTGAATGGAGTGCTTCATGTCTACCAAAGACTACGTCATCGCCGACATCAACCTGGCCTCCTGGGGCCGCAAAGAAATCGCCATCGCCGAAACCGAAATGCCCGGCCTGATGGCCATCCGCGAAGAATTCGCCAAGACCCAGCCGCTGAAAGGCGCGCGCATCACCGGCTCGCTGCACATGACCATCCAGACCGCCGTGCTGATCGAGACGCTGACAGCGCTCGGTGCGGAAGTGCGCTGGGCTTCGTGCAACATCTTCTCGACCCAGGACCACGCCGCCGCCGCCATCGCCGCCGACGGCATCCCGGTGTTCGCCGTCAAGGGCGAATCGCTGACCGAATACTGGGACTACACCCACCGCATCTTCGAATGGGCGGACGGCGGCTACTCCAACATGATCCTGGACGACGGCGGCGATGCCACGCTGCTGCTGCATCTGGGCGCACGCGCCGAGAAGGATGCATCGCTGATCAGCAAGCCGACTTCGGAAGAAGAAACCTGCCTGTTCGCCTCGATCAAGGCCAAGCTGGCGACCGACAAGACCTGGTATTCCAAGCGTCTCGCGCAGATCAAGGGCGTGACCGAAGAAACCACCACCGGCGTGCATCGCCTGTACCAGATGCATGAGCGCGGCGAACTGAAGTTCCCCGGCATCAACGTCAACGACTCCGTCACCAAGTCCAAGTTCGACAACCTGTACGGCTGCCGCGAATCGCTGGTGGACGGCGTCAAGCGCGCCACCGACGTGATGATCGCGGGCAAGATCGCGGTGATCTGCGGCTACGGCGACGTGGGCAAAGGCTCGGCACAGGCCATGCGCGCGCTGTCGGCACAAGTATGGGTCACCGAGATCGACCCGATCTGCGCACTGCAGGCCGCGATGGAAGGCTACCGCGTGGTGACCATGGAATACGCTGCCGACAAGGCCGACATCTTCGTCACCACCACCGGCAACTTCCACGTCATCACCCATGACCACATGGTGAAGATGAAGAACCAGGCCATCGTGTGCAACATCGGCCACTTCGACAACGAGATCGACGTCGCCTCGCTGGAAAAATACCAGTGGGAAGAGATCAAGCCGCAAGTCGACCACGTCATCTTCCCGGACGGCAAGCGCATCATCCTGCTGGCCAAGGGACGCCTGGTGAACCTCGGTTGCGGTACCGGCCATCCGTCTACGTGATGTCGTCTTCCTTCGCCAACCAGACCATCGCGCAGATCGAGCTGTTCACCAAGACCGCGGAGTACCCGGTCGGCGTGTACACCCTGCCCAAGCATCTGGACGAGAAGGTCGCGCGCCTGCAACTGAAGACACTGAATGCGCAACTGAGCCACACTGACCGACCAGCAGGCCGCCTACATCGGCGTGCCGAAGCAAGGCCCGTACAAGGCCGAGCACTACCGCTACTAAGCTGCTTGTTGCGGGTATGATGGCAGGGGCGGACGTCAGGTTCGCCCCTGTTAACTTGTTAAACAAAAAATGCTGCTACGACTGCTACTCATCTGGACATTGAACTCGCTGGCGCTGATCGCCGTGGCGAACTTCGTGCCGGGCATTCACGTCGACGGATTCATGGCCGCGTTCATCGCGGCCTTTGTGCTCGGCCTCGTCAATACGCTGATCCGCCCGATCTTCCTGGTGCTGACGCTGCCGGTCACCGTGCTCACGCTGGGACTGTTCATCTTCGTCATCAACGGCCTGATGTTCTGGTTCGCCGGTTCCATCCTGCGCGGATTCGTGGTCGACAGTTTCTGGCACGGCGTATTGGGCGCAGTCCTGTACAGCATTTTTTCCTGGGCGCTGAGTTCAGCTGCCACACAACTTCTTGTGAGAAAACATGAGCAACACTCAGATACCGATCAGTTTTGAATTCTTTCCGCCGCAGACGCCGGAAGGCGTGGAAAAACTGACTGCCGCGCGCCAGCGTCTGGCAGCGCTCAAGCCGGAGTTCTTCTCCGTCACCTTCGGCGCCGGCGGCTCCACGCAAGACCGCACGCTGGACACCATCAGGCAGATCCACGCCGAAGGCCACAGCGCGGCACCGCACCTGTCCTGCGTCGGCTCCACCCGCGACAACATCCGCGCGCTGCTGTTCGCCTACAAGGACATGGGCATCAAGCGCATCGTCGCATTGCGCGGCGACCTGCCTTCCGGCATGGCCAGCATCGGCGAGTTCCAGTACGCCAACGAACTGGTGTCGTTCATCCGCGCGCAGACCGGCGACCATTTCCACATCGAAGTGGCCGCCTACCCCGAGTTCCATCCGCAGGCGAAATCGGCGCGCGACGACATGCTCAACTTCAAGCGCAAGATGAATGCGGGCGCCAACTCGGCCATCACGCAATATTTCTACAACGCCGACGGCTACTTCCGCTTCGTCGACGAGATGCGCAAGCTCGGCGTCACCGCCCCCATCGTGCCGGGCATCATGCCCATCGGGCGCTTCTCGCAGCTGGCGCGCTTCTCCGACGCCTGCGGCGCCGAGATTCCGCGCTGGATGCGCAAGACCATGGAAGGCTACGGCGACGACACCGAATCGGTACAGAACTTCGGCCTCGATGTGGTCACGCAACTGTGCGAGAAGCTCATCGCCGGCGGCGTGCCCGGGCTGCATTTCTACACGCTGAACCAGGCCAACGCCTCGCTGGAAATCCTGAAGCGACTGGGCTATCGATGAGCTCCTTGCGCGCACCCGAACTGCTACTGCCCGCCGGCACGCTCGACAAAATGCGCACCGCCTACGCCTACGGCGCAGACGCGGTGTATGCCGGCCAGCCGCGCTACTCGCTGCGCGCGCGCAACAACGAATTCAAGCTGGAAGAGCTGCGCACCGGCATCCAGGAAGCGCACGCGCTGGGCAAGAAACTGTTCGTCGCCAGCAACCTGATGCCGCACAACGCCAAGGTGAAGACCTACATGGCGGACATGCAGCCGGTGATCGAGATGCAGCCGGACGCGCTGATCATGGCCGACCCCGGCCTCATCGCCATGGTGCGCGAACGCTGGCCGGAGCAGGAAATACATCTTTCGGTGCAGGCCAACACCGTCAACTACGCCACGGTGAAGTTCTGGAAAGCGCTTGGCCTGTCGCGCGTGATCCTGTCGCGCGAACTGTCGCTGGACGAGATCGAGGAAATCCGCCAGCAATGCCCGGACATCGAACTCGAAGTGTTCATCCACGGCGCGCTGTGCATCGCCTATTCCGGCCGCTGCCTGCTCTCCGGCTACTTCAACCACCGCGATGCCAACCAGGGCACCTGCACCAACTCCTGCCGCTGGGATTACAAGGTGGACAGCGCCGACGAAAACGCGACCGGCGAGATCCAGAAAATCGACTTCGATTTCGACAAAGCGCTGAGCGAATCCGAACTGTCCGAATGCGGCTCACAGCCGCGCCATCCGCTGGCCGACAAAGTCTATGTCATCTCGCGCAAGGATCATCCGGGCGAACTGATGCCGGTGCTGGAAGACGAGCACGGCACCTACATCATGAACTCCAAGGACCTGCGCGCGGTGGAGCATGTCGAGCGCCTGGTGAAGATCGGCGTGGATTCGCTCAAGGTCGAAGGCCGCACCAAATCCATCTACTACGTGGCGCGCACCGCGCAGGTGTATCGCCAGGCCATCGACGATGCCGTCAAAGGCCGCCCGTTCAACCTGGAACTGCTGGGCGCGCTGGATGCGCTGGCCAACCGCGGCTACACCGACGGCTTCTACGAACGCCACCACACCCACGAGCAGCAGAACTACATGCGCGGCCACTCCGAGAGTTTCCGCCAGCAATATGTCGGCGACATCGTGGCCTGCGCCAACGGCATGGCCGAGATCGACGTGAAGAACAAGTTTCAGGTCGGCGACAAGCTGGAGATCATCCATCCTTCCGGCAACCGCATCGTCGAGCTGACCGAGATGCAGAGCCTGGAAGGCGAAGCGCTCACTACTGCGCCCGGTAGCGGGCATCGCGTGCAAATTCCGTTGCAAGGCGAGTTGGCGAAAGGTATGGTTGCGAGATTCTTGTAGTTCCATAACAAAAATATATTTAGGGAGGAGGCGGTGCTCAAGAATTTCCTGAATTCGGTCGCGATCCGTTTGCTGGCGGATGCTTCCTGCGAAGACATCTTCTGCCTGATTCGCACGTCTTCACATTCGCCTTTGCTGTCCCGCTACCGCGCCCAGATGATCATCTCGCGGGTACGCATCGTATCGGCAACGTTCGCGGTACTGACCCCGCTGTGGATCGCGGTGGATTACCTGGTATTCGCCTTCCCCCTATCCGTCATGCTGGGCATTGGTCGTGTGGTCACGACGATCGCCTTTATCAGTCTGGCCCTGGCGTACAGAGGGTCGCCCTACATGAAGGACGCCTACCGTTCGCTGGCCATCATGTTCACCATCCCGACGTTGTTCTTCATCTATTCCCACCTGTCGCTGTCGCGTTTCGAGAATACGGGCGGAGCGGCGATCATTTCCGCCGGTTACGCTTTTCTGCCGTTCATACTGGTGGCGGGTCTGAGCGTTTTTCCGTTGACCGCGCTCGAAGGCATCATCTTTTCCTTGCCGGTGCTGTTCTCATCGGCACTGGTGGCGATATTGCAGGCCGACCAGATGGACTGGAGTACTCATATTGGCGCCTTCTGGCTGCTGATGCTGATCGCCGCCACCGCCACGCTCGCCGGCATGAGCCAATTGGCCTTGATGTCGGCGCTGGTGCGCCAGGCCAACCACGATCCACTGACGCGGTGCTTCAACCGCGCCAGCGGCGAAGAGATCTTCAACCTTCAGTTCAGCATCGCCGAACGCAATGGAACCGCTCTGTCATTGATCTTCATCGACCTCGACAACTTCAAGTCGATCAATGACAAATACGGGCATGATGCCGGTGACCGGATGTTGATAGGTGCAGTAGAGACGATACGCGACACCCTGCGCGGCGGCGATGCGCTGGTACGCTGGGGCGGCGAGGAATTCCTCATGGTGTTGCCCAATACCGACTGCAACTCCGCCATCGCCATGCTGCAACGACTTCGTGCTACCGGCCTCGCCTTACGACCAGATGGTTCTCGTTTGACGGCAAGTTATGGCATCGCGGAAAGGACTTTCGACAGCCCCAGAAACAACCTGCATTTGATCGAAATCGCAGACCAGCGTATGTATCAGGCAAAAAATAGCGGCAAAGATCGCTGGGTGGGTTGCGATGACATGCCGGAAACAACAGGACAAACGACATGATCTGCTCCGCCCTCTCCCAATCCGACCGCTACGCCGGCCTGCATCCGCTGTTCCAGCGCGCATTCGATTACATCCGTGACACCGACCTGTACAACATGGCACCGGGACGTTACCACATCAGCGGCGACGACCTGATCGCCATCGTGGAGCAGGTGCCGGCCAAGACGAAGGAGATGGCGAAGCTGGAGGCGCATCGCAAGTATATTGACATCCAGCTGGTGCTGGAGGGCGACGAAGCGATGGGCTGGAAGCCGCTGGAAGATTGTCTGAATCCGGTGAGCGAGCACAGCATGGAGAAGGACATCCGTTTCTTCCACGATGCACCGGCCTCATATGTGCCGGTTCCACCGGATCATTTCTGCATCTTCTTCCCGGAGGATGCGCACGCACCGCTGGTGGGCAGCGGCACGATACGCAAGGTGATTTTCAAGGTGGCAGTGAATCCCGCGCTCTAGGGGAAACACCAAATACCGTTCGCCCTGAGCCAGTCGAAGGGTGAACATTGCGAGCCGCTAATTTGCGGCGCACCTCCGTCCATGGTTCGACAAGCTCACCACGAACGGGGTGCGGTGCTTCTTGGACAATTCAGGCAGAGAAACGTTACTCCGCCATATCGAACGCAATGTCCCCTTCGCCCACGGCATCGCCCAGCTGCAGGTTCACGAAGTCGAACATCTGCGTGTCGAGCAGGTGTGACGGCTTGACGTTCTGCATCGCGGTAAAGATGGTCTGCGTGCGTCCCGGATACTGACGCTCCCAGTCGTGCAGCATCTGCTTGATGTTCTGGCGCTGCAGGTTCTCCTGCGAGCCGCACAGATTGCACGGGATGATGGGGAATTCCATGCCGCGCGCGTAGCGGGCGATGTCCTTCTCGGCGCAATAGGCCAGCGGACGGATGACGATGTGGTCGCCCTTGTCGGTGACCAGCTTGGGCGGCATGGCCTTGAGCTTGCCGCCGAAGAACATGTTCAGGAACAGCGTCTCCACCATGTCGTCGCGGTGATGGCCCAGCGCGATCTTGTTGGCGCCCAGCTCGCCCGCCACCTTGTAGATGATGCCGCGGCGCAGGCGCGAACACAGCGAACAGGTGGTCTTGCCCTCGGGGATCTTCTCCTTGACGATGGAATAGGTGTCCTGCGTCTCGATGTGGAAATCCACCCCGATGCTCTTCAGGTAATTCGGCAGCACCTCTTCCGGAAAGCCCGGCTGCTTCTGGTCCAGGTTCATCGCCACCAGTTTGAAATCGATCGGCGCGCGCTTCTGCAGCGTGCGCAGGATGTCGAGCAGGGTGTAGGAATCCTTGCCGCCGGACAGGCATACCATCACCGTGTCGCCGTCCTCGATCATGTTGAAGTCGCCAATGGCCTTGCCGACCATGTGCTCCAGACGGCCCTTGAGGCGATTGAAATTGGTGGAATGGTGCTCGAAATGCACCGGCTGGATGATGTCGTTCATACTTGGGTTGATAGAGAATCTCTCAAAGGTTGATGCTGCGGCCGCCATCCACCGCGATGATCTGCCCGCTGATATACGGCGCATCAGCGATCAGGAACTGCACGGTCCTGGCGATATCCTCGGGCTCGCCTGCCCGCTTGAGCAGCGTGTGAGCGATGATCTTGCGGCGTTGCTCCTCATCCTGCCAGGCCGGTGCTTCCGGCCAGAGGATGGGGCCCGGCGAAACGCCATTCACACGCACCTGCGGCGCCATCTCCTGCGCCAGGGCGCGCGTCAGCCCGGCCAGACCGGACTTGGCAACGTTGTAGAGCAAGTGGCCGTGCATCGGCAGCTCGGCGTGGATATCCACGATATTGACGATGCAGCCGTGATGACGGCGCAATTCCGCTGCTGCGGCTTGTGCCAGAAACAGCGGCGCCTTCAGGTTGGTACCGATCAGGTCGATCCATTGCTGTTCGTCCATTTGTTCCAGCGGCGTGGGATAGAAACTGGAAGCATTGTTCACCAGCGCGTCCAGCCGGCCGAATTGCTGCACTGTCTCCTCCACCATGCGACGCAGCCCAGCCAGTTCGATCAGGTCGGCCTGGACGACCTGGGCCGAATCAGTGCGAATCTCGTTCAGTTCGGCGCGCAGGGCCAGTGCCTCATACAACGACTTGCGGCAATGAATTGCCACGTTCGCGCCGGCCGCGTGCAATCGGCGCACGATGGCCGCCCCCACGCGCCTTGCCCCGCCCGTTACCAACACTGTTTTGCCTTGCATCGCATTCCCCACTAAACTCGCGCAACGCCCCAATTATACCCGACCATGCCCGTCAACCTGCCCGTCCCCTCGCCTGAAGCGCTCGCCCACAGTGCGCAGCTGTGCGAACTCATCCGCGGCGATATCGCAGCACAAGGCGGCTGGATCCCCTTTTCGCGCTTCATGGAGCTCGCACTGTACGCACCCGGCCAGGGCTACTATACGGCCGGCGCCCACAAGTTCGGCGCGGCAGGCGATTTCATCACGGCGCCGGAGCTTTCCGCACTGTTCGGCCGCACCGTGGCGCGCCAATTACCCGAACTGATGCAGGCCAGCACTCCACATATCCTCGAACTTGGCGCCGGCAGCGGCAAGTTGGCGCTGGACATCCTGGGCGAGCTGGAGAAACTAGGCGCCTTGCCGGAAAGCTATGCCATCCTCGAAGTGAGCGCCGACCTGCGCGAGCGCCAGCAAGCCCTGTTGCACGAACGGCTGCCGCACCTCGTCGCCCGGGTGCATTGGCTGGATGTGCTGCCCGACCGGATCTCCGGCGCGGTGATCGGCAACGAAGTGCTGGATGCGTTGCCGGTGCACCTGCTGCTCTGGTCGAACGGCAGCATACTGGAACGCGGCGTAACGCATGACGGCGAGCGTTTCGCCTGGATGGACCGTATGCCCGCGGACGACGCCTTGCTCGGGATCGCCAGCAACATCAAGGTGCCGGACGGTTACCTGAGCGAAGTCTCGCTCACCTCGCGCGGCCTTATCGCCAGCCTGTGCGAACGCATGGACAAAGGTGCATTGCTGTTCATCGACTACGGTTTCGGCGCCGGAGAGTATTACCACCCGCAACGTTCGAGTGGCACGCTGATGTGCCATTACCGCCACCACTCGCACGACGATCCGTTCTACCTGCCGGGTTTGCAGGACATTACCGCGCATGTGGATTTCACTGCGGTGGCCGAGTCCGCCATCGATCACGGCGCCAGATTCCTCGGATACACCTCGCAGGCGCACTTCCTGCTCAACAACGCCCTCGCCGACCTGTTGCGCGAAACCTCGCCCGAGAACGTGCGCGAATACCTGCCGCTCGCCGGCCAGGTGCAGAAACTCACCAGCCCGGCCGAGATGGGCGAACTGTTCAAGGTGATCGCGCTGGGCAAGGGCATCGACATTCCCCTGCAAGGCTTCTCTCGCGGCGACCTGTCGCGCCTGCTATAGCAGGGCAGCCACCCGCTTGCGCAGCAGCGGCAGCACTTCCTTTTCGAACCACGAATTGCGTTTCAGCCACAGTTGGTTGCGCGGACTAGGGTGCGGCAAAGGCAGGAATTCCGGCAGGTAGTCGCGGTAGTGGCGCACAGTCTCGGTCAGCGTCTCCTGTGCCCGGTCGCCCAGGTAGTAGGCTTGCGCATAACTGCCGACCAGCAGCGTCAGTTCGACGTCGGGCAAGGCGGCGCGCAAACGAGGCTGCCATAGCGGGGCGCACTCGGGGCGCGGCGGCAGGTCACCGCTCTTGCCCTTGCCGGGATAGCAAAAGCCGATGGGGATGATGGCGATGCGGTGCTCGTCGTAAAAGATTTCGCGCGATGTCTGCAACCAGTCGCGCAGACGGTCACCGGACGGGTCGTTCCACGGAATGCCGGTCTCCTGCACGCGCCGCCCCGGCGCCTGTCCCACGATCATCAGCCGCGCGCCCTTGCCGGCCCGCAATATCGGCTTGGGAGGAAACGGCAGGTACTCGGCGCACACCTCGCAGGCGCGCACTTCTTTAAGCAGGCTGGTCAGCGACTCCGCCATGGATAACTCCTTCCACCGCAAGGATGCGCGCCTCGCGCACCTTGTCGGCAATCAGGTTCCGGTCTGTGCAGGCCCGCGCGATCTCGCCCGCATTCACGGCTTGCGCGGCGCGGGCACATGCCAGCATGTAGGCAGTCTGCGGATATGCATCGTTCTCGTGGCCGGTGCGGCCATGCGCATCCGATTCGCAGGCCAGTAAGATCTGGCCGAAACGCTCCGGCTTGCGCCACAGGTCGCAACAATCGAATACTTTGACGATGGTGTTGGCGCGCAGTTCACGCACCTTGTGCACATGGCTGTGGTATTGCGCCACCAGCAGCGCGAGGTCGCGACATTCGCCCGGCACGCGCAGACGTTCGCACAACCTCTTCAGCAGGTCGACGCTGCGCTGTTCGTGGCCGATATGGCGCGGCAGCGTATCCTCCGGCGTGGTGGCCTTGCCAAGATCATGACCCAACGCGGCGAAGCGCACTTCCAGCGGGCGCCCGTGCTTCGCCGTATCGTCCACCACCAGCATCACGTGCACGCCGCAATCGATCTCGGGATGGTAATGCGCGGGCTGCGGCACGCCGAACAGCGCGTCCACTTCGGGCAGGATCTTCTTCAGCGCACCGCACTCGCGCAGCGTCATGAAGAAGCGCGATGGGTGTTGTTCCATCAGCCCGCGCGCCAGCTCCTGCCACACGCGCTCGGCCACCAGTGCATCCACTTCGCCGTTGTCCACCATCTTGCGCATCAGCGCCAGTGTCTCCGGCGCAAAACTGAAACCAAAGCGCGCAGCGAACCTTGCGCCGCGCAGGATGCGCACCGGGTCTTCGGCGAACGCATCGCTGACATGACGCAGGATTCCGGCCTTGAGGTCGGCCTGGCCGTTGTAGGGGTCGATCAGGTTGCCGTCGGCATCCTCGGCGATCGCGTTGATGGTGAAGTCGCGGCGCAGCAGGTCCTGCTCCAGCGTCACATCCGGGGTGGCGTACACGGTGAACCCCTTGTAGCCTTGCGCCACCTTGCGTTCGGTCCGTGCCAGCGCGTATTCCTCGTGCGTGTCCGGATGCAGGAACACGGGAAAATCGGCGCCGACCGGCTTGAAGCCGCGCGCTTCCATCTGTTCCGGCGTGCTGCCCACCACTACCCAGTCGTGATCCTGCACCGGCAGGCCGAGCAGCCTGTCGCGCACCGCACCGCCGACGCAATACACATTCATATCCTTATCACTCATCGCGGCTGACCTTCTGGTTCTTCTCGCTTCTGGCGTCGATGGTGCCCAGCCGCTGCTTCAATGACATCGAAGTCTGCCCGAACAGCTTGGAATAATAGACGGTGTTGCTCATTACTTTTTTCACGTAATCGCGCGTCTCGTCGAAGGGGATGTTCTCGATGTAGATCGCGCCCTCCATCGGTTTCGCATCGCACCATTGCTTCGCCCGGTTCGGACCCGCGTTGTATGCCGCCGAGGCCAGCACCGGATTGTCGGCAAACTGGTGCGAAACCGTCTTCATATAATACGTGCCAAGCTTGATGTTCACATCGAGCTGATGGATGAGTCCCTTGCGATACCCCTTCATTCCGATCTGTCTGGCCACCCAGCGCGCGGTTGCCGGCATGATCTGCATCAGCCCGGCTGCGCCGACATCAGACTTTGCCTTGGTGGTAAAACGGCTTTCCTGCCGCATCAGGCCATACACCCAGGCCTCTTCCAGACCGTGCTTGTGCAGGTTCTCCTGCAAATTCTCGCGGTACGGAGCGGGATAGCGCAGATTGAAATCGTGCAATTGCACCGTGCGGTCAGCGGCATTGATGGAGCGGTCGTACATCTGGTTGCGTTGCGCCACCTCGGCCGCAACCAGCAACAGCTGGTCGCTATAGTTTCGTGTTGCCCATGCCCATTCCTTGGCTGCTTCCGCGCGCATATCCAGACGGTAAAGCAGCAAGGTGCGCTGTATCGCCGGCAAAGCCTGGATCGCCTCGATCTCGGCTTCGCTGGGCTGGTAGCGCGCAGCGCTCATATTGGCACCGGGCGCCGCACCCAGTTCATCGGCGGCGAGCTGCCCATAGAAGTTGTATTCGCGGCTCAATTCGACAAAGATCGCCTCGGCTTCGGCCGGCCGGCCCAGTACCTTGAGCGCGCGACCCTTCCAGTAGCGCCATACCCCCTCCTTCTGCTGTTGCGGCGACATGGCATTGATGCTCTCCCACACTTCGCGCCAGTCCTGCATGCGCAGTGCGGCGCGTGTGCGCCAGGCCAGCTGTTTCGGATTCAGCGCAGCATCGCCGGCCACCGAGTACCAGAGCAGCGCCCGCTCGTCATGCGCCTGGGCAGCGGCACACCCCAGCCAGCCAAAGAAATAGCGCTGCTCTTCTTCGCTGAAATTATTAGCGATGTGTTCCCAATGGGTATAGGCGATCTGTGGTGATTGTTTGGACAAGCGCTGCAAGGCGAACAACGCTGCCAAGCGGCGCCCCTTGCCTGCGTCCTCGAATTTGCTCCGCTCAAGATACTGGCGGGGACTCCCCGCCGCCATGCTCAACTCCGCTGCCGGAAAGACCTGCGCCTTGGGCAATTTCTTGATCAATTCCCTGGCTAGCGTGGTATTGCCGCTCTCCAGCGCCAGACGCATGCGTTGCCATACATCGGCCTCGCCGATGATCCCCTGCTTCAGCGCTGCCGCAAACAGGGGGGTGCAGCTGTCCGGCATGTCATCGTCACTGAACCATAGCTTGCGCGCCTCGGCCAGAGCGCCAGCCTCATCGCTCTGCTGACGCCATTGCAGCGCATAACAGGTCAGCTCATCATCGGTGTTCACCAGATGCGGATATTCTTCCGCAAAGGCCTCCCAGCTTTCATGCTCGCCCAGATACTTGAGCCATTCGCCGCGAAACTGATCGACCACCGGCGATTCGTTGTCGCGCGCAAGGAACGCCTTGACCGGTGCGGTTGTTTTCAATCCCCAGCGCAAACGCAACTGGTAATAGGTGACATAAGGCTCCAGCGGGGTATCCTTGAGGCGTCCCGCAACCTTGTCCAGGCGCGACACACTTCCAGCACGCAGTGCCTCGCGGGCAGCGCGAAAATCGCTTTCTTGGTCCGCCAGCACACACGCAGGCAGGGCCAGCAGCAGGAGCAATGCAAATCTCATGGGATGACTCGGGATGGACTGCGTGAAGAATATCACAGAGCGCCTTGCGGCACGTCGCGCAAATACCCACGGAATGGCGCGGGATAAGGCTTGCGGGGCGGGCAACTCAGTTGTAGGGTTGCCCGGGTTGATTCGTCTTCAGCACTGGTATTTGTACATTTTCTGCAGGAAGGAATCGATATCCATCTTCGCCATGCCGCCCGGAAACGGTTCGTGCTTGCCCACTTCTGCAACTGGCGACTCAACCGCCAAAGCCAACTGCGGATTCCATCCGGCACACATGATCTCATCGCCGTACTCCTCGATCGCCACTTCCTCGCGCTCGATCTCGTAGTTGCTCATATTCATCACGATAGACATAGCACACCTCCTTCTCACGGAGCATGGATAACGCGCCCCTGTGATTCAATTATCGGCTAGCGGAGGTGAAAGTTTAATGAAGATGGTGCTGGGAAATGGACACCTAGTGAGATGAATCTGGGTACTAAGAAGAGCTTATTTCAATCGCCTGGCCCATGCTCCACTAATTTCAATGGCGGCTTTCGGAAAAACGCCATGTCTTCAACTAGCCCATTCGCGACGTTACGCCCCAACAATATCTTGCGCGAAACCGGACACTATCGGAGGGCTGCTGCTAACTGCGGTTTCAACCGGTCGATGCAACATACTAGAATCTGCGTAAGCAGAAGGAGTGTTGCAGATGAAACGGAGACCGCGAATCTATTACACCGAAAGCCAAAAAGCTCTGATGTGGGAGCGCTGGCAGGCTGGCGATTCTCTCCAGCAGATCGCCCAGTTGTTTGATCGATACCATTCATCAATCGAGCGCATTCTCGCTGAAAGCGGTGGGATACGACCGGCCCAACGACGACGTTCAAGATTGGCTCTGACTTTGGCTGAACGCGAAGAGATATCGCGTGCAGTCGCAGCAGGGCAATCGATTTACTCGATTGCCGCATCCCTCGGACGAGCGCCCTCCACTATTTATCGCGAGATCAAGCGCAACGGAGACCAAGAAGGCTATCGAGCCAATCAAGCCGACCAAGCTGCCTGGGATCGGGCGCATCGCCCGAAGACCTGTAAACTGGCGGAGAATCGAACATTGGCGCACATCGTGGCAGGGAAGCTCCAGATGCAGTGGTCGCCGGAGCAGATTGCTGGATGGCTGAAACATACTTACCCGGGCGACGAGAGCTATCAGGTGTCACACGAAACCATCTATCGCAGTCTCTACATTCAGGCTCGTGGGGCGCTTAAGAAAGAGCTGGTGCAGCATTTGAGGCGAACACGAGTCATGCGCCGTTCCCGCCATCATATGCAGGAGACAGACAATCGCGGCAGGATTGTCGATGCGGTATCGATCAGCGAGCGTCCGGCCACAGTAGAAGACAGAGCAGTGCCCGGACACTGGGAAGGCGACTTGTTGTGCGGCACTTTGGATAGCCAGATTGTGACCCTTGTCGAACGTCATACGCGCTATGTGATGCTGATGAAAGTCGCCAGCAAAGATACCGAAACAGTCATCAACGCACTCATCAGAAACGCTCGCAAGTTACCGCAGGAACTCTACAAATCGCTGACCTGGGATCGAGGGTCGGAGATGGCCGGCCATAAGCGTTTCACCTTGGCGACCGACATACAGGTCTATTTCTGTGATCCGCAGAATCCTTGGCAGCGTGGGAGTAATGAAAATACGAACGGGCTGTTAAGGCAGTACTTCCCCAAGGGAATGGATCTATCTGGTTACTCGCAAGCCCAACTCAATGGCGTGGCGAGGAAATTGAATCAGCGTCCAAGGAAGACGTTAAACTATGAAACACCAGCTGAACGATTTAACCAACTTGTTGCATCGACCGGTTGAAACCGCAACCCCAAGCGGACATAGCGGGTTCTCCAAAGCGGACAGCAAATATGAATTGGCTGAAATGCAAAAAGTGTTACTTCTGTTCTGCGAAGATTAACAACTCCGAGAGTTGTTCGATCCGACGCTCTGTAAGAAACGCTTTCCAAGCAGCTGGATTGACGGAGGGATACTTTACGCTCCCAAAAACAACTAATGCGTCACGATATTTAAGCCATGCTCTTTGCGTGTGTTTGATTCCTTCCTTGGAAATGGTGGTATCGCCTAGGGGAGAATCGGGCCCCTCTGTTTTCACGCTCATTATTTGTCTGTAAATCTGATTCAGTTTGTTATCTAGTTCAACAAACTCTTTTCCAGATAATTGTGGAAGATTACCTTTCTCGAATTCTTCTATGTCAGTCAAGAATGGCTCAATTACTGTTGCTTGGTCTTGATATTCCCATACTCTAGATGGGCCATCCCTTCCATATTGATTGATTTCCTCATAGCCATGACGTTTCGCAAACTCATTTAGCACTTCACGAAGCTTGGCAAACGATGCCTTTTGAGACGACTCCCATTTCATCGTGATATTCGCAATGCGAATATTTCTTCCCTTATCTCGGCGACTGTCGGACATTTCAGAACAGAACGTAGCCATGCCTTTACTCTCTATATCGCTACATATATCAAAGCGCTCGATACGGCCCTTCTTCAACATAGCAAGATGATTCAAGCGACTTGAGAGGTCAGAGGGTTGGCTTCCAATGGAAATACCAATCTTGCATGAATAATTCATAGCAATATCAAAATTCTTCAACACGCCAAATCCATTGGCATATAGCATCATTAGAACCGCGTTATCGTTCTGTTTAAAAGCACAGTTTCTAACTTTTAGCCAATCTTCATTGGTTGCTGCTGCTTTTTCTAGAACGTTGTAATAGAGGTCCATTGCATTACATCCAGCCAAAGAGGATGCCAACTGTTCAGAAGGCATATCCACACTAGATGGATGAGCATCTTTCACTTGGATACATTGCTTGAACCATGCTTCGTCTTTATCGACCAAAAATCCGGCGGTATTTGGATAATCATCAGCACCGTGACAGAACGAGATAAAAGCAAAACTAATCAGCACCGCCCGAAATGAGTTAACGAAAGTCATAGAAATTTGATTTGGTTAGTTGATTTCAAGAGTCCAGCTATCTAACTGAAAGGTTGTTATGTATGACCGCAATTGGCCGGTAGCGGAAGTCTGCTCACCAATATTCACTGCCGCAAAGCTGCCATTCGTGGCTGGCAGCAACTGGGACAAACCAGCTCTTAGAGCAGCACTTCAATTCCCCGTTTCAGGTAACACGGAGGACTCAAAATACATTAACCAGAAATCTACCAGCAATACCCCTAGTTCGGATAGGCAGAAAAAGATATAGACCGCATCGAGCGCCTCGCGCTATTGCGCGGGATGTTTATGCGGCTTTGGCGGAGGCAATGCACAAAATAGAAATGGGCACCCCGAATCAGGCGCCCACTTTTAACCTTGAATGGCGCGCCCGGCGGGAGTCGAACCCACGACCCTTGGCTTCGGAAACCAATACTCTATCCAGCTGAGCTACGGGCGCTTTGAACGGCGCGCAGTATAGCTTCTTTTTGCCAGCCCCGCCCGCGCCGAGCGCCGCAAAAGATGCTATCTTTCACTCCATGAGTTTTGTAAATCCCGGACCGGAAGCCATTTGCAAGCTGCTGCGAGAGGTACACAGCGTGGCGGTGGTCGGTCTGTCGCCGAATACGGCACGACCAAGTTTCCGTGTGGCACAAGCGTTGCAAGGCTTCGGCTATCGCATCATTCCCGTGCGCCCCCTGGTAAGCGAGGTTTTGGGCGAAAAAGCCTATCCTGATCTGGAGAGCCTGCCAGAAGTACCTGATATCGTAGATGTCTTCCGCGCGCCTGAGCATGTGCCCGGCATCGTGGAAAGCTGCATCAAACTGGGTGTCAAAAACCTGTGGCTGCAGGATGGCGTCGTGCACGAGGAGGCTGTGCTGCGCGCGCAGCAGGCGGGCATCACGGTGGTAATGGACCGATGCATGTATCGCGACCATGTCCAGCTATGCAGCGATTGAGTGCAAGCACGTATAATTGGCGCAGTCATTCGGAACGTTAGAGTTATGTCCCTCAAATTCACCAAGATGCACGGCGCCGGGAACGATTTCGTGGTGCTAGACGGAATCCACCAGTCGATCGCTTTGTCGCCGGAGCAGATTCGCTTCATAGCCGACCGTCACTTCGGCATTGGCTGTGACCAGGTGCTGCTGGTTGAAAAATCCCCCCGCGACGACGCCGATTTCCGCTATCGCATCTTCAACGCCGACGGCGGCGAGGTGGAGCAATGCGGCAACGGCGCCCGCTGCTTCGTGCGTTTTGTGCATGAACACAAGCTCACCAGCAAACGCGAGATCGTCGTGGAAACCCGGAGCGGACTGATCTCGCCGCGACTGGCAGACGATGGGCGCGTCACCGTGAACATGGGGGCACCGATCTTCGAACCTGCGCGGATCCCTTTCGTGAGCGACAGCGAGGACGTGGTCCAACCGCTGCAACTGCCCAATGAGACCGTGCAGATCACCGCCATCTCCATGGGCAACCCGCACGCGGTGCAGGTGGTCGAGGATGTGGAGAACGCCCCTGTCACCACTCAGGGCCCGCTGATCGAGCACCATGCGCGTTTCCCCAAACGCGTCAATGCCGGCTTCATGCAGATCGTGGATCGCGAACACATCCGTTTGCGCGTGTTCGAACGCGGCGCGGGCGAAACCCTGTCCTGCGGCACCGGCGCTTGCGCGGCCGTCGTCGCCGGTATCCGCCGCCGGTTGCTGGACAACACGGTGCATGTCGCCACTCGCGGCGGCAATCTCACCATCACCTGGGCAGGCGAACGTTCGCCCGTGCTGATGACCGGCCCGGCCATCACGGTGTACGAAGGCGAAATCAACTTGTAAAAAGGTAAAACTTGAGATGAAAGCAGAAGACGTCGCACAATATTTGCAGGACAACCCGCAGTTCTTCGAGGATCATGCGGAGATGTTGTCGCAGGTCAACCTGGCGCATCCCCACGGCGGCCGTACCATTTCCCTGTCCGAGCGCCAGCTGCTTACCCTGCGCGAGCGCGTCAAGGAACTGGAAAAGAAACTGCATGAGCTGCTTGAGTACGCCAAGGAGAACGATGCGCTGCAACTCAAGGTACACCGGTTCAATTGCGCGCTGTTCGGCCCGCATGACCGCTCCACGCTGCAGAACCTGATTGTCCACAATCTGCGCGACATCTTCGTCATTCCCCATGTTGCCATGCACCTGTGGAAGGACGAACCGCCCAGTCCCGAAGTGCTGGCGTTTGCCGATCAGCATGAGCTGCCGGTATGTGCCCATCATGCCGTGCACGACACCCTGCCGTGGTTCGGCGAATCCGCCGAGCATCTGCGCTCGTTCGCCTATCTGCCGCTACGGGCGCACGGCCAGACCATCGGGCTGCTCATCCTCGCCAGCGAAGACAAGGAACGTTTTTACCCTGAAATGGGTACGCTGTTCCTGCAACGCATTGCTGAGACTCTGGGCAGCGCCTTCAACCTGCATGTCTGATGACCGCGACTGAACAGGTCCCGGCCGCACTGCAAGGTTACCTTGCCTACCTGCACAACGAGCGCAACTATTCGCCGCTGACCGCCGAGAACTACGCCCGCGACATCCGCCGCCTGCTGGCCCTCGCCGGATCGACGCCGCTGCCCGACCTGAAGAGCCACCACATCCGCCGTTACATCGCCCAGTTGCACAGCAACGGCCTGGGCGGGCGTTCGCTGGCGCGTGTGCTCTCGGCATGGCGCGGCTTTTTTGGCTACCTGATGCGCGACCATGGCTGCAAGAGCAATCCCTGTGTCGGCCTGCGTGCACCGAAGGCCCCCAAAACCTTGCCGCATGCGCTGTCCCCCGACGAGGCGGTAAAACTGGTGGAGATGCCCGTGGCAACGCCGCTGGATGCGCGCGACAAGGCGATGTTCGAGCTGCTCTACTCTTCCGGCTTGCGCCTGGCCGAACTGGTGAGCCTCGACCCCGTCGACATGGATTTCGCCGATGCCTCGGTGCGCGTCACCGGCAAGGGCAACAAGACGCGTATCGTGCCGCTGGGTAGCCATGCCATTTCAGCATTGCAGGCTTGGCTGGCCGTGCGCGAACAAGCTCGCCAAGCCGGACGAGCCCGCGTTGTTCGTCGGCAAGAACGGGGCGCGTGTCTCGCCGCGGACAGTGCAACTGCATCTGCGCCAATGGGGTATCAAGCAGGGTATTACCAGCGGGGTGCACCCACACCTGCTGCGCCACTCCTTCGCCACACATGTGCTTCAGTCTTCCGGTGATCTGCGCGCAGTACAGGAGATGCTGGGTCATGCCAGTATCTCCACCACGCAGGTCTATACCCATCTCGATTTCCAGTACCTCGCAAAAATCTATGACGGTGCGCATCCGCGTGCCAAGAAGAAAACATGAGCCCAGCAAAACCAAAAACCCATTCGACTCCGCATCGTCAGTCGCAAGGCGGCAAGGATTTCCGCAAGCGCGTGCAACGCAGCAAAACGCAAACTGACACACCCGCGCAACCTGCCGTTGCACCACGCAAAGGCAGCGCATCGGCCAAGCCCGGCATCATCCTCAAGGAAGGCCGCGAGAAATCTTTGCAGCGCCGCCACCCCTGGATCTTCTCCGGCGCGATCGAATGCATCGATGGCAGGCCCGCCAGCGGCGACACGGTGCCGGTGCGCGATGCTGCCGGGAAATTCCTCGCCTGGGCTGCCTACAACGCCGACTCGCAAATCACCGCGAGAGTGTGGTCGTGGAACGAGAAAGACGTCATCGACAAAACCTTCTTCCGCAGCCGTATCGCCAGTGCGTTGGTCACCCGCCTCACGCTTCTCCTCGATCGCGACAGTGACGGCATGCGTATCGTGCACGGTGAATCGGACGGACTGCCCGGACTCATCGTGGACAAATACGGCGGCGTGCTAGTGATGCAACTGGGCAGCGCAGGCCCGGAACATTGGCGCGACACGCTGGCCGATATCCTGCAGGAATTGTGTGCGCCCGTTTGCATCTATGAGCGCTCCGATTCCGACGGGCGCGAACTGGAGGGACTGCCAAAGCGTAACGGCATCCTGCGCGGGACATTGCCGGATACAGTGGAAGTGACCGAACACGGCCTGCGCTTCGCGGTCGATATCGCCGAGGGACAAAAGACCGGTTTTTACCTCGACCAGCGCGACAACCGTGCATTGACCGGCACACTGGCTGCCGGCCGCGACGTGCTCAACTGCTTCTGCTACACCGGCGGCTTCTCGCTCTACGCGCTGCGCAGCGGAGCGCAATCGGTGCTTTCTATCGACGCCTCGGAAGGTGCGCTGGAACTGGCGCGGCACAATGTGGAGCTGAACGGACTGGATGGGGCACGTGCCGAATGGTTATGTGCCGACGTGTTCGATGCCCTGCGCAAACTGCGCGACCAGAACCGGAAGTTCGACCTCATCGTGCTCGATCCGCCCAAGTTCGCGCCCACCGCGGCTTTTGCCGAAAAGGCATCGCGCGCCTACAAGGATATCAACCTGCTGGGGTTCAAACTCCTGCGGCCGGGCGGTTTGCTGTTCACCTATTCCTGTTCGGGCGGCATCAGCGACGACCTGTTCCAGAAAATCATTGCAGGTGCGGCACTGGATGCCGGCGTGGAGGCGCAGATTGTGAAAAAACTGCATGCAGCACCGGATCACCCGGTGCTGCTCAGTTTCCCCGAAGGGGCGTATTTGAAGGGGTTGCTGCTGCGTGTGGCTGGCTGAAGATCAGGCCAGCTGATGAGGGGCGAAACCGCTCTGCACCCAGCCCATCATGCCGCCGCGCAGGTTGTAGACGTTGGAAAAACCTTGCTGTTGCAGGAACATGCAGGCCTGCGCCGAGCGTGCACCGCTGCGGCAAACCATGATCAACTTGTCTTCGCGCGGCAAATCATGAATCTTGGCAGGCAGTGTGTGCAAAGGCAGCGCCTCGGCCTTGGGCACGGTGCCATGCGCGATTTCTTCCATGCCGCGCACGTCGATCACGCGAATCTTGTGGCCGTCATCGCCAACCCATTGTGCAAGCTGGTTTGCATCGATTTCTTTTACGCTCATACCAAACATTGGAGCTCTCCTTGATTAACAATGTTTTAATATTAGCATATTCTAATGTTCATGCAAAGCTTGCCTGGGGGCACGGCAAACGGCACCGGGGAAGTCGTTAATAGGAAAGGTTCAGCACGGGCGGCGCCAGCCACAGCAGCAGCAGCCCTGCCACCGCCGGTGCCGCCTGTACCAGCAATATCCTGGCATTCACCGTCAGCGCCCCATATACCCCGGCAACCAGCACGCAGCCCAGGAAAAAACGCTGTACATGAATGTCGCCGGTATGCAGGCTCCAGAACAGTCCCGCCGCCAGGAAGCCGTTATACAGCCCCTGATTCGCCGCCATCTCGCGGGTGGCGGCAGCAAAATCCGGGGTGATGTTGAAGATGCGCAACCCTGTTTCGCTCTCCCACATGAACATCTCGAGCACGAGGATGTACACGTGGATGAGTGCGACGATGCCGACAACGATGTTGGCGGCAGTGTGCATCAGTGCATGCTCACGAAGGGTTTGAAGCCAAGCGTCGATGCAAGTTTGTTTGCAGCGCTACGGGCCTCGTCGGCGCTGGCATAAGGGCCGAGGTGCACCCGGGTCAAACCTTCTTTCTCATACAGTGTGAGCTTTTTGTCGTTGTTGCCCATTTCGGCGCGCATCTTGCCCAGGAAACTCTCTGCACCCTGCGGTGATTTGAATGCGCCGAGTTGCAGGAAAACCTTGCCGGTCGACGCACCTGCCGTTTCCACCGGCAACGTGGCTGGAGCGAGCGGCTCGACTTTTACAGCGGGCGTATCTACTGCAGCAACCGCCGGGGTGTTGCCGTCGACGGCGATGCTTTCGACCTCGACTTCCGTACTGCCGTTGTTGATATAGCCTAGCTTGTATGCGGCGGCGTAGGAAAGATCCATGATGCGATCATGCAGGAACGGCCCGCGGTCGTTGATGCGGACGATGACCGATTTGCCGTTCGACAGGTTGGTGACGCGCGCATAGCTGGGGATGGGCAGCGTGGGGTGCGCGGCGGTCATGCCGTACATGTCGTAGACCTCGCCGATGGAGGTGCGCTGACCATGGAATTTCTTTCCATACCAGGAGGCGATACCGCGTTCCTTGTAGTGGCCGGTCACCAGCAGCGGGGTATAGGTCTTGCCCAGGGCAGAATAGGGGCGGTTGGCATAGCGATGCAGCGGCTCGGCCTTGGGCACGGCATCCGGAACGTCATCGAAGTTTGCCGGCGCATCCGCACCAGGGCCGTCCCCAGCCAGGTAGCCGCCACCGCCCGGCGCTGGCGCAGTGCTGCCGGGGGCAACACGCGGACCGCCGGGGCTGGAAACGGCGTCCACAACGGGAGCCGCGCTTTGCATGTCCTTCTTGGGCGACGTGCTGCATGCGCTGACTGCCAGCGCAGCAAACAATACCAACAACGATACTCTTTTCATCTTCGGCTCCCTGCTAGGTTTTAACGAGTTTCTTGTGTGTGTGGATACTCATCAGCATACCAAAACCGAGCATCAGCGTGAGCATGGATGTGCCGCCGTAGCTCAGGAGCGGCAATGGCACGCCGACCACCGGCAGGATGCCGCTGACCATACCCATGTTGACGAAGGCATAGGTGAAGAAAGTGAGGGTGATGCTGCCCGCCATCAGGCGGGTGAAATAGGTGGAAGCATTGGCGGTGATGATGAAGCCGCGGCCGATGACGAAGATGTACAAACTCAGCAGCAGGATGTTCCCGATCAAGCCAAATTCCTCCGACCAGACGGCAAAAATGAAGTCGGTGGTGCGTTCAGGCAGGAAATCCAGGTGCGTCTGTGTGCCGTTCAGGTAGCCTTTGCCGAGGATGCCGCCGGAACCCACCGCGATCATGCCCTGGATGGTATGGTAGCCCTTGCCCAGCGCATCCTGGGAGGGGTCGAGCAACATCAGGATGCGGTGCCGCTGGTAGTCGTGCATCGCTGACCACAGGAACGGTGCGCTGGCCATCGCTGCGATGGCCCCGCCGATCATGATGCGCCAGGAAAGCCCGGCGAGGAACAGCACATAGAATCCGCTGGCGCCGATGAGGATGGACGTGCCCAGGTCGGGCTGCTTGACGATCAGGCCCACCGGCATCACCAGCAGAAGGGCGGCGACGAAATAATTCTTCAGCGTCAGCGTGGCCTCGTGCTTTTCGAAATACCAGGCCATCATCAGCGGCACGGCAACCTTCATCAGCTCCGACGGTTGGATGGTGGCGACGCCGATGTTGAGCCAGCGCGTTGCGCCGTGGCTGTTCACGCCGAGCGGCGTCATCACCAGCAGCAGCAGGATCATGCCCAGCACATACATCGGCACAGCAGCCCGCATCAGGTAGTGCAGAGGCATGTTGGCGACTATCCACATGGCCGCGAAGGCCACCAGCATGTTGCCAAACTGGCCCAGCACACGCAGCCAGTTTCCGTCGCTTGCGCTGTAAAGCAATACCAGGCCGACCAGCATGAAACCGCCGAGTGCCGCCAGCAGCACGGGGTCGAGATGCAACATGAAGCGTTGTTTAAGCTGTCTCGAGTTCATACTCAGTCGCTTTGTTCTCCGGTTTTCCCTGCTGCAGCCTGCAGGGGCTGGGGCATTTTTCCGAGCAGATAATAATCCATTACCTTGCGCGCGATCGGCGCGGCAGTGGTGCCGCCGTGACCGCCGTTCTCAACCAGCACCGCCATGGCGATGCGTGGTTTCTCCACAGGAGCGAATGCGATGAACCAGGCATGGTCGCGGTTGTACTCGGAAATCTTGTTCGCGTTGTATTTTTCGCCCTGTTTGATGGCGATCACCTGTGCGGTGCCGGTCTTGCCTGCCATGCGGTAGGGCGCGCCATAACCCGCAACGGCCGCCGTGCCGCCGGGCTTGGTGACCGCCTCCATGGCGCTCTTCACCAGCTTCAGGTGATTGGGGTCAATCTGCAGGTCAAACAACTGCTTGTTCTCGGTGAGTACCGCATTTCCCCCTGCTTGCCGCATCTCTTTCACCAGATGCGGCTGGAAGGCGATGCCGTCGTTTGCCAGGATCGCGGTGGCAAACGCCAGTTGCACGGGAGTGACCAGGTTATAGCCCTGGCCGATACCCGCTGATACGGTGTCGCCCGGATACCAGATCTGATTGTAACGTTTTGCTTTCCATTCGGCCGAAGGCAACAGGCCGGAGGTCTCGCCTTCCATGTCCAATCCGGTCTTCTTGCCGAATCCGAAGCGCGACAGGAAACTGTGCATGTTATCGATGCCCATCTCGGTCGCCAGCCCGTAGAAGTAGGTATCGCAGGAAATCACGATAGCCTTGAACATGTCGACGCTGCCGTGCCCGCCCGCTTTCCAATCGCGGTACTGGTGGCGGCTGCCCGGCAGCATGTAATAGCCGGGATCGCTGATGGCGCGCGTGGGAGAACGGGTATCGTAATGCAGCCCCGCCAGCGCCATGAACGGCTTGATGGTGGAGCCTGGCGGATATTGGCCGCGCAAGGCACGGTTGTTCAGCGGTGTGTCGGGCGAGTTGTTCAGCGCATCCCACGTCTCGGTATCGATACCGTCGATGAACAGGCCGGGGTCGTAGCCCGGTTTGCTGACGAAGGCCAGCACTTCGCCGTTGGTGGGATCGATCGCCACCAATGCGCCACGGAAATCACCAAATGCCTGTTCGGCGACCTGTTGCAGTTTTGCATCCAGAGTCAGCACCAAGTTGTTGCCGGATTGCGGCGAGGTGCGTGACAGCACGCGCACGGCGCGTCCGCCGGCATCCACCTCGACCTGTTCGAAGCCGGTCTTGCCGTGCAATTCACTTTCATAACTCTGCTCGATACCGGTCTTGCCGATGTAATCAGAACCGAGATAATTGGACGCCACTTCGTCCGCTTCCAGTTGATCGATGTCGTTTTGGTTGATGCGGCCGACATAGCCGATAAGGTGCGAAGTGACATCGGTAAAGGGGTATTCCCGGAACAGGCGCGCCTTGATCTCCACGCCGGGGAAGCGGAACAGCTGCGCCGAGACGCGCGCCACTTCAATATCGCTCAGCTGGCTGCGTATCGGCATGGTTCCCATCGTCTGCCGCTCGGTCAGCAGTTTCTGGAAACGCTTGATGTCCTTGGGCGTGATCTCGACCAGTTTGGACAGCTCGGCGATCAGCCCATCCATGTCCGACACCTTGGAAGGCGCGATCTCCAGCGTGTAGCCGGAATAGTTCTGCGCCATCACCACACCGTTGCGATCGAGGATCAAGCCGCGGTTGGGCACAATGGGGACAACATAGATGCGGTTGCTTTCCGCCAGTGTATGAAAATACTCATGGCGAAAGACCTGCAGGTAGATGAAACGCCCCAGCAGAATGAGCAGCATCACGGCCACAAAACCCAGACTCAACACCAGCCGCAACCGGAAATAATAGATTTCGCGCTGATGGTTCTTCAGCTCGATGTAGCGGCTCATAACTCGTTCGGGTCGTGGCGCGGACGGCGCAGAGATTGCAACAGCAAGGTCATCGGTATCCACAGCAGCGCCGATACCGCACTACCGAGGAAATATTCCCACGCGATATAGCCGCGCACCTGCCAGTGCACGGCAGCGTAGGCTGCATAACTCAGCAACAACATCGGGAACACGTGCATCGCCTGCTGGCGCAGGTCGAACATCTGCACGCGGCGGTGCAACACGATGCCGCCGAAAGCCAAGCACGGTGTAAGCCAGGGCATGCTGGCCGAACAGGCTGGCATCCGCCACGTCGGCGAAGATGCCGACCATCCATGCGATGCCGATACCGATACGGTGCGGCTTGTGCGTGCACCAGTACAGCAGTACCAGTGCCACAAAGTCGGGGCGCAGCGCCAGCCCCCAGCCGTGCCATGGCAACCAGTTGAGCATCACGGCCACGAACAGGCTGGATATGATGAAACCCGTGCTGGCGGGCAGCAGAAATTCCTGGTCTTTAGGGAAGTTCCCGTTCACGGCTTGCTCCGTTTGAGTCTCTTCTTCGCGCGTTCCGGCTCGGCGCTGGTTTCGGTCGAGGCGGGACGCTCCGGCAGGTTCGGCAGTCCGGAAACGATCAACAGCGCGCGATGCCGGTCCACTCCGGCCAGCGGCGCACAGGTGATGCGGGCAAATGGATAGGCCGGGTCGCGTTCAACCTTGAGCACCTTGGCCACCGGCAGATTGGGGGGATACGTGCCGTCGATACCGGAAGTCACCAGCACATCGCCCTCGACGATGTCTGCACTGACCGGCATATAGCGCAGCGACATCTCGCTGCTGTCACCGGAACCGAATACGACCGCACGCAAACCGTTGCGCAAACTCTGGATCGGCACGGCATGATCTTTGTCGGTGACCAGCGTCACCTCGGACAACCAGGGATAGACGCGGGAGACTTGCCCCACCACACCGGTATCGTCCACAACCACCTGACCGGGCAATACGTTGGACTGCGACCCTTTATTCACGATCAGTTTGCGCTTGAAGATGTCGCGTTCGACATAGACGATCTCGGCCATCTGCATCGGGTAGTCGACGCGTTGTGCAAGCCCCTGCAGGGTGCGCAACTGGGTGTTCTCCGCCTCGATCGCATGCAATTGCTCAAGCTGCGCGGCATCCAGGTCATGCTGGCGGCGCAGCTGCGCGTTTTCGGCCAGCAGTTGGGATTGCGTTTCGAAATAGACCGCGACCGCCCCAACGGCTTCGCCGGGTAACGCCGTCAGCCGTTGCACGGGGTAGATCAGCACGGCCAGGACTTTACGCGTGGACTCCAGATACTGGTAACGAGCGTCGACAAACAGCAACAACAGGGAAAGCACGCAAAAGAAAACCAGGCGCGCGCCCGGGCTGGGGCCGCGATTAAAGAATCGAAGGGAACGGGTATCGTCCAATGCGCCGCCGTGTGATCAATCGCTGGCGAAAATATTGTTGAACTTGTCCATACGTTCGAGCGCCTTGCCGGAACCGCGCACCACGCAGGTCAGCGGTTCGTCAGCGATCACCACCGGCAGGCCGGTCTCTTCCATCAGCAGGCGATCCAGATCGCGCAACAGCGCACCGCCACCGGTCAGCACCATGCCTTTGCTGGCAATATCTGCGCCCAGTTCAGGCGGCGTCTGTTCCAGTGCGGTTTTCACCGCGCTGACGATGTTGTTGAGCGGATCGGACAGCGCTTCGAGAATTTCGTTGCTGGAAATGGTGAAGCTGCGTGGCACCCCTTCAGCCAGGTTACGTCCGTTCACTTCCATTTCGCGTACTTCGCTGCCGGGGAAGGCGGAGCCGATCTCTTTCTTGATCGTCTCGGCGGTACTTTCGCCGATCAGCATGCCGTAGTTACGGCGGATATAGTTGATGATGGCTTCGTCGAACTTATCGCCGCCGACACGAACGGAACCGGAATATACCGCTCCGCCCAGCGAGATCACGCCCACTTCGGTCGTACCGCCGCCGATATCCACCACCATCGAGCCGGTTGCCTCATCCACCGGCAAGTCGGCACCGATCGCAGCAGCCATCGGCTCTTCAATCAGTTCCACGCGGCGCGCACCGGCGCCATAGGCGGATTCGCGAATGGCGCGGCGCTCAACCTGGGTGGAGCCGCAGGGCACGCAAATGACGATACGCGGGCTGGGTGTGAAGATGCTGGATTTATGCACACGGCGAATGAACTGCTTGAGCATCTGCTCGGTGACGGTGAAGTCGGCGATCACGCCGTCTTTCATCGGGCGGATGGCGGTGATGTTGCCGGGCGTGCGGCCTAGCATCTGCTTGGCCGCGAGGCCGACCTGCTGGATCACTTTCTTGCCGTTGGGGCCGCCTTCCTGGCGGATCGCCACAACGGACGGTTCGTTCAGCACGATACCCTGTCCGCGCAACCAGATCAGTGTATTTGCCGTGCCGAGGTCGATAGCGAGGTCGTTGGAAAAGTAGCCGTTGAAATAACTTAACATGTTGGGTCCTGAAAGGTAGAAGAGGTGCGCCTGCAAAGCGGTTTATGATACCCTATTGCGCCTGATTTGATAAAGCTTTAAGCCCGTTATGTCACTAAGTTTAGCCGATGTCGAAAAAGTCGCCCGCCTGGCCCGGCTGGCGATGAACGACCAAGAACTCCAAGCCGCCCAAGCCCAACTGAACAACATCTTCGGCCTGATCGCCGAAATGCAGGCCGTTGATACCAAAGGCGTCGAGCCCATGTCGCACAGCCAGGACCTGGCGCAGCGCCTGCGCGAGGATAAAGTCACCGAAACCAACCAGCGCGAGGCTTTCCAGACCGTCGCCCCCCAGGTGGAACAGGGCTTGTACCTGGTTCCGCAGGTCATCGAGTAAGCGCCATGATCGATTCCAGCCTTGCCCAACTGGGCGCCGCCTTGCGCGCCAAAAAGATCTCCAGCGTCGAACTGACGCAGCTCTACCTCGACCGCATCAACCAGCTGAACCCGCAGCTGAACGCCTTCATCACGCTGAACCCGGAGATGTCGCTGGCGCAGGCGCGTGCCGCCGATGCCGCGTCTGGCCGCCGGCACCGCCGAAGCGCTGACCGGCATCCCTATCGCGCAGAAGGATATCTTCTGCGCCAAGGGCTGGCTCACGACCTGCGGCTCGAAGATGCTGCACAACTTCGTTTCGCCCTACGATGCGCATGTGATTAGCCAATTCAACAACGCGGGCGCGGTGAACCTCGGCAAGACCAATATGGACGAGTTCGCCATGGGTTCGTCGAACGAGACCTCGCATTACGGCCCGGTGAAGAACCCGTGGGATACGGCACGCGTGCCCGGCGGCAGCTCCGGCGGCACCGCGGCCGCAGTCGCGGCGCGCCTGTGCGCAGCGGCCACCGGCACCGATACCGGCGGCTCGATCCGCCAGCCGGCCGCGCTGTGCGGCATCTCCGGCCTGAAGCCGACCTACGGCGTGTGCTCGCGCTACGGCATGATCGCCTTCGCCTCCAGCCTCGACCAGGCCGGCCCGATGGGGCGCAGCGCGGAAGACCTGGCGCTGATGCTGAACGTGATGGCCGGCTTCGACGAGCGCGATTCCACCTCGCTGCAGCGCGACAAGGAAGACTACACGCGCGACCTGAACAAGCCGCTGACCGGCCTGCGCATCGGCCTGCCGAAGGAGTTCTTCGCCGAAGGCATGGGCAGCCGACGTGGCGCAAGGCCGTCGAGGCCGCCATCGCCGAATACAAGAAACTCGGCGCGACCATCGTCGAGATTTCAGCCTGCCGAATTCCAAACTGTCGGTGCCGGTGTATTACGTGCTGGCGCCGGCGGAAGCGTCGAGCAACCTGTCGCGCTTCGACGGCGTGCGCTACGGCTACCGTGCGCCCGAATACGGCGACCTCGCCGACATGTACGAAAAGAGCCGCGCGCAGGGCTTCGGCGCGGAAGTGAAGCGCCGCATCATGATCGGCACCTATGTGCTGAGCCACGGCTACTACGACGCCTACTACCTGCAGGCGCAGAAGATCCGCCGCCTGATCGCGCAGGACTTCACCGAGGCCTACAAGCAATGCGACGTGATCATGGGGCCGACCTCGCCTTCCACCGCCTTCAAGCTGGGCGAGAAAGGCGACGACCCGGTGCAGATGTATCTGTCCGACATCTACACCATCGCGGTGAACCTGGCCGGCCTGCCCGGCATGTCCATCCCCTGCGGCTTCGGCGCCAACAACATGCCGGTCGGCCTGCAGATCATCGGCAACTATTTCGACGAGGCGCGCATGCTCAACGTGGCGCACCAATATCAACTGGCAACCGACTGGCACAGCCGCGCGCCGCAACTCTGAGGCAGCATCATGAAACTTACCAAATTCACCGGCGTGCCGGCACTGAAGAAACAGCTCGACAAGCATCCCGTCTACGGCACGGTGCGCAACATCGACGACCTGCGTACTTTCATGGAACACCATGTCTACTCGGTGTGGGACTTCATGTCGCTGCTGAAATATTTGCAGCGCGACCTGGCTGCCGCCAACGTGCCCTGGATGCCCACCAGCGACGCAACGGTCACCTCGGCGCAGCGTTTCATCAACGAAATCGTGCTGGGCGAAGAGACCGATGACGGCCTGCCCGACGCCAAGGGCAATGCCACTTACGTCAGCCACTTCGACCTGTACATCGGCGCGATGGAAGAAGTCGGTGCCGACACGGCCCCGGTGAAGGCCTTCCTCAAGTCGGTGCAGCGCAACGGCATCGAAAAGGCGCTGAAGATCGCCAAGATCCCCGAGCCGGCGCGCCAGTTCATGCAGACCACTTTCGGTTTCATCGATACCGGCAAAACCCATCTCGTCGCCGCCGCTTTCGCGCTCGGCCGCGAGCAGGTCATCCCCGGCATGTTCCGCTCGCTGATCGCCGACATGAACATCAGCAAACGCAAAGCGCCGCTGTTCTATTACTACCTCGAACGCCACATCCACCTCGACGACGAGCTGCATGGCCCGCTGTCGCTGCGCTTGCTGGGCCACCTGTGCAAGGGCAGCGACACCAAGCTGCGCGCGGCTTCCAAGGCCGGTCGCGAGGCCATCGAGGCGCGCATCGCGTTCTGGAGCGGCGTTCAGACCGCCCTGCCATCGAGCAACAAACCAGTTAAAAACAGATAGCCACAGAGATCACAGAGCACACAGAGGAAACCCACTGCACTCTCTCTGTGATCTCTGTGTACTCTGTGGCAAATAGGGGTTAGAAACATGACTTGGGAAATCGTCATCGGGCTGGAAGTACATACCCAGCTCTCGACCAACACCAAAATCTTCTCCGGCGCGTCGACTGCGTTCGGCGCCGAGCCGAACACGCAGGCCGATGCGGTGAGCATCGCGCTGCCCGGCGTGTTGCCGGTGCTGAACAAGGGCGCGGTAGAACGCGCGATCAAGTTCGGCCTCGCCACCGGTGCGCATATCGCGAACCGCTCGGTGTTCGCGCGCAAGAATTACTTCTACCCCGACCTGCCCAAGGGCTACCAGATCAGCCAGTTCGACCTGCCCGTCGTTGGCAAAGGTGCATTGACCATCCAAGTTGAGCCTTTATCCGGCAACGCCAAGCCCTACGAAAAAACCGTGCGCATCACCCGCGCCCATCTGGAAGAAGACGCGGGCAAATCGCTGCACGGCGATTTCCACGGCATGACCGGCATCGACTTGAATCGCGCCGGCACTCCGTTGCTGGAGATCGTGTCCGAGCCGGACATGTGTTCCGCCGCCGAGGCGGTGGCCTATGCCAAGGCGCTGCACACGTTGGTGCGCTGGATCGGCATCTGCGATGGCAACATGCAGGAAGGCTCGTTCCGCTGCGACGTGAACGTGTCGGTGCGCAAGCCCGGCGAACCGCTGGGCACGCGCCGCGAGATCAAGAACCTGAACTCGTTCAAGTTCATGCAGCAGGCCATCGACTACGAAGTGCAATGGCAGATCGACACCCTGGAGAACGGCGGCAAGGTGCAGCAGGCCACCATCCTGTTCAATCCGGATACCGGCGAGACGCGCGCGATGCGCAGCAAGGAAGATGCGCACGACTACCGCTACTTCCCCGATCCCGACTTGTTGCCGCTGGAAATTTCATCCGAGTGGATTGAACAAGTGCGCGGCACCTTGCCCGAGCTGCCAGAAGCAAAACGGCGCGCTATTCAATGATCATTCGGCTTTGAGTACTGACGATGCTGCAACTCTTACTTCATCATTTGAAATCGCCACATATTTTGATGAGGTATTAAATACGCTCTGCGATATTAAACAACCTTGGACTGCTTCCGATACCGCATCCGCAAAGCTAATCATGGAGAAACAACAATCCAATGCAAAGCTAGTTGCCAACTGGATCATGGGCGAAGTAAGTGCGCAATTGAACCGTGATGGCCTGGACATGACTCAATGTCCTATTTCATCACAGCAACTCAGTGATGTTCTGAAGCGTATCGAAGACAACACCATCTCCAACTCCGGCGCGAAAGAAGTGTTCCGCACCATGTGGGCGGAAGGTGGCGAAGCAGATGCGATTATCGAGGCGAAGAGTCTTGAAGCAGGTTTCCGACAGCGGCGCGATTGAAGCGCTGGTGGACGAGATCATCGCCGCCAATGCGGACAAGGTCGCGGAATACCGCAGCGGCAAGGACAAGCTGTTCGGCTTCTTCGTCGGTCTCGCCATGAAGGCCAGCAAGGGCAAAGCGAATCCGGCGCAGCTGAATGACATACTGAAGAAGAAGCTGGCGGGCTAAAGCAACCGTTCGTCCTGCACCCGCAAGGGGTAGGCCGTGGCTGTAAGGGGCATTCGCCCCAACAGCACACGCTCAGCCTGTCGAAGGACGTTTTGTTTAACCTATTGAGCCGAATAAATCCTCCATTCATGGTTCGACAGGCTCACCACGAACGGACGATTTATTCAGCGCTTTCTTAGATGCTGGCTTTTCTGGACTTATGCGGCGCCTTGCTGAACAAGGCGTCGTATAGCCAGTTTGGCAGCCGCTTCATCAACCATCCCACCATCCCCATCTGCCACGGCACCACAGCGAACGAGCTGCCGCGTTCAATGACGCGCGCCATGCGTTTCGCCGCAACATCCGCATCCAGAATGAACGGCATCGGATAGGTGTTGATGTCGGTCATCGGCGTTTTGATGTAGCCCGGACAGATCGTCACCACCTTCACGCCGCTGCCGTGCAGTTCGACGCGCAGGCTCTCCAGATAAGAGATCGCCGCCGCCTTGGACGCCGAGTAGGCACCCGAGCCGGGCAGGCCGCGAAAGCCCGCCACGCTGGCAATGCCGACCAGGCGCCCGTGCCGTGCCTCCCGCATCGCTGCCAGAAACGGCTGGAAGGTCTTCACCATGCCGAGCACATTGATGTCCATCACGGTCTGGAACACTTCCTCGTCTTCGACATATTCGGTGAGCGTGCCGCGGCTCACGCCGGCATTGGCAATGACGATGTCCGGCACGCCGACGCGGGCCATGAAGTCGCTGGCCGCCTGCTGAATGGCGGGAGCATCGCGCACATCGAGGGTGTAGGGAAAGACTTTGCCGGGAAATTCGGCGGCTATATCTTGCAGCAACTCGCCGCGGCGGGCGAAGGCGGCGACGGTCGCGCCGCGCTCAAGATAATGGCGCGCGAGGGCAAGACCGATGCCGCTCGACGCGCCAGAAATGACCAACGACTTAATATGCGTCTTTTGCATATTTAGTCGGATGGCCATGCACAGCTTACAACTATCATCAGTGCCTGCTGCGTTCCTTGCGGGCGATCTTGACTACCTCATCCAGCACGCGGATGGTCTCTTCGGGCCCCAGTCCGGAAATGACATATTTGCCATCCACAGCGATGGTCGGCGTGCCGCGCACGCCATAGCTCTGCACCAGCTGGTTGCTACGGGCAATCTTGCTCATCACTTCAAAGGAATTGTAGTCCGCATCAAATCTGGCTCGATCCACGCCATGCTTCGCCACAAAATCGGCGACGTGCGCCTCGTCGCGCAGGTCGATGTTCGAGACATTCCAGGCATCGAACAAGGCGTCATGCAACTGCTTGCGCTTACCCATCGCTTCTAGTGCATAGAAAGTATGCGCCATGGGTTCCCATGCTTCGTTGAATATGGTCGGCACGTATTCCAGCTGGACGTCCTTGGGCAACTTCTTTTCCCAGGTGCTGATCAGGGGATGCAGGTGGTAGCAATGCGAACAGCCGTAAAAGAAAAATTCCAGCACTTCGATCTTCTTGCCGCTTGCGGTCGGCTGCGGGGAATTCAGGATTTTGTAATCTTTACCAGCCACGACCTCAGCATGCGCGTAGGTCGCGCACAACAAGGCCAACACTGCAAACAACTGCTTGAAAAACCTCATGCTCGTCTCCTTATCTGATCATTACGCCCGCTCACTGGGCATGTACCTGAGTGGCGGTGATACCGTTCTGTTTCAATGCCACGATGGTTTTGCCCGCTTCGCTGCTGCTATACGGGCCGAGGCGCACCCGGTGCCACTCGCCCTTGCCCGGGATGGTGGCCGTCTGGATGGTCGCCTCGAAGCCTGAGAACGCCAATTTGGCTTTTAGTTTCTCGGCATCGTTCACGTTCGGGAATGATCCGGCTTGCACGTAGTATGTTTCTTTCGAAGCTGCCTCATGCGGTGCGGGCTGCGGCTGCGGTTTTGCTGCCGCATGCTCCTTTGGCTTCGGTGCCGGTTTGGCGGCATTCTTGTGCGCCGTACCATCCGATTTGTCGGTCAGCACCTTGTAGAACTCAAAATGCTGTTTGGTCTCAGCCACTCCCGACGCAGGGGCAGGTGCGGTATTCAGTATTGCGACGGGCGCACTAGCTGGGGCCGGAGCAACTTGAGGGGTGGGATTCGCCACGTCTTTGTTAACGAACGACGCCGGTTTTTTATTCTGCACATACCATGCGACGCCGCCTGCAGCCACGATGCCCAGCACCATCCCGATGAAGACACCCGCAACGACCTTGCCTTTACCACCGCTCATGTTTTTTCCTTTATCCCGTTACATCTTTTCGGGTGCCGAAACACCCAGCAATGCCAGACCGTTCTTCAATATCTGCGCCACTGCGGCGATCAACGCCAGGCGCGCCAGCTTGAGCTTCTCGTCCTCGACCAGGAAGCGGGAGGCATTATAGTAGCTGTGAAAATCGGCTGCCAATTCTTTGAGGTAGAAGGCAACCAGATGCGGCGCAAGGTCTTCCGCCGCCGTCTCGATCACCTGCGGGTAATCGATCATGCGCTGCAGCAGCTGCGTCTCGTATTCGCTGTCGAGCACGCCGACATCGGCATTCAGCAATGACAGCCGCTCGCCGCCCCATTGTGCCAGCACCGTGCTGATACGGGCATGCGCATACTGGATGTAATACACCGGATTGTCGTTGCTTTGCGATTTCGCCAGGTCGATGTCGAACACCAGTTGCGAATCGGGGTGGCGCGCGGCGAGGAAGTAACGCGTGGCATCGCAACCCACTTCGTCGATCAGGTCGCGCAGCGTGACATAGCTGCCCGCGCGTTTGGAGATTTTCACCTCTTCGCCGTTCTTCAGCACCGTTACCATCTGGTGCAGCACATAGTCCGGCCAACCCTTGGGGATGCCCATATCCAGCGCCTGCAGACCGGCGCGTACGCGGGTGATGGTGCTGTGGTGGTCGGAGCCCTGCTCGTTGATGACGCGCTCAAAGCCGCGCCGCCATTTGTCCAAGTGGTAGGCCACGTCCGGCACGAAGTAGGTGTAGCCGCCGTCACTCTTGCGCATCACGCGGTCTTTGTCGTCGCCGAAATCGGTGGTGCGCAACCACAACGCGTCGTCCTGCTCGTAAGTGTGGCCGCTGGCGACAAGCTTCTTCACCGTCTCTTCGACCTTGCCGTCGGTATACAGCGCCGACTCCAGCGAGAACACGTCGAACTCCACCTTGAAGGCGCGCAGATCCAGATCCTGCTCGCGGCGCAGATAGGCCACGGCAAAATGGCGGATGGCTTCGGCATCGTCCGCATCGCCCTTGCCGGTGATGTGCTGGTCGTCCGCTTCCACGGTCTCTTTCGCCATGTAGGATTTGGCCACGTCGATGATGTAATCGCCGCGATAACCCGATTCCGGCCAGGACGGATCGTCCGGCGTGATGCCCTTGCAGCGCAGCTGCACCGACAGCCGCAGGTTGTCGATTTGCGCGCCCGCATCGTTGTAGTAAAACTCGCGCGTCACATTCCAGCCCGCCGCGTGCAGCACGTTGCACAGGCAATCGCCCACCGCCGCGCCGCGACCATGGCCGACATGCAGGGGGCCGGTCGGATTGGCGGAAACGAATTCCACGCCCACCTTGCGGCCTTGACCGGCATGCACATGGCCGTAACCGGCTCCGGCCTGCAGCACGCCATGCACCACGTCCTGCTTCGCGGCAGTGGTAACGAATACGTTGATGAACCCCGCTCCTGCGATCTCCACCTTCCCGATCACATCGGATTTCGGCAGTGCCGCAATCAGGGCATTGGCAATGTCGCGCGGCGATTTGCGCAGCGGTTTCGCCAGCTGCATCGCCAGGTTGCAGGCGTAGTCGCCATGCGAGGCTTGCTTGGGGCGTTCGATGAGGATGGTCGCACCGCTCTGGTCGGGAGCCACCTCGCGCAAGGCTTGCGCAAACAATTCGGACAAATGGGATTTGAAATTCAAGACAGCGGACATGACGCAGCACCTTTAAAGAGGCGTGGATTATAGCATTTGACGGCAGCCGGCATATTCATCGACTTGCACGATAGCGCCTGCGTTTGGGCATGGCATTGCTCCTGCCCACCTTCCTTTGCCACCCAAGGCCTATGTCGCGGCCTATGCCTTTTGGCATATACCCATGCGAAAAGGCCAATGCTACTGTAACCACATGGCATCACCACCTTGAAGGTGGTTATCGATTTCCGGGGTCTTTGGCAAATCGTATCAAGCTAATTTCTGACTACACGGTTTCAAATGATTAAACAGATCAGCGTCAGCGAACTTAAGATCGGCATGTATATTCACGACCTTAACCTGGGTTGGATGAATCACCCGTTCTTGCGCAACCGTTTCCTGATCGACAACGCAGACACCTTGGGCAAGATCGCCGGATCGGGGGCAAAAGAGGTCTTTATCGACACCGACCTGGGCGCAGATGTACTGACGGCCGAAACGGAAACAGTCGAAATCGAGCAATCCGAAGCCTTATTATCAGAACCATCGGCTCAGTTGCCGGGGATCATCGCCAAACTGTCTCTCAGCGAGGAGTTCCATCACGCCAAGGAACTGTATTCGAATGCCAACAAGTTGATGCAGGACATGATGAAAGACATCCGGCTCGGCAAGCAGATCGCACTGGAGCAATGCGAGCCGATGGTCGATGGCATCGTCGATTCGATGTTCCGCCTTCCTTCCGCATTGTTACCTCTGGCCCAAGTGAAGACGCTCGATGAATATACCTTCCAGCATTCCGTATCCGTTTCAGCCCTGGCCGTCGCTTTTGGCCGCGTACTGGAACTGCCGCGCGAAGAAATCAGGGATTTCGCTTTGGGCGGCCTGCTGCATGACATCGGCAAAGCCAGAATACCTCCGCACATCTTGAACAAGCCGGGCAAGCTGGACGAGGCCGAATTCAAGATCATGAAGGGCCATGTGACGATCACCGCCGACCTGTTGAGAAACGCCAAAGGCATCAGCGAGATCACCTTCAACGCGGCAGCGCAGCATCATGAGCGCAGCGACGGTACGGGCTATCCCTCTGGGCTGAAAGGCGATCAAATCAGCCTACATGGCCAGATGCTTGCCATCATCGACGTCTATGATGCGATCACCTCGATCCGTGTCTATCACAAGGGCATGCCGCCCACCGAGGCATTGCGAAAATTGTTCGAGTGGAGTCACACGCATTTCAACCACAGTCTGGTGCAGGCGTTCATCAAGGGTATTGGCATCTATCCCGCCGGATCGCTGGTACGCATGGAAAGCGACAAACTGGGCATCGTGCGCGAGGTGGTGCCGGAAAAGTTGCTGCAGCCTGTCGTTCAGCTTATCTATGACTGCGACAAGAATTGCCATATACACCCTGAGGTCGTTGATCTTTCCCAATCTCACGACAAGATCACCTCCCATGAGTGCTTTGAAAAGTGGGGCATAGACCACCAGAACGCAATGCTGAGCGCATTCCCCAGCTGAATCGTCCGGCAGCGTCCCGAAGGCAGCATCAGTTCCTTGAAATACCTCTCAGACCGGGACCCGGCATGTAGTACTTAAATCCAGCCTGCGTTCACGGATTCAAGGTATAGAATGCGCGTCAATTTCCAACCCTCATTTACTTCGTTCATTAAGGAGCATCTCAATGTCAGGAGGATTTCATGTCCATGGCGCCCACGATCATGCCGTAGAACACGGCGCGCACAGCGGCGACAGCCTTGCCGGGCAAGTCGCGATATTTACCGCCATTCTGGCGTCGGCAGGAGCAATCGTCAGCTATCAGGGCGGCGACACCCAGAACCAGGCCATGCTATTCAAGAACGAGGCGGTGCTGAAGAAAGCGCAGGCCTCCGACCAATGGAACTATTACCAATCCAAGAGCAACAAGGGCCACTTGATGGAACTGGCTGCTGCAATCGCCCCGCCAAGCAAGCATGAGTATTACAAAGGGCAGATCGAGAAATACGAAACCGAAAAGAAAGAGATCAAGGCCAAGGCCGAAGCCCTCGAAGCTGAATCGGAAAAGGCCAATGAGGAAAGCGAACATGCTATGCATCCGCACCATAAACTGGCGCAAGCCATGACGCTTATCCAGATCGCCATCTCCCTCGCTTCCATCACGGTGTTGACGCGCAAAAGATGGCTGTTCGCGATCGCTGCGGTATCGGCGGCAGGTGGTCTTGCCATGTGGGGTTGGGCACTGAGCATCTGAACCATGAAAGAAATCCTCTACGACTGGGGCGGCGCCAACGTCTGGCTGTTTCACGCCATCAACGACATCCGTTTCGCCGGGCTCGACCAAGTCATGCTGCTGGGCACGGCACTGGGAGACCATGCACTCTTTCCGCTCTACCTGGGTTTGCTGACGCTGGTTGCGCTTGTCGTGGTGAATACCCCCTTTCAGGATTCATCTCGCCATCGCATCCGGGTATCGCGCTGGATGGCAGTGATTACCGTGTTCAGCATCGCATACCTGCTCGACGGAGCGTTGCTGGGATATCTGAAGCCTCTGCTCGATTTCCCGCGCCCGCCGCTGGCATTGCCGCCGGGCACGATTAACATAGTCGGCACGCCCGAATATCACCACAGCCTGCCCAGCGGGCATTCGTCCTTTGCCATGTTGGTGACAGCCAGTCTGTGGCCGGTCCTGCGCGGCAGATGGCGTGTGGCAGGCGCCTTGTTTGTACTGTGGGTCGGCATTTCCAGAGTGAGCCTCGGTGCGCATTTCCCGGCGGATGTGATTGGCTGGATTCCTTTCCAGCCTGGCGGTGGTGTTGCTGGTTTACGTTGCCGTACGGAAACTGATGCGGCAAGTCGAAATCAACTTTCGACGCCCGGACTGACTTGCCGATCCGCAACTTGAGGGCAGGAATGAGCTACCAGAATTTCCACCAGGAAGTGCGCTGCATGGGTAAATTGTAGAAATCGCCATGCGCCTTTCTTTCCCATGCTGTCGTTGAAAACTGGGTCTGCACCAGAACCTGCGAATATTTCCTGTCACTGAACCTGATGTGTTCGATCAGCCAGTTGCGGAGCAACTCAATCAGTTCTGAATAGGCCGGGGAGTTCTCAACCAGGAACTTGACGGTCAGGTCATCAAGCTTGGCGATGAAATCACTGTGTTGTGCCGTGTGAGGAGCCAGCTCGTCATAACCGGCTTCTGCCAGCAACTTCTCCTCCAGTGCAAAGTGCGATTTGGTATATCCCCTCAACGAATCGACGATGCTTCGAATCACCTTGCCGCCTTCGCCTTTTGATACTGCAAGGGAAAGTCTGTTGAAAATATTTACCAATACCTTATGTTGTTCATCAATGGCTTCGATGCCGATGTTGAGATCAGGCGTCCATTCAAAATACATTTCATCTGCCATAAGTTAGCCTGTTCAAAGTCCTCTTCATTATATTTGGGTTGGCGCCAACCATTTCGGACAGCTCAGGCGAGACGGATCCATTCAGGCAGTGACGTTGATGTTCTGTCCCAGATTGGGCGGAAGATTGGCTGGATTTTGTGGTGGCTGAGGAATTGCGTTGAGTAAAGTCATAACCGTCTGCGCATCAATCGCCATGGCTTTCTTCATCATCGTGACAGCAACCATATCGCCCGCCCCTTGATAGGCCGTTACATTCGTATTCATGCTGACATCCATTTTCGCCTCCGTTCATCTTCCCAGGGACGTATGCTACTGGCCGTGCTCGCTTAAATCAACGCCGCCAGGAACTCAACTCGCTAATCGCCCACAAGCAAGCGGATAGTGTACTGCCCTGATTTTTCGTCACGTATCAACTCAAGCAGTTTGTTGCGTTGGGCGTCTTCCATCAATTCCTTGAACGAGCGGTAACCGTAGAACGACTCGTTGAATCCCGGCTTGCGGCGCTGCATGGTGGTCTTGACCATCGAGCCCCAGATTTTCTCGTCCGAGCCGCGCTCCGAGATAAGCCCCTCGACTGTTTCCACCAGAAAATCCAGCGCTTCCTGCCGCCGGTCTTCCTCACTTTTTGGCTCTGCCGGCCTGGCTGCTTCAGTGGCGGATTTGGCCGGCGCTTTCTTGACCGTGCGTTTCTTCTTGGCTTCCTGCTTGCGCACCAGATCATCGTAGAAGATGAATTCGTCGCAATTGGCGCTGAGCAGGTCTGAAGTCGAATCCTTCACGCCGATGCCGATCACGTACTTGTTGTTCTCGCGCAATTTGGAAACTAGCGGTGAAAAATCCGAATCGCCGCTGATGATGACGAAAGTATCCACGTGCGCTTTGGTATAGCAAAGGTCGAGGGCATCGACGACCATGCGGATGTCGGCTGAATTCTTGCCCGACTGGCGCACATGCGGAATCTCGATCAACTCGAAAGCAGCCTCGTGCATGGTCGCCTTGAATTCCTTGTATCGCTCCCAGTCACAATAGGCTTTCTTGACCACGATGCTGCCCTTGAGCAGCAAGCGCTCCAGCACCTTCTTGATATCGAACTGCGCGTATTTGGCGTCACGCACCCCCAGCGCCACGTTCTCGAAATCGCAGAACAAGGCCATGTTGGTGATTTCGGGTTGGTTTGCCATGCGCCTCCCTCCTATGACCAAATCAAACTGCCGGAAACAACTGAACACCCCTCGACTAAACGCTTAAGCACTAGAAAGTGGTGCAATTGTAGAAACCGTGTTGGCCCACGCAAGTCGTAGTGCTGGGGCGATATTGGTAGCGCGCGTCGTCGTGTGAGCGCAAGCGCAGGATGCAATCGCGCCATTGGTCAGTATCTTTGGTGTAGCCGAGTTTTTCGCATGCCGGACCGTAAACTTTGACCATCTCGTCCACGTCCGCTTTTGCCGCTGCAGCCCTCTCGGCTTGCGTCATGCAGCCCGGAAGCGCGGCCAGTAACAGAATCATCAAGCCTATGCGTAGCATGATGCCTCCTTTTCGTTTTTCTCAGGGGATATTACACAACCGGCTAGATGACTTTCCCGGGGTTCATCAAGCCGTGCGGATCAAGCGTGTGTTTGATGCTGCGCATCAGCTCCAGTTCCAGCGAACTCTTGTAGTGGGTTATCTCGTCGCGCTTGAGCTGGCCCAGACCGTGTTCGGCGGCAATGCTGCCGGCGAGTTCTGTGGTGATCTCATACACCAGACGGTGAACCTCGGCTTCGTGCTGCTCTATGAATGCCTTGTTCTGTGCCGCGTCGGGCATGGAGGCATTGTAGTGGATGTTGCCGTCGCCCATGTGGCCGAAGGCAACGATACGAATGCCGGGAAACGCCTTGCGCAATGCAACGCTGGCCTGGGTGATGAATTCCGCTACCCGGCTGATGGGGACAGAAACGTCATGCTTGATGCTGATGCCCTCTGCTTTCTGCGCCTCGGCGATGTTCTTGCGCAACTTCCACCAGCGCTCCGCATCCACTTTGTTCGTAGTGATTTCAAATTCCAGGATGCCGTCGCCGAACGTGTTGAGCGCATAGCGCAATGCAGCATCCAGCGGTGCCTGCAGCACGTCGGCCAATTGGGTGATGACGATCCATTCGTGCTTGCTGGCAAAGGGTTCGTGCGTGTCGGCGACGTGCTTGAAAACCAGGTCGAGGCAGGGACGCGAGATGAATTCGTAGCCACTGATCGTATCGCCGCAGTTGGCCCGCAGATGCGCCAGCAAATCCACCGCGGCAGCCGGGTCGCGCACAGCGATGCAGGCGGTCGCCACCGACTTGGGCAAAGGGAAGAGCTTGAGCACAGCGGCAGTAATGATGCCGAGCGTGCCTTCCGCACCGATGAACAGCTGCTTGAGGTCGTAGCCGGTGTTGTCCTTGCGCAGGCTGCGTAGACCGTCCCAGATGCGGCCGTCCGGCAACACCACTTCAAGGCCGAGCACCAGGTTGCGTGCAGTGCCGTAGCGCAGCACGTTGATGCCGCCGGCATTGGTGGAGAGATTGCCGCCGATCTCGCAATGCGGAGCGATGGCGGTCAGGCCGAGCGGGAACAGCCGGTCCACCTGCTCCGGCGCCTCGTACAGTGAAGCCAGTTTGCAGCCCGCCTCGACCGTCATGGTGTAGTTGGTCGCATCCACATTGCGGATGCGGTTCATGCGCGAAAGATTGACGATGACCTGCTTCAGGGGCCCGGCCACCGGCACGGCTCCGCCGCACAGGCTGGTGTTACCGCCCTGCGGCACGATGGAGATTGAGTTGGCGGCACACAACTTCACCACTTCGCTGACTTGTTGCGTGCTGGACGGAAATGCCACAGCAAAGGCTTGACCCGAATAACGTCCGCGCCAATCCTTGCAGTAAGGTGCCGTGGCTTCGCCAGTCACAACGCCATCACCGCCCGTAATGGCGGCAATGGCTTCGAGTAGCTGCAGATCGGTAGTCATGGATATGGGCGCAAATGTGTTGAATTCATTATAGCCCCGTCGCGACCGCCCAAATGGTGCGCTTTATTGACGCTGATCAAAAATCCAGCGGATCGATATCCAATGCCCAGCGCACCTCTTTTGCGGGCAAATCATCCAGAGCCGGTTTCCACGCCCGCAGGAATTCCTGCAGCGCCTTGCGCCGGTCAGCCTGCACCAGCAACTGTGCGCGGTGGTGGTTGGCGCGCCTGGGCATGGCGGCAGGCACGACGCCGTACACTTCGACCGGCATCTGCAACTCTTTTGCGGCGGTGCGCGCCCGCTGCAGGAAATTCTGCATGTCATGCTCCTGCTTGCTCTCGGCGCTGAGCAACACTTGATAGACGAATGGCGGAAACCCTGCCATCTGTCGTTCAGACAGCAAGGTCTGCGCCCAGATTTCGTAATCATGCGCTCGCAATGCCTGAAACAACGGATGATTCGGAAAAGCCGTCTGTACGATCACTTCACCCGCCTTGTCTGCGCGTCCGGCGCGCCCGCCAACCTGGGTAAGCTGGGCAAAAAGTTTTTCCGAAGCGCGAAAATCGGCACTGTATAGCGCACCGTCCGGATTCAGTACGCCGACCAGCGTCAGGTTGGGAAAGTCGTGTCCCTTCGCCAGCATCTGCGTACCGATCAGGATATCGGCTTCACCCTCGTGGATCTGTTTGCGCATCGCGTCCCATGCGCCCTTGTTGCGGGTGCTGTCTCGGTCCACGCGCAGAATGCGTGCATCCGGAAATCGCGCCAGCAGCGCCTCCTCTATCCGTTGCGTTCCCGTGCCGACCGGCTTGAGGTCGGCGTCGCCGCAGGTAGGGCAGGCGGGCGGCACGCGCTGCTGGAAGCCACAATGATGGCAACGCAGGCTGCGATCCTTCAGATGTAGCACCAGCTTGCCGGCGCAATGGCGGCAGGAAGACAACCAGCCGCAGGCGGTGCACATCAGCACCGGCGCATAGCCGCGGCGATTGATGAAGATCAGGCTCTGTTCCTTGCGCTGCAGCCGCAGACCGATTGCGGTGAGCAATGGCTCACTCAAGCCTTCCTGCAGCGGCAGCTTGGTAGTGTCCATGCAGCGTACGATCGGCAGCGTCGCAGGCTGCACGGCGCGTTGTGTCAGCTTCAGCAGCCGGTAGCGGCCGCTCTGGGCGTTGTGCCAGCTCTCCAGCGAAGGTGTCGCCGAACCCAACACGATGGGCACACCGCGCTGGTTGGCGCGGAAGATGGCCACATCGCGTGCAGAGTAGCGCAGGCCGTCCTGCTGCTTGAACGAACTGTCGTGCTCCTCGTCCACCAGGATCAGGCTCAGTTTCGGCAGCGGCGTGAACACCGCCAGCCGCGTTCCGATCACGATGCGCGCTTCGCCGGATTGGGCCTTGAGCCAGTTCTGCGCTCGTTCGCCGTCGGCCAGGCCACTGTGCAGGCTGGCCAGCTCGACATCGGGGAAACGGCTGCGGAAATAGTTCTCCAGTTGCGGCGTGAGGTTGATCTCGGGCACCAGCAGCAGCACCTGTCCACCGCCCCTTCGACCTTGCTCAGGACAGGACTGCAGCATCGCGTGCATCAGGTGCACGTAAACCTCGGTCTTGCCGCTGCCGGTGATGCCGTGCAGCAGGAAACAGCCATACCCCGCTTGCTGCGCCACTGCATCCTTGGCCTGCTGTTGCTCGTCAGTGAGCGCATGCGCATCGTTGAACTGATGCGTGGCGCGCGGCAGCGGCATACACGTTTCGACCCAGCCAGCCTCGAGCAGCGCCTTGAGTGCAGCCGGGGCGGATGGCGACAAATTGCGCAATTGCGCGCCGTTCAGCGGCGCTTGGCGCAAGGCCTGCAGGATGCGCTGCTGCACCACCCGGCGTTTGGGCAGTGTCGCAACATCAAGTGCTTGGCCTGCTGCACTCAGGGTGTAATCCAGCGATTGTTTCAGCGTAACCGGCTCGAAGGCGCGCATACGAGCCGGCAATGCCGACAACACGGTCATGCCCAGAGGATGGTGGTAATAATCGCTGCAGAAACGCAGCAGCGTCAGCAACTCTTGCGGCAACGGCGTCACATCGTCCAGCACTTTGCTCACCGGCTTGATGCGATTTGCAGCCAGACCGGATTGTTCTGCCCATTCCATCGCCACCCCCAACATTTGTTTACGTCCGAAAGGGACGAGCACACGCTGGCCGATTTTTATTTCGGTATTTTCTTCGACGGCATAGTCGAAAAGTGTTGACAACGGCACGTCCAATGCGACGCGAATGATGGGCATGTTAAGAAGATTTTCTCTGGTTATTTCTGCAAAGTTTAGCTAATGCGCTTGAGCGGAATAGGAATTTTTTCTTATGCACATAAGCTGTGGATAACTGTGTTGGCAATTGCCCGACAAGTACGCTAACTCCCAACCGGGTATACAGTTTTTCCCTACCGCCCAAATTCTGCTCATCGCCATAGTCGTTTAATAAACAATAAGTTACAAGCTAGATAAAAAAGGCCACGGGAAAAACGCTCCGTGGCCTTCTACAGTATCCGTGCTGTTTATAAGACTAGCGATTTAGTCTGTCTTTTAGTGGTATTTCTTGCTCAGCTCATGTACAGCCTGAACCAGCGCGGCGGCGTTATCCGGGTTGGTGAACTGCGAAATCCCGTGACCCAGATTGAATACATGTCCGCTGCCGTAACCGTAGCTGGTCAATATCTTTTCCACTTCATTGTGAATGACGTCCGGTGTGGCAAACAGGACCGTCGGATCGAGGTTGCCCTGCAGCGCGACCTTGTGCCCCACCTTCTGCCTTGCCACGCCGATGTCCATGGTCCAGTCCAGTCCGACCGCATCGCAACCGATATCGGCGATGCTCTCGATCCACAGGCCGCCGCCCTTGGTGAACACGATGCTGGGGATCTTTACACCTTCATGCTCGCGCTTCAGCCCCTGCACGATGCGCTGCATGTAGGGCAGCGAGAATTCATGATAGGCCGCGTGCGACAGCGCGCCACCCCAGGAATCGAAGATCATCACGGCCTGTGCGCCGGCTTCGATCTGCGCATTGAGATATTGCGTGACCGCATCCGCCGTCACCGACAGAATGTGGTGCATCAGCTTCGGCTCTTTGTACATCAAGGTCTTCACCTTGGCGTAGTCGTCGCTGCTGCCGCCCTCGACCATGTAGCAGGACAAGGTCCACGGGCTGCCGGTGAAACCGATCAGCGGCACGCGACCATCCAGTGCCTTGCGGATCTGCGACACGGCATCGGTCACGTACTTCAGGTCCTTGCCGATGTCCGGCACGTGCAGCGCCTTGATTGCGGCTTCGGTAGTCAGCGGACGCTCGAACTTCGGCCCTTCGCCTTCCGAGAAATACAGCCCCAAGCCCATCGCATCCGGCACCGTCAAAATGTCGGAGAACAGGATCGCGGCATCCAGCGGGAAACGGTCCAGCGGCTGCAGCGTAACTTCGGTTGCCATATCCGGGCTCTTGCACAGATTGAGGAAGCTGCCGGCGCGCTTGCGCGTAGCGCAGTACTCGGGAAGGTAGCGACCGGCCTGGCGCATCATCCACAACGGCGTGTATTCGGTCGGCTCACGCAGCAGCGCACGCAGGAAGGTGTCGTTCTTGACTTTGAAGTTCATTATATTTTTATCTTTTCTTATCGGGGCAGAACGCTGCTGCCCATCAGGAACTCATCCACCGAGCGTGCGCACTGGCGGCCTTCGCGTATCGCCCACACCACCAGCGATTGGCCGCGGCGCATGTCGCCCGCCGCAAACACCTTCTTCACGTTGGTTTTGTAGTTGTGCGTATCCGCCTTGACGTCACCGCGGTGCGTCTTGTCCACTCCGAACGCATCCAGTACTTGCGCCACCGGATTGGTGAAGCCCATGGCGAGGAACACGTAGTCGGCTTTAAGCTCGAACTCGCTGCCCGCAACTTCGACCAGCTTGCCGTCATGCAACTCGACGCGCACCGCCTTGATGGCCTTGAGCACGCCGTTCTCGCCGACGAATTCCTTGGTGGCGATGGCCCAGTCGCGCGAGCAGCCTTCCTCGTGCGAGCTGGAGGTACGCAGCTTGATCGGCCAGTTCGGCCAGGTATGCGGCTTGTTTTCCATCTCGGGCGGGCGCGGCATCACCTCGATCTGCGTGATCGAGGCGGCGCCATGACGATTGGAGGTGCCAACACAGTCGGAACCGGTATCGCCGCCGCCGATCACCACCACATGCTTGCCGGCCACGTTGATCGGGTTCTTGCCTTCACCCGCGACTTCCTTGTTTTGCGGGATCAGGAATTCCAGCGCGAAATGCACGCCCTGCAATTCGCGTCCCGGCACCGGCAGGTCGCGCGGCTGCTCGGCACCGCCGGCCAGGATCACGGCATCGAAATCCTTCTGCAGCTGTTTCGGGCTGACGGTCTTCTTGGCGTCGTTGACGATGCCTTTGCCAGGCAGCTTCCTTGCCGACATAGGTGTTGGTTTCGAACTTCACGCCTTCGGCAGCAAGTTGCGCCATGCGCCAGTCGATCAGGCGCTTGTCCAGCTTGAAGTCGGGAATGCCGTAGCGCAGCAGGCCGCCGATGCGGCTGTTTTTCTCGAATACGGTCACGCTGTGGCCGACGCGTGCCAGTTGCTGCGCAGCCGCCAATCCTGCAGGGCCGGAGCCGACCACGGCGACTTTCTTGCCGGTCTTCTTCTTCGCCGGTCTGCGGCACCACCCAGCCGTTCTCGCCGCCCTTGTCGATGATGGCGTGCTCGATGGACTTGATGCCGACCGCGTCGTTGTTGATGTTCAGCGTGCAGGCCGCTTCGCACGGCGCCGGGCAGATGCGGCCGGTCACTTCGGGGAAGTTGTTGGTGGAATGCAGTACTTCCAGCGCCTGTTTCCAGTTGCCGCGATACACCAGGTCGTTCCAGTCGGGAATGATGTTGTTGACCGGGCAGCCGTTGTTGCAGAACGGGATGCCGCAATCCATGCAACGCGCGCCCTGCTGCTTGGCTTCGGCATCGGTGAGATGCGCGACGAACTCGTGGTAGTCCTTGGTACGTTGCTCGACTGGCGCGTAGCTCTCGCTGACGCGCTGAAACTCCATGAAACCAGTTGGCTTGCCCATTATGCGGCCTCCTTCTGCTGCGCCGCGATCTCAAGCAACGCACGACGATATTCGGTCGGCATGACCTTCACGAACTTGGGCAGGTAAGCCGCCCAGTTATCCAATATCTGCTTGGCACGCGCGCTGCCGGTGTAGCGCAGGTGCTTCTCGATCTTGCCGCGCAACGCCGCTTCATCGGCCTTGTTCAGGTGATTGAAGTGCACACGGCCGTGTGCTTCCACTTCGCCGGTCTCGCTGGCTGCCGCTTCTTCCGGCACGGCTTCCAGTTGCACCATGGACATGTTGCAGCGTTGCGGGAAAGTGCCGTCTTCATCCAGCACGTAGGCGACGCCACCGGACATGCCGGCCGCGAAATTGCGGCCCGGTCTGGCCCAGCACGACCACCATGCCGCCGGTCATGTATTCGCAACCGTGGTCGCCCACGCCTTCCACCACGGCGATCGCGCCGGAGTTGCGCACCGCGAAGCGTTCGCCGGCGACACCGCGGAAGAAACACTCGCCCGCCGTCGCACCGTACAGCACGGTGTTGCCGACGACGATGTTGTCTTCCGCCACCAGTTTGCTTTCGTCGGATGGCTTGACGATGATGCGTCCGCCGCACAGACCCTTGCCGACGTAGTCGTTGCCTTCGCCTTCCAACTGGAAGGTCACGCCGTGCGCCAGGAACGCGCCGAAGCTCTGTCCGGCGGTGCCGAGCAGTTTCACGCGAATGGTGTCGTCGGGCAGGCCGGCATTGCCGTGGCGCTTGGCCACTTCATGCGACAGCATGGTGCCGACGCTGCGGTTGACGTTGCGGATCTTCGTCTCGATGGTCACCACGCGCATCGCATCAAGCGCTTCCTTGGCTTCCGCGATCAGGTCGTTGTCCAGCGCCTGGTTCAGGCCGTGATCCTGCTCTTCGGCATGGCGGCGCGCCACGCTGGCCGGCATGTCGGGCTGATGGAACACCTTGGAGAAGTCCAGACCCTTCGCCTTCCAATGCTTGATGCCTTTGCGCACGTCGAGCAGGTCGCTGCGGCCGATCAGGTCCTCGAACTTGCGGATGCCCATGTGCGCCATCAGTTCGCGCACTTCTTCGGCAACGAAGAAGAAATAGTTCACCACGTGTTCCGGCTGGCCGGTGAATTTCTTGCGCAGTGCCGGATCCTGTGTGGCCACGCCGACCGGGCAGGTGTTGAGGTGGCACTTGCGCATCATGATGCAGCCCTCGACCACCAGCGGTGCGGTGGCGAAACCGAACTCGTCGGCGCCGAGCAAGGCGCCGATCAGCACATCGCGGCCGGTCTTCATCTGGCCGTCCACCTGCAGGCCGATACGGCCGCGCAGCTGGTTCAGCACCAGCGTCTGTTGCGCTTCGGCCAGGCCCAGTTCCCACGGCGTACCGGCGTGCTTCACCGACGACAGCGGCGATGCGCCGGTGCCGCCGTCGAAACCGGAGATCACGATATGGTCGGCCTTGGCCTTGGACACGCCTGCCGCCACGGTGCCCACGCCGACTTCCGACACCAGCTTCACCGAGATGGATGCCGCCGGGTTGGAGTTCTTCAGGTCGTGGATCAGCTGCGCCAGGTCCTCGATCGAGTAGATGTCATGGTGCGGCGGCGGCGAGATCAGGCCGACACCGGGCACCGAGTGGCGCAGCTTGCCGATGTATTCGGACACCTTGCCGCCGGGCAACTGGCCGCCTTCGCCGGGCTTCGCGCCCTGCGCCATCTTGATCTGGATCTGGTCGGCGCTGCTGAGGTATTCCGCGGTGACGCCGAAACGGCCGGAGGCGACCTGCTTGATGCGCGAACGCAGCGAGTCGCCCGCCTTCATGGTCTGGTCGGCTTCGATACGATGCTTGCCGATGATGTCGGACAGCTTCTCGCCGCCATGCAGCGTCTTGAAGCGGTTGGCGTCTTCGCCGCCCTCGCCGGTGTTCGATTTGCCGCCGATGCGGTTCATCGCGATGGCCAGCGTGGCGTGCGCTTCGGTGGAGATGGAACCCAGCGACATCGCGCCGGTGGCGAAGCGCTTGACGATGTCTTTCGCCGATTCGACCTCGTCCAGCGGAATGGCCTGACCGGCAGGCTTGATCTCGAACAAACCGCGCAGCGTCATCTGACGCTCGGTCTGGTCGTTGATCAGCTTGGCGTATTCCTTGTAGGTCGCGTAGTTGTTGTTGCGCGTCGAGTGCTGCAGCTTGGCGATGGAATCCGGCGTCCAGGTGTGATCTTCGCCGCGTGTGCGCCAGGCGTATTCGCCGCCCGCGTCCAGCATGTTCGCCAGCACCGGGTCGTTACCAAACGCGTCGGCATGCGTACGTACGGCTTCTTCCGCCACTTCCTTGAGGCCGACACCCTCGATCTGGGTCGCGGTGCCGGTGAAATATTTCGCCACGAAATCGCTGTTCAGGCCGATGGCTTCGAAGATCTGCGAGCCGCAGTAGGATTGATAGGTGGAGATGCCCATCTTGGACATCACCTTCAGCAGCCCCTTGTTGACGGCCTTGATGAAGCGCTTCTTCGCGTCCTTCAACTCCAGCCCGGCCGGCAACTCCAGCGTGGCGAGGGTATCGAACGCCAGCCACGGGCACACGGCTTCTGCGCCGTAACCCGCCAGCAAGGCAAAGTGGTGCGTTTCGCGTGCCGAGCCGGTATCCACCACCAGGCCGGTGCTGGTGCGCAGGCCGGCTTTCACCAGGTGATGATGCACCGCTGCCGTCGCCAGCAAAGCCGGGATCGCCACACGTGCCGCGCCGACGCTGCGGTCGGACAGGATCATCACGTTGCAGCCCTTCGCGACTGCCTTCTCGGCTGCCTTGCATAGTGCGGCGATGGCGGCCTCGCAGCCTGCCGCGCCGTTCTTCACCGGATAGGTGATGTCCAGCACTTGCGACTTGTATTTGCCCTTGGTGAGCTTGTCGATGTCATACAGCCTGGCGATGTCTTCTTCCGACAGCACCGGCTGATGCACTTCCAGACGCGGGGCCGGTTTGGTCTCGTCGACGCCCAGCAGGTTGGGCTTGGGGCCGATGAACGAGGTCAGCGACATCACGATCTCTTCGCGGATCGGGTCGATCGGCGGGTTGGTCACTTGCGCGAACAACTGCTTGAAGTAGTTGTACAGCACCTTGTTCTTGCTCGACAGCACCGGCAGGGCGGCATCCGCGCCCATGGAGCCGATTGCCTCTTCGCCGGCGCTGGCCATCGGCAACATCAGGAACTTGGTGTCTTCCTGCGTGTAGCCGAAGGCTTGCTGCGTATCGAGCAGGTTGCCTTCGCTCTTCAACGCGGCCTTGGACTTGGGCAGGTCGTCGAGGTACTGACGCGATTGCTCGATCCACTTGCGATAGGGTTTGGCGGTTGAAAGTTGCGCCTTCAATTCGGCATCGTCGACGATGCGCCCGGCCTGCATGTCGATCAGGAACATCTTGCCCGGCTGCAAACGCCATTTCTTGACGATCTTCTGTTCGGCGAAATCCAGCACGCCCATCTCGGACGCCATCAGCACGACATCGTCTTCGGTGATCAGGTAACGCGCGGGACGCAGACCGTTACGGTCCAGCGTGGCGCCGATCATGCGGCCGTCGGTGAAGGCCACGGCGGCGGGGCCGTCCCACGGCTCCATCAGGGCGGCGTGGTATTCGTAGAACGCGCGGCGCTCTTCGTCCATCAGCGGATTGCCGGCCCAGGCTTCGGGGATCAGCATCATCATCGCGTGCGGCAGCGAGTAGCCGCCCGCCACCAGCAGCTCCAGCGCGTTGTCGAAACAGGCGGAGTCGGACTGGCCTTCGACGATCAGCGGCCACAGTTTGTCGAGATCCTTGCCGAGGAACTTGGACGACATCGCCGCATGGCGCGCGGCCATCCAGTTGACGTTGCCGCGCAGCGTGTTGATCTCGCCGTTGTGCGCGATCATGCGGAACGGGTGCGCCAGATTCCAGGTGGGGAAGGTATTGGTGGAGAAGCGCTGGTGCACCAGCGCGAAGGCGCTGACCAGCTCCTTGTCCTGCAGGTCGAGGAAGTATTTGCCGACCTGGTCGGCCAGCAGCATGCCCTTGTAGACGATGGTGCGCGAAGACATGGAAGTGACATAAAAGCCCTTGCCTTGCCCTTTCGGCAGGTTGCCGATCGCATGCTCGGCCGTCTTGCGGATGACGAACAGCTTGCGCTCGAAAGCGTCCTGGTCGGCGGTCTTCTTGCCGCGCCCGATGAACACCTGGCGCACCACCGGCTCGACCACTTTTACGCTTTCGCCGAGGCCGCTGTTGTCCACCGGGACATCGCGCCAGCCCAGCAGTGTCTGCCCTTCGGCCTTGATCTTGTCGGCGATGACCTTCTCGCAGGCGGCGCGCGCTTTGGCATCGCGCGGCAGGAACAACATGCCGACGCCGTAGTCTCCGGCGGGCGGCAAAGTCACTTTGGCACTGGCCAGCGCTTTGCGCAGGTAAGCATCGGGAACCTGGATCAGGATACCAGCGCCATCGCCTGCCAGCGGATCGGCACCGACTGCACCACGGTGCGTCAGATTCTCCAGTATTTGCAGCCCTTGGCTGACCCGGTCGTGACTTGCCTGACCTTTGATATGTGCGACGAATCCGACACCACATGCATCATGTTCATGGCGCGGATCATAAAGACCCTGCTGTTGCGGCAACGAAGAATTGCTCACCTTGTTCCTCACCTCGATCATCCAACAATAAGGCGGCTTGTGCCGCCTTCCAAAAATTTATGCGAAAGGGCGGAGATGTTACCCGTTCCCGCCTTGCACGGCAACAACCCCAAGCCGCGCGGCAGATTCGGGCCTTCCCGCGCCTTGGCCTTGCTGTTTCAGCACAGGCTTCCTTCTAAGGAGGGGAAATACCGGAATTTTTCAGGTTGATACCCGGCACTTTCGCATCTGCGATACCGGCAATGATCGATGACGGGAGGGATACGGAGCAAAACGCCCAGGAATGGCAGGGCCGGAGATCAAAGCCGGAAACGGGGTCGTCCTGCACCTTTTCCGGCTTCGCTATTGCAACAGTCAACGCGAATAGGTCGTCGTCAGCTTGGCCAGGCCGATTCTGTTGCTGATGATGTTGAAGCCGATAAGGGCCGCGCTGGCATCTTCCGGCACGTTGATCTTGTCCACCTTGAGCGCATGCACCGTAAAGATGTAATGGTGCGGCCTGTCACCAGCAGGCGGGCAGGCCCCGCCGAAACTGTGTTCGCCGTAATCATTGCGGCCTTGCTTGGCTCCGCCAGGCAATTTTGCCTTGGTCCCTATCCCTGCAGGCAGGCCGGTAGCCGTTGCCGGGATGTTGTACACCACCCAGTGCCACCAGCCGCTGCCCGTGGGCGCATCCGGATCGAACACGGTAACGGCAAAACTGCGCGTTCCGGCCGGGACGTTCTTCCATTCCAGTTCGGGGGAAAGATTGTCGCCGGAGCAGCCGAACCCTTTGTATTCCTGCGCCTTGGCCATCGGATGCCCCATTTTCATATCCGGATCCGGGCTTGATAACTCGAACGCCATTGCGTTTCCGGCGAGCGATGCTGCAAGAATGAATGCCAAAGTACGTTTCATGTGGGGCCCCCTGACGATTGTTAAAGTTATAAATTAATCAACGGAATACGATGGTCTTGTTGCCGCATACCAGCACGCGGTCTTCCACATGGTAGCGCAAGCCGCGCGACAACACCGTCTTCTCGATATCGCGGCCATAACGTACCAGATCGTCCACCGTATCGCCATGGTCGATGCGCACGGTGTCCTGTTCGATGATCGGCCCGGCATCCAGTTCGTCGGTAACGTAATGGCAGGTCGCGCCGATCAGTTTCACGCCGCGCTGATAGGCTTGGTGGTACGGCTTGGCGCCGACGAAGGACGGCAGGAAGCTGTGGTGGATGTTGATGACACGTCCCGGATACCGCTGGCACAGCCAGGGCGGCAGTATCTGCATGAAACGCGCCAGCACCATCGTATCGCCACGATGCTCGTCGAACAGCGCCGCGATGCGCTTGAACGCCGCATCCTTATCCTGCATATCGACGTACAGGAACGGGATGCCGTGCCACTCGACGAAACTGCGCAAGTCTTCATGGTTGGAGATCACGCAGGGAATGTCCACCTGCAGTTCGCCGCTGCGCCAGCGGTGCAGCAGGTCATCCAGGCAATGGTCCTGTTTACTCACCAGCACGACCAGCCGTTTCTTGATGGCGGAATCGGAGAGCTGCCAATCCATTCTGAACTCGCCCGCCAGTGCCGAGAAGCGGCGGCGGAATTCATCCGCGTCGAACGGCAGCGAATCGGCCCGTATTTCCTGCCGCATGAAGAAGCGTTGCGTCTCCAGCTCGGTGTGATAGCTCGCCTCGACGATGAAACCACCATACTGGGCGATGAAGCCAGTGACGGCGGCGATGATGCCCGAGCGATCCGGGCAGGAGATGGTCAAGGTGTAGCGGTGAATGTTGCTCATGTCTCTCTTTCTATGCGTTCTTTCTGCATTCTAGCGAAAAAGCAGATGACGCATGTTGCATGGCGGTGGATTGATCGGAAGTCCTGCCTGAGCCGGGCGGGGCGCTAGTGCTTACGTCTAGGCGAATTCGTCTGGCAGGCGCTGTACTGCAACTTCCTTGCCCCACAGCATCGACATGATATGCGAGGCTTGCTCCGCATCGCCGCTGGTGAAGAATTGTTCCGATGCTTCGCCGGCAATACGCGGCGGCAATTCAGCCTTGACGCGATGCATCAGGTGGCGCGCGACGGCAGCCCCGGTTTCGATCAGAGTGATGTTTTCACCCACCACCTCGCGTATCAGCGGTGCGAGGAAGGGATAATGCGTGCAGCCCAGGACCAGGGTGTCCGCGCCTTTCTCGATCAGGGGTGTCGTATAGCGTACGACCAATTCGCGGGTGCGTGCGGTATCCAGCTCGCCCTTTTCGACTTGTTCGACCAGTCCGGGACAGCCTTGGGTCAATATCTTCACCTTCCATCCGCTGTATTTTTCCAGCAGCGCCGCAAACTTTGCGCTCTCCAGCGTGCCGACCGTCGCCAGCACGCCGACCACCCGGCTTTGCGTTGCGGCAATGGCGGGCTTGACCGCGGGTTCCATGGCCAGGATGGGCATCTTGTTGAACTTGACGCGCAGCGCATGCGCGGCGGCGGCAGTGGCGGTGTTGCAGGCGATGACAATCGCCTCCGCGCCCTGGCTGATCAGGAAGCGCGTGATGGCGAATGAACGCGCTTCGATGTAAGCAGGCGATTTGCCGCCGTAAGGCACATGGGCCGAATCGGCAACATAGATGAGGCGCTCATGCGGCAGCGTCTGGCGTATATGGTGCAGGACGGACAGGCCGCCCACGCCGGAGTCGAAAACACCGATGGCACCCGCTTGCTTCATGGGCGGTCAGGGCACCATCTGGTCACGCAGGAATTCTTCGTACGTGCCGTGGTAGTCGTTCACGCCCTTGGCCGAGATCTCGATGATGCGTGTGGCCAGCGACGAGACGAACTCGCGGTCATGGCTGACGAACACCAGCGTGCCCTTGAATTCCAGCAGCGCGGTATTCAGCGATTCGATGGACTCCATGTCCATGTGGTTGGTCGGCTCGTCCATCAGCAACACATTCGGTTTTGCCAGCATCAGCTTGCCGAACATCATGCGGCCCTTCTCGCCGCCGGACAGCACCTTCACGTTCTTCTTCACGTCGTCGCCGGAGAACAGCAAACGCCCCAGCGTGCCGCGCACCACCTGGTCGTCGTCGCCGGGGCCGCGGCAATCGGTCATCCACTCGGTGAGCGTCTGGTTGTTCGGCGAACTCGTATTCGTGGTCCTGCGCGTAGTAGCCGGGCTTGGCCTTTTCCGCCCATTTGACGGTGCCGGTATCCGGCGCGAGATCGCCCGCCAGGATGCGCAGCAGCGTGGTCTTACCGATGCCGTTGGGGCCGATGATGGCGACTTTTTCGCCTGCGTCGATGCGGAAGTTGACGTTGGAGAACAGCATCTTGTCGAAGCCCTTGGCCATCTTCTCCACTTCCACGGCGACGCGGTGCAGCTTCTCGCGCTCGTCGTATTCGAAACGGATGAACGGGTACTGGCGGCTGGACGGCTTGAAGTCTTCGATCTTGATCTTGTCGATCTGGCGCGCACGCGAGGTGGCCTGCTTGGCCTTGGAGGCGTTGGCCGAGAAGCGCGCCACGAATGCGCGCAGTTCGGCGACCTTCTCCTTGGCTTTGGCATTGTCCGCCGCCTGCTGCTCGCGCGCCTGCGTCGAAGCCAGCATGTAGTCGTCGTAGTTGCCCGGATAGACGGTGATCTTGCCGTAGTCCAGGTCGGCCATGTGGGTGCACACGCTGTTCAGGAAGTGGCGGTCGTGCGAGATGATGACCATCGTCGAGTTGCGTGCGTTCAGCACGTCTTCCAGCCAGCGGATGGTGTTGATGTCGAGGTTGTTGGTCGGCTCATCCAGCAGCAGGATGTCGGGATTGGAGAATAGCGCCTGCGCCAGCAGCACGCGCAGCTTGAAGCCGGGCGCCACTTCGCGCATCGGGCCCTGGTGCAATTCAATGGCGATGCCCACGCCCAGCAGCAGCTCGCCGGCCCGCGCTTCGGCGGTGTAGCCGTCGTATTCGGCGAAGGTCGCCTCCAGATCGGCGGCGCGCATGTAGTCTTCTTCCGAAGCATCGGGGTTGGCGTAGATCGCATCGCGCTCGGACATGGCTTCCCACATCTCGGTGTGGCCCATCATCACGACGTCCAGCACGCGCCGGTCTTCATAGGCGAACTGGTCCTGGCGCAGTTTGCCGAGGCGTTCGGTCTTGTCCAGCATCACCTCGCCGGAGGATTGCTCCAGATCGCGGCCGAGGATCTTCATAAAAGTGGACTTGCCGCAACCGTTGGCGCCGATCAGGCCGTAGCGGTTGCCGTCGCCGAATTTGACGGAGACGTTTTCAAACAACGGCTTTGCGCCGAACTGCATGGTGATATTTGCGGTGGATAACATTGGACTGCCTTATTTTCGAAGGCGCGCATTCTACCACTGACCGTCCCCGGCCGAATCGGAAGCGCACGGACGGGCTTCGGGACTTCCTGCCATTTCCGCGGCATGGGTATGGAGCTTGCCATGGGTAGGTGGCGCGGGGCGCATGGTTTAAACTGCCGCCCTTTGGAAAACCGGTTCAGGCAGGCGCATGACAGAAAAAACCATCAACATTACCAAGCTGGTCAAGGAACCGAACGACGGCATGACAGCGGAAGAACAGGCCAGCATGAAGCGGCATCTTGCCGAGAAGCTGCAGGAATTGAGTGCATTGTCCGGCTCTGCCCATTTGCAGCGTGCACGGCTGCAAATGGACATCGCCGAAGCCCTGAACGCGCTGGAGCGCCGGAAAGAGGCGTGGGATATCGCTCGCGAGGCATTTGCAATCTCGTTGCAACAAGAGTCCTGGCAAGATGCGGTGGAAGCGTGCGACGTGCTGTTTCAGGCCAGGCAGGAAGACTCCCTCGCTGCGCTCGGCATGGGAATCTGGCTGGCCGTGACCTTCCCGCTCGACCCCGAGCTGACCGTGGCCATGCTGATCCATTTGGTCGACGAAACCCCCGACAACTCGGACAGTGCTGCTGTGGCGGCCATCACCGGGCGTTACGTGGTCGATCTGCGCGCAAGCGACGAGGCGCACGAGAACCTGTGTTTCCTGACCGACAACCTCGTCTCCATGGTGGCCAAGCGCCATAGCAACGTGCAGGACCAGGACGCAATGAACAGCTGGCTGGACAGGCTGCAACTGCGCGACCCGCAGGTATTCATCCCGCGTATGGCCAGAATCATCGATTCCATCGTCCTCGGTAAATGGTGGTTCGATCGCGACGAGCTGCGCAGCAAGTTGCCGGATTAGTCTGGCAGCTGATTTACCATCGCCTGCCGGTTCCGGTTTTTGGCCGGTATCGCCGTGCTGACGGTTTCGTCTTGTCAGCGCCAATCGGCTAGAATGCCGCATTGCTTAATGCAGGCACTGACATGGTCCCTCGTCTAACCACCGCCCTCAAAGGCCCGTTGCTTGATCTGGAGCAACGCATCCTGACCGCCCAGCCAAAGATCGAGCATTGGTTCCGCACGCAATGGCTGGAGCACACGCCGCCGTTCTACAGCTCGGTCGATCTGCGCAACAGCGGCTTCAAGCTTGCGCCGGTGGATACCAATCTGTTTCCCGGCGGCTTCAACAATCTCAACCCGGATTTCGTGCCGCTGTGCGTGCATGCCGTGCAAAGCGCGATCGAGAAAATTTGCCCTGAAGCGCGCGGCGTGCTGCTGATCCCGGAGAACCACACCCGCAACCAGTTCTATCTGCAGAACGTGGCGAAACTGTCGCTCATCCTGCGCCAGTCCGGGTTGAATGTGCGCGTCGGCTCCTTGCTGCCGGAGATCACCCAACCCACCACGCTGGAGCTGGCGAACGGCCATGCGCTTGTGCTGGAACCCCTGGTGCGCAGGGGCAATCGTCTGGGCGTGGCGGATTTCGATCCCTGCGTCGTCCTGCTCAATAACGATCTTTCCGCCGGCGTACCGGAGATCCTGAAGAATCTGGAGCAGACCGTGCTGCCGCCGCTGGAAGCGGGCTGGTACAACCGCCGCAAATCCCATCATTTCGCGGCCTACAGCCAGGTGAGCAAACAATTCGCCGAGCTCATCGGCATCGACCCCTGGTTGATCGATCCGTATTTTGCCGTGTGCAATCAGGTCAACTTCCAGGAGAAGGTCGGCGAGGAATGCCTCGCCGCGCAGGTGGATTCCGTGCTGCAGCGGATACGCGCGAAGTATGCCGAGTACGGCGTGAAGCATGATCCCTTCGTCATCGTCAAAGCCGATGCGGGCACCTACGGCATGGGCATCATGACGGTAAAGGATGCCAGTGACGTGCGCGACCTCAACCGCAAGCAGCGCAACAAGATGGCCGTCGTCAAAGAGGGGCTGCAGGTTTCCGATGTGCTGGTGCAGGAGGGTGTTCACTCCTTCGAGAGCCTGAACGATGCCGTGGCCGAGCCGGTGGTGTACATGATCGACCGCTATGTGGTCGGCGGCTTCTACCGCGTGCATACCGAGCGCGGCGTGGACGAGAACCTCAATGCGCCCGGCATGCGCTTCGAGCCGCTGGCATTCGAATCCTGTTGCGCCTTTCCCAACCCGGATTGCGCGCCGGACGATACGCCCAACCGTTTCTACGCTTACGGCGTGGTGGGCAGGTTGGCGACATTGGCGGCGGCGGTGGAGATCGAGGAGATGCTCGCGTGACGACTGCTGTTTCGCGTGGCCGTGCTGTTGATCGCATGCTGCTGCTCAGCGCCTGCGGCAAGGAACCGTTCTACCAGGAGCAGGCTATGTGTTCGGCACGCAGGTGGATGTCAGCATCTACGGCGAGGACGAGGCCAAAGGCAAGCCAGGCGGTCGTGCTGGTGATGCACGAATTCCAGCGCCTGCATGACGAGCTGCATGCCTGGAAGCCTTCCGAACTGAGCGACCTGAACGCGGCCATTGCGCAAGACAAATCGAAAACCGTCTCTCCTGAATTGGCCGCCATGTTGCAAGATGCGGCGCGAGTGTCCGCGCAGTCCGATGGTTTGTTCAATCCGGCGATCGGCGGCCTGATCCAGGCCTGGGGCTTCCAGGCCGACGACTTCAAGGCGGTGCTACCTGATGAGAAAAAGGTCGCGGCTCTGGTGAAGGCGAATCCGCAGATGAGCGACCTGGTTTTTGATGGTTCGAAAGTAAAGAGCCGGAACAAGAGTGTGAAAATCGACCTTGGCGGCTATGCCAAAGGCTACGCTCTGGACCGCGCCGCCGATATCCTGAAGCAGCAAGGGATCCACAACGCGCTGATCAATATCGGCGGCAATGTGCTGGCCCTGGGCACGCATGGTTCGCGCGCGTGGCGCGTCGGCATCCAGCACCCGCGCAAACCGGGACCGCTGGCAACGCTGGAGCTGCATGACGGCGAGGCAATCGGCACCTCTGGCGACTATCAGCGATATTTCGAACTGGACGGCAAACGCTACTGTCACCTGATCGACCCGCGCAACGGCTGGCCGGTGCAAGGTGTCGAGGCGGTGACCATCCTCACGCATGGCGAGCATGCCGGCCTGCACTCGGATGCCTCCTCCAAACCCCTGTTCGTTTCCGGCCCGCATGGCTGGTTTCAGGCCGCCCAGAAGATGCAACTCACGGAAGCGCTACTGATCGATGCGCAGGGCGTGGTGCATCTCACCCCTGCGATGGAGAAACGGCTAAAATTCACAGATGAATCCACCCGGCGTGAAATCGAGCCATGAGCGTTGAAGACCCGTTGCAGCAGAATATCCGCCGCACCACGGGACTCCATGCGCTCAGGAAGATCGGCGCCATCGTGGACAGAAGAGAACAAGAGCGATGCGGAATCCGCCCGGGCCTTGCGCTGGCTGTTACGCTACGGCTGGATCGTGCTGCTGTTCGTTGCCGCGCTGCTGGCGCGTTTAACAGGAGTGTATTGATTGGTTGGTATCCTTCTTATCACGCATAACGGACTGGGCGACAGTCTGATCGATTGTGTGAGGCATGTATTGGGCGTTGCGCCTGCGCATCTCAAGGCGCTTTCAGTGCTGGCGAGTGACGATCCGGCGCAAAAGGAAGAAGAAGCACGCGCACTCATTGCGCAGCTGGACAGGGGCAAGGGGGTGTTGCTGCTATCCGACATATTCGGTGCCACGCCCTGCAATATCGCACAACGATTGTGCCAGCCGGGCCGCGTCGAAGGCGTGGCCGGGGTGAACCTGCCCATGCTGTTGCGTGTGGCTTGCTATGTCGACAAGCCGCTGGATCAAATGGTGCAACGCGCACTGGAAGGCGGAAAAGAATGTATCGTTTCTATTGGATCGGAAAGCTGAGATGCAGCAACAGGACGCGGAAATCATCAACAAACTCGGGCTGCATGCCCGTGCATCGGCAAAACTTACCCAGCTTGCCTCGCAGTATCCCTGCGAGGTCTGGCTGGCGCGCAACGGGCGCCGTGTGAATGCCAAGAGCATCATGGGCGTGATGATGCTGGCAGCAGCCAAGGGCTCGACCATCAAGATCGAGACCGATGGTGAAAAGGAGCAGGAAGCAATGACCGCCCTGGTTGCATTGATCAACGATTACTTTGGAGAAGGTGAGTGAGCTTCACCCTGCATGGCTTACCCGTTTCCAGTGGCATCGCCATCGGCCATGCGCATCTGGTTTCGAACTCTTCACTGGAAGTGGCGCACTATGTGCTGCCCAAGCACCTTGTGGGAGAGGAAGTGGCGCGGCTGGATGCCGCGCTGGAAGCCACGCGCAAGGAGTTGAGCCGATTTGCGCAGCTATCGCCCGCAACTGGCGGCGGCAGAGTTCGATGCTTTCCTCGACCTGCATCTGATGATCCTCGGCGACGAGCACATCAGCCGTGCCGCGCGCGAGATGGTACAGCGCGAGCACTGCAATGCTGAGTGGGCGCTGAAGACGCAGATGGACGAGCTGGTCACGCAGTTCGAGGCGTTCGAGGATGCCTATCTGCGCGAACGCAAGACCGATGTGGTGCAAGTGGTCGAGCGCATCCTCAAGACGCTGAACGGCGAATCCGGCCATGTGCCGCCTGCCGCCAAGCACGATGTGGAGACGATCCTGGTCGCGCACGACATCAGCCCGGCCGACCTGATCCAGCTCAAGCCGCACCAGTTCACCGGCATCCTCACCGACCTGGGCGGTGCGACTTCGCATACGTCCATCGTTGCGCGCGGTCTGAATACACCTTGCGTGGTCGGCCTGCACCATGCGCGGGAGCTCATCAAAGACAATGACATGCTCATTGTGGACGGCGAACAGGGCGTGGTGATCGTCGATCCGGACAAGCATTTGCTGGCCGATTACAAGCTGCGCAAGAGCCAGTGGGAACTGGAACGGCAAAAGCTCAAGCGATTGAAGACCGCGCACGCCGATACGCTGGATGGCACGCATGTCGAACTGCACGCCAACATCGAGATGCCGCACGACCTGACAGACGTCAAGGAAAACGGCGCCACCGGCATCGGTCTGTTCCGCAGTGAATTCCTGTTCCTCAATCGCGACGATCTGCCCGACGAGGAAGAACAATTCAAGGCCTACCGCGAGGTAGTGGAAGGCATGGACGGCTTGCCGGTCACCATCCGCACTTTCGACCTTGGCGCGGACAAGCAGCTCAAAGGCGCGGTGCGCGTTGCCAGCAACCCGGCATTGGGCTTGCGTGCCATTCGCCTGTGCCTGGCCGAGCCGCAGTTGTTCCGCACCCAGCTGCGCGCACTGTTGCGCGCTTCAGCCTACGGTAATCTGAAGATCCTCGTGCCGATGCTGTCGGGCGTCACCGAGATCAACCAGACCCTGCAGTTCATCGAAGGCGCAAAACAAAGTCTTGCAAACGAAGGGATTGCCTACAACCCGAACGTGCAGATCGGCGGCATGATCGAGATTCCGGCCGCAGCGCTGGCGCTCAACGTCTTCATCAAGAAACTGGATTTCCTTTCCATCGGCACCAATGACCTGATCCAGTACACGCTGGCGATCGACCGGACCGACGACGAAGTTTCGCATCTCTACGATCCGCTGCACCCGGCAGTGTTGCATTTGCTGGCGCAAGTCATCGGCAGCGCAAACAAGGCCGGGGTCCCCATCTCGGTGTGCGGCGAAATGGCTGGCGAACTGGCTTATACGCGGCTGCTGCTCGGCTTGGGGCTGCGTCAATTCTCCATGCATCCCGCCCAGCTTCTCGGAACCAAGCAGCGCGTGCTGACCACCAGCCTGCCTGAACTGGTGCCATTCGTACAAAAGATCCTGCGCGCGGACGACCCGATGAAGATACGCGATCTGCTGGACCGGCTGAATGCTGCGTAATAACCGGGGGTGATTTGGAACTGCCGGAGAACGGCGATTGAAGCTAGCTTCGGCTGCCTCTTTTGCTCAGGCGGCCAATAACGCTTCCACGGCGGCGATGTCCGCGTGGGTCTCGGGGTGGCGGCTGCCGCTATGCAGCGCGTTCTCGGGTAACACGATGATGTGGGTCTGGATGCCGGACTCGCTGGTCAGCGTGTAGCTTGGAACGCTTTCCCAGCGCCCGCCGAACTGAACCTGCCATTCGCGATCCTCGAACTCGATGTCGTGCTTGAGCAGGAACAATAGCACCGCCTTCACATCGTCGCTGAACAGCATCAGGTTGATGTCGGATTGCGCGCCGGCCGTGCCGCTCAATACCGAGCCGGTGAGATAGGGGTGGAACGCCTGCAGCAGGCGCATGGTATCGAGCGCTTCACTGCGAAGTTGAAACAGGATGTCGGGGTGGCTCTCATGCTGGTAAAGCGCCCGATAGCTGTGCAGCGCGTCATCCACTTCCTGATTGCTGGGAAGGTGCTGGGTGTCCGACGCACCGAGCTGCCGTGCCGCCTTGCGCTTGGCGAAGGCGTGATCGGTAATACCTCCTTCAGCCATCAGCTTGGCGGCCTGGTGCGCAAGTTGTTCGCGCATCAGATCGCGGCGTTGGATATTCGATTTGCTCATCTTCAGTTCAGAAGAGTTGATTGTTTGAAGTATCTGCCGGCTTGCTTCCTTCAGGCGCTGTTTCGCCTTGCTCGGGCGGAAGATTCTCTTCGTAGAAATATTCGGTGCGCGTACCGTTGGGATCGCGCAATCCGTTATCGTTGATCCGCGCAGTGACAATATGGTCCGGAACAGTGTATTCGACCTCGGGTACGCCCTTCAGCATTTTGTCCATGTAGCCCATCCAGATCGGCAAGGCCGCACCGCCGCCGGTCTCTTTTTCACCCAGACTTTGCGGGTTGTCATAACCGATCCAGGTCACGGCGACGAGGGTGGGATGGAAGCCGGCGAACCATGCATCCATCGCGTCGCTGGTGGTGCCGGTCTTGCCAGCCAGGTCTTGCCTGCCCAGCTCCATGGCACGGATAGCCGTTCCATGTTTCACCACATCCTGCATCATGTTGACCATGGTAAATGCGTTACGAACGTCGATGACTTGTTCTGCCCCCGCACCAGCGACAACAGGCGCTGCCTGCGCCAACCAGTTTCCCCTGGCCGTCTTCGATGCGCTGGATGAAATAAGGCATGATCCGGTAGCCACCATTGGCAAAGACGGAATAGCCGCCCAGCAACTGCATGGGGGTAACGGAGCCGGCTCCAAGCGCCATGGTCAGGAAGGGCTTGATCTTGTCCTTGTCAAAGCCAAATTTGGTGACATAGTCTTGCGCGTAGTTCACGCCGATTGCTTGCAGAATGCGGATCGAAACAAGGTTCTTGGATTTGGTCAGCCCTTGACGCATGCGCATCGGGCCATCGAATCCCCCTTCGAAATTCTTGGGCTGCCACAATTCCTGGCCAGTCTGCGAAAGGTCGATGACGAGCGGGGCATCGTTGATGATGGATGCCGGGGTAAACCCTTTTTCCAGAGCGGCCGAATAGATAAAGGGCTTGAAGCTGGAACCGGGCTGCCGCCATGCCTGGGTGACGTGATTGAACTGGTTGCGATAGAAATCGAATCCCCCAACCAGGGCATAGACGGCGCCGTCGCGGGGGTTGGCCGACACAAAGGCGGATTCCACCTGCGGCAATTGGGTGATCTCCCAGAAATCCTTGTCGTTTTTGACTACACGAATCAGCGAGCCGACACGAATTCGATGATTCAGCGCCAGCTGGTTACCCAGCGTTTGTTGTGCGAAGCGTAGTCCCTCGCCGCGAATCTCAACAACTTCTCCGCCCTTGCAGTGTGCCCGTATGCCTTTGGGGTTTATGGATAACACTACGGCCGGAATGAGATCGTCGCTATCCGCAACGTCTTCCAGCGCGTCGTCAAGCAATTCATCGGTGTTATTCTTTTTCAGGTCGACATAGCCTTCGGGGCCGCGGTAGCCATGGCGATGGTCGTATTCCATCACCCCCTTGCGCAATGACGCATAGGCAGCTGCCTGATCCTGGGCTCGAATCGTGGTGTAGACGCTATATCCCTGTGTGTAAGCATCATCCTGATAGCGGTCGTACATTTCCTGCCGCACCATTTCTGCCACAAAGCTGGCGTTAACTGCAAATGCCTGGTGGTGGGCTATCTGCCTGGTTGCGATAGGCTCATTTTCAGCCTGAGTGAACTGATCATCGGTGATGTAATGCAGGTCGTGCATGCGCCGCAGGACATACATCTGGCGCAGTTTGGCGCGTTGCGGGTTTACTACAGGGTTAAAGGCCGCAGGCGCTTTAGGCAGCCCGGCCAGCATTGCCATTTCGGACACGGTCAGCTGATTGAGCGATTTGGCGTAATAGACTTGTGCCGCTGAGGCAAAGCCGTAGGCGCGCTGGCCAAGATAGATGTGATTGACGTAAAGCTGGAGTATCTCGTCCTTGGACAGATTGTGCTCGATCTTGAAGGAGAGCAGCACTTCGTTGAATTTTCTCGACAACGTTTTTTCCTTGGAAAGGAAAAAATTTCGCGCGACCTGCATCGTGATCGTGCTGGCACCTTGCCTGACACCGCCAGAGGAAAAATTGGAATAGGCTGCCCGCAACACACCGATGTAGTCGACACCGCCGTGCTCATAGAAACGGTCATCTTCTGCCGCAAGGATCGCCTTTTTCATCAGATCGGGAACATCCCCGATTTTGACCAGTTCGCGGCGCTCTTCACCGAACTCCCCAATCAAGACTCCTTCGGCACTGAATACCCGAAGCGGCATCTTGGGCCGGTAGTCGGTCAGCGTGTCCAGAGACGGAAGTGTCGGGTAAGTTAGTATTGCCGCAAAGACCAGCAGCAAAATCGGCAACAAGGGCAAAGCAATTACAGCAAGGGCAGGGTAGAACCACCAACGAGAGGTCATGACAAGCGTTCAGGTATGTATTGCGAGATTATATCGTCTTGATCATGAAAATCGAACCGATAGAAAAAACTTTACACCCGCGAGAGTTATTGCTAGGATTTAAACCACTTTGTATGAAAAAGCGCTAACCAGCCTATGATCAAAGGAAATTTTGATATCCCGTTGGACTTCTTGAGCACTTCAACTCCACCCTTGATCGGGGTGGATATCAGTTCGTCTTCCGTCAAGATGGTTGAACTAAGTGAAGCGCCCAAAAAGGCCGGATATATCGTCGAGCGTTACGCCATTGAAATGCTCCCTCCCGATGCCGTAAGCGACGGCAACATCAACAATCTGGATGCCGTTTCTGAAACAGTAAAGCGCGCCTGGAAACGTCTGGGTTCTCGTATCAAGAATGTCAGCCTGGCATTGCCGGCAGCGGCAGTAATCAGCAAAAAAATACTTTTACCGGCGGGCCTGCGAGAAGATGACCTGGAGTACCAGGTCGAGAGCGAGGCGAATCAATATATCCCCTTTGCGCTGGAAGAGGTCAATCTCGATTTTCAGGTGATCGGTCCCGCGCTCAACAACCCTGAAGAAGTTGAAGTATTGCTGGCGGCGTCACGCAAGGCCAATGTTGAAGACCGCGTAGCGGCTGCCCAGTCGGCCGGCCTGAAGGCGATCGTGGTCGATGTGGAACCCTATGCTTCCGAGGCGGCCTTTGAAATGATTCGCTCCCAGCTGCCCGGCGGAGCGACCGACCAGTGTATCGCGCTCGTGGACATCGGCGCCTACGTAATGAACGTGAACGTGCTGCGCAATGGCCAATCGGTTTACATGCGTGACCAGCAGGCAGGTGGCGCACAGCTTACGCAACAGATCCAAAGCGTTTTCGGGCTGTCTGCCGACGAAGCAGAATCGGCAAAACGCAATGGCGGATTACCGGAAAATTATGAAAGTGATGTACTTCTGCCTTTCCGCGAAAACATCGCGATGGAAGTATCCCGTGCTTTGCAGTTCTTTTTTACCTCGACTCAGTACAATGAAGTGAACTATGTCGTGTTGGCCGGCGGGTGTGCCGCGCTTCCCGGCCTTGATGAAGCCGTTGCCACACGCACTCAGGTAAGCACGCTGGTGGCAAATCCGTTCGAGTTAATGACGTTGTCAAATCGCATTAAACCACGCCAGCTGCAAATGGATGCGCCAGCACTGATGATCGCTTGCGGTTTGGCTATGCGGAGATTCGACCCATCATGATACGTGTAAACCTGCTGCCGCACCGCGCGGAAAAACGAAAAGCACGTCAGATACAGTTCATCGTGTTTAGCGCCATCTCACTGGTGCTGGGCGCTGTACTCGTCGGTTTCGTGCATGTTGCCATCAGTACTCAAATTTCTTACCAGGAACGGCGCAATACTTTCCTGAATCAGCAGATTGCGATACTGGATAAACAGATCGAAGAAATCAAAAAACTGCGCGAACAAACTCAATCGTTGTTGGCACGCAAGACTGTTGTTGAAAATCTTCAGAGCACCCGTTCGGATGTGGTGCACTTGCTCGATCAAATGTTGCGCATCCTGCCGGACGGTGTCTATCTGAAGAGCCTCAAGCAGACGGGCTACCAGATCAGCATAGCAGGCTATGCACAATCGAGCGCCCGGGTATCTACGTTGATGCGCTCAATTTCAGATTCGCCTTGGCTGGATACCCCGACCTTGATAGAAGTCCATTCAACAACGGTTGGCGGCGCCCGCCTGAATGAGTTTTCTCTCAACTTCAATCTGAAGAAACAAACGCCTGTAGCGCCAGCAACTCCCACTCCGGCCAAGAAGGGTTAGGTGGATAAACATGAATTTTTTTGACGAACTTAAGAATGTTGATCCCAAAACACCGGGAAGCTGGCCTTGGCTGATCAAGATAGCCGCCTTTGCTGCAATGTTCCTGATAGTCGTAGCTGCAGGTGCTGCATTCGATTGGCAAGGCGAATGGGCGAATTTGCAGGCGGCACGCCAGGAGGAAGACAAGTTGCGAGACACCTTCCTGACCAAAAAACGTGAAGCTATAAATCTCGACATCATCAAAAAGCAATTGATTGATACTCAGCAATCATTTGGTGCATTGCTCAAGCAGTTGCCAAACAAGTCCGAAATGGACGCTTTACTGACAGACATCAATCAGGCTGGCTTGGGACGCGGATTACAATTCGACCTCTTTAAGCCAGGACCGGAAGCAGCAACCGGGGTGTTTACCGAGCAACCGATCACAATCAAAGTGTCGGGCAACTATGATGACCTGGGGAAATTCGCCAGTGATATTTCTCAATTGCCACGCATTGTAACGTTGAACAATATCAGCATAACCCCGGGACCTGGCGGAGTGTTGGCCATGGATGCCACCGCAAAGACCTTCCGCTATCTGGATGAAAATGAATTGGCTGCACAAAAGCATGCAACAAAAGCAGCGGGGGCCAAAAAATGAAAGTGGCATACCCAATTTTCGTACTATTACTTTTGCTGACAGGATGCGGCGGAGAAGAGTTTCAGGACCTGCGCGATTTCGTCAAAAATGCTGGTGCAGACATGCGCGGGAAGGTTGAGCCTCCCCCCGATATCAAACCGTATGAACCTTTTACTTACGACAACGATTCAAACTTGCCTGATCCATTCAAACCGCGTAAGCCGGATGCAAGGAATACAAGCCATACCGGACTGAATCAGCCGAATTTGGATCGCCCCAAGGAAGAACTGGAAGATTTCCCGCTGGAAAGCTTGAAAATGGTCGGTTTCCTGTCCCAAAAAGGGATGGGTTATGCGGTTATCCGTTCAGCCGAAGGAAAAATCTACCGAATCAAAGCCGGAAATTACATTGGGCTGAACTTCGGACAGGTAGTATCGGTGACAGAAACTGAAGTGAAAATCAAAGAGATGGTACAAGACAGCGTTGGCGACTGGTCCGAGCGTGAGAGTAGCCTGCAGCTGGTTGAGTGATTAGGAGTGTACATATGAAACAATTCAGCAATCCGATTCGTAAGGCTGGCCGACTGATAGCAGCGATCCTTGTAATGGTCTCGTTTGCAGCGCATGCACAAGACTCTACAAACACGGATGCACTGAACAGCATCCAATCCATTAGCGCGAATAATGAGATTGGAGGCAAAGTGGTGGTCACAGTAAGCATGAAGAACGCCCCGAACGTTCTGCCGACCACCTTCGCCATCAACACCCCTCCGCGCATCGCTTTCGATTTCCCTAACACCGAGAATGGACTAGGAAAATCAGCACAGGAATTTGGCGAGGGAGATTTGCGCAGCGCCAACATCGTTCAGGCTGGAAACCGCACCCGGTTGGTGATCAATCTCTCCCAGATGCTGACTTACGAATCCCGAATAGACGGCAACAACTTGCTGATCACCTTACAACGCAAAGGTGGCGGAAATGGCGAATCGATTTCGACGCACTTCGCTGATGCAAGGTCTGCTGAGCAACAGCACAGCCTGCGAGATATCGATTTCCGCCGCGGTAAAAATGGCGAGGGGCGTGTAGTAGTCGATCTTTCTGATACTGATATTGGCATCGATATCAAACAACAGGGCCGCAAGTTATTGGTTGATTTCCAGAACACAAGTCTGCCAAGCAACCTGCAACATAAGCTGGACGTTACGGATTTCGGCACACCGGTACAGTTGGTAGATGCTTTTAGTCAAGGAAGCAATACACAGCTTGCAATTGAACCCAAAGGTCAGTGGGAATACTCTGCGTATCAGGCAGACAACAAGTTCATCATTGACGTCAAAGCGGTAGTTGAAGACCCGAACAAGCTGGTGAAAGGTAACCAGACCGGTTATGCCGGTGATAAGCTGACGCTGAATTTCCAGAATATCTCAACGCGCGAAGCATTAAGCGTGATTGCAGACTTTACCAACCTGAATATGGTGATCAGTGACACTGTTTCAGGCAACCTGACATTGCGCTTGAAAGACGTACCCTGGGATCAGGCACTGGACATTATTCTCCAGAGCAAAGGTCTGGACATGCGCAAAAACGGCAATGTGATCCAGGTTGCGCCACGCGAAGAAATTGCCAGCAGGGAGAAGCTTGACCTTGCGGCGCGGCAGGAAATCGGCGAGCTTGAGGTAACCAGAACAGAAAGCTTCCCGCTCAGTTACGCCAAAGCACTTGATATTGTGAACCTGCTGAAGAACAAGGATGCTGCTTTGCTCTCAAAGCGCGGGTCTGCCGTTTCTGATCTGCGTACCAATACCCTTTTCGTGCAAGACACTCCGTCGCGGCTTGAGGAGATTCGCAATTTGATCAAGCAGCTGGACATTCCCGTGCGTCAGGTTTTGATTGAAGCGCGCTTCGTGGAGGCAGGGGATAGCTTCAATCGTACGCTAGGCGGTCGGTTGAATTACCAGGGGCCGAGTATCGCGCAAGGCGGAGCTTTTTCAAATAAGTTGGGTGCGGCAGCAGGAACGGCGTCGGCGACAACAAGCCTCCTGCCTCCCGGAGGGATATATACAGGCGACATGACACTCAACCTGTTCAATGCGACCGCGACAAAAGTCCTGACCCTGGAATTGAATGCCTCGGAACTTGATGGCACAACGAAAAACATAGCCAGCCCACGCGTGGTCACCGGAGACAAGACACCCGCCACGATCGAGTCCGGTGTTGAAGTGCCATACTTGCAGGCAAGCAGCAGCGGAGCGACCAGCGTGGCCTTCAAGAAAGCGGTACTGGGACTTACGGTCACGCCGCAAATTACGCCGGACGATCATGTGGCTATGAAATTAAGCGTAAGCCAGGATTCGGTGGGCACCATCTACGCAGGAGTACCCAGCATCAATACCAAAAAGGTTGACACACAAGTGCTGGTGGACAATGGCGGTACGGTAGTCATTGGCGGGGTTTACACACAGGACTCCACAGACAATACCAATGAGGTTCCATTGCTTGGTGATATTCCGGTTCTGGGCTGGCTGTTCAAGTCGAACAATGTGACAAAAAACAAAAAAGAGCTGCTAGTCTTCATCACTCCCAAAATACTTAAAGAAAGTCTGGGAAGCAATTAAAGTCCAGTTTGTTGCAAAAAAGCCCGGCGTTGCCGGGCTTTTTTTTGGCGAAAGAAAAATACCAGGATTCCGATACAATCGCACTTATGAGTGACACAGCACAAGACAAGCGAAGTTCGGGCAATATCATTCTGGTAGGGATGATGGGGGCAGGCAAAACAACTGTGGGCAAACTTCTCGCCAAACAGCTCGGCAAGAGCTTCATCGACAGTGACGAGGAGATCCAGCGGCGCACCGGTGTCACCATCCCCCACATTTTCGATGTGGAAGGCGAAGCTGGGTTCCGTTTACGCGAAAGCGGCATCATCCAGGAGCTGCTCCGGCAGGATGGTATCGTTCTGGCAACAGGTGGCGGGGCGATACTTGACTCGCACAACCGGAAGATGATGCAACAGAACGGTATCGTGGTGTACCTGAAAAGCAGCGTGCATGATCTCTGGCAGCGCACTCGCCACGACCATAACCGGCCTTTGCTGCAAACGGGTAATCCGCGCGCCAAGTTACAGGAGTTGCACGATCTGCGCGATCCGCTCTACACCGAGGCGGCGGACATTATCATCCACACCGGCAAGCAAAGCGTACAGCTCTTGCTGGAGCGGCTACAACTGCGGTTGAAGGAAATGAAGCAAACGACAGGAACTGAATACAAGATGCAAACTCTGAACGTAGGGCTGGCCGAACGCAGCTATCCCATTCACATCGGCAGCGGGTTACTGGGCCGTATCGAATTGCTTTTGCCGCATATCCCGCGCAAACGAACCGTCATCGTCAGCAATACCACGGTCGCACCGCTCTACCTGCAACAACTGAGCGACGGCCTCAGTGCGAATGGCGTGCAAGTGCAATCGATCATCCTGGCGGATGGCGAGCAATACAAAAACGGTGAATCGTTGAACACGATCTACGATGCCCTGCTTTCGGCTCGCAGCGAGCGCAGCACGCCCCTGATTGCGCTCGGCGGCGGCGTCATTGGCGATATTACCGGTTATGCGGCTGCTACTTATCTGCGCGGCGTTCCGTTCATCCAGATCCCGACAACGCTGTTGTCGCAGGTAGACTCCTCGGTTGGTGGCAAGACCGGCATCAACCACCCGCTCGGCAAGAACATGATCGGGGCGTTCTACCAGCCTCGTGTCGTACTTGCCGACACAACTACGCTGGACACCCTGCCGGATAAGGAGCTGCGCGCAGGTATCGCTGAAGTCATCAAATACGGCCTGATCCGTGACCTGCCGTTCCTTGAGTGGCTGGAAGCCAATATTGAAAAACTTCTGGCGCGCGATACAGCAGCATTGCAATACGCCATCGCACAGAGTTGCCGCAACAAGGCGGAAGTCGTGGGACATGACGAGCGCGAGAGCGGCGAACGGGCCCTGTTGAATCTGGGACACACCTTTGGCCATGCCATTGAAAATGGAATGGGTTACGGCGTATGGCTGCACGGCGAGGCCGTCGCCGCCGGCACGATCATGGCAACCGACCTGTCGCACCGGCTGGGCTGGTTGAGAGCTGAGGATGTGACACGGGTACGCCAGCTATTCGTGCGTACCGGCCTGCCAGTTGTCGCCCCCAGGATGGAGGCAGAGAAGTACCTTCAGCTCATGGGGCTGGACAAGAAAGTCGCCGACGGAAAAATCCGTTTTGTGCTGCTGAAGTCATTAGGCAATGCCGTGATGACAGGCGACGTCCCGCAGGCATTATTGCAGCAGACGCTGGAGTCCTGCTGTGCCTGAGCTGAAGCTCGCTCCCTACGCTGTCAGCACCAGCACGCGGGGCAGAAGGTTTGCCGAACCCGCACCGGCGGGGCGCAGCGAGTTCCAGCGCGATCGTGACCGCATCATCCATTCCGGCGCATTCCGGCGGCTGGAATACAAAACACAGGTGTTTGTGAACCACGAAGGCGACCTGTTCCGCACACGCCTTACCCACAGCATTGAGGTGGCCCAGATCGGTCGCTCCATTGCCCGGCGCCTCGCACTGAACGAAGACCTGGTAGAGGCGGTATCGCTGGCGCATGACCTCGGCCATACACCGTTCGGCCATGCCGGGCAGGAAGCGCTGAATGCCTGCATGAAGGATCACGGCGGTTTCGAGCATAACCTGCAATCCCTGCGTGTCGTGGATGTGCTGGAGGAGCGTTATGCCGCCTTCGACGGGTTGAATCTTTGTTTCGAGACGCGCGAGGGCATACTCAAGCATTGCTCGCCGGAACATGCCGCCCAATTGGGTGATGTGGGCGAACGCTTCCTGAATGACCGGCGTTCTTCGCTCGAAGCCCAGCTCGCCAATCTCGCCGACGAGATCGCCTACAACAACCACGATGTCGATGACGGCCTGCGCTCGGGGTTGATTTCGTTCGAACAACTCTCCTCGGTACGCCTGTTCTACCGGCACCTGAGCGAGGTGCGTGCCGCTTATCCGGATCTGGCCGAACGCCGGGCTGTACACGAAACCGTGCGCCGCATGATCAACACCCTGATCACCGACCTGATCTCGCAAACCGAGCGCAACCTCCGCGCCCATTCGCCGCAAAGTGTGGACGATGTGCGCACCGCCCCGCCGCTGGTGGGATTCAGCGCCGAGATGCTCGAACTCAACCGCGAACTCAAGGCTTTCCTGCGCACCAATCTGTACCGGCATTACCGCGTATTGCGTATGACCTCCAAGGCGCGCCGTATCATAGGAGACCTGTTCCAGGCCTTCATGGATGACCCGCGCCTGCTTCCCCCGCAATTCATGGCACAAGAGTCGAATCGCGCACGAACAGTTGCCGACTATATCGCCGGCATGACAGACCGTTACGCCATCCGCGAGCATCGCCGCATCTTCGCGGTCGAAGAAATCTAGGAAACCTCTGATTAAGTCCGTTCGCCCTGAGCCTGTCGAAGGGCGAGCATTGCAAACCGCGGATTTGTTGCGTGGCTCCGTTCATGGTTCGACAAGGCCTTTAGTCCTGAGCAAGGTCGAAGGATCACCACGAACGGTATTCAGAGATGCCCTATGATCACTTCCCCCACCCATGAAGTCCGGCAACTGCTGCCGCGTCACTAAACCTCTGCCCGTCTGGATGACGGACAATGAAAAAGGGCACCTTGCGGTGCCCTTTCCATTTGGAGCCTTGCAGCTCCGGGAGCAAAGCGACTTACAGGTTGTAAGCTTTTTCGCCGTGAGACGTTGTATCCAGACCTTCGCGTTCGTCTTCTTCCTTGACACGCAGACCGATGGTCAGGTCAACGATCTTGTAGCAGACGAAGGCAACCACACCGGACCAGATCACAGTGGTCAGCACGGCCTGTGCCTGGATCCACACTTGCGGACCGATCTCGGTGGTAACGATGGTGTTGTTGACGTAGTCAGCGATGCCGGTACCACCCATGCTGAAGCTGTTGAACACGCCGGTGAGCAACGCACCCAGGATACCGCCGACGCCGTGCACGCCGAACACGTCCAGCGCATCGTCCGCACCCAGCAGCTTCTTCAGGCCAGTCACGCCCCAGAAGCATACGACACCTGCCAGTGCACCGATAACCAGGCCACCGCCGATACCGACCCAACCGCAAGCCGGTGTGATGGCAACCAGACCGGCAACAGCACCGGAAGCCGCACCCAACAAGCTGGGCTTGCCCTTCAACAGCCATTCAGCACCCAGCCAGGTCAACACTGCAGCAGCAGTGGCGATCAGGGTGTTAGCGAATGCCAGGGTTGCTGTACCGCCCGCTTCCAGCGCAGAACCTGCGTTGAAACCGAACCAACCCACCCACAGCAGCGAAGCGCCGATCATGGTCATCACCAGGTTGTGCGGAGCCATCGATTCCTTGCCGTAGCCGACGCGCTTGCCGATCAGGAAAGCACCGACCAGACCGGCGATAGCGGCGTTGATGTGCACCACGGTACCGCCGGCGAAGTCCAGCGCGCCTTTCTGGAACAGCCAGCCTGCAGTCGCATTCGCTGCATCAGCCGCAGCTTGTGTGGTGTAGGCATCAGGACCCGCCCAGTACCAGACCATGTGTGCGATCGGCAGGTAAGCGAAGGTGAACCACAGTGCCGAGAACAGCATCACGGCACCGAACTTCATACGCTCTGCGAACGCACCGACGACCAGTGCCACGGTGATCGCGGCGAAGGTAGCCTGGAACGCCATGAAGGCGAACTCGGGAATCACCACGCCCTTGCTGAAGGTCGCCGCATTGGCCACGCTGCCTGTTACCGGATCAAAGATGCCCTTCAGGAACAGTCTGTCGAAACCGCCGAAGAAGGCATTGCCTTGCGTGAACGCAACCGAGTAGCCGTAGATCGCCCACAACACGGTGATCAACGCGAAGATGCTGAACACCTGCATCAGGATCGACAGCATGTTCTTGCTGCGCACCAGACCGCCGTAGAACAGGGCCAGGCCGGGGATGGACATCATGATGACCAGCACGGTGGCGATCAGCATGTAAGCTGTGTCGCCCTTGTTTGGAACGGGTGCCGGTGCTGCCGCGGGCGCGGCGGGTGCAGCTGCCGGAGCGGCCGCAGCGGGTGCCGTAGCTGCAGCGGCTGCCGGGGCAGCTTCGTCAGCGTAGGCCGCGCCTGTCAGGCCGCACAGCATGGCCAGCAGGGCGAAAAGTGCAAATAGTTTCTTCATCTCATCGCTCCTTATAAGGCTTCCGGGCCGGTCTCGCCGGTACGGATGCGGATTACTTGCTCGAGGTCCTGCACGAAGATCTTGCCGTCGCCGATCTTGCCGGTCTGGGCAGATTTCTCGATCGCTTCGATCACGCTGATCCAGCTGGTCGGCCTTGATGGCCGCTTCCAGCTTGATCTTGGGCAGGAAATCCACGACGTATTCCGCACCGCGATACAGCTCGGTGTGGCCCTTTTGCCGGCCGAAGCCCTTGACCTCGGTGACGGTGATGCCCTGCACGCCGATGGCGGACAGGGCTTCACGCACTTCGTCGAGCTTGAACGGCTTGATGATTGCAGTGACCATTTTCATTTCAACCTCCAGATTAGGAATATTTAGAACTTGTAAACTGCTTCCAAGGCCACGGAGTTCTGTCCCTTCGTGCGGTACCGTCGCTATATGCAAACGACGCCACATCGGAAAAGTCCTTACGCACTTCGCCGCGCAGTTCTGTGTTCTTGCTTGCTGCATAACCCACAGTCACAGTTGCCTCTTTCCATGTCTGAATCACGCCTGTACGGAAACCATCGGTATCTTTAAAGGTTTCAGCGCGGACAGAAACGCGCCATGGGTCATTGATCTGGTAATTGGCATATGCTGCCAAACCATTCCATTTGGCCTTGCCAGTAGCGACTGCGTTATCTTGCGAGGCAGTGTCGTAGTTCAACACGAAATTCAAGCTATCCGACACGGTGAAAGTAGCAACCAAGTCCAGCAAACTGCGATTCCCGGTTGCACTAGTCACAGTGCTGGATTCTGCCCCGCCGTAATATGTAGCCAGCAATGAAAATGTCTTGATCGGAGTCAGCGCTGCGCTCAATTCGATGGTCTTTTGCGCATTTGTATCTGCCGCCGAATCCCAAGCGTTGCTCAGGCCGCCGGATCAGGCTAACCGCATCCGATACTTTGTATGTAGCACGTGCGCCGGTGTGGGTAAACGGAATGGCGTAACCGAACAGGATAGAACGCGAGAAGTTGGTGTTGCCGGAAGCCTTGATCACTTCGGCGCCAGCCAGGGTAGTTGAACTTACCTGCGATCGCCGTCAGGTTGCCGGTAGCATACTGAGCATATGCTTGAGTAACGTCGACGTTTGGTTTGCCTGGTTCGTACCCGAAGAGGCAATGGTGCTGGCGTCCTTGCCCATGGTCAATTCAACTGCGCCGCCAAAACCCTCCGCTGGCAACTTTGTCACAAGCAGGTCAACCGCATGCGTGGTGAAACTGTTGTGCGCATAATCAAACACGCGGTCGTTGGATGCCGCTTTCAAACGCGCCGGTTGCCGGAAAGCTTGCTGTAAGAAACATCGATGTCACCGCTCACGCTTACTCCAGATGCGTCAAGGATGGCCGACAACGTAGGTACAGCCGGAGCATCCGCAGCCATTACCAAGCCAGGAGCTGTCAGGGCAGTCAAGATCAAAGAATTCAGCAGTTTCTTCTTAAGCATGGTGTTTCCTTTCGTTAAGTAATGAAGTGGGATGAAAGTATCCACGCCTCCCTATCAGCAGAAACTGTGCCAATCACGGAAAAGCCCGCCGATACTGGCGTTCGTGACTCGGCACCATAAAATGTGAAAGAACCGGCGCACCATGTCCATGCACGAAAACAGTGCGGCGCACCCGGGCGGTGCGCCGTTTGCTACACTAGCCACATATAACCTCAGGAGCAATGCCATGCTGAACCCCAAGTTCTTTGAAGAGATGTCGTCGAAATTGAACGAGGCTGTCGCCAACAGCCCGGCCAAGGATTTCGAAAAGAATGCCCGCGCACTGCTGGCGCAAGGTTTCGCCAAACTCGATCTGGTCACACGCGAGGAATACGAAGTGCTGGCGCTACGTGTGGACAAGCTGGAAGCGCGGCTCGCGGCGCTGGAAAGCAAAAAATAACCCTCATGGGACTGGCTGTCCTGTATAGCCGGGGGCTGGCGGGCATGGATGCCGCGCTGGTCACCGTCGAGGTGCACCTCGCCAACGGTCTGCCGCAGTTCAATATCGTCGGTCTGCCCGAAACCGAGGTGAAAGAAAGCAAAGACCGCGTACGCGCCGCTTTGCAGAACTGCCAGTTCGAATTTCCCGCCCGTCGCATCACCGTCAACCTCGCCCCTGCCGACTTGCCGAAGGAGAGCGGGCGCTTCGATCTGCCCATCGCGCTCGGCATCCTCGCCGCATCGGGACAGATCCCTGCCGACCGCCTGAATGATTATGAATTTGCCGGTGAGCTGGCGCTGACCGGCGAACTGCGCGCGATACGCGGCGCCCTGGCGATGACCTACCGCGCCGCCAATTCGGGCCGCGCCTTCATCCTGCCGCGGTCAATGCAGCTGAAGCGGCACTGGTCGAAGATGCCGTGGTCTATCCCGCGCAATCGCTGCTGCAGGTCGCGGCACATCTGGCCGGACGCGATGCGCTGAGCCGCCATATCCCCGATACGCAAGCGATCGCACCCCACTACGCCGACATGCGCGAAGTGAAGGGCCAGTCGCAATCCAAACGAGCGCTGGAGATCGCCGCCGCCGGCAGCCATAGTGTGCTGATGTCCGGCCCGCCCGGCACCGGCAAGAGCATGCTGGCCGCGCGTTTTCCCGGCATCCTGCCGCAAATGACGCAGCAGGAAGCGCTGGAATCTGCCGCCATGCAATCGCTGGGCGGCATGTTCGAGGTGGAAAACTGGAAACGCCGCCCTTATCGGGCGCCGCATCACACCGCATCCGCCGTGGCACTGGTGGGCGGCGGCAGCAATCCGCGTCCCGGCGAGATCTCGGTCGCCATGCACGGTGTGTTGTTTCTGGACGAGTTGCCGGAATTCGACCGCGGTGTGCTGGAAGTGCTGCGCGAACCGCTGGAGAGCGGGCGCATCACCATCTCTCGCGCCGCAAGGCGGGCCGATTTCAAGGCGCAGTTCCAGCTGGTCGCCGCGATGAACCCCTGCCCCTGCGGCTACCTCGGCCATTACAACGGCAAATGCCGCTGCACACCGGACCAGGTGTCGCGCTATCGCGGCAAGATCTCCGGCCCGCTGCTGGACCGTATCGACATCCAGATCGAAGTGCCTGCCGTGCAACAGGAAGACCTGCTCAAGCAATCGGATGGGGAAAGCAGTTCAGCCATCCAGGCCCGGGTGGAAACCGCGCGGCAGCGGCAGATCGCGCGCCAGGGCAAGCCCAACGCACAGCTTTCCGTCACCGAAATCGACGCGCTGTGTGCCCCGGATGAGCAAGGCGAGACCTTGTTGCGCCAGGCCATCACCCGGCTGAACCTTTCTGCCCGCGCCTATCACCGGGTACTCAAGGTCGCCCGCACCATCGCCGATCTGGCTGGCAGCGAAGCCATCCTTACCCCGCACATCGCCGAAGCTGTCCAGTACCGTCGTATGGACCGGCAAGGATAAACAGACGGACATGGTAAAATCCGCGCTCGTTTATTGAGCCGCATACCATGAGCCATACGCCAGCACCCCATCGAAACACTCCTGCAGCAACGCATCCTGATCCTGGACGGCGCCATGGGCACCATGGTCCAGCGCCACAAGCTGACCGAGGCGGACTATCGCGGCGAGCGTTTCAAGGACTGGCATCGCGACCTCAAGGGCAACAACGACCTGCTGGTGATCACCAAGCCCGAGGTCATCAAGGGCATCCATTGCGAATACCTGGCGGCGGGCGCGGACATCATCGAGACCGACACCTTCGGCGCCAACGCCACCACGCTGAAAGCGTACGGCATGGAGTCGCTCAACTACGAGCTGAACATGGCCGGTGCCGCGCTGGCGCGCGAGGCCTGCGACGAATACGCCACCGCGGACAAGCCGCGCTTCGTCGCCGGCGTGCTCGGCCCGACCGACAAGACCGCGACCATCTCGCCCGACGTGAACGACCCGGCGGCGCGCAACATCACCTTCGACCAGCTGGTGGCCGACTATGCCGAAGCCACGCGCGGCCTGATGGACGGCGGCGCCGACCTGATCCTGATCGAGACCATCTTCGACACGCTGAACGCCAAGGCCGCGATCTTCGCGGTGCAGCAGGTGTTCGAAGCAGCGCGGCACCTCGCTGCCGATCATGATCTCCGGCACGATCACCGATGCCTCCGGCCGCACGCTGACCGGCCAGGTGACCGAGGCCTTCTACAACTCGCTGGCGCACGCCAAGCCCATCTCCATCGGCCTCAACTGCGCGCTCGGCGCGGAAGAGCTGCGCCAGTACGTGGAAGAGATGTCGCGCGTCGCCAACTGCTACGTGAGCGCGCACCCCAACGCCGGCCTGCCCAATCCGCTGGCGCCCACCGGCTACGACGACACGCCGGAGAACATGGCCGGCCACATCAAGGAATGGGCGACGAGCGGCTTCCTCAACATCATCGGCGGTTGCTGCGGCACCTCGCCCGACTTCATCAAGGCCATCGCCGAGACGGTGAAGGACATCGCGCCGCGCAAGATTCCGAGCAACCCGGTCGAGTGCCGCCTGTCCGGTCTGGAGCCGTTCAACATCGGCGACGAGTCGCTGTTCGTCAACGTCGGCGAGCGCTGCAACGTGACCGGTTCGGCCAAGTTCAAGCGCCTCGTGATGGAAGGCCAGTACGACGAAGCGCTGGAGATCTGCAAGCAGCAGGTGGAAACGGGCGCGCAGGTCATCGACATCAACATGGACGACGCCATGCTCGACGGCGAGGCCGCGATGGTGAAGTTCCTGCACCTGATCGCCTCCGAGCCGGACATCTCCAAGGTGCCGGTGATGATCGACTCCTCCAAGTGGGAGATCATCGAGGCCGGCCTGAAGTGCGTGCAGGGCAAGTCCATCGTCAACTCCATCTCGCTCAAGGAAGGCGAGGAGAACTTCATCAAGCACGCCGACGCTGGTGCGCAAATACGGCGCGGCCGCCGTGGTGATGGCGTTCGACGAAGCCGGCCAGGCCGACACCTACCAGCGCAAGATCGAGATCTGCAAGCGCAGCTACGACATCCTGGTGCACAAGGTCGGCTTCCCGCCCGAGGACATCATCTTCGACCCGAACATCTTCGCCATCGCCACCGGCATCGAGGAGCACAACAACTACGCGGTGGACTTCATCAACGCGACCGCGTGGATCAGGCAAGAACCTGCCCTACGCCAAGATCAGCGGCGGCGTGTCCAACGTGTCGTTCTCCTTCCGCGGCAACGAGCCGGTGCGCGAGGCGATCCACACCGTGTTCCTGTACCACGCCATCAAGGCCGGCATGAACATGGGCATCGTCAACGCCGGCCAGCTCGGCGTGTACGAGGAACTGCCGAAGGACCTGCGCGACGCGGTGGAAGACGTGGTGCTGAACCGCAGCCCCGACGCGGGCGAGAAGCTGGTCACGCTGGCCGAGAACTTCAAGGGCGGCGGCAAGGCGCAGGTGGAAGACCTGGAATGGCGGCAAGGCACGGTGCAGGAACGCCTGACCCATGCGCTGGTGCGCGGCATCACCACCTACATCGTCGAGGACACCGAAGAAGCGCGCCTGCAGGCAACGCAGCCGGTGGACGTGATCGAAGGCCCGCTGATGACCGGCATGAACGTGGTCGGCGACCTGTTCGGCGCGGGCAAGATGTTCCTGCCGCAGGTGGTGAAATCGGCGCGCGTGATGAAGCAGGCCGTGGCGCATCTCGTGCCCTACATCGAGGCGGAAAAGCTGCGCTCCGGCAACACCAAGCCCAAGGGCAAGATCCTGATGGCGACCGTGAAGGGCGACGTGCACGACATCGGCAAGAACATCGTCACCGTGGTGCTGCAGTGCAACAACTTCGAGGTCATCAACATGGGCGTGATGGTGCCTGCGCAGCAGATCCTCGACACCGCGCGCGAACACAAGGTCGACATCATCGGCCTCTCCGGCCTGATCACCCCGTCGCTGGAAGAGATGGCGCACGTGGCGAAGGAGATGGAGCGCCAGGGCTTCACAGATCCCGCTGCTGATCGGCGGCGCCACCACCTCGCGCGTGCATACCGCGGTGAAGATCGAACCCAACTACCCGAGCGGCACCGTGGTGTACGTGACCGATGCCTCGCGCGCCGTGGGCGTGTGCAGCAACCTGCTCAGCGAAACCCTGCGCGACAACTACGTGGCCGAGCTCAAGGCCGACTACCAGGCGGCGCGCGAGCAGCACGAGGGCAAGAAGGGCAAGGCGAACTACGTCTCGCTGGCGGAGGCGCGCGCGCACGGCCTCAAGACCGACTGGAAGACAGTACACACCGCCCAAGCCCAAACTGCTCGGCGTGCAGAAGCTGGAGAACTACCCGCTCGACATTCTGGTGGACTTCATCGACTGGTCGCCGTTCTTCCAGGCATGGGAACTGGCCGGACGCTATCCGAAGATACTCGACGACAAAGTGGTCGGCGAAGAAGCGCGCAAGCTGTTCGCCGACGCGCAGGCCATGCTGAAGAAGATCGTCAAGGAAAAATGGCTCACCGCCAACGCCGTGTTCGGCCTGTTCCCTGCCAACACCGTGAACGGCGACGACATCGAGATCTACAGCGACGACAAGCGCAAGAAGTCGCTGATGACCTGGCACAACCTGCGCCAGCAAACCAAGAAGCCGGACGACATCCCCAACTTCTGCCTGGCCGATTTCGTCGCGCCCAAGGACAGCGGCGTGACGGATTACATCGGCGGCTTCGCCGTCACCACCGGCCTCGGCATCGAGAAGAAGATGCAGGAGTTCGAAAAGCAGAACGACGACTACAGCGCCATCATGCTGCAAGCACTGGCCGACCGTCTGGCCGAAGCCTTCGCCGAACACCTGCACCTGCGCGTGCGCCGCGAGTTCTGGGGCTATGCGGCAGATGAAGCGCTTGAGCAACGACGACATCATCGCCGAGAAATATCGCGGCATCCGCCCCGCCCCCGGCTATCCCGCCTGCCCCGAGCACAGCGAGAAAGGCCCGCTGTTCGAGCTGCTGCAGGCACCGAAGAACGCCGGCATCACGCTCACCGAGAGCTTCGCCATGCTGCCCACCGCCGCCGTGAGCGGCTTCTACTTCTCGCATCCGCAGGCGCAATACTTCGCCACCGGCAAGGTGGACAAGGATCAGGTGGCGGACTATGCCAAGCGCAAGGGCTGGACGCTGGAAGAGGCGGAGCGGTGGCTGGCGCCGGTGTTGAGTTACTAAACGCGTAGTTACGGGCAAGGGGAGAAACCAAATGAGCACGCCGTTTAGTGGACAATACCTAGCTTCTCTTGAAGTGAATGGTCAGAAAGGCCATTTAACCATCAACGTGGATAGTGACCGCCAAGGACAAGGCTTGGCTTATTTGATTCTGTATCGCAATGATCCGCAGTCTTTCCTTATATTTGATTGCTGGCTAAATGAGAATGATGGTGTTATCTCCGGCACCGTCAGAAGGTCGATAAGACTTGAGGCCTTGCATAACAAAAATATTGATTTGCCAAATGAAGCCGCCCCCTCAATCAGTGTTCAGCTTTTCAAAAATGAAACACCACATAGGCTCGTTTATAACGATGAGAATGGACAACAAGAATTGTTGCTTCAGCAGATAGCCTCTGATGCACACGCTGAAACTACTCATATTGCCTCATGGAAAGACTTTAAAGCCTGGGTTGATTCAATACGAGCGAAAGATGCTAAAGCCATCTTTCGCGGCGTACCTAAAGCTCGTTATGGATTAAAAACCAGTTTTCATAGAACAGGCCGTGTTGATTTAGAAAGATATAGAGATTTTGATTTTCCTATTTTTCGCGATTTAGCTGAAACAATAGGAGGACTCAAATTTTCATTTGACCCAGATGACAATGGCGCTCTTTGGGGTTTTGCACAGCATCACGGATTCCCGACACCATTGCTTGATTGGACTGAATCGCCATACATCGCGGCTTATTTCGCATTCTCTGAGAGATTGCAGCAGCAAGGTGAAGAATTAGATCTAGTGAAAATTTATTGTTTGAATGGGAAATTCGTAGAATCTCAGCGCCCTTTAAATCTGCAGATTGCAGATGTATTTCCAAGAGTGTGGGTTTTCAGACCTAGCTCAAAAGGGAATCAGCGATTGATATTTCAACAGGGGCAATTTCTTCTTTCAAATGTTGTTGAGATTGAAGCATATTTGATGTCGCTTCCTCATGAAGGAGACTTACCTTTAATCAGCGCTGTTGAAATGCCGGCGTCACTTGCGTCAGAAGTAATTGATGAGTTGGCTTACATGGGGGTAAGCCATCTTTCCTTATTCCCAGGACTTGATGGTGCTGCAAGACACGCCACGTTTAAGCAATTTTATCGACCAATCTAACTCAATTTTTGAGTCACTTTATTAACATTCCAAAGAGAAAAACATGACCACCCTCATCAAAACCGACACCAACCTGGGCGAAGGCGCAGAAGCCAAAGCCGGACAAACTGTCATCGTGCATTACACCGGCTGGCTGTTCGACGAGAGCGCGCCCGAGAACAAAGGCACGAAGTTCGACAGCTCGCTCGACCGCAACGAGCCGTTCGATTTCCCGCTCGGCGGCGGTCGCGTCATCAAGGGTTGGGACGAGGGCGTGCAAGGGATGAAGGAAGGCGGCAGCCGCACGCTGGTGATCCCGCCGGAGATGGGCTATGGCCCGCGCGGTGCGGGCGGCGTGATCCCGCCGAATGCGACGCTGGTGTTCGACGTGAAGCTGCTCAAGGTGATCAAGACCGACATGATCGACACCAAGGTCGGCGAAGGTGCGGAAGCGCAGGAAGGACAGCATGTGACGGTGCATTACACCGGCTGGCTGTTCGACAAGAACGCGCCGGAGAACAAGGGCATGAAGTTCGACAGCTCAGTCGACCGCGACGAGCCGTTCGATTTCCCGCTCGGCATGGGGCAGGTGATCCAGGGCTGGGACATGGGCGTGCAGGGCATGAAGGTGGGCGGTCAGCGCACGCTGGTGATCCCGCCGGAGATGGGCTACGGCCGGCGCGGCGCGGGCGGCGTGATCCCGCCAAATGCGACGCTGGTGTTCGAGGTGGAGCTGCTGGAAATCAACTGACCCGCGCTGTTAGACTGCCGCCATGTTCTATCTCGAACTCTTCTCCGCGCTGGATCGCCACAAGGTGGATTACCTGCTGATAGGCGGGTTGGCGGTCTCGTTGCACGGGGTGGAGCGAGCCACAATGGATGTGGATATCACGGTGGCGATGAATCCGGCCAATCTGGGCGCCTTGATCGAGACTGCAAAAGAATTGGAACTGTCGCCAGTACTTCCTGTTCCGCTGGAGTCGTTGAGCAATATCGAGCTGCTACGCGAATGGCATGTGCAGCGACATCTTGAAGCTTTTGCGTTGCGCACGCCAGAACTGGCCGGAGTGACGATAGATGTGCTGCTCTTCCCGCCGGTGGATTTTGTTGGCATGCAGCAGCGGGCGGTGGAGTTCAATATTGCCGGAACGGCGATCAAGGTCGTTTCCATCGACGATCTGATCGCACTGAAAAGCGCTGTCGGGCGACCTGTCGACATCTCAGATGTTGAACATCTGCAAAGGATTAGATCCGCATGAAGCAACCATTCAACCCAGGCGATCGCACCTATTACGTGAGCGATGAGCGACTGCGCGCATTCAAGGCGCTTACGCCGGAACAACGCCTGCGCTGGGTTGAAGAGTTGGCAAGTTTTTTGCGACTGGCCAAGGTGAGCAAAAAGAAATCTGCGTCGAATCAATAGATGAACCTGATCTCCAACCCGCTGTTGGTCACCGCGCTGATGCTGGCGGTGTCCAATCTGTTCATGACCTTCGCGTGGTACGGCCACCTGAAGAACTTCGCCTCGTCGCCCTGGTATGTGGCGGCGCTGGTGAGCTGGGGTATCGCGCTGTTTGAGTACCTGATCCAGGTACCGGCGAACCGCATCGGTTATACGCAGCTCAGCCTCGGCCAGCTGAAGATCATGCAGGAGGTCATCACGCTTACGATCTTCGTGCCGTTCGCGGTGCTGTACATGAACCAGCCGCTGAAACTGGATTACTTGTGGGCGGGACTGTGCCTGATGGGTGCGGTGTATTTTATTTTTAGAACGTAAGCCGTCGTTCCGGCGAAGACCGGAACCCAGCGTAGTTATTAAATAGGCTGTTGAGTTCATGTTCCGCTTTGCGGAGTTTGTTTAATGACTGGATTCCGGCCTTCGCCGGAATGACGAAACCGGAGTTGGTAATGAGCAAACAAAAACACATCCACATCCTCGGCATCTGCGGCACCTTCATGGGCGGCATCGCCGCCATCGCCAAGCAATCGGGCTACCGCGTCACCGGCTGCGACGCCAACGTCTACCCGCCGATGAGCACGCAACTCGAAGCTCAGGGCATCGAGCTGATCGAGGGCTTCGGCGTGGAACAGCTGGAACTGAAACCGGATGTGTACGTCATCGGCAATGTGGTGTCGCGCGGCAACCCGCTGATGGAGGAGATCCTCAACCGCAACCTGCCTTATGCCTCCGGCCCGCAGTGGCTGGCCGACACATTGCTGCGCGACAAGTGGGTGCTGGGCGTGGCGGGCACGCACGGCAAGACCACGACCACGTCGATGCTGGCGTGGATACTGGAACACGCGGGGCTCAACCCCGGCTTCCTGATCGGCGGCGTGCCGCAGAACTTCGGCATCTCGGCGCGCATCACCGACTCGCCGTTCTTCGTCATCGAGGCGGACGAGTACGACACCGCGTTCTTCGACAAGCGTTCCAAGTTCGTGCACTACCGTCCGCGCACCGCAGTGCTGAACAACCTGGAATTCGACCACGCTGACATCTTCCCCGACCTCGGCGCCATCGAGACGCAGTTCCATCATCTGGTGCGCACCGTGCCCGGCAATGGGCTGGTGGTGTGCAACGGCCGCGAGGAATCGTTGCAGCGCGTGATCCAGCGCGGCTGCTGGACGCCGGTGGAGATGTTCGGCGTCTCTCCCTCACCCCAGCCCTCTCCCAGAGGGAGAGGGGGCATGGGTTGGCAGATCGATGATCAAGATCGGGTATAGTTTCAACGGCAAGTCGCACAAGGCACGCTGCAATGGGATTTGATGGGTGAGCACAACCGCATGAACGCGCTGGCCGCACTGGCGGCGGCACGTCATGCCGGCGTGCCGGTGGCACAGGGTTTGGCCGCGCTGGCCGAATTCAAGAACGTGAAGCGCCGCATGGAAGTGCGCGGCACGGTCAACGGCATCACCGTCTACGACGACTTCGCGCACCACCCAACCGCCATCGACACCACCGTGGCCGGCCTGCGCCGCAAGGTTGGCAAGGCACGCATCCTCGCGGTGCTGGAGCCGCGCTCCAACACCATGAAGCTGGGCGTGATGAAAGACGCGCTGCCCGGCAGCCTGAAGGATGCCGACCTGACGTTCTGCTATGCCGGCAATCTGGGTTGGGATGCGCGCGGCGCGCTGGCACCGATGGGCGACAAGGCCGTGGTGAAGGACGACCTGAACGAACTGATTGAGGCTATTGCTGCCAAGGCGAAGTCAGGCGACCACGTGCTGGTGATGAGCAATGGCGGATTCGGCGGGATACACGAGAAACTGTTGAAGCGGCTGGCTGCGTCGTAACGAGGAGAAACCAGCCGCCTGTTTGCGGGTTTTCTGCTACTAAGGCTGGTCTGCGTCTTTTCTTACCTGAGGGATTCGACCTCGCGCTCCACCAGCTCCAGTGCCTCGATTACCTGGCGAGAAAGCTCGGTCAGCAGTCTGGCATCCACTTCGGCCTCCTCGAAATTGCCCTGCTGGATCATTTCATAGGTCTTGTTATATAGCTGGTGCAATATCTGGTGCGGTACGGCGATGCCGGCATAGGTATCCAGGTAGCCGAAATATTCCTTACCCGCGCCGTGGTACCACTTGCCGAAAGCGCAATCGGTGTGTTCCACCGGGGTGTATTCGGCGTCGATCTCAAGACCGGCCAGCATTGCATACGCATAAGAACGCCATTTGATGTGCGCCGCCTTTGCTTTACGCAGTTCGTGCAGAATGAGATCGTAATCAGCTGCCATGGCACTCCCCGGTGTTATTTTCGGACGCCTCTTTGACGCCTGAGTGTCAGACGTATGGGCTGTTGCTCCTGCTGCCCGCGAGAAGCAGCCGTTTCCAGTACGAACTGCTTACTGCAGGATGTATTCGATCACTTCTGTTGGCGATTCGGTAAAGGCCTGCCCAAGGCTGATGCTGCCCGATCCGTGCAATACGATCTGTTGCTGGTGCAGTTGAACGGCCTGGTTGTCGCTGAAGCGGACGTAGGTGCCGTTTGCGCTGTGATCGGTTAGCAGGAATTTGCCGTAGCTGTATTCGATGCGGGCATGCTGGCGCGATGCCAGCTTGTTCTGTATCACCAGGTCGCATGTATCGCCGCGCCCCAGCAGGGCGCTCCTTTGCTGCTCGTTCAGCGACAGGACCTGCTGGTGATAGCGCAACAACAGCTCATGCTTGAACTGGGCTTCGGCAGGTTTGCGGAAGGAGGACATGCCGATGCGCGTGCTCATCGTGTCATCTTTTTCCCACAGGATCTGGAAAACGGCCGTGGCATTCTCCTTGCCACGCAACTCGGCACGCATGACCGGTCGCGCTTTCTTGTTCAATTCGGCCGGCAGCATGTCCACAACTTCCTGCGTGGCCAGGATCTGGCGCGCGCGCGTGATGGCCGTGACGCGCGCGGCAACGTTCACGGCGTCGCCATATACGTCGCCCGACTCCAGAATGACATCCCCGTGATGAATCCCGATGCGCACATAGATCGGGTGCCCATTTACCGGATACTGGCCTTCCAGTGCGAATTGCATGGCTTGGGCTGCAACGACCGCAGCGAGGGGATCGGGGAAGGTGCACATGATCTCGTCGCCTATGGTCTTGATCAGCGTGCCCTGATGCAACTTCATTTCGTTGATCAGGATGTCCAGCGTGCGCGAAATGACCTGGAGCGCCAGCTCATTTCCAAGCTTGTCGTATAGCGCGGTACTTCCGCTGATGTCAGCGAAAAGGATGGAAAGCCGGGTATTCTGCCGCTCAGCGCTCATTCGCCGTTTGCCCCTGGCATTATTCTTTTCGCGAAAGGCTTCTTCGACGCTGAGGACAGTGAACTGTGCGCAGTCCTAGTTGCAGTTGGCTGCGGTGAGCAACGGGTGCGGGATTTGAAGCATTTCATTGATTCTCAAGCTTCTGGTTGTGAGCCTCGACGATGGTATTCAGCTTGGCCAGGCACGTTATCGTCTTTCTGGATTGTTCTTCGAAGCTTCCCGCCAGGATTTCTCTGGCAAGTTCTTCCTTGCCCTCCTGGTGCGCCTCGACGACCTTGGCGGCGTCGACGTGAAACTTAGCATGTTCGTCCACCAGTTTGACAAAGACCTGTTCCTTGCCGAATTGAACCTTGCCGTTGCTGTGGATCCACTTGCCCAGCACGCACAGGTTGTCCTTGCAGATCTTGCTGGGCTGAAGGTCCTCTTTGGAGCGGCCGTCCATGTATTCCATCAAGCGCTTCTTCCAGGCCTGGTGTGCCAATACGGCGTCATAGATATTGATGACCTCGGTCACTTCCTTGTCTGATGCGCTGGACAGCCCGAACGCGCTAGCAATCTTTTTGAACATGGCAGAATTCTCTCAATACAAATACATGATGCGATGCGAAAGTGTAAGCGGTATTTGCAGTTTTAGCCATTCGCACCGAACATCATCCGCTTCGCCACGAATTTCTTGGCCGGCGGGATGTGATCCAGCAATGCCAAGGCGGCGGAGCGTGCCTGCCCCAGCAGCGGCAAATCGTTGGAAAAGAGGCGCACCAGGCCGTCGGTGAAGCGGATGCCGGCGTTGCGGTCGATGCGGCGCGATTTGCGATAGGCGGCACACATCGCTGCCGAGCCGATACCGTCCGGCGCGCTGTCGAGTATGACCTGCGCCAGTTCCCAGGCATCGCGGATACCCATATTGAACCCCTGCCCGGCCACCGGATGCAGCGTTTGCGCGGCATTGCCGATCAGCACGGTATAGGGAAAGGTGATGTCGGGAGCGCGTTTCAGGCGCAATGGGTAACAATCGCGCCGCCCGACGCTGGTGAAGGTGCCGACGCGTTCGCCGAAATGCCCCTGCAGGTAGCTCAGGAAAGTCGCCTCATCCCAGCTCAGCATCTCCTGCGCCTTTTCATGCGCGGCAGTCAATACCAGTTCATATCCGTCCAGGTAAGGCAGCAACGCCATCGGCCCCTGCGGCGTGAAACGCTCGAAAGCGACACCGTTGTCCGGCTGGGAGCTGGTGACATGGGCGATGATGCCGCTCTGGCCGTAGTCGGTGATCTCGGGCGGGTGCGATGCTTCCAGCAGCTTGCCGCCGTCGGCTACCACGGCCAGCCGGGCATGGAGTGTGTATTCCTGTCCCTGGCGCTGGTAGGTGATCCTGGCGTTGCCATTCTCGCTGCCGAGTTCGCTGACTGCAGCACCATACAGGCTATGGATATCGGAACGGACCAGAACCTGCTGCAATGCCGCATGCAGGGCGGTGTAGGGAAGCACATAGCCCATTTCAGCGACGTTCAATTCGCTGGCGCGCAAGGTGGTGTGCCCGGTTGAGCCTTTCTGCGTGACCTCGATGGTCTTGATGCCGCTGACGTTCGGGATCGTGTCCCAGGCGCCCAAGCGCTGCAACAGCAGGCGCGTGCCGTAGGACAGCGCAAGCGAGCGCGGGTCGGTGGTGTTGATCTCCGATTCGCGCGCTTCCAGCAGCACCACGTTCAGGTCGTTGCCCTGCAGGGCTATCGCCAGCGCGGCGCCGACGGGGCCGCCGCCGATGATGGCCACATCGCATCTGGATTCATTCATGGCGCATGGCCTCCTCGATTTCCTTGACTGTCTTTGGCGCATCCAGCGTGAGCACCTCGTTGCCGTTCGCGGTGATCAGCACATCGTCCTCGATGCGGATGCCGATGTTCCATAACTCGCGCGGCACGTCGTCACCGGGGCGGATGTAGCAGCCGGGCTCGACCGTGAGCGTCATGCCGGCTTGCAGCGGGCGCCATTGTTCGTCGAGCTTGTATTCGCCGACGTCATGCACGTCCATCCCCAGCCAGTGGCCGGTGCGGTGCATGTAATACTGTTTGTAGCTTTCGGTCTCGAGCACCGATTCCAGCGAGCCTTTGCATAGTTTAAGGTCGATGAAACCCTGTGCCAATACGCGCAACGCCGCTTCATGCGGCGCATTCCACGGCCTGCCCGGCTGGGCAGCGGCGATGGCGGCAGCCTGTGCCGCCAGCACGATCTCATATACCGCTTTCTGCGCCGGGCTGAACTTGCCGTTGACCGGGAACGTGCGCGTAATGTCGGAAGCATAACTTTCAAGTTCGCAGCCTGCATCGATCAGCAACAGGTCGCCGCCATTGAGGCGCGCGTTGTTGCCGACATAATGCAGCGTGCAGGCGTTCGCCCCGCCGGCGACGATGCTGGTGTAGGCCGGATGGCGGGCGCCATGGCGGCAGAACTCATGCAGCAATTCTGCTTCGACTTCGTATTCGAACATGCCGGGACGGGTGAAGTGCATGGCACGGCGGTGGGCCCCGCAGGATATCTTCGCTGCCCGGCGCATGATGTCCTGCTCGCTGGCGTCCTTGATCAGGCGCATCTCGTCGAGCAGTTCGCGCACGTCGCGTATCTCTTTCGGCGCACGAATGCCGCTGCGCGCCTTCGCTTTCACGGCTTCGCGCAACCTGATGATGCGCGCATCCCAGGATGCATCCGCGCCAACCGGATAAACCAGCAGCGGCTGGTTGCCCATCAACTCGGCCAGTTTCTCATCCAGTTGCGCGATGGGATAGGCGGCATCAAAACCGAATTTCTCGCTTGCGCCATCGGGGCCGTAGCGGAAGCCGTCCCAGACCTCGCGCTCCGCATTCTTTTCGCGGCAGAACAGGATGTTCTGCGGATTGTCGCCCGCGATGACCACCAGTACCGCTTCCGGCTCGGTGAAGCCGGTCAGGTAATAGAAATGGCTGTCGTGGCGGTAGTCATAATGAGAATCGGCATTCCGCGCGACTTCCGGCGCCGTGGGAATGACGGCGATACCCCGCTGCATCCTGGTTTGCAGGCGCTTGCGACGTTCGGCGTAGGGTGCGTAATCAGTCATGGGAATCATTTTGCGATGCGCGCAGTTGCTTGTCGAGTTCCTGCAGCCGCTGCGGCGTGCCGACATCGACCCAGGTGCCGCGATGGTGCTCGCCGCTGACCTTGCCCAGTGCGATCTGCTCGCGCAATAGCGGTGCGAGCGGCGCTTTGCTTCCGCGCGGGATGCCGGCAAACAGTTGCGGTTTGTACAGGCCGATGCCGCTGAAAGTCAGTGCTGAGTGCCGAGGGGAGTGCCGAATCGATTATTCGACCTTCATGCAGGCAGAAAATCGCCCTTGAGGTTGTGTTCGGGATTGTCCACCAGCACCAGATGGGCCATGTCGGCACTGTTGGCCAGTGCTGCGGCGCGGGCCGCAGGTGGCGGAAATCGTAGTCGCAGTAGATGTCGCCGTTGACCACGGCGAACGGTTGCTCGCCCAGCAGATGCAGCGCAAAGGCAATGCCGCCGGCCGTTTCCAGCGCCGTGCCTTCGTTCGAATAACGGATCGTTGCACCAAACCGGCTGCCGTCGCCCAACGCCTGTTCGATCTGGTCGCCCAGGTGGGCGTGGTTGATGACAAGATCGGTGATGCCAGCATGCACCAGCCGTTCGATATGCCACACGATGAGCGGTTTTCCACCTGCCTGCAGCAGCGGCTTGGGCGTATGGTCGGTGAGTGGGCGCATACGTTCGCCGCGTCCGGCAGCCAGGATCATTGCGCGCATTAAAAATGCCTTTCACGATTGTCTTCTCCCGCATGCGGGGGAAGGTTGGATGAGGGGCTGCGATGCACCGCAGCTCAAATCGAGGCTCCCTTGAGTACCTGCTGCTCCAGCTCCATCAGCAGGTTAAGCAACGGCTTGAGGTCGATGTAACGTTCGCAGGCACGGCGCAGGTAGTCCATCACCAGCGGCATGTCCTTCAGGTAACCATCCTTGCCGTCGCGGTGGTAGAGGCGGGCGAATATGCCCAGCACCTTGATGTGACGCTGCACGCCCATCATCTCGTAGTCGCGGTAGAACTCGCCGAAGTCCTCGCGCACCGGCAACCCGGCCTTGCGCGCCTTTTCCCAATAGCGGATCAGCCAGTCAATGACCTCCTCCTCCTCCCACTTGATGTAGGCGTCCTTGAACAGGGAGGCGAGGTCGTAGGTGATGGGGCCATACACGGCATCCTGGAAGTCGAGCACACCAGGGTTGTTCTCGGCGACGTACATCAGGTTGCGCGAATGGTAGTCGCGATGCACATACACCCCAGGCTGGGCCAGGTTGTTGCGCAGGATGCGCTGGAACACCTCTTCCAGCTTGGCTTTCTGCTTGTCGCTGAGCGTGATGCCGAGGTGCTTGGCGATATACCATTCCGGGAACAGGTTCAGCTCGCGCCGCAGCAGCGCCTCGTCATACGGCGGCAGTTCGTTCTCCTTCGAGGCAAGCTGGATCTTGATCAGCGCATCGGTGGCGGCGCCATAGAGCTGGACGCATTGCCCGCATTCCCTCCGCACAGTGCTTGCAGGTAGGTGGTGTTGCCGAGGTCGGCCAGCAGCAAAAAGCCTTGTGCCAGATCTTGTGCGTAGACATGCGGCACATGCGCACCGGCATCTTCGAACAGCTTGCCGACATGCAGAAAGGGCTTGCAGTCCTCATGTTGCGGCGGCGCATCCATGACGACCAGGGTCTTGTCGGCAAAGGTCGCACGGAAGTAGCGGCGGAAGCTGGCATCGGCAGAAGCGGGAGCGATGGTGAAGGTTTCATTCGGATACAGGCTGGAAAGCCAGTCGGTAAGCTGCTTTTGACGTTGCATTTGATTGCCTTAATGATGGTTTTGTGCGATTTTAGCACCTTAATATATTCGCCCCGCACCATGCGTTTTCGTTTTTCCCCTGTTTTGCTCCTCGTGCTTGGATTGTTTCCGCTGCCTGGCCATGCGGAGGATGCCCCGTTGCCGCTGAAACTGGATCGCAATATCAAGAAGCGCCCCACCACATCGGAAGGAACTGCAGCCTTTATCAGTGCCGATCATGTCGAGGCACAGAAGGATGAATACCTGGAAGCTTATGGCAATGTCGAGCTGCGGCAAAACGGGCAGGTGATCAGCGCCGATCACCTGCGTTACGGGCAAGTGAGCAAGGATGTGCTGGCCGAAGGTTCGGTGCGTATAGAGCAGAATGGCGCCGTTCTCCGCGGCCCGGTGCTGAACCTGAACCTGGACAGCGATCTCGGCGAAATGAACCAGCCCCAGTATGAATTCAGCGAGAACCACTCGCGCGGGACAGCCAGTGTTTTGCATATTGAAGGCCGGAAGAACTACACCTTCGACGATGCGACCTACACCACCTGTCCGGCGGGCGACGATGACTGGTTGTTGCACATGAGCAGCCTGGATATCGACCGCACGACGCAAATCGGCGTGGCCCACAATGCACGCGTCGAATTCAAGGGCGTGCCGATACTCTATACGCCCTGGATGGACTTCGGCCTGAACGACAATCGCCGTTCCGGTTTCCTGGGACCCACCTTCGGCAGCACCAACAAGGGCGGCACTGAAATCCTGGTTCCCTATTACTGGAACATCGCACCCAATTTCGATGCCACCCTCGCGCCGCGCTTCATTTCCAAACGCGGTACACAGCTCAACAACGAGTTCCGTTACCTGGAACCGAACTATGGCGGCGAAGTGCATTACGATATATTGCCCAATGACCGGGTGAGCGGCATGACGCGCACAAACATGTCGTTGAGACATGGGCAGAATCTGGGCGGCGGGTTTGGGCTGGGCTTGAATCTGAATCGCGTTTCCGACGATGACTATTTCCGCGATCTGTCGAGTCTGGTCAGCGGCACATCGCAGAGCAACCTGCTGCGCGACGGCGTCCTCACTTATGGCGCAGGCTGGTGGTCGGCTTCTGCGCGCGTGCAGCGCTATCAGACCTTGCAGGACCCGCTCGCGCCGATAGTAGCGCCATACCGGCGGCAACCGCAGCTCAATCTGAATGCCAAGCAGACCCTGGCATCAAGCAAAATCACGCTGGTCAGCGAATATGACGATTTCCGCCATGAGACTTTGGTCAACGGCGAACGTCTGGTGATCTACCCCTCGGCAAGCTTCCCGTTATCGAGCGATCCGGGTTATTACCTGACGCCCAAATTGGGCGTGCATTACACGCAGTACCAGATGGGGACAAACAATACCTCGTCTTTGCCGGACGCAAAGCGCACGCTTCCGATCTTCAGCATGGACAGCGGCATGGCTTTCGAACGGGATTGGGCCCCCTCTTTTGGCGGTGACTACGTCCAGACGCTGGAGCCGCGCCTTTACTATGTATACATTCCATATCAGGATCAAAGCCGGATGCCTGTATTCGACTCGGCCGAGGCGCCCTTCACTTTCAGCCAGATATTCACCGAGAACCGTTTCTACGGCAGCGACCGCGTGGGCGATGCCAACATGGCGACACTGGCGTTGACCTCGCGCATGATCGACAACGATGGCGGCACTGAACGCTTGCGCGTCATGCTGGGAGAACGTTTCAACTTTACCTCCCCGCAGGTGAATCTGGTCTCGCCAACGGATAACAACAGCCGTTCGGATATCCTGATGGGCTTGGGCGGCAGATTGACCCGGGCATGGTCGCTGGACAGCCTGCTCCAGTACAACCCCAACCAGTCCCACACCGAAGCCTATAACGTCACGGCGCATTACAAACCCGAGGCCGGCAAGATCCTCAATCTTGGTTACCGCTTCACGCGCGATACCTTGCATCAGGCCGATGTCTCGGCGCAATGGCCGCTGTATGGCCGCTGGATGGGCGTTGCGCGCATGAACTACTCGCTGCAGGATAAACGTGCTACCGAAACATTGGCGGGGCTTGAGTATAATCAGGCCTGCTGGACGATGCGACTGGTGGCGCAAAGTATCATGACCGCCACCAGCAACAGATCCACCGGGATTTTCCTGCAATTGGAACTGAACGATCTGGTGCGCATCGGTTCTGATCCGCTGGATGCCTTGCGTCTCAGCGTGCCTGGTTACACCAAAATGAACAGTTTGCCGGCCGTGCAGCCTGCACAGGGTTTGCGTTGAATCACCGATAACCGAAAGAATACATGCTGAACAATAAGTTTTTCTCCCTCATCCTGCTTTTCATCGCCGTTGCCGCCTCTGCAGCAGAACCTCCAAAACCGGCCGTGCCGATCGACCGGATCGAGGTCGTGGTGAACGACGATGTCATCACCAAGAGCGAACTGGATAAGCGCATCGTCAGCGTAACGAAGATGCTGCAAAAGCAGAAAACCGCACTTCCCGACCGGGATGTGCTGGAAAGACAGGTGCTCGAACGCATGATCATGGAAATGCTCCAGGCACAATTCGCCAAAGAGGTCGGCTTGCGCATCGACGATGCCACGCTGGACAAGACCATCCTGCGCATCGCACAGCAAAACAAATATGCTTCTGTCGCCGAGTTCCGCGCAAAACTGGAGCAGGAGGGCACGGACTTCAAGGAATTCCGTGAAGAGATACGCAACGAAATGATATCGGCCAGGCTGCGTGAACGAGAGGTCGACAGCAAATTGGTCGTCAGCGAAAACGACGTCGATAACTTCCTGAGCAATCAGGCGCGCCAGGAAGGCAAAGGCGAGGAATTGCAGCTCGCCCACATTCTGATCGTCGTGCCGGAACAGGCCAGCGCCGACAAGATCCAGTCTTACCGCGATCGCGCCGATCAGGCCTTGGCCAAATTGCGCGGTGGCGCTTCGTTCGCCCAAGTGGCCGCCGGATATTCCGACGCGCAGGATGCTCTCAAAGGAGGCGACCTCGGTTGGCGCCCGGCTGACCGTTTGCCACCCTTGTTCGCCGAAGCCTTGCAAAAGATGAAACCTCCCCTGCATGCACGAGGTGCTGTTCGACGACCGCTTCCTCAAGGGAACGGGCGTTTCCACGCTCGACTTCGCCAAGGCGCTGATCGACGAGGGCTTTCATCCGATGACGGTGTATTTCCCGCTGGTGGTTTCGGGCGCGATGCTCGTGGAGCCGACGGAATTGGAGTTGAAGCAAAGCCTCGATCAGTTCATCGACGCCATCCGGGGACTGGCGGACGCGGCGAAGGCTGGCGATGCGGAGCGGTTTACGCCGCGCCACGCTTCGCCCCGCGCAGCAGGCTGGACGAAACCCGCGCCGCCCGCGAGCCGGTGCTGAGATACTCCAAAGCCGGATAGCCGCAGCGCAGGACTTGCGGAGAAGCGGTGCTTTGCTCAGAGGTGTCTCCCCTCATCTTGTACTTCTCCCATGCAAGCTCGCTTTGGCGAGCTTGCCACTTTGGCGGCCTGAATAACGCTCGGAGCGCGCAAAGATGTCCTTTCCCAGAGGGAGAGGGACAGGGGTTGAGCGCTTCGAACAAGCAGGAACCTTGCATCTGGCATTTCATATTTTAGCGTGTATGCACGGAAGAGAGGCGTACCTCACGGCGCGGCTGCTGGAGCGGATGGACACTGACCGCATATGACAGCGGTTGCTCCCTGAGCCAGTTTCTCTAGTTCCTCGCGCGAGGCACCGGCACGCGCATGGATCGCGAGGCTGTAGAGCGTCGCCGACGCCATGGAGGCAAGCGCCGCAGTGTCCGCATTTGCCAGAATTCCGCCGCGTTGACGCGCGGCTTCAAAGCACGCAGCAAAACCCGCATCCAGCTGCCGCAGACCTTTCATGAGGACCGCCCGGATCTCTGGCTCTTCGAGCGCCTCGGTGGTTGCGGTCCCAATGATGAAACACCCCCGCGGCTCGCCTTCCGGTGAGAAATAGAGCGACAGCACGGCACGGTATACCCGCATCAGCACGTCGCACAAAGGGCCGCCCGAGGATAGCGCCTGGCCGATGGGGCCGGAGGCGAGCTGCCGGTAATGGGCCAGCGCCTTGAGGTAGGCCGCGCGCTTATCGCCAAAGGCAGCGTAGAGGCTGGGCCGGTTAAGGCCGGTCGCGGCGGACAAATCGTCCAGAGAGGTGCCGGAATATCCGGTTTTCCAGAAGGCTTCCATGATCTGCTGGAGCGCCTGTTCCGGATCGTAGGACCGGGGGCGCCCGCGCCGCTTGGGTTCTTCTTTTTGTACCATTTCGCAAACAATTCCTTGACCCGAGCCGCGCCCGCCTGATATTTGTACGATACGGTACAAAATTCAATGCGGAGATCGCAATGGACGTTTATTTCTCGCCGTTTGCCTGCTCGATGGCCTCCCGTATCGCGCTTTATGAGGCCGGTGCGTCAGCGCAATTTGCCGAAGTCGATCTTATGACGAAGCGGACTCTTGGCGGAGAGGACTTTTTCGCGGTGAACCCGCTTGGGCAAGTGCCAGCTATCCGCACAGACGATGGCGAGGTGCTTACGCAAAATCCAGCGGTCCTGCAGTATATCGCGGAGCGCTTTCCGGCTGCTGGGCTCGCGCCGCAGGGCGGGATGGAGCGGTTACGGCTTCAGCAATGGCTGTGCTTCACGGGTACGGAATTGCACAAGGCGATATTTTCGCCATTCTTCGACCCAAGCGTTCCCGCCGAAGCCAAGAGTCAGGCGCTCGAAAAGGGCAACCGCCGCCTGGAATACTTGAATAGCTACCTTGCCGGGCGGGAATTCCTGCTCAGCACGTTCAGCGTTGCGGACGCATATCTTTTCACAGTGCTCAACTGGTACATGGTTACGCCCGTCGAGTTGAAAAAGTGGCCGGCAATTCATGACTATTACACGCGCCTGAAGAAGCGCCCCAGCGTCGCACGGGCGTTCGCGGAGGAGCAGGCCTTGTATGCCGAGGCGCAGGCCCGCCGGGCCACACAGTGACCGCACTTTTGCCGCAGGCTCCAATGGCGTGCCCAGAGCTTAAGGAAAACTAAATCGGCAGGGGCGGTCTTTCCGGCCTTCCTGCCCCGCCACGGCGCTGAGCGTCCTGCCAGAGATAGGAACAGGAGATAACGAGGCCTGGATGCGGCGCGGGCAAAGGCAACGTCAGCCCCTAATCGAGGCTGATGTTATCAAGGTATGCGAACTGAGCCGGAACCTCCGCGGCGGCGATGGCCTTGAGCGCTTCACCGTCCAAGTCCTCCATGCGCCGGGCTACGCGGCCTTTGACCAGCGTTTCGAAGGCGGTGGCGGAGATGAGCACGGTTTTGTCGCGGCCGTTCTTTGTGATGATGACGGGCTCGGAAAGCGCCGCATCCTGGTAGCGGCCCACATTCTGCTGAAACTCGGTGGAGGTGATCTTCATGGGTGCGCCTCATTATCCAACTTGTCTATAATATCTAACTGCGGCGAGCAATTGCAAGCTGCTTCCTAAACGGAAGGTGAAGCCCATAATGCAGCCGATCATGATTAATGCCGGCATGGTAAACGCCTGCGCGCGATGTTTTCTTCGCGTCACTTTTTGCGAATTTTTCCGCGTTTCGGGTCGATTTCCGCGTTCCCTGAATCCCGTTAAATATGCCAGCAACTCGCAAATTAACCTGGAAACGGCGCATTTTTCTTCGGCGGCACGCGCGCGCACCATGAAAAATACATAATTATATCAATGCGTTATATGGTGCTTAAAATTTTAGAAAGATCCCTCATGTTATATTGGCGCCATGAACCAAGCAGGCCCCGGCGCCAAATTCCGGCAGGAAACGCCACCCATCGCGGTTAACGCCGCCCTAACGGCGCGCACCGCAGGCTTGCGGAGCGGAGCGCTTGGCCCCGCCCCGGCTTTGGCGTTACGCGCCCGAAGCGCCCGACTGCGCGTGCACTTGGTTGCGCTTGATGGAGAGCTTGTTCAGCGCCGAGACATAGGCCCGCGCCGAAGCCACGATCGTGTCGGTATCCGCGCCGCGCCCGGTGACGACCTTGCCGTTCTCCTCCAGCCGCACGGTCACCTCGGCCTGCGCGTCGGTGCCCTCGGTCACCGCGTGCACCTGATAGAGCGGCAGCCGCGCGTCGTGCGGCACGATCGCCTTGATCGCGTTGAAGGTCGCGTCCACCGGCCCGTCGCCGGTCGCTTCGGCGGTGTGATGCTCGCCCTCCACTTCGAGCGTGATCGGTGGCCTTCTGCGGGCCGCCGGTGCCGGCGATTACGGTCAGCGACAGCAGCTTGATGCGGTCCTTCGCGGAGGCATCTCCTGATCGACCAGCGCCTCGATGTCCTCGTCGAAGACGTGCTTCTTGCGGTCGGCCAGGTCCTTGAAGCGGTGGAACGCGTCCTCGAAGGCGTTGTCGCCCGAGATCGTAGCCCAGCTCCTTCAGCTTCTCGCGGAAGGCGTGCCGGCCGGAATGCTTGCCCATGACCAGCGAACTTGCGCGCACGCCGACGCTTTCCGGCGTCATGATCTCGTAGGTCTGCGCGTTCTTCAGCACGCCGTCCTGATGGATGCCGGACTTCGTGCGCGAAGGCGTTCTTGCCGACGATGGCCTTGTTGTACTGCACCGGGAAGGCGCGTCACCGTGGAGACCAGCTTCGAGGCGCGGGTGATCATCGTGGTGTCGATGCCGGTCCAGTAGGGCAGCACGTCGCCGCGGGTCTTGATCGCCATCACGACCTCTTCCAGCGCGGCGTTGCCGGCGCGCTCGCCGAGGCCGTTGATGGTGCATTCGATCTGGCGCGCGCCCGCCCGCACGCCCGCCAGGGTGTTGGCGACGGCCAGGCCCAGATCGTTGTGGCAGTGCGTCGAGAAGATCGCCTTGTCGGCGTTCGGCACGCGCTCGCGCAGCATCTTGATCATCTCGTACATCTCCTCCGGCACCGTGTAGCCGACCGTGTCGGGGATGTTGATCGTGGTGGCGCCGGCCTTGATCGCGGCTTCCACGCAGCGGCACAGGAAGTCGGGCTCGGTGCGCGTCGCGTCCATCGCCGACCATTCCACGTCGTCGGTGTGCGAGCGCGCGCGCGTCACCGAGGCGACCACCTTCTCGAACACCTGTTCGGCACTCATCTGGAGCTGATATTGCCGGTGAATCGGCGAGGTGCCGATGAAGGTGTGGATGCGGCCCCGCTTGGCATGGCGCACCGCTTCGCCGGCACGGTCGATGTCCTTGTCATTGCCGCGCGCCAGTCCGCACACTACCGCGTTCTTCACGAGCTTGGCGATCTCCGCGACCGCCTCGAAATCGCCGTTCGACGCGATCGGGAAGCCGGCCTCGATGATGTCGACGCCCATCTGGTCCAGCAGGACGGCGACTTCGAGCTTCTCCTCATGGGTCATCGAGGCGCCGGGCGACTGCTCGCCGTCGCGCAGCGTGGTGTCCAATATCCATACGCGGTCTTTTTCGGATCGCGGGGCGGGAGCGTTTGCTGCTTCGGAATGCGGAAATTCGGTCATAATTCAAGGTTCCTTGCCAGATATGCGGAAGATATCACGAACCGGGCAAGGCCTCTAATGGAGCGCCCGGGCTTTAACCCCCAAGCGCTCGCCCTTGAACTGGGCAGCCAGCGCTCAGGGGCGAATAAGGAGAAGAAGCAGGCCGCGCGCCGCGTTCGCCGCCGAGTGGGTGCGGGCGGGAATGATCGCGGTAATGGAGGCGCGTGCGATGGCCATGGGTCGATCCGTTTGCTTCGCTGCGGTTACAGCACATTTTTGCGCTTTGTACAAGTCGCCGATCTCGACACGCCAGGAGATAGCAGGAACATCGGATCGCGCTTCCCGGCGCAGGTGCGGCCGTTCAACCACACCTCAATTATAATTGTTTCCCCCTGCAAAGCCGATCTATCGCATAATGCTTGCTGCTGCCTTCCGGCGCGGGGCCGCGGCCCTAATCAGTGTGTTCGCGCGCCGTGGGCTGAGCTTCCACCCAAATTCAGCTATATCTTCGCTGCCGTATCTACCATGTAATAATATACCATTTGACACGCCGCGGGTTATTGTTTTTCAAGTACGATACGCGCGTTGGCTGGAGGAACGATGGACCTGCCGTTTTTCGACTTGATGATCAATGCCGGCCCAGTCGTGAAGGGGGTGCTGTTCCTGCTTGCCGCCGCCTCGGTCGCGTCCTGGGCGATCGCGTTTGAGAAGCTCTTCCGCATCCTCGCTTTTTCGAGGCATGTGTCCGAGCTTACCGCTGGCCTGCGTGGGGCAACGGCCCAGAACTGGCTCGCACAGCGCTTCCAGGCCGTGGCGGATGCGGAGCCCTTGCCTTATGGCGAGGCCCGCTCCGAATTCAGCGCGCGCCTTGAGCGGAGCCTGCAAATCGAGGCCAGCGCCCAGATCCAGAGGCTGCAAACGGGGCTTCCGTTCCTCGCCACGGTGGGCTCGACCGCGCCGTTCATCGGCCTGTTCGGCACCGTCTGGGGCATCATGCACAGTTTCAGCGGCATCGCGGCTGCCAGGGACACGAGCCTCGCCACCGTCGCGCCCGGCATCGCGGAGGCGCTTTTCGCAACGGCCATCGGCCTCGTGGCCGCGATTCCCGCGGTTCTCTTCTACAATCAGGCGAATGTCGCGCTGAGCAGCGTCGCCGCGCGGCTGTCGGCGGCGGTGGTGGCCATCGCCAAGGAGCGCGCCTATGCCCCGTCCGTCACGGCCGGTTTCGTGAACGGACATCCGGTGGAGCAAGCTGAGCAAGGATTGACCTATGGCAGTCTCGGCGCCCGGTAACGGGGCTCAGGACCCCCTGCAGCCCAAGCTGATGGCGGAAATCAACGTCACGCCGATGGTGGACGTGATGCTGGTGCTGCTCGTCATCTTCATGGTGACGGCGCCTCTCCTGGTCGCGGGCATGCCGGTGGAGCTGCCGAAGACCACCGCCCAGCCCATCGCCCAGACCAAGAAGCCCGTGGTCGTGACGCTTGCCGCCGATAGAAGCCTTTCCATTCGCGATGAGCCCGTCGACGCGGTATCGCTGGTGCCCCGCCTGGCGGCGCTACGGACCTCGCAGGGGGACGCGGTTGTTTACGTCCGCGCCGACAAGAAGATCGCTTATGGGGAAGTCATGGATCTGCTAAGCCGGATCGGCGCTTCGGGCTATCAGCGCATCTCGCTGCTCGCGCAGACGCCCGGCGCCGAGGCTGGCAATTCTTCCCCTCAAACCGTGGTTCCAGGGGGGCCGGGAGAAAAATGAGCTGGGTCCGTGCAGGAGCGATTGTTGCAGCGTTGGGGGTGCATGCCGCCGCCATGGCCGCGCTCGCGGACTTTGGCGCGCGCGAGGAAGCGCTGCAAACCGGAGCGGGCAGGGACGATCTGAGCATCGTGGCGACCGTGACGATGCAATCGGAGGACAGCGTTGGCCTGGACGCGGTAAATGCGGAGCGCCAAGAGGCGTCGGCTGCGTCGAATGCGGTGCCCGAAACCAAGCAGCAGGAGGCAAAACGCGAGGACGCCATCGAGATGGACCCGCCTCCGCCCGAGGAGAGCGCGCCGCCGCAAGCCCCGATCCAGGCCAAGCCCGTCGAAGATCCGGTTGAGAAGCAGGAGGAACGTCCCTCCGCGCCATCTCTTGCCGCCGCCGCCCAGGAGGAGCAGCGCGCCATCAGCCGCGATTTGGAGGCTCGGCGCAATCAGGCCTTCTCGCTCTACAACGCGGAGATCTATAAGGCCATCGTGACCCATGCCATCAGGCCGAAGGAAGTGAAAATGGGGCGTGTCGGGGTCGAGCTGACGCTGTCGCCCGGGGGTAAGCTTATCACGCACCGCGTGGTGAAAAGCTCCGGCGTTCACCTGCTGGACGAGACCGCCATGGCCAATCTGGAGCATGTGCCGTTCCCGCCTCCTCCGGCCGGGCTGGTCAAAGAGCCTTACACCGTGACCTTTTCTTTCGACTATTCAGTCAAGTAGCCGGCCCGCCTCGCGAAAAGTTGTTTAGAAGACCGGAACAGGGTGGCGCTAAGATCGTTCCTTAGGCGGATTTTCGGCCTGCCTGACCTGGCCCGGTTGCATGTTGCCAACCGCCATAGTTTTGACCGCCGGCGTCATTGCGAGGGGCGAAGCCCCGAAGCAATCCAGGAGCCGGAGGCTCGGCGCCATTTTCTGGATCGCCACAGCGGCCAAAGGCCGCCTCGCGATGACGGACGAGGCCGCTGAACGGTCACGGCTTTTGGCGGCCAGTTTAAGGTAGTTTGTCCTTTGTACTTTGGTAGCCACCCGGAATTAGCTCTTGCCAGAGTGCCAAGCGGAAGTCAGTGTATATGTACAACCAAGCAAAAGCCTTGGGTTAATAGGAGGAAGCGAAATGAAAATCTGGACAAAACCGGCTGTTGACAGCATCGATGCAGGCTTCGAGGTGACGCGCTACTTGCCGTCCACGCTCGATGTCGCCGCAAAGCGCATTTGCAAGAAATAATTTAAGCGAAAAATACAGGCTTTGCTCGTCAAGGTTCTTGGCGCGGGCGCTGGAGGCGGCTTTCCTCAGTGGAACTGCAATACCAGGCTTTCGCGCATGGCGTGGGATGGCGACGAACGCGTCATTCCGCGCACTCAGTCCAGCATCGCGGTTTCGGCCGATGGAAAAAGCTGGGTCATCGTCAACGCTTCGCCGGATATCCGGCAGCAAATCCGTAGCACAACAGGAGCTGCAGCCACTCCGCTCGGGGGGCTTACGCAACTCGCCCATCGCGGCCGTCGTTCTGACAAATGGCGACATCGACCACGTTGCCGGGCTTCTTTCCCTTAGGGAGAGGCAGCAGTTCAGCGTCTATGCAACCGCGCGCGTCCAGTCGGTCCTTAAGGAGAACAGCGTTTTCCGCATTCTTGCGCCCGATGTGGTTAGCCGGCTTGCGCTGCCGCTGAACGAGCCGGTTGAGATCGCGGGCACTGGCGTCATCGCCGAGGCCTTCCCGGTCCACGGCAAGATCGCGCTCTACCTGGAAGATCCCACGAAAGAGGGCTTCGGGACCGAAACCGGCGACACGATCGGGCTCAAGCTGACCGCGCCCGGCTCCGGCTCGCTGTTCTACATACCGGGCTGCGCGAAGATCGATGACGAACTGCTTAAGCCGCGTGCACGGCGCCGCGGCCATGCTCTTCGACGGCACGCTGTTCACGAACAACGAGGCGGTCGATCTTGGTGTGCTGGACAAGACGAGCCTGCGCATGGGGCATGTGCCGGTCACGGGCGAGGGCAGTTCGCTGCACGCCTTCGATGGAGCCGGCAATCGCCAGGAAAGCTTTCATACATATCAATACCACCAACCCCATGCTCGAACTGGGGTCGGAGGCGGAAAGGACAGTGAAAGCGGCCGGCTGGGACATCTCCCACGACGGCATGAGCTTCAGCGTTTAAACCCTATAACTATTGGTAGGTGTCAGAAAATGGCTTTCATAACTCATGCGGACGCAACAACCGATCCCGTGGTTCCGCCGGAGGGCTTCACGCCGGACCAGCTTGAAGCGGCCCTGCGCTCAGTCGGCGTGAACCGCTATCACAATCTGCACCCCTTCCATAAGATGCTGCATGGCGGCAAGCTGAATAAGGGCCAGGTGCAGGCCTGGGCGCTGAACCGCTATTACTATCAGGCCATCATCCCGCAGAAGGACACCGCGCTGATGTCCAAGATGACGGACCGCGAGATGCGGCGCGAATGGCGGCAGCGCTATTTCGATCATGACGGCATCGGCGAGGACCAGGGCGGCATCGAGCGCTGGCTTGTGCTGACCGATGCGCTGGGCCTTTCGCGCGAATACGTCCAGTCCACGCGCGGCCTTCTGCCGGGCACGAGGTTCGCGGTGGAAGCCTATCTGAACTTCGTCCGCGACCGGCCCCTTCTCGAAGGCATCGCCTCCTCGCTCACCGAGCTGTTCGCGCCGGCTATCCACTCCGAGCGCATCGCAGGCATGCTCGCGAACTACAATTTCGTCGAAGACAGCATGATGGGCTACTTCCGCAAGCGCCTGACGCAGGCGCCGCGCGACGTAACCTTCGCGCTCAAATACGTCAGGGAGCATGCCAAGACGCCGGACACGCAGCAGGCCGTGATCGACGCGCTGATCTTCAAGACCGAGGTTCTCTGGGCGCAGCTCGACGCGCTCTATTGCGCCTATGTCGAGCCGGGCTTCGTTCCGCCGGGAGCGTTCAAGCCGTGATCCGCGAGCGGGTACTGGTAAGCGCCGATAGCAGGCCCTATTTCCCCAGAGGAGTGCGCATGCGGTACGACACCGTGCGCGAGCGCTTGGCGGTCTTGGGGCCTGAGCGGGTCTATTGGCCCGACGCCGTATCGGTTGACATCCTCAATCTTTGCGACGGGCAGCGAAGCATCTCCTCGATTGCTGCGCAGCTCGCGCAAAACTACGCGGCGCCGGTGGAAACCATTCAGGCCGACGTGCTGGAGTTCATACAATCATGGACGGATCTACACCTCTTGAAGCTGCGGGAGAACTAGTTCGCGTTGGCCCTCCGCTGGGAATGCTGGCGGAGCTTACGCATCGCTGCCCGCTGCAGTGCCCCTACTGCTCGAACCCCCTTCATTTGCTGAAGGCGGCGGACGAGCTGGACACGAAGACTTGGGCTTCCGCGTTCTCGCAAGCGGCGGACCTTGGCGTGCTGCAAGTCCACCTTTCGGGCGGAGAACCCACGGTGCGGCAGGACTTGGAGGAGCTGGTCCAAGTGCTCAGCTCGCGTGGCGTTTACACCAATCTGATCACCTCGGGCGTTACGGTAACGCGAGACCGCCTCAAAGCGCTCGCGGCGTGCGGCCTGGATCATGTGCAGCTCAGCCTGCAGTCCTTGGACCCGGAAACCGCCGACAGGATCGGCAACTACAAGAATAGCCTCGCCAAGAAACTTGAAGTCGCGCGCTGGGTCCGCGAGGAAGGCTTGCCTCTCACCATCAACGCGCCGACGCACCGGCACAATATCAAGGAAACGCCGGCGTTTATCGATCTGGCGGTCGAGCTTGGCGCGGGCAGGCTCGAAATCGCGCATATCCAGTATTACGGCTGGGCCGCGCGCAACGAAGCCGCGCTCCTCCCGCCTTACGAGCTTGTGCTTGAGGAGGCCGCGATTGTGGCCGATGCGAAGGAGCGGCTTCAGGGCATCCTGGCCATCGACTACGTCACGCCGGATTATTACGCGCAGTTCCCGAAGCCCTGCATGGGCGGCTGGGCCAAGGACGTTATAAACATATCGCCCGAGGGCAAGGTGCTGCCGTGCCACGCGGCCGAGAGCCTGCCGCTCAGCTTCGACAACATCAAGGACCGGCCGCTGCGCGAGATTTGGTACGACGGCGAGGCGTTTAACCGTTTCCGCGGCTATCGCTGGATGAAGGAGCCTTGCAGCTCCTGCTCGCGCAAGGAGATCGACTTTGGCGGCTGCCGCTGCCAGGCCTTCGCGGTGACGGGCGACGCGGCGGATGCCGATCCGGCTTGCAGCCTCTCGCCGCATCATCACCGGCTTTTGAACCGCGCCACAGCGTCGTCGACAAGCGCCGAGCCGCCGGAGTTCGTATACCGGCGCATCGGTCAAGCATAGAGGAGATTCGACGGGAGCACTTTCGATCAAAGGCCAGCCGCCGGACGTCATTCCCGCGCATGCGGGTATCCATGCAAGAGCTTGCTCTGCATTTGCAAACATGGATTCCCGCCTTCGCGGGAATGACGCCTGCCTCAGGTTTGGTTGGAAGCGCACAGTCTTCGCGGCGCTGGAAAGGCTGGGTTAAGCATTACTGGTTCATTGTGCTGGGGCGCAACTTTGATGCCAGACTGGAAATGCCTTGGGGGATGACATGGTAAAGAGGGCTCTGGCGGGCTTGGCGTTTGCTGCTGCGTTGTTTGAACCTGCCATCATGAGCGCGGCGCAGACGGCGGAGGGGGGGTCGCAAACCCCGCCGGCGGGGCCAGCGCAACCGCAGCCGCCAGCGGCGCCAGCGCCAACCGCGCCGCAGCCTCCCGCGCCTGGTGCCGCACCACAAGCGCCCGCCGCGCCAACAGAGCCGCAGCCCGGTGCCACATCGCCCTCGCCGGGGACCGTGGTATTGCCGCCGGTGAAGATTATCCAATCCGAGCCCGAACGTCCGAAACCAGCGACGAAAGCCGCGCCTGCGCGGAAGCGCGCCCCGGCCCGTACCGCCGCGCCCGCAACGCGGCCCCAACGGCCCGCGCCAGAGGTGCCGGCTGCCCCGGCGGCGGCTGAGCCCGCGGAGCAGACGGTGGCCATGACCCCGGTCAAGGGCAGCGAGATCCCGTTGGACAAGGTGCCCGGCGGGGTGTCCCTGGTTTCGAGCGCGGACATTCAGAGCGGGGGGTCGCCCGCGCTCCAGGACGCGCTCCAGCAATATGTGCCCGGCGCGATCGTCAGCGACGTTACCGGCAATGGCTTCTCGGTGAATGTCCAATATCGCGGCTTTTCAGCGTCCCCGGTCGAAGGCACGCCGCAGGGGCTGGCCGTCTATCAGAACGGCGTCCGCATCAACGAGGTGTTCGGCGACACGGTGAACTGGGACCTGATCCCCTCGAACGCGATCAGCGGCGTCACGGTGGTCAGCGGCAACCCGCTCTACGGCCTCAACGCGCTGGGCGGCGCGCTCAACATCGCCATGAAGGACGGCTTCAGCTATCACGGCGTCGAGTCCGACACGCGCGCCGGCTCCTGGGGCCGCTTCCAGGAGATGGTCCAGGCCGGCAAGCAGGTGGGCAATTTCGCCGCCTATGTCGCGGTCGAAGGCATTCACGACGGCGGCTGGCGCGAGCTTTCACCCTCGGACGTCAAGCGCATGTACGTGGACCTGGGCGCGCGAAGCAAGGACGCCGAGTTCCACATCAACTTTACCGGCGCGGAAAGCAAGCTTGGCGCGGTTGGCCCGGCGCCGGTCGAGTTGCTAGCGCAGAATTACGGCGCCGTTTTCACCAATCCGCAGGTGACGGAAAACCAGCTCGCGATGCTCTCCGCGAATGGCAGCATGAAGCTTTCCAGCACCTGGACCGCGTCCGGCAACGCTTACGTGCGCAGCTTCCATCAGAACCGCCTGGACGGGAATGTTTCGGAAGTAGCGCCCTGCAACATTCTGAATCGATCCGGCAACTCGGGCTACGACGCCACCAGTCCGCTTTGCCTGCAGACAGCCAACGGCGACGATCGTCCCGGTCACAGATCGATCCGGAAATCAGATCGCTCACCGGCAAGCTTTACCCGAACCCAGCCAGCACGATTGGCGAGATCGACTACACCACGAACAACACGACGAGCTACGGCACCACGCTACAGGCCACGGACAAGGAGAAGCTCTTCGGGCTCAACAACATCTTCATCGCCGGCGCGAGCGTGGACCACGGCGAGGTGAAGACCACGAGCATCGCGGAGCTTGGCACACTCGACACGCAGAACTTCACCGTTACAGGCAACGGCATCTATCCTGGGCGGCCCAATCGATATCGCGCCGGTCAATCTCAAGACCACGACGAACTATTACGGGCTGTTCTTCACCGATACGCTGGATCTTACCAAGTCGCTCTCGGCGACGGTGGGCGGCCGCTACAATTACGAGGAACTCGATCTCGTCGACCCCACGGGGCTGCTCACGGGCAATCACATCTATACGCGCTTCAACCCGATGGCGGGCCTCACCTACAAGCTAATGCCGAACCTCTCGGCCTATGGCGGCTATTCCGAGGCGAACCGCGCGCCCACGCCCGCCGAACTTGGTTGCGCGGATCCCGCCCAGCCCTGCCTCATGCAGAACTTCCTGGTCAGCGATCCGCCCCTCAAGCAGGTGGTTTCGAAGACTTGGCAGGCCGGCTTCCGGGGCAATCTCAGCCCGTTCGGTTATGGCCGGATGGATTGGAGCGCAGGCGTCTTCCACACGGAGAACTTCGACGACATTCTGAATGTTACTTCTCCCATTATCACCACGCGCGGCTACTTCCTGAACGCGGGCAACAGCCTGCGGCAGGGAGTGGAGGCGAGCCTCAGATACCGATGGGAGAGCCTGACCTTTAACGCCAACTACGCCTACGTAGACGCGAGGTTCCTGAGCAATCTTACGCTTCCCTCGCCGAACAATCCCTTCGCCGATCCCGATACCGGCACCATTGCCGTTCACCCCGGCGACAGGATACCCACGATTCCAGCCCACCGGCTGAAGGCGAGTTTCGACTACGGCTTGACGGATAAGTGGAAGGTTGGCGCGGATGCGGTGCTGGCGAGCGGCCAATATTTCTTCGGCGATGAAAGCAACCAGAACCCGCAATTGCCGGGATATGGGGTGGTTAACCTGCGCACGTCGTATGAGATCGAAAAGGGTGTCACGCTGTACGGGCTCATCACCAATGTCTTCGATCATAAATACGCGACCTACGGCACGTTCTACGACACGCAGATCCAGAACGTCTCAGGCCAGCTTTCCACCAATCTGACGAACGCGGATATGATTTCGCCGGGCCAGCCCTTGTCCTTCTATGGCGGCCTCCGGATCAAGTTCTAGGCGCCGCCGCACCGCTCGAACCAAAGCCGGTGTGAACCGGGATACCTTTCTCCGGCCGGGTGCAAAAATTATCCCCCGTCATGACCTCCCTAGCTTTGATGGGGGATAACGTCCAGGCTGGAGACGCCTCCCATTTACAAGATGATATCTTGTCAGATATATGTGCCCCCACCTCACGGGAGAAACATATGTTACTTTTTCGCTCACAATTGTGCGCCATCGCGCTGGTGTCTGGTTTTGGCCTTGCCTGTGATTACACTGCCGCCGCCGCCAAAGGAACATGCGCGGCGTTTGCTGCCCTCGATCCGGATAATGATGGCACCCTCGATTTGAGCGAGGCCAACAAGGCTGCCTCCGCGCTTTTCGATAAACTTGACAAAGACAAGGAGGGCACTCTGTCCGTTGGAGAACTGCAGGGCCGCCTGTCGAAAAAGGAGTTTGCGGCAGGCGATCCGGATAAGGACAAGACGCTGACAAAGGATGAGTATCTGGCCATCGTTGCCGCACGGTTCAAAGCCGCTGACCCTGATGGCGAAGGTACGGTTGATTGCCGCGAGGCGAAAAGCCAAGCCGGGCGTGCCCTAATGCGCTTGCTGAAGTGATACCAACCGTCAGATGTTTTGACACCGTTGCCGTCATTGCGAGCGAAGCGAAGCAATCCACAAGCAACACAGATTTGCGCGGGTGCCCTGGATCGCCACGGCCGCCAAGGCGGCCTCGCGATGACGATGCGGGGCAGCGGAACGGTCAAGACTTATGGCGGCCGGTATTATCCGGCCGATTGCGTTGGGCTGCCGTCATCCTGGAACGGTATTTGCGCCGGAAGCCTTACGGGCGCCGGTGCTCTCGCCTTAACAGATAGTTATTTTCGTGTAAGGGCTTATCATAGTTAATATAGAAATGGTAAACGCGCACAGTTCATGTCTCACACGCGCGCATTTCTGCGAATCTCTTCTCGTTTTTGGTCGAATTCCACTTCTCAAAAACCCCGTTAAATATACGCGAATATTTGAAGTTAACCAATGTATGGACCCCGCCGGCGCCGGACGCCGCGTTGGTGCGCCAACAAAGCTCCGCTATATCAATGGCATAGGCGCTTAACGCTTCCACAAGACCTTTGTGCTATATTACTTCAAAATCGAAAGGCGCTCCCAAGGCCCTCCCAAAGGGGCCGGCGGTGTAGCAAGGAGAGTTAATATGGCGTTACTTCAAGGCTCCCCGCCGCCGGCCCAGAACGGCGCCTTCGCCGCGACGGGAATCGTCGCGAACGCTGGCGCCCGCTCCGATCCTGTTGAAGAAGGCCCCCTCCCCAAGCTCCTCCCCGAGGGGAGCCGGAGGAGAAGCGTCGATGAGGAGGGGGCAAGCCGGCTACTGCTTGAGCGCGCCGGACGCCTTGGCGACATGCGTCGCGATGTAGTCCATCAATCCGGGCGACAGGGCGTCGTAGGGCTCCAGGTGAAGCTCCTTGAGCCGTCCGCGCACCGCATCCATGTTCTTCGGATCGGCGCCGGCCTCGATGATCGACGAGACGAAGGCGGCGAACTGCGGCGGCTGCCAGCCGTTTTCCGCAAACAGCTCCGGATGGACGAAGTCGAGCCCGTAGAAGGGGTGCTTCGTGTTTTCGATGCGCCCGTACATGTGCACGCCGCAGCCACGGCAGGCATGGCGTTGAATGGTTGCGGCCGGATCGACGATGTAGAGCTTGTCGGCGTTTGCCGTCACGGTGAGGTTATCGCGCGGCACGACGGCCACGACCGAGAACAACGCACCTTCGGGCTTCCAGCATTTCGTGCAGCCGCAAGCATGGTCATGGGCGACTTGCCCCTTGATGCTTACCGTCACGGGATTGGTGGCACATCTGCACTTCAATGTGCCGCCCGCAAAGCTTGGCGACTCGGATTTCAACCCGTTGTCTACCGCCGGATGGATATGTACTGCGCTCATCGCACTCCTCCCATTGTTCTTCTTTTTCCAAAAAAACATTCTCGTACCTCAGATCACCCTTTTGGTGAGGTTAGGCTGGCTGCAACGCGATGACTGCCTAGACCGTGCTCGGATAATCAGACAGCCACGCTTGCAATCCAGTAATAACATCAATGTTAGTGTCTTGGCTATCTGCCGGCAGGATCACGTTAAAGTGTAGTGTGAGGATAAGGGCACAAATCAGCCGCTCACGCGGACAAATACTCGTGATCTAGCTTCCTCCTGGCTATATTTCATTCCACATGCGCCACTCAGTGGGCACAGCTATTCTTTAATCGCTGCCTCCACATTCTTGGCGGAGGCAAAGGCGGACTTTGCTGAAGGTTTGTCGATCCGCGCCGAATTGATGTCGAGCCCGGTCAAGTTGGCGCCATCCGTGGCCGCGCCGCGGAAGTCGGCGCCGGAGGCATCGGCTTCGTTCAGGTTCGCGCCAGAAAGATTCGCGTCGCGCAATTTCGCGAACTCCAGGTTCGCCCGGAATAGATTTGCGTTCGAAAGGTTCGCGCCGGTCAGGTCGGCCGATTTGAACACTCCGGTCATGAGGCCCATCGACTGGTTCTTGAGGTCCGCACTGCCATTCGCGCCGGCAAGATTCGCGCCTTTCAGGCTTGCCCTGCCGAGGTCCGCGGTGATGCGCGCGCCGGAAAGGTCCGCCCCGTCGAAATTTGCGCCTTGAAACTGGCTCGCGAACAGGCTGGCGCCCTTGAGATTCGCCCCGCTGAAATTGGCGCCGATGCCCCAAGCCTGGTCCAGAACCGCGCCTTCAAGCTTCGTGCCCTTGAGGCTCGCCTTGTTGACACGGGCATTCCGAAGGATCGCGTGCGACAGGTCCAAGCCGGAAAGATCGAGCCCGTTCAACGCCTTGCTCGACAAATCCAGCGGGCGGCCCGCCTGGCTCTTCAGGAGCGATTCGATTTCCGCGCGGGTCATCTCCGCCTGCGTCATCGCTGGCGACTGCATGTCGAGATGCCGGAGCATGTCCTGCGCGGCGGCCGGAGAAAGGGCGCCGCACAGGATCGCGAAAGCCGCGGCCAACCAAGCGAGGCTCCCTCTCCCCTTGGGGAGAGGGCTGGGGTGAGGGGGTCTTTCATGGCTGCCAGCGACGCAATCTACCGGAGCCGGTATCATTCCATCCTCCCAAAAGGCGGCACAGGCGGCCGCCAAAACAGACCTTCTCAGGCGCTCAGGCGTTGGGCGTGCCAGCGCAGGTGATCCTCGATGAAGGTCGAGATGAAGTAGTAGGAATGGTCGTAGCCCTCCTGCCGCCTGAGCGTGAGGGGTATCCCGGCTTTGGCGCAGGCCTCTTGCAGGAGTTCAGGTTTTAGCTGCTCTTTCAAGAAGTTATCCGCCGTGCCTTGGTCCACGAGCACATCCGGCAAGCGCGCGCCGTCCTCGATGAGCGCGCAGGCGTCGTAGGCCCGCCAGGCTTGGCGGTCCTCCCCGATGTAGCCGCTCAACGCCTTCTGCCCCCAAGGGCAGTTTATTGGCGAGGAGATCGGCGCGAACGCGGACACCGATTTAAAGCGGCCCGGATTGCGCAAGGCGATGGTCAGCGCACCATGGCCGCCCATGGAATGCCCGGTGATGCCTTGCCTCGACATGTCGGCCGGGAAATCCAGCGCGATCAGCTCGGGCAGCTCGCGCTCGATATACGACCTCATGCGGTAGTTCTTGGCCCAGGGTTGCTTGGACGGCATCCACGTAGAAACCCGCGCCGAGGCCGAAGTCGTAGGCGCCCTGGGGATCGCCAGGGACGCCTTCCCCGCGAGGGCTTGTGTCGGGAGCCACCACGATCAAACCAAGTGCTGCGGCCACGCGCTGCGCGCCCGCCTTGACCGTGAAATTCTCCTCGGTACAGGTCAGGCCGGAGAGATACCAAAGCACCGGGAAGCTGCGGCCCGGCCCCGCGCCCGCCGGAACGTACACGGCGAAGCGCATGTCCGTTCCAGTCTCGGCGGAGCGATGGCGGTACACATACTGCGTGCCGCCGAAGCTTTTGTTTTGCGAAACAATCTGAGGCCGGGTCAAAGCGCGCTTCCTCTAGTAAATCACGACCGAGCGGATCGACTTGCCTTCGTGCATGAGGTCGAAAGCTTCGTTGATCTTTTCAAGCGGCATGGTGTGGGTGATGAGATCGTCGATGTTGATCTTTCTTCTCCATGTACCAATCGACGATCTTCGGCACGTCCGTGCGGCCCCTGGCGCCACCGAAGGCGCTGCCTTTCCAGACGCGGCCGGTTACGAGCTGGAACGGCCTCGTGGAGATTTCCTGGCCCGACGCAGCCACGCCGATGATGATGCTCTCGCCCCAGCCGCGATGGCAGCATTCGAGCGCCTGGCGCATGGTGTGGATGTTGCCGATGCATTCGAAGGAGAAGTCCGCGCCGCCGCCCGTCAGGTCGACGATCGCCTGCACGACCTTGTCGCGGCCCACCTCGTCGGGGTTGACGAAATGCGTCATGCCGAATTTCTGGGCCATGGGCACCTTCGACGGGTTGAGGTCCACGCCGATGATCTTGTCCGCGCCTACCATCCTGGCGCCCTGAATGACGTTAAGGCCGATACCGCCGAGGCCGAACACCACTACGTTGGCACCGGGCCAAACCTTGCCCGTATAAATCACCGCGCCGATGCCAGTAGTAACGCCGCAGCCGATATAGCAAATCTTGTCGAACGGCGCGTCCTCGCGGACCTTGGCGACCGCGATCTCGGGCAGCACGGTGTAGTTGGAGAACGTCGAGCAACCCATGTAGTGGTACAGCGTCTTGCCATCCTGCGAGAAGCGCGACGTGCCGTCGGGCATGAGGCCCTTGCCTTGAGTGGCGCGGATCGCCGTGCAGAGGTTGGAGCGTTGCGAGAGGCAGGTTTTGCAGTTGCGGCATTCGGGCGTGTAGAGCGGGATCACGTGGTCGCCAACCTTGAGGTTGCGCACATCGGGACCGAGTTCGCGGACGATGCCAGCGCCTTCATGCCCCAGGATCGACGGGAACATCCCCTCCGAATCGGCCCCCGATAGGGTGTAGGCGTCGGTATGGCAGATGCCGGTTGCTTTAATCTCGATCAAGACCTCGCCGGCCTTGGGTCCATCGAGGTCCACGGTCTCGATGGAAAGTGGTTCTCCAGCCTTCCAGGCCACAGCAGCGCGCGTTTTCATGGATCGTTTCCGCCTTCGCAAACGTTATTATTGAGCTTAGCTGTCAGAACGCAGGCGTGGCGCTGGCCTTGCCTGCGCGTCCCCGCCGGAATGCTTCCGACTGCACGGTTTGAAGTCTGCATGGATAGTTCGCATAATGTCAATCCTATAACTCTCACAACTAGGCTAGCACCGGCAGTAAAAAGAATCGTGATGCTATTCAATAATTCCATCGTCCGATTTGATTTTCCTATCGCGCGGTTAATTCTATCACCCGATTTGATATTGCTATCGTCATATTTGATATCGCAGCACATCACGAGCGATCACATGTGAGTTACAGGCTTCGTTACTCAATTGACACGCCGCAGCTTGTTTTGTTTCATTATCCTACCGTCTCTTTGATGGACGCCAGCCCCTTGGAACGTTAGATGCGCGCGGCGTATGACCTATGGAGGTTATGCGCGCGTATCCACCTGTCCGAAGGTTTTTCATGTTTTGCTCATGTGTTATTCAATATTGAAGCAATCTTCAATTCTACGTTATGCGCCGTTATACATTGTCCGTTCTAGTCATAATGGCTATTGCAGTTTAGGGCTGGTTTAGCTACTCTTTGTCGCAGGCACCATTGCGCTCGTTCCTAGAAAAACCGTGGGGGATGAGCCTCAACGAATGAGGAGGTTTTTAGACAAGGTAAGGCGTTACAGTAAGAGAACGCGATGCCTTTACCTAAAGCCTGGCCTACGTCCAGGGATAATGAGTGCAAGGGAGAAAAACTTCGTCAATCGGTTTGCCGGTGGGCGCATGTTAAAACTCTTAATATCTTAGGGAGGAAGAAACAGTGCAGAAATTACTTCTGACGGCGTCAATCACGGCGCTGCTTGCAGGGTTATCCGTGCCTGCTTCGGCAAACGACGAGCTGCTGAAAATGCAGCAAGGCGGCAACTGGGCACAGCAGGCCGGGGATTATGCGAATCAGCGGTATTCCAAGCTGAAGCAGATCACCAACGAGAACGTAAACAAGATTGAGCCCGTTTGGACATTCTCGACGGGCGTGCTGCGCGGACACGAAGGCGGGCCTCTCGTGATCGGCGACGTCATGTATGTCCACGCTCCATTTCCGAATACTGTCTATGCCCTCGACTTGAACCACGACGGCAAAATCCTTTGGAAATACGAGCCGAAGCAGGATCCGTCCGTCATTCCGGTGATGTGCTGCGATACGGTCAACCGCGGTGTTGCCTACGGTGACGGCAAGATCATTCTCCACCAGGCCGATACCACGCTCGTGGCGCTCGACGCCAAGACCGGCAAGACTGCTGTGGTCGGTGAAGGAAGGCGATCCCGCGAAGGGCGAGACCGGAACCTCGGCGCCACTGGTCGTCAAAAACATGGTGCTGGTTGGCGTCTCGGGTGCTGAGTTCGGCGTGCGCGGCCGCATGACCGCCTACGACATCAACAACGGCAAGCAGATTTGGCGCGCCTACTCCACCGGCCCTGACAACGAGGCTCTCGTCGATCCGGAAAAGACTATGGAGCTTGGCAAGCCGGTTGGGGCGAATACCAGTCTCAAGACCTGGGAAGGCGACCAATGGAAGACCGGCGGCGGCTCGACCTGGGGCTGGATTTCCTACGACCCCAAGCTGAACCTCATCTACTACGGAACGGGCAATCCCTCGACTTGGAACCCGGTGCAGCGCCCTGGCGACAATAGGTTCTCCATGACCATTTTCGCCCGCGACGCCGATACGGGCATGGCCAAGTGGCTCTATCAGATGACGCCGCACGACCAATGGGACTACGACGGCATCAACGAGATGATCCTGACCGAGCAGGCCATCGACGGCAAGGAACGCAAGCTGCTCACTCACTTCGACCGTAACGGCTTCGGCTATACGCTCGACCGTGAGACGGGCGAGCTGCTGGTCGCGGAAAAGTACGATCCCGCGGTCAACTGGGCGACCAAGGTCGACATGGACAAGAGTTCGAAGACCTACGGGCGTCCGCAGGTCGTCGCGCAATACGCTCCTGGCTCTAAGGGCGAGGATGTCAACTACCAGAACATCTGCCCCGCCGCACTTGGCAGCAAGGACGAGCAGCCGGCAAGCTACGATCCCGATACGAAGCTCTTCTACGTGCCGACGAACCACGTCTGCATGGACTACGAGCCTTACCGGGTCGCCTACACCGCCGGACAGCCCTATGTCGGCGCCACGCTGTCCATGTTCCCCGCTCCTGGCGGAAGCCACATGGGCAACTTCATCGCCTGGGACGGCACCAAGGGCAAGATCGTCTGGTCGAATCCCGAGCAGTTCTCCGTGTGGTCGGGCGTGGTTTCGACGGCTGGCGGCGTTGCCTTCTACGGTACGCTTGAAGGCTACATGAAGGCAGTCGATGCGAAGACGGGCAAGGACCTTTACAAGTTCAAAACCCCGTCCGGCATCATCGGCAACGTCATGACCTACGAGCACAAGGGCAAGCAATTCGTCGCCGTGCTTTCGGGCGTTGGCGGCTGGGCCGGCATCGGTCTTGCGGCTGGTCTCACGAAGCCGAATGAAGGCCTCGGCGCGGTTGGTGGCTATGCGGCGCTGTCGAACTACACCGCACTGGGCGGGACGTTGACGGTGTTCGCTCTGCCGGGCGCGTAAGCCAAGTGTACATCGGGAGCCCGGCGCGTCAAGCGCCGGGCATCTATGCTTTCTAGCGGCGAGGGATTATCTTGAGAGCGAGAGTTCTTTTTGTGGGGCTTGCCCTGTATTCGTGTGCGGCTTTTGGCGGAGGCGCCTGGGCCGACGGGTCTGGCGATCCCGGCCGCTGTCAAGGACGTCAATGGCCAATACTACGATAAGCAAGGCACTCCGACCTTTAAGGTCGAAAATGGCAACGTCGATTGGTACACATACTCCGGTTACTTGCGCTTTAACTCGATGTGTATCGTTTGCCATGGTCCTGACGGTGCCGGATCGAGTTATGCACCAGCTCTAACCAACTCATTGAAGACGTTAAACTATGCAGACTTCCTCGGCATTGTTGCGCAAGGGCGGACGAACGTATCGGCCGCGACGGGATTCGTGATGCCAGCCTTTGGCGACAATAAGAACGTCGTGTGCTACCTCGATAATATCTTCACATACTTGCGCGGCCGCTCCGATGGCGCGGTGGGACGCGGCAGGCCGGAGAAGCACGATCCGAAGCCGGCCGCCGCGGCCAAGGCCGAGAACGAGTGCATGGGGGGATCATGATGGCACCGCCCAGAAGCCTGTTTGCCGCGCTCTTCGGAGCGCTCCTTCCCGCACTTTGGAGCCAGGCGGCCGCCCTTCCGCAAGAAGGGTTCGCGGCGGCGGTGGAGCTTATCGACCCGAAGGTTTTCCGCGTCTGCTCCGACCCGCGGAGTTTGCCCTTCTCCAACGAAAAGGGCGAGGGCTTCGAGAACAAGCTCGCGGAGCTTTTGGCGGCCAAGCTTGGGAAATCCCTGGCCTACACCTGGTATCCGAATTCCACGGGGTTCGTGCGCAACACGCTCGGTTCCTATAAATGCGACGTGATCATGGGCTTCCCGCAAGGGGACGATATCGCCCAGATCACGAACCCCTATTATGCCACCTCCTATGCGTTGGTGTATAAGCCGGGCACGGGACTCGATGGCGCCGCCTCGCTCGCCGATCCGCGCCTCAAGGACAGGCGCCTCGGCATCGTGGCTGGCACGCCGCCTTCGAACGCGATGCTGGCCAATGGCCTGATGACCCGCGCCAAGCCCTATCCGCTGGTGATCGACACGCGCGTGGATTCGTCCGCCCGCGACATGATCCGGGACATCGAGGATGGAACTATCGACGCCGGCGTGTTGTGGGGGCCGATGGCTGGCTATTTCGCGCTGCATTCCGAGCCCAAGCTCGCCATCGCGCCGCTCGAAGGCCCGCGCATGAGCTTCAGGATCGGCATGGCCGTGCGGCATTCGGATCAGGAGTTCAAGCGGCTTCTGAACCGGCTCATCCAGGAGAACCAGGCGGAGATCGATGCGCTGCTCGCAAGCTATGGCGTGCCGCTGCTCAACGCGCAGAACCGGCCGCTCGCCTCCGCCGCGCAGAAATCGTCCGCTACCTCGGCCCCCCGCAATTAAGCGGTCCTTAACCTCGTCTCACCGCGGAATCGCGCCACCCCGGCGCGATTTGCGCCTCTGCTATTCCCGCTGCGGCAAAGTGTGCCCGCCGGATCGCCGGGTGTGAGAGACGGCTTGCCTCTGGCCGCCTTGAGCTTTAGCTTCCCCGCAAAACATGTTGCGATAATACCAACCGTCATAAGTCTTGACCTCTCCACGTCATTGCGCGCGAAGCGAAGCAATCCAGGGCATAGTGCGGATTGCTCCTGGATCGCCACGGCCGCTCAAGCGGCCTCGCGATGACGGCGCGGTACAGGAGCGGTCAAAACTTTTGGCGACTGGTATGAGGACCCGCCGGGAGCTGGATGCCGGAAAACATCATTGTGGCCGAACGCCTTGGGCGCGAATTCACCATGCACCGGCCGGCCAAGCCCGGCTGGCGGGGCTGGCTCGCCAAGGGCGTCAAGCAAACGGTCGAGGCCGTGGCCGAACTTTCCTTCACCATCGAGGCCGGGGCCAAGGTCGCCTTCATCGGCCCGAACGGCGCGGGCAAATCGACGACCTTGCGGATGCTGTGCGGCCTCTTGCGCCCCACCAGCGGCAAGGCGCATGTCTGCGGCCTGGTTCCCTGGGAGGAGACGCGGCGGCTGGCCCGGTCCATCGGACTGGTGTTCGGCCAGCGCTCGCATTTATGGCCCTCCCTGCCCGTGCGGGACAGTTACGACCTGCTGGCGAAAATCTACGATCTTGACAGGCAAGCCTACCATGCCCAGCGCGACAAGCTTGCCGCCGTTTTCGGCTTGGACGAGCTGCTTGCGCAACCGGCCCGTACCCTGTCCCTGGGGCAGAGAATGCGCTGCGACCTTGGCGCGGCACTTTTGCACCAGCCGCCGGTGCTGTTTCTGGATGAGCCCACCATCGGCCTTGATGTCGTCGCCAAGGCGCTGCTACGCGATCACCTGAACCTCCTGGCCCACGAGTTCAACACCACCATCCTGCTGACCAGCCACGACACCGACGACATCGAGCGGATCTGCGACCGCGTCATGCTGATCGACCGCGGCCGCAAGCTGCTCGACACGGCGCTGACGGAGCTGCAGCGCGATTATAATCGCTTCAAAACGCTGCGCCTCGCCACGGCCGGGGAGACTCCCGTCTATGCCCGCGACGGTGTCACCGTGGCCGAGGAGGGAAAGCACCGGCTGGTCTTGACCGTCGACACGAGTGCGGTGGCCCTTGAGCAGGTTATCGCCGATTGCCTGGGCCGGTTCTCGGTGCAGGACATCGCTATCGAGGGCGTGCCGCTGGAGGAGATCATCAAGAACATCTACGCAAGCAGGCTGGAGCTGCAATGAGGATCGCCCACGGCTTAGCGGTATTTACGGAGGCGGCCCGGCTCGGCATCAAGCATACGCTGAGCGAACGGCTGATCCTGCTCGGAAGCTTCCTGCTTTACGCTGCCATTATACTCGCCTATTCGGCCGTCTTCCGCGCCATCGATGCGGCCAGCATCGCCGCCTACGGGCTGACCCAGTCCAATATGATTTGGTACATGGGCGTTACCGAGTTCGTGCTGTTCAGCACGTCCACGTTTCAATACCGGGAGTTTCAGCACGAGATCCGCTCGGGCGAGATCGATCTGCTCCTGGTGCGCCCATGCCCGCTCTGGATCGTGAAGCTCGGCGATGGAACCGGACGCTTCCTGGCCCGGTTCCTGGTGCTATTGGTGCCCTGCTTGACTTTGACCGGCTTTGTGGCGGGAGAAACGTTTCCGGGCGCGGGCAGGCTGCTGGGCTTAGCTTTGAGCGCGGGGCTCTCCTCGCCGCTGCTCGCCGCCTCTTATTTCATGCTTGGGGCGTCGTGCCTGTGGGTCAAGCAGGCCGAGCCAGTGTTCTGGATCTGGCAGAAGAGCATGTTCCTGTTCGGCGGCCTGCTCTGGCCCCTGGCGCTTTATCCCCCGGCTGTCCAGAAATTGGCCTGGCTCACGCCGTTCCCCGCGATGCTCGCGGCGCCGGCGCAATGGGTGCTGCCGGGCGGAGGATGGGGACTGGCGGCGAATTCTTTGCACCAGATATTCTGGGCCGTAATGATCCTCGTGGTCATGGCAAGGGTCGACAGGGCGCTGCTGCGGTCCATTCAAGGGGGCGAGACGGCATGAGCTTTCTCACCTATGTTTTCGCCTTGCTGGCCGCGAACTGGCGCGAGCACTACACCGACATCAGGCGCGCGCTGTTCCTCAGCGGCTTCATGTTCGTGCAGAACTTCCTGTTCTTCCTGCTGTGGGTCTTTTTTTTCGGCTCGATCGGTGAAATCCGGGGGTGGCGCTTGCACGACGTGTCGCTGCTCTACGGTGTCGTCACCTTCGCGGTGGGTTTGTCCATGTTCCTATGCGACGGCATCCGGAACCTGCCATTGCGCATTCAAGACCAGAGTTTCGACGCCTTCATCGTCAAGCCGCGTCATCCCTTGCCCGCGCTGATGTTCAGCCGGTCCAACGCGTCGAGCCTGGGCGATCTGCTAAGCGCGCCGCTCTACTGGTTCGTCTTCGGCGGGATGACGCTCGACCGGCTGCCGATGCTGCTTGTGGTTTCCCTGCTGGCCACCGCGATTTTTCTGGCGGCAACCATCCTCACCTACTCGGTGGTCTTCTGGCTGCCCAATGGTGGCCGCTTCTCGGATCAGCTCTTTGAAATCCTGATCATCTCCGCCACCGTGCCCCAGCACGGCCAGCCGCTTGCGATCAAGCTGGTGCTGTTTTCCGCGATACCCGCGGGATTCATCGGCCTGACCCCGGTCGCGCTCATGCAGAACTTCGACGCCTTGCTGCTTGCCGGATTGGTGGCCGCCGCGCTGGCCTATGCCGCCGCCGCCGTTCTGGTGTTCAACGCCGGGCTGAAGCGCTACATCGCGCAGGATGCCAGCTAAGCAGAGTTTCATAGGCTCGCCAACGGATGACCGCCCATGTGGCGCTTCCGGCCGTGAGCGGGCCAAATTTGGTTAACGGCAGGAATCTGTTATTGCGGGGCGAGCAGGGGTGGCGGGAGCCCATGGGGCATGGTGCTGGCGGGGGGAGGCTGCTTTCAAATGGGCTCGTGCTGTTACTGACTTTCGATATATGGAGGCGCGTCGTAGCCGTCTCGGCGGCGAGACGGGATTGTCAGTAAATACCAAATCCGGTTGATTAATTCCCTTAGCATGGCTTTGGCCACCAGTGGAACAGGGTGCTTGCGCGGATCATTTCGCGCTGGCTGACGAGGGCAACGCAGCGGTCGCTGACGGCCTTGTCGAGGTCCTCGATAGTCTCGAAATAGGTATTGACCAGCGGTTCATCCACGAACTCCCAGAGATGCTCGGAGGGCTGCAGCTCGGGGCTGTACGAGGGCTGGAACACGAGCCTGATGCCATCTGGCACAGCCAGATTTTCTGGCCCGTGCCATCCGGCGTTATCGAGCTGCAGGACGATCCGCTTGTTTTCACCAGCGCCCGCCGATTTAGCGAAATCCAAAAGAATGAGTTCGAACAACTCCTTGCAGACCGCGTTTGAGACATTCCACACCGTGGCGCCCGTGGCCGGCTCAACAAAACCCCAGACGTAGAGCCATTCGTAGCGGTGATGGCCAAGCGCGATAGGCCGCTCACCCCTTGGTGCCCATACCCCTCGCAGGATAGGCTTCAAGCCAATCCGGTGTTCGTCCATCGTCCAGAACTCGATGGCAGCTTGCGGATGCTTTTGTTTTTCTTCCGCGGCGGCGTCTTGCAGTTTTTTTTAGCGCCTCGCGATCCTCTTCGCCCGCTGCATCGGGATGGCGTGGCCTTGGTTTCTGGATGGAATATTCGATGGCAACCAGCGCATCCCAGCCGCGCTGATCGTGTACGGATTTGAGGCCGTGGAAGCTGGCGAGCCACCGCGCCGCCTTCGGCCCCGTCCACAGGCCGCCGTCATCGGGTGGCGTCTTAAGCCGTTGTTTTAGCGAAGAAAGAGCCTCCGGCGTAAGGATCGCGGGGGCTGCACCGTTGCCCTGCCGCAGGTCCGCCAGACTGTCCGGCCCCTGCTCGTTGTAGCGCTTGACGAGCTGCCGGATCCAACGCGCTGAAAACGAAAGGATCGCCGCCACTTCGGTGGCTGCATAACCCAAGGATAAAAGCCAAATCGCATGAAAATGGCTCTTGGAAACCGGATCGGCCGCTATCTCATAGCGCGCTTCCAGTTCCGCCGCACTCAAATGCAATGCTATCGCCGTCATGACCTCGCCTCCGCTAACGAATCATGACCCCTCCATATAACTGCTTCGATTCCAGCCGGGAATCCCGCCTTCCACAGGAATCGATCAACCGGAGTCGGTATGAGAACATTTCGGTGAGACGATTGCGAAAAGCGTGAATCCGCAAAGCCGATCTTACGCTTTGTGAATAGTACTGCATCCCAAATATCCCTGTAAATGTTGGTATTATGTCTGCAAACAACCCATATATCAAATACTCCGTACCAATATAGGGTTATCCAACGACGCTCATCTGTTGAGGGGATCCAGGTAGGCGAGTTCACATCATTTCCAAATTGTTCCTGAATTCTGCGCAATCCTGAATTGAGCTTAAGAAACTATGCCTATCCGGTTAACGCAGACACCCACTACATGTAGGGTGTGTCCATTCGCCAGAATAGAGCGCGGCGTAGGTGGGCGCCTCAGCCCCGCCCGCGATGCCAAGCAACGATCTGAACGCGTTAAACGGATAGAAGCGCCGGTTGAAGCGGAACGTAAACTCGTTAAGGTAGGCTTGTAGATGCTTCGCGCTAACACCGTGATGGATACCGTTGAGCCAGGTCTTCACGTTCGAGAAGACGAGGTGGATCATCGGCAGGAACTCCTCGGCTACCTCGGGATCGCCGCATTCGGCAATGGCATGATGATCGTAGCCCAGTTGACCGAGGCTGCCATAGCCGCCCCAGTCGTCTGTGACGGTCAGCGATCCCGGCATGACGGCGTTCTGGACGAACCCGCACAACGAGCGGCGCCGCGGTCAGCCGCGACAGCTAGCCGGACGCGTCCGGCGTAGCGGCCATCCTTTCGCTTGTCCTGCGCGGTGCCGGGTTCACGGTGCCGGACCTCGACGGCACCAACCACCAGCGTCTTGTGGTGGACACCGCGTCCTTCTCCGCGCGTCTTTCCGCCAACCAAGGCTTCGTCCACCTCCACATGGTTCCCGGGCTGCCCGCCAATCCTGTCTTGGTTGGGCCGCACCATGCCCGCACGGAGCTTGTGGAGAATCCCAAATGCCGTTTCGTAGCGTTTCAGGCCAAGCTGCCGCTGGAACTGGACGGCCGATATGCCGGGCGTCTGACTGGCAACCAGATAGGCAGCCCAGAACCATGTGCTCAAAGGTATGTGGCTGCGTTCCATGACCGTCCCGGCCGTCAATCCCATTTGGCGGCGGCATTTACGGCAAGCCAACACTCCTGGCCGCGTCGCGATGCGGAACGGCTCTCCGGCTTCATGGCAATGGGGACAGGTGAAGCCGCTGCTCCAGCGGGCTCTTTCCAAATAGGCGGCGCACGTCCTGTCATCGGGGAAAAGCCGCTGGAACTCAGGAAGCGATTGCGGAAATGGCAGGTCGTTGCGGTCGAGAACGTCCATGGGGCACTATCCGTTTCACACACAATCTACCCCTAGTGGGTGTATGCGTCAACCGGATGAATGATGGGACGGTAGTAATTCGTCAGGACGGTAATCCGCCATTTCTTACCCTCGTTGTTTCGTCTATGTACGTTTCTTTTAATGTCCGGCAAATTTAGCGTAAACTAAATTTACGTGTGAACCGCAAAGTGCTTAGCGATTTGCTTGAAGATGTTCGATAAGTCTGCAACCCTGTTGTGGATTTCGATCTCACCCCGATAACGCCGGACAACCTCGCCCTTCTTATAACGGCTGTTCGCCTGCTGCAGGCAACATATATGGTAATGCCACGAGGATGGCGCTTGTCGCGCCTTCGGTAATATCTTGATGACAGGCCGTTGTCTGGTTCCTTGCGTGTAGCCGCCCACATTTACTCCACATGAGTATTACCGCCCCCGACCCAAGGCGGGAGAATGGTGAGCTTGGGTTTGCGCTGGCGCGATGCCGCCCATTCGTTGGCGAAGCCGTGAAACTCTACTTAGCGGAAGCACTCGGCGTCATCCTGTGCGCGCTCTGTTGCGCTGCGAAGCGAAGCAATCCAAGGGCAAGCGTCGCGAGCGTGGTGTAGGCCACACTGGATCGCCACGGCGCCAAAGCGCCTCGCGATGACGCCGCGGAACGATCAACCGGATTTCATATTGGCCAGCACCGCCGAACACCACAGGAAAGCGCGATGGTCGGCTTCCCCCTTGAAGTGCCGGTCCTGCCAGCGCCGTGCCACTTCGAGGCGCGCGCCGGGAATTCCGTCAAGCCGGCAGTCCAGGTGACGCAGCCAGTGCATCAAGGGTATGCCGAACCCCTTCTTGGGCCGGTCCAGAAGGCATTTCGGCACAAGTCCCTCAAGCGCCTTCTTCAGCACATATTTGCGAACGCCCGCCCGGTACTTCAGCCGATGAGGCAGGCGCCTTACGTAATCGGTAAGATCGTTGTCGAGGAAGACTGAACGCGCTTCGAGGCCGTTCATCATCGAGGCGCGGTCAACCTTCGTAAGAATATTATCCTGAAGGTAAAGGCGCGTGTAGAATTCCAGCGAGCGGTCGAGGACGGAGCCGCAGGTGGACTGCCGCCAGATGTCCAAGGCCTCGGAATATAGCTCCTCGGCGTGCACTTTTTCGTTGAAGAGTTCGGCCATGGCGTCCGGCCCCAGTGGCGCCAGCCATAGCGGGTTCCACAGCTCCGGGCCATGCCCGACGCCAGCCAGAGCGCGGCGGAGCTTGAAGTCCAGGCTCATGTTGCGGTTCGATTTGGGAGCCAAGTCCACCAGCCGCCGTATGCCGCGATGGAGGAGCGGCGGCACCAGAGCCCGGTAGAGGCCGGCCATTTTCAGCGCCGCGAAGGTGTCGTAGCCGGCGAACAGCTCGTCGCCGCCATCGCCGGAAAGCGCCACCGTCACATGGCGCCGCGCAAAGCGGCAAAGCAGGAATGTGGGCAGGATCGAAGGATCGCCCAGGGGTTCGTCCAGGCGGCCCAGGACTTCCGGTATAAGCGCTTGCGCACCCGAAAGGGTCAGAACTTCCAGATGATGGCGCGTGCCGGCCGCATTCGCCATGGCCTGCGCAAACCGTGACTCGTCGTAGCTTGCCTCCGTGAAGCCTATGGCGAAGCTATCGATGCCGCCGTCTTTCCGTGCGGCCATGGCGCAAGCGGCCACGCCGCTGGAGTCGACCCCGCCGCTCAGGAATATGCCCAGAGGCACATCGCTCATCAGCCGCCGCTCCACGGCGGTCATCAGCCGGGAGCGGACTTCTTCGACGGCTTGCCGTTCGGTGACGCTCTCGTCGGGCTCGATGCAAAAGCGCCAATAGTCTTGCTGGCGGATGCCGCCGTCAGGGACGGAGTAGAGCAGCCACGACCCGCCAGGCAGCTTGTGGCAATGTTTCCAATAGGCATTGGGAGAGGGAATATAGCCGTAAGCCAGAAGTTTCTTGACCGCGGCGTGGCTGACTTCGGGGACAAAGCCCGAATGACCCTTGAACGCCGTCAGTTCGGAGGCGAACAACAAGCGCTCGCCGTACAAGGCCCAATAGAGCGGCTTCTCGCCAAAGCGGTCACGCGCCAGAAATATCGTCCCCGCCGCCCGGTCCCAAATGGCAAAGGCGAACATGCCGTTCAGCTTCTCCGGCAGGCCGGTTCCCCACTCCCGCCAGCCGTGGATCAGAACCTCGGTGTCGGAGTGGTCCGTGCGAAAGACATGGCCTCTTGCGATCAGCCCGGATCGCAGCTCGCGGTGATTATAGATCTCGCCATTGTACACCACCACGATTTGCCCATCGGGGCTTGCCATGGGCTGCGCGCCATCGGCAACGTCGATGATCGCCAGGCGCCGGTGCCCGAGGAACACAGGCATTTCGCGATCCAGGAAGAACCCTTCGCCGTCCGGGCCGCGATGGGCCACGAGCCGCGTCATCGCCTCCAGATCGCCGCGGCCGCCAGCGCCCGCGAAACCGGCAAGGCCGCACATGAAGACCTATTCGAAGTTTGTCAGGCTGCGCACCAAATAGACCCGCTTGTCCTGCACCTCATAATAGGTGCGCACCAGCAGCTCCGCGAGCAGGCCCATCAGGATCGACAGCACGCTTGTCGCGCCGAGCACGGCAACCAGGACCGGGAGCGGCGTCAGGATGAAGGAGGTCCCCTCCGCGAATTTGAGCCAGAGCATCCAGAAAAAGGCGAGGCCGGCGGCCGCCAGGCAAAGCAAGCCGAAGCCGCCGAAGAGATAGATGGGCTTCGTCAGGTAGCGGTCGAGGAAGCGGACCACCACCAGGTCCAAGAGCACCTTCGCGATCCGCTTGAACCCGTATTTGGACTTGCCCCGTGTGCGGGGCCGGTGCCCCACCGGGATCTCGCTGATCCGGCCGCCCAGCCACTTTGTATATATCGGGATGAAGCGGTGCATCTCGCCGTAGAGCCGGACATTCTTGATCGCATCGCGGCGATAGGCCTTTAGCGAGCAGCCATAATCGTGCAGCTTCACACCCGAGACGAAGCGAAATCAGCCGGTTGGCGATGCCGCTGAGCCAAACCCGGCCGGGAGAATCCTTGCGATCGAAGCGCCATCCGGAAACGACGTCGTAGCCTCTTTCCAGCTCCTCCAGCAGGCGCGGGATGTCGGCCGGATCGTTCTGCCCGTCGCCGTCCATCGCCACCAGTATGTCCCCGCTGGCGAAATCGATGCCGGCCATCATGGCGGCGGTTTGGCCGTAATTGCGCAATAGCTGGACGACCTTCACAGCCGGGTCCTTGGCGGCAATCGCGCGCGCCCGTTCGCCCGTGGAGTTTGTGCTGCCGTCGTCCACAACGATGATTTCGTAGGTTTTCCCCAAGGCGGTCAGCACATCCGTCAGCTGCGCGATGAGCGGGCCAATGTTCTCCTCCTCGTTGAAGAAGGGGATGATGACCGCGATTTCGGTTGGCTGGCCGTCATGAGGGACGCTCCCTGGCCACGGGCGAAGCTCTATGCCCGTCTCCGGCCGGAGGTGCAGCAATGTTCCTGGCGTACTCATCGGCTAAACCCCGGCCAGACAAAAATTACGAATGCCGTTTGCCCGCCGGCAAACAGGACATGACAGGCCCGCACATGTGCAACCTCTGCCATACTCGATCCGCTTGATCGCTTCGCAGCCTGCCCGCTTTCGTGGGCGCTGCGGTGGCAGTGACGCTGCGTAGATCTTAAAGAGCGCCGGCATTTGGTCGACCGGCTTCCGCGATGATAGCCAAAGGCCAATCAACCGGATTTTGGATTATTTTGCACGGTCATCTTGCTTCAACCTTGCGGCGCCGGCGGTTGCCCACTGCGCAGCTTCATGAGTGGATGGCCGCCAAGCCGCGGTTGAATTGGCCGGCAAAATGACCTAGCTGTTGCAAGTGTAGGTTGTGGACGGGGTGTGGGAGCGGAATGGCGCAAGTCGAAGCGGGATCGCCAGAGCGGTTTGGCTATTCGTGGGAACGGTTCTCCGCGCTGACCGATGCGCAGGAGCGGCAGTTTCGAGCCTGGACAGCCCCGGCCGTTCCAGCGGGGGGCTGGCGCGGCGTTTCCTTCCTGGATGCCGGATGCGGCGCAGGCAGAAACTCCTATTGGCCCATGAAATACGGCGCCAAAGGCGGCACCGCCTTCGATCTGGACGAGCGGAGCCTGGCGGCAGCGCGCACGAACCTGGCGGCGTTCCCCCAGGTCCAGGTTGAAAAGGCCAGCATCTACGATACCCCCTATGAAGACCGCTTCGACATCGTCTTCAGCATCGGCGTCGTGCATCATCTCGACGATCCCGAGCGTGCAATCCGGCAGTTGGTGAAAGCGGCGAAGCCCGGCGGCAAGGTATTAATCTGGCTGTACGGGCGCGAAAACCTCGGGTTCTACATCAATGTCCTGAACCCGGTCCGCAAGGCCTTCTTTTCCTGGGCGCCGGTTTCAATTGTCCGGCTGCTGGCCTTTCTTCCAGCAACCGCGCTTTATATCCTGCTCAAACTGGGGTTCACGCCGCTCGAATATCTTAGGATGCTGAAATCGTTTCCGTTCGATCATTTGCATCACATCGTCTTCGATCAAATGCTGCCAAAAACCGCACGCTATTACCGTAAGGATGAAGCCGTGAGGCTGCTGGAGCAAGCGGGATTGGCGGACATTGAAGCGTTTCATATCAACGAGATCTCTTGGACCGTCACGGGGACAAAGCGTTGATCCAGCGGAAGCATTGGAGTAACCAAGTTCTTGGGCTGGTTCTTGTGTTGGCCCTTCTCGGGCTCCTGGCCGGACGTTACCTGCTGGCGGGTGCGTATTTGGATCATGTCGAAAGTACGGTTATTGTCGCGGGCTGGCAGTATTTTCAGGGTAGCCCTCTTTATTCGATCGACGCCGGCCAACCCGCCTTCGCGGTCTTCTACGGGCCTTTGGCGTTTCTTGCCCCGCTGCCCTTCGCGGCTATTACGGGAGGCACGGTGTGGGGCAGCAAGCTGGCTCCGGTCCTGGCGATGGCGGGAACCGTCGGTTTGATGGCATGGCATTTTCTCCAGCGGGGCTGGGCCGGGCCAGCGGTCACGGCGCTCTTCTACTTGGCCGCCGGCCTGTTGATGATGTATCCGGCCAGTATCTGGCTGCGCCCCGATCCCTTCGAGGTCTTCCTAGTGGCCGCCGCCGTCGCTGCGTCAAGGGCGCGCTTCGGCACGGCGATTGTTGGCATATGCCTCGGGCTGGCCGTGAACTTCAAAATCCACGCATTCGCGTATTTTCTGCCCATATTGGCCGATGCCTGGGGCCGTGGCGGCTGGCGGGCGCTGGCCTGCGCGACCGGGGTTTCGTGCACGGTTTTCGCGATCCCCTTCCTGCTTCCTGGCATTTCGTTCGGCGATTATGCCAGCGTGCTCGGCTCGCAAGTCGGCGGCCGGCCGCTGACGGCGAAGAGCCTGTTTCTAAATTTGATTTGCGCTTACCTTCTGGCAGCGCCTCTGCTGCTCGCCCTTTCCAAGTCTGGCGCGACGGCAGGGGAGCCAGCTGGGCGGCATTACGCCGCCGTATGTCTGTTCACCCTGGTTCTCTTGCTCTACCCAGCGAGTTATCCAGGGGCGGGGCCATACCATTTCCTGCCTCTTTTGCCAGTTCTTGCCGATGCGTTGTTCCGGCTCGGACAGCGCATGCCCGGCATCGATGCCGCTCCTTACTTCATGCTGGCATTTTTTGCCGTGCAACAGCTTCTTTGGGCGCAGTGGCTGCCGAACGCACCGATTTTTGGGCAAGGCCTTGAGGCCGGGGCGCGGCGCGCGGAGGAAGCGCGTGCGCTGGCCGCGCAAATGGCCGGAGATACGGTGCAGGTTGGGTTTGGTGACAACCTGCCAAGCTATAAGAGCAGCCAGACCAGCCGCGCCGTGCTGGCCATGGCCGGCCACGCCCCCCGCTTCGATGCCCAGGTTCTAATGGAACTCAGGCAAATAGGCGTCGATGGCAGCGCGCGTTTAGTACCGCGTCTTGGATCTTGCGAAGTGCGCTTGTGGCTGCTGCCGGCCGGGGAAAGGCCGTTCTCGGTACCCAGCTATTACGGCGGCGGGACGTTCTTCAGCGACGAGTTCCGCCGCGCTTTCCACGACAACTACCGGCTGGACCGGACGGTGGGGGCATACGACCTGTGGGTGTGCTCCCATCCACCTCCGTGATGAGGGACAAGAAATCCGGCTGAATCGTTCCGCAGCGTCATCGCGAGGCGCGAAACGCGCCGATCCAGCCTGCCTGCACCACGCCCGCGGACTTTGCCGCTGGATTGCTCGGGGCAAACGCCCCTCGCAATGACGCTGGCGGTCAAAACTCTTCTTATTCCGTCCAGCTCGCGCAGCCGCCCGTCTCACAGCGGCCCTGCACAAGTCCATTGTGAGCCCTGATCGACAGATGCAAAAGCCCCCGGCATGCAGGGCATTCGACGACCTCTGAATGGGTGCAGCCTTGATGCTTTAGCCGCCAAGACGTAATGCCAGCCTTGACCGTCGCCACCAAGCTTCGGCGGTCCTCGGCGGATTGCTTGTGCTGGGCAATTTCTTCGGCGGTTGGCGCCCTGAAGTGATCGCAATGAATGCGCAGTCCAGGTTTCTCGCCAGCTTTGATGAAGCAAGGCAATTGGTACATGCGGCGATACTCCGATCCACCGTTGAGCGCCGTATAATCGATGCCCGCTTCGCACGCCGGGTGCTGAGCCATCGATCGGAAATGGACGCACCAATCGGGGGCAAAACCCGGATTGCTCATCTTTTTGGCCACTTGACGCCTTCTCTCATTGTGCCGCTAGGAGATCAACCGGCATCGTCGCGGTAAAGCGGTAAACCGGCAGTCACATTAACGCCAAAACCATCGATGAACGCAATGTTTTGTCGGCGGTTGGATAATTTCCGCCGATCTTTTCAACCGGTCCGGTCAAGAAAAGCGGGAGCCCGCCATCGCCGAAGCCTCATCTCCAGCCGGATTTTTCTTAGCCTATCTTCATTTTGGACGGGGATTTACCAGCATAACCATTACCTTTTATCCAGTTCAAAGGCCCGGCTCGCGCCCATTGTGTTGACATCCGCAGGATTTAGGTTCACAGGTGCGGCCGCCTTCCGGCGCTAAGCCCTGACGCTGATTTCCACATCCATCCCAATGAATGCGCCGGTCATCCCCACGAAGCTGCCGGTCACTGGCATCGCCTGCCGGATGTCGCGCACGACGGCAACAGGGATCAAATTGAAGCCGCCGACACCGCGATTCGTCGGATCGAAGGTTATCCAGCCCGCGCCTGGGACATAGACTTCCGCCCAGGCATGGGTCGATCCAGCGCCTTCGGACCCAACACGATCCTGATCCGGATTATAGAGATAACCGGATACGATCCTTGCGCCGAAACCCAGGCTGCGTGCCGCTTCGACAAACAGGACCGCGAAATCCCGGCACGATCCCCAGCCGCGATCCAGCGTCTGCAGCGGCGACTGGGTGCCCTCATCCTCCCGGCTCTGATAGGAGATCGCTCCGGGCACGCCTGCGCTCAGGTCCTTCAGGAGAGCAAGGGTGTCCGTCGAACTGCCGCGAACGAACCCCCGTGCCCAGTCCCGCAACCGTCTGGCTGGGTCCGGGTATTGCTGGATCGCCAGCGCGCCGAGATCGATCCACTCGTCGCTGGAATATCCGAACGGGTAGGTGACGGCGGAGGCGGCGATATCGAACACAGGCCAAGCGGCGGCGTCGAGTTGCAGTTCCACGGCGCTGGCGATGACGAGGGTGTCAGCCATGGTCTGAAAGGATGCTGTCGCGACGGCATTGCCGAAGACATCGTGCGCCCAGGTCACTGTTCCGGCGGGCGTCACCGTCACCTCGCTCGAAATGAGGCGAAGTTCGCGGCTTTCGCGCGGACGAAGCATCAAGCGGTGTGGCCCGAGGCTCACCGGCTGACGGTAGCGGTAGGTTGTCAGATGGCGGATCCTGAGTGTAATCAACGGGAACTCCCATAATGCTTCTTCATCTGAGTCACACCAACGGTCAACTGTCCCCGCCTTCGCGCAGACGCGCTAACTTTAAGACCAGATGGCGTGTCGAACTGAGGGTATCGCCCCTGTACCCTGTCCCTCTCCCCATGGACCCACTGGGAGAGGGACAGGGTGGGAGATCCCTCGGTTCATTGCACTAGCAAGCCTTAAGTTAGATGGTGTAACGGGCCGCGTCCAAGGCCATAGGCAAACTGGCGGTCATCCCTCAAACTGATGGTGTTCAGCGGAGTCTGCGCTGGCAGCTCCAAGCATCGCGAGGGATTACCATGGACTATTATGCAGGGATTGACGTGTCATTGGAAGCTTCGAGCGTCTGCGTTGTGGATGCGTCCGGCAAGATCGTGAAAGGCGGCGGCATGAGCGGCCCGGCTTCCCCCACGATGGCACCGTGCTCGCGGCCGTCAACACCGCTTCGCGCCGCGTACCGCGGTGGCCTTCGGCCAGTGTTGACCGCCACTGCGCGCGCTGCCTTATTGGAATTAGGCCGGGACGGAGAAACGGCGTTCAGCCGAACAGAGAAACTTTCCCCAGCCCGCCGCGGCGCAAAAGGAGAAGTATTCAGCAGTTTCCGGGCAGGTTAGACACCCCTTCCCGGAGCGGCGTCCCTGCCGGGACGATGGATTGGGTCAGGCCGCATATGCGCAGGTGGCGCCCGGCAAAGCCGGGCAACCCCGCAACGGTTAGATTGGACCGGCCCTTCCTTTTCTAACACCATAAGGTGGCAGCCTGCGCTGTCCCCGGACAGAAGCATGACCCCGGCAGTGGATACGGCGCAAAAAGGGATTGACTTCCAGGGACCCGTTACAGAAGCGCATATGGGGCGGCGCGGGGCCGGCGCTGCGGCGAGAATTACCCCTGGGGTCCGTACCAGAGGAAACATTGGGGTAATCAAATTCGGTTTAGTGTGGCGACCCGCGATTGGCTTCGCGAGCGAGCGGCAAAAGGGACGGCAATTCGGAGACGGGACACTAATTTTTCGGCTTCCACGACAGCTTTCTGGCAATCTTGACCGGAGCCCGCGGCTCTGCCGGCGCCGTGACCGCCGCCATCTCTTGGTTGGCCGGAGGAACCGCATCGACCCCGATCCAGGCAAGGCGCCAAACGCCGTCAAGCTGCGCAAACCTCAGATCGAAGGTTATGTTCAAAGGCTGTGCTGGGAAATACCCGGTGAGGATCATCTCGCCATCCTTGAATTCGGGGCGTTTCGTCAGGTTGGGGTTGACCAGGAGCGCCTGGCTCAGGTCCAGCTTGCGCGCCCGCAAATCGGCAAATGCGTGGGTGAGCGCGGCCTGATCGAGCTTGTCGCGGAAGGCAGGCGTGCCGAGGTCGCGCAGCACCGAATAGTTGCCGGTGAGGTTGGCCTGATCCAGCGCCGTCACCGTACCCTTGATCAAGGCGGCCAGCGCGACAATGGTAATCGTCGTCTGTTGGGGGTGCGGGGCAAGCGGAGCGGGCGCCGTTGCCTGCTGCTGCGCCGCGCAAGGCCCGGCGCCGAAGACCCAGGCAGCAATAGCTAAACGGAAGAGAACATGCATGTTTGATCCGTTATGCTGGCAGGATTGGAAGTTGCGCTGGGCGCGGCGCAAAACCCATCGAGCGCCCCAGGCAAAAATTGTTCACAACCAAAGATTGTGATGCATGCGACGACATGTCGCCGATTCGGCGGCTGAAAGGCAAGTCAGCCTTTGCATCCAAGTTCTCTTGCATGCGAACTCTGTGGCCGAAAAGTCAGATAGCCGGTCCCGGATGGCTCTTCCTGTTTTACGGCTTGGGGTTCGATGACGGATGCCGCACCGGAACGCTCGGGAGTTTTGGCCGTTGGTGTGAGGGAGGGCTCGGGCGCTTTCCGGCCCGGCAAAATGGCGCGCCGGGGGGACAAATTGATGATGGTTACATAAAGCAGCCACTTTTTCGCATAAAACTTATGTAAAGTTAGATATTGAGGGCGATTATGGTTGTTTCTCCAGAACTTTGCAGGGCAGCGCGAGGGCTGTTGGGATGGTCGCAACAGGAACTGGCCAGCCGGGCACAGGTGGCCCGCAAGACGATTGCCGATTTCGAGCTCAGCCAAGTTACACCTCATCCCCGGACGCTGCGGGATGTGGTCGCGGCCTTGGAGGCCGCCCGGCGTCGAGTTTCTGCCCGCCGAGGCCAACGTCTCACGGGGTGGCATCCGCATCAGGTGGGATGCCGGGGCGGGCGCCGGAAGGGCGCGGCAGCGGCAGCGCACACCGGCTGATCGCGCACGGGCGCTAACGTAAGGAGAGGGTGAGGTGAGCAAGCTTCGTTCAACACACCGGCTATGTTATGCTGATCGCCGAAAATTTTGACCGTATTCCGTCATTGCGAGGGAAGCGAAGCAATCCAGAGCCAAGTCTTCGATGCTGCTCTGGATCGCCACGGCGCCGATGGCGCCTCGCGATGACAAATACTGAACCGGAACGGTCAGGACTTCTGGCCGTTGGTATTAGCCTATGGGCCGATCGCGGGGCGCTCAGCAAAGCTCGGCGATGGCCGCACGCAACTCCTCGATGCCGAGCCCCTCGACCGCCGAGGTCGCGAGCACAACAGGATGGGCCGCGGCGTACTTCTTCAGCTCCGCTTCCGTTTCGCGCACCACCGTGGCCAGATCGCCGGACTTCGGCTTGTCCCCCTTGGTAAGCACGGCCTGGTAGGATACCGCAGCCTTGTCGAGCATGGTCATGATCTCGCGGTCGGAGGGCTTGATGCCATGGCGGCTGTCGATCAGGAGCATCACGCGCTTGAGCTGGGCGCGGCCGCGCAGGTAATCGTCGATAGCTTGGTCCAGCCCTCGACCAGCGACTTCGGCGCCTTGGCGTAGCCGTAGCCCGGCATGTCGACCACATACAAAATATCGCCGACCGCGAAATAATTCAGCTCGCGGGTGCGCCCAGGCGTGTTCGACACGCGCGCGAGGCTGCGCCAGGCCCAGAAGCGCGTTCAAAAGGCTCGACTTGCCAACATTGGAGCGCCCGGCAAACGCAACCTCGACCCTGTCGCCAAGCGGCAGTCCCTCGACGCTGACCACCCCCAGCGCGAAGGTCGCGGGCGTCTTGAACAGCTCGGCTGCCTTGAGCGCCGCCGCTTCATTGTCAACCACAGCGGACACGGTTGCCTCGTTCCTGGTTCACGCGGTCTCGGATGAAGACCCCCCTCACCCTGTCCCTCTCCGCGCAAGCACGCCTTGGCGTGCTTGCATCTTTTGCTGCCGCACCCGCAAGCGGGTGCGGACGGGGAGAGGGACGCTTGAGCGGCCCTCTACGCAGGGGAAATTCCGCAGCCAACTCCCTCTCCCGTTGGGGAGAGGGCTGGGGTGAGGGGGTCCTAAGCCCCCGGACAGCCTCACTCGGCCGGCGTGCGGCTTCTGCCGTTGTTTTTCATGCGCGAGCGCACCTGCTGCACCCGGCCGTGCATGTTCTTGATGCCGACATTGTGCAGAATGTCGATCTCCACCCCCTGCCGCTTCATGATGTAGGCCTGCTGGGCGAAGGACAGCATGTTGTTCCAGGTCCAGTACAGCACCAAGCCCGCCGGGAAGCTCGCCAGCATGAAGGTGAAGATGATGGGCATATAGGTGAAGACCTGCTGCTGCACCGGGTCTGTTGGCGTCGGGTTCAGCCGCATCTGCACCCACATCGATATGCCCATCGCCAGCGGCGGGATCCCCAACATCAGGAATTGCGGCGGGGTCCAGGGAATAAGCCCGAACAGGTTGATATGGTCGTTGGGTCGGGTGCCGAGAGGTCCTTGATCCACCCGAAGAAAGGCGCGTGGCGCATCTCGATGGCGACCAGCAGCACCTTATAGAGCGCGAAGAACACCGGTATTTGGATGAAGATCGGCAGGCACCCGGCCATCGGGTTCACCTTCTCGTCCTTGTAAAGCTTCATAAGCGCTTCCTGCTGGCGCGCCTTATCGTCCTTGAAGCGCTCCTCGGATCTTCTTCATCTCAGGCTGCAGCTTCTTCATCTTGCTCATCAACTCGAAGGACTTGTTGGCGAGCGGGAAGAAGGCGAGCTTCACGACGACGGTCGTGAGCAGGATGGCGACGCCGAAATTCCCCACCAACTGGTAGAGGAAGTCCATCAGGTAGAACATCGGCTCGGTGAGGAAAAAGAACCAGCCCCAGTCGACGAGCTTGTTGAACCGGTCGATACCCAAATCGGTCCGGTATTTTTCGAGGAGCTTGACCTCCTTGGCGCCGGCGAAGAGCCGGTTCGTCACGAATTCCTTGCCGCCAGGCCGCGACCGTGACCGGCTCCTGAAGGTAATTAGCGTAATAGTTCTTCTTCTCGTTGCCGAACATCATGCCGTCGAAGGGCTTCGACTGGTTCGGGATAAGCACCGCCGCCCAATATTGGGAGGTTATGCCGATCCACCCGCCCTTACTGGAGGCGTTGACGTCCTTGGCGTTTTTCGTGGCCGGATCGTAGTTCTTGAGCGCCGACGAATAGGTCGTTTCTTTCAGCCCGTTGGCGCCGAAGACGCCGATCAGCCCTTCATGCAGCACCGAATAGCCCAAGGTCTGGGGCTCGGTGAGTTCCGCCACCTGCCCCCAGGGCCTGAGT
>CAVTMV010000013.1:0-85487 GCA_963735945.1 uncultured beta proteobacterium
AATGAGCTTTTGTTGTATTAACACAATTGTAGTAACATAATGTCATGCATATCCAGTTTGAATGGGATGAGGACAAGGCGCAGGCGAACCTGAAAAAGCATCACGTCAGCTTCGAGATCGCCGCTCGCGTCTTTCTGGACCCGTTAGCCCTTTCGTATCAGGATCGCATCGAGAACGGCGAATATCGCTGGCAGACATTCGGCATGGTGGATGGTTGCCTGCTGTTGCTGGTGGCTCACACCGTGCGCCATGACGCGGATGAGGAAATCATCCGCATCATTTCAGCCCGAAAGGCTGACAAGAAGGAGCAAAGACATTATGAAAAAAACCGTTAAATACGCACTCGATTCGGACAAGCCCTTGCCTTTGACCAAAAAGCAAAAGGCCAACATTAAGGCGCTGGCTGAAATGCCGGATAGCAAAATCAATTACAGCGATATTCCAGCGCCGTCGGATGAGTTTTGGAAACACGCCACGAACAGCCCGTTCCACAAGCCCACAAAAACATCCACGACTGTGCGAGTAGATTCAGATGTATTGGCCTGGCTCAAGTCGCAAGGCAAGGGCTACCAGACGCGCATCAACGCAATACTGCGCGCGGCTATGTTGCATGAAATTAAGCATTGAGAGAATTGGCGGGAATATTCGTGGTCTGTCCCTGCGGGTTCCTATTTAATGTTCGCATATTTCTTACCCATCATTTATGACCTTTGAATTCCTCCACTTGTCTGACCTTCATTTTGGGAATCCTGACGCACATCTTAGTCAGCGCGACGTTAATAATGCGTTGGACACACTGCTTAACAGCATGAATGCTCCATCCCGCTTTCTGATTATTTCGGGTGACATCACTTTTCAGGGAAATTCGAATGGTTACAAGGAAGCGGCTGCGGTTATCAATGAGGCTATTGAACATCACAAACTGGATCGGAGCAAAGTATTGGTATGTCCAGGCAACCATGACATTGTGCAGGAAAAAGAAGGGCGACCATACTTTACGAGCTTTGATGAATGGAGTACGCGCGTAAGGGGTGACAAAGAATGCACCTTTGCGGGAGCCTCAGCTCGGTTGATCGAAAACGATACTGGAGATTTTTTATTGCTTAATACTGCGCACCACGCAGACCACAAGATGGGGCTGATTGACCTGAAAATGGTTGAAAATCTACTCAAGAAGCTTCCGACCCAGGACGATTCCTCTCGACGACTACGGGTCGCAATAGCGCACCACCACTTAATTCCTGTTTTGCCCACAGACACGTCGACAACCCGAAACGCCTACCCATTTATACAATTATTGGAAACATATGGATTTACAGCACTGCTTCATGGGCACCAGCACGCAATGCTTAGCCTAAGCGTCGGTTCGAGCAAGATACAACTATCTGGAGTGGGCTCCCTTAGCTACTCAACGCCAGGTTATATAAATAGCGTGGCTATTTACCGAGGAAAAGGGGCTTTAATCAACAAAGAGGAGCGTTTCGGGCTGACGCTTGATGCGTCTTCAGGGATTGTCAAAATTCTGTCCACCAACTAGGAGCCATAAAATTGAAACCACGATTTATCGTTTTTGAAGGTTTAGATGGGTCTGGAACATCAACCCAGGCCGCTATGCTCGAAAAGGCGTGGGTCAGCAATGGACACAAAGTAATGCTGACCAGTGAACCCTCATCCGGCCCAGTTGGAAACCTAATCCGACAGGCATTCAAAGGGCGCGTGGGGTTTCAGGCCGACCCTGAGTTATTCGATAGACAAATGGCTTATCTGTTCGCTGCAGATCGTTTCGACCACTTGTACAACGACATCGACGGCGTCGTACCCATGATGAACCGCGGCTTGTCGGTCATCAGTACGCGCTACTATTTTTCCTCTTTTGCATATCATTGCACCGACGAGTCACATTGGGAGCTTATACACAGGCTTAATAAGGACTTCCCCGCACCCAACCTACTCGTATACCTTCGGAACCCAGTAAATGTGTCCGTGCGCCGTCTAGAACAAAGACACACACTTGATAGCTACGAGAAGCCAGATAAACTCGCAATTGTGGCAAAGAACTACGAACGTATCCTGCAGGAATTTGATGGCCCTCAATTGATCTTGGATGCCACACTTGGACGTGACGAAATCCACGCAGCGATACGTGACAAATTGGATTCCCTTGATGAGTGATAATCGCCTATATCAGTTGCATCTTGATGCGGTAAAAACTTTCGATTCCGGTCATAAATTTAACTGGATGCTGAAGTTTGACTGTGACGCGCAAGACTTACCCAAACTCGTAATAACTGATGTGCAAGATGAGGCAGAATCGTGGCGGACCGAAACGCCACCACTGGACTTCTATTTTACTCATGCCCAATTCTATACTGACGGCGTTAAACACATAATTAGTGAACTCACGGCCAAACCGACCAGCAATCGTGCACTGTATTCGCTGATTGCGCAGAATCACATTAGAAGTTCCGGAGACAACCCAATTCCCTCTTTTATGACCTTGCAATGCCAGATTGATAAGGATGTCCTGCACTGCACCTGCTATTTTAGAGCGCTAGAAGTATCTAGATTCCTTAAGATCAACCTAGAAGAGATTCGCCAGACTCTCTTAGAGATTCACCAAGGCGTCCCAAATTTTTCTAAGGTCTGTTTAACCATTTTTGCATTTCATGCATATGCGGACCCGAAACTTTCGTCGTTGCGCCGTCCTCGGCTTGAAACATTACACGACGATGAATTAATGGCATTGTTGATTACACCTTCATCCAACCCAATCCATACACTTGAAGTAATGCTGAAGGAACTCCATGGAGCTCTGACCTCAGTATCCCCGGAAAAGTTAAGGAGTCTGAAACGTATCTTAACGAACACCAACGTTAAGATAGATATTGGCGTAAAGAAGGCTCTATTTATCAGTCAGCTTGACGGAGCCATTGCAGCGACGACTAATTTGGCAGATCTGCGAAAGAGAGCGTCTCATGGTACGGCAGTCGAAGCTGCAAACAAAGACTACCAGTATGCCATTGATGCACTGTGCGCCACTTTAGTCGCATAGGAGGAATAATGGATCTTAGTAAAATCATTGAGCTTCAAACCGAATTCGACAAGAGACACACGGCAGAGGAGCCTTTCTTTATTCCAATTACGGCCTCCAATCCACGTGATCTTGAACATTTGGTCGTATGTATGCTGGGTGAACTGGGTGAATTTTCTAATGTTTTGAAGAAAGTGGTTCGCGGCGACATCACCTATGAGCAGGCCGAGCCTCAATTACATGAAGAGCTTACAGATGTGTTTATCTATCTGATAAAAGTTGCTGGCCAGTCGGGCATTGATCTTGAGGCACGTTACCTTGAAAAGCTGAATAAGAATGAAAGACGGTTCGCCCACTGGAGAAATCCTTGATTGCAGTTTGCGGTCTTTCGCCCAACGCTGCATATTGGAAACTTTTGAGGTTAGTCACGCAGAATGCCCTGAAGCAATCACAGTCGCGGCTAGGTAATTTTATCGATTTAGGTCACGTTACAGTCGAGATCGACCAAGGGGAACGCTTATGTCTGCTTGAGGGACGAGGCTTTAATCCAATATTTGCCCTTGTGGAAACTGCTTGGTTAATTGCGGGCCGTAACGACTTGGCGCCATTGAAGAAAATTATAGCCAATTATGGACAATACTCGGACGATGGGTGGACGTTAAATGGTGCCTACGGATTCCGGCTACGTTCATATTTTGGCGTTGATCAAATTAATAAGGCTGTCGAAACACTTCGGGAATTTCCGAACAGTCGGCGTGCAGCTCTTTCTCTTTACTCGGTAGACGATCTAGGCAAGCAGTCGAATGATATTCCCTGCAACACACAAGTAATTCTTCGCATTGAGGACGAGCGATTGGCCATGACAGTAATCAATCGATCCAATGATTTGTGGCTCGGCGTACCCTATAATTGGTTTACGTTTCGGGGACTTCAACAGTATATAGCCAGCAAACTAGAAGTGCCTATAGGCGTACAACGTCATATCAGCACTTGCATGCACATGTATGAAAAAGATATTGAGAAGGCTCAACAGGTCGTTGAAAAGAATAGTTTGTCGTCTATTCGAAACATAGAGGAAAATACTATTCCTATAGATATGAATGCGTTCCTGTCCGAGGTGTCAGCTCTTGCTGTTGCTAGATTTGAACTTATTCAATCTCAAGAATTCGCTGCTTTTTTTAAACGCTATTTGAATCATCGACAACTTACACCCTTGCAAACCATTTACAGTGTCAACGCGAACCCCACACACAGTTTGGACCTCGCACTGAATCAATGGATTGCCGCACATAATTTACCCAAGGAGAATGTTGTGCCCACTCTTGTCATTAATACAAACCCAGATACACCAACTCATCTTGCGATTCAACGATGGGTACTCTCAGAAAAAGAAGTTACTCAAAAACTACTCACCGACGTACAGACTGCTGCTAGTAATGCGCGACCCTTTTTGCATACATTATTGAGCCAAGGATTGCCCACCGGTGTACGTGTAGAACTTGAAGCTCCTGAATCCCTGGATGTCAGCATGCACCTGGTACTTGAATTAATTTTGGGTTGTTTAGATCCATTGTTAAGTAATTCGCCAATTGGCGTACAACTAAGACAACGTCTACGAGATATTGAAAAGGGATTGCGTTTGCAGGAGCAAGCTTTTAGGGGGCGTGAAATGGCGGAAGATAACCTTAGAGTGATATTTGGACATATCTTAAACAATTAATCAGGTCAGAATCGTGCTGAGTTAAACGGGTCAGCGTCGAAATATCTCCAGCGACCAAATCCGTCGGCCTTTTTAGCACGCTGTCAGTTCGAATTTTCTCCGTATCGGCAGGATATTAAGGTCATTTTGCTTCTTGCTTGAATATGTCTTTAAGTACATAATCCATCCATGTCTTGGAACGTACTTTTTCACGATGACTTTCACGCCGAGTTTCAGGCGATAAATAGTGCGCTTCAGGATGAACTGCTCGCCCACGCCAAACTCCTGCAGGAATTTGGCCCCCACTTGGGCAGGCCGACCGTCGATACGCTCAAGGGCTCGAAGCACGCAAATATGAAGGAGTTGCGTTTCGATTGTGATGGCGGTGTATGGCGGGTGGCTTTTGCGTTTGATACAGAACGCGCAGCGATTTTGCTGGTGGGCGGTGACAAAGGAGGCGCAGATCAGCGGCGTTTCTATAAAAAGCTGATCGCCAATGCCGACGCAAGGTTTGACGAACATCTGGCGACTCTCAAACCCGCCAGCGGTTCAAAGCAAGTAAAGGAGAAAGATCATGGCAAAAAATCTAAATGATGTGCTGGCTGCGCTGCCGCCCAAACGCCGTGCCAAAGTGGAGCAGCGCGCAGGGAAACTGGCTACGCTTAAAGATTTGCGCGTAGCCGTCGCACATACTCAACAAGACCTCGCTACGAGTCTTGGAGTTGGTCAGGACACTATCTCTCGTATCGAACGCCGTAGCGATTTGTTGCTTTCCACGCTTCGCAGTTATGTGCAGGCAATGGGCGGGGAACTCGATCTGGTTGCGCGCTTTCCAAACCGACCTCCCGTTTTGCTTGATCATATCGCTCAAAATCCCGCAGCAAAGACGCGTGCTGCTACTACCAAGCGAGTTAGCCCACGTCACAAAGCTGCTGCATGACGGAATCGAAGGAATGCGACCAAGCAGGTTGGAAATGAACGCACGAGTCAAAGCAGCAATCGAGCATTGGAGCTATGTCGCGCCGCTGCTGCAGCCTGCGCGCAATGCAAAGGAGTATGCGCAGTTGGTAGAGGCGCTGGACGCGGCTATCGATGCGGGCGGTGCGGACGAAAAGCATCCGCTCGCGCGTCTGGTTGATTACCTCGGTGATCTGGTTGCCGAATATGAAGCCAAAGACAAAATGCCGAAGGCTGCGACTGGCGCGGATGCGCTACGTTACCTGATGCAGCGCGATGGCTTGCGTCAGGTTGATCTGCCGGAATTGGGTAGCCAGGGTGTGGTGTCCGAGTTGCTTTCTGGGCGGCGTGAGTTCAATGCTCGCCAAGCGAAAGCTTTGGCAGAGCGGTTTGGCGTTTCGGCCGCTTTGTTCTTGTAACTCAGTGTAACTAAAAGGACTTGAGCAACCCAACGGGTTCAGGTTGAAATATTTTCTGTAACCAATTTCGTCATGCATTTTCTGCACATCGGCATCAAGCCATTCACCCGTAAGCCCACTTGATTGTTAGTAGCTTTTAAGCTACATTACTCCCATGATCGAAGTCTTCCGATACCAGACTGAAGAAGGCGCAGAGCCAATGACTGATTGGCTGCAGTCACTACGAGACAAGCAAGCGCAGGCCAAGATCCGAGTCCGCCTTAAACGCCTGGAGGCGGGTAATTTTGGTGACTGCGATCCGGTAGGCGATGGTGTGCTGGAATTGCGCGAACATCTTGGCGCGGGGTATCGGGTGTACTTCGGTCGTCATGGGCAGACGGTCGTCATTTTGCTGTGCGGTGGTTCCAAGAGATCGCAAGCGTCAGACATCAAGACCGCCAAGGAATATTGGCAAGATTGGAAGCGGAGGCAAACATGAGCAAAAAAATCAAAGCTGCGGTATCTCACCACGAACGCGAAGTGGCGGAACTGCGCGCGGATCAGGAGCTGGCGGTCGAATATCTCAAAGCCGCCATGGAATCGCTCGACGATCCCGATGACCGCGCAGCTGGATTGCTTGCGCTGCGCACCGTTGCCGAGGCGTATGGCGGACTTGGCGCGGTTGCTGCAGAGGCCGGTATCAGTCGAGAGTCGCTGTATCGCACACTCTCGGCCAATGGCAACCCGACACTGAAAACGTTGCTCGCCGTGCTGAAAGCGGTAGGCATGAAGCTCTCGGTAGAGCCGGATCAACATGTGGCCGCGTAACAAAAATAGTAGTTCGAACTAAAACAATAGGGGACAGACCACAATTTCTTCACAAGGAGTTTGCCATGCAACTTTCAAAGAAAATATTCGCCATTGTCGCCGTACTGCCACTGATTGCCGGGTTGGGCGGATGTGCATACAACATCTTCATCGGGGTTCACGAAGGAGCGGATCGAGTGTCTTTGGCGGAAGCAAGCCAGGTTGCTAGCTGTCAGGCCAAGGGAGGGATAACGGTTAGCGTCTTTGCCAAAGGTCGTATTGAAAAAGACGTGGAAGCAAATATGTACCAGATAGCGCGCAATAATGCCGCGGATGCCGGTGCTGATACGATTGTGAAGGGTGACTCGCCTGAATTTGGCAAGCGAACTTTCAGTTTTTACAAGTGCCGCCCCTGATCTGGCTTGTGGTCGATTACGCCTTGATGCGACACATCCTGACTTTGACTCCGACAACTTCCTGTTGCAGGTCGCCCCACTTCTCGTAGCTATGGCAGACGCGGAATGTATCCGTCACATGCTCACGTCCGGAAGCAATCAATTCCTGGTACAACGGCTCGGCAGCCAGCCAGCCGATGCCCGTCATCATCTCGATCCGGCAGTTCAGGTCGTCTGCGCTATTTGCGATGAATTCTTCAGCAAGCCTCCCGTCTCTGAATAGCTCGACTCTCACTGGTTCTCGCATTTTGTGTCCTATCAGTTGGCGTCGTTGAGAATCAAAAATGAGTAAAAAGGGCTCGATCTAATTCCGGGATAAAGGGGAATATGAAAGAGTTAAGTGAAATGTTCCGGAGTCGATTTCTTTTGTGCCGCGCCCACATTCAATATCAGTTCGATTTCGGTACATTGGTTTAACTGCCCTCTGATTTTTCGTTCGCCTCATCCTGACAATGCAACGAGTACTATTGCACCACCTTCGGTCTGGCTGAGACTGATCGCCTGACGCAGCACAAATGCAATTAATTGCACCTCATTGTTTTTCCAATTCCTGATAAACATTGCTGGCGTTGAATCGATGCAGGCTATCGAAGTTGCGCAGTGAACGGTAGGCGTCATCGTTTATGGAATTGATGGCAGCTTCCATATCAACCCAGTCTTTTGTTGCCTTGGCCATGTGATCGTGAAGCAATTGCAAATAATCACGGGTGTCGTGTTTCGCCTGCGCAAGATCGCAGACTTTTCCATGTCCGGGCACGATCAGTTTGGGTTTCAGCTTTTCCATTGCGGCGAAGGAGTCCAGCCAGTTTTGTGTATTGCTAAAAGGGAAGACACCCAGGAGACGATCTGCAAAAACCAGGTCTCCGGAAAATAGTACGCTCCTTTTTGGTAGCCAAACCACGCTGTCGCCCGGTGTATGGCCGCCATGGAAATACAGTAGCTGTATTTCATCATCGCCCAGATGCAGCGTTTCGGATTGATCAAAATAGCGATCGGGATAGACCGGCAACGTCGCCGCCGCTTTGTTTCCCAGGATTTGCCGCAAGCTGTCCAACTGCATGCCGCCCCTTTCCTGCATGTCGGCCAGGGCAGGTCTTGCAGCGATGATCTCGGCACCGAGAGACTTGAAATAGCCGTTACCCAGCCAGCGATGGTCCTGGTCACCCGTATTAACAACGATCTTCACCGGTTGTTGGGTAACTGTCGTGATAGCACGATGAATCGCCTTCGCCACCTGCCAGGTGGGGCCGCTATCGACCACGATCACACCGGCGCTGGTGACGATGAAACCCGAGTTGGAATTCATGCCTTCGTTGGAACTGGTACGCATGCCAGTGTCGCCGATGAAGGCGTACACGTTTTCTGCTACCGGGACGGGTGTAAGCACTATCTCTCCCGACGCCGAAAAGGAAGTCAGAACAAGTGACCAGAGCAAGAAGATTCCAGAACCGAATTTCATGAGTTTCCCTTTTTGATGAACTTCACCGATGTTACCGAATTCAAAGCGGTCGGGTTCGGCTTTGTCTTCAGAACAATTGGGGACCACGATTTCTCCAGAACCTTCTCAATCTTCAGCCTGAGCCGCTCCGCAGCACTTCTTGTACTTTCTTCCGCTGCCGCAACTGCACGGTGCATTGCGGCTTATCTTTGGCATTTCAGTTGCGGAGGTTTTGCCACTGGCGATGTCTGCTGCGCGACGTTGCGGTGCCCAGAATTTGTAGATCAGGCCGATGCTGGCCGGGATCTGTTTTGAAAGCTCTTCGCGCTGGGCCGGCGTCTTTACCAGCTCTTCTTCTGCCTCGGTGATCTCTGGCGCACCCAGCAGGTAGATCGGCCGCAATGCCACCGGGCCGTGCTTGGATTCGAACATGGCTTGCCAATGGTCGCGCTGCATGTCGATGCCGGTCATGAAGCCGTGCGCCCACATCTCGCCGTCCATGTATTCGCGCTCGTCGCCTTCGAAGACTTGCAGATCAAACACGGGCTCGAAGTGTTCCGCGTCCTGCTGCAGGCTCCAGACGATCGCATTCAGGTGGCGTGTCAGCAAGTCGGCGATTCGCTCTGCCTGGGCAGCGCTTTCAAATTTCGGCGCATCTGCTGCGGTCGGGCCCCACACGCGCGGCATCCATTCGTCTGGCTTGGGCAGTGCCGGGCCGCAGGCGAGGGCGGTGAGGAAGCCATCGAGGCAATCGAGCAGCATGACTTCGTTGGTGGTGGCGTCCGACATCAGGAAGCTGTCGAGCTCGTCCATTTCTTTTTCGGAGAGCGCGAGCGTGACTTCGATTTCGATCTGGATCTTGTTTGGGCATGGTGGTGTTCTTTCTTCCCGGACGACCATCGCTGGTCTCCTGGTTTGCAAATTAAGGCAATCAATGCTACTCCGTCATTCCGGCGAAGCCCGGAATCCAGCCAATAAAATACCCCACGCAGTGGGACTGCTCCCAGACCTGATTTGCCCGCTACGCGGAACTATCGATCAAACTGGATTCCGGCCTGCGCCGGAATGACGGGGTGCTGAAAATGTGCATGTATTGAATCAGGGGGCAATCAGCAGGTATCTCGCCTTGAGCGAGCTGTAAAGCTCATCGCGAACATCGGCCGAATCCAGATCGACAACTTCCAGCACCTCGACCAGATGTTCGTTGTCCTCGCGGCCATCCCATATCTTGATGTACGTTCCGGCCTTGTAGCCATGGTCCTGGCGAAACACGTTGAGCACGTTCTTGCCGACGTATTGTTTGAACAGGTCGTTCCATTCCATGTCGCAGTCGTGCAGCAGCGACTCGAATAGCGCCAGGCTGGTGCGCTTGGCTGCCGCGAGGCCCACCAGCAGGTCGAGTTTATCCAGCAGGCTCAATTCAGAGAGCACGTAGTATTGGTTATCGAACTGAACCGACTTCTGGCGAAGATTGAGTTCGGCCTGCATTTCCATCTTCGCGAGCGCAATGTTGCCGTGTTTGACCTGTATGGCAGCGGACAGGATGAAGTGCCAGATATCGACCAACTCCATGCGCAGTTGCGCCAAGTCGCATTCCTGCTTTTTCCACCACTTCCAGCCGTGGTGCTCGATCGCTTCGACGCCTTCGACCTGGATGGCGCGATGCCAGTTATTGTTGGCGGCAACCCAGGCGGGGTTGACCTTGCTGTTCATGCCGTCCTGCAATTCGAGCATGGTGAGGAGTTGGGTCTCTGAGATCGTCATGGTTGTGGCCTTGGGTAAAGCGGCCATTTTACAGTATGGCTCCCTTCGGCTTGCGACTGCGGCAAAGGCGGACAAATGGCAGAGAGCCAACTATCGGGGACAGGCTAAATTTATCGAAGCAATCGGGGGAGCATCATTCATCAACTCCTATCCCATACCCGTATACGAGCGTCCCGCCAAACCATCCTGCTGCAGCCAGCAGCAGGAATCCCAATACGGACAAGCCGATCGCAACACCATCGGGCTGTATGAGGGCAACACCGTTCCATCGCATGTACAAGCTGAATGCATACACGGCCCACGCACTCAGGGCCAGGGATACATGCCAGTAGGCGACTCGCATGGCCGGACTCTCGTCAAATATTTTCCGCAGTTCAAACAGGCCGGCGGTCATCGCAACCAATGCGGTAACCAATCCGCAAACGAGCAACACATCGGACACGAACCATATGCGCTGGTCGCCGAAGGCCAGGCTGGCAATGTCCCCCATGGTTGCGAGCGACCAGCACGCAATTGGAAAGTGCACCAGGGCCGGATGTACGGGATGAGCCATTTTTCTACAGCACCAGCGCCACACTCAGCAATGCCAGGAACCCCAACACCGCAAGAGAAGCATGAACGATAACAATTGCCTTGGGCGGAATCTTGCGCTGAACATGGAATGAGGCGAGGAAAAATCCACTGAGGGCGGTAATGATGAAGAGGAACAAGCCCAGGGCTGCCGGACCACGGCCTTCGGCATGCCCCTCCATCACGAGGGTGATCAGCAATATTAGGCCGGTCGCACCGAGCAAGGCGTGCCCGATGGATACGGGCCAGGGTGCCAACTTATCGGTAAGAACGCGTGAGGCGAGGTAAAGACCGCCGATAGCGCCGATAGCAAAAACAACGATTGCATATGTAAGCACGGCATCTCTCCTTTCATTAAAACCAAGAAGAAAAGACAAACCACTGCCACTCAAATCAGAATGCGAAGCCAACAGTCACTCCAAAGAAGATGTAAGCGTTGACCTCCGATTTCTGGTCGCATGGTTGCCCAATTTGACTCGCGGGAGCGGTGGCCTGGCATGAGCGAGTGGCGAAGAATTTGCCGAGATTTGCCTCGGGCATGATCGAGATTTTCGTTCCCTCGACCGGGATACGGTCGCCAAACTCGAAGTTCAGCCTGACGGAATTTGATTTTGCCTTGCCCTCCCATTGGGCAGGTGAGTTTTGATATTGGGTGAATGTCCAGTCGCCTTTCCAACGCCCGACGCTCGTGCCCATGAAGAACCCATGCATGCCACCGGCACGATAGTAGCGCGCGCCGATGTCCAGGCCCCGCAGCGTTCCGTCTTCAAGGTAGCTGCCGTTGTTGAACCTGTAATCCACGCCACTGCCCCGCCCCAGAATTGACATTGTTGGTGTGAGCGGATGCTCGTATTCGATGACGTAGACCGTGGCATTGCAGTGCGCCATGGGGTTGAGTCCGCCGAGACCGAGATTGATGGAGTCTGCCGGTTCCGCTGCTAAAGCCAACGGGGCTATTGCGCCGGCAACAGCAAGAGCCAGAAATTGCGCGCGAGAAGTTTTCATGACCTGCCTCCGGCATGAGTTGGCTGAAGCTGGCTTCAGTTTCGGCCTGCTCGCCTGATCCGGTCAATACGGTGAAGACTGTAAAAAGGACAGACTGGCATTTGCCGAGTGCGATTACGGCAAGGTAAGGAGGCGGCCAGACTGATCGGAATCATCTCCGCCTGTATTGGTCTCATGATGGACTACACGATGCTGTTTCCGGGCAAGGCCTTGCTGCTGCGCCATTTCGTGTTCACGCTTGTGAAGGTGCCAACGATCCAACTGCGCAGGCGCTGAGCCCTCAACCATTTCGATAGGAGACGCCATGTATGAATCGAGGATGATCAACATCGCCATCGACCGCGATTGGCAGGATGTCTATGAGGCGATCTGGCGGCCCGAGCGGTTCCCCGAGTGGGCTTCCGGACTCAGCAAGTCCACCCTGGTCAAGGAAGGCGACAGCTGGAAGGCCGCAGGGCCGGAGGGCACGGTGTGGATCACATTCACCGGGCACAATGCATTTGGCGTGATGGACCACAGGGTGAGGCTGAAGGATGGCACGGAGGTCTATGTTCCTCTCCGGGTGATCCGCAATGGCGATGGCGCCGAGGTGCAGTTCACCCTGTTCCGGCTACCGGGCATGGACGATGAGAAGTTCGCCGCAGATGCGGACTGGGTAATGCGTGATCTGCAGGCGTTGAAGGCATTGGTTATGAAATAGAACATTCTTGAGACCGCTCAGCGGTGGTTGACGATTTGCTGCACGGTTACGGATACCGCAACTTATGCGATCAGATCTCCTATCCATATGACATCCTTCTGGACATGGCTTTCCATCATCGGACTGTCGATGACCCCCAACCTGATACTGGGGCCATCGGCAGCAGTCGGCGTGGGCATCGCGGCAAACTGCAACCCGTGGGTGCTTTTGCCGGTGGTGGCGGTGGCGGGCTACGTCGAGGGGCTCGTCGTGGCCTGGCTCGCCGGCGAGAGCACGCGCATCGGTTTCATCGACCGCTGGATCGTGCGGCGACGCACGCCCAGAGCCTTGGAGTTGGCCAACCGGTGGGGAATCTGGGGCGGCCTCACGCTCGGCTGCGCGCTGGTCGGGCAGGAGCCGATACTGGTGGCGCTGCGCTGGCTGGGTGTGGACATGCGCCGGATCTGGTTGCCGCTGGCGGTCAGCAACGCGGTGTTTGCGGTCATCTACTACGCGGTGGTGTGGTTCGGCTTCGATCAGGTCGCGAATCTCTGATTAAGTCCCCCTTTCGTGGTGATCCTTCGACCTTGCTCAGGACTAAAAGCCTTGTCGAACCATGAACGGGGATGCACAACAAATCATCGGCTTGCAGTGTTCACCCTCCGACAGGCTGATGGAACTACTAGCCATTCGACTAGGCTGTCAAACAACGCCAGCCAAGCGCTGGTTATCAGGGCGAACGGACTTAATCAGAGGCTCCTTAGAATCAATCGTTGGGCACGAATTGCAGCGAACAAGACAGGACGCCCGCCACAAACAGATTTTCTTTGTGCGCAACAAATGCCCCTGGCATTAGTTTGAAACACGTCAGAGTGGCGATCACTCTGCGAACTTTCTGTTGCGTCATCAACCCCCAGGCGGCGTCGAACTCTTCCGGATTGAAGACCAGCTCAAGCCCCAGGCTGCTCTGGTTCGGCAACTCGGTGATGTACAACCGGCCGATCTCGCCGCTGCTGGTGCTTTTTTGCGCTGCCACATACCCCGAAGTGCCGGAGGCAATATTGACCGCGGATGTATCGACCGTAGTGTGCGTCCTCAAGTAGGCGAATAGCTTGTCTTCGAATTCCTTGTCGGTATTGAGCTGGGTGTCGCGCTTACCCGCAGCAGACAGAAACTCAAAATCAGCACTCGGTTTGTTTTCAGTCAGCAGCTTCGCCGAGGCGATCTTTTCGCAGGAAAGCTTCAGCGCCCGGGCAGACTTCTGGCTCGATATATCTTCGGATTTCCCCATGCTGTTCACAAGGAAAGAATCGAGTTTGAGTTCGAGCAGGATTTCAATCATTCAGGTGGTAGCCGATGTTGATCGACATTCTCCGTGAGGGTAAGGATGGAGCAGTTGCACTTCACTGACGCATTAGCCGGCCGATTGCGTTTCATTATTGCACACGGCTAATCGAATGGTGATCGGAATTAAGCGGGCACAGGCTCGAATTGCTTACAGCAACAACAAGCTCGTCAGCCTTTTCGCGTCAGCCAAACGCCAGCAGCGCGATTTTTCGTGGCGTTCGTACTAGAATTGAGTAGCCGATAGACTTGCCCGCCAGGAATCCAAATGAATAGTTCACCTCTTCTCGCCCTCTTCCTCATCGCCCTGTCTTGCCCCGCCTTCGCCGATGACCAAGGCCTGTTCTATGCCGCCGCAGGCAGCGGCACCGGTAAGGCCAATCTCGCCATCGGCGCCGGCATCACGGCGGATGTGCTGGAGGCCAGCTCCATCGACCTCGGTACGGTCGGCGGCAGCTATGCGGTGAAATTCAAGGGCTTGTCGCTGGTGCAGAACGCGGTGGCCAAGAACAACTTCAATCTGATGTTCCGCGTGGGCTTCGGCAAGGCCACCACGACTTTTGCCAACGGGCTCACCGCCAGCCGCACCGGCTTCGGCAACGGCGTGTTCTTCGGCCTGGGCGCGCAGTACCAGCCCTATCGCCACCTGGCTTTGCGCGGTGAAGTGAACCGCATCACCTATGCGACCGCCGCCGGTGGCACATCGCATGCAGCGACCTATCCGGTGTCGATCAGTGCGCTGTATATCTTCTGATCAGCTTTGGATTTGAACCGACCATAACTCCGCAACGCGGTAACTTTCATTCCTCACCATGCTTATACGACTATTCTCCATCATCGCCGCAGTCGCCGCCGGTTGCGTGTCTGCCTTCATGTTCGTGTGGGCAGCGATGAGCATTTTCTATGGCGGGCCTGAGGGACGTGTCGACAGCGAAGCGATGTTCGGCGGATTGATCTCCCTGCTCGTCGGTTTCGCTTCGGCTTATATATCCCGCGAACTGTACACAGCCCCCGCGCGCGCCGCGGCGAATCCCGATGCGGTATTCGCCCGTGTCACGCTGTATGGCTCGCCGCTGGTCGCGTTGGTCTTCATCGGCATGCTGTTGGTGGCGGGCCACGCTCTTATTCTGTATTTCGCGGCCGCCCTCGCCGTGGTGCTGGCCGATCAGGTTGATACGTCGCCGTTAGGGAACCTCTGGATCGAGTTCACCGGCTTGCGACATTAACCAGCGACTAGCTCGCAAGCGTGCGGGCTGGTTAGTCGAATGGCGAGAGTTGCCATCACGCTCAGGGCGAATTTCGGACGTTAATGGTTCGACAAGCTCACCACGAACGGACGTTTATTATCTGTGTTGACGCCAGCTCGTTCGCACGGGTAAATTCCGCTGCCATCAATCAGGACTCCGAACCTCCGCACCGATCATGGATAGCCTCGACTTCACCACCCCTCCGCCAAAACCCACCTTCGACACCAAAGTCGCACTGAAATATTTCAAGGCTTCGGGCAGCCCGCTGGAGGTGCCAGCGGGTACGGCGCTGTTTGCCGAAGGCGATAAAGCCAATCCGCTGTTCTTCCAGCGCGACCAGATGTATTTCCTGGTGGAGGGCGACGTGGAACTGACGGCGAAGCAGGCCGTCATCGGGACGATCCACAGCGGCGAGATCTTCGGCGAGATGACGCTGATCACCCGCATGCCGCGCACGGCGACCGCCAAGGCAAAGACCGCCTGCCGCCTCTACACGCTGGACAAGGATCAGCTTCAGTCCGCGCTCGGCACGGCGCCGGAATTCGGCCTGTTGCTGATGAGCATCATGATCACGCGGTTGCGCGACATCATCACGGCCGTGAAGGCCGTTGGCGCACTGGCCGACGACGGCGGCGCTGAAGATGCAGGCGTGTTCGACAAGAAGCTGCTGGGCAAGCTGGTGGATGAACTCGACGACAGCGCGCGGATGCCCTATACGGCCAAACGGGTGATCATGGAAGAAGGCCAGGCCGGCGTGATGATGTATGTGGTGCTGGAGGGCAGCGTGGAGATCTCGATCCACAACAACGTGGTGGCAACCATCGGGCCGGGCGGCATGTTCGGCGAGATGGCGCTGATCACGCGCGGCGAGCGTGTCGCCAGCGCGGTCGCCAAGACCGACTGCATATTGCTGGCGATCAGCCGCAACCTGTTCCTCGACCTGGTCTGCTCCAATCCGAAGTTCGCGATCTCGCTGCTCGGCGCCGTGGGCAACCGCGCAAGACAGCTGGCCGCGCAACGCGCGTGAGGCATGTTCTTGCTACATGTAGCTCTTGGCCTCTTCGCCCGGGTTAGGCAGCCCAGCGACGCGCCAGGCCTCGCGCATGTTCCGGAAGAGCCCGACGACGCATTCCGGGTCCATGTGGTTCACGTGGCAGACGTGGCTGGCCGGCAATAGCGCACGGGATTTGAGGTAGTGCTCGCGCAAATGCAGGATGACTGCCCAATGTGCATCGCTCAACTCGCCGATGCCGTCCCGGTTGGCAAGCCGTTGCGCCAGCTCCCGGTCCCATTGCACCGGGTCGGTCAAGAAACCGTCCTCGTCGAATCTCAGGGAAACGCCGCTTTGCTTCGTGGTTTCCATCACTGCCCCCTCCATAAGTTGTTTCACGGGATGCCGGTTGCACAGAAGCAAGCTATGCCTCTCTTTGCCGGAAGTAAATAAGGGGAAATGTTTAGCTGGGAGCATGCGAAAAGCGCCAGATGAATGACGCTGAATCAAATTACGGCTACTATCGCGTCAGTGGAAACAGTTACGGCAAGCCGGCCCGGGCCGATTGCACTTTTCTACACTGACGTTATCAAATACCGCATTACCCGCATTTTCGGAAAACCAGCATGACAGCACCCCTGCAAAAGAATCTGACGACCACCTTCATTGCCAAAACGCTTCGCCTCTGCAGCCGGTTCAGCCTGCTCCTTACCGCCTTGCCGCTGCTGGCTCATGCAAGCCTCCCGGAGGCCTCCAGTGTGCCGGGGGGCATCGCCGTCGTCCCGCTCGGCAGCGCTACCGCCATCACAACCCGGCCGCAAACATGGCTGGGCGGCCAGCCTGTGCTCGTTACCTCCGATCACGACCAGTGGTACGCGGTGGTCGGTTTGCCACTTGATCTGGCGCCCGGCCAGCATGAGTTGAGCGTCAAGATCGGCAGCGAAACGAAGGCGCAGCCTTTTGAAGTCGAGGCCAAGAAATATCCCGAGCAGCGGATCACGCTCAAGGACAAAAGCAAGGTGGAGCTGTCGCCTGCCGACCTGGCGCGCGCCGAGCATGAGATCGCCCTCATCAAGAAGTTGAAGCACCACTGGCGCGATGCGCAGGATACCGACCTGGGTTTCATCTTGCCCGCTGACGGCCAGCTGGGCGGGCGCTTCGGCGTGCGCCGCTTCTTCAACGGCGAGCCGCGCGCACCGCATTCCGGCCTGGATGTGGCGGTGACGAGCGGCACGCCGGTCAAGGCCAGCGCGGCTGGCGTGGTGCTGGCGGTCGGCGATTATTTCTTCAATGGCAAGACGGTTTTCATCGACCACGGCAATGGGCTCATCACCATGTACTGCCACCTTGAGCAGATCGACGTGCAGGACGGCCAGGCTGTCGGCAAGGGGCAGCAACTGGGGCTCTCGGGAAAGACCGGACGCGCCACCGGCCCGCACCTGCACTGGAGCGTGGTGCTCAACGGCGCGATGGTCGATCCGGAATTGTTCATTGCGGCATTGCCGGAGCGGAAATGACGTTCAGAGTGTCAAAGTACCCAGCTGCATGAACGCTGGTGAGGCATCCCGCATTCATCAACCCAGGATCATTTTTTTTAACAGCATGAATGCGCTGAGGCTGCCGCCCGCAGTCGAGCTGGCGACCAGGATCTGGTCTACGCTCATCAACCCGAGCACCCACAACGCAAGGGCAAAGCCCATTGCGCATATCACGATGCCATTAATGAGGGTGGCGATTATCTCGAGAGCATTGGACGCTCCTGGCGAGCTCTGCTTGTTCATGATCGGTCACAGGTCATGAAATTGCTGCAGAATCAGACAATCCAGGTATCGATCTGATGCTTCTTTTGCCAGCACCATTGAATCCCGGGCAGCTTCAGCGTCGCCCATGCTTGTCAGCAAAATGGCTTGTGCCGCGTTTTCATGGAACTCTTCGCAGTTCTTGCATAACGAATTGCAGCAGTCGATATCGATGCAAGGCTTCCCGCCTTCACCATGCATCCACTTGGCTATTTGGCAATCGGCACGGCAATTTGCTTCTATGTCTGGTTGTTCCCGGGTTTTCCCGCTCACGTAATCATTCAGCCGGCTTATATAGTCGATGTGTGACTGGATCGACCAGATGGGCACAACTGCTTGTTGCGCATGCTGATTCGCAAACCTTCCATAGAGATTCTGCATAGTATCGATCCTCCAGATGACATCAATGCTGCCGGTCAGGGTGGGCATAGTAGGCAGAACCGCTGCTGCTCATCCATCGGAGTATTGCTTGAAATCGATACGGCAAATCCAGCAGGCTGCTATCAGTATTTGTCCTAGGAAGGGAGTGTCTTCCGGAATGGAAGTGTAACCATGGAGATTCACAAGTGACTGAGCGCTCTTTTGGCAGAGCGCCCGCCCTGATCGTCGGACAACGCGCGGGGCAGTTCCGATTGTCGTTTCAGCAAGCACAGCCGACGCCTCACTTCATTTGACCAGCTTCGAGAGCTTCTTGAACGAGTCGGTCCCGGCCGTCTTCAATAACTGAAACACGACCGTCTCGGTGCAAGTAGGCACGGCACCGGCCAGCACCATCGCCTCCATCGCGGTCTGCTTGTTGGCGCTGCTGCGGCTGATCACGGCATCCTTGACGACATGCACGTCGAACCCGTCACCCAGCAGATCGATGACAGTCTGCAGCACGCAAACGTGCGCCTCCATGCCGCAGACGATGATCTGTGTTCTTTCGATCTCATCCAGCTGGTCGCTGAAATCTTCGCTGCCGCAGCAGCTGAAGGTGAGCTTCTCATGGAAGGTTGCGGTGCCGGCTTTCGCCTTCAGCTCGCCCAGGGTCGGTCCCAGCCCTTTGACATACTGCTCGGTGACGATCACCGGGATCGCCAGCTCCTGCGCGCTCTCCAGCAGGATGGCGGCATTCCGTGTCAGTTCGCGCAGCGCTTCCCGCTCCATGGCAGCGCAGAGCTTTTCCTGCACGTCGATCATGAGCAGCACTGCTTTTTCAGGTTCCAGAATGAACTTGTTTATCGCCGTCATCGCTTCTCCTCTTGCTTACCTGTACCGCTCACGATCACCTTCCTGCCTACGCTCCGGCTCGCGCGCGTCTCGATCGCCCCGATTTCTCTCTTCACTGTCCCGCGAGTCTTGCATCCGCGGCTGATGCTGAACTGCCGGCGGCTCTGTTCTGATCTCCCGCCGTGGCGGCGAGGAACGAGTGGTGTTCGAATTTCCCGGCGGCGCGGCGCGCTGAGTGTCTTGCGGCGTCGCTCCCTTCCTTTCGGGCGAATATACCCGATTCCGCTGAACCGGCGCGCTTTGCAATGGCTCCTGGCGCGGATGCTGTGCCGATGGGGCGTGCGGCTGGTAATGGTAATGCTTTTGTTGAAGCTCCAACTGCCGCTGCTCTTGCCGCGGATAGCGGTCCCCCGAGTACGCGCGCTGATAGACCGGCAACGGGGCGGGCATCACATGATTACGACGATCCCATTTGTCCCATCCATGCCGGTGCTGTTCCCAATCATGCCCCCAGTGCTCTCCCCAGTGCGGCGGCTCGCTGGAGATCCAGCCGAAGAAGAATACCGGCGGGCGGGGGTAATAGCGCACCGGTATCCTCAGGATGAACACCGGCACGTCCTCGGGATCGACCAGTTCCCAAGGGCCGTCGTACCAGGGGCTCTGGTACCAATTGTCCGGCGTAAAAGACCCAGTAATCGCCGTCGTAGAAAAAGTAGTTCGCATCGAGCTGCGGTGCGTAATAGACCGGATATCCCGGCATGACTTCGAGCTCCGGATATTCGAACAGGTTGAGGCCGATGCTCAGGCTCAACTCATTCGAGAACGAAGGCGCCGAGTACAGCGCCATCAGCATGATGAGTAGGTGGCAAGTCTTTTTCATGATCTCTCCTCCACTTCGATCCGGGTATCGACGGATAACCCTGCGCTTTTTTCGACAGCCTGGTCCGCCGGACGTTCGGGGCCGGATGTCCGGAAACGGATCCTTTCGCTCGTCTTTGCGCGGCGGCTGGCAGCCCAGCCGATCAGCGTGAGCAGTGCAAGGCCGCAACCGATCAGCAGTATCCCCATCATCTCGATCAGCTTGAATTCTTCGCCCAGCATGATGCGCGAAGAAACCAGCGCCACCACCGGCGTGCCGAGTACCGACAGGCTGGCTTCCCATGCCGGCACGCGGTCGAGGATGATGATCCACAGCCACCAGCACAGCGCGGTGCTGATCACGGACATGAACACCAGGATGCCGACGTAGGCGGCCGACCAGTCGGTGGGACGTTCCGGGACCAGCACTGCCAGCAGCACCAGCGGCACCGCGCCCATCACCATCTGCCAGGCGGTGAGCGAGAGCAGGTCGATCTTCTGGTGCGAACGCAGGCGCTTGACCAGCACGGTGCCGATGGCCCAGCACAAGGCGGCCATCACGCCGAGGAATTTGCTGAACAGGCTGGAGTGCATGTTCCAGGGTTCGATGATCATCACCAGCCCGGTCAGCGTGCTCAATGCAGCCAGCCACTGCTTGCCGCGTACCCGTTCGCCCAAGACCGGCCAGGCGATGAGCAGCGTCCAGATCGGCATGGTGAAGATCAGCACCGCCGTCTTGCCCGGACCGCCTTCCACCAGCGCCCAGGTCTGGAACAGCATGAACCCCGTCACCTGCGCCAGGCCGATGGCCAGCGTCGGTCCCGGCGCCTGCAGCCTGAGCGATTTGCCCATGAGCCTGATCGCCAATAACAGCGCCAGCGCGCCGCCGACACTGCGCTCTGCCGCGAAAGCGAAGGGCGGCGCATAAGTCAGCGCCTGCTTGGCGATGACCCAGGTGTAGCCCCAGGTGACGGAGAGAGTAAACAGGGCCAGCGGCAGCAGCCAGCGTGCTCGGGAGGAAGAGGCCGTCATCAGGTTCTTATTGTGAGTTGATCGAGTCGGGTTCGAGTGCATTGCGCCGGCCAAGTTCATCCGTTATTTCTGTGCGTATTCAGAATCACCAGCGCAATGCCGCCGAGGATGGCGACGGAAGCCAGTATCAGGCGCAGCGTCAATGCTTCGCCAAGGAAGAGGATGCCGCCCGCAGCAGCAATGACCGGCACGCTGAGCTGCACGGTGGCGGCTGTGGTCGCCTTCAGCGAGGGCAGCACGGCATACCAGATCGCATAGCCCATGCCGGAGGCCAGCGCGCCGGACGCGATGGCGTAGCCGACTCCTGCGCTATCCAGCCTGGCGCCGTCGATCATCAGGACGCTCAGCAACGCAGCGAAGGGAACCGCGCGCAGGAAGTTCCCGGCCGTAACTCGGGTGGCATCACCCGTTCCCCTGCCGCGCAAGGAATAGATGCCCCACGCAACACCCGCCCCCAGCATGAGCAGGGAACCGGCCAGCGGCGGCGCGGTGAGGCCCGGCAGCAGCAGACCCACCAGCCCGCCGAACGCGAATACCAGGCCGGCCAGCTGCAGCCCGTGCAGGCGCTCTCCCTTCCAGAGGCCGTATCCGATCATGGTGGCCTGCACCGCACCGAACAACAACAGTGCCCCGGTCGCGGCAGGCAGGCTGGTGTAGGCAAACGAGAAGCCGGCGGCATAGGCGAACAGCGCGGCTGCCGACCGCCAGTTGCCCTTGCCGGCGTGCGCAGTGCGAAAGAGCTGCACCAGCAGCCACAGCATCGCCGCACCGGAAATCAAACGGATGGCGGCAAAGCTGGCGGCATCGATACCGGTGTGCTTGAGCGCGACGCGGCACAGCAGCGAGTTGCCGGCAAAAGCGATCATCGTGATCGCAGTCAGGAGGAACATCCGCAGAGGGGACATGGTGCGTTTCGCCGGGTGTTATGGAGTGACTGGATTCTATGCCAGCTCGCGCATGTTGGCCGGACCGAATGCAGCCGGGGATTGACTCGCTCACCAGCTCCGTTCTACCCTTCACACAGGGGTGGCGGATTGCGCAATGCAGTTGTGCCAAAGGGAGAACGATAGCGAGGGGAAATACAGATGGTAAGTAGAGATGCCGTTTTACAGACGCTGAAATGCAGCCCGGCTCAGTATCCACAAATGCTGCAGGAACGGTTTCCTCATGTACTGGAGAACATCCTCAAACTCTGGAACTCGCATGACGGTGAAGCCTATTTCAACGACTTGCTCCAGCCCAATGGCCGCGGCGGCGGCAGATTCGATCGCGACGGTTTCCCCGAGAAAGCCTGGCAAGAGATCTTCAACCTGAAACAGCTCTTCGACAAGAATAAACTCAAGAAATGACCCGCCTGATGCCCGGCGAATGCCGATGGCTTCGCCAGGTCGGCCCTAGCCCGAAGGGGTATCCTGTTCCCACTAAAACATCACCGTCAGTGTCTGAAAGAAACTAACAGGCTGTTCCCGGACTCAAAGCTTTGCAATTGAGGGAGTGTGTAGCAGTTCTGCCTCAGATAAATGCAGCTGGCAGTCTGCTATTTCAAGAGAATGTGGATGTTCGCGGTTGGTCTTGTGCGGTTTGACGAGACCCCGTGTTCAGCCATTTTTTCAGATTAAGGAGAAATACCATGAATAGCCTTATTCGTTTCAATCCTCTCAGCGAGATCACGCGTTTTGACCCGTTCATGGAAGCAGACGACCTGTTTGACCGGTTGGCATCGACCGCCCTGCGGCCCTCATGGCGCAGTCTGGAAACGATGGAACCTGTGATCAGGATGGACTTGTCGGATGAAGGTACAGAGTATGTCGTCAAGGCAGAAATCCCCGGCGTGAAGAAAGATGACATCCATGTGAGTATCGATGGCGACATGGTTTCCATCACTGCCGAAATCAAGCAGGAAAAGGAAACCACTGAAAGCGGCCGGATGCTGCGTAGCGAACGTTGCTACGGCAAGGCGATGCGCAGTTTCAGGCTTGACCAGGATGTCATGGAAGACATGGTCAAGGCCAAATATGCCGATGGCGTGCTTGAGCTCAAGTTGCCGAAGAAGAATGTGGCAACCCATAAAGAAATCGCCATTTCATAATTCCATTCCTGCGGGGCAGGAGTGGTTCTTTCGCTGAATTAATTCAAATGGCATCGCCAGCGTACCCAGTGATGGGCGCACTGGTGTTGCTGTGTCTGCACCACCACAACACATGGAAAAAAGCGGGGACGCCATAGGACAAGCGCCGATGGCGCGTTTCCGGGTTCTCCTAACCCCGATAGCGCATTTCGCCGATGTATTTATTCCTGTCACGAGGCAAGAATGATTCTCGTTTCACCTGACACTTCGTCCATCATTGAGGGGAAATTGCCATGAGAAACTTTTTTGTTGGTGCAGCCGCACTCTTTACCGTAACTGCGATGTTCATCATCGGCGTCGCTCCTGGGCTGGTATCTGCCGATGAATATTCCCGGAGCGATTCAAGCTCCATGAGCAACAAGGGAATGGAGAAAGACGACATGATGATGGGCAAACATGACATGTCTGCAACGGTTGAATCCATCAACCATCAGACCGGCTTCATGAAGCTCAAAACGGGAATGGGTGAGATGACGATCCACTATCCACCGAAAACCGTCAGCGACCTGAATAAGGGCGACAAGATCACCGTCCACTTGGGTTATTCGAAGGAAGGCGGCAAGATGAATAAAGACGATGGCACGATGAAAATGAATTGATTGTCATCGCTTGCAGTTTTTTGACTGTCCGTTGGAACACGGCATGGAAGATGCCGTGTTTCTGATTGTGCTGCCCCTCTCCAATCTTCTGCTGTACTGCCGGCATTAACCCAGTATTTATCACCGCTGGTAGCGCCCGATCAGCTCGGCGTGGCCAATGATGTGCCCTTGCATCGCTTCTTCCAGTACTGCCTTGATGGGCTGATGCAAATCCGGAAGCACGGCATCCAGTGCGAACAGTTTGTGGAAATAGCGGTGGTTTCCAATCGGCGGGCAGGGACCCTTGTAACCGGCTTGTTGCCATCCGTTTATACCTTGCAACGTTCCCTGTGGAAGGTCTCTCGCTGCCACATTTTCGGGCAAGCCCTTCGTATCGGGCGGCATGTTATACAGCACCCAATGCACCCAGGTCATTTTGGGTGCATCCGGATCTGGAGCATCCGGGTCATCTACAATCAATACCAGACTCTTCGTGTTTGCCGGCACCCCTGTCCAGGAAAGTAGCGGGGAGATATCTTTGCCGTCGCAAGTATGACGTTGGGGTATGGTGCCGTTGTGCCGGAAAGATTCAGAGGTAATGGTGAGCTGCATCATGATCTCCTTTTCTCGAACGAGTCAGCCATGGTTAATGCAACGTGGAACCGACAACGCAGGTTGGACTTTGGTGACTTTTGTTAGTTCTGCTTTACCGGCCAGCCCGGCAGAATGTGCTGTATCAGGCGACCATGCCGATCGACGAGAATTTCAGGTGCTGCATGAACTCGCGCAGTATCAGGAGATTTGCGGCGAAGGCGGTGCTGCCGGAAATGCCGGCACTTGAAGCGGGCCGGCCAAGCGAATGGCTGGCGAGCAGTGAAAACACATGCTCTACAGCTTCGACAGGGAGATGCAATGCAGTGCCGGAATGCCCCGCAGCGATAAGCGCGATCTCGCGGATGGCGTCATCTGTCGTGTAAAGGTTTGGATAATCGGCAACCACTTCCCGTGCGCGGGTCACCTCGTCCTCGACCTGCATGATGGCCTCTTCGATCTCGCCTAGAGTTGGCGGCGTATGCCTGAAGAATTCATCCGCCGTTTTTTGCGAGCCGATGGCGAGCAGTAGAATCTTTCCGGGCTCGGCGCCCACTCCCGTGGCCACCGCGGTTTCATGTTCGCCGATATGCAACACGGTGATGGGCGTGCGCACTGCCAACCCCTGTCTTATTGCCCGGTACCGCTGATGGATTCCGTTTCCCATATCAAAGCATTTGCAAGATCGGGGAGGCGCTGCGATATCACATCAGCAGAAGGAACCCATCCATGAAGAAGAACAGGCCCACCACGCCAGTCGCCAATCCTCCGTACCAAACCGGTTTCTTTTTCAACAACCCCGAGATGGAGGACAGCAGGATGGCGATTTGCAGGAAGATGATCGCCATGCCGAATGCCTTGGAATGCTTTTGCGCTTCATCGCGTACGCTTTCCAGTTGCTTGGCCTTTTCCTGAATCTCGGATTTCTCCTGTTCGTATTTTTCTATCTTTTTGGAATAGTCGGCGATTTTTTCCTGGTAGGTATTTACCGTTTCCCTGGCCGCGCCTTTGGGCAAGTCTCTTAGTCTCAGCTCCAGATTCTCCTTCTGCATTTGGTACATGTAGGACTTGATGGACTTGGCCTGATAAAAGGCCCATTGATCCGACGCCTGGGACTGGCTCATTACGGAACGGGTGGAATAACCGCCGCCCTTGAACGTAGACAGAGTGGCACATACCGCGAATATCACTGTGGTCAGCGCCAGATAATTCAACCAGACTTCTTTTTTCTCTTCTGCCATTTCTGTCTCCTGAATCAATTTCAATTGCTAACACCGCCCGCTGGGAAACGCACGCGGTGCATCTATTTCGGACGATTGCTTCCCGCCACGATCTTGTACTCGAACAGGCGGCACTCGATCGCGCCATTAAAGAGCGGCGTGCGCTTCGATGGCGCCAGCCGCATCAGCTTGGCGATACGCAGGTCCGCGGTGAACAGATAAGCGTTCCAGCCACCGAATTTCTTTTTCAGCACATCGCCCAGCTGCGGATAAAGCTCGGCCAGTTCGTCCTCGTCGCCCATGCGTTCGCCGTAGGGCAGGTTGGCGATGAGGATGCCTTCCTTCTCCGGCGGCGAGGCTTCCAGCGCGTTGCACTGCTTCAGGTCCACCGTCTCGCGGATGCCCGCCTCTTCCAGGTTCTGGTGCGCCGCCTTGAGCGCGTCACCGTAGAGGTCGCTGCCGTAGATCGGCAGTTCGCTCACCGGCAATTGCGCAGCGTAGGCCGCGTCGCGCATCTCCCCCCAGGTCTTGGCGTCGAAGTTCCTCAGCTTCTCGAACGCGAAATGGCGCGCGATGCCGGGCTGGATGTTCAGCGAGATCTGCGCCGCCTCGATCAGGAAGGTGCCGCTGCCGCACATCGGGTCGAACAGCGGCATGCCGGGCTTCCAGCCGGTCATCTTCAGGATGCCGGCGGCGAGGTTCTCGCGCAGCGGCGCGATGTTGGTGTGCAGGCGCACGCCGCGCTTGTACAGCGCATCGCCGGAAGTATCGAGATAGAGGGTGAACTTCTCGCCTTCGAAGAAAGCATGGATGCGCATGTCAGGATCGAGCTTGGCCACGCTGGGGCGTTCGCTCTTCTCGGCGCGGAATCTGTCGCACACCGCGTCCTTGATCTTGAGCGTGATGAATTCCAGGCTCTTCAGCGGGCACCTGATCGCGGTGACCTTGACCAGGATGGTATTGCTCACATCGAACCAGCGTTGCCACGGTAGATCGTAGACGGCCTTGTACACATCCTGCTCGTCGCGGAACGGGGTGGGCTCCTTCACGCGCCACAGGATGCGCGAAGCGAGGCGGCTCTGCAGGTTGATGCGATAGCAGGTCGCCCAGTCGCCGGCAAAGCCGACGCCGCCCTCGGTGGTCTGCACGTTGGTGGCGCCGAACGAGGACAGCTCGTCGGCGAGGAGTTTTTCGAGCCCACGGGGGCAGGTGGCAAAGAAATCTGGCATATCAGAATGGTTTCACGACAACAAGAATAACGACCGCGAGCAACACCAGCACCGGCACTTCATTGAAGAAGCGGAACCAGACGTGGCTGCGGATGTTGCGGTCTTCTGCGAACACCTTCACCAGGTGACCGCAATACAAATGGTAAGCGACCAAGCCTGCCACCAATGTGACCTTAGCATGCAGCCAGGCGCCGCTGAAACCGTAACCGAACCACAGCCACAGCCCGGTGATGACCGCGAGCGCGCCGATGGGCGTGACGAATTTGTACAGCTTGTCCTCCATCAGCTTCAGCCGCTCTTTCACTGCCGCTTCTTCCGCCATCGCGTGATTGACGAAGATGCGCGGCAGGTAGAACAGGCCGGCGAACCAGCTGACGACAAAAAAAATGTGAAAAGCCTTGAGCCACAACATGACGATTACCTCAAACTATGCATATAGCTGCACTAACTTCCGTTCGTCCTGAGCTTGTCGAAGGAACGAACGGCGCTCGGAAGAATTGGCGAAAAGCCATTCATGCTTCGACAGGCTCAGCACGAACGGCTTATTCAGCGCGCCAACCTCCGCCGGAACAACACCAGCGAAACATAGAACGCCACCAGCGTATACGCCAGCAACACCCCGATGTGCAGCAGCGCCTGCGGCGGCACGTTACCGTTCATCAGCGGCCGCGCCAGATCCACCGCGTGCGTCAGCGGCAACGCGCTGGCCGCGATCTGGAAGCCTTGCGGCAACTGCGCCACTGGAAAAAACACGCCGCATAGTAGCATCATCGGTGTGACCACCAACGTGAAGTAGTACATGAAGAAATCATACGCCGGCGCCAGTGCGGTCATGATCAGGCCGATGGCGGCGAAGGTCAGCCCGACCAGCAGGGCCAGCGGAATCATCCACAGCGACATCAGCGCATGCGACAGACCAAGGATCCAGATCACGGCCAGCACCGCCACCCCGGACATCAGGCTCTTGGTCGCCGCCCACAGGATCTCGGACAGCACCACGTCATCCAGCGATACTGGCGTGTTCAGGATCGCCTCCCAGGTGCGCTGCTCGTGCATGCGCGCAAAGCCGGAATACAGCGCCTCGAAGCTGGCGCTGTTCATGGTGCTGTAGCAGACGGTCCCCGCGGCGAGGAACGCCATGTACGACATGCCGCCCATCTCCGGCAACAGGCTGCCGAGGCCGTAGCCCAGGCCCAGCATGTAGATCACCGGATCAGCCAGGTGGCCGAGGATGGAAGGCGCGGCGATCTTCTTCCACACCAGCCAGTGCCTGCGCCAGATCGGGAAGAAGCGCAAACTCAGGCGCGGGAGTGCAAAATCCGGATTGCTCATTTCGTCCTGTCCATTTCAACGGCGGCCAATGCATCGATCGGCTTGACCACGCCAATGCCGCGCGCATAGACGCAACCTCGCGACGTCCCCTCCGCCATGGTGCAGCCATCCTTGCTGAAGGTGTGTTTCATGTGGAAATACTTTTCATCCCAGTGCGTCACTTCGGTCTTCACCTGGTAGCTGGTGAACAGACCCAGCGGTTTCTTGTAGCTCATGGTGTGCTCGGCGATGACCGGCATCCAGTTGCGCTTGAACATGGATTTCAACAACCCGGTACGAGCGAAAATATCGACGCGGTTGAGGTCGCAGATGGTGAGGTAGCGCCCGTTGTTCATGTGCAGGTTGATGTCGATGTCGTTGGGCAACACATGCAGGCTGAATTCGCTCACCAGGTTGCCCTGCTCCATCCGCTCGCCGAACAGCGAACGGATCAGCACCCACAGCATGCGGAAGATCAGGTTCATTGTTCGCGCATCTCCCGTCCCGTCAGTTTGAGAAACACGTCTTCCAGGTTCGCCGGCCGGTGCACATAGCGCAGTTCGCTTTGCGCCTGCAGATGCGCCACCAGCGGCTGCGCCTCGCGCACGTAGCAGAACACCGATTCGCCGCTGACCTCGAAGCGTTGTGCATACGCGGCGGCATGCTGGTCCGCCCAGGCAGCGGCCGTTTCGCCGAACACCTCCACCACTTGCGGCTCGATGTTCTGCTCGATCAGTTCGCGCGGCGAGCCTTCGCTGATCAGCTTGCCGTTGTCCATCACCGCCAGGCGGTGGCACAGCCGCTCCGCCTCGTCCATGAAGTGCGTGGTCAGCAGCAAGGTCTTGCCCTGCTGGGTAAGCTCGCGCAGGCGCTGCCAGATCAGGTGACGCGCCTGCGGGTCGAGGCCGGTGGTGGGCTCGTCGAGGAAGATCACGTCCGGGTCGTTCACCAGTGAGCGCGCCAGCGTCAGGCGACGTTTCATTCCGCCGGACAATGTCGGCACCTTGGCATCGCGCTTGTGGGTGAGGCTGGCGAACTCCAGCAGGTCGGGGATGCGCGCCTCGATCTCGCTGTCTTTCAGCCCGAAGTAGCGCCCATACACCAGCAGGTTCTCGGCCACGGTGAAATCGGGATCGAGGTTGTCCATCTGCGGCACCACGCCGACGCGGATGCGTGCCTCGCGTGCGGCCTGCGGCACCGGCAGGCCGAGCAGCGTGGCGGTGCCTGCATCCGGTGCGATCAGGCCCAGCAGCAGGCGCAAGGTGGTGGTCTTGCCTGCGCCATTCGGGCCGAGCAGGCCGAAGCATTCGCCTTTGCGGATGGTGAGGTCGAGCCCGTCCACCACGCGCTGGCCGCCGTAGGATTTTTGCAGGTTGATGGCCTGAATGATGGGGTTCATAACAAACTCATCTTTGAAACCTCTGATCCTTCCCCCTTGTAGGGGGAAGGTTAGGATGGGGGTTGAATTGGGAGTCTACCCCCACCCCAGCCCTCCCCCTGCAAGGGGGAGGGAGGAGCGCTTGATTCCGCGGTGCTCCAAGCATTTTCACAACTCGACCCCAACGAAATGCCGCCGCACGACATCGCGCAATTGCGTCAGGCGGCCGTGGAAATAATGTTCCGCCTGCGGCAGCACCACGATGGGCAGGTGCTGCGGGCGCGCCCATTCCAGCGCCTTTGCCAGCGGCACCACGTCGTCGTGCTCGCCATGCACGATCAGCGTGTCGGCCGGCACGTGCGGCATCTCGGAACTCAGCACGGCGGTGGCGGCGAAGCGGGTCACCGCGGGCGCGGCCAGCACCAGGTGCTGCGGCTTCAGTTTTTGCGCGGCACGCGCGGCGACATAGCCGCCGAAGGAGAAGCCGGACAGGATCAGCGGCAGGTCCTCGCCGAACTCTTCCTGCGCGTAGCGCGCGACGGCGACCATGTCCTGCTCCTCGCCGTCGCCGCCGGTGAACTCGCCCTCGCTGGCGCCGACGCCGCGGAAGTTGAAGCGGAACGCCACGCAGCCCAACTCGGCAAAGGTCTTGGCCAGCGTCATCGCCACCTTGTTGTCCATGTTGCCGCCCATGGTGGGCAGCGGATGCGCCACCACGGCGACGCCGGCAGTGATCTCCTCGGGCATGTGCACCACGCCTTCGAGCAGACCGGCGGGGCCGGTGACGGTGAATTTTTGCAGCGCGATCGCCATCAGACTTTCAGGCGCTCCACAATACGACCATGGGTGAGATGCTCTTCGATGATCTCGTCAAGATCGCTCTGGTCGATGTAGGTGTACCAGACCGCTTCGGGATAGACCACCAGCACCGGGCCTGACATCGCAGCGGCCGAGGCAGCCGGCCGAATTGATGCGGATGGCGTTCTTGTCGGTGGAGATGCCCAGCTTCTTGACCTTGTCCTTGACGTAGTCGCGCGCCTCCTGCGCCTTGTGGTTGTTGCAGCAATCCTCGCCCGGCCCGCGCTGGTTCACGCAGAAGAACACATGTTTATCGTAAAAACTCATCTCTCGTCCTTATGTTTGTTTGGAGTCCGTACCCACCACAGATAGCCGACCAACAGCAGCGGGAAGAACAACGCCAGGGTGTGCGACAAGCCGTTGTAATTGCGCAGGTGCCCGTAGCGCCAATGGTACAGCCGCATCGCGGCAAACGGCGTGCCGCTCTCCAGCACCCAGTTCGTCAGCACCACATAGCTCAATGCGCCCAGCGCGGTTGCCCAGACCAGCCGCGACCGCGGCTGCCAGGCGATTCCTGCGATCAGCATCACGCCAAGCACGATGCCCAATATCGCCTCGCCATTCAGCCATAGCATCAACGCCCAGGATTTGAGCAGCATCGCCGCCGCGATGAATTTCGCCAGCGCCACCACACTCAGCAACAGCACCAGACCGAGCACGATATGACGGCGCTGGCGCAGCAAGATCAGCAGCAGCCCGCCCACCATCAGCAGGTTCAGGGCGACTGCCATGCTTTCCCAGGCATTGAACGACGCCTCCGGTTCGGCGATCAACAGGCGGTAGGCCGGCTCGGTGAGGAACACGTTGCCCAGCATCGGCAGCGACGGATTGATCTGGGCGAACATCCACAGCATCACCAGCGCCAGGCCGAAATCCACGCCCGCCCCCTGGTGGAACAAGCCGATGCGCCATTGCGTCACACGGACGAACCAGGCGCGCCGTTCGATCGTCACGGCCAGCACGGCACCCGCCAGAGCGCCCAGACTATTAGTCAGAATGTCCGTATTGGAACTGGCGCGCATCGGCAAGTACATCTGCAGATATTCCATTGCCACGGAAAGCACCGTCGCCACGAGCAAGGACAAGAACACGCTGCTCCCGGCGCCGAAATAGGTGCGAAAAGTAAGCGCTAACAGCAGCCCGAAAGGAAAGTAGGCCAGCAGATTGCTCAGCGCATCGAAACCGGTATAGGTCAATCCCAGTGGTGAAGTGAGCACGGCCCAGAATTCCAGCCCCTGATCCTGCCAGCCAAGGAATGGCGCCAGGCTTGCATAGATAATGAGCACTGCGTACCCCGCCACCAGATAGCGTCGCAACAAACTGCGTGACTTAGCGGGTAAGGAAGTGCTCATGCGCTGAACCTGATGGAATCACTCAAGCTTTTTGTGATTGACTGGGGGTGGTGGGTAAGAAACAATGCCCAAGCTTCTGAAAATAGACCGGTCTGAACCGGCTTTACTAGGAGAGATTATGGCATACCTGCACTGGTCCAGCGACCTGGAAACCGGGATCGAGGACATCGACAACCAGCATAAACGCATCGTCGACTATCTGAACGAGCTCAATTCAGCGAACGAAACCGGCGACAGGAATGCAACGAAAAACGTACTGAACAAACTGGTCGACTACACCCAGACGCACTTCACTTTTGAAGAAGCATTGCTGGAGCGCGCAAATTATCCCTTCCTGAGAGCGCACAAACGAGTGCACGACATATTTGCCCAGCGCGTAGCCGATTTCCAGAAGCGCGCCGATGCCGGTGAAGATATCACCCCCGAGCTCCTTTCCATGCTGAAGATCTGGCTGGTCAACCACATCAAGGGCGACGACGCCGACTATGCCGACAGCGTCCGGAAAATGCTGGGTATCGAGCATAAAGGCGCCAAGGTGGCCGGCGGCTGGCTGGGCACGGCACTGCATAAAATATTCGACTGATACGCGGAACAAGACACAGTTGTCTCCGCCGGAAAGGATCACAATGAAATCGAAGATCGCCGTGATGCTCATATTGGCGCTGTCCAGCGCGGCAGTAATCGCCGCTGGTGCACCATGGTTCAAATGGATGAACAGGTACGACAGAACCATCATCTGCTCGCAGCTCGCACCCGGCGAAGCATGGGTGAAGTATCAGGGCCCTTTCATGGAATCACGCTGCAGCAAACCGGGCAACCCGCAATAAGGTCTCTCTGCCGGGCTATGCTTGCGATGTGGCGCCCAGGTGCTTCGCAATCACTGCAGGCAAACGCTTCGGCGCTTTGATGCGCAACTGCTTGTTGACGTTGTAAACGCCGAACACCACCGTAATCGCACTCTCCGGCACATCGAACTCCCCTGCCAGAAAAGTCACCAGATGCGCCGTCGCCCGGCCGCGCACCGGGTTCTCGGCGACATGCACTTCCAGCTGTTTGCCGATGACTTTGCCGATCTTGGTTTTCTTGGCACGCGGGCGGCCGAGGATATTCAGCACCAGCGTATCGCCGTCCCATTGGCAGAACGACGACATCTCCAATCCGGCTTTAGAACTTTTCATGCGGCATCAGATAACGCCATTGCGCCAGCGGCAATTTGGCCATCGACATGCGCCCGATGCGTATCCGCTTCATGGATTGCACCTGCAGCCCGACCGCTTTGCACATATGAGCGATCTGGCCGGGCTTCACGCCTTTGAGCGCAAAGCGCAGATGCGTTTCGTTCTGCCAGCTGACCTTGACCGGCGGCAGCGGCTTGCCGTTGAAACTGAGCCCGTGGTTGAGCAGCTTGAGCCCGTCGGCTGCCAGCTCGCCCGCAACCTGCACGATATATTCCTGCTCGATGGTGGCAGCCTCGTCGGTCAGCTTGCGCGTCACGCGGTAGTCCTGGGTGAACACCGTCAGTCCGCTCGCATGCTGCTCCAGCGGCAAGCATTGCGTGAGTCGCAAAAAGTGCTGCTTAAGCAGGTGAATGCCGGAATGGTCATCAGCCGTGCGCGTGGCGGCGCAAAGCAGTTGCTTGATTGAGTCGGCATTCATCTCCGCAGGAATTAACGATTGCTTTTCTCGTTCGCCTCCTCGCCCGCTGGCGGGAGAGGATTGAGGTGAGGGAAAACGGTCATGACCGTTGTGCGGCTGGTGAAACAGAATGGTGACCGGCTCCACCGGCACCAGCGTGGCATCGGGGTGCAGCTCGACCTTCTGCTCCGACACCATGAACTGCGGCTCTTCCACCACCTTGCCATCCACCAGCACCCAGCCGCCCGCGATATACAGCTCCGCCTCGCGGCGCGAACAATGGGCCAGTTCGGCAAGGCGTTTGGCGAGACGGATGGGATCGGTCATGGGAGGTGCGGCGTGAAAACAAGGAGTGCATTGTAAACGCTAGCCTCCGGCGTTCAGCTGTAAAATCCGAACATGGACACCAACAAAAAACCCGCAAACCGCCCGACTCTGGAGGGTGTCACGCTTGAGATGATCGTTACGCAGCTTTCCGAGAGCATGGGATGGGAGGCGATGGGAGAGGCTGTGCCGATTCGCTGCTTCACGCATGACCCGAGTGTTAAATCGAGTTTGAAGTTTTTGCGCAGGACGCCTTGGGCTAGGGCGAAGGTGGAGGAGTTGTATTTGTTTATGCGTAGGGTGCAATATCGTTCGCGGTGATCATCTGCAACCGTTCGTCCTGAGCCTGTCGAAGGATGGGCGAAGCCCGCTAATCACAGCCGTTCGTGCTGAGTGTCGAAGCATGAAGGTTCCGCTAAACCAACACCGTCGGGGGTAGCCCGACAGCTAGTCACTTTCTTTTGCTTCGCCAAAAAGAAAGTAACCCAAGAAAAGGCGACCCCGGTTTGCCGCCCCTGCGGGGTTCCCTCGATATTTCGCCAACAAGCGGGGCTGCGCAACTCGCCCTAGCAGGGCACACAAAACGTACCCTGCCGCGGAGCTCGGACAGTGCTCGCCTAAACCTCCGCTTGTTGGCGAAATATCGAGGCGGCGCTCAGGGGAAGGAAAAGCGAAAACCAAAACAAAATCGTAGAGAGGGCAACAAGTTGCCCTCTCAGTTTTATTTCTTCATATCCACAAGTTTGGAATAGTTTTTCCCAATCATCAGAATGATGTTATCCAACCTTCGCAAAAGGTCATCGTAAGTCATGATATCCATGATATTGGCGTATTTCCGCTTGATAATCTCGAAATCAAATTTTTGCTCGTCTGAAAAGTCGCTATCTCTTCCCAGAATGATTATCGCCTTAGGGTTGGTTACTTTGATTTCAAATTTCGGCGGCAATTCACCGGCCCGTTTCTTAAGAATTTCTAACTCTCCATTTCTTCCCCACTTATTAAGGTGAAAAATATATTTTTCGACTTGCATAACCGAGCCTGATAACTCTTTTTTGGGCGTGAAATTGTCGCGATACTTATTTGCTGAAAGTAGACAATTTGCAAAGGGCTTCTTGATCTCAATAATATCAATCGTGCCATTGGCGTCGACGAGCGTTAAATCGATGTATCGGTCCGTGGCTTTCTTTGGATCGGAGTAGAAATCCTTGATGTGCAGATTCTCAAGTATTGCAATATATTTTGGGAAGATGAGAAGTAAGAAACTTACGATTAGATTCTGCCAGTCCTTCTCTGCATATGAATCGGCCTTTATTAACATCTCTCTCAATTCGTCACGAACGAACTCAAATTTTTTCGGTTCAAAATCCTGAATGAATTCAACCGGCGATGCGGCTTTGATTGTTCGCTCTTTATTTAGGTACTTATCCAGTTTCTCTTGGGCATCGGACATTGTTCCAAAATAGTCTTTAAGTACCCGCGTAATTCTTGCCCGCGCGTAGTGCGTCAATTCAGTTGATGTCGGAAAATTGCGCAACAATTCTTCAAATTCCTCTAATGGTATTGCACCATCTTTATCGCCACCTATTGCAATAGGCTCTTCAATTAAATCGTCAATTCTTCTAAATATTGATATATCTCTGCTTGCAACAAATGTTTTGTCACGTATTTTCAATTTCCTTGAAAGAAATAGATCATGTCTAAGCCCAAGAATATCTCTCTCTATCTTGTAGTAACTGCTGTCGGCGATACCCAAAACAAAGGTTCGATCATCATCTGACCAAGAATCTGAATCTGGATCATCTTTCTTCACCAGACTATTAGCATCAAATGTAAAAACGCGACGAATGGTAACGCTTCCTTCATGTTGCAACTTTTCATCAATCCAACGAACATCAGAATTGCCATCAGACTCATATTTAAGTAGTAGGCGCTCGTCCTGCTGAAGAATCTTGATCATTACGCGTTCTTTCGTTGAAATTACTAATTACTTAGTAGAGTGGGCACGAAGTGCCCACTCGGTGGCTTTGGATTTTCGCTTCTCCCTCCCCTGTGCGCCGCCGAGTAGCGCAGGCTGGTCAGGTGTAGTCCGACGAATATGTTTGAGCACGTGACCGCGTAGCGGGTCGTGCGAGTTTATGAGGAGGCCTGACCAGTCGAGCAACGCAGGGAACCGCGAAGCGGCGGCGCACCGGGGGCGACTTCTTTTGGTTACTTTTCTTGGCAAGACAAGAAAAGTAACTTAGCTGTCGGGCAACCCCCGGCGGACTGTTGGTTCACCGCACATTCATGGTTCGACAAGCTCAGCACGAACGGCTGTGATTAGCGGGCTTCGCCCATCCTTCGATACACCGCGCTGCGCGCGGCACTCAGGACGAACGGACTGAGGTGTTCACCCTTCGACAAGCTCAGGGCGAACGGTACAAATAATTACCTAGTGCGCCTCATCCCAATTCCCGCCCTCCCCCAACCCCACCTCCAACGGCACCTTCAACTCCGCCACATTGCACATCAACTCCCGCACCTTCTCCTTCACCAGCGCGAGTTCTCCCTGCGGCACTTCCAGCACCAGTTCGTCATGCACCTGCATGATGAGCTTGGTTGCCAATTTTTCTTTCTCCAGCCAATCCTGCACCGCGATCATCGCCAGCTTGATCAGGTCGGCAGCCGTACCCTGCATCGGCGCATTGATCGCGGCACGCTCGGCCGCTTGGCGGCGCATGCCGTTGGCACCGTTGATCTCCGGCAGCCACAGCCGGCGGCCGAACCAGGTCTCGACAAAGCCCTGCGCCTTGGCCTGTTCGCGCGTGCTGTCCATGTAGTGCTTCACGCCGGGGTAGCGCGCGAAGTAGAGGTCGATGTATTGCTTGGCGGCGCTGGTCTCGATGTTGAGTTGCGACGCCAGGCCATAGGCGGACATGCCGTAGATGAGGCCGAAGTTGATGACCTTGGCGTAGCGGCGCTGCTCGCTGCTCACCGCATCCAGCGCCACGCCGAACACTTCGGCGGCGGTGGCACGGTGGATGTCTTCGCCATTGGCGAACGCCTTGAGCAGTCCTTCATCGCCGGAGAGGTGCGCCATGATGCGCAGCTCGATCTGCGAGTAGTCGGCGGAGACGATGCGCGAACCGGCGGGGCGATGAACGCTTCGCGGATGCGGCGGCCTTCCGGCGTGCGGATCGGGATGTTCTGCAGGTTGGGATCGCTGGAGGCCAGCCGCCCGGTGACGGCCACCGCCTGCGAGTAGCTGGTGTGCACGCGCCCGGTACGGCGGTTCACCGACTGCGGCAGTTTGTCGGTGTAGGTGGATTTGAGCTTGGCCATGCCGCGATATTCCAGCAGCAGCTTGGGCAGCGGGTAATCCAGTGCGAGTTCCTGCAGCACTTCCTCGTCGGTGGATGGCGTGCCGCTCGGTGTCTTTTTCTTCACCGGCAGTTGCAGCTTGTCGAACAGTATCTCGCTGAGTTGCTTGGGCGAGTTGAGGTTGAACGGCTGCCCTGCCGCTTCGAACGCCTGCTTCTCGATCTCGTTCAGTTTCAGACCCAGCTCGTGGCTCTGCCGCCCCAGCATGGCGCTGTCGATCAGCACGCCGTTGCGTTCCATCTTGAACAGCACCTCGCGCGTCGGCATCTCGATCTGCCGGTAGACCGCATCCAGACGGCCTTGCAGCTGGGGGGCGAAGTGCTGGTGCAGGCGCAGGGTGATGTCGGCATCCTCCGCCGAATATTTCGTGGCGGTATCGAGATCGACCTGGTCGAAACCGATCTGCTTGGCGCCCTTGCCCACCACTTCGGTATAGGGAATGGTCTTGAGGCCAAGATGGCGCAGCACGAGGTTCTCCAGGTCGTGCGGCTTGTGCGATTCGATCACGTAGGATTGCAGCAGCGTGTCTTCGGCGATGCCGCGCAACGCGATGCCGTGGTTGGCGAACACGTGCTGGTCGTATTTGAGGTTCTGGCCGAGCTTCTTGTGTTTTTCGCTTTCCAGCCAGGGCTTGAGCTTGTGCAGCGCGTGCTCGCGATCCAACTGCTGCGGCGCGCCGGGGTAATGGTGGGCCAGCGGGATGTACACCGCCTCGTGCGGCACGATAGCCAGCGAGATGCCGACCAGCTTGGCTTCCATGGTGTCGAGGCTGGTGGTTTCGGTGTCGATGCTGACCAAGCTTGCTTCCATCAGCTTTTCCAGCCAGGCATCGAGCTGCGCGTCGGTGGTGATGGCTTCGTATCTGGAGGTGTCGTTGGTGATCGCTGCCGTCTCACTCCCTCCCCCTGCAAGGGGGAGGGCTGGGGAGGGGGTAAAGTCCTTGCGTATCCTACCCCCATCCCAACCTTCCCCCTGAGAGGGGGAAGGTGCATGTTGTCCGGTGGCCACTTCTCTGAGCCAGCTCTTGAAGCCGAAGCGCTCGAACAGCTCGCGCAGTTTGGCATCGTCGGCGGCGGGCGCAGCCAGCTCGTCGTAGCGCTTGTCCAGCGCCACATCGCATTTCACGGTCACCAGCCTGCGTCCCTGCGGCAGCCAGTCCAGTGCGGCGCGCAGGTTGTCGCCAACCACGCCCTTGACCTGTGCCGCATGGGCGACCAGGTTATCCAGCGTGCCGTATTCGGTGAGCCATTTCACCGCGGTCTTGGGGCCGCACTTGGCAACGCCGGGTACGTTATCCACCGTATCGCCAACCAGGGTCAGGTAGTCCACAATGCGCTCAGGAGGGATGCCGAACTTGGCCAGCACGCCCGCTTCGTCCAGCACTTCCTCGCTCATGGTGTTGACCAGCATCACGTGCGGGTTGACCAGTTGCGTGAGGTCCTTGTCGCCGGTGGAGACGATGCAGCGCGCGCCGTGCTTTGATGCCTGCTGCGCCAGCGTGCCGATGACGTCGTCGGCTTCCACCCCGTCGACCATCAGGATGTTCCAGCCGGCGGCGGCGACCACTTCGTGCAGCGGCTCGATCTGCAGGCGCAGGTCGTCCGGCATGGGCGGGCGGTGCGCCTTGTATTCGGGATACCAGTCGTCGCGGAACGTTTTGCCCTTCGCATCGAACACGCAGGCGCTATAATCCGCCGGGTAATCGGCACGCAGGCGGCGCAGCATGTTGAGCACGCCGTAGATCGCGCCGGTCGGTTCGCCTTTTGGGCTGCGCAAGTCCGGCATGGCATGGAAAGCGCGATACAGGTAAGACGAACCGTCCACCAACAACAATGTCTTCATGCTTTTGAGGTCCGAGATGAACAACGATATGAAACTTACGCCCATGCAAGCACCCGAGCTGATGCAATCGAAGGAGTCCTGGCGGGTGTTCGGCATTATGGCAGAATTCGTCTCGGCGACCGAACGCCTGCGCGATATCCATCCGGCGGTCAGCATCTTCGGCAGCGCGCGCACCCCGCATGACCATCCCTATTACAAGCTCACCGAAGAGATCGCGCGCCTGCTGTCGGACGCCGGTTTCGCGGTGATCTCCGGCGGCGGCCCCGGCATCATGGAAGCGGCCAACAAGGGCGCGTTCTACGGCAAATCCTCCAGCGTCGGCCTGAACATCCAGTTGCCGCACGAACAGCACAACAACCCCTACCAGAACATCAGCCAGACCTTCCACCACTTCTTCACGCGCAAGGTGATGTTCGTCAAGTTCGCCAGCGCCTATGTGGTGATGCCCGGCGGCTTCGGCACGCTGGACGAGCTGATGGAGGCGCTGACGCTGGTGCAGACCGGCAAGACGCGCCGCATGCCGGTGATCCTGGTCGGCAGCAAGTTCTGGGGCGGCATGGTCGAATGGTTCAAGGCTTCGTTGCTGGAAGAGCAGATGATCGGCCCTCACGATATGGACCTGATCCAGGTCATCGACGAGCCGGAGAAGGTGGTCGAGGCCATCTTCAAACATTACGAGACGCGCGGCTTCGAACCTTCTGCCGCGGAACGCGAGATACAGCTTAATCTGTAAGCTGTATCGGATAGAATTCAACTACACCTTCCGACTGGAAACCATCATGCGTCCAATTCACCTAGCCCTTTTCGCCTGCCTGAGCTTCAGCGCTCATGCCGAACAGCAGCCGCCCTCGAAAGGGGAGGCGCCGCCCCCGCCGCCCATGGAGGCGGACAATGGCATCGACGAACCGCAAGTGACCATCACCCGGGAAGCCGCGCAGACCATCGAGGAATATCGCGCCAACGGCAAGCTCTACATGATCAAGATCACGCCGAAGCATGGTGCGCCTTACTACCTGGTGGATGACCGGGGCGACGGCAAGTTTGCACGCCAGGAAAGCCTGGATTCCGGTTTCCGCGTACCGCGCTGGATCATCAAGCGCTTCTAACGGGCAAGTAATTCGTCCCATTATTTAATGAACATGCCATGCCCGTTCCCTCACCTGTGCGTAGTTGTTGCCGACTTGTCGGCTTTACAACTACGGCCTGCCCCTTGCGGGTGCAATCCTCTCCCGCAAGCGGGCGAGGAGGCGAACGAATCGCTGCGCATGTTCTTCTTCTGACGAGACACTCTGCATGGCTGTTTTTACCCGCGTCACCGAAGCCGACATCAATGCCTGGCTGGCCAATTATTCCCTCGGCAAGCTGCTCGAATTGCAGGGCATCCCTGCCGGCATCGAGAACACCAATTATTTCGTCACCACCAGCAACGGCCGTTTCGTGCTGACGCTGTTCGAGAAGCTCACTGCGGACGACCTGCCGTTCTTCCTCAACCTGATGGCGCACCTCGCGCGGCACGGCATTCCCTGCCCCAGCCCGGTGGCGGACAAGCACAACCATTTTCTCGGCAAGCTGAACGGCAAGCCCGCCTGCATCGTCAGCCGCCTTTCCGGCAAATCGCTGACGCAGCCGACCGCGGCGCATTGCGCGGCAGTCGGTGCGATGCTGGGGCAGATGCACGTCGCCGGACAGAGCTTCGGCGACCAGATGCTCAACCCGCGCGGCTCCGCATGGCGCGCCGATGCTGCGCAACAGGTGAAGAAATTCCTGTCGGCCGAGGATGCCGCCATGCTGGAAAGCGAAGTCGAGCTGCATGAGAACCACCCGCTGAGCGGCATCCCGCGCGGCATCATCCATGCCGACCTGTTCCGCGACAACGTGCTGATGGACGACGAACGCGTCGGCGGCCTGATCGATTTCTATTTCGCCTGCACCGGCAACCTGCTGTACGACGTCGCCATCACCGTCAACGACTGGTGCATGACACCCGAGGGCAGGCTGGATGTGGCGCGCACGCAAGCCATGCTGGAGGCCTACCATGCCGCGCGCCCCTTTACCGCCAAGGAGGCCGCAGCCTGGCCGATGGCCTTGCGCGTGGCGGCGCTGCGCTTCTGGATCTCGCGCCTGTACGACCTGCACCTGCCGCGCGACGGCGAAATGGTGAACGCGCACAATCCCGACCAGTTCAAGCGTATCCTGCAGAACCACATCGCCACCGAGCAGCCTGTCTGGCTGAGGACCAAGGCCTAAATGGAAATCAAGAAACTGAACGCGCTGCGCGGCTGGACCTGGGTGAAACAGGGCTACCAGCTCATCATGATCAACCCGCTGATGGCGATCACCCTCGCGCTGATCGCCGCGCTGGCGATCTTTGCAGCCATCAAGGTGCCATTGTTCGGCCCCCTGCTCGTCGTGTTGCTGATGCCGGTGCTGATCGCCGGCTACATGCGCGTCTGCCATGCGCTGGAAGAACATGAAGAGCCCGAATTGACCCACCTGTTCGAGGGATTCAGAAAGCACACGGCACGCCTGGTCGCGCTGGGCGGTTTCTCCATGCTGGGCCTGTTCGCCGCTTCCGCCGTGATGGTGCTCATCGGCGGCGATGCCCTGACCACCCTGCTCGACAAGTTTCAGTCGGCCAACGACCCGCAGTTGCTGGTGGAAGCGATGTGGGCAGCCGGGTCGGGCGTGGCCTTCAGCCTGCTGGTCGGCTTTACGCTGGTGTGCGTGCTGATGCTGGCGCTGCAATATGCGCCGATGCTGATCTTCTTCAACGAGCTCACGCCGTTCGCCGCGATGCGCGCCAGCCTGTCCGGCTCCCTGCGCAACCTCATCCCGTACACGGTGTACAGCATCGTCATGCAGTTCGTCGCATTCGTGCTCGCGCTGCTGCCCTACGACCTCGGCCTGATCGTGCTGCTGCCGCTCGGCCTGACTTCGCTCTATGTCAGCTACCGCAACATCTTCCCGTTCGCGCATGAACTTGCCGCGACCGAGCCCGTTTCAAACAATCCGGAGATCTGACCATGCAATATGCCGCCGCCAGCGCAGACGACGTAAAACGGGCGCAGGTCCCGCACAACCTCTTCATTTCGGGCCTGTTCGCCTTCGACCTGCTGATGACGCCGGCGATCCTGGCGCTGAAGATCGGCATGATCGGCCTGCTCATTCCGCTGCTGCTTTCCGGTGCGCTGATCGCCTACATCTACCTGCGCAGCAGGAAGACTACGCCAGCTGGTTCGTGGACATGCACTGGAAGATCACCTTCACGCGCTGCAAGCTGCTGATGCTGGGTTACGCCATCTCGGGGACGCTCATCTTCGTCGCCTGGCTGATCGACCTGAGCATGCAGGACGCACACATGGGGCACATCATCCTGACAGCGCTCACGCGCGTCGGGTTGATGCCGACCGTGATCCTGGTGCTGGTCACTGCCGTGATGGAATTCGGTTCCTATGCGCAGGCAGGCAAGCGCGAAGTGCCGGACAAACTGGCGGCGAAGTTCCCGCCGCCTGCCGCCTGATCAAATCGCCTGATCCCTGGAAACGAACACCGCCGCCTGTCCGTGGTGGATCCCGCTCTCGTCGATCAGGTTCCACACCGTGCCGTCCGCGATCATGAAGCGCCTGCCGCTCCTGGCAATGCGCATGCCGGAATAGCCATCCACATAACCTTGCCGCGTGACTTGCTCCAGCAGCTTGGCACGCTCCTCGCGCGCCAGCGGCTCGGCGGAAAATCGCGAGGGCAGGCGCGCGAATTCGTCGAAACTCATCTCGAACAGTTGCAGCGCCAGGCGGTTGCCGTAGAAGAAGACCGGATCGTCTTCGGTGCCGTGCGCCACGATGGCGCGCGGCGCGTTCCAGACCGCATCGCGCAATGCGGCGATATCCGCTGGCGCATCGGCGATCAGTTCCTTGCCGGTGAGCCGCCGGTAGCTCTCGACGATGAGCCGCAAGCGCCCATCCAGTGCAGGCATCAGATGGCGGTGAGCTTGGCATATTCCAGCGCCAGCCATTTGCTGCCGGCGCGTTTGAAGTTGACCTGCACGCGGCCTTCGTTGCCGCCGCCTTCGCTGTCCGTCACCACGCCCTCGCCGAACTTCTGGTGGAACACGCGCTGGCCGATGCGCCACACCGAACTCGGGGCGGGCGGCGCTTTTTCCATCGGGGCGGACGCGGCGAACGCATTGACGTAGCTGCTGGTCTCGTAACTGCTGGTGTGGAAGGTCTTGCGCGCGCTCACTCGCGGCGTGATCCAGTGCAGCAGCTCTTCCGGCAGTTCGCGCAGGAAGCTCGACGCCATGCCGTAGTGCGTCTGGCCGTGCAGCATGCGGCTCTGCGCGAAGGTGAGGTACAGGCGGCGGCGCGCGCGGGTGATCGCCACGTACATCAGGCGGCGTTCTTCATCCAGGTCGCCGTTGTCGATGCTGTTCTGGTGCGGGAACAGGCCCTCTTCCAGGCCGGTGATGAACACGGTGTGGAACTCCAGCCCCTTGGCGGCATGCACCGTCATCAGGTGCAGCGCGTCCTCGCTGTCGCCGGCCTGGTGCTCGCCCGATTCCAGCGAGGCATGGGTGAGGAAGGCGGTGAGGCTGTCGTCCTCGTTCTCGTGCACGAACAGGGTCGCGGCGTTGATCAGTTCGTTCAGGTTCTCCAGCCGCTCTTCCGCTTCGCGCTTCTTGGCGCCGGTCTCGTTCTGGTAATGATCCACCAGCCCGCTGTGCTGCAGCACATGGTCGATGATCTCGGGCAGCGGCAGATTCTGCGTGCCGCTGCGCAACGATTCGATCAGGCCGACGAAGGCGGTGACCTTGCCGCCCGCGCGCGCCGCCGCATCCCACAGCGTGGTGTTGTATTGCTTCGCCGCTTCCTGCAGCTGCTCGATGCTGCGCGCGCCGATGCCGCGCGTGGGGAAGTTGATGATGCGCAGCAGCGCGTTGTCGTCGTCGGTGTTCTCCATCAGGCGCAGGTAGGCCAGCGCATGCTTGATCTCCTGCCGCTCGAAGAAGCGCAGGCCGCCGTACACGCGGTACGACAACCCGGCCGACACCAGCGCATGTTCCAGCACGCGCGACTGCGCATTGGAGCGGTACAGCAGCGCGATCTCGGACAGCTTGACGCCTTCGCGATTGAGCTGCTTGATCTCGTCGACGATGAACGCCGCCTCGTCCACATCGGTGGCCGCCTCATACACGCGCAGCTGCTCGCCGCCGCTTTCCGCGGTCCACAGGTTCTTGCCGAGGCGGTTGCGGTTGTTGCTGATCAGCGCGTTGGCGGCATCGAGGATGTTGCCGTGCGAGCGGTAGTTCTGCTCCAGCTTGATCACGTTCTCGACATGGAAGTCGCGCAGCAGCTCCTGCATGTTGCCGACGTTGGCGCCGCGGAAGGCGTAGATGGACTGGTCGTCGTCGCCCACTGCGAACAGCGCGTTGTTCTGCCCTGCCAGCAGCTTCAGCCAGCGGTACTGCAGCGGGTTGGTGTCCTGGAACTCGTCCACCAGGATGTGCTTGAAGCGCTCCTGGTAATGCTCGCGCAGCGCGGGTTGCGCGACAGCAGCTCGTAGCAGCGCAGCAGCAGCTCGGAGAAATCCACCACGCCTTCGCGCTGGCATTGCGCGTCGTATTCGGCGAACACTTCCACCTTGCGCCGCGTGTAGGGATCGTAGGCTTCCACCTCGTGCGCGCGCAGGCCCTGCTCCTTGCTGCCGCTGATGAAGTTCTGCATCTCGCGCGGCGGATATTTCTCGTCGTCCACGTTCATCGCCTTCATCAGGCGCTTGATGGCGGAAAGCTGGTCGCCGGAATCGAGGATCTGGAAGGTCTGCGGCAGGTTGGCCTCGCGGTGATGCGCGCGCAGCATGCGGTTGCACAGGCCGTGGAAGGTGCCGATCCACATGCCGCGCGTGTTGATCGGCAGCATCGCCGACAGCCGCGTCACCATCTCCTTCGCCGCCTTGTTGGTGAAGGTCACCGCGAGGATGCCGTGCGGGCTGACCTGCGCCGGTGCTGATGAGGTAGGCGATGCGCGTGGTCAGCACGCGCGTCTTGCCGCTGCCCGCGCCGGCCAGGATCAGCGCGGATTGGGCGGGAAGTTCGACGGCGGCACGTTGTTCGGGATTGAGACCGGAAAGCAGGGTGGAATTCATGCCGCGATTATCCCACACCATCGCGGCGTCCCGGACGGTCCACGCCTTATTTCCGGGCTTTGTCCTTGTACTCCGTGTATTTTCTGGAGCTGCCGCGTACCTTGTCCGCCGGGTATTTCTGCGCGTTCAGCACCAGCTTTTTGTCGACGGCGGCGACCAGGTCCAGCTTGCAGCTTCTCCGCCAGGCTGATGAGGTAGATCTGGATATCCGCCAGTTCCTGTTCGACTTCGGCGAGTTTCTCCGGAGCCAGGTTGCAGCTCTGCTCTTCGGTCAGCCACTGGAAATGCTCGACCATCTCGGCGGCCTCGACGATGAGCGCCATGGACAGGTTCTTGGGCGAATGGAACTGGTCCCACTCGCGCTCGACGACGAATTGGCGCACCTGCTTTTTTATCCGGTCAAAATCCGTTTCGGCCATCGCGACCTTCTCCGAATCTGGACAACAGCAATCCATTATCCCTGCCCCAAAACAAAACGGGGAAGCGTTTCCGCTCCCCCGTCCTGTTGCTGGCTGTCGGTGCCTGCTTACTTCTTCTTGTTCTCGATCATGTCGTGCATGATCGGCGCGAGGATGATTTCCATCGCGTGGCTCATCTTGCCGCCGGGCACCACCAGGGTGTTGGCGCGGGACATGAACGAGTTCGGGATCATGTTGAGCATGTAGGGGAAATCCACGCCCTTCGGATCGCGGAAGCGGATGACCACGAAGCTTTCGTCCGGTGTCGGAATGTCGCGGGCGATGAAGGGGTTGGACGTGTCCACCGTGGCCACGCGCTGGAAGTTGATGTGGGTGCGCGAGAACTGCGGGGTGATGTATTTGATGTAGTCGGGCATGCGGCGCAGGATGGTATCCACGGTCGCTTCGGCGGAATAGCCGCGCTCGGCCTTGTCGCGATGGATCTTCTGGATCCACTCGAGGTTGACCACCGGCACCACGCCGATGCCCAGGTCCACGTAGCGTGCCGGCATCGATGCCTTTCGCTCATCGTGGCCAGGCCGTGCAGACCTTCATAGAACAGCAGGTCGGTATCTTTTTCGATGTCTTCCCACGGGGTGAACACGCCTGGCTTGAGGTCGGTCAGGTTGAAGTGCTTGTTGTGATCTGCCGCTTCGGCATCGCTGTGCACATAGTAACGGCGCTTGCACATGCCGGTGTCGCCGTAGTGCTTGAACATTTCTTCGATCTTGTCGAAGTGGTTGGCTTCCGGGCCGAAGTGGCTGAACGAATGATTGCCGGCCTTGGCTGCCTCGGCCGCAGCGGCGCGGAACGCCATGCGATCCAGGCTGTGCAGGCTGTCGCCTTCGACGACGGCGGCGCTGATGTTTTCGCGGCGGAAGATGTTCTCAAACGCGCGCTTGACGGTGGTGGTGCCGGCGCCGGACGAGCCGGTGACAGCGATAACGGGGTGCTTACGGGACATATGCCACTCTCCTGAACGATATTAATAAAATTTTTGGACTTTGATTCTAGCAGAACCCCCACGAAGCCGCTAACCAGCTGTTAACGGACACCTTGGAAGTGCTCCTTACCGATATAATGTCGGCCTAATTTCGCTCAGCATTCAAATAACGACGCTCATCATGCAACAAAACTATTCACCCAAAGATATCGAAGCCGCCGCCCAGCAACAGTGGGAGGCCGCCCAGGCGTTCCGCGCCGACGAAAACAGCAGCAAACCGAAATACTATTGCCTGTCGATGTTCCCCTACCCTTCGGGCAAGTTGCACATGGGCCATGTGCGCAACTACACCATCGGCGACGTGCTTAGCCGCTATCACCAGATGAAGGGCTACAACGTGATGCAGCCGATGGGCTGGGACGCTTTCGGCCTGCCGGCCGAGAATGCCGCGATGGCCAACAACGTGCCGCCCGCCGCCTGGACCTATTCCAACATCGAGTACATGAAGCAGCAGTTGAAGTCGCTGGGCCTGGGCGTGGACTGGTCGCGCGAAGTGACCACCTGCAAGCCGGACTATTACCGCTGGGAGCAATGGCTGTTCACGCGCCTGTTCAAGAAGGGTGTCATCTATAAGAAGACCGCGGTGGTGAACTGGGACCCGGTGGACAACACCGTGCTGGCCAACGAGCAGGTCATCGACGGCCGCGGCTGGCGCTCCGGCGCCGTGGTCGAGAAGCGCGACATCCCGATGTATTTCTTCCGCATCACCCAATACGCCGACGAATTGCTGCAGGATCTCGACACGCTGTCCGGCTGGCCGGAGCAGGTGAAGACCATGCAGGCCAACTGGATCGGCAAGAGCTACGGCGTGCGCTTCGCCTTCCCGTATGAGCTGGACGGCAAGCAGGACAAGCTGTGGGTCTACACCACCCGCGCCGACACCATCATGGGCGTGACTTTCGTCGCCGTGGCAGCCGAGCATCCGCTGGCGACCTATGCCGCGAAGAAGAACCCGGCACTCGCTGCATTCATCGAAGAATGCAAACACGGCGGCGTGGCCGAAGCCGACATCGCCACCATGGAAAAGAAGGGCATGCCGACGGATATCTCGGTGACGCATCCGCTCACCGGCGAACAGGTGCCGGTATGGGTCGGCAACTATGTGCTGATGGGCTACGGCGAAGGCGCGGTGATGGCGGTGCCGGCGCATGACGAACGCGATTTCGGTTTTGCCAAGAAATACGGAATGCCGATCAAGCAAGTCATCAATGCTCAAATAAGGATAGGAGTTCAGCGAAAAGCTGACACACGGAAGAATCGTGCGCGCGACCCTGATGACAAAGAATTCGGGGAATCTTTTGCTGAGTTTGCTTCGGAATTTACAACAAACAATTGGCAAGAATGGTATGCAAGCAAGAGACGGCGTGTGCATCAATTCCGGCAAATACGATGGCCTCGAACTACGACGCAGGCGGTGGACGCCATCGCCGCCGACCTCGCCGCAAAAGGCTTGGGCGAAAAGAAAGTGCAGTTCCGCCTGCGCGACTGGGGCATCTCGCGCCAGCGCTACTGGGGCTGCCCGATCCCCATCATCCATTGCCCGAGCTTGCGGCGATGTGGCGGTGCCGGACGAGCAGTTGCCGGTGAAGCTGCCGGAGAACGTGGTGCCGGACGGCGCCGGTTCGCCGCTGGCGAAGATGCCGGAATTCTACGAATGCAGCTGCCCGCAATGCGGCGGCAAGGCGCGGCGCGAGACCGACACCATGGATACTTTCGTGGAATCGTCCTGGTACTACGCACGCTACGCCAGCCCGCAATGTTCAACAGGCATGGTGGACAAGGCCGCTGCGCAAAAATGGTTGCCGGTGGACCAATATATCGGCGGCATCGAGCATGCGATTTTGCACCTGCTGTATGCACGCTTCTTCCACAAGCTGATGCGCGACGAAGGTTTGGTGCAAGGCAACGAGCCGTTCAAGAACCTGCTCACGCAAGGCATGGTGGTCGCACCGACGTTCTACCGCGATTTGGAAGGCGGCAAGAAGCTGTGGATCAACCCGGCCGACGTGGACGTGGAAGTCGATGCCAAGGCGCGCCCGCTCGGCGCCAAGCTGAAGGCCGACGGATTGCCGGTCATCATCGGCGGCACCGAGAAGATGTCGAAGTCGAAGAACAACGGCGTCGATCCGCAAGCCATTATCGACGAATACGGCGCGGATACCGCGCGCCTGTTCATGATGTTCGCCGCGCCGCCCGACCAGCAGCTGGAGTGGTCGGATGCCGGTGTGGAAGGTGCGTTCCGCTTCCTCAAGCGCGTGTGGAAAGCCGTTTATGAACATGTCGAAAAAGACGTCGTGAGCTGCTTATGCCGGGGGCGAGCTGAGCGCGAACGCCAAAGCGCTACGCCTGCAGCTGCACCAGACCATCCAGAAGATTGACGACGACTACGGTCGCCGCAAGACTTTCAACACTGCCATTGCCGCGACGATGGAGCTGCTCAATGCGCTGGGCAAGTTCGAAGAAGACTCCGCCGTTTCGCGCAGCGTGGCGCAGGAGGTGCTGGAGAATGCCGTGCTGTTGCTCTCGCCCATCGCGCCGCACATCGCCGAAACGCTGTGGAGTGCATTGCGCCCCGGCAGCAAGCTGATGGATCAATCCTTCCCCAAGGCCGATCCGGCAGCGCTGGTGCAGGACGAGATCGAACTGGTGATCCAGGTGAACGGCAAGCTGCGCGGCAACCTGCGCGTTTCCAAGGATGCCGACAAGGCGACCATCGAGCAGCTCGCGCTGGCGCATGAGGCAGTGCAGAAACAACTGGCAGGCGGAACTGCGAAGAAAGTGATCGTGGTGCCCGGCCGCCTGATCAACGTGGTGGTCTGATGACGAACGCGACCGCGACTGCTTTTGCTCGTTGTGATGCTGTCGCTGGCAGCTTGCGGCTTCCATTTGCGCGGCAGCAATCTCAAGGACGTCACGTTCGCATTCAAGTCGCTTTATTTGAAAGCCCCGTCTGAAACCCCCTTCGTCGCCGACCTGCGCCGCGCGCTGGGCGCCAACAAGGGCATCACCATGACCACCAAGCCCGAGCAGGCGGACCTGGTGCTGGAGGTGGTCTCCGAACAGGCCACCAAGCAGATCCTGTCGCTTTCGGGAGCTGGCCGGGTGCTGGAATATCAGCTGTTCTATCGCGTCTCGCTGCGCGCTTACGACAGCCAGCAGAACGACTGGCTCACCCCGGAAGATATCTCGCTGTCGCGCATCATGTCCTATGACGACTCGCAGATCCTCGCCAAACAGCAGGAAGAAGAGACGCTCTTCAACGACATGCGCAGCGACGCTGTGGGACAGACTTTACGGCGTCTGAACCGGGCCAAACTACAGCAGTGACCACATGAAGATCTCGACCGAGGATCTGCCGCAGCATTTGAGCAAGGGCCTGGGGTCGTTATATGTCATCCACGGCGAAGCATTGCTGCTGGCCATCGAGGCCGCCGATGCGATCCGTGCTGCCGCCCGCAATGCCGGGTACGGCGAACGCGAAACGCTGATCGCCGAACAGGGTTTCAAATGGGCCGAGTTGCGCAACAGTGCGCAGAGCATGTCGCTGTTCTCTTCGCTCAAAGTGATCGACTTGCGCATCCCGTCCGGCAAGCCCGGCGTGGAAGGCGCTCAGGCGCTGCAGGATCATTGCGAGAACCTGAACCCGGACACCCTCACACTGATCTCGTTGCCCAAGCTCGATGGCACCGCCATGAAGAGCAAGTGGTTCACCGCGCTGGAGCAGCACGGCACCGTCATCAGCGCCGACGAGGTTTCGCTGGCTGCGCTGCCCGCCTGGATCGCCGGACGCATGAAACGCCAGGGACAATCGGCCGATGCGGACACGCTGGCGTTCCTGGCCCAGCGCGTGGAAGGCAACCTGCTCGCCGCTTTCCAGGAGATCCAGAAACTGGCGTTGCTGTTCCCGGCCGGCCCGCTCTCCTTCGACCAGGTGAAAGACTCGGTGATGGATGTGGCGCGCTACGATGTATTCAAGCTTTCCGAGGCGATGCTGGCAGGCGATGCCGAACGTTATGCGCGCATCCTCGACGGCTTGCGCGCCGAAGGCACGGCCACGGTGCTGATCCTGTGGTCGCTGGCGGAGGACATCCGCACGCTGGCCCGCGTCTCGCGCTCGGTGCAACAGGGCGGCAACGTCGCCGGCGCGTTGCGCGATGCGCGCGTATGGGGGCAGCGCCAGAAGCTGGTCGAGCGCGCCGTACGCCGCTTCACGCCGACGTTCGCGGAACGCGCCTTGCGCCAGGCCGCGCAGATCGACAGGCTGATCAAGGGCCTGCGCCAGGGCGATGTGTGGGACGAGTTGCTGCAGCTCGGCGTGCGCTGCGCAAGGGCGGGGACGAGATGAGCGAGACATTGCTGGTCATCACCAATCTGCCCGATCGCGCCATTGCGGAACGTATCGCAACTTCACTGGTCACAGAGAACCTTGCGGCTTGTGTGAACATATTCGCCGAATGCACTTCGATCTATCGCTGGCAGGACAAGATCGAACACGCCAGCGAGGTGCCGATGCTCATCAAGACGACGCGTTCGGCTTATCCGCGTCTGGAAGGCGCGCTGCGCAAACTGCATCCGTATGAGCTGCCGGAAATCATCGCACTGCCCGTCAGCGCCGGCTTGCCGGAATATTTGAATTGGGTAGCAACAGAAACCAGGGAATAGAACATGCTGCGTCGTTTATTGTTGATCGTGTTGTTGTGTACCGCTTCATTGGCGCAAGCCGATTTCCTCTCCTTCGGCAGCAAGCAGCCGAAGTACCTGCCTGCCGACCAGGCGTTCGGGTTAAGCATCGAGGTCTGCGACAAGAACGCGCTGCTGGCGAACTTCAAGGTGACGCCGGGTTATTATTTGTATCGCGACAAACTCAGTTTTTCGCTCGCGGACAACAAAACCAAAATTGCCCGTATCGAGCTGCCCAAAGGCGACACCAAGAACGACCCCAATTTTGGCCAGATCGAGGTATACCACCATTCGTTTCAGGCCAGGATCGAGCTGGAACACGTCGACCTGACGCGACCGCTGACACTCAATGCGAGCTATCAAGGCTGCAGCGACAAGGGGCTGTGCTATCCCCCCATCGAGAAACAGATCGTGGTCGAATTGGCTCAGTTTGTCTGCAATTCACCTGCCCCCGCTGCAACTCCCTCTCCCGAGAATGAGAACACCCAGATTGCGAAGGTGTTCAAGCAAGGCAGCTTCTGGCTGGTCATCACGTTCTTCTTCGGTGCCGGCCTGCTGCTGTCGCTGACGCCTTGCGTGTTCCCGATGATCCCCATCCTCTCCGGCATCATCGTCGGGCGCGGCCACAAGATCACCCATATGCATGCCTTCATCCTGTCGCTGGCTTATGTGCTGGGCATGGCGATCACTTACGCCATCGCCGGCGTGGCTGCGGGCTATTCCGGCAATCTGCTGTCCAACGCGCTGCAAACACCTTGGGTGCTGGGCAGTTTTGCCGCGCTGTTCGTGCTGCTGTCGCTGTCCATGTTCGGCCTCTACGAATTGCAGTTGCCGACTGCCTTGCAAAGCAAGCTCTCCGATACCAGCAATAAACTTCACGGCGGCCACTTTTCCGGCGTATTTGCAATGGGCGCCTTGTCTGCCGTCATCATGGGCCCCTGCGTCGCTGCACCGCTGGCTGGTGCACTGCTATATATAAGTCAGACCCACGATGCCGTGCTGGGAGGAACCGCCCTGTTCACGCTGGCGCTGGGCATGGGCGTGCCGCTGCTGGTCATCGGCACTTCGGCCGGGGCTTTGCTGCCCAAAGCGGGGGCCTGGATGGAAGCAGTCAAGCGCATCTTTGGCGTCATGATGCTGGCAATGGCGGTCTGGATCGTCGCGCCGGTCATCCCTGTCAACGCCCAGATGTTGTTGTGGGCAGCCCTGCTGATCTTCACCGGGATCTACCTGCATGCGCTCGACCCGTTGCCGCATTCTGCGCGTGGCCTGCACAAGCTGGGCAAAGCGCTCGGCATCCTCGCCTTGCTGCTGGGCGTGGCCTATCTGATCGGCGCCTTGTCCGGTGCGCGCGACATCCTGCGCCCGCTGGGTAATATCGGCCACGCCTCGGCCGACGTGCCAGCCACCCTGCGTTTCGAACGCGTCAAGAACAGCACCGAGCTGGACGCACGCATCGCACAGGCCAAGGGCCAGCCAGTCATGCTGGATTTCTACGCCGACTGGTGCACTTCATGCAAAGAGATGGAGCGCTTCACTTTCAGCGATGCAACGGTTCAGGCCAGATTGAAGGGCGCCCTGCTGTTGCAAGCGGACGTGACTGCCAACAGCGCCGATGACAAGGCATTGCTGCAGCGCTTCCAGCTGTTTGGCCCGCCCGCGACGCTGTTCTTCGACGGGCAAGGCAAGGAACTGGCGGACTTCAGGGTGACCGGCTACCAGGATGCACCCCAGTTCCTGCAGTCGCTAAAGAGCGCGGGGCTATAAACATATACGCTGATGCGCCTGCTCTCCACGTCATTCCGACAAAAGCCGGAATGACGGCTACTGCATAGGCATCCGTTGCCAACTGATTTCCACAAGTTCAAGGAGTTACCGTGTCCGATCTGAACGATCCCAGAGTCTTCTTTGCCGCCGAGCGAACCTTGCTGGCCTGGAACCGCACCAGCCTTTCCATGATGGCGTTCGGTTTCGTCATAGAGCGCTTCGGTCTATTCCTGCACTTCCTGATGCCGGAGCATAGCGCCCCCTTGCAGCGAGGCATCTCATTCTGGACTGGCCTGGTCTTTGTGCTGCTGGGGGTATTCGTCGCCATTTCCTCCACCTTTCAGTACCGCAAAGTGCTGCTCACCCTGAAGCCCATCGAGGTTCCAGAAGGGTATCGAACCAATCTCGGGGTCATCAGCAACCTGATCATTGCCGTCATGGGCATCGTTCTGGTGGCCTATTTCTTTCACGGCATCTAAGCCTTTGCCGCCAAGCAGTATTTTGGCAATTTCACCGAAAAGATAGACAATCTCACCTATTTTGCGGCAAACTGCGCCTCTATGAAGAACATCCTGGTACTGCACGGCCCCAACCTGAACCTGCTCGGCACACGCGAGCCGGATGTGTATGGTCGCGTCACGTTGGACGAAATTAACACCAAGTTGTCTGCATTAGCGCAAGCAAAGGGGGCAAAGCTGGCGCATTTCCAGAGCAATGCCGAAGCAGCCCTGGTGGATCGGGTACAGCAGGCCCGGACGGACGGCACGGACTTCATCATCATCAATCCGGCAGCGTTCACCCATACCAGCGTGGCAATCCGCGATGCGCTGGCGGCGGTCGCCATCCCGTTTGTCGAAGTCCATCTTTCCAACGTGCACGCCCGCGAGGCGTTCCGCAAGGAATCCTATTTTTCCGATATCGCTGTCGGCGTCATCAGCGGTTTGGGCGCGACAGGTTATGAACTCGCACTGCAATTCGCACTACAACATTCTGTAAGGAGCTGAAACATGGATTTACGCAAACTCAAGACACTGATCGAACTGGTCGAAAACTCGGGCATCGCCGAACTGGAAATCAGCGAAGGTGAAGAGCATGTCCGCATCTCGCGCGCCAGTTCCGTTGCCGCTCCCGTGCAGCATGTTTATGCCGCCGCTCCGCAAGCCGCGCCTGCCGCGGCGGCGCCTGCCGCCGGCAGCTGCCGCGGCGCCCGCCGCTCCCGCCGCACCGGAAGGCCATGTCGTCAAGTCACCGATGGTCGGCAGCTTCTACCGCTCTGCCTCTCCCGGCGCCAAGGCCTTCGTGGATGTCGGCCAGAGCGTGAACGTCGGCGACACGCTGTGCATCATCGAAGCGATGAAGCTGCTGAACGAGATCGAATCGGACAAGGCCGGCGTGATCAAGGCCATCCTGGTCGAGAACGGCCAAGCCGTCGAATTCGGCCAACCGCTGTTCATCATCGGGTAAATCATCATGGCCGTGTTCCAACGCAAACCCAGAACTCCCGCACCGCCGGAAAAACCCGTCATGTTCGAAAAGATCCTCATTGCCAACCGCGGCGAGATCGCGCTGCGCATCCAGCGCGCCTGCCGCGAAATGGGCATCAAGACCGTCGCCGTGCATTCCGAAGCCGACGCCGACGCCAAATACGTGAAGCTGGCCGACGAGTCGGTGTGTATCGGCCCGGCACCTTCCAGCCAGAGCTACCTGAACATCCCCGCCATCATCAGCGCCGCGGAAGTGACCGATGCGCAGGCCATCCACCCCGGCTACGGCTTCCTGTCCGAGAACGCCGACTTCTCCGAACGCGTGGAGAAAATGCGGCTTCGTCTTCATCGGCCCGCGCGCCGAGACCATCCGCCTGATGGGCGACAAGGTTTCCGCCAAGAACGCCATGAAGAAGGCCGGCGTGCCCTGCGTGCCCGGCGTGGACGGCGCGTTGCCGGACGACCCGGCCGAGATCATCAAGATCGCGCGCAGTCCATCGGCTACCCGGTCATCATCAAGGCGCCGGCGGCGGCGGCGGACGCGGCATGCGCGTGGTGCACACCGAAGCTGCGCTGCTCAACGCGGTGACCATGACCACGCACCGAGGCGCAGGCTGCCTTCAACAATCCCATGGTGTACATGGAGAAGTTTCTGGAGAACCCGCGCCATATCGAGATCCAGGTGCTGGCCGACCAGCACGGCAATGCCGTGTATCCTGGGCGAGCGCGACTGCTCCATGCAGCGCCGCCACCAGAAGATCATCGAGGAAGCGCCGGCACCGCTGCTCAACACCAAGCTGCGCGACAAGATCGGCGAACGCTGCGCCGAAGCCTGCCGCAAGATCGGCTATCGCGGCGCGGGCACGTTCGAGTTCCTGTACGAGAACGACGAGTTCTACTTCATCGAGATGAACACCCGCGTGCAGGTGGAGCATCCGGTCACCGAGATGATCACCGGCATCGACATCGTGCAGCAGCAGATCCGCATCGCCGCCGGCGAGAAGCTGGCGCTTCCGCCAGAAGGACATCCAGTTCACGCGGCCATGCCGATCGAGTGCCGCATCAATGCCGAGCATCCCTACAAGTTCATCCCGTCGCCCGGCCGCATCACCACCTGGCATGCGCCCGGCGGCCCCGGCATCCGCGTGGATTCGCACGTGTACGCCAACTACTTCGTGCCGCCGCATTACGACTCCATGATCGGCAAGATCATCGCCTACGGCGACACGCGCGAGCAGGCGATGGCGCGCATGCGCACGCGCCTTGTCCGAAATGGTGGTGGAAGGCATCGACACCAACATCCCGCTGCATCAGGAATTGATGCATGGACGCCGCGTTCGTGCGCGGCGGCACCAGCATTCATTATCTGGAACACAAGCTGGCTGAGCGCAATCACGAAGAGGTGAAGTATGATGCCATGCGCTGGCTGACGCTGATCGGTGCAAGCCGATCGGCCGACTACGCGGAGAGCCTGAGCGAGGCGCTGCTGGAGCCCGGCGCGCTGTCGGTGGACATGCACGATGCCGACGCCGACACGCCGGACGAGCAGGCCATCTTCGGCGAACCGGGCGAGCCCCGACCTCGCTGTCTGGCAGCACAACCGCGTCACCGCGCTGTTCGACGAGCGATGCCGAGTGGAAGGCATCCTGCGCCAGGCTGCTGCAGTCGAACTCGGCCTTCGGCGACATCCCCGAACACCGCATCGAGACGCTGGAGGACAACGACTGGGTGCGCCTGACCCAGGCGCAGTTCGACCCCATCCGCATCTTCGCAGCGCCTGTGGATCGTGCCGACCTGGCACACGCCGACCGACCCGGACGCCATCAACATCGTGCTCGATCCCGGCCTCGCCTTCGGCACCGGCAGCCATCCCACCACGCGGCTGTGCCTGCGCTGGCTGGATGCCAACCTGCAAGGCGGCGAAACCGTGCTGGATTACGGCTGCGGCTCCGGCATCCTCGCCATTGCCGCGATGAAGCTGGGCGCCGGCAGCGCCATCGGCGTGGATGTGGATGCGCAGGCCGTGGTGGCCAGCCGCGACAATGCGGAAGCCAACCAGGTACGGCGCGATTTCTACCTGCCGGACGAGGCGCACGCTCGACGCAATCCGACGTGGTGGTCGCCAACATCCTCACCAACCCGCTGCACGTGCTGGCGCCGCTGCTGGCCGGCGCCACCAGGACGGGCGGGCGCATCGTGCTGTCCGGCATCCTCAGCCGAGCAGGCAGAAGACGTCATGCGCATCTACGCGCCAATGGTTTGACCTCGAACCCGCCGTGTGGAAGATGGCTGGTGTTGTCTGTCCGGCGTAAAGAAATGACCACCGAAATCACACAATGCCCGCAATGCGGCACCCGCTTCAAAGTCACCGCGGCGCAACTCGACGCGCATCACGGCCTGGTGCGTTGCGGCCGTTGCCATGAGGTATTCAACGCCAGCGAACATTTGCACGACGACCAGCCCAGTCCGCAACTCAGCCTGCCCATCGAGCCGGATCTGCTGACTGAAGCATTCGACCTCTCCCCGATACCCGAACGTCCCTGAACTCGAAGAAGAGCCGTCCACGCTGGCGCAACAAGTCCAGTTCGTCGAGGAACTCACCGATGAAGTGCTCGGATTGTCCCGGCGCGCAAGAGCGCAAGCGGCTGGTTCGGCGTCTTGCTGGCCACGCTGCTGGCGCTGGCCTTGCTGGCCCAGGCCAGCTTACTTTTTCCGCGTCGAACTCGCCGCTCGCCTGCCCGGACTGAAACCCGCTGCTGGCAGCAATGCTGCACGCTGCCCGTCTGCGCGGTGCCGCTGCCGCGAAAATCCGACCTGATCGCCATCGAATCCTCCGAACTGGAATCCGATCCCAATCAGAGCAACATCGTCACGCTTGCACGCCCTGATCCACAATCGCGCGCCCTATGCACAAGCCTACCCCAGCCTGGAGCTCACGCTCACCGACTTGCAGGATCAGGCCGTCGCCCGCCGCGTGTTCCGCCCGGCGGATTACCTGAAAAAGGGCGAGGACGAGAAACTCGGCCTCCCCGCCAACCGCGACCTCGATATCAAGCTGCGTCTGGATACCACCGATCTGAAGCCGTCCGGGTATCGCTTGTTCCTTTTCTACCCGCACTAAAACTTCCGGTATAATTCGCCCTGCCGTTCAAACCGACTGGGAGAGAGTGCCGCATTCCTGGGCACCGCCGAAGGCGCAACACCCGTAACCGCTCAGGCTCAAGAACCAATCGGAACAGGCAAATCTGGAGAGCGTCGCGCACCAATATTCGCGTAGCGAATCCTTTGCCCCCTCGCCCGCTCGCGGAGAGGGTTGGGGAGAGGGGTGCAGTCGACCACCGAAGGGGCACACGGTTCGTCCGTAATCTCTCAGGTACCAAGGACAGATGGGGGCGAGGCTATGTGGCCTCGCCCTTTTTTATTTACGGAAAGTGAATATGACTCTCAAGACGACTCCTTTGAATGCAGCCCACCGCGCCATGGGCGCCAAGATGGTGGATTTCGGCGGCTGGGACATGCCGGTGAACTACGGTTCGCAGATCGACGAACACCATCAGGTGCGCAACGACTGCGGCATGTTCGACGTGTGCCACATGCGCGTGGTCGATGCCAAGGGCGACGGCGTGCGCGCTTTCCTGCGCTACCTGCTGGCCAACAACGCCGACAAGATCACCGTGCCCGGCAAGGCGCTGTATTCCGCCATGCTGCGCCCGAATGGCGGCGTGATCGACGACCTGATCATCTACTTCATGACCGAGCAATGGTTCCGCATCGTGGTGAACGCGGGCACCGCCGACAAGGACATCGCCTGGATGAAGGAACAGGCCGCAACTCACGCGCCCAAGCTGACCATCACCTCGCGCGACGATCTGGCGATGGTCGCCATCCAGGGCCCGAATGCCCGCGCCAAGGTGTGGCAAGTGCTGCCGCAGACCAAGGCGGCGACCGAGAATCTGGTGAATTTCCAGGCGGCCGATTGCGGCGAATATTTCGTGGCGCGCACCGGCTACACCGGCGAAGACGGTTTCGAGGTGATGCTGCCGAAAGAGAAGGTCGAGAAATTCTGGTATGACCTGAACAAGGTCGGCGTGAAGCCCATCGGCCTTGGCGCGCGCGACACGCTGCGCCTGGAAGCCGGCATGAACCTGTACGGCCAGGACATGGACGAAACCGTCGGCCCGCTGGAATCCGGCCTGGCCTGGACCGTGGACCTGAAGAGCGAGCGCGACTTCATCGGCAAGGCCGCACTGCTGGCGAACCCGCCGAGCAAGAAGCTGGTCGGCCTGGTGCTGCTGGATCGCGGCGTGCTGCGCGGCCACCAGAAAGTGAAGACCGCGCACGGCGACGGCGAGATCACCAGCGGCAGCTTCTCGCCCACGCTTGGAAAAATCCATCGCGCTGGCACGCGTGCCGAACGGCGTGCAGATCGGCGACACCGTGCAAGTCGAGATTCGCGACAAATTGTTGAACGCAAAAGTAGTGAAGTATCCGTTCGCCCGCAACGGCAAAGGCTTGATCAAGTTAATAGCGTCCGTTCGCGCCTGAGCCTGTCGAAGGCATGAACGTCATGCCCTTCGACAAGCTCAGCACGAACGGTTAAACGATTAATCATATAGGAGAACAAGTATGAGCAACCCAACCAACCTGAAATACACCGCCTCCCACGAGTGGGTCAAAACCGAAGCCGACGGCAGCATCACCGTCGGCATCACGCAGCATGCGCAGGAACTGCTGGGCGACATGGTGTTCGTCGAAGCACCGGAAGCCGGCCGCAAGCTGCAGGCCAAGGAAGAATGCGCCGTGGTGGAATCGGTCAAGGCCGCTGCCGACGTGTACGCGCCCGTGTCCGGCACCGTGACTGCCGCCAACGGCGATCTGGATGGCGCACCGGAAGCCATCAACAGCGACCCGTATGGCGCATGGATCTTCAAGATGAAGCCGGACAATGCGGCTGATGTCGCTGCGCTGCTGGATGCAACCGCTTATCAGGCCGTCGTCGATAGCGAAGCACACTAAACACAGAACCAGGGAGCTGAGGGCACAAGAGTTCGCAGCAGATGCCGCTCAGGTTTTTATCTGTCCCGCTCTAGCAATCTCTGTGGCTAATTGCTTCAATCTCCACATTCCGAGCCACCATGAACAATACCGAACAATTTGTGAATCGCCATAACGGCCCCAGCGCGCAAGACGTGCAGGCCATGTTGAAGAAGATCGATGCACCCTCGCTCGACGCGCTGATCGACCAGACCGTGCCTGCCGCCATCCGCCTGAAGCAGCCGCTGAACCTGCCGGACGGCATGAGCGAGCACGCGTTCCTGAATCACTTGCGCGGCATCGCGGCGAAGAACAAGTTGTACAAGAGTTACATCGGTCTGGGTTACTACGACACCGTGGTGCCGCCGGTGATCCAGCGCAACGTGCTGGAGAACCCGGGCTGGTACACCGCCTATACGCCCTACCAGGCCGAGATCGCGCAGGGCCGCCTGGAAGCGCTGCTGAATTTCCAGACCATGATCATGGACCTGACCGGCATGGAGATCGCCAATGCATCCCTGCTGGACGAAGCCACTGCCGCCGCGGAAGCGATGACCATGCTGCACGGCCTGCGTTCGCGCGATGACGTGGCCGCCGGCAAGAACAGTTTCTTCGTGTCGAACGAGTGTTTCCCGCAGACCATCGAGTTGCTGAAGACCCGCGCCAAGCCGCTCGGCATCGATCTGGTGATCGGCGACTTCAAGACCGTGACGCTGAACGACAAGCTGTACGCCGCCTTGCTGCAATACCCGACTGCCGACGGCACCGTGCATGACTACGCCGATTTCGTTGCACGCGCCAAGGCCAACGGCATGACCATCGCGGTCGCCGCCGACATCCTGAGCCTGGTGCTGCTCACACCGCCCGGCGAATGGGGCGCGGACGTGGTGCTGGGTTCGACGCAGCGCTTCGGCGTGCCGATGGGCTACGGCGGCCCGCACGCCGCCTACTTCGCCTGCCGCGATGCGCACAAGCGCTCGATGCCGGGCCGCATCATCGGCGTATCGGTGGATGCCGACGGCAACCCCGCCTTGCGCATGGCGCTGCAAACGCGCGAGCAGCATATCCGCCGCGAGAAGGCCACTTCCAACATCTGCACCGCGCAGGCACTGCTGGCGATCATGGCCAGCATGTACGCGGTGTATCACGGCGCGGAAGGCCTGCGCGGCATCGCCGCACAGGTGCATCGTTCCACCGCCTTGCTGGCGAGCGAGCTGAAGAAGCTCGGTTACAAAGTGGCCGATGGCGTGTTCTTCGACACCATCAAGCTGATGCACACCGACAACGTGAAGGTGCATGCGCTGGCCGAAGCCGCGCAGATCAACTTCCGTTACACCGTCGACGGCCTGAGCATCTCGCTCGACCAGACCACCTCGGTCGACGACCTCAACGCCATCCTCGCCGTGTTCGCGCAGAAGGCCGGCAAGGCCGCGCCGGTGCTCACCGCAGCGCAAGTGTCCGCCCAGGCATTGCTCGTGAAGCCGCGCCAGTCGGCCATCCTGAGCCATCCGGTGTTCAACACGCTATCACTCCGAAACCGAGATGATGCGTTACATCAAGCGACTGGAGAACAAGGACCTGTCGCTGACGCACTCGATGATCTCGCTGGGTTCCTGCACCATGAAACTCAACGCGGCCTCCGAGATGCTGGCGCTGACCTGGCCCGCATTCGCCAACCTGCATCCGTTCGTGCCGATGGAACAGGCCGAGGGTTATCAGGAACTGATCGCCGGACTGGATGCCGACTCTGTCCGAGATCACCGGCTTTGCCCAGATGAGCTTCCAGCCCAACAGCGGCGCCTCCGGCGAATATGCCGGCCTGCTGGTGATCCAGGCCTATCACCGCTCGCGCGGCGAAGGCCAGCGCAACGTGGTGCTGATCCCCTCTTCCGCCCACGGCACCAACCCGGCCAGCGCGGCGATGTGCGGCATGCACATCGTGGTGGTGAAGTGCGACAGCAAGGGCAATATCGACGTCGACGACCTGCGCGCGAAGGCGGAAGAGCACAAGGCCGACCTGTCCTGCCTGATGGTGACCTACCCCAGCACGCACGGCGTGTATGAGGAATCGATCCGCGACATCACCGCGATCATCCACGCCAACGGCGGCCAGGTGTACATGGACGGCGCCAACATGAACGCGCAAGTCGGCCTCACCAGCCCGGGCAACATCGGCGCGGACGTGTGCCACCTCAACCTGCACAAGACCTTCGCCATCCCGCACGGCGGCGGCGGACCCGGCGCCGGCCCCATCGGCGTGGCGGCACACCTGACACCGTTCCTGCCTTCGCACCCGGTGATGAAGGTCGGCGGCGCGCAGGGCATCCATGCGGTTTCCGCAGCACCTTACGGCAGCGCGCTGATCCTGCTGATCTCCTACGGCTACATCAAGATGATGGGCGGCAAGGGGCTCACCGAGGCGACCAAGATGGCGATCCTGAATGCCAACTACATCAAGGAATCGCTCAAGGAGCACTACGCCACGCTGTACAGCGGCTCGAATGGCCGTTGTGCGCACGAGATGATCCTCGATTGCCGCGACTGGAAGAAAGATGGCGTCGAAGTGGGCGACATCGCCAAGCGCCTGATGGACTTCGGCTTCCATGCGCCGACCACTTCCTTCCCGGTGGTGGATACGCTGATGGTGGAACCGACCGAGAGCGAATCGAAGGCCGAGCTGGATCGCTTCTGCGAGGCGATGATCGCCATCCGCAAGGAGATCGAAGAAGTGATCACCGGCAAGGTGGACAAGAAGGACAATATCCTCAAGCACGCGCCGCATACCGCGAAGGCAGTGGTGATCGGACGAACTGGACGAAACCATACTCGCGCGAGCGGCCGCCTATCCTTTGGCCTGGGTGCGCGAGAACAAGTTCTGGCCTGCCGTGGCACGAGTGGATAATGTGTACGGCGACAAGCATCTGGTTTGCGCCTGTCCGCCGGTTTCGTGCCTACGCCAAGTAGCGTCACCCATTCCAGCAACAGCCCGGACGATACCTTTCAGGTGTTTTCCGGGCTGTTTTTCCTTGAAAAACTTTTTCGTCATGCCCAAGGTCAAAGCGACATAATAGGCGGCAGCAGGGAGTTTTCCGGTTTGAATCATCAAGCTCCTTGCAATATCGCATCCAGACCAGCACCATGGTCTTCAACTGACCGAAGGAGACGCATCATGGCCAAAGACAACAAAGAAAAACCCGCCACTGCTCTTCATGGCGCTCCCGTCACCCTGTTCGGCACTTTCCCTTCGGTCGGGCAGCTTGCGCCCGGATTTCACCCTGGTCGACAAAGACCTGCAGGATGTCTCGCTGCAAAGTTTCGCCGGCAAGCGCAAGGTGCTCAACATCGTGCCGAGCCTGGACACCGCCGTGTGCGCCACCTCCACGCGCAAGTTCAACGAAGCCGCCGGCAAGCTGAACAACACCGTGGTGCTGGTGATTTCGGCCGACCTGCCGTTCGCGATGAGCCGTTTCTGCGTGGCGGAAGGACTGGAGAACGTCACCACGCTGTCGCTGATGCGCGGCCGCGACTTCATGCGCAACTACGGCGTGAAGATCGCCGATAGCAAACTGGCCGGTTTGACCGCCCGCGCAGTGCTGGTGCTGGACGACAAGGACCGCGTTATCCATGCCGAGCTGGTGGATGACATTAGCCACGAACCGAATTACGATGCGGCATTGGCTGTGTTGAAATAACCCCGATCCTTGAAGTGAGGAATGATGGCTCGCCCGGATAACCTGTTATTCCGCTCGCATATCGAGATCCGCCGCCTCCTGCAAACGCTGGCGCAGGAAAAATGTCCAGTCACTGCGGCGATCAAGAACGGGCACCCTTTTACCTCGCACATGATCTCGGTCGATCCGGCCACGGATCGTTTCGCCGTCGCTTATGGTCCGCACAAACTGATCAATGCCATGGTCATGAGCTCTTCCACGGTGGAATTCACTGCCACCGACCATCAGGGCCTGAATTTCACCTTCGAGGCAGCCTCGCCGGAAGAAACCCTGGTCGGGGGCGAGCCCGCCATCCAGTTCGCGCTGCCCAAGATGCTCCTGCTGCACAACCGCCGCGAGCATCCACGCGTCAACGTCCCAGCCGATATCTCGCTGCGCTGCATCGCCGACGAAGGCGGCTTCATCCCGTTCGAGTCGCACATCACAGACGTCAGCCACGACGGCTTGGGTTGCCTCGTATACGATCCAGAAATCCAGCTTGCAGACGGCGCACTGCTACGTGACAGCCGCATCATCGTCCCGGGCGGCGAAGCCGTCGTGGCCGACATGGAGTTGCGCCATGTCGCTTCGATCCATCTGCCGGATGGAACGCTCGCCCACCGCGCCGGATTCAGCTTCATTCAAAAGCCAGCCGAGATAACCAGGCTGATCGGCCTGTTCATCCAGGACCTGGACAAGCTTCCCAAAACACCCTGACTGCCGGCCCGTTCACGATTCGGGGTACCATTCCTTCGCACATCGGAGCGCAGAATGAAGCAGACAGTCACATCAACGGACGCGACAACATCACGCTGGCACTGCCAGTCCGCCCAGGAAGCCCTGGCCGCCCTCGGCTCGGGAACAGACGGCCTCGACAGCGGCGAAGCTCAACGCAGGCTGGAACGCTATGGCCCCAACACCCTGCCAGCCGCGCCCAAAGACTCGCTGCTGACCCGTTTCGCCCGGCAGTTCGACAACATCCTCATCTATGTCCTGCTCGGCGCAGCAGTGATCACCGCGCTGCTCAACCATTGGGTCGATTGCAGCGTGATCGTCGGCGTGGTCGTCATCAACGCCATCATCGGCGTGATCCAGGAAGGCAAGGCGGAACGTGCGCTGGATGCCATCCGCAACATGCTCTCGCTCAATGCCACCGTGTTGCGCGACGGACGCCGCGGTGAGATCCCCGCCGAACAGGTGGTCCCGGGCGACATCGTGCTGCTCGCCTCTGGCGACAAAGTGCCTGCCGACCTGCGCCTGTTCGAGGTGCGCCAGCTGCGCATCGAAGAAGCGGCGCTGACCGGCGAATCGGAACCCGTCGAGAAAAGCATCGAACCCGTGGACGAACGCGCGCTGGTCGGCGACCGCCGCTGCATGGCCTATTCCGGCACACTGGTGGTGTACGGGCAGGCACGCGGCGTAGTGGTCGCCACCGGCGCCGCAACGGAGATCGGCCGCATCAGTACGCTCATCGCCAAAGTGGACAGCCTGGAGACGCCGTTGCTGCGGCAGATGGCCGGTTTCGGCACACAGCTGACCATCGCGACGTTGCTGCTGACTGCTGCCACGTTCCTGTTCGGCATCTGGATACGCGGTTATGGCTGGGCGGACATGTTCCTCGCCGCCGTCGGCATCGCCGTAGCGGCGATCCCGGAAGGCCTGCCAGCCATCATGACCATCACGCTCGCCATCGGCGTGCAGCGCATGGCGCGGCGCAACGCCATCATCCGCCGCCTGCCTGCCGTGGAGACACTGGGCTCGGTGACGGTGATCTGCTCGGACAAGACCGGCACGCTCACCCGCAACGAGATGACGGTGCAGCGCGTCCTCACCGCCGGAAACAAATTCGAGGTCAGCGGCGACGGCTATTCGCCGCATGGCGGCTTCTCCATCGGCGGGCAGGAGGTGTTCGTCGCGCAGCATCCCGAGCTGATCGAACTGGGTCGCGCCGCCCTGCTGTGCAACGACGCCGAACTGCATTCGCACCCTTCTGCCGATGCCGACTGGCACATCGAAGGCGACCCGACTGAGGGCGCGCTGCTGACGCTGGCGGCCAAGGCCGGGCTGGATTTCGCATTCGAACGCGAGGCGCTGCGCCGTACCGACCTGATCCCGTTCGAATCGCAGCACCGCTTCATGGCGACCTTGCACCACGACCGCGACGGGCGCGGCTTCATCTTCCTCAAGGGCGCACCGGAACGCGTGCTGGAAATATGCCAGTCGGAACGCGCGAACGGCGAAGACCGCCCGCTGCGTCCGGCCTACTGGCAACAGGCGATGCAGGAAGCGGCTCAGCATGGTTTGCGCCTGCTCGCCGTGGCGATGCGTACTGCCGACAGCAGCCAGCGCGAACTATCCCTTGCCGATGTACGCAGCGGCTATGCGTTGCTCGGCGTGTTCTGCATCGGCGACCCGCCACGCGACGAAGCCTTGCTGGCGGTGGCGCGCTGCCGCAAGGCCGGCATCGCGGTGAAGATGATCACCGGCGACCATCTCGACACCGCCCGCGCCATCGGTGCGCGCTTCGGTCTGTCGCCGGACCATGCGCTGACCGGCGCCGAGATCGAACGCATGGATGCGGCCGCCCTGCGCATTGCGGTACAAGAGGCCGATATCTTCGCGCGTGCCAGCCCGGAACATAAGCTCGCTCTGGTACAGGCGCTGCAGGCCAACGGGGCGGTGGTGGCGATGACCGGCGACGGCGTCAACGATGCGCCCGCGCTGAAACGCGCCGATATCGGCGTGGCCATGGGCAGGAAAGGTACCGAGGCCGCGCGTCAGGCGGCCGAAATGGTGCTGGCCGATGACAACTTCGCCTCCATCGATGCGGCGGTGGAGGAAGGCCGCACTGTCTACGACAACCTGAAAAAATCCATCGTGTTCGTGCTGCCCACCAATGGCGGCGAGGCCATGGTGATCGTCGCGGCCATCCTGCTCGGGCAGACCCTGCCGATCACGCCGGTGCAGATCCTGTGGGTGAACATGGTCACCGCGATCACACTGTCGATGGCGCTGGCCTTCGAGACGGCCGAGACCGATGTGATGCAGCGCCCGCCGCGTGCCACCGGCGAGCCTTTGCTCAACCGATTTCTGCTGTGGCGCATCTTGTTCGTATCCGTGCTGATGGTGGTCGGCTCGCTGGGCTTCTTCCTGTGGGAAGAGGCGCGCGGCGCCAGCATCGAGCTCGCCCGGACCGTGGCAGTGAATGCGCTGGTGGTGGGCGAGGTCTTTTATTTGATCAACTGCCGCTCTCTGCTCGCATCGTCTTTTGGCCGGCGCGGCTTTGCCCGTTCGCGCCCTGTCCTCATCGCTGTCGCTTCGGTCTTATTGCTGCAATTGCTCTTCACCTATGCATCGCCGTTCCAGAAATTGTTCAGCACAGTGGCGCTGGATCTTGCCGTGTGGTGGCGTATCCTGCTGTTCGGCCTGGCGCTGTTCGGTGTAGTGGAGGCGGAAAAGGCCTGGCTCAGGTTCAGGAAGGTTCGAACCTAGTTGCAAGAGGCTGATGCTGTCCCAGATCACCAGGCGTTTGGCGCAAAACTGAACCCCGCGCTCAGTTCCTTGCCACCCGGTTGCGCCCGGCGGCGATAGCCTGCTCCAGCGCGATCTCGGCGCGGGCAACCAGGGTGCTCCAGTTATCCTCCGGCACGGACTGGCTGACACCAGCCGAGATCGTGAACGATGGCAGTGTATTGCCGTTAGGCAGGGCGATGCGGGATTGGCTGATGTGGTTACGCAGGCGCTCGGCGGTGGCACAGGCATCATCCAGCGACGTGTCGCTCAACAATACCGCGAACTTCTTGCCGATGAGGCGGGCGGCATGATCATCCGGGCGCAGAAAGGTCAGCATCGTCTGGGAGATGGAGCGCAGTGCCTGGTCACCGCGCAATTCGACGAGGCTGTTTTCAAGTTCCTCGAATTCATCGATCTCCAATACGACCAGAGAGATGGGTTTGCTATCGGCTGTGCAACGGTGCAACAGGCGTTCGAATTTCGCATGCATGCCATGGCGGTTATACAGGCCGGTCAGGTGGTCGAAGATGACCCGCTCGCCCTGGCTGTCGTTCTGCTGCAGGCTTTCAGCCATGATCAGGTTGCCAAGGCGGACTCTCCGCACCAGGATGTTGAGCATGTTGCGCGCCGCTTCGTTGGAAGTTTCGATCAGCGACCAGAAAGCAGAGTAGTCGATGGAAAACAGTTTGCAATCCGTGGAGGCGATGACGTCGGCCGAAACCAGACTGTCGACCAGCACGGACATTTCGCCGACGCATTCGCCGGGGGTGACGATGGCGATCGGCTGATCGATATGCGACGGGGTGACCTGAACGGTCAGGTGTCCGGAGATCACCACATAGACGTTCTCATTGATCTTTCCGCGGGCCAGCAGCCTTTCACCCGGCTTCAGCGTGACCTCCCTGGCCTTCTGGAACAGGGACTCCAGAATGTCTCGCGGCACACCGCGAAACAGCGCGGCATTCTCAATCAGTTGAAAAACTTCTGGCGATTTGATCACGGGCATATCCTTGAGTGTTGAATTCAGTGGCGCAGCGGCATCGTCCTGCTTGCACGGCAATTGTAAGCTGTTGCCTGCATGACGGCCACCACAGGATGGCTCGCTGCCGCTCAGGACTAACCCCGAAGGCAGACTACCCGGTTATATTTCAAGGAGCCGGTGCACCACATCATCGAGTGAGCGGTTGTCCGCACTCCTCTCCGCGCACCACGCCCTGTTCAAGGGTGTGACACGGCGCAGCGGTTCGCCCCGAGTTCGAGTTCGCTGGCCTTTGCCTCGTCCACCTGGAGCAGGCCGGTGTTGACCCGCCGGATGTCGTCATAGGACTTCGGGTGTTCCGGCAGGTGTTCCATGATGTACATGCTGAACGCGGCCGGGCCCTGGCTTAACATGCGCAAGCCTTCGTTGTTGCTACGCAGAGCGGCAATGGAAGCGCGGAAGCAGCCCTGTTCGTCCGCATCGCGCAGCTGGCCGAAGTGGGCCGGCAGCACCACGGTACTTTCCGGCAATTCCAGCAGCCGTTGCAATGACCGGTAGAGGATGGGTATCCAGGTCTTTGCACGACCGCCCAGATCGGGCCGGCCGACCGAGTCGTTGAACAGGGTGTCGCCGCTCAACAGGAAGCGCCCGTCCACCAGCAGATTGATCATGCCGAGCGTGTGGCCGGGCAGGTGGAGCACGCGAACATTGGTCTCGCCCAGCGTGAAGTGCATCTCGTCTTTCAGATAGAGGAAGGAGAACGTCGCCGGCAACAGGTCGTCGGGATGGATGCTGTCATAGGGATGCAGCCAGTAGTCGATTCCGAGCGATCTTGCCAGGGCCACACCGCCGCTGAGATGGTCGGCCTGAAGGTGGGTATCGAGCACGCTCGTGATGCGCCATCCGCGCTCGCTGGCGATGCGGGTATAAATGCCGATGTGGCGCGCGGCATCGACCACCATGGCGTTGCCGCCGCTGGCCAGCACGTAGCTGAGGCAACCGCGCGCCGGGCGGCTGATCTGCAGGATGGTGAGCCGCGGAGTATCCTCGACGGCCCGTATCTCGTAATGGTTGCCCCAGGACGCCATCCCGCCTTCCAGGCTGAATGCCTGATGCCCCAGCCGCCGCAGCCCCTCGGCCACGTGCGCCGAAGTGTCGCCCCTGGCGCATACCGCAAGGATAGGACCGGTTGCAGGCAGCCATCCCTTCAGCCGCTCGGGGACGGCACGTGCAACCGCTGCCGCAAGATCCTCGTTCTCGTCCTCCAGATCCAGCAGGTCGTAATAGGGAATGTTGAAGGTATGGAGCGGTATCCGGCCCTCTATCTTCCATGCGTCGAATTCGTCGCGGTTGCGTACGTCCAGAATGGAGAACGCATCCCCTTCGAGCAGGTGATGATGCAATTCCGCCGCCCCCCAGACAGGCATCGTGTGCGTGTTCATGTCATCCTCCTCTTCTGGAAACAAAGGTCCCGGCAAGTTCAAGTCCGAGGAGCAACCCCTGATGTTCCGAAAACATCCAACAAACGTTGGATAAGCAAATCGCGTTCTGGTTCGATCGGGCGCTCATGGCACTGCACTTTGTGACCGCCAGGGTTCCGCGTTTCCTGCTAAAGTGCTCCTATGGCCGGAACGGCCGGCAAAGTTATAATCGATCCACCCATCAACAGTAAAGACCACAACATGAAGACTCTGATTTGCGGCTCCATGGCTTACGACACCATCATGGTGTTCAAGGACCAGTTCAAGAAACATATCCTTCCCGACCAGATCCACATCCTCAATGTCGCATTCCTGGTGCCGGAGATGCGCCGCGAATACGGCGGCTGCGCCGGCAATATCGCTTACAACCTGCAATTGCTGGGCGGACATCCGCTGATCATGGCGACGGTGGGCGACGATTTCGAGCCTTACGCACAGCGCCTGGAGAAGCTCGGTCTGCCGCGAACGCATATCCGCCATGTTTCGGGCAATTTCACCGGGCAGGCGTTCATCACCACCGACCTCGACGACAACCAGATCACCGCGTTCCATCCCGGTGCGATGAGCATGTCGCACCTCAATCATGTCCATCACGCCAAGGAAGTCACGCTCGGCATCGTCTCGCCGGACGGCCGCGAAGGCATGATCAACCATGCGCGCGAATTCGCCGAAGCGGGCATCCCGTTCGTGTTCGATCCGGGCCAGGGCATGCCGATGTTCACCGGCAACGAATTGCTGGATTTCATCGAGCAGGCCAACTACATCACGGTCAACGATTACGAGGCCAAGCTGCTGCAGGAGAAGACCGGCAAGTCGTTGGCCGATATCGCGCTGCGCGTCTCCGCGCTGATCGTCACGCTCGGCGGCGATGGTTCGCTGATCTACGCCGACGGCAGGCAGATCGCCATTCCGACCCCGAAACCGAAGGCCATCGTCGACCCGACCGGCTGCGGCGACGCCTATCGCGCGGGCCTACTGTACGGCATCCAGCAGGGTTGGGACTGGGAAACCACGGGCCGTCTGGCTTCGCTGATGGGCTCGCTGAAGATCGCCAGCCGCGGCGGCCAGAACCACAGGTACACCCGCACGGAAATCGCCGACTTGTACCAGCACCACTTCGGTTCCCGCATCAAGTTGTAAGGCTCAACGACCGTCATGCCTGCCTCCTGGCATGACGGAAAAAGGAGGCCAAATGAAGATCCCGCGCATGACCGTCATCACCCTGGGCGTGTCCGACCTGGCCCGTGCTACTGCCTTCTATCGCGAGATTTTTTCCACACCGCCAAACACGCAATTCGAAGGCGTCACGTTCATCCCGCTACCCGGCGTATGGCTTTCGCTCTACCCGCTGGACAAGCTTGCCGAAGACATCGGCATCGAGGCACCTGCGACTCGTACACACAGCAGCCCCCTCGCAGGCCCCTTTGGTGCAGAACGCCCACAGCGAAGCGGCCGGAGCGTATGTTGCCGGCAGACGCGGCAGCATGGGCCACGCGGCAGCGCATTCCGGCCATCCCGTCTTTCGCGGCTTCACCCTCGCCTACAACGCCCGCAGCAAGGAAGAGATCACCGAGCATCTTCGCCCGCGTCGCCGAAGCAGGCGCACACATCGCCAAAGCGCCGCAGGACACGTTCTGGGGCGGCTACAGCGGCTATTTCGCCGACCCGGATGGGCACTACTGGGAAGTGGCGTGGGGGCCGATGTTCGATTTCAGCGAGCATGGCGATCTGCGCTTCAAGGCGTGAACCGCGAGCTATTTCCCCAACTCTCCTGCCGCCATCCGCGCTGCGACGCAGCGTCCATTCGCGGTACGCAGTGCGATCCCGGTCGGCGGCGGCAGCATCAATGAGGCGTTCCGTCTGGAAGGCACGGACGGCTCGCGCTATTTCCTCAAACTCAACGATGCGCGGCATCACCCGATGTTCGTGGCGGAGGCCGCCGGACTCGACGCCATCGCCGCAACCAATACGCTGCGCGTGCCGCGATCCATCGCGCACGGCATCGCTGGCGAGCCAAAGCTATCTGGTACTGGAATATCTGGAGTTGAGTTCGCACGGCGATGCGAAGCAGCTCGGCGAACAACTTGCCGCACTGCATCGCTGCTCGAACAAACGATTCGGTTTCGTGCAGGACAACTTCATCGGCACCACCGCCGCAGCCGAACGGCTGGACAGATAGACTGGATCGACTTTCTGGCGCGAACAGCGCCTGGGGTTCCAATTGCGCCTTGCGGCGGAGAACGGCTACGGCGGCAATTGCAGACGCCTGGGCGAAAAACTGCTGGATGCGCTGCCCGCCTTCTTCGAGGGCTACACGCCGCAACCCTCGCTGCTGCATGGCGACCTGTGGAGCGGCAATCACGCCTTCACTGCCGATGGCACCCCGGCCATCTTCGACCCCGCCGCCTATTACGGCGACCGCGAGTGCGACATCGCGATGACGGAGCTGTTTGGCGGTTATCCCGGCGGAGTTCTATGCGGCCTATCGTGCCGCGTGGCCGCTGGATGCAGGGCTACGCGCAGCGCACGCGACCTGTATAACCTTTACCACGTCCTCAATCACGCCAATCTGTTTGGCGGCGGATATGCCCGACAGGCGGAGCAGATGATGCAAACGCTGCTGCTTGGAGGTTAAATAATATTTCGTTTGCTATTCCTCCCAATACAGTCCATAGTGCGGGTCAGCGATTTTCAAGTCTGTCGTTGTTGTCTGGTTCTGTACCCGCTGTTCCTCGGTATTTCTCCCTTCATCATTATTGCCGTCTTGACCATCGCCCTCGTGTGGGGCTTAGTCCCCTTTGTTTGTTTTTCAGGAGATTCAAAATGGCAACAGGTACAGTTAAGTGGTTCAACGATTCCAAGGGCTTCGGCTTCATCACCCCATCCAATGGCGGCGATGATCTTTTCGCTCACTTTTCCGCGATCCAGAGTTCGGGTTTCAAGACCCTGACCGAAGGTCAGCAAGTCAGTTTCGACATCACTGCCGGCCCTAAAGGTCAGCAAGCATCGAACATCCGCGCAGCGTAATAATCGGTCAGGCAAGCATGGCGTTGGGCCATGCTGTCAGCCCTGCCTATGGAGCCCGGCAACTGCCGGGCTTTTTCTTTCCGATTTTCCGCTGGAGGTTTGGTCATGGCCAAAGAAGAACTGCTTGAAATGAATGGCGTGGTGGACGAGATCCTGCCGGACTCGCGTTTCCGCGTGACACTGGACAATGGGCACAAGCTCATCGCCTATAGCGCGGGCAAGATGCAAAAACACCATATCCGCATCGTCGCCGGCGACAAGGTTTCGCTGGAGCTTTCTCCCTACGATCTGAGCAAGGGACGCATCACGTTCCGCCATATCGAAGGACGCGGCCCAGCCATGCCACAGCAAAGGCGCCGGTAACGAAGGCCAGGGGCTACCAGATCTTGGCAACCGGGGTTTTGCAGTCCACCTGGAAGAGCTGGCGGTCTTCGAGCCGGACGGCGCTCATCGGCCCGCCCCACAGGCAGCCGGTATCCAGCGCGATCACATGCTTGCGACGTACCAAGCCGAGCGCGGACCAGTGGCCGAAAATGACCGTGGTGTCGCGGGTCTTGCGCTTGGGCACCTCGAACCACGGCAGGTAGCCTTCAGGGATGTTGGGCACTTCGCCCTTGAACTTGAATTCCATCTTGCCCTGCGGCGAGCAGATGCGCAGACGGGTAAACGCATTGGTGATGGTGCGCAGGCGCTCGTAACCTTCGAGGTCGTCGGACCAGCCGTGCGGGTTGTTGCCGTACATGTGCTCGATGAAGTCGACGTAGTTCTCGCCGCACAGGACGGTTTCCACCTCGCGTGCCAGCGCCACGGCTTGGTCCGCGGTCCAGGCCGGCAGCACGCCCGCGTGCACCAGCAGGTGGCCGTTCTCATGATGTGCCAGCTTCTGCTGGCGTAGCCAGTGGATCAGCTCTTCGCGATCCGTCGCGTTCAGCACTTCATCCAGGGTGTCGGTCGAGTGCAGCTTGCCGATCCCGGCATGAACCGCCACCAGATGCAGGTCGTGATTGCCCAGTACCGTGATGGCGCTGATCGCCCAGTGATTTGACGAAGCGTAGCACCCGCAGTGAATCCGGCCCGCGATTAACCAGGTCGCCGACCAGCCACAACTTGTCCTGCGCCGGGTCGAAATGAATCTGCTGCAACAATTGCTGCAGTTCGGTGTAACAGCCCTGAATATCGCCTACGGCATAAGTTGCCATGCACCACCCTGAGTTCTTCTGAATTGCGCCGCCATCCTGACCCTGGCTTGTTCAGCTTCCATGACAGATCCGACTCTTCGCCGGAAACCGCTTGCGGCAGGCCTCCGGGGAGGCCGGATCATGTGTTTTCTGCTAAAGTGCGCGCCATGAATCTTACCAGCACCCAACTCTATTTACGTCTTCTCGGATACGTAAAACCCTATTGGCGCACATTTGCAATTTCCATCCTCTGCATGGCGATCACCGCCGCCACCGAACCACTGCTTCCGGCGTTGCTGAAGCCCATGCTGGACGGCACGTTCATCAATAAAGACGACACTATCATCAAGCTGACACCGATTTTCATCCTGGTGATCTTCTTCGTGCGCGGCGTATCCTCGTTTGTCGGCTCTTACGCCATTGGCTGGGTCGGCAACAAGGTCGTGATGGACTTGCGCGACGCCATGTTCCGCAAGCTGCTGACGCTGCCCACGAGCTTCTATGACGATCATGCCACCGGCAACCTCATTTCCAAGCTGACATTCGACACGACGCAAGTCACTGCGGCCGCCACCAATGTGGTGACCGTCACGATACGCGATTCCATCATCATCGTTGGACTGCTTGGCTGGCTGTTTTACCTGAACTGGAAACTGACTCTGCTCTGCCTGATCATGTTTCCCATCATTGCTTTCATCGTACGCATACTCAACTGCCCGCTTGCGCGGCGCCAGCCGCGACTCGCAGCAGGCAATGGGCGACATCACTCAAGTGATCGAGGAGAGCGCTGCCGCGCACAAGGTGGTCAAACTGTTCGGCGGACAGCTATACGAGAGCAACCGCTTCAACGAAAAAGCCAACTGGGTGCGCCGTTACAACATGAAGCAGGCGATGGCGGCCGCGGCCAATGTGCCGATTGTGCAGATGATCGCGGCCATTGCGCTGTCTGTGATCATTTATCTCGCAACCGTGCAATCGCGCAGCGATGAGACCACGGTCGGCGGCTTTCTTTCGTTCATCGCCGCCATGCTGATGCTGACTGCCCCGATCAAACGCATGACGGGCGTGAGCGAATTCATGCAGCGCGGCCTCGCCGCTGCGGAAAGTGTGTTCGAGCTGCTGGATACACCCGGTGAAACCGATATCGGCAAACTCAACATCGGACGCGCCCAGGGGCACATCGAATTCGAGCATGTGAGCCTGTCCTACCAGGAAGAAGACGGGCTGGCTTTGCGCGATATCAACCTGGACATACCGGCCGGACAAGTCCTTTGCTCTGGTGGGCGCATCCGGCAGCGGGAAAAGTACCATTGCGAATCTGGTTCCACGTTTCTATCTGCCCAGCAGCGGACGCATCACGACTGGATGGCCATGATCTCACCGAACTGACCTTAGCCAGCCTGCGCGCCAACATCGCACTGGTAAGCCAGGATGTGGTGCTGTTCAACGACACTGTGGCCGCCAATATCGCCTACGGCCAAATGCGTGAAGTACCGGAAGCGGAAATCATTGCCGCGGCCACCGCCGCACATGCCATGGAATTCATCAGTGAAATGCCGGTAGGGCTTGAACACGCTGGTCGGCGAACGCGGTGTGAAACTGTCCGGGGGACAACGCCAGCGCATCGCGATCGCACGCGCCATCCTGAAGAATGCGCCGATACTCATACTCGACGAGGCGACGTCGGCGCTGGACAGTGAATCCGAACGCCACGTCCAGGCGGCCCTCGATACCCTGATGCAGGGACGCACGTCGCTGGTCATCGCGCACCGCCTGTCCACCATCGAGAAGGCCGACAGCATCGTGGTACTGCAGAAAGGCGAGATCGTCGAGATGGGCACGCACCAGGAATTGCTGGCGAAGGACGGGGTGTATTCGCAGCTGCACCGCATCCAGTTTGCCAATGCCGCGGCGGCACTGGCGAAATAGCGGTTCAGCCCGACCGCTTCATAAAATAGCCATTGCAGGAGCGGCCCCTGTCCGCGATTAGCATGCGATCAGTTCGCGGGCCTGGCTCCCTGCGGAGATTGATTCAGTTCCCCTGATCCCACTTCCCGCAGCCCATCTGGTCGTCCCATTCCTCGATACCCTGCAGAGGGTATCTGAACCGCAGCGCATAGATCACCCTCCTCAGTTTCCCGAGGAGTGTGCCCCGGACGAAATTGTGCGGGTTCCCGGTGGATTTGCCGCCATCCGGTTTTCTCAGCGACGGCAGGTAGAGGCGCTGGAATTCGATATGCGTAATGCCCCATTTCATCGCAAACATGCGGCCGCCCTGGTTATGCCTGATGCGTCCGGTGCTCTTGCAGCCGAAGTGGTAGAAACGGCTGGCACCGACGATACGGAAAACGCGGCAGCCGGCCACGCAATACTTCATCATCAGGTCGTCGTCGCTGCACATGCCAGGGCTGAATTCCACACTGTAGCCGCCCACCATGGTCCACCACCTCTTGTGTATCAGGGTGGGTTGCGAAGAACTGCCTTCCCTGTCGCCACGCGTATCGGCAAGGTACCCCTTCAGGAATTCCTGCTCGTTGAAATCGGCCGGCGACCTGCCGAAATCCTGCTTGATGATGACGTCGTTGCCGCCTTCAGGCTGGATCAGGGTGCCGAAGAACATCACCAGATCGCTGTCCACGGACTTGATCGCTTCCACAAACGCGGTATCCCAACCGGGCGCAGCAACCATGTCGTCGTTCATGTACAGCACCCAGTCGTGTTTCGTCTGGGCCACCATGTGATTCACCGACAGGCAGATGCCCACGTTCTTGTCGGTCCGGGTGTATTTGATCCCCTGTGACTTGACCCATTCGAGCGAACCGTCCGATCCGTCGTTCAGGTGCACGATGATCTCGTGGTCGAAAGTGGAATGCCTCTGCAGGCTTTCTACGCAGAGCTTCAGGTACAGCAGGTTGTTCCAGCTGGGAATGATGATGCTAAACATGATGTCCTCGGGCTATGGGTTATTTATGGGTGCGGGATTGCCAGATCGTTCAGTGCAGCGATGACTTTGGTGGCCGGCAGGTTCTGCAAACATGCGCTCAGACTGTTGATGTAGCGGTCGCAGCCTTCTTCGAAGCAGGGCACGCAATCGCGGCCGTCGACCCCCTGGAGCAGGTACACATTGTTCACGCGTTGCGAGCCGTGCATGACGAAAGGATTGCTGTCTTTCTCATAGCCCTTGGGCCACGGGCCCCATTTGACCGGGTTGGAAGGTCCGAACAGGGCGACGGTGGGCGTTCCCACGGCCGCCGCAAGATGCGTCACCACAGTGTCCGGCCCCACGTACGCTTTTGCTCTGCCCAATAAACAGGCCACCCCGGACAAGCCTATTTTACCTGCCACACTCACCGCATCCTGCGGCAAGGACTCCAGCAACTTTGCGGCATAGGCCAGTTCTCCGGCAGCGGCTCCGCCCGTCAGCACCACGCGCAGGCCCTGCTGGTGCATCCAGCGTGCCAGTTCCACCCAGGCTTCGCTGCGCCATGCCTTGTAAACATACATGGGACTGACGTGCAGCACCGCATAGGCTTGCTTGTCCATGTCGAACGGCAATGCCTTGCGCACCGCCGCCTCGTCTTCAGGGCGCCATGCCATGACCATGTCGTGGCAGCGCGGAATAGCCAGCAGGTCGGCCAGTTTCAGGTGCATGAGCACCGTGTGCGTGTTCAGGTTATCCGACTGCGCATACTTTGACAGCAGTCGTCTTTTCCATTGGTGCTTGTTGCCTTCATCGACCTCGCCGACGCTAAATTTTGCGGCAAGGATTGCATACAGAGTGGGCCGGTCGCTCGACATGGTCGAGACCGCGATATCGTAAGTTCGCCAAAGCCCCAGCATGAAGCGCAGATGCTCGAAAAATTTCGGCCGTGGCGCGATGGTGAGAACCTGGTCGATATCCGGATTCCCCGCAAGCACGCCCTCCGTCCCGGAGAACACCAGCACATCAATCGTTCCTTCGGGCCACGCGCGGCGCAGCGAACGGATCAGGGGCGTGGTCAATAAAACATCCCCGATTCGACGAGTCGCGACCAGCAGGATTCTTTTCTTTGTTTTCACTTGAGAATTTGCGGGGAAGTCGTGTCGGTATCCGGGTAGTTCTGTCGAACACATGAATTGAAGCCGCACGGATATTACCTCAATAGCCCGCGTTTGTGCGCCGTCGCAATACCCGGGCCTGCCCCGGCTTTAAACCCGCAAATGGGCGCCATTTCATTGATAGCGCTCCCAGTTAAATGACCTCCGGCATAACCAACGACTTGCCCGCTTGCGGGCTTAGTCGGATGGCTAGTAGTTTCACCAAAGCCGGAGGCTTATAGGGTGAGCCCCTCAAGGGGACCGATAAAACCGTGGCTCGCCTGAAGGCGGCTGGGTTTCGCTCCTTCCCCCTCACAGGGGGAAGGGTGGGATGGGGGTGGAAATGATTGGCTGCGCACATCTTCAATTTCTACCCCCTCCCTACCCCTCCCCCTGCAAGGGGGAGGGAATAATGCAGTGCAACTTCAACGTTGCTTATGATGACCGCCGCATAGGTCAAACCGTTTTGAGTCCCCGGCATAGCAGGGGGTTTGCCTCACTGAATTATCGTACAATGCCGCCGCACTCAGACTGATTACACTCACCCCAAGCACACCGCCATGATGAAAAGCAAAGCAGCATTTCCGGATCAGTTGACCGCGCTGATTTTGCTCTCCTACCCGGCATTGTTGCTGACCGTGCAGGGTGGAATGAGCGGGATGTTCATCCTGCTGCTGCTGATCTCCCTCTACTCGCTGTTTCGTTCGCCCAAAATTGCGCCGCACTGGGATGCTTGCGCCATCGCTTTCGCGCTGGCCATGGCATCGCCTGTCATCGCCATCTTCCTGAGCCAGGCCTATCACGGGGCATTCAGGGCTCCCCCTTATGACTGGGCGGCCAGATTCCTGTTTGCTATTCCGATCTTCCTGGCCTTGCGCCAGATGAATTTGCGTGCGCTTTCCGTGCTGCAATACGGCATCCCCGTTGGCGTGTTAATCGGATTAACGTGGCTGATTTCCCACCCCTATAGCTGGGGAAATTCGCGCATCACGCCGGGGATATTTTTCAATCTCATTCACTTCGCCGATACGGCTTTGGCACTCGGCTTTCTTTCGCTGCTATCCATCCACCGGGATCAACCCGATCCGATACCTGTCCTGTTGCTCAAATTTTGCGGGTTTGTCGCTGGCGTCTATATGGCGATACAGTCCCAGGAAAGGGGCTTGTGGCTGGCAATTCCGCCTTTGGTTTTGTTGTGGGTATATGGCCAAGGCGCGAAGCAGCTTTGGCACAAGCTTGGCATCACCGCGCTGCTGCTGATCGCCGTTGCGGTCCTGGCCTACTTCAGCACCGATCTTGTGCATCAGCGTGCCAACCAGATCTACCAGGACTTGGCGGATTTCGATCACGGCAACAAGGACACTTCCATCGGCATCCGTCTGCAGCTCTGGCAGGCCGCCGTTCATTTGTTCGTGCAGAACCCGGCCTTCGGACTGGGCCCGGATGGATACGCGAACGCAATGACGTCACTTGCCGAGCAGGGGATGCTCACCCCGGTGGCGGCCGATTACGGACGCGGCGAGGTCCACAGCGAGATTCTGGCAAAGTGCGCTGGCCTCGGCCTCTTCGGCCTGATTGCCATCATCGCAGTTCATCTGGTACCCGCCGTCATTCTGTGGCGCTCCATGCAAACCCGGGAAATTCAAAAGAAAGTCGCTTGCATTATGGGGTTGGGGTTGGTGATCGGCTTCTTCGTATTCGGTCTGACGGTAGAGATTTTCAATCTCAAGATGACCGCCGCATTCTATGCTTTGACTCTGGCGGTACTTGCGGCAACAGCCACCAACCATAACCAACTAAAGGAACAATAAGCGTTCGGCATTACCATTTCCGCCCGGAAGTAATGTCAGGCTTTGAATCAGATGCTGTTTAACTCCTACGGTTTCATCTTCCTTTTCCTGCCCATCGTAATGCTGGGCTTCTTCCGGATCGCGCGCTTCAGCCCGGCTTATGCTCAAAGTCTGCCCGGCAAGTACCCGCTATCGAGCCCTGGCGCAGCACGATGATCTGGTTGCCAATGGCTAGCGCTTCCATAATTTTGGCTCAACTGGTATGGCATTCGAAAGAATGCGAGAATGCGCCCTCAAATTTTGGAGGATATTCCAGTTGAATTTCATCCGCTCTCCCATCGATGTTGCCGTATCCAGCTCGGTCAACATTCCGCTCGAAGGAGTTGCGCACGACCCGCGGAGCTATCTTGCGGTCACCTCGAGGATATCCATTTTCAAGAAGTATCTGCATAAGTATTTGCGGCTTTGGTTGGGAGGACAAATCTCCCTTGAGCGCACATCGGTCCCGCAGAACGCCCGCATCTTGTGGATCTATCTGGGAAAGCGCAATTTTGGCGACGCCAACATGGATATTTCGGGCCGCGCTCTGTTGAAGAATCTGGGGTATGACATCGATTTGTTCACGCATCCCAACCTGCACGAACTCCTCGGGGAGGACGACATCTTCGGGCACGTTTATTCGAACGTTGAAGACATCAAAAACAAGGTTTACGACTTCGTCCTGCTTTCCGAATTCAACCATCCTTCAATCAGATTCAAGACGAAGCACTTCAGGAAGTTGCCTTTTGCCTGCCTGTTCCGTTTCTTTTACGGCCCTGCCAGAAACCAGACCTATTTCAGCTACGCGGCGATCAATCGCCTGTTTGATCTGAAAATCTCTGCTGCCGGTATCGCCGATATCGCCAAGCCTTATCTGCATCACCATGCTGCGACGGCGCAATCGGTTTCCCATTTGATTCCCGGTCAGCCCTACCTCACGATTTCGATCGGCGGCCGTGATGCCGACCGCAGTTACCGGCACTGGCCCGAGTTCCTGCGTTTGCTGGATGAAAGCGCCGCCGGCGGAATCCCGAATACCATCGTGCTGCTGGGTTCGGGCAACGGGCTGGAAATGGAAAAGGATATCTTCCGGAACAGCTACAAAAATCTGGTCATTCAATCCCAGGTCGGAAAGCTGAGTCTGCTGCAATCGAGGGTGATTGTCTCCAGCGCGGCCGCATTCATCGGTTGCGACGGCGGACTGATGCATGTGGCGCATTCCACCGACACCCCAAGCGTCACCTTATTCCGAATTCAAGAGCCGCATCATCTCTGGCTCACCCAAAGTTGTTATTCGCGCCCGATACAAAGCACAGGGGAGGATAGCGATGTTGCGCCCGGGCAGCTTCTGCACGAGCTGTTGATTGCGCTCAACCACCAACAACCTGCTAAGCTCGCCACCGGTCATTAACCCATTTCCCCAGCCCATGTTCTCTATCCTCATTCCCACCTGGAATAATCTCGAACTGCTGAAGTTGTGCGTGCGCAGCATCCGCGAGAACTCGGCCTTTCCCCACCAGATCATCGTGCACGTCAATGACGGTAGCGATGGTTCGCTGGAGTGGGTGCGCGCGCAAGGCCTCACCTACACGGCCTCGCCGGAAAATATAGGCATCTGCCTTGCCGTCAACGAGTCCGCAATGTATGCCACGCAGGACTACATCTTGTATCTGAACGACGACATGTATTGCTGCCCCGGCTGGGATACGGCTCTGGTCAACAAGCTCAGCCAGCTGGACACCGATTTGTTCATGCTTTCCGGCACCATGATCGAGCCGCGCGAGACCAACAACCTCTGTGTGATCGTGCGCGACTACGGCAACGATGCCGGAAATTTTGATGAGGCGCGGTTGCTGGCCGAATTGCCGCAACAGCATAAAGCCGACTGGAATGGTGCGACCTGGCCGCCCACGTTAGTGAGTAAGCGCTGGTGGTTCAAGGTGGGCGGCTATAGCAGCGAATTCTCGCCCGGCATGAGCAGTGACAACGATTTTTCGATGAAGCTATGGCATGCGGGCTGCCGCATTTTTCTCGGCGTGGGAAATTCTTTTGTTTACCATTTCCAGTGCAAATCTACGGGCAAGGTAAAGAAAAATGATGGCGGCAAGCAGTTCCTGTACAAGTGGGGCATGCGCCAATCTGTGTTCGACCGTTATTACCTGAGGCGCGGAAAACCTGCGCAAGGGTTGGTTCTGGCTGAACCGGAAGATACGCGCGAATTGCGCTGGCAATTGCTGCGCAGCCGGTTAAAGCGCGCGCTCAGCTACTGATCCGGCACGCTATATCCAAGAATCCGTTCGCATTGAGCTTGTCGAGATACGAATGGATTCTTGTGCTTCGACAGGCTCAGCACGAACGGCAATCAAGTGATCTGGCGCGCTATATCCAGGAATCCGTTCGCATTGAGCTTGTCGAAATATTAGTGGATTCTTGCGCTTCGACAGGCTCAGCACGAACGGCAATCAAGTGATCCGGAGCGCTATATCCAGGAATCCGTTCGCATTGAGCTTGTCGAAATGTGAATGGATTATTGCGCTTCGGCAGGCTTAGCACGAATGGCAATCAAGTCCAAAGTGAGCCGGATCAATAGCGTTCCGCTGCCCGCAGCGCTTCCAGCTTGCGATATTTGAGATAAGTTGTGCGCGCATTCATGCATGCGATATCCCAGCCGGCATTGCCATCCAGCAAGCCCAGTCGCAGCAGGTAGGTTCGCACGAAGGCCCAGCCCCCGCTCAGCGCCGCCCCAGCCCAACTCGATCGCTTGCCGGCCTGAAACATCTGCCGCGCTGCAGCACTGGAATACTGCTCCACCTTGCGCTCCACATCAGCCTGAGTAAGGTAGCTGTAATGCAACAGCGGCGTCCTCAGCCTGGCCTTGCGCCCAGTCAGCAACACACTTTCATGCACCAGACTGTCCGAGAATCTGCCGGAGCCGAGCTTGAACAAGCGCAACACGTAATCCGGGTACCAACCGGAATGATGGATGAATTTGCCACAGAATTGGGACAGGCGCGGGCAGAAATATCCATCGGCCTCTCCCGAGTGCATGGACTGCTCGATCTCGGCACGCAATTCCGGTGTTACCCGTTCATCCGCATCGATTGAAAACACCCAATCTTTGCTCGCATAATCGAGAGCGCGATTTTTCTGCGGCCCAAAGCCAATCCAGTCATGCTCGTATACGATCGCCCCCATTTGCCTGGCAATCGTCACTGTGTCGTCAGTGCTGCCAGAATCAACCACAACGATTTCGTCTGCCCATGCCACTGACTCCAGACAGGCGCGTATGTTCGCAGCCTCGTTCTTTGTAATGAGGATTACGGATAATGAAGGCATGGGTCAATGCCCGTTCAACGTCGGCGTATATTCCGGCACCCATTGTTGCATGCCCGCACGCACAGCTTCGTCCGGCAGGATCGTTTCTGTCGATATCCATGCCTGCAAAGCATGCAGCTCCTTGGCGTCTACCGGGCGCGCCTGCGCGATGCGCAATTTCGGATGCGGAGTGGGCAGCGTGTTTTCATCATCTGCCAGCAACTCTTCATACAATTTCTCTCCCGGTCGCAGCCCGGTGAATTCAATCTTGATATCTTCTTCGCCCAGGCCGGAAAGGCGAATCATATCTTTGGCCAAATCGACAATCTTCACCGGTTCACCCATGTCCAGCACAAAGATTTCGCCGCCCTTGCCCATGTAGCCCGCCTGCATAACCAGCTGAGCTGCTTCCGGAATGGACATGAAAAAGCGATTAATCTCGGGATGTGTCACAGTGATTGGGCCGCCTTTGGCAATCTGCTCGCGAAATTTTGGAATTACGCTGCCATTGCTGCCGAGCACATTGCCGAATCGCACAATAACGAAACGAGTACCTTCCGGGCGCTGCAAACCTTGACAGATGATCTCTGCCAATCGTTTTGTGGTCCCCATCACATTGGTCGGATTCACAGCCTTGTCGGTCGAGATCAACACAAACTTCTCAACGTCATGCCGCTGTGCACAACTCGCCACTCGCCAGGTTCCATATACGTTATTGCGTACCGCTTGCCAGGCGTTATATCGCTCCATCAACGGCACATGTTTGTAGGCGGCAGCATGAAAAACGGTGCTGGGCTTGTATTCACCAAAGGACTGCTCCAGGCGTTCGTTGTCGCGCACGTCGCCCGCCAGGTAAACGATATCGAGGTGCGGAAATTTGTTGTTCAATTCCTGCTCGATGTTGTATAGCGCCAGCTCGCCAGCATCGAACAGCACCAGTTTCTTCGGAGTGAAGCGTGCGATCTGGCGGCATAACTCAGAACCTATCGAGCCACCTGCGCCTGTCACCATGACCACCTTGCCGGTTAACTGTTGGTGCAGGCCGACGTCGTCCAGTTGTATCGGGTCGCGGCCAAGCAGATCGTCCAGCTCCACCGCGCGCAGCTGCGAGATGGCGATACGACCACTGAGCAGATCATCGAAAGCGGGCACCGTAAGCGCCTTGATGTTGTTGCGGTTAGCCAAATCAATGGCGTGTTTGCGCGCCAAGTGCGTCGACGAGGGCATGGCAATGATGACTTGGGAAACGCCCAAACGTTGCGCCCAATGCGTCATGCTGTCCAGATCCCCCAGCACCTTGATGCCATTGAGCACACGGCCATGTTTGTGCGCATCATCATCCAGGAAGCCGACAAGGTGCCAATCGCGACTGCGCGCCAGCTCCTTCGACAGGCTGATTCCGGCTTCTCCTGCTCCGAGAACCAGCACCGGCTCACCTTGCAACTTTATCTCGCCGAACAGACCCTGTTCCTTCCACAATCGATAGAACAGGCGGTCGCCGCCCATTACCAGTAGCAGCAAGATGGGATCAAGGATCAACACCGATCGCGGCACCACTGCATTGATACGAAACATCCACAGCACCACCGGAATCAGCATGGCAGCCAGAAGCACCGCCAACAATATGCGTCGCAGATCATCCATGCTGGCGTAACGCCAGATACCGCGATACAAACTCATATTCCAGAAAATCAGCGATTGCAGCGGCACTACCCATATCAGGGTGCGCCACATTTCGCTCTGGTAGCCCTGCGGCATTTCAAAATTGAAACGCAAATAGTAAGCACCACCCCAAGCCAATGCCGCAACGACCAGATCATGCGCTATGGCCAATACAGTGTATCGGCTAACCTTAAGCATGTTGCCTCCGTTCAAATCTCTTCCATGCAATATCCAGCGATACCATCAGTGCGGCATAAATACCTGCCCACGCCAGCAGCGCCTGCCACGGCAAGCTGCTATCCAAAACCAGCAAAGCCGAAACGCCGCTACCCAGCATCAGCGCATATTCAACCAGTGCAACGTTGCGGTGGCTCCAACCCATTTGTATGGCGCGCTGATAATAGTGTTCGCGATGCGCTTCGGCGATCCTGGCGCCGCGCATTGTGCGTTTCGCCAGCGTCACACTCGCATCCACGATGAACGGCGAGAAAACTAGCAATGGAAACGATGCTGACCAGCAGCCTTGCTGCCAGCCCCACAGGCCCATTGCAGCAGCAAGGTAACCCAGCGGGATGGAACCTGCATCGCCCATGAACACGCGGGCCGGATGAAAGTTATAGAAGAGGAATCCAAATCGCAGCCGCGCTGATTGTAAAGTTCAGCATCGCCAATGTTTCGTTATGTGCGCTCAGTGCTGCAATGCCGTACATCGCGAATCCGAACATGGCCATACCACCTGCCAAGCCATTGGAGCCATCCATGAAGTTGTAAAGATTGGTCAACCACACTGTGAGCAACAGCCCAAGCAGAGCGAGCAGGAGGCCGTTGCTGGCAAATAGACCGGAGCCGACAACCAGCAGGGTGGCTGCCACGAGATGCACTGAAAGACGAATGCGCACTGGCAACCCATACATGTCATCCAGCAGCGATACGATGAACAGCGCGAACAGCGGCAAAGCCAGCCACCATGTCAAAGACGTGATCATGAACGCCCAACCCGATATCACACCGGCCATTAACCCCACGCCGCCAATACGCGGGACGGGAGCCGAATGCA
>CAVTMV010000014.1:0-112260 GCA_963735945.1 uncultured beta proteobacterium
GCTCTTGACACCGGCGGGGGGCGGGCCGTAAGAGTCCGCCGATGGCTTCCCAAGCAACACCGCCCCGATCCTGTTGGGGGCTCTTCGAAATAGCGCTGGGCCCGGCCATGCCGATCGGCATCACCGCGCTCGAGACGCGGGACTACGATCCCCGTCGCTGGTGGCAATCCAGCTCGGGAGTTCGCGCGACGCTCGACGAAGTCATCGCCTACGCCTATGCGCGGCTGCTGTTCCGGGAAGCGCCCCGTGGTCTGCCCGAGCCGATTCCGCCGGCGCGGTGAAGTTCCGCCGGACCGCGTTGGAAGACGGGCGTTTCCTCTGCGCGCCAGCGTCTGGACTGCGTGCGCTTCAGCGCCGCTTTGCAGAGGGGGGCGATGGCAGCGCTCCAGCGAAAGCGGCGCTGAAGCGCACGCAGTCCAAGCGCTGGCGCGAAGTTCAAGGCCATTGTCGGGGGGGCGTAAGAATCCGGTTGCGCGAAGGCGGGAGGGCGTGGAGACTACGCGGGAGTTCACTGATGAAATGTCGTCTTTTCGCCGCGCTGGGTTTGTTGTTGGCCGGCCACTCCTTGATTGCCGCTCCCACGATCACCGGTTTCACGCCGGCGTGGGGTGCGCCGGGCGTCCAGGTCTTGGTCACGGGCACCGGACTGTCCACCGCCACCCAGGTTGAGTTCGACACCGTTCTGGCCGACTTCCAGATCCTCACCAACGGCCTGCTCATCGCGGTCGTTCCCCTCAGGGCCATCACGGGACGCCTGCGCGTGACCAATCCCACGGGCACGGGCGTCAGCCTGGCCGACTTCGTGGTGGCACCGCGGCTGACGGGATTTTCGCCGGCGCGCGGGGCGAGCGGCACGATCGTGACCATCGACGGGGAGAATCTGAACGGGATGACCAATGTGCAGTTCAACGGTGTGAACGCTGAGTTCACCATCACGGCTCCCACCCAGATCCGCGCCGCAGGTTCCCGTCGGCACCACGAACGGGCCGATCCGGGTCGCCGGCGCCGCCGGCGTTGCCACCACGGCCCAGGAGTTCATCGTCACCGGACCGGGCCCGCTCGTCGATGGATTCTCGCCGCCCTATGCCGCGCCGGGGACGGAGATTGTGATTCGCGGGGCCAACTTCACCAATGTCACCGCCGTCCACTTCAACGGCGTGGCGGCGACGGTGTTTTCCGCACCGGCCTATACGCAGATTCGCGTCGTCGTGCCCCCGGCCACGACCGGCAAGGTCACCGTCACCACCGGGGGCGGATCCGGCACCAGCGCGCATGATTTCATCGTAACCGCCCTGCCGGTCATTACCGGCTTCTTTCCCACCCTGGGCAAAGCCGGGCAGACGACGGTGACCATCGAGGGCGTCAATTTTTCCAACCTGGTGCCGCCGGCCGTTTGGTTCAACACGCAGCCGGTGACGGCGGTCAGCACCCCGGCCCCGAACCAGATTCGCGTCACCGTGCCCACCGGGGCGAGCACGGGTCCGATCACCGTGCTGAACGCGGCGGGCTACGGCCAAAGCTTCAGCAATTTCCTCGTCACCACCGCGCCGATCGTGGACCGCTTCGAGCCGCCGCTGGGAAATCCGGGGACTAAGGTGCGCCTCTACGGGGAGAATTTCACGGGGATCAGCCAGGTCACGTTCAATGGCGTGGCGGCCAGCTTTCTGCCGCCCCCCGCCCAGAACCAAATGGAGGTGACCGTGCCGGCGGCCGCGACCACGGGTCCGATCGCGGTGTATAGCGGTGCCGGCAGTTTTACGACCCAAAGCAACTTTCTCGTCACGCCCACGGTGCCCTTCATCACGCGGTTTACCCCGACCGGCGGCCCGCGCGGAACGGAAGTGCTGATCTATGGCGTGAATTTCGGAGCCACGCCGGCGGTGCGGTTCAATGGCGTGCTGGATCCGACGGCTTACGTGGTGACCGAGGGAGCGGAGCAGAAGATCTTTGCGCGCACACCGGCGGGGGCGGCCACCGGCCCGATCACCGTGACCGGGCCCAACGGGGTTAGCACCAATGCGAACCTCTTCTTCTTTCCACCCTGGCTGGTTGAGATCGCGCCCACCAACGGAGTTGTCGGCGACACCGTGCAGTTGCTGGGCACCAACTTCACGGGGGCCATCCAGGTGTGGTTCAACGATGGCGCCGCGACGTTCACGGCGCAGCCGGGGCTGCTCACCGCGGTGGTTCCCGAGCGGGCGCGCAGCGGGCCGGTGACCGTGGCGACCCCGGGCGGCTTGATCACCAGCACCAATGCATTCCGGGTGCTGCCCCGCCTCACGAACTTCACTCCCGGCGTGGGCGCAACCGGAGTGGTCGTGCGGCTCCAGGGCACGTCGTTGCACAACGTCACAGCCGTGACGTTCCATGGCGTCATGGCCTCCTTTACGAACCTCTCCTTCACCGAGCTGGATGCGGTCGTCCCGAATGGCGCGTCCACGGGTCCGGTGCGCATCGAAAGTCCCGAGGGGACCGCGACCAGCACGAATCTCTTCCTCGTCGTTGGGCCCAGTGACCTCAGCGTGAGCAACGCGGCGTCGGTGGACCTGACGCCACCGAACCGCGCCATGAGCTTCACGCTGCCCCTCACCAACCGTGGACCGTGGACCGTGACCGAAGTTACCCTGGCGGGACAACTCCCGCGCGCGTTCACGAATGTGTCCGTTGAGTCGACGGCTAGACGGGCTCGGCGCGCGACGGGTATAAACAATGCCACCACGTATTGCTGCCTCAACCTCATTGCCGTGATACTCCAGCCACGCGCGGCGCGTCGAGGCCTCGTGTTTGCCCATCAGCATGTTGAACATATCCATCTTGGCCTTGAACGAGGTGCTGTCTGCCTTCACGCACAACGCACGCCGCGTATCGGGATTCAGCGTGGTGTCCCACAGTTGCTCGGCATTCATTTCGCCCAGGCCTTTGAAGCGCGAGATGCGACCAGCTGCCTTCGCGCACTTTCTCCTGGCGCAGGCGGTCGTCGATGCCGGTCAGCTCGCCTTCGTTCAGCGCATAGATCTTGCTCGCTGTTTCTTGCCCTGCGCGGGCACGTCGACGCGGAACAGCGGCGGCTGCGCGAGGTAGATCTTGCCGGCTCGCACCACCTGGTAGAAATGGCGGAAGAACAAGGTCAGCAGCAGCGTGGAGATGTGCGCACCGTCCACGTCGGCATCGGCCATGATGTGGATGCCGTTGTAGCGCAGGCCGGAGAGGTCGACGGTGTCGTTCGGCTCGTGCGGGTCGACGCCGATCGCGACGGCGATGTCGTGGATTTCGTTGTTGGCGAACAGGCGGTCTTTCTCCACCTCGAAGGTGTTCAGCACCTTGCCGCGCAACGGCAGCACGGCCTGGAATTCCTTGTTGCGTCCCTGCTTGGCGGAGCCGCCGGCGGAGTCGCCCTCGACCAGAAACAGCTCGGTGCGGGTCGGATCGCTGGAGCTGCAATCGGTGAGCTTGCCCGGCAGCACGGCGACGCTGGAGCCTTTTTTCTTTTCCACTTTCTGCGCCGAGCGCATGCGCGCCTGCGCCTGCTGGATGGCGAGTTCGGTGATGTTCTTCGCCGGTTCCAGGTGCTCGTTCAGCCACAGATCGAGCGGGTCTTTGACCATCAGCGAGACCAGGCGCAGCGCATCGCGCGACACCAGCTTGTCCTTGGTCTGGCCCTGGAACTGCGGGTCGAGCACCTTGGCCGAGAGCACGAAGCTGGCGCGCGAGAACACGTCTTCCGGCACCAGCTTCACGCCCTTGGGCAGCAGGCCGTGCAGCTCGGCGAACGTCTTCACCGCGTTGAACACGCCGTCGCGCAGGCCGGCTTCATGCGTGCCGCCGGACGGGGTGGGGATCAGGTTGACGTAGGACTCGCGCACCACGTTGCCTTCGGCAGACCACATGATCGCCCAGGCTCGCGCCTTCGCCTTCGGCATAGCCGCTGCTGTCGCCCTTGCGGGTGAATTTTTCCTGCAGCAGGATCGGCGTGGCCAGTTCGAATTCGGCGCAGTGCTTCGGCCAGGTAGCCGCGCAGGCCGTCGGGATAGGTCCACGATTTGGTCTCGCCGGTCTTTTCCAGATTCAGCGTGATGGTGACGCCGGGCAGCAGCACCGCCTTGGAGCGCAGCGAGCGTTCGAGCTGGGCGAGGTTGACGTTGGGGGCATCGAAATACTTGGGGTTGGGCCAGGCGCGCACCATGGTGCCGGTCTGGTTCTTCGGGCAAGTGCCGGTCTTCTTCAGCGGCGTTTCGGCGACGCCATCAATGAAGACGCAACTGGTGCTCGCCGCCTTCGCGATAGACCGTGACTTCGACTTTCTTCGACAGCGCATTGGTCACCGCCACGCCGACGCCGTGCAGGCCGCCGGCGAACTTGTAGGCGCCGTCCGATTCCTTGTCGAACTTGCCGCCGGAGTGCAGCACGGTGAAGGCCACTTCGACCACCGAGCGGCCTTCTTCCTTGTGGATGCCGACCGGGATGCCGCGGCCGTCGTCCTTTACCGAGACCGAGCCGTCGGCGTGCGCGGTGACAAAGATGTTCTTCGCGTAACCGGCCAGCGCTTCGTCGCAGGCGTTGTCCACCACTTCGGCGATGATGTGGTTGGGCGATTCGAGGTTGGTGTACATGCCCGGGCGCTGGCGCACCGGCTCAAGACCGCGCAGGACTTTGAAGCTGGATTCGTTATAAGTGGCCATTATTCAATGAGTTGTTGATTTTGTTGCGGGTAATGTAAGGCTTGCTGGCGGGGTATTCTACCGGACGAAAGCGCAGAGAGACGAACCCCGGCTGCAAACGCCGGTATCCTGCTGATCGTATTGGCGAAAGATCTTCGCAATTGCCGACTTCGTGGCGCGGAAGTCGTTGCAGAAACGCCACCTGATTCCACGTAACGCCAGAAGACAGGGGGACTCATCTTCAGAGCGGCGGCACCGGTCTTGATTCTTGCTGTCCTGTCGCGCTGGTAGTCGATAAATACATGGTTGGCAGTATCGCAAACCACTTTTTGATAATGCTAACGTGCCCCAATGTGAAAACGGAACCCGCTACTCTTTCAACCTCGCTGTCCGACGGTAACCGCACCTGATTTTGCGGAATCACGGTGGTGCCCGGTTGAAGAGGATCTAGCGGGGTCGAGCATGCATTTCGCTCCCCTTTGCGTTGGTGCAGATCGTTGCGCAGAACAGGGCCCCCAAAGGAGCATGTCATGAACAGAGAGCTATACCGGCAGAAGATGCAGGCCAAGGTGGACGAGTTGAAGGCGGAGGTGGACAAGCTCAAGGCCAAGGCGTCCATGGCCAGTGCCGACGCTCAGCTGGACATAGACAAGCAGGTCAGGCAGCTCGAACGGAGAATTGAAGAAGGCGTGGCGAAGCTGTCGGAACTCGCCACGGCGAGTGAAGACGCGTGGGAGAAGCTCAAGGTAGACGTTGAAATTGCCAGTGAGTCGCTGAAGTCTTCCCTTCATGATGCGGTCGAAAAATTCAGGAAGTAATGGCCGCCCATCCACGGGATGTGCACGATACGCAATTTGTGCTGTCGCCTAGTCGTGCGCAAGCCGTGCTGACCGTTCCTCAGGCCGGCTTGGGGGAGAACAGTGTGCACCAGCCATTGGGGTTGATCTCGCCCTCGACCAGCCTGCAGGAATGGGGAGCAATGAAGTTGGCGCAGACGGCGCAATGCTGCTTGCCTTTGGGCGTGTTCTGGTATTTAACCTGTGCCTTGCTGATCTTGTGGCCCTGTTCCGCTGCGAGTTGCTGCGCCTTGCCGGGCGTGGTCTCCGCCGCCCAGGTGATGGGCAGGTATAGCGCACATCCGGCGACGAGTGCGTTGCGCAGCAAGGTTCTGCGGCTGGGATCAAAGTCTGGCGATGGCGTTGATTTTATTTTCTTGTTCATTTCAACTCTCCTTCAAGGTGATGTCAAAAAACTCGGCATTTCGGCCAAGCGGCCGCACCGGCTTGAAGCGTGATTTGAAAACGCAATATGTTCAATACCGTGGAGGGTGTAGTGCTCGGCTACGCCGCGCACATCTTATTGGCTGGATCGGGACATGAACTCGCGGAATCCTTCAGGGGGCAGCGGCTTCGCGATCAGGTAGCCCTGCAGGTAATCGCAGCCTTGCGCGATCAGGAAATCGCGTTGCGCTTCGGTCTCGATGCCTTCGGCGACGATCTCGAGATGAACCGATTTGGCCAGCGCGCAGATCATGCGCACGATCTGGGTGTCGTTGGTGTCGTCGGGCAGTCCCTCGACGAAGCTGCGGTCGATCTTCAGCGTGTCGACGGGCAGGCGTTTGAGATACGACAGGCTGGAGTAGCCGGTGCCGAAATCGTCCAGCGAAAGGTGGATACCGAGATCATGCAGCCGGTTCAGCGTGACCACCGAACGATCGGGGTTGCGCAGGATCATGCTTTCGGTCAATTCGAATTCAATGGCCTCGACCGGCGCGCCGGTCTCCTTGAGGATGCGCACCACCGTGTTGACCAGCGTATCCGATTCCAGCTGGATGGCGGAGAGGTTGACCGCCACGCGGCGCAAGCCGATACCCTCCGCCTGCCAGGCGACGATCTGCTGACAAGCGGTGCGTATCACCCATTCGCCGATCTCGATGATGAGTGCGGTCTCTTCGGCCAGCGGGATGAACTTGTCCGGCGACTGCAGGCCGCGCCGGGGGTGGCGCCAGCGGATCAGCGCTTCGGCGGCGGTCACCGAATTGCCGGCAATGTCGAACTTGGGCTGGTAATGCAGCTCGAATTCCCCGTGCTTCAGCGCCTGCCGCAGATCGTGCTCCAGTTCGACGCGTTCCAGCACGCTGCGATTCATGGCGGCATCGAAATAACGGTACTGGTTCTTGCCATCGGACTTGGCGACATACATGGCCGTGTCGGCGTGCTTGAGCAAGGTTGCCGCATCCTCGCCGTCGTTCGGATACACGCCGATGCCCATCGACGTGGTGACATGGAAATCGTGACCGGCGAGTTCAAGCGGCTTGGCGACGGCAGCGATGATTTTGCTGGCGATCTGGGCCAATTCAAGATCACTGTCGACCTGCGTGAGCAGTACCACGAATTCATCACCGCCCAGCCGCGCTACGGTATCGGAGACGCGCACGGTTTCCCGCAGGCGGGCGGCGACAGCGATCAGCAGCTGGTCACCACTATCGTGACCGAGCGAATCGTTGACCCACTTGAAGTTGTCCAGGTCGAGGAACATCAAGGCGACCGTTTCATTGGCCCGGTGCGCAAGCGTGATGGCGTTCTGCATGCGATCGAGCAGCAGGTGGCGGTTGGGCAGGCCGGTCAGGGTGTCGTGGTTGGCGAGATGGGCGAGCCGTTCTTCATTTGCCTTGCGCTCGGTGATGTCATGGAAAATGCCGACGTAGTTGGTGACATTGCCTTCAGCATCGCGTACCACCGAGATATTGAGCCACTTGGGATAAAGTGAACCATTCTTGCGCCGGTCCTGCACTTCGCCCGACCAGCTGTCGGCTTCGTGGATCTGTTTCCACATGTCCTTGTAAAACTCGCGCGACTGCATTCCCGATGCGAGGATCTGCGGGTTCTGGCCGATGACTTCCGCTTCGGTGTAACCGGTCAGCCGGGTGAATACCGCATTCACCGTGACGATATTATTGTTGCGATCGGTGATGAGGATGGCCTCGTTGGTGCTGGCGAAGACCATGGACCAGAGACGCTGTTGTGCCGCTTCGGCCTGGCGTTCCCGTTCGCGCAGCACGCTCTGGTCGATCATGTCCTTGAGCGAGACTGCCACCTCGCTGATCTCATCCGTTTGGCCATCTTTCGCGGCATCGAGCTTCTTCTCCAGTGTCGCGGTGGGCTGGCGTCGTACCGCGAATTCTTCGACCACCTCGCCGAGCCCGCTGATGCGGCGTGCGTTGCGCATCAGCCAGAAGCCGAGCGTGAACCAGAGGATCAGGCCGTCGATGATCGGGATCATGGCAGCGCCGAGCGCCAGTTCGGTTTTGGTGAACAACACTTTGATCGGGGCATCGATGCAAAGCAGTGTTCTTTCCGAGTTGACGGTGGACCACGGAATTTCCCTTAGCTCGCTGTCTGCTGTCCGGTCTTCAGGTCGTTTGGTCTGTTCCAGTCCCGCCTGACCGAACGAACTGGCAACGGGCTTGCCGCCGTGCTTGGCAGTCAGCAGGATGCCGGGCGTCGCCAGGTTGAACAGCAGTCCATTGTCGATCTCGTAGAACACCGCGAGGCGGCCTGTGCCGGCCTCGCCCAGCCAGATCGGTATGACGAAGACACGATACAGATTGCCGCTGGCACGGTCGAAATACCAGCCGTTTTCGTCTTCGGCGGGAACCGGGATCTTGTCGAGATCGAGGCTGGTGCCGAAGGAAAAGGCGTGGTTGCCTTGTCGGTCCTGGATCAGCATGTACTGGAAGCGCCGGTTGGTGCCCTGCACGGTCATGAAGGCCTGCAGGTTGGTAATGTTCATTCGGCGATCTTCCAGCAGGCGGGTGACCTCGAGGCGCACCTTGAAGTCACGCGCCTGCAGTTCCCAGTCGCGATCCAGTTGCATGAGTCGCGTGCGGTAGAAGGTCGACAGGTCTTCGGCTCGTTCGTGCGCCGATTTCTGCAAGGCAACGGAGTAGAGCTTGTAGCTTGAATAGCCGAGCAGGACGACGAACAGGCCGAGACTGAAGATCAGGCGAATCGCGGCCTGACGGGCGATCGAACGCCGTTTCGCAGCTAGTGGCGTCGGCCGGCCCATGTGTCGTTAATGAATTTTTCGATTTGCAGGCTTTGCGCCGTGGCGTTGCCTTCGCTGGTCTTGCGGAAAAAGATCTCGGTTTCCTTCAATTGGCTGCCGGAGAACTTGCCGTCACGGCTGAAGGCGTGCGGATATTTCCGCAGCGCCAGCAGCAACGAAGCGCGTTCTGCGGGGTCGGTCACTTTCAATTTGTCCACCAGCTGCTCGGGCTTGTGCTGCGCAATCCACTGCAGCGACTTCACCAGCATGCGCACCATCTTCTCCACTTTCTGCGGCTGGTCATGGATCATGTCGCTGCGCGTTGTCAGCGTTGCGTGCAGGAAATTGGCGCCGGGGATTTTGCCGGATGTCGCCGGGTCGGCCAGGTTGGCGAGGAAGAACACCTTGCCGTCGGCAGCCAGGCGGGAAGCGAAGGGTTCGTCGCCCATCACCGCATCGGCCTGGCCGGAGATCATCAGCGAGGATTGTTCGACCCAGCTTTGTCCTGCCGGCACGATGCGCACCATGTCGAGATCGACGCCGTCGGATTTGAGCAGCAACTCGGCCAGCTGTTGCGAGGTGGTCTTGCTGTTCTTGGTGCTGGTATTGACGCCGATCACCTTGCCGCGCAGGTCGGCGATGCGTTTGACCTTGCCCTTGAGGCCAGAGCGCACCATCAGCACGAACAGCGGGGAATCGTCCACTGGCGCGATACCGACGACATCGCCGCCGTTAGCGTTGAGCGACATGACGGCGGGGAAGCCGGCGACGGCGAAGTCGGCGTTGCGTGTGACCAGGTTGTTGAGCGCGACCGCGCCGCCGCCGGTGTGAAGGATCTGCAGCTCGACGCCTACTTCCTTGTCGGCGCCAATGGCCGGAATGAGGTCCAGCGGCAGGTAAGAGATGTTGCGCGGACCGGGCGCGCTGACCACGATCCTTTCCGCGGCCTGTGCGTTCGGTGACAAAAGCGAACGAACAAACGAGCAGCATGCGCAGCAGAGTCTTCATCTTGTCACCCTCCCGGATGGCTTGCGGCCATTATGCATGACTTTGCATTCGACGGCACAGACTCGGCATGCGCTAACGACACGGAGGCCATGCAGAAGAACAATGGCCTCCGTACGTTGTGGTCACCTGCGATCAGGTGCATGGGAATATATCCGGACCGGCGGCATGAGATGAGTGAACTCGGCTGGCTCGACCGGACATTATCTTCAGGCGGATTATTTCTTTTCTTCGGTTTTGCAGGTGTTGATCCCCAATATCGCATTTGCCGGGCAGAACCGCACGGCTGCGGTTACCAGCGCGACAGCAGCGATGACCAAGGCTACGATGCGCCAAGTCATGCCGATAGGCGCCAGCAATCCGACAATCAGCAACACGATACCAGCCACGATGCGAGCATTGCGATCAATCCCGCCGACGTTAGGTTTCATCATTGCCTCCTGTTTCTTGTCAGAGAGAAATGGCAGGCAATCCGGCATAGCGATGCGACTCGTCATGGAAGCGTCAACTGTGCAAGATGCCATGCTTCCCTGGAGGGACATCCCCTCCTGCGGTAATAGTTATAGTTCTCGATCAGGCGTGCAAGTCTGGAAAACGTATTCAACATGATTGCTCCTTTCAATCGAACATGCTGCTAACCATCCATCTTGTCGCCAACATTCTGGGGCTTCGGAAATGCCGGAAATATCGGCGCTTCAGCCAATCGGCACCGGGCGGATCGGGTAAAACGCCATCGGTGTCTGTCCTATGCCGTCTTGCAACTCGTTATTTCCAAACCTCAACCTTTCTTCTTTTCCAGGAAGGGCGCTATCACATCCATGGGCAAGGGGAACACGATGGTCGTGTTCTTGTCCGCCCCGATCACCGTGAGGGTTTCCAGATACCGCAACTGGATCGCCTGCGGTTCCTGCGAGAGTATCCTGGCGGCCTGGAACAGTTTTTCCGAAGCCTGCAGTTCGCCCTCGGCATGTATGACCTTGGCGCGCCGCTCGCGTTCCGCTTCGGCCTGGCGCGCGATCGCCCGTATCATGGATTCGGTCAGGTCGACTTGCTTGATCTCGACGTTGGCGACCTTGATGCCCCATGAGTCGGTCTGCGCATCCAGCGCTTCCTGGATGTCCCGGTTCAGTTTCTCGCGCTCGGCCAGCATGTCGTCCAGCTGGTGTTTGCCCAGCACCGAACGCAGCATGGTCTGCGCCAGCTGGCTGGTGGCATTGAGGTAGTTCTGCACCTGGATGATGGCTTTCTGCGGATCGATCACGCGCAGGTAAACCACGGCGCTGACTTTCACCGAGACGTTGTCGCGCGAGATCACGTCCTGGGTCGGCACCTCCAGCACCACGGTGCGCAGATCCACTCGCACCACCTGCTGGATGCCGGGGATGATGATGACCAGGCCGGGCCCCTTGACCTTCCAGAAGCGGCCCAGGGTGAAGACGACGCCGCGCTCGTACTCGCGGAAGATCCACAAGCTCGAGATCACCAGCAAGGCCAGCAGCAAGAACAGTATCAACAGTGAAATCACTCCAAAACTCATTTCCGCGTCCATGTCGTTCTCCTTGTCGAAGTTTCATTCCTGCGCCGGGGATTCTTCCTGTTCTACCGCCAGGACCAGGCCATCCATCTGCGCCACCCTGACCTGCTGTCCTTTCTTCAATGGCTGCCTGCACCTGATGCGCCAGGTCTCGCCATGCACCCGTGCCCATCCTGTCTTGCCGTCGCAGTCGTCCAGCACCTCGCCTTGCGCCCCGATCAGCTCTTCGCGCCCGCTGACCACCGGGCGATGGCGTGCCTTGAGGGCCATGCCGGCAACCAGGAAGATGAACAGCGCGCTGAACAAGACGACCGGAGCGATGACCGACCACGGAACGCCGTATCCGGGGATGTCGGTATGGATCAGCATCACCGAGCCGAACACGAAGGCCAGCACGCCGCCGATGCCGAGCGCACCGAAGCTGGGCATGAATGCTTCGGCTGCCATGAAGGCGAGGCCGAGCAGGATGAGCAGCAGCCCGACATAATTGACGGGCAATACCTGGAACGCGAACAGGGCGAGCAGCAGCGAAATGGCGCCGGCGATCCCCGGCAGCATGAAGCCCGGGTTGGAAAACTCGAAGAAGATGCCGAACACGCCCGCGAGCAGCAGCAGGTAGGCGATGCTCGGGTCGGCGATGGCAGACAGCACGCGGCTGCGCCAGTCCGGTTCCAGCGTCACGATGCGGCTATCCGCAAGGTCCAGCGTGCGTTCCACGCCGAGCACGTTCACCTTGCGTCCGTTCAGTTTGTGCAGCAGGTCGGGCACGTCTGCGGCGATCACGTCGATCACCTTGAGCTTCAGCGCTTCGGCGGCGGTCAGGCTCACGGCTTGCCGCACCGCCTGCTCGGCCCATTCGCTATTGCGGCCGCGCATCTGCGCCAGGCTGCGGATATACGCGGCGGAGTCGTTGACGAGCTTGTGCTCCATGGCGGTCAGCGGCGGGGCCGCCTTCTTTCCCTGTCCGTCATCCTTGCCCGCCTTTTGCGGCTGGTCGCCGGAGCCCGGCAATCCGCCGATGCCGATCATGACCGGCGTGGCCGCGCCCAGGTTGGTGGCAGGAGCCATGGCGGCGATGTGGCTGGCGTAGAGGATGTAGGTGCCGGCACTCGCGGCACGCGCGCCGTCGGGGGCGACATAAGCAGCGACCGGAACCGGCGAGGCGATGATCTGCTTGATGATCTGGCGCATGGCCGTGTCCAGCCCGCCCGGCGTGTCCAGCTTCAGCACCACCAGCCGGGCCTGCTCGTCTGCGGCCGACTGCAGGCCGCGCACGACATAGTCGGCGGTGCCCGGACTGATCGCGCCATCGACGTTCAGCACGACGACCGCTGGGGCGGCGGCGCGGCAAGTCGCGGCGATCGACAGCAGGCCGACAAGCAGTGTGCGTCTGGAGATGAGGCGAAGCATGTGCATACATTGCCTCCCGTTTATGACAGGGTGGTTACATCGGCGGTTTCATGCCGTCCTTGCCGGCCAGGATGTGCCGCGCAGTCAGGCCGCCGCCGGCAGATTGTTTTGCGATGCAGAAGATCTGCACCCCCTTCTTCAGTATCGAACTGTCCGCAGGTTTGAATGAAACGATGGGCGTGCCGCGCGGCACGGCGATCTGCTGGCTGCCGCCCTTGTAGCTGAGCGTCAGTACCTTGCCGTCGTTGCTGTTCACGATCGCATCGACGTTGGCGTTGGTCATGCTGGAGCCGGGCTCAAGGTCCCAGCCGTAATGACCTTCGCCGGTGCCGCGCTGCGATTCGGCGAAGATGTGCACTTCGCGTGCCAGCAGGGGCAGGCTCGGGTCTTTCTGGATCGCGGTGATGCCGACGAAGCTGCCCGGTTTGATATCGCGCAGCTTGCGCGGGTAGAGCACGCTGATTTTGGTAGTGCTGCTGATGCCGACATTGAGATTTTTCCCTTCGCGCGTGTCCACCTGCAACGTCTGCCCGTCGAACGCGGTGATGACACCGCGCATTCTCGTGTCGGGCAGGCCCCGCGCCTGCGCGCTGGCCAGGCCGAATAGAACCATTCCCGCAACCAGCAATGCGCTGATCCTCTTCATGACGGGCACCTCATGACTTTGGCAGGATTCGAACATGGAAACCCCAACCCACCTTTCTGAGAGTCGGCCCGCGGGATTAAGTTCTTCGACAGGCCGGGTATCCGGAGGGCGGGCGATTGCGCTTTGCTTCCCGATTGAGCATGATCGAACAAACATCCGCAGGAGAATGAAATGGACAACGACTCTTCACGCAACCGGAGGACGCTGCACCTGGTGATCCATGGCCGTGTGCAGGGCGTGTTCTTCCGCGACTCGATGCGGCGCGAGGCGCAGTATCTGGCGATCTCCGGCTGGGTTCGGAATCGCAGCGACGGCACCGTGGAAGCGGTGGTGCAGGGCGAACCCGGCGCGGTCGAAGCGATGCTGCGCTGGGCGCAGCGCGGACCGGAACTGGCGCAGGTGGAGCGGGTCGAAGCCGAGCAAGCTGTGGGCGACTTCACCAACTTCGAGATCACCGCCTGACCATGAAAACGATACTCATCACCGGCGCGACCGACGGCATCGGCCTGGCGACCGCCAAGGAACTGGCCGGGCAGGGGCATGAGGTGGTGCTGCACGGGCGCAATGAGGAAAGGCTGATGCTTGCCTGTGCTGCGGTCCGTGCCGCGGTGCCCGACGCAAAACTGCAGACCGCAGCAGCCGATCTGGCTGATCTGGCCGCGGTGGCACGCATGGCGCACGAGCTTGCGGCGCGCCTGCCGCGACTGGACGTGCTGGTCAACAATGCCGGCGTGTACATGACCGAGCGCAAGCTTACACGCGATGGCTACGAAATGACGCTGGCGGTGAACCACCTTGCGCACTTCCTGCTCACCAACCTGCTGTTGCCGCTGCTGAAAAGATCGGCGGCGCCGCGCGTGGTCACGGTCAGTTCGATGGTTCATTCGGGCGGACGTATCGTGTTCGACGACATGAACGGCGAACGCAGCTTCAACGGCTATCACGCCTATGCCAACTCCAAACTGGCCAATGCCTTGTTTGCGAACGAGCTGGCGCGGCGCGAGCCCTGGCTGACGTCGAACAGCCTGCATCCGGGGGTGATCGGCACCAAGCTGTTGCATGCGGCGTTCTCCATGCAGGGCGATACGGTGGCAGCCGGTGCGCGCACTTCGGTGTATCTCGCCACCTCTCCCGAGGTGGACAAGGTGACCGGCAAGTATTTCGACAATTGCACGGCAGTCTCGGCTGCTTCACCGGCGCAGGATCTGCAGTTGGCGCAACGACTGTGGGCGTGGACGGAACAGGAACTGCAGGGCTACCTCCCTGCGACCACGTGAACAGGTCGGATGATCCGCGCCGTTGCCGGGAGGGAGCTATGGATGCATCAAACAAATCCGTTCGCCCTGAGCAAGGTCGAAGGGGCACCACAAACGGAGAATTTGTTCGATGTATCCCTATGTGTTCCGGGCCTGATCGCGGAGAGCCGAGATCAGCTGGAAGGTGTTGACCGGCTTGTGCAACACCGGCCAATCGCATTCCCTGGCATGACGCAGGAATGCGGTCGAGGTATCGCCGGTCATCAGTACGGCGGCGATGGGCTTGCCCAGTTTCTGCTGGAGCCGGGTCAGGAGCTGCATGCCATTGAGCTTGCCCTCCAGCATGTAGTCGGCGATATAGCAGTCCGCCTGTTCGATATGCGTGTGCTGCAAGGCATCTTCGGCACTGTGGAAACATTTCACCTCTCCGCCCATTCCTTCCAGCAGCCTGACAATGGCTTGTGCAACCAGCGAATCGTCTTCCACCACGACGAAATGCTTGCCGCGCACAAACTGCTGGTTGGCCGTCAGGTCCTGCGTGCCTGGGGCAACGGCCTGCCATTCCGGTTCGTTGGAGCATGGTCGAACGGCAATAGAAACTCGAAGACCGAACCGTGACCGCTCTGCGAGCGACAGGTGATCTTCCCTCCCAGCAGCGTCAAGGCGCGCTTGGCGATGGACAGTCCCAGCCCCAGCCCCCTCGATCTGTCGCGTTGCGGGTTGTCGACCTGGTAGAACTCGTCGAAGATCTGCTCGATGTTCTCGGCCTGAATGCCCATGCCGGTATCCCAAACCTGGAACAGCACATTGTCTCCACGCCGTCTGGCGCTGACCAGGATGGCGCCCCTCGACGTGAACTTGATCGCATTGGAAACAAGATTCATCAGCACCGACTTGACCAGGCCGATGTCGCTGCGCACGACCAGCGGCTCCCGCATCGAGAAGTGCAGTTTGAAGCCCAGTTTCCTTTCGGCAGCCAGCGGCGCGAAGTTCTGTTCCAGCCAGTTCATGAGCTCGGTCACATTGATCGAGGTGTATTCGGGGTGAATGATGCCCGCATCCAGCTTGGAGATGTTCAGCAGAGCATCGAGCAGCCCGTTGAACGTGGACATGGACTGCTCCAGGCGCTGGATGATCTGGTCCTGCGCGGGGGTGGGGCCGGAGAATTTGAGCGCGTCGATGAACAGGTTGGCTGCTGCCAGCGGCTGCCGCAGGTCGTGTCCTGCCGCGGCGAGGAAGCGGGTCTTGGACAGTTCTTTTTCTTCCAGTTGCTGCAGGGCCAGTTTTCTCTCGGTGATGTCCGTGTTCGTGCCAACCAGGCGGATCGGTTTGCCGGTCTCATCCCTTTTCACCACGATGCCCCGTCCCAGCACCCATTTCCAGCTGCCATCCTTGCAGCGCAAGCGGTGTTCGATGATGGCGGAGGGCGTTCTGCCCTCGATATGCGCCTGCAAAACCTCCATGGTGTTCGCCATGTCATCCGGGTGCACCCGCTTTAGCCATTCCTCGGCGGCATCGCCGATCTCATCTTCTGCATAGCCCAGCATTTCCTTGTAACGTTTCGAGAAGAACGCCGTGCCGGTCTGGATATTCCAGTCCCATACCCCGTCGCCCGCCCCTTCCAGTGCGAATTCCCAGCGCGCCTTGTTGTCGGCAAGCGCCTGTTCGGCCTGTTTCAGTTCGGTGATATCGCGGCCCACTGCCCAGTACCGTGGCCACATTTCCCGCCAGATCGAATTCCGCCGTCAACCGGATATGGCTGCAGAACTTCCTTGCCATCCTTGCCCGGCCATTTCAGTTCGAAATGGGTGTTTTCGCCGGTGGCGAATACTTCCCTGATCTTGGCCTCGTAGATGTCGGCATTGGGGCCGCCCGGGTTCTCCGACGGTCTGGTGCCCAGCAGCACGGCAGCGCCACCCTCGGCCATTGCGCCGAAAGCCGCGTTGACGAAGAGACGGCGGCACTCGCGGTCATAGCGGGCGATGGTGTCGGGAGAGTTATCGATCAGCGTGCGCGCTTCCTGCTCCTTGGCGACGAGCGCTGACGTTCTCTCGTCGATGGTATTTTCGAGCGTGGCGTTGATCTCGTTGATCTGTCTGATCTTCTGATCGACCGCCGCATTCATGGCGATGAAGCTCTGCGTGAGGTCGCCCAGTTCATCCTGCCGCGACTTTTCCTTGTCCAGCAGTTTGAGTTCGTCGCTCGGCATCCCGGCTTTCCCGCTGCTGGCGACACCACGAAGGATGCGGCTGAGGACGGTGAGCGGGCGGGAGATGGAGCTGGCGAAATACCAGGCGAACGGAAAGATGAACAGCGAACTGGCAAGCGAGATCAGCCACAGGGTCCGGATCAACTCCCAAGTGCTTTGCTGGACCTTATCCTTGGAGTGCAGCGCGGCAATGGAGCCGACCAGCCTGTCATCGGCATAGAGGGGGATCAGACCCTGATAATAGTCGGTCCCGTCAATGGCGATCTCATTGAGTGTCACTGCCGGAGGATGATCCGCTGTGCCGGTTGGCGCATTCCGCCAATCCGGGGTGTGGTAGGCCGCCACGCTGCCGCTGCTCAAGCCTTGCGGGGTGAAGACGTTGATGCGGGTGCCGGTCAATCGCGAGATCTGGCTGACAAAGGCATCGTCGAGCGGCTGCGTCATGACCACCAGCCCCAGTTGCTCCCTTTCCAGTCTTCCCGGTGGTTGGACTGAAGGCCTCACCCATGATGGGAACCCGGCTTTCGATCGATAGCGATCCGTTCACGACCGCATAGTTCACGCTCTCCTGTCGCGGCATGCGTCCGGCGAACTCGAAATCCAGGCCGGGGATGCTATGCGTCGACCGCAGGTTATTCCGGTTGAGTTCCTCGCCGGCTTTCATCGAGGCGACCTGGACCGAGGTAACGTGACCGCGTTCGACGAAGCCGGCCAGTTCGTTGCCGCTGTCGAGCAATGCAAAGGAGATCAGGTTGCCCGCGGAGTTGTAGATGGCGACCTTGAACGCCTTGGCCCCTTGCCCGGCTTTGTAGGTGTCGCGCACCAGCTGCCGGTAAGTATTGAACAGCGTTTCGCGATCCAGGTCCGACTTCGCATACTGCGTCAGGTACCAGATGGTCGAGCCCAGGTTTTTCTGCGCCGCCAACTGCTGCGTGGCGGCCAGCAGGTCTGCCTTGCGCTCCGACAGGTCATTCCTCGATCACATCGGAGGCTTTCAACAACAGGGCATTGGATTGATCCAGGTATTGCCGGTGTATGACCCAGGAGACTGCCGACATGTAAGCCAGCGCCATCATGATGCTGATGCCGACGGCACCCATCAGGAGTTTTTCTCTTAGTCGCGGGCTCTTCATGTTTGACTCATATTTCCTGGCCGACTCGCTTCGAACAGATCACTTGACGGGAACATAGGACAGGATGGGCTTATATCCTGAAGGTGCAATGGAAGTGTCAAAAGGATAGGCCGCATAATTGTCCCGGTCGACCAAGCCGAGCCTGATCAGGATGGTATGGGGCGGTTCTTTGCTTCTTCCTTCCAGAAAATCCACTGCGGCATCGGTGACCACCCGCGCCTGGCTGACGCCCTTGGTATCGGCTGCCGCGTAGATTTCCCCTTTGCCGATCAGGAGGGCGATCTCCCGGGTCAGGTCATAGGCGACCACCCTGATCTTTCCCTCCAGCCTGGTTTCCTTGATGGGCAAACGGGCAGCCGGTGCGCAGCCGCTGCAACCAATAATATAGTCGAGTTTCCTGCCATGCTGGGCGAGCATTTGCGCGGCCAGTTGCGACTGGATGATGCGGTCGCTGTCGCCGTATTTGATATCCACGATGTTGACCCGGATGGCGGCCTGTTGCGCCGCCTCTTGGGTGCCTTCGACTTCGCCCTTGACCCAGCCGGCGTCTGCGGGGCCGGGCAGCAGTGCGATATTGACGGACTTCAGCCCGCGTTTTTGTGCATCGTCGATGACCCATTGGGTGGCATCGCTGCCCATGCTTTTCAGCGAGGTGGTGACCTTGATCGTCAGATCGTCGCTGGTGCTGTCGTTCGCCAGCTCGAACACCGGGATGCCCAGCGCGCGTGCCCTGGCGATAGAGGGGTTGTTGGCGGTCAGGCTGAGCGGCGAAATGACGATGGCATCGTATTTCGCTGCAATCACTTCGTCCATCTTGCGCAGCTGGCCGACCAGGTCGTTATAACCGTCTGCCGGAAAGATATCCACGGCGATGCCCAGGCGTTTGGCTTCGCTGATCACGCCGTAACTGCAGCCGATCCAGTACGGATCTTTCATGTGCGGGAACAGGAATGCGATGCGCCACGGTTTGCTGGCACGCTCGGCCATGGTGAATGTGCCGTCGGTCACGCGGCCGCTGGACAAAGCTTCATCCGCGGTGCCATGGCGTTTGAGCGGCGGGTAGATGGAGTGGACGGGGATGGGCTCGAAGTGGTCGGTACCAGCGGCCTGGGTCATGTCGTCTGCGCTGGCAGGGAGCGCGACAGCAGCAAGCAGCAATGCGCAAAAGGCGATATGCCGGGGAAATCGCTGGACGGGCATGAGGTTGAATCTTGTTGCTTGCATTTTTCTGTTGTACGGGTTGGCAATGCCGAATCGGGCCTTGCCCGGTATTTTCGCGGAAAACCCGGCCCGCTGCGTATCGTTTTCGGGGACTGACGGATTATACGGGTTAATCGAGCCGCCGGCGGGATCGGCCCGGCTGCTTCCTTACCACTTCAACACCAATTTGCCCAGCCACAGACCCAGCAGCCCGATGGCGAGCATGGGCAGGTAGTGCCACTCGACGACATGCAGGATGGAATCGTTCACCTCGTGCAGCCGCAACCACAAGGCACCGACGCTGAAAGCGGAAAGCAGGGCGACACTGCCCGCGAGCCGGTAGTGTGTGCTGGCGAATTTGCGCATGGAATAGAACGTCCAGACGGCGGGCAGCAACATCATCAGCGTGATGCTGAGCGTGCATTCGAAGCTGTGCACCGGCAGCGGGGCAGGTGGACTGTCTGCCCGCCAGGCAAAGAACATGACCGTCAGGAACAACGCGAACGGCACTAGCGGAGCAAAAGCGAGACGGCGTTTCTGGTGCAGGTCGGGGAATGCCAGCAAGGCGGCGCTGAGCGAGGTGACAACGAATATGCCGAGCAGCGCGAGGATCTCCGCGGCGAACCAGGGGTTGTGGAGTTTCTCCAGCAGTTGCGGGCGCAGGCCGGTGAGGGCGAGGGAGACAAACAGATAGGCCGCGGCGGCAGCCATCCATTGCAGGCTCAGCTTGAACGGGTGCGGCGCCGGTTGCACCGGGGCCGCCTCCCGGGCGAGCCGGGCCACGAGTTCGTCGATGTCTGCCATTATCTTTCCAGTCTCTTTCTCAATACCTTGTAGGCGCGATGGGCAGCGACCTTCACTGCGGACTCGGTCATGCCGGTCTTCTCGGCGACTTCCTTGGCGGTGTAACCATCCTGATGCATCAATTGCAGGATGGTCGCCTGCTTCGCCGGGAGCTTTTGCACCTCCGCACTGATAGATTCGTAACTCATCCCGCTTTCGGTTACAGGTTCATGCAGACTTTCTTCCAGTTCGTCGAAATCAACGGCGTGACGCAACTGGTCGGCGTAATGCGTGCGCAAATGATCCAGCAAGCGGAATTTGGCGATGGCATAGGCCCAGGGCTTGTACGGGCGGTTGCCGTCATAGGTGTGGCGGGCCTTGTGGATGGAAATCAGGATCTCTTGCGTCAGGTCTTCCACCTCGTCGGCGAGCCGGAGACGCTTCGCCAGGAAAGGACGCAGCAGGCGCGCGGTCTCATGCAGCAACGCGGCATAGGCGTGCTGGTCACCGGCAAGGGCCTGCTGCATCAGCTTTTCCAGATTGTCGTTTTGGTCTGCCATCCGGGTTCTGTGGATTCTTTATGTAACCTTTTTCCGGCACGGTTCGAACATACCAGCGCAGATGCATTGTGGTGCTCACCTCACAATACTAAACCATTTGCGATCACGCCATTGATAACGAAAAGGAGACTCACATGAACAAACTGACCACTGTATTGCTCGCACTTTGCCTGGCCGTATCCGGAGGAGCCGCATTCGCCAAGGACTCCATGCCGATGGACCAGGGGGCGATGAGCAAGGATGCCATGAGCAAGGACACGATGAAGAAGGATGACATGAGCATGGCCAAGGATAAGACAAGCAAGATGAAGCCCGCGCACAAGAAGGCTAAGCGCAACGATGCGATGAAGAAAGACAGCATGAAGATGGAAGAGCCAATGAGCAAGGACAAGGGGATGTGATCACCCGGAATGCTTCGTCACAGTGGATATGGCAGGAATTGCCATATCCAGTGCTGCCGGTTTTCGTGCCGGGAATTCGTGTAACTATTTTCCCGGCCTGTTCGAACTTAGGGGCAGGAGCAGGAACCTAAAGCATCAGGTTCCACTCTATTTGATGGAGGTGTCATCATGCTACGCAGAGATTTCCTATTGGCTTTATCCGGCATGGCGCTGGCGTATACGGCACGTTCTATCGCCGGCCCCGCACCGGCCGGCGACCAGGTGACCATCATGAAGTTTTCGGATGACGGCAAACCGCTGGGGCTGGTCACCCTGCCCAAGGTGAACAAGGATGCAGAATGGAAGAAGCGCCTGTCGCCGCTGGCCTATGAGGTGACGCGGCAGCAGGGTACGGAGCGGGCGTTCTCGCAACCCGGTTACGACCGGCACGAGCCGGGGCTGTACCGTTGCGTGTGCTGCGACAACGCGCTGTTCGATTCCAGCACCAAATACGATTCCGGCACCGGCTGGCCGAGTTTCTGGCAGCCCATCGCAGCCGGAGAACGTGCGCAACATCACCGACCGCATGTTCGGCATGACCCGCACCGAAGTGCGTTGCGCCCTGTGCGATGCGCACCTCGGCCATGTGTTCGACGACGGGCCGAAGCCGACCGGGTTGCGCTACTGCATGAACACGGTGGCGCTGCGCTTCGTGCCGCGGCCGAAATAACATCAAACCCCTGTGCCCGCAGATTACGCAGATTGACGCAGATTAAAAACCGAAATTCTGGATTAGGCGAAGTCGCCTACATCCCTCCGTTAATCCAATCTGCGTCAATCTGCGTAATCTGTGGGCAAACAGGTTTTTAAGGAACAACATCATGCTGATCTTTTTGCTGGCCTATCTCGGTGGTGTGCTCACCATCCTCAGTCCCTGCGTGCTGCCGGTGCTGCCGTTCGTGTTCGCGCGCTCGGAGCAATCGTTCCGCCGCTCCGGCTTGCCCATCCTGTTCGGCATGGCCGCGACGTTCACTGTGCTGGCCAGTCTGGCGGCGGTAGGCGGGGCATGGCTGGTCGAAGTGAATCAATACGGGCGCTATGCGGCGATGTTGCTGTTGTTGTTGCTCGGCATGGCGCTGATCTTCCCGGCCTGGTCGGAACGCATGATGCGTCCGTTCGTCGCACTGGGCGGCAGATTGCAAGAACAGGCAGGCCAGCAAGGCAGCATGAAAGGCTCGCTGCTGCTGGGCGTGGCAGTCGGTTTCCTGTGGGCGCCCTGTGCCGGACCGATCCTCGGACTGGTGCTGGCGGGCGCCGCGTTGAACGGGATCAACCTGTATAGCGCCTTGTTGCTGCTGACGTTCGCCGCCGGTGCGGCGACTTCGCTGGCGGTGGCATTGCTGGCCAGCGCGCGGGTGATCGGCTGGATGAAGCGCAGCTTCGGTGTCGAGGAGTGGGTGCGGCGCGTGCTGGGCGTGGCGGTGGTGGCAGGCGTGGTCGTCATCGCGCTGGGTTGGGATACGCGCTTCCTGGCGCAGTTCACTTCGGCGAATACCACGGCTGCCGAGCAGAAGTTGATCGGCAGTCTGGCGCAGCATCCGGCCGCGACCGAGGTCGCCGACAGCGGCATGGCGCCGCCGCTGGCCGGTGCGACGCAATGGCTCAACTCGCCGCCGCTGGCTATGTCGATGTTGCGCGGCAAGGTGGTGCTGGTGGATTTCTGGACCTATTCCTGCATCAACTGCCTGCGCACGCTGCCCTACCTGAAGGCGTGGGACGAGAAGTATCGCAGCCAGGGACTGGTCATCATTGGCGTGCATGCGCCGGAGTTCGCCTTCGAGAAGGACATCCATAACGTCGAGCAGGCGGTGCGGCGAGCTGGGCATCAAGTATCCGGTGGCCATCGACAACCAGTACGCCATCTGGAATGCCTACCAGAACGAATACTGGCCGGCGCACTACCTGATCGACGCGCAGGGACGCATCCGCCACCAGCATTTCGGCGAAGGGGCTTACCGGGAGACCGAGCAGATGATCCAGGCCCTGCTCAGGGAATCGCACCAGGATATGGCGCTGAACGAAGGGTTCGTGCAGGTGCAAGGAGCGGGGGCGACCGCTGCGGCGGCAGACGATGAGCGGTCTCCGGAAACCTATATCGGTTACAAGCGACAGCAGAATTTCGCTTCGCCGCGAAGCGGTCCTGCACGATGCGGTGGCCAGCTACAGCGTGCCGCGCAAGCTCAGCGCCGGATCAATGGGCACTGGGCGGTAGTCTGGCAGGTGGGCAAGGAGTCGGCCTTGCTGAAAGAGCAGGGGGGCGCGATCAGTTTCCGCTTCCAGGGCCGCGACCTGCATCTGGTGCTCGGTCCCAACGCGGGCAAGCCGGTGCGCTTCAGGGTCACGCTGGACGGCGCAACACCTGGCGGGGATCACGGCGCGGATATCGATGCGGCAGGCAACGGTGTGATCCGTGAACAGCGGCTGTATCAGCTGGTCCGCCAACGCGGCGAGATCAGGGACAGGACTTTCCGCATCGAATTTCTGGATCCCGGGGTCGAGGCATTTGCCTTCACCTTCGGCTAACCATGAGGAGTGTCATCATGCTTACCTTCAATTCCATACGCAGATATTTATTCGGCAGCACGCTGGTCTTGCTCAGTCTGGGTGCATTCACGTCAGCGGCGGTGGCCGCCGAGCAGACTGCGGTGTTTGCGGGCGGCTGCTTCTGGGGCGTGGATGCGGTGTTCAAGCACGTCAAGGGCGTGACCAATGTCGAGTCGGGCTACGCGGGTGGCGCCGCATCCACGGCGCATTACGAGATGGTGAGCACGGGCAATACCGGCCATGCCGAGTCGGTGCGCGTCCGTTTCGATCCGGCGCAGGTGTCCTATCAACAATTGCTGCAGGTCTTTTTCAACGTGGCGCACGACCCGACCGAGCTCAACCGCCAGGGACCGGACCGGGGCAGCCAATACCGTTCGGCGATCTTCTATACCAGCGAGGGGCAACAGCAAGCCGCGCAAGCCTATATCCGGCAATTGACTGCAGAGCACACATTCTCCTCGCCCATCGTCACGCAGGTGGTACCGCTGCAGCAGTTCTATCCGGCCGAGGAGTATCACCAGAACTATCTGGCGCTGCATCCTTACCAGCCTTATATCGTGTTCAACGACATGCCCAAGCTGGACCAGCTGCGCAAACAATTCCCGGGGTTGTACCACTGAGGCGATAGGCGTGCTGGGGGCGGCGTGAAGGGGTCAGTCTGCGATGTCCAGTGCGATCTCGAACACCGGCTTGCTGGTGAGATGTTTGGACAAGGTGAAGGCGGCGGTCGGCTGCATGTTGATGCAGATCATTCTGATATTCACGGCCTGGCAGGTGCGCGCCAGTTTATCCAGCCAGTCGTAGTAGACCGGGTCGATGACCGGCAGGCTGTCCAGATCGAAGTACAGGCGCGTGCCGTTTGCGCCCTGCACCTTCGCAACGATGTCCCGCATGAGCGTGCCCTGATCGCGGATGTTCATGCTGCGCTGCGGTTCGAGCAGGAAGCTGCCCTTGCCGATACGCGTCAGATGCACGCCGGGGATGGCCATCAGCTTGCTTTGTGGTTTACCTGGATGCCGAGACGCAAGAACGCCTCTTTCAGCCCGTCGGACAGGCTGGCGCGGGTGGTCACGCCGGTCAGGTCGATGTTCAGGCTGACCAGTGCGCGGGCGATCTCGGGGTGGATGCCGGTGATGATGGCGTCGGAGCCCATGAGCTGCACCGCACGCACCATCTGGATCAGGTGGTGCGAGACTTGCGAGTCGATGTTCTTCACGCCGGTGAGGTCCATCACGACCGCGCGCGCGTGGTCCTTGGCGATACGGTTCAGCAGCGCTTCCATGACCAGCATGGTGCGGCTGGAATCCAGCGTGCCGATGATGGGCAGCGTCAGCACGCCGTCCCAGATCTGGGTGATCGGCGTGGAAGTCGCGCGCAATTCCTCTTCCTGCGCCTTCAGCGTGTTCTCGCGCTCGCTCAGATAGGTGCGGAAGATCGCCATGATCAGCTCGTCGAACAGCTGGGCGAAGAACAGCAGCACGGAACGCGACTTGGTGAACTCGATTCCGCTGTCCTGTTCCAGCGCGGAGATCAGGCCGTACTGCAGTTGCTGCGAGTAGCGCACTACATCTTCAACATTGCCGCCGCGCATCAGCATGCGCTGGGCGAGTCCGGAGAAGAAAGTCTCCAGTGCATGGAATTGCGGGGTAGTGCGTTTGTTCGGGTCTTTGCTGCCCAGCAACGCGGAGATCAGGTGGACGAACTCACTGCTCAGGTCGGTGACCTCATCCTCGTCCATCAGCTTGGTGTCGGCGCAAAAGAATTCGCGGCCGGTTTCTTCGAGTTGGCCGGAGATGTTACCTATCTTCAGGCCAAATAACGCGGCCAGCTTTTCGCTGGCTTCTTTCTTCTGCATCATGTTTTTCCTCTCCCTTTATTACCCAATTGTACAGACGCAAAGCGACTGGTCATCCGAAATCCGCCCCATGATATTCCCCACGGTATAGGCAATCAACTGCGGATGCTGGCTGAAAAGTCCGGCAAAGTTGCTCTCGTTCCAGTTGCGCCGGATGCCGTCGCTGGCCGTGACGATGACATGCTTGCGCGCGAAGGCGGTTTCCACCACCGATACCGAACGGTGTTCCCGCCCCAGTATACCGGGTGCGAAGGCGACGTGTTGCATCCGTTCCTGGTCGTAGATGTACGCGCTCATGTCGCCGACCCCGCAGATGCGCAAGTGTTGCCGGGCGAGATCGATCTCTCCGGCCACCGCCACCGCGCCGCGGCTGTGATTGAGTTGCCGGTCCACCGATTCCAGGATGGCATCGGGTGACTCGTGATTGCCCAGATGGCCGGCGAGGTCGGCGGTGGCGGACTGTGCTTTGGCGCCGTGGCCCAGCCCATCCAGATGCAGCCAGCGCAGCGCCTTGCCGTCTTTCATCAGGTAGATGCGGTCGCCGTTGTAGCGCTCGTCGGACAATGAGCGCGAGTACATGCCAAACCTGGAGCTGGATTCCTTGTTGTTCTTGCCCAGATGGAAGCGCGCCAGGATCACCGTGCCGGTCCATTTTCTCGGCTGTCCCGGGCGCGCTTGCTGGGTGTATATGTACGATTCATCGCTTAGGCGGCGTATCGCCCCCAGGCCTTTGCCCAGGGTGTTGACGGACGAATATCCGTCCACCTCGGCAGTGGAGAGATTATCGATACCGGGGCCGAAATCCAGGGAGAGCAGGTCGAGGAATCCGCCGGGTTGCTGCCACAGCTGGACCATGCCGCGCCCGGCGGCATGCTTCACGTTGTTGCTGACCAGCTCGGAAGCGACCAGCAGCATGGCTTCCTGCTTCAGGTCGTCCACCCCGAGGCGGCGGGTGATGGCGACCAGCTTGGATCTCAGCAGGATCAGTGAACTTTCGCTTTGCGTCGCATTGTTGAACAGCAGCTTGCAATCGGTGGCACTGTCGAAGATATCAGACACAGGGCTCCTTCATGGCACATGCCGAACCGCAAGCATTGGTATCTCCTTTGCTGCATTGCCCGACCACCGCCCTGCCGCGACCGCGGCTTTTGGCTTCATAGAGCGCGATGTCCGCTTTGTGGATGAAGTTTTCCAGCGTGATGTTGTCCGGCGTGTTCTGGTCGATGGTCGCGATGCCGATGCTGACCTGGCCGCCCATTTGCTGTAACACCTGCCTTGCCTTGTCGCATGCGGTGCGATAGTCGGAATAGATCATCATGGCAAACTCGTCGCCGCCGAAACGGAACGCGCAATCCACGTCTTCGCGGATCACGCTGCGCAGGATGTGCGCCATCTTGTTCAGGTAGGCATCGCCGAACAGGTGTCCATGCTCGTCGTTGACGCTCTTGAAATAATCAAGGTCCAGCATGACGAGCGACAGCGGTGAGCTTCTCTGCCGCATGGTGTGCCGGAAAGCCTGATCCAGTTTGGCATCGAACGCCCTGCGGTTCGGCAAGGCGGTGAGCGGATCCGTTTCGGCCTTGAGCATGGAAGCCTGCAGCTCGGCCTGGCGGCTGAGCAGCTTCACTTGCAACTCGGCCAATTCGCGCTCCGTACGCTCGCGGGTCTCCTGCAAGTGGCGCGCCATTGCCTCATTGCGCTGGATCAGGATCTCCGGGTCGATGGATTCGGTGGCTTTGCGCAGGTAATCACGCAACTGGTCGATAACGGAGGATTCGGTCGTGGCGGCCTTGGTCACCGCAAGCTGGTTCTCGCCCCAGTGGACGTGCAACCAGTCATGATGCAACTGGACAGAGACGGTGAACGGCTGGCCGCAACAGGCGCCAGCGGTGCGCAAGCGCCGATTCAATTCAAGACTGGCGAGCGCGGCTTGAAAGGCGTTCCCTTTCAGGCGTCGTACGCTTTCCATGAGAAAGCCGACAAAGTTCTGCAAATCTGGCTCGATTGCCAGATTGAGCCGCAGTAGCTCGGCTGTTTCCACAGTCCCCCCCGATATTGTTCTAGTCCTGCTTTATAGTGGACGGAAGGGGCTTGGTCAATCTTATTTTTTTACGGGTTATTCTGTGAAATCCGGCGCTTAGGTGGCCATGCGGCCTTTCTGCAGCATGCAGCCTAAAGATCGCTTGATGTCAGCATCGGCAGGCCGTGTATCCAGACCAGGGTTTCCACCAGCGGCTCGCATCCGCTTTTGGCGCGAATCTCGCTCAGACAGCCGCAATATGAGCCGTGCATCCAGAGCCTGACGAGGTGATTGTCATCGCCTGGCTGTATTTCAAACGGATTGGCCAGCAGGATTTGTGCGAAATTGCCCTTGTTTTCCAGGATATAGCGCCGCAGGCGCAGCCTGGCCTGGTCCAGTGCATCATTCAACAGCCATTCCTCGTCGAATGCCATGCGGTTATCCGGAAAAGAATTGAGATCGAGTTTGTTGCGCTGCGAAAAAAGCACGCCTTTGCCTTCCGGGATGACGAGAAACCATTCTGCTCTCGGCAGCCCGGCCGGAGTGGCGTAGACAGAGGTGACGATGAAAGGGGTGTCGACCAAGCCGAGCGAGCTAGCCAAATGGATGCGGTAGGTCGGCTTGAGGTTCATTCCGGAACGATCAGGTCATCTTCAGGTTATCAAGGCCGCTCATCATGTCCCTGTCCTTGGAAGCCTGGCCTTCCAGCTTGACCTTCAGGCGCAGGTCGTTGACCGAGTCGGCGTTCTTGAGGGCTTCCTCATAGCTGATGGCGCCGCTCTCGTGCAGGTCGAACAGCGCCTGGTCGAAGGTTTGCATGCCCAGTTCGCGCGATTGCGCCATCACGCCCTTGATCTCGTGCACCTGCCCCTTGAAGATGAGGTCGGAGATCAGCGGCGAGTTGAGCAGGATCTCGAACGCCGCGGCACGGCCCTTGCCGTCGCGCTTGGGGATCAGGCGCTCCGAGATCAGCGACTTGATGTTGAGCGAGAGGTCCATCAGCAGCTGCTCGCGGCGGTCTTCCGGGAAGAAGTTGATGATGCGGTCGAGCGCCTGGTTGGCACTGTTGGCGTGCAGTGTCGCCATGCACAGGTGGCCGGTCTCGGCGAAGGCCACCGCGTATTCCATGGTTTCGCGGTCGCGGATCTCGCCGATCAGGATCACGTCCGGCGCCTGGCGCAGCGTGTTCTTCAGCGCGGCGTGCCAATTGTCGGTATCGACGCCCACTTCGCGGTGGGTGATGATGCATTTGTCGTGGTCATGCACATATTCCACCGGGTCCTCGATGGTGATGATGTGGCCGAAGCTGTTGTGGTTGCGGTGGCCGAGCATCGCCGCCAGGGTGGTGGATTTGCCGGAACCGGTGCCGCCGACGATGATCACCAGGCCGCGCTTGGTCATCACCACGTCCTTCAGCACATCGGGCAGGCCCAGCTCCTCGAAGGTCGGGATCTTGGTGGTGATGGTACGCAGCACCATGCCGACGCGCTGCTGCTGCATGAACACGTTGACGCGGAAGCGCCCGATGCCGGGCGGGCTGATGGCGAAGTTGCACTCGTGGGTGGATTCGAACTCGGCCGCCTGACGGTCGTTCATGATGCTGCGTGCCAGTTCCTGTGTGTGCTGCGACGTTAGCGCCTGGCTGGAGACCGGAGTCATTTTGCCGTTGATCTTGAACGCGGGCGGGAAGCCGGCGGTGACGAACAGGTCGGACGCCTTTTGTGAAACCAGGCCTCTCAAAAGGTTGTGGACTAGCTCGGTGGCCTGGTCTCTTTCCATGATGAACTCCTATTGCTGCGCTGCTTGTTTCTGGTTGGTGGCTTAACCCGGGAAGAGGTCCTTGTTCGCCGCTTTGCCGCGAGCCTCGGCGGATGAGACGACGTTGCGCTTGACCAGGTCGGACAGGCATTGATCCAGCGTCTGCATGCCGATATTGCCGCCGGTCTGGATGGCGGAATACATCTGCGGCACTTTCGCTTCGCGGATCAGGTTGCGGATGGCGGGGGTACAGATCATGATCTCGTGCGCCGCGGCACGGCCGCTGCCGTCCTTGGTCTTGAGCAGGGTCTGCGAGATCACCGCACGCAGCGACTCGGACAACATCGCGCGCACCATTTCCTTTTCGTCGGCGGGGAACACGTCGATGATACGGTCGATGGTCTTGGCCGCCGAGCTGGTGTGCAGCGTGCCGAACACCAGGTGGCCGGTTTCCGCCGCCGACATCGCCAGGCGGATGGTTTCCAGGTCGCGCATTTCGCCGACCAGGATCACGTCCGGGTCTTCGCGCAGCGCCGAACGCAAGGCGTTGTTGAACGACAGCGTATGCGGGCCGACTTCGCGCTGGTTGATCAGGCACTTCTTCGATTCGTGCACGAATTCGATCGGGTCTTCCACGGTCAGGATGTGGCCCATCTCGTTTTCGTTGATGTGGTTCACCATCGCCGCCAGCGTGGTCGACTTGCCGGAGCCGGTGGGGCCGGTCACCAGCACCATGCCGCGCGGGAATTCGGAGATGTCCTTGAAGATGCCAGGCGCCTTGAGGTCTTCCAGCGACAGGATCTTGGAAGGAATGGTACGCATGACCGCACCGGCGCCGCGGTTCTGGATGAAGGCGTTGACGCGGAAACGCGCCAGGTTCGGCACCTCGAACGAGAAGTCGACTTCCTTGTTCTCTTCGTAATGCTTGCGCTGCCCGTCGTTCATGATGTCGTACACCATGGCGTGGACTTCCTTGTGCTCCATCGCGGGCAGGTTGATGCGGCGCATGTCGCCGTGGACGCGGATCATCGGAGGCAGGCCGGCGGAAAGATGCAAGTCGGAAGCTTTGTTCTTCACGCCGAAGGCGAGCAGTTCGGTGATATCCATATATAATCCTGAGTGTTGAAACCGCGTTGAATGGCAATGTCCGGGCGATTATGACTGCAATCCTCTCCAACTTGCAAGCAACCCGCGCAGCCATAGCCCAAGCCGCTATTGCGGCGCGCCGGGATGTTGCGGAGGTGAAGTTGCTGGCGGTGAGCAAGACCTTTTCCGCAGATGCAGTGCGCGAAGCGTACGGGGCCGGACAGACCGCTTTTGGCGAAAACTATCTGCAGGAAGCGCTGGATAAGATCGGCCTGTTGCGCGATCTTCCGCTCGAATGGCACTTCATCGGCCCGATCCAGAGCAACAAGACGCGCGCTATTGCGGAGAACTTCGCCTGGGTGCACAGTGTGGACCGGTTGAAGATCGCCGAGCGGCTGTCGGCCCAGCGGCCGCCACACATGCCGCCCCTGAACGTGTGCCTGCAGGTGAACGTTAGCGGCGAGGAAACGAAGAGCGGTGTGGTTCCGGATGAGGTGGCGCCATTGGCGCAGGCGGTCGGGCAATTGCCCCGCCTGAGATTGCGCGGGCTGATGGCGATACCATCCCCTGAAACAGACGAAACCAGACAGCGCGTCCCGTTCGCACAGATGAAGTCCTTGTTTGAACAACTGAGGACACGGGGGATGGCGCTGGACACATTGTCGATGGGAATGTCGCATGACTACCCGGCAGCGATAGAAGAGGGTGCGACCATCGTGCGCATCGGTACGGCGATATTCGGTAACAGGGATTACGGAGGGAAAGCATGAATATAACTTTCGTCGGCGGCGGCAACATGGCGAAGGCCCTGATTGGCGGCTTGATCAAGCGCGGCTATTCGTCTTCCCGGATGCGCGTGGTGGAAGTCAGCAAAGAGCGCTGTGTGGAACTGCATAACGAGTTCGGGCTCAGGGCGACCATGGACCTGACGCAGGCGGTTGCCCACTGCGATACGGTGATCCTCGCCGTCAAACCGCAACAGTTGCAGGAAGTTTCCCTGCAGCTGGCACCGATTCTGGATGGACAACTGGTCATCTCCATCGCTGCGGGTATCCGCACGCCGGACATGGCGCGCTGGCTGGGTACGCACAACATCGTACGCTGCATGCCCAATACGCCGGCACTCATTCGCAGCGGCGTCACCGCCCTGTATGCGATGCCGGCGGTCAAGCCGGATGAATGTCATCGGGCCGAGTCGGTCCTGGCAGCCGTGGGCAGCACCTTATGGATCGAAGACGAAGAAATGCTGGATGCCGTGACGGCAATCTCCGGCAGCGGCCCGGCCTATGTGTTCTATTTCATCGAGGCCATGCAGCAGGCAGCCTATGAACTGGGGCTGGACGAAGCACAGGCGCGGCAAATGGTGCTGGACACCTTCCTTGGCGCCACCAAGCTGGCGGAAAGCAGCAAAGAGGATATCGCCACCTTGCGCGCGCGCGTGACCTCCAAGAATGGAACGACCGAAAAAGCGCTGCTCAGCATGGACGCCAACCAGGTGAAGATGGATATCGTCGCCGCCATCCGTGCAGCGGCCGAGCGCTCCAAGGAGATGGGCGACGAGCTGGGAAAGGACATCTGATGGGCTCCCGTACAACCCGATTCTTCGAGCATCCGCTTCTTGCCCAGTCCTGCTTCGAATCTTCAGGGGTGGCCGATGCTGAATGAAGCACTTTCGTTCCTGCTCGACGCACTGGTACAGCCGTTCGCGGCCATCCTGCTGTTCCGTTTCCACGCTGTGTGGCTGAGAGCGCCGATGCGCAACCCCATCGGCGAATTCCTGATGGCACTGACCGATTTCATCGTGTTGCGTGCGCGCCGTTTCATCCCCGCCGTTCGCGGGCTGGACAGCGCCACACTGCTGCTGGCGTTCGCGGTCGAGTTCGCCTATCTGACGGCTTTCCTGTGGATGCAGGGCTATCCGTTCGATGTTTTCCCGCTGGCCGGCTTGCTGGCCTGGACGGCAGTCAAGCTGCTGAAGATCAGCATCTACCTGCTGATCGCCACTTTGGTCACCGAAGCGATCCTGTCCTGGGTCAACCCGCATACCCCGCTGGCCCCCATGCTGTATGCCGTCAACGGCCCTTTCCTGCAGCCCTTGCGCCGCGCCATTCCGCCGGTGGGTAACGTCGATCTTTCGGTGCTGGTGCTGTTCCTGATCTGCCAGCTCATTCTCATCGTGCCGGTCGGCGGATTGGAACAGGCTGTCCAGAGATTGCTGTGAGTGCGTGGTATCGCCGCAATGGCGAAGTGCTGACGCTGACATTGCACGTCCAGCCGGGAGCGAAGCGCACCGAGGTGACGGGGCTGCACGGTGAAGCGCTCAAGATCCGGCTTGCCGCGCCGCCCATCGAGGGGCGTGCCAACGAAGCCTTGCTGAAGTTCATTGCCGAATCGTTCGATGTCCCCCTGCGTCAGGTAGAACTCAAGCAAGGCGGGCAGTCGCGCCACAAGGTCGTGGCCGTGACGGGAAGTGCAGTCGAGCCGGAAAGCTGCTTGCGTGCCAAGTGAGCCCGGACACGCTGCGGCGGCCACGGCAGTTTCCCGCCGCGAGCCGCGAATCTCAAAGGTCGCTGTATGCCATGGTCATGATCTTGGGTGCGCGGTCCAGGCGATAGAGCACCAGCAGCAGGGCCACGGTCGAGACCAGCATGAAATGCGGACCGAACAGCCAGAACACCAGCGGCACCAGCAGATAATAGGAACGCATCCCCAGGCTGTAGAACCGGCCGGCCCGGTTCAGGTGGGTCGCCACATGCGCCGGCGTCAGCATCTTGTGGTTCAGCCTGAGCGGCACGTTGATCATGAATCCCACGTGGTTGTAAACGCGGATCGCCATCGAGAAGCTGAAGAAGGCAACGAACAGGGCGAGCAGCATCAGTACCAGCTTGATCATCCACAGGGTCGGGTGGGTGGAGCCGATCATGTTGAGCGAGTGCCAGGTGGCCTGCAATTTCTCTTCCTGCTCGGTGAGCGTGAGCACGCCCATGATCAGCAGCACTGAGGTGGAAGCGAGGAAAGTGGCAGCCATGGTCGAGTTGCGCAGTGTCTGCACTGCCAGCACAGCGTTCTTCTCATCGCCCATGATGGTATCGACCCACGCGGTCCGGGCGATCATGTTGACGGCCTGGACCGTATAGGTGGGATCGTTCTTGACCTTGCGGCGGAGAAAGATGTGGTACGCAATGACCAGCAATGCGCTGATCAGGAAGCTTACAAAATCGTTCGTGAAGGTGGCGGGCAGGGAAAGTAGGTCCATGTTCGTTCCGGGCAATAAGGTCTGAAAGGTTAAACCCCGCGATTTTATTATCAAACGGGGCGACGGGATACATTTACATCAAAATAACGTCGTATTGCTCCTGCGTGTAGAGCGTTTCCACCTGCAGCGACACGGGTTTGCCGATGAAATCGGATAGCTGGGCGAGGCTTTGCGACTCTTCGTCGAGGAACAGATCGATGACCTGCTGCGAGCCGAGGATGCGGTATTCACGGGCATTGAACTGGCGCGCCTCGCGCACGATCTCGCGCAGGATCTCGTAGCACACCGTCTGTGCCGTCTTCACTTCGCCGCGTCCCTGGCAGGTGGGGCAGGGTTCGCACAGCACATGCGCCAGGCTTTCGCGGGTACGTTTGCGCGTCATCTCGACCAGGCCCAGCGAGGAGAAGCCGCTGACGCTGATGCGGGTATGGTCGCGTGCCAGCATGCGCCTGAACTCTTCCAGCACCGCCTCGCGATGTTCCGCGCTGTCCATGTCGATGAAGTCGCAGATGATGATGCCGCCCAGGTTGCGCAGGCGCAGCTGCCGGGCGATGACCTGTGCCGCTTCCAGGTTGGTCTTGAAAATGGTGTCGTCGAAGGTGCGCCCGCCGACGAAGCCGCCGGTGTTGACGTCGATGGTGGTGAGCGCCTCGGTCTGGTCGATGATCAGGTAACCGCCGGATTTCAGGTCGACGCGGCGCGACAGTGCGCGCTCGATCTCTTCTTCCACGCTGTACAGGTCGAACAGCGGGCGCGCGCCGGCGTAGCGTTCCAGCTTGGGCACGGCATCGGCGATGTAGTCGGCGGCAAAGGCGAGCATGCGCTCGTGCGTTTCGCGGGAGTCGACCAGCAGGCGCGATGTCTCTTCGTTCACGAAATCGCGCAGCACGCGCAGACTGATGTCCAGCTCCTTGTACAGCAGCGCGGGGGCGGCCAGCCGCTGCGACTGCTGTTGCAGGTTGTTCCACAGCTTGTCCAGATAGGCGACATCGGCGCGCAGTTCGCTGTCCGACGCGGACTCGGCCATGGTGCGGATGATGTAGCCGCCCTTGTGCTCGGCAGGCAGCACCTGCTGCAATTTGGCGCGCAACGACTCGCGTTCTTCCTCGTTCTCGATGCGCTGCGATACGCCGATGTGCGCTTCCTGCGGCAGGTAGACCAGCATGCGCCCGGCGAAACTCAGTTGCGTGGAAAGTCGGGCGCCCTTGGTGCCGATCGGGTCCTTGATCACCTGCACCAGCAGGCTCTGGCCTTCGAACAGCACCTTCTCGATGGGCTTGGCGGCGTCTTCCCCGTTGGCGCGGTTCTCCCAGATATCGGCGACATGCAGGAAGGCGGAGCGCTCCAGGCCGATGTCGATGAACGCCGACTGCATGCCGGGTAACACGCGTTTGACCTTGCCGACATAGACGTTGCTGACCAGGCCGCGTTGGCTGCCGCGCTCGATGTGCAGTTCCTGCACGACCCCCTGTTGCATCACCGCGACGCGCGTTTCCTGCGGGGTGACGTTGATCAATATCTCTTCAGTCATGGTGCGGGATATCCGAATAGTTTCAATAATTCTACCGTCTCATGCAGCGGCAAACCCATTACGCCGGTATAGCTGCCATCGATGTGTTCGACGAATGCGCCGGCATGGCCCTGGATGCCGTACGCTCCTGCCTTGTCGTGCGCTTCGCCGGTGAGCAGGTAGCGATGGATGCGTTCCTCGCTCAAAGTGTCGAAGGTGATCGTCGTTGTCGACAGCCGCATCTCCAGGTGTTCGCCGAAAGCAACGGCAACGGCGGTGAGCACCTGGTGCCGCGTTCCGGAAAGCATGCGCAGTATCGCGGCAGCGTGCTCGTTGTTGTCGGGTTTGCCGATGATCTTCCCGTCGAGCGTGACGGTAGTGTCAGCGGCCAGCACCGGATGCAGCGGCAGGTTGCGCAGTGCAAGGGTCTCCCAGCCTTTTCTCGCCTTGTCCAGGCATACGCGCTGGACGTAATCCACGGGCAATTCGCCGTCATGTGGTGTTTCATCCACACCCGGCTCGCGGCGCGAATCGTTGCGCAGCAGGAGCAGCTCGTAGCGCACACCGATCTGCTTGAGGAGTTCGCGGCGGCGCGGGCTTTGCGAAGCGAGATAGATGTGGGGATGGGAGGTCATGGCGTCCCGGGCTGCAAAACAGTTCGCAGATTTACGCAGATTCGATCCTCCTTAATCTGTGTCAATCTGCGTAATCTGCGGAAAGGCGCTTTTCATCATTCGCGGTGGTAAGGATGGTTGTGCATCAGGCTGTGCGCTCGGTAGAGCTGCTCTGCCAGCAACACGCGCACCATGCCGTGCGGCAGCGTCAGTGCAGAAAGCGCCATCAGTTGCCTTGCCTGCTGCTTGACGGACTCGTGCAGGCCGTCCGCGCCGCCGATGATGAAGGCGACATCGCTGCCCTGCTGCATCCAGCCCTGCATCTGCTGTGCGAGCTGTTTGGTGGTCGGGGTGGCGCCGTGTTCGTCGAGTGCGATGCATTGTGCCGATGCGGGCAGGGCGGCCAGAATGCGCTGTGCTTCAGCCTCCATGATCTGTGCGGTGGTTTTGCCGCTGGTGCGCGATTCCGGCTTGAGCTCGATCAGTTCGATCCTGGCCTCGCGCGGCATGCGCTTCACGTATTCATTGAAGCCAGAGGTGATCCATTCCGGCATCTTGTTGCCGACAGCCAGAATGTACAGTTTCATTTCTTCGCGTTGGCGGCGGCCTTTGAGACCGGGCGCGCATCCCACAGCTCTTCGAGGTTGTAGTATGCGCGCACCGCCGGCTGCATGATGTGCACCAGCACTTCACCGAAGTCCACCAGTACCCATTCGCCGCTGTCCGCCCCTTCGACACTGAGCGGGTGCTCGCCGATCTCCTTCAATTTGTCTTCGACGTTTTCGGCCAGTGCCTTGGTTTGCCGTGTGGATTGTGCACTGGCGATGACCATGCGCTCGAACAGGGGGCTGAGCTTGCTGGTGTTGATGACGACGATGTCGCTGGCTTTGATGTCTTCCAGGGCGGCGACAATGGCTTCGGTCTTTTGTTCTGTGCTTAGCATGTACGGTAGAGGGAGTTGGTGTTGATGTAATTGACGACGGCATCCGGGACCAGGTAGCGGACGTTCTTTCCTTCCGCGCAGCGGCGGCGGATGTCGGTGGAAGATATTTCCAGCGCGGTCATGTCGGCGACGAAGATCGCGCCGTTGGGGGATTCATGCAGCGCGCTTGAACCGGGCGCAAGGCGAGCCCGATATTCGGCTTGCAGGGCGGCATCGGCGCTGCCCATCGCATTGCCCAGCGGCAGTCCGCCAGCGCGCTGCAGTACCACGATGTGGGCCAGTTCGAACAGCCGCTTCCATTCATGCCAGGTATGCAATTGCAAAAAGGCATCGCCGCCGAGGATGAGGCAAAGAGGTTGCTGCGTGCCGAGTTCCGTGCGCAGGGCAGTAAGGGTGTCGACCGTATAGCATGGGTCGGTACGGAACACTTCGCGCACGTCGACGAGGAAGTCGGGATGGGCATTCAAGGCCAGGCGCACCATTTCCCAGCGCGATTTGGCATCAGTCTGGGGCTGGGCGCGGTGGGGCGGCGTGCCGCTGGGGACGAAGCGGACTTGCGCGAGACCGCATTGCTCCAGGGCTTCCTGGGCGATACGCAGATGCCCATGATGGATGGGATCGAACGTGCCGCCGAGGATGCCGATGGGAGCGGTACTCACCGTTTACAGTGCCAGACGGCGCATGTCGGACAGCACATGCGCGAGGTAAGTGGTGAAGCGTGCGCCGGCGGCGCCATCGATCACGCGGTGATCGTAAGACAGCGACAGCGGCAGCATCAGGCGCGGCACGAACTCGCCGTCCTTCCACACCGGTTTCATGCTGGAGCGCGACACGCCGAGGATGGCCACTTCCGGCGCATTGATGATCGGCGTGAACGAAGTGCCGCCGATGCCGCCCAGGCTGGAGATGGTGAAGCAGCCGCCCTGCATGTCGGCAGCGGTGATCTTCTTCTCGCGTGCGCGGGCAGAGACCTCGCCCAGCTCCTTCGCCAGCTGCACGATGCCTTTCTGGTCGACATCGCGGATCACCGGCACCATCAGTCCGTCCGGCGTATCCACGGCGACGCCGATGTGGATGTACTTCTTCAGCACCAGGTTTTCGCCGGCTGCATCCAGCGACGCGCAGAAATCGGGGAAGTGCTTCAGCGTGATCGCACAGGCCTTGAGCATGAAAGCTAGCGGCGTGATCTTGATGTTCTCTTTCGCGTATTCCGCGCCCAGTTCCTTGCGGAAGGCTTCCATCTCGCTGATATCGGCCTCCTCGAACTGCGTCACGTGCGGGATCATCACCCAGTTGCGGTGCAGGTTGGCGCCTGAGATTTTCTTGATGCGCGACAGCGCCTTGGTCTCGACCTCGCCAAACTTGGCGAAGTCCACGTCCGGCCAGGGCAGCAAGCCGGGCAGTGCGCCACCGGAGGTTGTTCCGGATTGGGCCAGTGACTGTTTGACGAAATTTTGCACGTCATCCTTGGTGACACGGCCTTTCTCGCCGCTGCCTTTCACCAAGGTCAGGTTCACGCCCAGTTCACGTGCGAAACGGCGGATGGACGGGCTGGCATGTGCGCTGCCGCCGGAGGTGGCGGCGGGGGCGGCTTGTGCCACTGGCGCAGCGGCCACCGGGGCGGGAGTCGGTGCGAGGGCGGCCGCGACAGGTGCCGCGGCGGCGGGTGCAGCAGGAGGTGTAGCAGCGGCAGCGCCACTGGCCTCCATCAGGAAGATCACATCGCCTTCCGACACTTTGTCGCCAACCTTGACCTTCACTTCCTTGATCACGCCGTCGAACGGCGCCGGCACGTCCATGGTCGCCTTGTCGGTCTCCAGCGAGAGGAGCGTCTGTTCTGCTGAGACCTTGTCGCCGGCTTTCACCGACACTTCGATGACGCTGACGCCTTTGAAATTGCCGATGTCCGGCACCGATACTTGCTTGATTTCTGCCACGCTGCTCTCCTCGCGCTTAAACCGTTACCGGGTTCGGCTTGTCGGGGTTGATCTTGTACTGCTTGATCGCCTTGCTCACTTCGCTCGCGGCGATAGTGCCTTCGTCCGCCAATGCCTTCAATGCGGCAACGGCGACGTAGTAGCGATCCACCTCGAAGAAGTGGCGCAGTTTCTTGCGCGTGTCGGAACGGCCGAAGCCGTCGGTGCCCAGCGTCTTGTAGTTCGCCTTGATATAGGGGCGGATCTGATCGGCATAGGAACGGATGTAGTCGGTTGCGGCTACCACCGGCGTCTTGCCATCCAGGCATTGCTCGACGTAGCTTGCACGCGGCTTGGCTTCCGGATGCAGCGTGTTCCAGCGCTCACAGTCGATGCCGTCGCGGCGCAGCTCGTTGAAGCTGGTCACGCTCCAGACATCGGCGGTGACGCCGAAATCCTTTTCCAGCAGCTCGGCGGCGGCGATCACTTCGCGCAGGATGGTGCCGCTGCCCAGCAGCTGCACGCGGGCCTTGGCCTTGGCATTGCCGGCGCTGAACTTGTACATGCCCTTGATGATGCCTTCCTCGGCGCCCTTCGGCATGGCGGGATGGGTGTAGTTCTCGTTCATCACCGAGAGGTAATAGAACACGTCTTCCTGCTTGTTGTACATGCGGTCCATGCCGTGCTGCACGATCACCGCCAGCTCGTAGGCGAAGGTCGGGTCGTAGGTGATGCAGTTGGGGATGGTGGCGGCAATCAGGTGGCTGTGGCCGTCCTGGTGCTGCAGGCCTTCGCCGTTCAGCGTGGTGCGTCCGGCGGTGCCGCCGACCAGGAAGCCGCGTGCGCGCAGGTCGCCTGCCGCCCAGGCCAGGTCGCCGACGCGCTGGAAGCCGAACATCGAGTAGTAGATGTAGAACGGGATCATCGCCACGCCGTGGTTGGCGTAAGCCGTTGCCGACGCGATCCAGTCGGCCATGCCGCCCGCTTCGTTGATGCCTTCCTGCAGGATCTGGCCGGTCTCGGATTCCTTGTAGTACATCAGCTGGTCGGCATCCTGCGGGGTGTACAGCTGGCCGACCTGCGAGAAGATGCCGAGCTGGCGGAACATGCCTTCCATGCCGAAGGTGCGCGACTCGTCGGGCACGATGGGCACGATCTGCTTGCCGATGTGCTTGTCCTTCACCAGTATGCCGAGCATGCGCACGAACGCCATGGTGGTGGAGAATTCGCGGTCTTCGCTGGATTTCAGCAGGGCGTCGAAAGTTTCCAGCGCCGGTATGTTGAGCGGATGGGCCAGCGGTTCGCGCTGCGGGATGTTGCCAAGGGCGCTGCCGCGTTCTTTCAGGTATTTCGCTTCCTGGCTGTCCGGTGCGGGGCGCACGAACGGCAGGTCGGGCAATTGTTCGTCGGTAACGGGAATGTTGAAGCGGTCGCGGAATTTGCGCAGATCGTCCACCCCCATCTTCTTTTGCTGGTGCGTCGGGTTCTGGGCTTCGCCCGATTCGCCCATGCCGTAGCCCTTCACCGTCTTGGCGAGGATCACGGTCGGCTGGCCCTTGTGCTTCACCGCTTTGGCGTAGGCGGCAAACACCTTGTACGGGTCGTGGCCGCCGCGGTTCAGGTGCCAGATCTCGTCGTCCGACATGTCGGCGACCAGTTCCAGCAACTCGGGATATTTGCCGAAGAATTCCCGGCGCACGTAGGCGCCGTCCTTGGATTTGTAGGTCTGGTATTCGCCGTCGACCACTTCTTCCATGCGCTTCAGCAGCAGGCCGGTCTTGTCCTTGGCCAGCAGGCGGTCCCAATGGCGCCCCCACACGACCTTGATCACGTTCCAGCCGGCACCGCGGAACACGCCTTCCAGTTCCTGGATGATCTTGCCGTTGCCACGCACCGGGCCGTCCAAACGCTGCAGGTTGCAGTTGATGACGAAGATCAGGTTGTCCAGTTTCTCGCGTCCGGCCATGGAGATCGCACCCAGCGATTCCGGCTCGTCGGTCTCGCCGTCGCCGAGGAAGGCCCATACCTTGCGGCCGTCGGTCTGCGCCAGGCCGCGGTGCTGCAGGTAGCGCATGAAGCGCGCCTGGTAGATCGCCATCAACGGGCCCAGGCCCATCGAGACGGTGGGGAACTGCCAGAAGTTCGGCATCAGCCACGGGTGCGGATAGGAAGACAGGCCGTCGCCATCCACTTCCTGGCGGAACTTGCGCAGCTGTTCTTCGGACAGGCGCCCTTCGAGGAAGGCGCGCGCATAGATGCCGGGGGCGGAGTGGCCCTGGATGTACACCAGGTCGCCGCCGTGATCCTTGGTGGCGCCATGGAAGAAATGATTGAAGCCGACGTCATATAAAGTAGCGGCCGAGGCGAAACTGGCGATGTGGCCGCCGAGCTCGGACGATTCCTTGTTGGCATTCAGGATGATGGCCATCGCGTTCCAGCGCGTCAGCGCGCGGATGCGGTGTTCCAGTTCATGGTTGCCGACGGAGCGCTCTTCCTTGTCCGTCGGGATGGTATTGAGGTAGGGCGTGGTGGCGCTGATCGGCATGTCGTCGCCGGCCAGCCGTGCGTGGTGGATCAGCTGATCCAGCAGGAAGTGGGCGCGTTCTGCCCCCTCTTTTTCCAGTACGGATTGGAGCGAGTCCAGCCATTCCTGTGTTTCTTGCGGATCCAGATCCGGTTTCTGTGTAGCCATCGCTTACTCTCTCCCTCAGTTGCAACGTATCGTTTCGTTTTCCGTTACCAACCACCCCACATTGCGGTCGGTGCCTTCCTGCGGAATCTCAGGTACTACCTGTAATGCAAAGGCCCCGGCGACCAAGGCCGGGCAATGCGGCATGTGCGCCAGCAGCTTGTCGTAAAAACCGCCGCCGTATCCCAGGCGCGCACCCTTGCGGGTGAACGCTACGCCGGGTAACAGGATGAAATCCACCGTTCCCAGCGCATCTTCCTTGATGCAGCGTTCCATGATCGGTTCACGTATGCCCCATGCGCCGGGGGCCACGTCCTGGTGCAAATCCCGCACCTTATATAAGTCCAGATGTTTGCTGGCATGATTCACCCGCGGCAGCAAAACCCGCTTGCCGTCGGCCAAAGCCTGTTGCACCCACAGCTCGGCGGCCAGTTCGGCGCCGAAATTAAGGTAGCCCAGCACGGTTTGCGCCTGCCGGTAGGCGGGTAAATCGCACACCGAGCCAATGACGGCGCGGCTTAGACGGAGACGCTCGGGCGCGGGCAACTTTTCGCGGGCGGCGATTATACTTTGCCTGAGCTGTTGCTTCCTAGTTTGGATGTTCATTACCGTGCCGCCTTGTGTGCCCATTGCATCAAACTTTCGCTATCTTCCAGGATATCCGCGGGAATTTCGCAGTAATTCTTCAAAACCTGCTTGTTGGAAGGCGCGAAAATGGAACATTGGCATGCCAGATAACCGGCCAGAGTGTCGGGATGGGTCTTGAGCACACTCCCCAGACCGGCGAGCTGTTCCAGCACGAAATCACGGAAGGAGTCCGTGCTCACCCGGCTTTACCCCAGGAACAGCCGATAGGCCGGATTTTCGCTCTCGTCCCAATACGGATAGCCGAGGTTGGCGAGGAAGCTCTGCAGCGCCTTCTTGTCGGTGCGCGGCACCTGCATGCCGACCAGCACGCGTCCGTAGTCCGCACCGTGGTTGCGGTAGTGGAACAAGGAGATGTTCCAGTTGTGGTCCATGCTGTTGAGGAAATTCATCAGCGCGCCGGGGCGTTCCGGGAACTCGAAGCGGAACAGGATCTCGTCCTTGGCCTCGGGCGCGTGGCCGCCGACCAGGTGACGCAGGTGCAGCTTGGCCATTTCGTTGTCGGACAGGTCGAGCGTCGGCAGCTTGCCGCGCTGCAGTTTGTCCACCAGATCGGCGGTTTCCGACCGGTCTTTCACCTGGATGCCGACGAATACCTGCGCCGCTTTCGGGTCGGCGTAGCGGTAGTTGAACTCGGTGATGTTGCGCTTGCCCAGCAGCGAGCAGAACTTGCGGAAGCTGCCCGGCGTCTCCGGGATGGTGACCGCCAGCAGGGCTTCGCGTTTTTCGCCGATTTCGGCGCGCTCGGCTACGAAGCGCAGACGGTCGAAATTCATGTTCGCGCCGCTGCACACGGTGACCAGCGTCTCGCCCTTGAGTCCTTCGCGCTTGGCGTAGAGCTTGGCACCGGCGATAGCGAGCGCGCCGGCCGGTTCGAGGATGGAACGGGTGTCCTGGAACACGTCCTTGATCGCGGCGCATACTTCGTCGGTGTCCACCAGCACCACTTCATCGACATATTGTTTGCAGATGCGGAGCGTCTCTTCGCCCGCCAGTTTGACCGCGGTGCCGTCGGAGAACAGGCCGACGTCGCTTAAGCGTGACGCGTTTCCTTGCCTTGAGCGAGCGGGACATGGCATCGGAATCGACGGTTTGCACGCCGATGACCTTGATGTCCGGGCGTACCTGCTTGACGTAGGCCGCCACACCGGCGATCAATCCGCCGCCGCCAATGGCGCAGAAGATGGCGTGGATCGGGGTATGGTGCTGGCGCAGGATCTCCATGCCGATGGTGCCCTGTCCGGCGATGACATCGGGATCGTCGAACGGGTGGACGAAGGTGAGCTGTTTTTCCTTTTCCAGCGCAAGCGCGTGGTCGCAGGCATCGTTGTAACTGTCGCCGTGCAGCACGATCTCCACTGCGCGCTGGCCGAAGTGCTTGACCGCCTCGATCTTCACCTGCGGCGTGGTGGTCGGCATCACGATGACGGCCTTGCAGCCGAGTCGGTGCGCGCTGAGTGCCACACCTTGCGCGTGGTTGCCCGCCGAGGCGGCGATCACGCCGCGCTTGAGTTGCTCGGGGGAGAGCTGCGCCATCTTGTTGTACGCGCCGCGCAGCTTGAACGAGAACACCGGCTGCATGTCTTCGCGCTTGAAGAATACGCTGTTGCCGATGCGAGTCGACAGGTTGGGCGCGTGTTCCAGCGGGGTTTCGACCGCCACGTCATAGACGCGGGCGGTGAGGATGCGCTTCAAATAACTTTGCATGATGAATTGCGGACAATTGAATTACCCGCAAGATTAGCAGGAAACCGGCCAAAGCTGCCTAAACGCGCAGGCCGGTGACTTTGTAGAAATTGCTCAGATCGCTCAGGTCGTCGAACACCGCCGCCGCATCGCCGAAATCCTGCCGGTGCGTGTACGGGTTGGTGGTGACGTAGGTCTTGATGCCGGCCGCGCGAGCCGAGCGCAGGCCGTTGTTGGAATCTTCCAGTGCGATGCAATCCTGCGGTGCGAGTTTGAGCTCGTTCAGCACCCAGTTGTAGATGTCCGGCGCGGGCTTCTTCTGCGGCACGATGTCGCCGCAGCCGACCGAGTCGAAATATTTCTGCCAATCCTTGCCCAGGCCGACTTCGAGCAGGCCGGCGACGTTTTCCGGCGAGGTGGTGGTGGCGATGGCGAGCCTGATGCCAGCCTTATGCGCGTCGCCGATCAGCTGTTTGATGCCGGGGCGCAGCGGGATCAGGCCGTCGCGCAGCGCGGCGGTGTAGTGCGCGGTCTTCTGCACATGCAGGCTCTTCACGAAGCCGTCGTAATCGGCCGGCTTGTCGAATTTCGGCAAATAACTCTCGACGAAGAACTTGATGCGTTCCTTGCCGCCCGTCACTTTCAGCAGCTTGTCATACAACGGGACATCCCAGTTCCAGTCCAGCCTGTTCTCGGCGAAGGCCTTGTTGAATGCGATGCGGTGCGCGTCCTCGGTATCGGCAAGCGTGCCGTCGACGTCGAATATGATGGCTTTGATGGTCATGTTGGTAGTCCGGCTCCAAATAAATACTGGTTAACGCATTCCCGGCAGCTTGCCGGCCATGCCCTTCATCATCTTGGCCATCATGCCCTTGTTGCTGAACATCTTCATCATCTTCTGCGACTGTTCGAACTGGTTCAGCAACTGGTTGACGTGCATCACCTGCACGCCGGCACCGGCCGCGATGCGTTTCTTGCGGCTGGCCTTGATCGGCTTCAGGATGGGACCGCTCCCAGGGCGTCATCGAGTTGATGATGCCTTCGGTGCGGTTGATCTGGCGCTCGTCGACCTTGGCAGTTTGCGCTGCCTGGGCCAGTTGCGCGGGCAGCTTGTCCATCAGTGCCGACATGCCGCCCATCTTTTTCATCTGCACGATCTGCATCTTGAAATCGTTGAGGTCGAAGCCCTTGCCGCTTTGGACCTTCTTTGCCAGTTTTTCCGCCTCGGCGTGATCGACGTTGCGCTGCGCTTCTTCCAGCAGCGACAGCACGTCGCCCATGCCGAGGATGCGCTGCGCCATGCGCTCGGGGTGGAAGGCTTCGAGGCCGTTCGGTTTTTCGCTGACGCCGACGAACTTGATCGGCTTGCCGGTGATCTGCCGCACCGACAAGGCGGCACCGCCGCGCGCATCGCCGTCCAGCTTGGTGAGGATGACGCCGGTGAGCGGCAGCGCATCGCCGAAGGCCTTGGCGGTGTTCACGGCGTCCTGGCCGGTCATGGCATCGACCACGAACAGGGTCTCGATCGGCTTCAGCGCGGCGTGCAGGTCCTTGATCTCGGCCATCATCGCTTCGTCCACGGCCAGGCGGCCGGCGGTGTCGACGATCAGCACGTCGTGGTGATGCTTCCTTGCGAAGTCGTGCGCGGCAAGCGCGATGTCCTGCGGTTTCTGCGAAATGTCGGAGGGGAAGAAGTCGATGTCGAGCTGCTGTGCCAGCGTGCGCAGTTGCTCGATCGCGGCGGGACGGTACACGTCGCAGCTCACCAGCAGCACTTTCTTCTTGTTCTGCTCGCGCAACAGCTTGGCCAGCTTGCCGCTGCTGGTGGTCTTGCCGGCGCCCTGCAGGCCGGCCATCAGGATCACGGCGGGCGGCACGGTGGCGAGGTTGATGCCGACGTTGGCTTCGCCCATCAGCTTGGTCAGTTCGCGGTTCACCACGCCGATCAGCGCCTGTCCCGGTGTGCAGGTTGCCGATGACTTCCTGTCCCAGCGCGGCTTCCTTCACCTTGGCGATGAATTCCTTGACGACCGGCAGCGCGACGTCGGCTTCCAGCAGGGCGAGGCGCACTTCGCGCAGGGCGTCCTGGATGTTGTTCTCGGTGAGTCGCGCCTGGCCGCGCAGGTTCTTGACGAGGCCCGAGAAACGTTGTGTCAGGTTGTCCAGCATGTTTGTTTGCACCTTGGTGGTTAAAGCGGGCTCCGCGGCAGACACTCAGCGGAGCTTCCTGTAGAATCCGCACAGTCTAAAACATCTGTACTCCCCATGTCGAACCAAGCAATGTCTTTGCTCACGTTTGTCCTTTATGCCGTACTGGCTATTCTGTTCTGGCGCGCTCAGGCGGCGGGCAATGCCGAGCAGCAGAATCGCGGCGCATTGGGTTTCGCGGTCATCGTGCCTTTGGCGCTGCATGGCTGGTTGTTGTACGACACGCTTTTTGTATGGGGCGCCCTGAATCTGGGGCTGGTGTATGCGCTCTCTCTCATTCTATGGCTGACCGTGCTGGTGTATTGGCTGGCACGCTATTTCTACCCGCTGTCCAGTTTGCAGACGCTGGTTTTGCCGCTGGCTGCCGTCAGCACGGCACTGCCGGCGATCTTTCCCGAGGCGCACATCCTGGCGCAGCCTGCGTCAGGCCTGTTCGATACGCACGTGTTGATGGCCATGCTGGCCTACAGCCTGTTTACCATCGCCGCTTTGCATGCCGGCCTGATGTCGCTGGTCGAGAAGCGTCTGCATCATGCCAAGCTGCCCAGGGTGTTGCAGAACCTGCCGCCGTTGCTGACCATGGAGACGTTGCTGTTCCGCATCGTCGGCGCGGGATTCGTGCTGCTGACCATTACCGTCGCTTCCGGCATGCTGTTTTCCGAGAAGATATTCGGCCATCCCCTGCAATTCAGCCATATGATGCTGTTCGGGATGCTTGTCCTGGGGGGTGTTCGCCGTGCTGTTGGCGGGCCATCACTTCTATGGCTGGCGCGGTCATACGGCGGTGCGCTGGACGCTGAGCGGCTTTGCGTTGCTCGTGCTGGCCTACCTGGGCGTCCAATTCGTGCTGGAAGTCGTCCTGCACCGCTGATTCCCCGGCTGGATTTTCCTGTCAAAACAGTCCTTGCCAGAGCTTGGCAAGGTGTCGTAGAATTCGCGCCCTTTGGCATTGGCCAAATCTAATTTTTATTGGGTAATCACTATGGTAGTCATTCGTCTTTCTCGTGGCGGCGCGAAGAATCGCCCGTTCTACAACGTGGTGGTGGCGGATTCCCGCAACCGTCGTGACGGTCGCTTCATCGAGCGCATCGGCTTCTACAACCCGCTGGCAGCGGAAGGCGCCGAAGGCCTGCGCATCCAGCTGGATCGCGTGACACATTGGCAAGAGCGCGGTGCGCAACTGAGCGAGACCGTAGGCCGTCTGGTCAAAAAAGCCGGTGCAGCAGCCAAGGCCTAACGGACATAACCGTTTCCCCCACCCTAACCCTCCCCCCAGGAGGAGAGGAGGACAAACGAGGTGAAACGTAGATGAGTGTTAACGAGGCAAGCCCCATGGTCGTCATGGGGAAGATCGTCGCGGCGCAGGGCATTCAGGGTTGGGTGAAGGTGCAGACCTTTACCGAGTACCTGGACAGTCTGCTGGATTACGACACTTGGTATGTAGGCAACGAGCAAGCCTGGCGTCCGCTGGAAGTGCTGGAAGCGAACGTGCACGGCAAGGTGCTGGTCGCCAAGCTGGAAGGCATCGCCGACCGCACGGCAGCCGAGAAAGTACAAAGGCCTGTTGATCGCGGTTCCGCGCGCGGAGTTGCCGGAGCAGGAAGAAGGCGAATACTACTGGTCCGACTTGATCGGCCTGTCGGTGGAGAATCTGGCGGGCGAGAAGTTCGGCACGGTGGATTCGCTTGCTGGAGACCGGTGCGAACGACGTGCTGGTGGTCAAGGGCGAACGCGGCGAGACATTGATCCCGTTCATCGCCAGCGTCATTCAGCAAGTGAGCCTGAAAGAAAAAACTATCCGGGTGGATTGGCAGGCGGATTACCTCAAATGAGGTTCGATGTCGTCACGCTGTTCCCGGAGATGTTCGACGCGCTCACCAAATATGGCGTGACGCGACGGGCGGCGGAGCAGGGCAAGTTTGAGTTGCAGACGTGGAATCCGCGCGATTTTACGACCGACAACTACCGCACCATCGACGACCGTCCCTACGGCGGCGGCCCCGGGATGGTGATGTTGGCGGAGCCGCTGGAAAAAGCGATCAGCGCAGCGAAAGCAGCGCAGGCGCAAAGCGGAGTGAAGAAGAGTTGTGTGATCCACCTCTCGCCGCAAGGCAGGCAGCTCACCCACGAAGTGGTGATGGAACTGCTGGCGCGGGACGAAGGATTGATATTGCTGGCGAGTCGTTACGAAGGCGTGGATGAGCGCCTGTTGCGCCAGCAGGTGGATGAAGAGCTTTCCATCGGCGATTATGTGTTGTCCGGTGGCGAGTTGGCAGCGATGGTGGTGATGGACAGCGTGGTGCGGCAGATCCCCGGTGTATTGGGCGATGACGCATCGGCGCAGCAGGATTCCTTCGTGCAGGGACTGCTGGATTGTCCGCACTACACGCGGCCCGAGGTTTATAACGGCGAGGCGGTTCCGGAAGTATTGATGTCCGGGCACCACGCCGAGATAGAGAAGTGGCGATTGAAGCAGGCATTAGGCAGGACTGCGGAACGTCGCCCGGATTTGCTGGCACATCGCCAGTTGACTAAACAGGAAGCTCGGCTACTGGCAGAGTACCAGCAGGAACAAGCTTCCGCACAAGAAGAGGAAACAAAATGAATCTGATCGCAATTCTTGAAAAAGAAGAAATCGCCCGTCTGGGCAAGACGATCCCCAACTTTGCACCCGGCGACACCGTCATCGTCAACGTGAACGTGGTCGAAGGCGACAAGAAGCGCGTGCAGGCCTACGAAGGCGTGGTCATCGCCAAGCGCAACAAGGGCCTGAACTCCAGCTTCATCGTGCGCAAGGTCTCCTCCGGCGAAGGCGTGGAGCGTACCTTCCAGACCTACTCTCCGAGCATCGCCAGCATCGAAGTGAAGCGCAAGGGCGACGTTCGCCGCGCCAAGCTGTACTACCTGCGCGATCGTTCCGGCAAGTCGGCACGTATCAAGGAAAAGCTGGCTGCGCGCAAAGAAGCGCAATAAGCAGCGGTTTTCCGGCAATACCAAAAACGGGGGCTTCGGCTCCCGTTTTTATTTGGGCTATCATGTGCGCATGAACTATCAGGCAATCATCTCTGCACCATTCGGCAAACTCGGCATCCGCTGTTCGGACACGGATCTGCTGGGTATCGAATTCCTGCCGGGGAAAACAAAAGTCGCAGCCGCCGCAGGGCGAAATGGCGAAAACGATCTGCGCGGAACTGGAAGCCTATCTGGCCGATGCGAAACATGAGATTGACCTGCCTTTCGAGCTTGATGGCACGCATCATCAGTGCAACGTGTGGCAGGCGATGCTCGACATTCCCTGCGGGCAGACGCTGACCTACGGCGAGCTTGCGAAACAGATCGGTTCCAGCGCACAAGCGGTCGGCCAGGCCTGCGGCAGCAATCCCATTCCCATCGTCATTCCCTGCCACCGCGTGGTGGGCAAAACCGGGCTGGGCGGCTTCATGGAGCACGCGGAAGGCGGTCGCTCGACATCAAGCGCTGGTTGCTGGCACATGAGGTGCCTTTGAATCTGCTCGCCCCATCCCGTGTTGACCCTGCGCCAGCCATGTCGAAGGAACGAGCGGCGCGCAGAGCGTAAATCCAGTGTTCATGGTTCGACAACAGCCTTTAGCCTCAGCATCGAAGGGGCGCTGAACGGCTACTTGTCCCTGAGACCATATGACCGACACCGACCTCCTCGACGAATTCAGCGACGCCCTCTGGCTGGAAGACGGCCTGTCGCGCAACACGCTGGAAAGCTACCGGCGCGACCTGAACAAATTCGCCGAGTGGCTGCAGAAGCAGCGCGGCTGCGGTTTGCTGGCCGCCACCCATGCCGACATCCAGGGTTTTCTGGCGCATCTGGTGGGCGGTGAAAAAGCCAAGGCCACCTCCACCTCGCGCGCCATCTCCAGCCTCAAGCGCCTGTTCCGCTATCTGCTGCGGCAGAACAGGATCGGCGCCGACCCGACCCTGCAGATCGCTACACCGAAATTGCCGCGCAGCCTGCCCAAGAGCCTGACCGAAGAAGATGTCGAGTTGCTGCTGGATGCGCCGGATGTCGAGACGCCGCTGGGCATGCGCGACCGCACCATGCTGGAGGTGCTGTATGCCAGCGGCTTGCGCGTGTCGGAACTGGTCAACCTGACCGTGGCGCAGGTCAGTCTGGATATGGGCGTGACGCGCGTGATGGGCAAGGGCAGCAAGGAGCGGTTGGTGCCGCTGGGCGAAGAGGCGCTGGACTGGGTCAGGCGATACCTCGCAGAAGCCCGCCCTGCCTTGCTGCTGGGGCAAGCTGAGCGATGCGTTGTTCGTCACCCAGCGCGGCGAAGCGATGACGCGGCAGATGTTCTGGTATCTGATCAAGAAGCACGCGAAGCAGGGCGGCCTGCATAAACCACTGTCGCCGCATACCTTGCGTCATGCCTTTGCCACCCATTTGCTCAACCACGGGGCCGATTTGCGCGTGGTGCAGATGCTGCTGGGGCATTCGGATATTTCGACCACGCAGATATATACCCATGTGGCGCGGGAACGCCTCAAGGCGCTGCATGCGATGCATCATCCGAGGGGATGACAAGAGCCGGGAATGTGGTGGAGGTGATCAGGATCGAACTGACGACCTTCTGATTGCGAACCAGACGCTCTCCCAACTGAGCTACACCCCCACGTCAGCTGAATCCTAAATGCAAAACGCCGGTTTGGAAAGGGTGCGGCAAGGTTCCTAAAAGGCCGAATTCCTGCAATAATCCCGGCGGAACGATAATAACGAATTGAGACAGGATATGGCTTTGACACAAGACGATCTGAAACGCGCGGTTGCCCAGGCGGCGATTGCTTATGTACCGAATGATTGCATCGTAGGCGTGGGCACGGGTTCCACCGCCAATTTCTTCATCGACGAATTGGCCAAGATCAAGCACAAGATCCGGGGTGCGGTCGCCAGTTCCGAGGCGTCCACCAAACGCTTGCAGGGGCATGGCATCGAAGTGCTGTCGCTGAACGACGCCGGCGAACTGCCGGTGTACGTGGATGGCGCCGACGAGATCACCAGGCACATGCACATGGTCAAGGGCGGCGGCGGCGCGCTGACGCGCGAGAAGATCGTCGCGGCAGCCAGCAAGAAGTTCATCTGCGTATGCGACCAGAGCAAGCTGGTCGATGTGCTGGGCAAGTTCCCGTTGCCGATCGAAGTGATCCCGATGGCGCGCAGCTATATCGCACGCGAAGTGGTGAAGCTGGGTGGGCAGCCAAAGCTGCGCGAGGGCTTCACCACCGACAACGGCAACGTCATCCTCGACGTGCACAATCTGCAGATCATGAACCCGGTCGAACTGGAAAGTGCATTGAACCAATTGGCCGGTGTGGTGACCAATGGCTTGTTCGCGCATCGTGCGGCGGATGTCCTGCTGTTGGGAACGCCTGACGGCGTGAAGACGCTCACGGCTGCGTAACAAAACTTTAATGCTGCATTGCTAGCATCCGTCATTTGCAATAACCCTTAAGGAACAACCATGGCCAGTAGCGAACATACCTCGAAACAGTTCGACGCGGAACTCGAAGCGGTACGCGCTCGCGTGTTGCAGATGGGCGGTCTGGTCGAGAGCCAGATCAGGCTGGCGGTCGAGTCGCTGACCACGGGCGATGTGGCGCTGATGAACCGGGTGATCGACGAAGATCATCGCGTGAATTCGATGGAAGTGGAGATCGACGAGAGCTGCAATCGCATTCTGGTGCGCCGTCAGCCGGCCGCGGGCGACCTGCGCATGGTGATGACCGTCATCAAGACCATCACCGACCTGGAGCGCATCGGCGACGAGGCGGAAAAGATCGCGCGCATGGCCAAGCTGTTGTCGCAAAAAGAACGTCTGCATCTGCCGCGCTACAATGAGATCAAGCACGCGGCGGACATCGCTCTGGACATGCTGCGCAAATCGCTGGATGCGTTTGCACGCCTCGACCTGGCAACTGCCGCGCAGGTGGTGCGCCAGGATGAGCAGGTGGATGAGGAGTTCCGCGCCATCATGCGTTACCTCATCACTTTCATGATGGAAGATCCCCGCACCATCTCCACTTCGCTGGAGATCTTGTTTGTCGCGAAAGCCATCGAGCGTATCGGCGACCATGCCAAGAACATGTCCGAATACGTGGTGTACATGGTCAAGGGCCGTGATGTGCGCCACGTGACCGTCGAAGAGATCGAGCGCGAAGTCCTGGAATAAATCTCCGTGCAACACCAGCCCATCCTTGCTGCAGTTGATCTCGGCTCCAACAGTTTTCGCCTGCAAGTCGCGCGCGTCGAGAATGACCAGCTTTACATGCTGGATGGATTGCGCGAGGCCGTGCGTCTTGCAGCGGGATTGACGGAAGACAAACGGCTCGACAAGCCCGCCCAGCAACGCGCACTCGCCTGTCTGGAACGCTTCGGCGAACGGTTGCGCGGTCTGCCGCGCGAGGCGGTGCGCGCCGTCGGCACCAACTCCCTGCGTGTGGCCAAGAACGCCCCGGAATTCCTGCAACAAGCCGAAGCTGCCCTCGGCTTTCCCATCGATGTCATCGCCGGACGCGAAGAAGCGCGGCTGATCTATCTCGGTGTCGCACAAGCTTTGCCGCAATCAGAAGGCAAGCGCTTCGTGATGGACATCGGCGGCGGCTCCACCGAATTCATCATCGGCAACGGACTGCATCCGCTCAAGCTGGAAAGCCTGTATATGGGCTGCGTCAGTTACAGCGCGCGTTACTTTCCCGACGGCAAGATCAACAAGTCCGATCTCAAGCAGGCCGAACTGGCCGCGCGCAACGAAATCTTGACCATCGCCTTCGAATATTCGCGCGACCACTGGGATGTGGCGCTCGGCTCGTCGGGCAGTGCGCGCGTGCTGTGCGATATCCTCGAACAGAACGGCTATAGCGATGGCGGCATTACGCGCGAAGGGTTGGAACGGTTGCGCGCGCAAATGCTGCAGACCGGCGATGTAAATAAACTCGAACTGCTTGGGCTGAAGCCGGATCGCGTCCCGGTATTGCCCGGCGGCTTCGCCATCATGTACGCGGCTTTTTGCGAACTTGGTATCGAGCGTATGCAGCCGGCACTCGGCGCTTTGCGCGAAGGTGTTCTGTATGACCTGCTCGGGCGCTCTCACCACAACGATATGCGCGAAGTCACCGTGCAGCAGTTCATGCGCCGTTATCACGTGGACGCTCGCCAGGCGGCGCGAGTCGCCCATCTGGCAGATTTGCTGGCAAGGCAATTTCTGGAAGGCCAGATCAGCGAGGAGCAATCCAGCCTGCTGGCCTGGGCGGCCAAGCTGCATGAGATCGGCATCAGCGTCGCGCACAGCGGCTATCACAAACATACTGCCTACATTCTCGCCAACGCCGATATGCCGGGATTCTCAAAGAAAGAACAGAACCGACTGAGTTTGCTGGCACTGGCGCATCGTGGCGGGATGGAAAAGCTGCGCGGCATGATGAATACCCCGGAAGAATTTGCACAGGTCATGGCTTTGCGGCTGGCGTCGCTTATTTACCGCAACCGCGGCGATGTCGAATTGCCCGCACTGCAAGGCCGTTTCAGCAACACCAAATTTCATCTTGTGCTTGCCCCGGGATGGCTGACCCAGAACCCGCTGACCGAGACCGCATTGCTGGAAGAGATAAAGCAATGGAAAGGCCTCGGCGTGAGCATGCAAGTGGTCGAGGGGTAAGACAAGATTTGCGGCGGCAGCTATCCAGTCTGTAATCAATCGGAGGGATATACATGAAGCAGTTCAAAATAATTCTGATCAGCCTGGTGGCGGGCATCCTCATCGGCATGGCATTGGGCGTCAATATCGGTCGCGACAAGCCGCTGCTCTCCAATCCATTTGCCAGAGAATCGCTGGTTGACCGGGCCAAACAACTCGGCAATGAAACGCTGGAAAAGGGCGGCAAAGCCCTGGAAAAGACCGGCCAGGCATTGCAAGGCAAGTGAGCTGTTTGCAATGCACCATTGAAAAGCCCGGATTCCGGGCTTTTGGCTTTTCATCCCATATTAAACTTGCTCCCCGAAGCTGGCTAGGCAGTCGCCGCACACTCGCTGTGTAGAGGACAACGCCGCCGCGTTAGCGGCAAGTTGCAGTGAAGGCTAATGTGCGAAGCACGTTATGCCGGAACTAAAGTCCGGGTTCCCGGACGCTCTGTATCTCCCGTGTTAGACTCCGTGCCGAAGCTGGCTAGACAGTCGCTACGCACCTTGTGCTGCGTAGAGGAAAGTCCGGGCTCCACAGAGCAGGATGCCGGTTAACGGCCGGACGCCGTGAGGCGATGGAAAGTGCCACAGAAAATACACCGCCGATGGCTGCGCAAGCAGATCAGGCAAGGTTGAAATGGCGAGGTAAGAGCTCACCGCGCTGGTGGCAACATCAGTGGCAGGGTAAACCCCATCTGGAGCAAGACCAAATAAGCAGGCTATGACGTTGCTCGCGTCGCTTGCGGGTAGGTTGCTTGAGCGTCAGGTAACGAAACGCCTAGAGGAATGACTGTCCACGACAGAACCCGGCTTATCGGCCAGCTTCACCTTTTCGGAACTCGCTGTTTGTTTTACTGCATAAGTCTTATCGCCTTTTCGCGTCACTTTCCAACGGAATGGCGCGTGCCAACAAAGATCGATCCGCCCCACGCTGCAATGCCGCAAAAGATATAGACCTTCCGCCCTTTCTGTTACAAACAACTTTAGCATATCCGTGCAATCTATTGCTTTTTAAGCATATTTGTTTTGCATTAACCGAATGCGCTAACCCATTGTCCCGTAAAGAGAATTCCTGTTTTCTTGCTTGACCGCCTTGCTAATTTTCAATATAGTGGTCGTAAGTGGTAAAAAGTGGGTAAAGGTGGGAAAACGGGATGTTTCAGGGAGCGACGCAACTCAATCTGGATAGCAAGGGCAGGCTCGCGATACCGGCGCGGTATCGCGACATGCTGCTTGCGCATTGTGCAGGTCAGCTGGTGCTGACTGCCGATGCCGACGGTTGCCTGCTGGTCTACCCGCAACCCGAATGGCAACCCATACGCGAAAAGCTGATGAAGCTGTCTGCCTTCGACCCGCGCATTCGCGCCCTGCAACGATTCCTTGTCGGCCATGCCGAAGATACGGTGATGGATGCCGCCGGTCGTGTGCTGGTGTCGCCCACGTTGCGCAGTTTCGCGATGCTGGACAAGCGCGCCATGCTGGTGGGGCAAGGCAACAAGTTCGAGTTGTGGGACGAGGCGCGCTGGCAGGCGCAGAACGAGAAAATGACCGGTTTCACGGCAGAGAATCTGCCGCCGGAACTGGAAGGATTCACCTTGTGAGCGAAGGACTGGTGCACGCGACCGTCCTTTTGAACGAAGCAGTCGAAGCGTTGCAGATCAAGCCGGACGGCATTTATGTGGACGGCACTTTCGGGCGCGGCGGACATAGCCGGCTGATTCTGGAAAAACTGGGCGAACGCGGCAGGTTGATCGCACTGGATAAGGATCCGATGGCGATAGCTGCAGGACGATCGATCGGCGATGCGCGATTCCAGCTGGTGCATAGCGGGTTCGAACATCTTGATGAAGTGCTGCGTTCGCTTGGAGTGGAAAAGGTGGACGGGGTGTTGCTGGATCTGGGGGTGTCGTCACCGCAACTGGACGATGAGCAGCGCGGTTTCAGTTTTCGTTTCGATGCGCCACTGGATATGCGCATGGACACCAGCAGGGGGCAAACGGCGGCGGAGTGGCTGGCAACGGCGGATGAAGGCGAACTGACGGAGGTGATACGTGATTACGGCGAAGAACGGTTTGCTAGGCAGATTGCAAGGGCGATTGTTGCTGCGCGCCAGGAACAGGAAATCCGCACCACGAAGCAACTCGGCGATATCGTCGCGCAGTGCGTACGCACGCGCGAACCCGGCAAGAATCCGGCAACGCGCACCTTTCAGGCTATACGGATTTATATCAACCGCGAGCTCGATGAACTCGAGAGCGTGTTGCCGCAGTGTGTGGATAAGCTGAGAACGGGCGGACGCATGGCAGTGATCAGTTTTCATTCGTTGGAAGACCGGATGGTCAAACACTTCATGCGCGACATGGCGCAGGGCGACAAAGTGCCGAAGAATGTGCCGATCCGTGCCGCGGATGTGCCGCAGGGGAAATTGCACCTGGTCGGCAAGCCGATCTACGCCTCGGAAGAAGAAGTGGCAGCCAACCCCAGGGCACGCAGTGCGGTGCTGCGAGTGGCGGAGCGTTTAGGTGGCTAGGCTCAATGTCTTCCTGCTCATCCTGGTCATCGCGTGCGCGTTGGGGGTAGTCACCTCCCAACACAAGGCACGCAAATTGTTTGTTGAATTGCAGCAGGAAAAAGATAAGGCGCAGCAGATGGATGTGGAGTGGGGGCAGTTGCAGCTCGAGCAGGGGATGCTGGCGATGCCGGCACGCGTGGAGAAAGCTGGCTGGCAGCCAGTTGCAGATGAAGATGCCGCAGCCGGGGCAAATCCGCTATATCCGTCTCGACTCCGGAATGGTGACCCAGCCGTGAATTACGCCACCACGCCCATCCAAACCACAGGACAGATCGCGCTGCCAGCCTGGCGGTCGCGCGTTCTGTTCCTGCTGCTGCTGGGCGGATTGGGCGGGCTGCTGGCACGCGCCGTATACTTGCAAGGCATAAACGACGGATTCCTGCAGCAGAAAGGCGATGCGCGCTACGGACGCACCGTGGAGATCCATGCGCATCGCGGCATGATCACCGATCGTCACGGCGAACCGCTGGCCGTCAGTACGCCGGTCGAATCGGTCTGGGCGAGCCCTGCCGACGTCGAGGTTTCCACCAGGCAGATCATCCAGCTGGCACAGATCATCGGCACTAGTGCCGAGGAAGTGAAAAGCAAGCTCGCCGATACTTCGCGCGAATTCGTCTATCTCAAGCGCCAGTTGCCGCCGGAGCAGGCGGCCAAGGTCGACAAACTCGGGATTCCCGGCATTTCGCTGCAGCGCGAGTATCGCCGCTACTATCCCGGCGGGGATGTCACGGCGCAACTGATCGGCTTCACCGACGTGGACGACAACGGCCAGGAAGGCATCGAACTCGCGATGCAGGCGCAACTGGGCGGCAAGGCCGGCAGCCAGCACGTGATCAAGGACCGGCGCGGATACATCGTTGAAGACGTAGCCAGCCTGCGCGCACCCAAGCCAGGTGTCGATGTCGCCTTGAGCATCGACAGCAAGGTCCAGTCGCTGGCTTTCCGCGAGATCAAGCATGCGGTGGAGCAGCACAAGGCAAAAAGCGGTTCCATCGTTGTGCTGGACGCAAAGACCGGCGAGGTGCTGGCGCTGGCGAACTGGCCATCCTATAACTCCAACAATCGCGATAAGCCAAGCCCTGCCGTGCTGCGCAACCATGCCGTGACCGACGAGTTCGAGCCGGGCTCGACGATGAAGCCGTTCACCATTGCAACGGCGCTGGAAGTGGGCAAGATCAAACCGAACACCGTGATCAACACGGCGGGTGGCACATTCACCGTAAGCGGAAAAACCATACACGATACCCACCCGGAGCGGTCGCTGACGGTAGGGCAGGTCATCCAGCTATCCAGCAACGTCGGCGCCGCCAAGATCGCGCTCAGCCTGCCGCCGGAGACGATGTGGCATGCGCTGAACGAGGACGGGTTCGGCTCGCCGACCGGAAGCGAATTCCCGGGCGAGGCCCCGGGCAGGCTGCGCGACTACAAAAAATGGCGCCCTATCGACCAGGCGACCATGTCCTACGGCAACGGCATCGCCGTGAACCTGCTGCAACTGGCCCGCGCCTACACCGTGTTCGCCAACAACGGCGAACTGAAACCGATCACCCTGCTCAAGCAGGAAACACCGTCTCTGGGTGAAAAGGTCTATTCGGACACGACCGCACAGGAAGTGCGCGACATGATGGAGACGGTGGTGAAGCCGGGCGGCACGGCGCCGCTGGCGCAGATCACCGGCTATCGCGTGGCAGGCAAGACCGGCACGGCGCACAAACTGGAGAACGGCAAATACGTCAACAAATATGTGGCTTCCTTTGTCGGACTGGCGCCGGCTTCCAATCCACGTCTGATCGTGGCGGTGATGGTCAACGAGCCGAGTGGTGCAGATTACTACGGCGGCCTGGTGGCGGCACCTGTGTTCAGCAACGTGATGGGCGAATCCCTGCGCTTGCTTGGCGTACCCAACGACGCCCCGCTGGACAATGTCATCAGACACCTGCTGAAGTGATCAGGGAGGATGCATGAGCGCCGCCCCGGTCAATCTGGAAAAGCTGGGCGTGAATATCACGCGGCTGGAGTCGGACAGTCGCGCGATCCGGCAAGGTGATACTTTTGTCGCTTATCCCGGTGCCATGGCAGACGGGCGCAACTTCATCGCCCAGGCGATCGAACGCGGTGCGAATGCGGTGATATGGGATGCGCATGACTTCAAGTGGAACCCGGACTGGAGCGTGCCCAATCTGGCGGTAAGCGATCTGCGCCATCACGCAGGTGAGATCGCCGGCCAGGTCTATGGGCAGCCATCGAAAGAACTGTGGATGGTTGGCGTTACTGGAACCAATGGCAAGACTTCGATCAGTCATTGGCTCGCCAGATCGTTCAGCGCCCTGAACCGGAAATGTGCATTGCTGGGCACGCTGGGTAACGGCTTTCCTGGGCGCGCTGGGTGCAACAGCGAACACCACGCCGGATGCGCTGCTGGTGCACGGACTGCTGAACGAATATGTGCAACAGGGCGCCAAGGCGGCAGCGATGGAAGTGTCCTCGCATGCGCTTACGCAGGGGCGCGTCAACGGCGTGCATTTCGATGTTGCGTTGCTGACGAACCTGACCCGCGACCATCTCGATTATCACGGCGACATGCAGAGCTACGCGGCCGCGAAGCGCCGGCTGTTCGACTGGGCCTCGCTCAAATATGCCGTGCTGAACCTCGACGATGCCTTTGGCGCGGAACTGGCTGAGCAACTTGTTCAGGGAGCCGATTCCCTCTCCCCCTTCGACAAGCTCAGGACAGGCCAAGCCTCTCCCGCAAGCGGGCGAGGGGGCAAACGAGGCGCTACGCGACTATGCAATCCCCGAAGTGATCGGCTACGGCATGAACGACGACGCGCTGAAGCTGGCCGAACGTCTCGGCATCCGTGCGGTGTACGGCAACCTCTCGCACATGGATGCGCAGGGCCTGACGCTGCAGTTGCACACAAGCTGGGGATCGGCAGCACTGCAAAGCAAACTGATCGGCCGTTTCAATGCCTCCAACCTGCTGGGCGCATTGGCGGTATTGCTGGTGAGCGATATGGCCATAGACGATGCCGTGCGCGAGCTCTGCCTGCAAAAGGCGGTGGCGGGTCGCATGCAGACACTGGGCGGCAAAGGCGTTCCTGCAGTCGTGGTGGATTATGCGCACACGCCTGACGCGCTGGAGAAAGTCCTGAATACCTTGCGCGAAGTGACGGAACCTTCGGGCGGCAAAGTCATTTGCGTGTTCGGATGCGGCGGTGATCGCGATCGCGGCAAGAGGCAGATGATGGGCACGGTCGTTTCAAGATTCGCCGACGTGCGTATCGTCACCAGCGACAACCCGCGCAACGAAGAACCGCGCGACATCATCGACGCCATCCTTCAGGGCATGCACGGCGATTACCAGGTGATCGAAGACCGGGCAAAGGCGATCGCCGCGGCGATAGAGAAGGCAAGCCGGAACGACACCGTGCTGATTGCCGGCAAGGGGCATGAGGACTATCAGGAGATCAAGGGTGTGAAGTATCCCTTCAGCGACAGCGAGATCGCGCACCGCGCATTGAGCATGTGGAGACCCGAGGAGCGCTGGCTATGATGTTGCTCTCACAAGCGGCGAAAGCAGTGCAAGGGCGCGTAGAGGGCGGAGACGTGCGCTTCGGCAGCGTCTCGACCGATACGCGCACGATCGTCCCGGGAGATCTGTTCATCGCGCTCAGGGGCGAAAAATTCGATGGCGCCAAGTTCGTCGCCGATGCACTGAAGGCCGGTGCGGTGGCTGCGGTAGTGAATGCAGACAGCCGGGAGCTCCTTGCTCGGAATTTGCCATCCGGATCCCGCATCCTGTATGTGGAAGATACCCGCCTTGCCTTGGGCAAGCTGGCCGCCCACTGGCGTTCGCAGTTCGACATACCGCTCGTTGCCATCACCGGCAGCAACGGCAAGACCACCGTGAAGGAAATGCTGGCGGCGATCCTGCGTGTGGCGGCAGGCGACGATGAAAGCGTGCTGGCGACCAAGGGCAATTTCAACAACGACATCGGCATGCCGCTCACCTTGCTCAAATTGCGCGAAACGCATCGCTATGCAGTCATCGAGATGGGGATGAACCATCCGAACGAGATCGACTACCTCACGCATCTCGCCCGCCCCGATGTGGCGCTGATCAATAACGCTACGGGCGCACATTTGCAGGGGCTGGGATCGGTGGAGGGGGTGGCGCGCGCCAAGGGCGAGATATTCGCCGGGCTGCGCAGCGAAGGTACGGCAGTCATCAACGCCGACGATGCGCATGCAGGCACTCTGGCGCACGCTGGCGGGCGCGCATCGCATATTCGAATTCGCACTGGAGCATCCGGCGGCAGTCAAGGGTGAATGGAAGGTGCAGGGTTATGGCGGTTCTCTGCATGCGCGCACGCCGGCAGGCGAGTTGAGTCTTGCCTTGCAGGTTCCGGGCGAACACAACGCGCGCAATGCACTGGCTGCGGCGACGGCGGCGCTGGCGCTGCATATCCCGCTGACGACCATCGTCAAAGGGCTGGAAGGTTTTGGCGGGGTGGAAGGGCGCTTGCAGCGCAAGCGTGCATTGCAGGATGCGACGCTGATCGACGACACCTACAACGCCAACCCGGCTTCGGTGCATGCGGCGCTGGAGGTGCTGGCGCAGGCGCAGGGCAAGCGCATCTTCGTGCTGGGCGACATGGGGGAACTGGGTGACGCCGCCGCGCAGTTCCATCGGGAGATCGGGATCGCAGCACGCGAGCTGGGGATAGAGCGCTTGTTTGCGCTGGGAACATTGAGTATCGAGGCGGTGCGCGAGTTCGGCGAGAGCGCGCGGCATTTCGAGGCAAACGAAGCACTGTATGAAGCGCTGGACAAGGAACTGGATGCGCAAACCACGGTGCTGGTGAAAGGGTCGCGCTTCATGAAGATGGAACGGGTCGTCGCCCATTGCACAGGACAGGAGGAAGCATGCTGCTCGCATTAGCCCAATGGTTGGCGGAGGACGTGCGCACGTTCAGTGTATTCAACTACATCACGTTGCGCGCAGTGATGGCGGCGATGACGGCGCTCATCATATCGTTCATGCTGGGGCCGTGGATGATCCGCAAGCTCACCGCAATGAAGATCGGGCAATCGGTGCGCACCGACGGTCCGCAGACGCATCTGGTCAAGGCGGGTACGCCGACCATGGGCGGCGCGCTCATCCTGATGTCGGTCGCGTTCACCACCTTGCTGTGGGGCGACCTGCATAACGCCTATATCTGGGTGGTGCTGTTCACCACGCTGGGCGTCGGCGCCATCGGCTGGGTGGATGACTACCGCAAGGTGGTGCACCGCAACCCCGATGGATTGTCGGCCAAAGCCAAGATGTTCTGGCAATCGCTGATCGCCTTGTCGGTCGGCATTTTCCTGTGGTCGCACGCCACGCTGCCGGCGCATACCGAAGTCATCGTGCCGTTCTTCAAGCACCTGGTGCTGCCGCTCGGCATGGTCGGCTTCATCGTGCTGGTCTACCTGGTCATCGTCGGCAGCAGCAATGCGGTGAACCTGACCGACGGCCTGGACGGCCTGGCCATCATGCCGACGGTGATGGTGTCCGCTGCACTGGCGGTGTTCTCCTACGTCGCGGGCCATGCCGAGTTCTCCAAGTATCTGGGCGAGCCTTCCATTCCCGGTGCCGGCGAGTTGGCGGTGTTCTGCGCGGCCATCTCCGGCGCGGGCCTGGCCTTCCTCTGGTTCAACGCCTATCCGGCGGAAGTGTTCATGGGCGACGTCGGCGCACTGGCGCTGGGCGCGGCACTGGGCGCGGTGGCCGTGATCATCCGCCAGGAACTGGTGCTGTTCATCATGGGCGGCGTGTTCGTGGTCGAGGCGGTGTCGGTGATGCTGCAGGTGTCCTGGTTCAAGTACACGAAAAAGAAATACGGCACCGGCAAGCGCATCCTGCTGATGGCGCCGCTGCACCATCACTTCGAGCAGAAGGGCTGGAAAGAGACACAGGTCGTGGTGAGGTTCTGGATCATCACCATGCTGTTGGTGCTGATTGGATTGGCAACGTTGAAACTGAGATAAAGAATGAAACAACTGCGCGGACAATCGGTCTTGGTACTCGGTCTCGGTGAGACCGGGTTGTCGCTTGCGCGCTATCTGAGCGCGCAAGGGGCACGGTTGCGCGTCGCCGACAGCCGCCTGGAACCGCCGGGCATCGCGACCCTGCGCAGCGAACTGCCGCAGGCGGAAGTGCATTGCGGCCCGTTCGTCGACGAACTGCTGCAGGGCATCGACCGCATCGCCATCAGTCCCGGCGTGCCGCTGGCCGAGCCGTTCGTGCAGCGCGCCATCGCACGCGGCATTCCGGTCGAAGGCGATATCGAACTGCTGGCGCAGCAGCTCGCGACCAACAATTATCGGCGCAACACCAAGGTCATCGCCATCACCGGCGCCAACGGCAAGACCACGGTGACCAGCATGGTCGGGGCGATGTGCAAGGCAGCCGGACTGGATACGCAAGTGGCGGGCAATATTTCGCCTGCCGTGCTGGATGCCTTGCGCGAACGCGAGCAACAACCGCAAGTGTGGGTGCTGGAACTGTCCAGCTTCCAGCTGGAAACCACATACACGCTGGCTGCCGATGCGGCCGTGGTGCTCAACGTGACCGAAGACCATCTCGATCGCTATGCGGGCAGCATGGATGCCTATGCCGCAGCCAAGGCGCGCATCTTCCAGGGCGACGGCGTGCAGGTGCGTGAATCGCGACGATCCGCGCAGCGATGCGATGCGCATTCCCGGGCGCAGGCAGGTCAGCTTCTGGCCTGAATGCGCCCGCGGCGAGAGACGACTGGGGTATCGCTCGCGACGGAGCGACGATCTGGCTGATGCAGGGCAAGCAGAAGATCATGCGTGCGGATGAATTGCAGGTGACCGGCTTGCACAACGTGGCGAATGCGCTGGCCGCACTGGCGCTGTGCCGCGCGCTCGACATGCCGCTGGCGCCGCTGGTGGATGCGTTGCGCGCTTTCAAGGGCCTGCCGCACCGCGTGGAGAAGGTCGCGGAGGTGAACGGCATCACCTATTACGACGATTCCAAAGGCACCAACGTCGGCGCGACCGAAGCGGCGCTGAAAGGGTTGGGCAAACCGGCCGTGGTCATTCTCGGCGGCGACGGCAAGGGGCAGGATTTCTCGCCGCTGAAAGAAGCGGTGGCCAGACATGCGCGCGCGGTGGTGCTGATCGGGCGCGATGCGCCGCTGATCGAGCAGGCGATCGCCGGCTGCGGCAAGCCGGTATTGAAGGCGCGCGACATGGATGAGGCGGTGCGTATCTGCCACCGCGAATGCGCAGACCGGCGATGCGGTGCTGATGTCGCCCGCCTGCGCCAGCTTCGATATGTACAGGAATTATCTGCATCGCGCGGAAGTGTTCATCGCGGCGGTGAAGAAACTGAAACGGAGGCGGCATGTTCAGCACAACACTGAATGCGCCGCGCCGCACCGTGGCGGAATACGACAACGTGCTGACCTGGATCGTCACCGCGCTGCTCGCCATCGGCCTGGTGATGGTCTATTCCGCCTCCATCGCGACCGCCGAGGCGGGCAAGTACACCAATTACCAGCCGACCTATTACCTGGTGCGCCACGGCATCTTCATCCTGACCGGCGTGGTGGCGGGCATCATCGCGTTCCAGATCCCGACGCAGATGTGGCAGAAATATGCGCCCTATCTGTTCCTGATCGGCGTGTTGCTGCTGCTGCTGGTGCTGATCCCCGGCGTGGGCAAGTCGGTCAACGGCAGCCGCCGCTGGTTGCCGCTGGTCATCGTCAACCTGCAGCCGTCGGAACTGATGAAGCTGTTCGCCGTGCTGTATGCCGCCGATTACGCCGTGCGCAAGGGCGCGGTGAAGGATCACTTGCTGCAACCGTTCCTGCCGATGTTCGGCGTGATGGCGCTGGTCGGCGCGCTGCTGCTGCTGGAGCCGGACATGGGCGCGTTCGTGGTGATCTGCGCCATCGCGATGGGCACGCTGTGGCTGGGCGGCTTCAACCTCAAGATCTTCGGCGGCCTGGTGGTGCTGCTGCCGCTGGCGTTCGCCGCGCTGATCCTCTCTTCGCCCTATCGCATGCAGCGCGTCATCGGTTTCATGGATCCGTGGTCCGACCCTTATCGGCAAGGGCTACCAGCTCAGCCATGCGCTGATCGCGTTCGGCCGCGGCGAATGGCTGGGCGTCGGACTGGGCGGCAGCGTGGAGAAACTGTTCTACCTGCCGGAAGCGCATACCGACTTCCTGCTCGCGGTGATCGCGGAAGAGCTGGGCCTGTTCGGCGTGTGCGCCGTCATCCTGCTGTTCGGCGGGCTCATCGTGCGCGCCTTCGCCATCGGCCGTCAGGCGGCGATGTCGGAGCGCCTGTTCCCCGCACTGGTGGCGCAGGGCATCGCCGTGTGGCTGGGCGTGCAGGCGATGATCAACATCGGCGTGAACATGGGCGTGCTGCCGACCAAGGGCTTGACGCTGCCGTTCCTGAGTTTCGGCGGCAGCGGCGTGGTGGTGAACTGCATCGCCATCGCGGTGCTGCTGCGGATCGATTACGAGAATCGACGAGTTGCGCGAGGGCTGCCGGTATGAGCGCGCGCACGATCCTGATCATGGCAGGCGGCACCGGCGGGCATATCTACCCGGGGCTGGCGGTGGCCGATGCATTGCGCGCCCAGGGCTGGAACGTGGTGTGGCTGGGCGCGCCGAACAGCATGGAAGCGGAACTGGTGCCGAAGCACGGCTATCCGGTGGCGTGGGTGAATTTCTCCGGCGTGCGCGGCAAAGGCGTGCTGCGCTTGCTGACGTTGCCGTTCACTTTGCTGCGCGCGCTGGGGCAAAGCGCGGTGGCGATCTTCCGCCATCGTCCCGACGTGGTGCTGGGCATGGGCGGTTACATCACCATGCCGGGCGGCTTGATGGCGGCGATCCTGCGCCGTCCGCTGGTGATCCATGAACAGAACTCCATCGCCGGCATGAGCAACAAGGTGCTGGCGAAGATTTCCGACGCGCGTGCTGAGCGGCTTCCCGGATGTGCTGAAACGCACGGAGTGGTGCGGCAATCCGGTGCGCGCCGATATCGCGGCATTGCCCGAGCCGCAGACGCGCTTTGCCGGCCGCGCGCGGCCGCCTGAACGTGCTGGTGGTCGGCGGCAGTCTGGGGGCGCAGGCGCTGAACGAAGCGTTGCCGAAAGCGCTGGCGCATGCTGGGCGAACAGGAACGCCCGAACGTGTTGCACCAGACCGGCAAGAAACATTTCGAGACGGTGCAGAAACTGTACGCGCAGGCCGGCGTGACGGCCGACATCCGCGCCTTCCTCGACGACATGGCGAACCAGTACGCCAAGGCCGATGTGGTGATCTGCCGCGCCGGTGCGCTGACCGTCGCCGAACTGGCGGCGGCGGGCGTGGCGAGCGTGCTGATTCCGTTCCCGTTCGCGGTGGACGATCACCAGACGCATAACGCGCGCTTCCTGAGCGAGCACGGTGCGGCGGTATTGCTGCCGCAAAAGGAATTGAGTGCAGAAAAACTGGCGCAACTGCTGCGCGAAATGAATCGCGAAAAATTGCTGGCGATGGCGCAAGCCGCGCGCAGCCTGGCGAAACCGGATGCGACGCAACAAGTGGCGAATGTCTGCAGGGAGCTGGCCGAATGAAACACAAGATCAAACATATTCACTTCGTCGGCATCGGCGGCTCCGGCATGAACGGCATCGCCGAGGTGCTGCTCAACCTCGGCTTCAAGGTGAGCGGCTCCGACCTGGCCGACAGCGCCGTCACCCAGCGCCTGCAGACGCTGGGTGCGACGGTGCACTACGGCCACGACGCGAAGAACCTGCGCGATGCCGATGCGGTGGTGACTTCCACCGCGGTGAAGGCGGACAACCCGGAAGTGGTGGCGGCGCGCGAGCAGCGCATCCCCATCGTGCCGCGCGCGGTGATGCTGGCCGAGCTGATGCGCCTGCGCCAGGGCATCGCCGTGGCGGGCACGCACGGCAAGACCACCACCACTTCGCTGGTGACCACCGTGCTGGCCAAGGGCGGCTACGACCCGACCTTCGTCATCGGCGGCCGCCTCAACAGCAGCGGCGCGAATGCGCGTCTGGGCACCGGCGAGTTCATCGTGGCCGAGGCGGACGAGTCCGATGCCTCGTTCCTGTATCTCACGCCGATCCTGGCGGTGGTCACCAACATCGACGCCGACCACATGGAGACCTATGGCCACGACTTCAACAAACTGAAGCAGGCCTTCGTCGATTTCGTCGAACGCCTGCCGTTCTACGGCCGCGCCATGCTGTGCGTGGACGACGAGAACGTGCGCGAGATCCTGCCGCGCATCAGCAAGCCGATCACCACCTACGGCTTCGGCGAGGATGCGCAGATTCGCGCCGTGAATGTGCGCCATGAGGCTGGCCGGATGCGCTTCACCGCGCAATGCCGCCATGACGAGAAATGCATGTTCGAAGGCAAGCCGCTCGATCTGGATATCACGCTCAATCTGGCCGGCATGCACAACGTGCTCAATGCGCTGGCCGCCATCGCGGTCGGCCTGGAAGTCGGTGTCGCGCCGGCCGCCATCGTCGCTGCACTGGCCGAGTTCGAAGGCGTGGGGCGGCGCATGCAGCGCTACGGCGAGATTCCGCTGGCATCCGGCGGCTCGTTCACGCTGATCGACGACTACGGCCACCACCCGGTGGAAATGAAAGCGACGCTGGCTGCCGTGCGCGGCGCCTTCCCCGGCAAGCGTCTGCTGCTGGCCTTCCAGCCGCATCGCTTCACGCGCACGCGCGACCTGTTCGAGGATTTCGTGAAGGTGTTGAGCGGCGTGGATGCGCTGGCGCTGGCGGAGGTGTATGCGGCCGGCGAGGCACCCATCGTCGCGGCGGACGGCCGTGCGCTGATGCATGCGTTGCGCGTGGCAGGACAGAGCGATGCGGTGTTCGTGGAGAACATCGCCGACATGCCGCAGACCATCCTGCAGATGGCGAAGGACGGCGATGTGGTGCTGACCATGGGCGCGGGCTCCATCGGCGGCGTGCCCAATCTAGTGAAGCAGCTGGCGCAAAAATGAACATGAGCGAACCGACACAGTTCAGTGCTGAGGGGTTGCGTGGGGAGATGCTCCACGACGAGCCGATGTCGCGCCACGTGAGCTGGCGCGCGGGCGGCGTTGCGCGGCACGTGTACCAACCGGCCGATCTCGCCGACCTGCAAAGATTCCTGCAGCAAATGCCGGCGAGCGAACCGCTGCTGGCGGTGGGTCTGGGCAGCAACCTGCTGGTGCGCGACGGCGGTTATCGCGGCACGGTGCTGCTGATGGTCGGTGCGCTGACCGAGCTGCGCATGGAGGGAGAGCTGATCTATGCGCAGGCCGGTGTGCCGGGCGCGAAGCTGGCGCGCTTTGCTGCGACGAACAACCTGTGCGGCGCGGAATTCTTCGTCGGCATTCCCGGCACGCTGGGCGGCATGCTGGCGATGAATGCGGGCTGCTATGGCGGCGAGACCTGGAAGGAGGTGCAGCGTGTGCAGGTGCTGACGCGCAGCGGCGAGCTGCTGGAGCGCACGCCGGAGGAATACGAGATCGGCTATCGCCATGTCGCAGCGAAAGGCGGCGGCGAGGAGTTCTTCGTCGGCGCATGGCTGAAGCTGGAACCAGGCGATGTCGAAGCGGCACGGCAGGAGATCAAGGCGTTGATGGAGAAGCGCAGCGCCAGCCAGCCGCTGCAGCAGCCGAATGCGGGCTCGGTGTTCCGCAATCCGCCGGGCAATCATGCGGCGAAGTTGATCGAGGGCTGCGGGCTGAAGGGCAGGCAGCATCGGCGGCGCGCAGGTGTCGGAGAAGCATGCCAACTTCATCGTGAATATGGGCGATGCGACGGCGGCGGATATTGAGAATTTGATCGAGGAAGTGCGGGCGACGGTGTTGCAACAGACCGGTGTCGATTTGCATCCGGAAGTAAGGATTGTGGGAGAAAGCGCTTGAAGAACTTTGGAAAAGTGGCGGTGTTGTTCGGCGGACGTTCGGCAGAGCGCGAAGTGTCGTTGAAGAGCGGCAGTGCGGTGCTGGCGGCGTTGCAGCGCAGCGGGGTGGATGCACATGCCTTCGATCCGGCACAGCGCGATCTGTCCGAACTGAAGAAAGAAAAATTCGATCGCGTGTTCATCGCGCTGCATGGACGCTTCGGCGAGGACGGCACGGTGCAGGGCGCGCTGGAGTTGATGGGCATTCCCTACACCGGCAGCGGCGTGATGGCGTCGGCGATCGCGATGGACAAGTGGCGCACCAAGCTGGTGTGGCAGGCGGCAGGGCTGCCGATTCCGGAATACGAAGCTTGACCGCGCCAACCGACTGGAATGCGGTGGCCGACCATCTCGACCTGCCGCTGTTCGTGAAGCCGGCCAGCGAAGGCAGCAGCGTCGGCGTGACCAAGGTGAAGACGGTGGAGGAGTTGCCGGCTCGCCTATGCCGAAGCGGCCAAGCACGACAAGGTGGTGATCGCCGAGAGTTTCATGAGCGGCGGCGAATACACGGTGGCGATCCTGAATGACCGCGCATTGCCGGTGATCAAGATCGAGCCGGCCAACGAGTTCTACGACTACGAGGCGAAATATCTGCGCGACGACACGCGCTATCTGTGCCCCTGCGGCTTGAATCTGGAGCAGGAAGCCGAGATGCAGCATCTGGCGCAGCTGGCGTTCGCGCTGATCGGCGGGCAGGGCTGGGGGCGCGTGGATTTCCTGCGCGGAGAGGATGGCAAGCCATACCTGCTGGAGATCAACACCTCGCCCGGCATGACCGACCACAGCCTGGTGCCGATGGCGGCGCGCCAGGCGGGCATCAGTTTCGAGCAACTGGTGGTGCAGATTCTGGAGGGGGCGCATGTGGGATAACGCACCACTGCTGCGCGGCATCGCCAATGCGCTGTTCGGCCTCAGCCTGGTGCTGGTGCTGTACGGCGCGGTGCGCTACGTGCTGCGCCTGCCGGTGTTCCCGCTGCGCACGGTGGAGCTGACCGCCGTGCCGCAGCGCGTTCCGACCGAGCTGCTGGAAAGAGTGGTGCATGAACAGGTAAGCGGAAATTTTTTCACCGTCGATCTGGATAAGACGCGGCAGGCATTTGAACAGTTGCCCTGGGTGCGCAAGGTGAGCGTGCGGCGCAAGTTCCCGTGGAGCCTGGAAGTGGAAGTGGAAGAGCAGGTTGCGCTGGCGAACTGGAACGGCACGGCACTGGTGAATACCTATGGCGAGGTGTTTGACGGAAAGCCCGACAAGTCGCTGCCGGTCTTTATCGGCCAGCCGGATACCTCGGCGCAGGTGACGCAGATGTACGGCGAGTTGAACGCGGCGTTGCAGCCGATGAAGCAGCAGATCGCGCAGATCAGTTTGTCGCCGCGGTTCGCATGGCAGGTGAAGCTGGATAACGGCATGGTGCTGGAGTTGGGGCGGGAAGAGATGCAGCAGCGCCTGGCGCGTTTTGTCTCAGTGTATCCGTACAGTCTGGCTGCGCTGGCACGACCCGCGAACCATGTGGATTTGCGCTATCGCAACGGGTTTGCGGCTTATCTGCCGGGCGGCAATGTTTGAAGGGGTGGCAAGGGGACAACGATGAGCAAGAACAGGGAAAACAAGAATTTGATCGTGGGGCTGGACATCGGCACGTCGAAGATCGCGTGCATCGTCGCCGAGATCAGGCCGGAAGGCACGCTGGAGGTGATCGGTGCGGGCATGCACGAATCATCCGGCATGAAGAAGGGCATGGTGGTGAACATCGACGCCACGGTCGGCGCCATCCAGCGCGCGCTGGAAGAGGCCGAGCTGATGGCGGACTGCAAGATACGCGATGTCTATACCGGCATTGCGGGCAGCCACATCCGCAGCTCCAATGCCAACGGCATGATCAAGATCAAAGACAAGGAAGTGGCACACACCGACATCGTTCGTGCGGTGGAAACAGCGAGCTCGATCAGCCTGCCGGGCGACCAGCAGATCCTGCACATCCTCGAGCAGGAGTTCAGCATCGACGGGCAGGAAGGCATCAAGAAGCCGCTGGGCATGAGCGGCATGCGGCTGGAGGTGGAAATCCATATCGTCACCGGGCGCGGTGTCGGCGGTGCAGAACATCCTGAAATGCGTTCACCGCTGCGGTCTGGAAGTGAACGAGATGATCCTGCAGCCGCTGGCATCGAGCAAGGCGGTGCTGGCCGACGACGAGAAGGAGCTGGGTGTGTGCCTGGTCGATATCGGCGGCGGCACCACCGATGTGGCGATCTTCACCGACGGTGCGATCCGCCACACGGCAGTGATCCCGATCGCCGGCGACCAGATCACCAACGACATCGCGATGGCATTGCGCACGCCGACCAAGGACGCGGAAGACATCAAGATCAAATACGGCTGCGCGCTGCGCCAGCTGGCGAATGATGCGCCGATCGAAGTGCCCGGGGTGGGCGAGCGCAGTGCGCGCACCTTGTCGCGGCAGACGCTGTCCGAAGTGATCGAGCCGCGCGTGGAAGAGTTGTATTCGCTGGTGCAGCAGGAGATACGCCGCAGCGGTTTCGAGGACCTGCTCTCGTCCGGCATCGTGCTGACCGGCGGCAGCAGCGCCATGCAGGGCATGGTCGAGCTGGGCGAGGAGATTTTCCACATGCCGGTACGCATGGGGGTGCCGCGCAATATCGGCGGTTTGTCGGATGTGGTGAAGACGCCGCGCTACGCAACGGGTGTCGGTCTGTTGTTGTACGGGTTGGAACAGCACAAGCGCGATGAGGTGTCGCGTGTCAGTTCGGGTTCGTTCGGTGATGTGCTGGCAAATATGAAGACATGGTTTCAGCGTAATTTTTAGTGTTTGGGTTCAGGGACGGTTCGTATTTTAGAAAAGGAGAAATGCTATGTTTGAACTGATGGATGCACAGCCGCAGGGCGCAGTAATCAAGGTGGTGGGCGTGGGTGGTTGCGGCAGCAATGCCGTCGATCACATGATCGAGCAGGGAGTGCAAGGTGTGGAGTTCATCACCATCAACACCGATGCGCAGGCGCTGCGCCGCAGCAAGGCGCGCGTGCAGTTGCAGATCGGCTCGAACCTGACCAAGGGTCTGGGCGCAGGGGCAAAGCCGGAAATCGGCCAGGCGGCGGCGGAAGAAGATCGTGAACGCATTTCCGAGATGATCAGCGGCGCGAACATGGTGTTCATCACCGCCGGCATGGGGGGCGGTACGGGCACGGGTGCGGCACCCATCGTGGCGCAAGTGGCCAAGGAGCTGGGCATCCTCACCGTGGCGGTCGTTACCAAGCCGTTCGTGTTCGAAGGCAAGCGCATGACGCTGGCGCAAAGCGGTATCGAGGAGCTGGCGACCCACGTCGATTCGCTGATCATCGTGCCGAACGCCAAGCTGATGGAAGTGCTGGGTGGCAAGACCACGCTGCCGGAGGCATTCAGGGCGGCGAACGGCGTGCTGCAGGGCGCGGTGGCCGGTATCGCCGAAGTGATCAACGTGCCCGGCATGGTCAACGTGGACTTCGCCGACGTGTGCACGCTGATGTCCGAAAACGGCATGGCGATGATGGGCGCGGCTTCTGCTTCCGGCGAAGGGCGTGCGCAGCGTGCCGCAGAGCAGGCCATCGCCAGCCCGCTGCTGGAAGATGTGGACCTGTCCGGCGCGCGCGGCGTGCTGGTGAACATTACCTCCAGCAGCAACCTGACGCTGGAAGAGCTGCACGAAGTGATGAACTGCTTCCAGTTCGCCGCTTCCGAGGCGACCGTGATCGTCGGCTCGGTGTTCGACGAGAATATGGGCGACGAATTGCGCGTGACCATTGTGGCCACTGGCCTGGGCGCCCCGTTGGCGCGCAAGCAACCGAAGCCGTCTCTGGTGTACGAGACCAAGCGCACCGGCACCCACGATGCGCCACAGGTCGATTACGGTGCACTGGACATGCCGGCCGTGATCCGCACCGGGCGTCATCGCGAGGCAGTGGAGGCGATGAAGCAATCCGGCGTCGATCCGCTCGATATCCCTTCGTTCCTGCGCAAACAGGCTGACTGATCGCAGGGCGAGGTAGAACGGCGTGGCGGCGGGCTTTCCGTTCGCCTGTGTTAAACTTCGCACCTGTTTTGTCGGGTATTGAGAAATGGTCAAGCAGCGCACATTGAAGACGACAGTGCAGGCGACGGGTGTCGGTCTGCACACTGGCGAGAAGGTCTATTTGACCTTGCGCCCGGCCGCCATTGACAGCGGCATCGTTTTTCGTCGTGTCGATCTGGCGAATTCCGGAGACATCCGGGCTGAGGCGCATGCAGTGCATGACACCCGGCTGTCCACTTGCCTGGAAGCCGGCGGCGCGCGCGTGGCGACGGTTGAACACCTGATGTCGGCCTTGGCCGGCTTGGGTATCGACAATGCCATTGTTGAATTGACCAGCCCGGAACTGCCCATCATGGATGGCAGTGCAGGTACGTTCATCTTCTTGCTGCAATCGGCCGGTATCGTCGAGCAGGCGGCAGCCAAGAAGTTCATCCGGATCAAGAAAGGTCGTCGAGGTGAAAGATGGCGACAAATGGGTGCGTTTCGAGCCGTTTAATGGTTACAAGCTCAATTTCACCATCAATTTCGCCCACCCGGTGTTTGCCAACACCAAACAGAACGTGACGGTCGATCTCGGCGAGCAGTCCTATATCAAAGGAAGTCAGCCGCGCCCGCACTTTCGGTTTCATGCAGGAAGTCGAATACATGCGTTCGCAAGGGCTGGCGCTGGGCGGCAGCCTGGATAACGCCATCGTGATGGACGAATACCGCGTCATCAACCCGGACGGGTTGCGTTTCGAGGACGAATTCGTCAAACACAAGGTGCTGGATGCCATTGGCGACCTTTATCTGCTGGGACACCCGCTGATTGGCGCGTTTTCCGGCTACAAGTCGGGCCACGCATTGAACAATGCCCTGTGCCGCGCATTGCTGGCCGATGAAACGGCTTGGGAGTTCACCACATTCGAGAAGCAGGAAGAAGCTCCCGATTTCCTGCGCTTGCAACTACAGGCAGCCTGATCCTGCAGGCGATGCTGATCCGCCTCGCGCTGCTGCTTTCGGCACTGTTGGCAACGGTATCTGCTGTCATGTACTTGTTCACCCGTGACCCTCGCTATCCCCGCTTCGTGTGGCAGATGGTGCGTTTCATGGGATATGTGCTGCTGGTGTTCGGTGCGCTTTATTTGATCGAACGTTTCGGGCTGGTTGCCTGGCGGGTACTGGTTTGAGTCGCTAAGCCCGCTTGCTAAGGCGCCGCAAAGCAGTTTTAAGCGGGGAATCGGCCAGGTTTTCGCCCAGTTCGCTCAGTGCCTCCTGAGCTGCCTTGCCCAATTTGCGTGGTTTGAGTGGGGGAATTGGCGGCGGGGCCGTGACTTGCACCTTGATTTGAATTCCAGTAACCTCGCATCCCCTTGCTTGAAAAAGGGAAATTAGCTCGTCGGTCATCTGGCGAAGTTTGGCGGCCACAGCGCCATTGTCGGCAGCGAGGACTATCACCTGCTGACGTTGTCGTAAAACGCGGCAACTTTTTTGCAGGGATTTAGGGACGATATGTTCAAAATGCCGTTGCAAGACAATAAGCTGCTCAGCTTTACTCGAAAGTTGCCGTAACCCACTATTAGAGGCCAGAATGGCTTTCAGTCGATGCGGCACGGTAGGTTCACAAGGGTCAGAATATAAGGGGATTGCGTGAATATTATTCTAGTATCCAACAGATTTGCAAAAGCTCGAAGCATCACGTTAACAGGAACACATCTGACATTGCTGGCGATATTGGCTGCAGCGATGTTCGTGGCGGCTGTTTTATCTGCACAATACGCGATCGTTCGTTTTCAGCCCGGCATGATGGGCAATGAATTGCGCGTCTGGCTGGCCAGTGCACAGGAGGATGAACAGCAGAAACAGCAGGCATATTTGCGCCAGAGTCTGGATACACTGGCCATGCACCTTGGGCAGATGCAGGCGCAAGTACTACGCCTGGATGGTTTGGGTACCCGGCTCGCCAAACTGGCCGGGATGAAACCGCAAGAGTTCTCGTTCGACAACCCGCCTGCACAGGGTGGTCCTTATCTGCCAGCACCGCTCCAGCAACAAGTCTCGATGGAGAGCATGGAACAACAGATGGCGGCACTGAATACCTTGTTGAGTGACCGTAGCGACAAGCTGGTGGCGCTTGAGACGTTGTTGATGCAGGACAAGATGAGCAAGAAATTGCTGCCTACAGTCGCGCCTATCCAGGATGCCTGGTATTCATCCAACTTCGGCTGGCGCATAGATCCATTCACCGGCAAGAATGCCATGCATGAAGGTGTGGACTTCATGGTTCCGGTAGGAACGCCCATTCACGCCTCGGCTTCAGGGATGGTGGTGTATGCGGATACCCACCCGGATTATGGTAATATGGTCGAGATCGATCACGGCAACCAGGTCATTACGCGGTATGCGCATGCCTCCAGGCTGCTGGTCAAGGTTGGGCAGATGGTGCGGCGCGGGCAAGAGATTGCTTTATCGGGCAGCACGGGGCGCTCTACCGGCCCGCATCTGCACTTCGAAGTGAGATACAAGGGCATCGCCCAGAACCCGGTACGATTCCTGGAACAAGCCCGGAGTTGACAGTACAGGTTTGGTAAAAGGGTGAGGCGCGATCCTCACCCTTTTTTTATTTGTTGGTAACTGCGGTAGAAGAAAAACAGCATGATTTCCAAAATATTGAAGTCCGTATTCGGCAGCCGTAACGACCGCCTGCTCAAACAATATCGCCAGACAGTTGCTCGCATTAATTCGCTGGAAACGGAAATATCGATACTTTCCGACGATGCTTTGCGCGCCAAGACGGCAGAATTCAAGCAAAGGGTGCAACAGGGCGAGTCGCTCGATGCGATATTACCGGAGGCTTTCGCCGTGGTGCGCGAGGGCGGCAAGCGCGCGTTGCAGATGCGGCATTTTGATGTGCAGCTGATCGGCGGCATGGTGCTGCATTACGGCAAGATCGCCGAGATGCGCACCGGGGAGGGCAAGACGCTGATGGCGACGCTGCCGGCTTATCTGAATGCGCTGTCCGGCAAGGGCGTGCACGTGGTGACGGTGAACGACTATCTGGCGGCACGCGACGCCGAGTGGATGGGCAAGCTGTATCGCTTCCTCGGCCTGACGGTCGGCGTCATCCTGACCAGCATGGAGCATGCGGACAAGCAGGAAGCCTACGGCGCGGACATTACCTACGGCACCAACAACGAATTCGGTTTCGACTACCTGCGCGACAACATGGCGGCCAGCGCCGACGAACGCTTCCAGCGCGGCCTGAACTTCGCCATCGTCGACGAAGTGGACTCGATCCTGATCGACGAGGCACGCACACCGCTGATCATCTCGGGTCAGGCCGAAGATAATCTCGATGTTTATCTGGCGATGGACAAGCTGGCGCCAAGGTTGACGCGCCAGGCCGACGAAAATGCGCCGGGCGACTACCATGTCGACGAGAAGAACCACCAGATATTGCTCAGCGAGCTCGGCCACGAACATGCCGAAAACCTGCTGACGCAGGCCGGAATGCTGCCTGCTGGCGGTAGCCTGTACGACCCGGCCAACATCACGCTGATCCATCATCTGTATGCCGCCTTGCGCGCGCACAACCTGTTCCTGCGCGACCAGCACTATGTGGTGCAAAACGACGAAGTGGTGATCGTGGATGAATTTACCGGCCGTCTGATGTCCGGACGGCGCTGGTCGGACGGCCTGCATCAGGCAGTCGAGGCCAAGGAAGGGGTGAAGATTCAGAAAGAGAACCAGACGCTGGCGTCGATCACCTTTCAGAATTACTTCCGCATGTACAGCAAGCTGTCCGGCATGACCGGTACGGCAGACACCGAGGCTTACGAGTTCCAGACCATCTACAACCTGGAAACGGTCATCATTCCGCCGCATCGTCCGACCATCCGCAAGGACATGATGGATAAGGTCTATCTCAGCGCAAGCGAGAAATATGCGGCGGTGATCGCCGACATTCGCGATTGCTACGAGCGCGGGCAGCCGGTGCTGGTCGGCACGACCTCGATCGAGACGTCCGAGTTGCTGTCCGGAATGCTGGAAAAAGTAAAGCTGCCTCACCAGGTGCTGAATGCCAAGCAGCATGCACGCGAGGCCGAGATCGTGGCGCAGGCGGGCCGTCCCAAGATGATCACCATCGCCACCAACATGGCCGGCCGTGGAACCGACATCGTTCTCGGCGGCAATGTTGAGAAGCCCATCGAACTGGTGCGCCTGGACGAGAGTCTGGATGTGGCAACGAAGGAACAACGCATCGCACAGCTGCGTGCCGAGTGGAAACCGACGCATGAGCAGGTCATCGCGAGCGGGGGGCTGCATATCATTGGTACCGAGCGCCATGAGTCGCGGCGTGTGGACAACCAGTTGCGCGGCCGTTCCGGCCGTCAGGGCGATCCCGGTTCCAGCCGCTTCTACCTGTCGCTGGAGGATCCGTTGCTGCGTATCTTCGCATCCGACCGTGTCGCCGCGATCATGAACCGGTTCAAGTTGCCCGAAGGCGAGGCGATCGAGCACACCTGGGTGACGCGTGCGATCGAGAATGCGCAGCGCAAGGTGGAGGCGCGCAACTTCGATATGCGCAAGCAGATCCTCGAATACGACGATGTCGCCAACGACCAGCGCAAGGTGATCTACCAGCAGCGCGCCGAATTGCTGGAAAGCACCGATATTTCCGAGACGATCGGCGCGATGCGCGAAGGAGTCCTGGCCGACATGATCGCCGAATACATTCCGCATGGCAGCATGGAAGAGCAGTGGGATGCGCCCGGCCTGGAAAAAGCGCTGATGGCCGAATTCCAGTTGCAGTTGCCGATCGTGCAATGGCTGGAGCAGGACAAGTTGCTGGATGAGAGCGGGCTGCGAGTGCGTGTGGCCGAGACGGCACAGCAGCAATACCAGGCCAAGGTCGAGCAGGTCGGTGACGAGGTGATGCACGGTTATGAGCGCATCATCATGCTGCAAAGCCTGGATCAACACTGGCGGGAACACCTGGCGGCGCTGGACCATCTGCGGCAGGGCATCCATCTGCGCGGCTATGCGCAGAAGAATCCGAAACAGGAATACAAGCGCGAAGCTTTTGAGCTGTTCTCAAACATGCTTGAGTCGATCAAGCGCGATGTGACGCAGATACTGATGAACGTGCAGATCCGCAGCGAGGCCGATGTGGCGGCGGCTGAAGTGCCCCACACCCCGGAAAATGTGCAGTATCATCACGCTGACTATGAAGAGGCACTGGCTTCAACTGATGAGCAAAGCGAAGAGCACAAGCCATTCGTGCGCGGCGGCGAAAAAGTAGGACGCAATGACCCATGCCCGTGCGGCTCGGGAAAGAAATACAAGCAGTGCCATGGCAAGCTGAACTGAACATAGCAAATTTGCGGAGAACGAAAATGACGACGGACAGTCTGATTTTGCAAACCCTGAACAACTCGACCCTGACAGAAGAGTTGCGCGATGCCGAAATCGAAACGCTGGGGAAACTGTTTGAGGTCAAGGAATACAAGAAGGGCGAAGCCCTGCTGCGGCCCGGCGAGGAGCGGCTGAAGAACTCGCTGATCGTCCTGGCCAGCGGTGAAGTCGAAGCGACGGCAACCCTGGGTGGGGAACAGGCGACCTTGCATCTGCTGCAGCCGGGTGACCTGGCCGGGATCATCACATTTGCAGGCGGCGATGTCTCGCAAATCAGCGCCGTCGTGATCGCCAAGACCGACTGCAAGGTGTTGCTGCTGGAGCGTTCCAGATTCGAGTCCCTGCTGAACTCGCAACCTGCCATCGTCTACTACGTGATGCGCGGCATCGTGCGCCATACCCACGGCATCGTGCGTCGCATGAATATGCAATCCGTCGAGATGAGCAACTACATCTACAGGACCAAAGGTCGTTTCTGAAGGAAGCTAAATGCCGGTCAATTTATCTACGCTCGTCGCGGCACACCTGTTGCCCGTTGCGGGCGTTTCTTTGGGCACTGCCGAGGCGGGCATCAAGCGCGCTGATCGCAAAGACCTGCTGGTCATCAAGCTGGATGAGGGGGCGACGGTCGCGGGCGTGTTCACCACCAACCGTTTCTGTGCTGCGCCGGTCACTGTCGCCAAAGAACATCTTGCGGCAAACAAGGGTATCCGAGCACTGGTGATCAATACCGGTAATGCCAATGCCGGCACCGGCGAGCAAGGCATGAATGCTGCGCGCACCACCTGTGCCGCATTGGCGAAACTGCTCGGTTGCGCGCCAGAACAGGTGCTGCCGTATTCCACCGGCGTCATCATGGAGCCGCTGCCCGTCGACAAGATCGTTGCCGGAATGCCGCAGGCGATCGGCAACCTCAAGTCTGACAACTGGTTCGATGCGGCCCACGCCATCATGACTACCGACATCGTGGCCAAGGCCGTGTCGAGGCAAATTCAGATTGGCGGCAAGACCGTGACCGTCACTGGCATGTCCAAAGGCTCGGGCATGATCCACCCCAACATGGCGACCATGCTGGGCTACATCGCCACCGATGCGGCAATCGCGCAGCCCATGCTGCAGCAGATGGTGAGCGAAGCCGCGAACAAATCGTTCAACTGCATCACCGTGGATGGCGACACCTCCACCAATGACGCGCTGATGCTGATCGCCACAGGCAAAAGCGGGGCGCAGGTCGGCGAGGCCGATCGTGCCGCGATGCAGGCTGCGATCACCGAGGTCGCTACCGTGCTGGCGCAAGCCATCGTGCGTGACGGCGAAGGCGCGACCAAATTCATCACCATCAAGGTCGAGGGCGGCAAAGACGAAGCCGAGTGCAAGAAGATCGGCTACGCCATCGCCCACTCGCCTCTGGTCAAGACTGCGTTCTTCGCCTCCGACCCCAATCTCGGCCGCATCCTGGCCGCCATCGGCTATGCCGGCGTGGCCGATCTCGACGTTGAGAAGCTGAAGCTGTATCTCGACGAGGTGCTGGTGGCCGAGCATGGCGGGCGCGCAATGAGCTATCAGGAAGAAGATGGGGCGCGCGTGATGAAACAGAGCGACATCACCATCCGAGTAGTACTGAACCGCGGCAAGGTGGATGCGACGCTGTGGACCTGCGATTTTTCTTACGACTATGTGAAGATCAACGCGAGTTATCGTAGTTGATTTTCTTAAGGCCATTCGCGTCGAGCATCTAAAACCGTTCGTCCTGAGTGGCTTGCGTAGCAAGGCGTATCGAAGGATGGGCGAAGCCCGCAGGTTTTAAAATCAAAACCGTCGGGGGTAGCCCGACAGCTAGTCACTTTCTTTTGCTTCGCCAAAAAGAAAGTAACCAAAGAAAAGGTGACCCCGGTTTGCCGCCCCTTCGGGGTTCTCTGCGTTGCTCAAACAGTCAGGCGGCTGCGGAACTCGCGCTTCGCGCTCAGACAGTCCTCGCCGAAATCCCCTGACTGTTTTCCGCTACTCGGCGGCGCACAGGGGAAATGGGCGGCTAAGCAAAGAGGTGCGTTATGGATAAGTTGGAAAGATTCCTCACCCGTGCCGAAGGACTGCTTTCACGTTTGGAAGCAGTTCTGCCTGGCGCGCATCCGCAGCCACCGGACTGGCAAGCCGCTGCTGCGTTCCGCTGGGATCACCAGCAGCGCACACTACACCCTGTTCCAAACTTCCAGCGCATCACTCTGGCCGACCTGCTCGGCATAGACGATCAGAAGCAGCGCATTCGCCAAAACACGGAACAATTCGTGCGTGGCGGCACGGCGAACAACGTGCTGCTTTCCGGTGCCCGCGGCACGGGCAAATCGTCGCTGGTCAAGGCGCTGATGAACGAATATGCCGGGCAAGGCCTGCGCGTGATCCAGATAGACAAACAGGGGTTGATCGACCTGTCGCACATCGTCGGTCTGGTGCAGGGCCGTGCCGAGCGTTTCATCCTATATTGCGACGACCTTTCCTTCAATGCCGACGAACCCGGTTATCAATCGCTCAAAGCCGCGCTGGACGGTGATCTGGTGGCCTTCTCCGACAATCTGCTGATCTACGCGACCTCGAACCGGCGCCACCTGATGCCGGATTACATGCAGGATAACCTCGCTACCAAATATGCCGGCGACGATGTGCATCCTGCCGAGAGCGTCGAAGAGAAGGTGTCGCTGTCGGAGCGCTTCGGATTGTGGATATCGTTCTACCCGTTCGCGCAGGACGAATATCTGGCCGTGGCCGCGCATTGGCTGGCGCACCACGGATGGAAGCAAGTGATGACGGACGAGGTGAGGACTGCGGCGCTGCAGTGGTCGTTGATGAGGGGATCGCGGAGTGGCAGGGTGGCGGGGCAGTTTGCTCGAGACTGGTGCGGCAGGCATGCAGCAAAATAAGATTGTCGAAGTCTCCGCCGCTGTCCTGCAGCGCCCCGATCATTCCTTCCTCCTCGCCCAGCGCCCCCCCGGCAAAATCTGGGCCGGCTACTGGGAATTCCCTGGCGGCAAGGTCGAGCCTGGCGAGACGGCGCACCATGCAGTGGTGCGCGAATTGAAGGAAGAACTGGGCATCGCCGTCACCACCGCCTATCCGTGGATCACCCGGATCTTCACCTATCCGCACGCAACCGTGCGGCTGAACTTTTTTCGCGTGACGGAGTGGACGGGAGAGTTGCACCCGCACGAGGGCCAGCAGTTCGCATGGCAGCATTTTCCGGAAATCACGGTCGATCCGCTGCTGCCTGCCAATGCTCCCGTCCTGCGCGCGCTGGCATTGCCCACCTTGTATGCCATCAGCAATGCCGCCGAGCTGGGCGTGGAGCCGTTTCTGGCAAGGCTGCAGGCCAGGCTGGATGCGGGTTTGCGGCTGATCCAGCTGCGTGAGAAGGAATTGTCGCGGGATAAATTGCGAGCCATGGCGCTGCGCGTGGTGGCGATGGCGCACAAGCACGGCGCACGAGTGCTGCTTAATGGCGATGTGGCGCTGGCGCAGGAAGTAGGAGCAGACGGGGTGCAACTGACCTCAGCTCAGCTTGCGGCATTGCAAGAACGTCCGACAGTGGATTGTTGTGCGGCATCGTGCCACAGCGCGGAGGAGTTGCGCCGTGCCGAGGCGCTGGGCTGCGATTTTGCGTTGTTGTCACCGGTGTTGCCGACGAAATCGCATCCGGGGGCGCCGTCTATGGGCTGGGAGAAGTTCGCCGCGATGGTGGCGGGATCGACGATTCCGGTATACGCCCTGGGTGGGCTGACGTATGACGATATGCAGACCGCATGGCAACACGGTGCCCATGGGATATCCCTGCTCCGTCAGGCCTGGTGATCCTTGTCCGGTAACTCCTGATCGCGCTGTTCGACGCGATATTCCTCGTTTGCCCATTTACCCAGATCGATGAGCTTGCAGCGCTCGCTGCAAAACGGACGGAAGCGATTGTTGGTGTCCCACACATGTTCTTTGCCGCAGGTCGGGCAAGTGACGACAGGGGGCTTGCTCATTACAGGGAGCAGAAGGTCAGGTCAAATGCCACATCCTGGTCGTAGAGGGCGGTCTTTGCGGCATATTTCGCTTCGACGAATCGGATGTTGAGGGCGTATTTATTGGCGCTGACTTCGGGAATGCAGGGTGTTTCGGCGTCGATCGCGATACGCAGCATCTGAGCAACGCGCCCCCCTTGCATTTGCTGGAAGCTGCCGTGAAACGCGGTGAAGTGATGCACTTTGCCGTTCTCGCGCAGCAGCTTGAGCAGGATGGTGATGCCGTCACGTAACGGCAGCATCGGGCCTAACCAGCTATTCAGGTTTTTGCGGCGGTGCTCGGCGCTCTGATGTTGCCAGTAGTGGTAGGAGGGAAGGTCAAATTCACACACGCCTCCCGGGATGCAGGCACGTTGCTTGATGGCCATCAGCCATTCGTCTTCGCGCAGGTGCTGGCCGATCTTTCCGCTCATACCGAGCAGGCGTGTACTGGCGCCCTCGATCTCGGCGAGCACTGCATCCAGTGCATCTTCAAGAATCTCCGGGTTATTGTGCAATGCGTTCAACGTCTTCTTCTGGCGTTCCAGTTCCTGCAGCAGATCAGATTTGAGGTCTGCCCGGCACGCGACTTCGAGGATCTCGAACAGCACGCTCAAGGCGGCATGGTGGTCAGGACTTTCGTCACTCTCGATGAAACGACTGATGCGGAAGAAGAGATCTTCCAGGCGCAGCATGGTGCGAACTCGTTCGTTAAGAGGAAACTCGTAGCTGATCACAATCGCTTAATTGGTAAGGGGTTTTGTTGGTTGCGAAAGATATAGGCAGTGCCGCATGGCGTCAATCGCTTTCCGCTGCCAAAGTGCACAGGCGGAGGTGCATTGCATCCACCTGGGCTTTCAGGTCGTCCAGGGAACCATTGTTACTGATGACTTCATCCGCCAGTCTTTTCCGTTCGTCCCGGCCGAGTTGCTGGGCCATGATGGAACGCACGGTCGAAGCATTCAGGTTGCTGCGCTGTATGGTGCGGGTGATCTGGGCATCTTCCGGACAGTCCACGGTGACCACGCGCTGCAGCCAGTCGGCGTAACGTCCGCTTTCAAATAACAATGGGACCACTATCAAGGTGTAGGGCGTCTCGGTGGCGGTGGCGGCTTCCCGTTTTGCCTGAGCGAAGATGAGTGGATGCAGGATGTTTTCCAGGCGCGCCTTCTCGGCGGGGATTCCCAAACACGAGCTCGCGCATCCTGTTGCGATCCAGAGCGCCTTGTGGATCAATAAGATCGGGCCCGAACGCTTTACGTAGTGCAGGGATGGCATCGCCGCCAGCTTGTGTCAATTGGCGCGAGATGAGGTCGGTGTCGATGATGCGCGCGCCATGCGCTGCAAACAGGTTGGCGACTGTGCTTTTTCCGCTGCCGATGCCGCCTGTCAGTCCGACCAGATAACTCACGGAGCCAGGAGCTGCAGATAGCTTTGTGTCAGCGCCTGTCCCCAGAATAGCGCGATCAGGCCGCCGCCGGCAAGGTAGGGACCGAAGGGGATGGGGATGTTGCGGCCATGTTTGGCAAACAGGATGAGTGCGATACCGACCACGGCGCCGACCAGCGAGGAGAGCAGGATGACCAGGGGCAGCAGTTGCCAGCCCAGCCATGCTCCGATCACGGCAAGCAGCTTGAAATCGCCATAGCCCATGCCTTCCTTGCCGGTAGTCAGCTTGAACAGCCAGTACACGCTCCACAGGATGAGGTAACCGGTCACTGCGCCGATAACGGCGTTGGGCAGCGAGGTGTAAACATTATTGAGATTGAGTAGCAGGCCGAGCCAGAGCAGTGGCAGGGTGATGTCGTCCGGCAGGAGCTGAGTGTCGAAGTCAATGAAGGTGAGCGCAATCAGAGCCCACACGAGTACGATGGCCGCAATGGCGGGCGCGCCGAAACCGAAATGCCAGGCGGCGAAGGCGCTCAAGATGCCGCTGATCGCTTCAACAATGGGGTAGCGCGGAGAAATGGCGGCGCCACAATCTTTGCATTTGCCGCGCAGGAGCAAATAGCTCAATACCGGGATGTTTTCAGCAGCACTGATGGCATGACCACAATGCGGACAGGCGGAGCGGGGTACGAACAGGTTGTAAGGCGAGGCTGAAGCCGGCGTTTGTCCGCTTAGCTCGGCGCATTGCACATGCCAATCGCGCTCCATCATCTTGGGCAGGCGGTGGATGACGACGTTCAGAAAACTGCCGACGAGCAGTCCGAAAAATCCGGCGAACACGGCGAAGAGCAGGGGGCTGGATTGCAGCAGAACAAGCATCGAATCACCTTATTAAATACAAAAGGCGCGGGCTCTGCCGCGTCTGTTGCCGGGCGAGCCGGTTAGCCGACGGCTTCGCCCATTTTGAAGATCGGAAGATACATCGCCACCACCATGCCACCGATCAGCGTGCCCAGCACCACCATGATGATTGGCTCCATCAGGCTGGAGAGTGCTTCGACGGCATCGTCGACCTCAGCCTCGAAGAAGTCGGCCACTTTACTCAACATGCTGTCCAATGCGCCGGACTCTTCGCCAATGGCGACCATTTGCAGGACCATGCTGGGGAATGCCTCGGTGTTTTGCATGGCGACGGTAAGGCTGACACCGGAGGTGACCTCGCGCTGGATGGCTTTGGTTGCATCGTAATATACAGCGTTACCCGCCGCGCCTGCGACGGAGTCGAATGCTTCGACTAACGGTACGCCAGCTGCAAACATGGTGGCCAAGGTGCGAGCCCAGCGCGCGATGGAAGCCTTGCGTACCAGTGGCCCGAATACCGGGATCTTGAGCATGATCTGGTCCATGCGTCGTTGCATGGTCTTGTTGCGTTTCCAGGCATAGAAGAAGCCATACACACTGCCGCCAACGATTCCGAAGATCGCCCACCACCAAGCGACGAAGAAATCCGAGATGGCCATCACGACCAGTGTCGGTCCGGGCAAATTGGCACCGAAACTGGAGAACAGCTCCTTAAATGCCGGGATCACGAAGATCATGATCACGGCGGTGATGATGAAGGCGACGACGATAATGGAGACCGGGTAGAACAAGGCGGATTTGATCTTGCTCTTGATGGCGAGGATCTTTTCCTTGTATGTCGCCAGACGATCCAGCAGGCTGTCCAGAATACCGGCGGCTTCGCCCGCGCCGAGCAGATTGCAATACAGGTCATCGAAATAAAGCGGAAACTTGCGGAAGGATTGTTCCAAGCTGCTACCTGTTTCAACGTCGGTCTTGATATCGAGCAGCAAGCGCGCCACGGCAGGGTTGTCATGTCCCTTTCCGACGATGTCGAAAGCTTGCAGCAACGGAACGCCGGACTTCAGCATGGTGGCGAGCTGGCGCGTGAACAAGGTGATGTCTTTTTCGGTGACTTTGCCGCCGCCCGCCTTGGCTTTTTTAATCTTGGTGACAGTGATGCCCTGGCGGCGCAAGTGTGCGGAGACACTGGCCTCGCCGGCGCCGCGCATATCTCCTTTAACGTTCTTGCCGGCTTTGTCTTTACCTTCCCAGCTATATTGGTGTTCTTTTGTTTTGTCAGATTTTGCAGTAGCCATCCCGTGACCTCGATTCTGATGCTGTCATGACAGTATTTGCTGCCAATTAATGAAAAGTATCCAGATGCGCCGGATTATAAAGGGTTTTTGGATGATGCATTGCTTTATTCTCGTTGTAAAGGCTGGTGCTTCTGCGCTGTGAACAGCCGCGCCACTTTGACTGCTCGATCCTGCGTCTGGATGATTTCGATCGGATAGTCGCCGATTTTCAGGCTGGTTCCGGCTTCGGGGATGTCCTGCAGGTGTTCGAGGATGAGGCCATTGAGCGTCTTTGCGTCGCCCAGCGGCAGATGCAGCCCCAGCTTGCGGTTCAGCTCGCGCAAGCTGCTGCTGCCTTCAAGCAACAGGCTGCCATCATCCTGACGCAGGAATTTGCCGGTTTGGGCTGGCGATTGGGTAGTGAAATCGCCGACGATCTCTTCCAGGATGTTCTCCAGGGTGACCAAGCCGAGCAATTCGCCGTATTCATCCACCACCAGTCCCATGCGTGTCTGGCGCTCCTGAAACTGCTGCAATTGCTTGAGCAGCGGCGTGTCGGAGGGAATGAAATAGGCGTCTTGCAGTATCCCGCGCAATTGCGCTGTATCCAGCGCCGTTTCCAGAAGCAGGGGCAGGATACGTTTGATATGCAGGATGCCGATGACGTTGCTGGGTGTTCCGGCATAAACCGGCAGCAGCGTGTGGTGGCAGGTGATGATCTGCTGTCGCAGTTCGGATGGATCCGCTTCGATGTTCAGCGCCTCGATCTGGTTGCGCGGGATCATCACGTCGTTGACGGTGATGCGCTCCAGGTCGACGAGGTTCAGCAGCATCTTCTGGTGCTTGCGCGGCAGGAAGTTGCCAGACTCCAGCACCAGAGAGCGCAACTCTTCCAGGCTCAATTTATGGTGGCTATGGTCGGCCTGGATGTTGATGCGTAACAGCCACAGCATACTGCGTACCAGCGCGGTGGCGATCGACACGACCGGGTAAAACAACTTGATGATGATCGCCAGTATGTAGCTGGAAGGCAGGGCCACGCGCTCGGCATGGCTGGCGGCGACGACCTTGGGCATGATCTCGCTGAAAATCAGGATCGCGAAGGTGACCGTCAGCGAACCGATCAGCAGTGCAGTGCTGTTGCCGTGCCCATACAGGCGCAGCACGATGATCTCGGCCAGGGTGGCGGCGGCCACATTGAGCAGCGTATTGCCGAGCAGGATCGAACCAAGCAGCTTGTCGGTCTGTGCGAGCAGTTTTGCAGTGAGCCTGGCGCTCTTGTTGCCTTTGCGCACCAGATGATTCAGGCGATAGCGGTTGATCGCCATCATGCTGGTCTCGGAGGCGGAGAAGAAACCGGAAAAGATCAGAATGAAAAGAAGGGCAATGAACAGCGAGCCCAGCGAAAAATCTTCCAAAGCAGAGAGCCTTAATTAAAGCGATGCACGGAGTATCGCGGCGGGTGTTCGCAGTGTCAACCGGGCTGCCTGGCTACCATTCCTTGAAAACGACGCCGATACCAAAGGTCGTTTGCCAGTGGTTGTAGTCGATCAGGCTGTCGCCATAACCGGTGGTGAACTGGAAATTGAGCTGGGAGGAATGCCCGATATGGAAGGGGCTGGCCCAATCCAGTTGCATAAAGCCTTTGTGCCCGTGGGGATTGAGGTTGCTGCGCAGCAGCAGGGTAATCTCGTCGTCCCGGTCCGGCAGCCAGTGCGCAACCAGTTCGGCACGCCCGATGTAATTTACCAGGTCCGGGTTGTCGTCCTTGGATGGATTCTCCGGGATGCGCCACCAGCCTGCGCCCCAGAACATTCAAATCGCCCCATTCCCAGCCGCCTTGCAGATAGACACGATTCCAGCTGCGGGACTCCGGATCGCTGCGACCGTTTGACTGGTGTACCAAACCGAGATTGAGCAGCTTCCAGCCTTGCGCATTACCCGTGCCGAAAGTGCCGATGAGTTCCGGCTCATAGTTGGATTCGCGGAAAGGGGAGGAGTCTCCCACGTTGAATGCCTGCCAATAGGACTGTTGCGTGAAAGCACCCCACAGGCGGAAATTCTTGAAGCCCAGAAATTCCAGGTCGCGGTAATTGCCGATCTCCGACTTGGCGCTGAGCTGGTATTTCATTTCCACCTTCTGGTATGGATAGGGCGTTGTCACCGTGTGATCCGGCGGCGGCGAAGATGGCGATTTGTCGATATTGGAGGTATAGCGGATCAGCACATAGTTCTTGCGATAGGGTTCAAGGCGACGGATGCCTTCGTTGTTCGGGTTCCCCTGTCCGTCCAGATCCCATGCGCGGGTCAGGGCGCTGCGCGCTACCGGTTTGATCACGGCGGCATCGTCATAGCATTTCAGGCGGTCATTCCGGTTTGCGATTCTGGAACAGTCTTCCGGGGCGGGATTCTCGGCATGGGCGAGATGGCTCAGGCACAGTAGCGCGCAAGCGAGGGCGAGGCGCACTGGAAGGTTATTCATCGGGGAGCGCGGCGGTAGGCCCAGACCACCAAACCGATTCCGGCCAGAACCATTGGCAGGCTCAGCCATTGCCCCATGCTGATGCCGAAGGTCATATAGCCGAAGATGCCATCATCCGGGTTGCGCGTGAACTCGGCGATGAAGCGGAAGCTGCCGTAACCGATGAGGAATAGCCCCGAAGTGGCGCCTGCTGGGCGCGGCTTGCCGGAGAACCACCAGAGCAGCGCGAACAGCGCGACGCCTTCCAGTGCGAACTCATACAGCTGCGAGGGGTGGCGCGGGATGTTGTCCGCCTGCGGGAACACCATGGCCCAGGGCACATCGCTTGGACGGCCCCACAATTCGCCATTGATGAAATTGCCCAATCGTCCGAAGGCCAGGCCCGGCGGTACCAGCGGGGCAATGAAATCCATCAGCGCCAGCCACTGGATGTTGCGGCTGCGGGTGAACAGCGCCATCGCGACCATCACGCCGAGGAAGCCGCCGTGAAACGACATGCCGCCTTCCCATACCGCGACGATCTTGAGTGGATGCGAAAAATAATAGCCCGGGTTGTAGAACAGCACTTCGCCTAGGCGTCCGCCCAGTACCACGCCGAGTACGCCGTAGAACAACAGGTCGTCGAGGAACTTCTCATCCCAGCCGGGACGATTCAGCGCATGCAGGCGTTGTCGCCCCAGCCAGATGAAAGTAACGAAGCCAAGCAGGTACATCAGGCCGTACCAATGGATGCCGAAAGAGCCAAGGTGGATGGCGACGGGGTCGAATTGCGGGTGAACGAGCATAGGCGAATCGGTTAGAATTGACCGCAGGATTATACGTGCTTCACCTTTATATCAGAGAGACAACATGCCTGAATATCGTTCCCGCACCTCCACCCACGGCCGTAATATGGCCGGCGCACGCTCCTTGTGGCGCGCCACCGGCATGACCGAAGGCGATTTCGGCAAGCCCATCATCGCCATCGCCAACTCCTTCACCCAATTCGTGCCGGGCCACGTGCACCTCAAGGACATGGGGCAGCTGGTGGCGCGCGAGATCGAGAAGGCGGGCGGCATCGCCAAGGAATTTAACACCATCGCCATCGACGACGGCATCGCAATGGGGCACGACGGCATGCTCTATTCGCTGCCCAGTCGCGACCTGATCGCCGACAGTGTCGAGTATATGGTCAACGCGCATTGCGCCGACGCGCTGGTGTGCATCTCAAACTGCGACAAGATCACGCCCGGCATGTTGATGGCCGCGATGCGCCTGAACATCCCGGTGGTGTTCGTGTCCGGCGGACCGATGGAGGCCGGCAAGGTCAACTGGCAGGGCAAGGTCCGCGGACTGGATCTGGTGGATGCGATGGTTGCCGCGGCCGACAGTCACGTGTCCGACGCCGAGGTGGATGCCATCGAGCGTTCCGCCTGCCCGACCTGCGGTTCCTGCTCCGGCATGTTCACCGCCAACTCGATGAATTGCCTGACCGAAGCATTGGGTCTCTCGCTGCCCGGCAACGGCTCTCTGGTGGCGACGCATGCCGAGCGCAAGCAGTTGTTCCTGCGTGCCGGGCGCCTGATCGTCGAACTCGCCAAACGTTATTACGAGCAGGACGACGCCTCGGTGCTGCCGCGCAGCATCGCGACGTTCAAGGCGTTCGAGAATGCGATGACGCTGGATATCGCCATGGGCGGATCCACCAATACGGTGTTGCACCTGCTGGCGGTGGCTCGCGAGGCGGGCGTGGACTTCACCATGAAAGACATGGATCGCCTGTCGCTCAGGGTGCCGACCTTGTGCAAGGTTGCGCCGTCATCCGAATACCACATGGAAGACGTGCATCGTGCCGGCGGTATCGTTGCCATCCTGGGCGAGTTGGATCGTGCCGGATTGCTGCATGGCGAAGCCGGCAGCGTGCACAGCAAGACCTTGCGCGACGGGCTCAGGCAGTGGGACATCGCCCAGACGCAGGATGAGGAAGTGAAGAAGTTCTACCGCGCCGCCCCCGGCGGTATCGCCACCACCATCGCGTTCTCGCAGTCCATGCTCTATCCCGAGCTGGATGCCGACCGCGCCAAGGGCTGCATCCGCGACAAGGCGCATGCCTATTCGCAGGATGGCGGGCTCGCCGTGCTGCACGGCAACATCGCGCTGGATGGCTGCATCGTCAAGACGGCCGGTGTGGATGCGAGCATCCTCAAGTTCAGCGGCCGTGCCCGCGTGTTCGAGAGCCAGGACGCGGCGACCGCAGGCATTCTCGCCGATCAGATCGTTGCGGGCGACGTGGTGGTGATCCGCTATGAAGGCCCCAAGGGCGGCCCCGGCATGCAGGAAATGCTGTATCCGACTTCATATCTGAAATCCAAAGGCTTGGGCAAAGCCTGCGCGCTGCTCACCGACGGCCGCTTCTCCGGCGGCACCTCGGGATTGTCCATCGGCCATGTCTCGCCGGAAGCGGCGAGCGGCGGTGCGATCGGCCTGGTGCAGGAAGGCGATACCATCGAGATCGATATCCCCAATCGCAAGATCAGCCTGGCGATCACGGACGCCGAGCTGGCTCAGCGCCGTGCCGCGATGGAGGCTAAGGGCAAACAGGCCTGGAAGCCGGCCGCCGAGCGTCCGCGCAAGATATCGGCTGCGCTCAGGGCTTACGCGGCGATGGTGACCAGTGCGGATAAGGGCGCAGTGCGCGATGTGACGCTGGTGGAGCACAAATAACATCACCCGGCTGGGGAGAGGCGGTGGCGTGAAGGCGATACTGATTGCAAATCCCAAAGGCGGCAGCGGCAAGACCACGTTGTCCACCAATATTGCGGGCTATCTGGCTTCGCGCGGTCGACGGGTGGCGATGCTGGATCTGGATCGGCAAAAATCGGCGACACAATGGCTGGCGAATCGTCCGCTCGGTTTTCCAGGCATCGAACTGATGCAGTCGGATGGCGAAAAAAATTCGCCGCTGGACTGGCTGGTGATCGACTCTCCTGCTGGCTTGCATGGCAAGAATCTGGAACATGCACTCAGACTGGTGCATAAGGTGATCGTGCCGATCGCGCCTTCTGCTTTCGATATCCAGGCCAGCCGGGATTTCCTGGACATCCTGCATCACGAGAAAACCGTGCGCAAGGGCAAGATCTTTGTCGGAGTCGTCGGCATGCGCATGGATTCGCGCACTCGTGCAGCACTGACACTGGAGCAGTTCCTGAAGGGACTGGACATGCCCGTATTGGCCTATCTCCGCGAGGCCCAGGTCTACGTCAATGCGGCTTTCGAAGGCAAGACCCTGTTCGATCTGCCTCCTTCATTGGCCGAACGCGAACTGGAGCAGTGGGCCTATTTGCTCAACTGGCTGGAGCATTCTGACTGAGTGGCGATTAACGAAAGGAGATGGATATGACAAGGACAACTATTTCAGTGTTGCTGATGTCGATGCTGGCATCCGTGATTTACGGTTGCCAGCGGGAAGAGCCCGCACAACATACAGAAGCTGCACCGGCGAGTTCTGCGCCACCTGCGGCTAGTCCGGCCCAGGCGATGCCCCAACCATCTGCGGCTCCACAGGAAGCCAAGGCTGGCGCTGCTGATGTCAATGCCGATGGCCGGGCGCTGGCGCAAAAAAGCGGCTGTTTCGCTTGTCACGCGATAGACAAGAAACTGGTCGGGCCCGCATGGAACGATGTCGCGGCAAAATATCGCGGCCAAAAAGATGCCGAAGCCAAGTTGATCGCCAAGGTTTCCAAAGGTGGCAGCGGGGTGTGGGGAAACGTGCCGATGCCGCCGAATTCGCCGCGAGTGGGGGATGACGACATCAAATCCCTGGTGCGCTTTATCCTGTCATTGAAGTAACCCTGCCGGGAATGTGTCAACGGTGCCGTCACTATCGGCGTTATTGCCTGACCGCCCCGCAGGTTTGCAAATCAGGCGGGGTTGTTTAGAATGCGTGAGGGGTCACCCGCATTATTCAACTAATCGTAGTTAAACTTGAAAATTGGAGAGAATATGAAATCTATCGTTGCAAGCATGGTCGTAGCTGCAGGCCTGATGATCGCCGGTTCCGCAATGGCAGCCGATATGCCTGAGTTGGCCAAGAAGAGCGGTTGCACAGCATGCCACGCCATCGACAAGAAGCTGGTCGGTCCTTCCTGGATGGACGTTGCCAAGAAGTACAAAGGCGATGCTGGCGCAGAAGCCAAGCTGGAAGCCAAGGTAGCCAAGGGTGGTTCCGGTGCCTGGGGCGCGATGCCAATGCCGCCCAATTCTCCCAAGGTTGCCGCAGGCGACATCAAGACTCTGGTTAAATTCATCATGGGTCTGAAGTAAGCTTAATTGCGACACTTCTGAAAAAGCCGGCTCAAGCCGGCTTTTTTATTGCTCCTAGCCGCTTAATTGACAAGGGTTGGAGGGCTCCGCATAATCCGCCAATTCCCTGTATTGGCCGGATTTCAATATGTTGAACACTAGATTTCTTCTGTCTGTCGGGCTTTGCGCCGCAATCATCGGTTGCGGAAAAAGTGAAACAGACTCAACTCCAGCATCAGCTTCCGGCGAACTGATAATCAAGATCGGCGCCGCCGGTCCGCTCACTGGGCCGCAAGCGCATATCGGCAAGGACAACGAAAACGGCACACGCATGGCGATCGACGATGCCAACGCCAAAGGGGTGATGATTGGCGGCAGGAAAGCGCACTTCGAACTGCTCAGCGAAGATGACCAGACCGACCCGAAGACCGCGACGATCGTGGCGCAGAAACTGGTGGACGACAAAGTGAACGGCGTGATCGGCCACTTGAATTCCGGCACCAGCATTCCCGCTTCCGCCATTTACTACAAGAACGGCATCCCGCAAATCTCGCCTTCCGCCACCGCCGTCAAATTCACCGCGCAGGGCTACAAAACAGCGTTCCGTGTGATGACCAACGACGCGCAGCAAGGCAAGGCGCTGGGCGAATTCGCCACCCGCGTGGTGAAGGCGAAGAGGATCGCCGTGATCGATGACCGTACTGCTTATGGACAAGGCCTTGCGGATGAATTCGTCAAATCGGCCGAGGCCAACGGTGCGCAGATCGTCGCGCGCGAATACACCACCGACCATTCCGTGGATTTCACCGCGGTGCTGACCTCGATCAAGGGCAAGCAGCCCGACGTGCTGTTCTTCGGCGGCATGGACCCGCAAGGTGTGCCCATGGTCAAGCAAATGCGGGCGCTGGGCATGACAACGCAGTTCATGATGGGCGACGGCGGCTATACACCCAAGCTGATTGAGCTGGCGGGTGCGGCCGCGGATGGAACCTATGCCTCGCTGCCCGGTGTGCCGCTGGACAACATGCCGAGCGGCCGCGATTTCGCCAAACGTTATGAGGCACGCTTCCACCAGCCGATCCAGCTGTATGCGCCATACTGCTACGACGCGGTCAATGTGATGATCGCCGCGATGCAGAAGGCCGGTTCCTCCGATCCCGCCAAATACCTGCCGGAAATCGGCAAAACCGAACTCGACGGCGTGACCGCCAAGATCGCCTTCGACGAGAAGGGCGACATCAAGGGCGGCGCTGTCACCATCTATCAGGCGCGCCAAGGTCAGTGGCACGCGGTGCAGACCATGGGCGGTGCGCCCGCGGCGAAACCGTGAGGCATCGTGTAGTTATGGAAAGCGACACCAGGTGTGTCGCTTTTTCTTTGTATAGATCGCCCAGGTAATCGTGGAAACCCTTTTTCAGCAGATCATCAACGGCCTGGTGCAGGGCAGCGTGTATGCGCTGGTGGCACTGGGTTACACCATGGTCTACGGCATCCTCGGCTTGATCAACTTCGCGCATGGCGAGGTGGTGATGATAGGTGCGATGATCGCACTGACCGTGCTGCAGGCCTTGCTGGCGGCGGCGCTGGCGCCAGTGCTGGCAGTGCTGCTCAGCCTGATGGTGGCGATGGCGGTATGCATGGCGCTGGGCTATGGCATCGAGCGCATCGCCTATCGTCCCTTGCGCAATGCGCCGCGCCTGGCGCCATTGATCACCGCCATCGGCGTTTCCATCGTGCTGCAGAACCTGGCGATGATGATCTGGGGACGCGAATACCATTCCTTCCCGCTGCCGTTCAATAGCGCATCGCACCAGCTGGCCGGCGCGACGGTGAACGATGTGCAGATCGTCATCGTCATCGTCGCCCTCGTCATCATGGCGGGGCTGATGTGGCTGGTCCATCGCACCCGCCTCGGTCGCGCGATGCGTGCCGTGGCCGAACATCCTGCCGCCGCCGCGCTGATGGGCGTGGATATCGATCGCGTCATCTCGGTCACCTTCATGCTCGGCTCGGCGCTGGCCGCCATCGCCGGTTTCATGGTCAGTGCCAACTACGGCATCGTGCATTACTACATGGGCTTCATGCTCGGCCTGAAGGCCTTTACCGCCGCGGTGCTTGGCGGCATCGGCAACCTGCGCGGCGCGATGGTGGGCGGCGTGCTGCTGGGGCTGATCGAGAGCCTGGGCGCGGGCTACATCGGCGATCTCACCGGCGGCTTCCTTGGCAGCAACTACCAGGACGTGTTCGCGTTCTTCGTGTTGATCGCGGTGCTGATCTTCCGTCCGTCCGGCCTGCTGGGCGAGAAACTGGCGGAGCGTGCATGAAGCTGCGTTCGTCGTCGCGCCATCTTTCGATCGCACTGGCCCTGCTGGCGCTGCCCTTCGTCATCGACGCCTTGTTCGGCCACGGCTGGGTGCGCATCGCCGATTTCGCCTTGCTCTACATCATGCTGGCACTGGGGCTCAACATCGTGGTCGGCTACGCCGGCCTGCTCGATCTCGGCTACATCGCGTTCTTCGCGGTCGGCGCCTACACCTACGCGCTGCTTGGCTCGCCGCAGTTCGGCCTGCACTGGCCGATGTATGTGGTGCTGCCGTTGGGGGCGCTGATCGCCTGCGGCTTCGGCGTGCTGCTCGGCGCGCCCACGCTCAAGTTGCGCGGCGACTACCTCGCCATCGTCACGCTCGGCTTCGGCGAGATCATCCGCATCTTCCTCAACAACCTGAACGCGCCGGTCAACATCACCAACGGGCCGCAGGGCATCAGCGCGCATCGACCCGTTGCAGCTGGGCGGGTTCTCGTTCGGCAACTCATACGAGTGGTTCGGTTTTCGCATCGACGACGTGCACTGGCATTACTACCTGTTCCTCGCCTTCACGCTGCTGGTGATCTTCGTCTCGCGCCGGCTGGAGGACTCGCGCATCGGCCGCGCCTGGGTGGCGATACGCGAAGACGAGGTCGCCGCCTCGGCGATGGGCATCAACACGCGCAACATCAAGCTGCTGGCCTTCGCCATGGGGGCCACCTTCGGCGGCATCTCGGGCGGGCTGTTCGCCGGCTTTCAGGGCTTCGTCAGTCCGGAGAGTTTCAGCCTGATGGAATCCATCATGGTCCTGTGTATGGTGGTGCTGGGCGGCATGGGCAACGTCGGTGGCGTGGTGCTGGGCGGCGTATTGCTGGTGGCGCTGCCAGAACTGTTCCGCAACGCGGCGGGGCCGGTGCAGCAGGCGCTGCTGGGCAAGGTGGTGGTCGATCCGGAAAGTCTACGCATGCTGATGTTCGGCCTGGCGCTGATCCTGGTGATGCTGTGGCGGCCGGCCGGCCTGTGGCCGTCGACGCAGCGCCGCCGCGAATTTGATGCCGACGACAGCGTGCTGCATCAGGAACAGGAGACGGTGTATGACGCCGCCAAGTGACCATCTGCTGGAGTTGGCAAATGTCGGCAAGCATTTCGGCGGCGTGACCGCGCTGGCCGATGTTTCGCTGCACATCAGGCGTGGCGAGATCTACGGACTGATCGGCCCCAACGGCGCAGGCAAGACCACGCTGTTCAACGTCGTCACTGGGCTATATCAACTGGATAGCGGCTCATTCGATTTCGCCGGGCAGCGCTATACGCGCAGCAAGCCGCATCTGCTGGCGCAAGCCGGCATTGCGCGCACCTTCCAGAACATCCGCCTGTTCGCCAACATGAGCGCGCTGGAAAACATCATGGTCGGTCGCCACCTGCGCACGCGTACCGGCATCTGGGGCGCATTGACGCGCCATGCGGCGGCGCGTGCCGAGGAGCGCGACACGGTGCAGCGTGCGCGCGAGTTGCTGGAATATGTCGGCATCGACTGCGCGCACCAGACCTTGGCCAAGCATCTATCCTATGGCGAGCAGCGCCGTCTGGAGATCGCGCGCGCCTTGGCCACCGAGCCCAAGCTGTTGGCGCTGGACGAGCCGGCAGCCGGCATGAACGCGACCGAGACCGTTGCGCTGAAAGCATTGCTGCAAAAAATACGCGCCAGCGGCGTCACCGTGCTGCTGATCGAGCACGACGTCAAACTCATCATGGGTTTGTGTGATCGCGTTGCCGTGCTCGATTACGGCAAGAAGATCGCCGAAGGCGTACCCGACGAAGTGCGCCGCGACCCGGCTGTGATTGCCGCCTATCTTGGGGGTGAAGTGAATAGCCCCTCTCCCTCCGGGGGAGGGGTTGGGGTGGGGGAACCAACGTGATCGCCACCACAAATATATTAGAAGTCCAAGATCTCAAAGTCTCCTACGGCGGCATTCAAGCCCTCAAAGGCATCAGCCTCACCATCGCCCAGGGCGAACTCGTCACCCTCATCGGCAGCAACGGCGCGGGCAAGACCACCACGCTCAAGGCACTGGCCGGACTGCTGCATCCCGCCTCCGGCAAACTGCACTATCGGGAACAGTCGCTGCTGCACGTCCCTGCGCACCAGCGCGTCGCCAACGGCATCTCACTGGTGCCGGAAGGCCGCGGCATCTTCGCGCGCCTCACCGTGGAAGAGAACCTGCTGATGGGCGCCTATGTGCGCAGCGACAAAGCCGAGACTGCTACCGATCTTGAACGCATGTACGCCTTGTTCCCGCGTCTGGCCGAGCGTCGTTCGCAACTGGCCGGCACGCTGTCCGGCGGCGAACAGCAGATGGTCGCCATGGCGCGCGCGCTGATGAGCCATCCCACCCTGCTCATGCTCGACGAGCCCAGCATGGGCCTGGCCCCGCTGATGGTGGAAAAGATCTTCGAGACCATCCGCGACATCTCCGCGCATGGCGTCACCATCCTGCTGGTCGAGCAGAACGCCAAACTGGCGCTGGAAGCCGCGCAACGCGGCTATGTGCTGGAGAGCGGGGTGATCACTTTGTCGGGGCGGCGAGTGAGCTGCTGGGGAGTGATGCGGTACAGCGGGCGTATTTGGGGGCATAGGGGCTCTCTGCTCCGTTCGTGCTGAGCTTGTCGAAGCATGAACGGTTTACCACACCAGCACCGTCGGGCTACGACGGTGTTGACTTCAAGGACTGCGGGCTTCGCCCATCCTTCGACAAGCTCAGGACGAACGGCCTGATATGAGCTCGCTACGAACCGAGTGGCAAGGCTAGTGGCAAACCTATGGTTTTTCCAATCTGGTTTCCCACCCAGCCAGCAGCCCCGAAAATTCAACCAACCCTGCACTTTCCGCCAATTCCCGAGCCGTCTCGCAATCATCGATGCGCGTCCGCAGCAGCGGGTCGGCACCGGCTTGCAGCAGCAGCTGCACCGCTTCCAGATTGCGTTCGCCCACTGCCACGTGCAGCGCGGTGTAATCGTTGATGCCGCGCTGGTTGGGGTCGGCTTTGAATTCGAACAGCACTTTCAGGATCTCCGGCACATCCGGCCGGGCCGGCGAGCCGGGATGCGAACGGCTGCAGGAAAGGGCTGCGATCAGCGGCGGGAAGCCGGCGTGGTGCTCCGGATTCGGATCGGCGCCAATCTCCAGCAGGGTGCGTATGAACGGCAAGGGGCTGTGGTAGATCGCGTATTCCAGACACGAGCCTATCGTCAGCGGCATCGCGCCGTTGGGTACATCGTCAGGGTCGTCGACCGCCGCGCGCAAGGCAGCTAGGTCGCCAGTACGGAATGCCTCATCGATCTTCTTGAATTTGCGATATTCGGCGCAGCGGGTATCGTCGGATTTCATCGCATCCTTATCGGTCAGTTTGCGGCGCCAATATCCTGGACAGTTCCGGCATGTCACGATCCAGCGCAAGATCATAAGCAGTCTTGCCGGCGAATCCGGGCGCACCGCTGCCACGTAACGACAGGTCTGCGCCAGCCTTGGACAGCATGCCGGCGATTTTCGCATGCCCGGCTACGATGGCGAGCATCAGGGCGCTGAGGCCGAACTTGGCGGTGACGTCTAGGCTGGCATTGTGTGCGATGAGCATCCCGGCGATCTCGTGGTGACCGGCATGTGCTGCCAGCATCAACGCTGTCTGGCCGTAGTGATCGCGAGCGTCTATGTCTGCGCCTTGGGCAAGCAGCGTGCGTACCGTCGGCACATCGCCACGCTTCACCGCCCCCTCCCATGCGGCGTCCATCAGCCCAGCACTTTCCATAGCAGTTTGGTCGCCAGCACGATCAGCAGCACGGCGAAGAGTTTGCGCAGCAGTTCTACCTTCATGCGGTGCGCGGCCTTGGCGCCGAGCGGGGCGGTGAGCACGGTGGCCAAGGCGACCCAGAGCAGCGCGGGTAGGTAGACGTAACCGAGATGAGGGTCAGGCAGTCCTGTGCTGTTCCAGCCGACTATGATGTAGCCGATGGTGCCGCCGACCGCGATGGGGAAGCCGATGGCCGCGGCCGTGCCGATGGCATGCCGGATCGGCACGTTGCACCAGACGAGGAAGGGCACCACGATGGTGCCGCCGCCAATGGACACTAGGCTGCTGAGCCAGCCGGTGAGCGTGCCGGCGAGGCTCATGCCCGCGAGGCCGGGCAATTGGCGCGAGGGATGCGGGCGCTTGTCGAGCAGGATCTGCCCGGCGGCGAAATAGACGAACAGCGCGAAGAAGATACCGAGCCCCTTCGCCGGAATGGCCGAGGCGGTCAGCGCGCCAAGGGCGGTGCCGAACAGGATGCCGGGGGTGATGCGGCGCACCACTTGCCAGTTCACCGCACCGTGCTGGTGGTGCTTGCGCATGCTGGCGATGGAGGTGAACAGGATGGTCGCCATGGACGTGCCGAGCGCGAGGTGCATGGTGTGTGCGGCGGTGAACTGCTGCGCATCGAACATCAGCAACAATACCGGTACCAGTAGCAGCCCGCCGCCGACGCCGAACAGCCCGGCGAGGAATCCGGTGACAGCACCGAGCATTAAATATGCGGCCAGCCATTCCATGATCTATTTAACCAGTCTGGTTGTGATGAAGCGCCATTCGGCTGGATCGAGCGGGGTGATGGAGAGCCGGTTGCCGCGCTGCAGCGTGCGCATGTGCTCCAGTTCGGGATGGCGCTTCAGTTCCTCGATGGAGATGAGCGCGATCTTTTGCACCAGTTTCACGTCCACGTTCATCCAGCGCGGCTGTTCGGGCGTGGACTTCGGGTCGAAGTATTTGCTCTTCTTGTCGAACTGCGTGGCATCGGGATAGGCGTGGTTCGCCACTTCGGCGATACCGGCGATGCCGGGCTCTTTGCAATTGGAGTGGTAGAACAGCACGCCGTCGCCGACCTGCATCTGGTCGCGCATGAAGTTGCGTGCCTGGTAGTTGCGCACGCCGTACCAAGCCACGGTCTGGCCCTTCATCGTTGCCAGGTCGTCGATGCTGCAGTCGGAGGGTTCGGATTTCATTAGCCAGAATCGCATATTGAACTCGCTGAAAAGAAAATGCGGCCGAAGCCGCATTTGGAATAGAGTTCCCCGCCTGTGCCGTTTTTGACTCAATGTCTTGAACCGGGGTTCAAGAGGGTCGGTTCCCGGTCACATCAGGTGCATCCGCGAGGGATGCTCACAACAGCGACTTTAATGGGTCTCAACCTAAGCATTAGCTCATGGGTTCAAAGAATTATGAGTCTGTCGAACACCGCAGGGAACAAACCTTTGGAAATGCTTTAAATCACTTCCTAGAACAACTCGTCCTGTTCTGCTAACGCAGAATCGACCGTTGCCTGCATGGTTTGCATTCTACGCTTGAATTCGGAGAGGTCAAATCCGCCGCCGACTCGTGTGGTAAGAAGTTCATGTGCGATATTGAGCGCGGCCATGATGGCGATACGCTCGACCGAGGCGACCTTGCCGGCATCGCGTATCTCGCGCATTTTCTTGTCCAGGTAGGCAACGGCATCGAGCAACTCGGCGCGCTCGTCTTCCGGACAGGCGACGCGCAACTCGCGGTCGAGGATGGTCACATCCAGAGAACTGATTTTGCTCATTGTGCGTCCTGGGGAAGTTGGGAGAGGAGCTTTTCAAGGCGTAGCGCAGCTTCGCTTGCTTTGTCCTGACTCCTGCGTTGCTGGCTGACGGCAGCGGCGATTTCCTGGCGTAATTGCAGATTCTCTGCACGCAGATGCTGGGTGAGTTGTACCAGCTGGCCCAATTTTTGTTCGAGGATGTCGAGTTCGCTATGCATACCGGCACTATAAATTTAAAAAGTCTGTTAAGTCAATCGCTAACGGAATGTTTTGCAAGTGCTTTGGAATTTATTGAAATAGCCTCTGGTAGAATCCGATCCGCTTCAAGGTGCAGGAAGGTGCGAGCCTTTCAGTTAAACGGGAAACAGGTGAGGAAGTATTGACTTCAAAGCCTGTGCTGCCCCCGCAACGGTAAGCAAGTGTGGATTTGCCAGTTAGCCACTGTGAGCAATCATGGGAAGGCGGCGAATCATGACTTGTGAGCCCGGATACCGGCCTTGGGCAAGGTTCAGGAAGTGCGCGGGAGGCGCATGGGTGCTCGCTTCAACGTTCATTCCCACTTCTCGTCGCAACTCCTGATTTTGTTCAATGTTCCAACGGGGACGCTTGGATTCATTCAGGAAATATCTCATGCAAATAAAAAAAGGAATTTGTGCCGCATTATTGTGTGCGGCACCTTGTATTGTCTATGCGGCAACCGATGAATCAATTAATGAAGGGGCGCTACCGGAAATATTGGTTTCCGCTTCGCGCTTTGAAGAAAGTTCAAATCACGTACCCGCCAACGTCAAGGTCATTACGCGAGAGGAGATCGAGAACTCCAGTTCAAATAATATCCCCGAGGTCCTATCCCAGCTTGGCGGGCTGGTTGTAAACGGCACCAGCCTAGGGCAGCTTGGGCTGGGCGCTTCGGTTGATATGGGAGGATATGGAGCAGCGGCAAATAGCACGACTCTGATCCTCCTTGATGGTCAAAGGTTGAATCCTATCGATTCGTCAGCCGTTTCATGGGAGTCGATCCCGCTGGGCTCCATACAGCGTATCGAGATATTGCGGGGAGGGGCGAGCGTACAGTACGGCAACGGCGCGGTAGGCGGAGTGATCAACATCATCACCAGGAACAATGGTGCGAAAGTCAACGATGTGACGGTCAAGGCAGGCAGCTTTGGCACGGTCATGACCAATGCAGACCTGAACCTGGGCTCCGGAAACACGGTCCTGAAGTTGAATGCCAATGCGGCGAACACCGATGGCTGGCGGGAAAACTCGGCTGCGGACCTGTATTCTTTTGGCGGCAAGCTGACCGAATTCCTGGATGGACTGGATCAAATCTACCTGGGGGTCAACGCAAGCCATTCGAATGCACAGGCTCCCGGTGGCGTGATGGGAGAAGTCGGGCAAGGCAATCCGCAACTGGCCAAGTTCAACAACGTGGGTTCGGCCAACAAGGTCGATAACAGCCGTGTCTGGCTGGGGGACGTACGGCGCCTGAATGATGAGCTGACATTTGAAGGGGAGGTGATGTATGGCACCCGAACGTCGAACTTCTATCGGCCTTATTATTCCAGCCAGGCTGCCTTCAATGCAGGTTTTGCAAGCCCAAGCAATAACAGTTTGCAAAGCTGGTCCTGGAACCTGACCCCGCGCGTGAAAGCGGACTGGGGCAAATGGGGAACCACGGTCGCAGGGTATGACTTTAACAAATCCAACGAAGGTTCAAGCGACCAATACAGTGCCTTGGCGCAACAGAACCTGACTCTCTACGGAGCAAGCAGCATGAACGATAGCGGCAACGCGACCTTGCTTAGCCGCTCTCCCTATATCATTGAGCGTTTTCCGCTGTCTTCATCGGTCGAAGTGAGTGGAGGAGCCAGGCGCCAGACCCAGGCGGCAACTGCGTACGATGCAAATACCTATTCTCCTGCTGTCAATGCAAGCAAGACCTATTCGGCGAATGCAGCTGATCTGGCTGTCAACTTCAATTATCTCGATGGACAGAAGATGTTCGTCAAATGGAACCAGTCTTTCCGCTTCCCCAATATCGACGAATTCTGGGGATGGGATCCCGTAACGTTCAACCGGATATTCAACGGCATCCTTCAGCCACAGGTGTCCCAGACCTATGAAACGGGCGGGGAATGGAATTTCTGGCAGACCCGGTTGACGGCCTCGCTCTTCCAGTCGGATACGCAGCATGAAATCAGGTATGACCCGAACACGGGGGGCAATGCGAATGATCCCAATGTGATTCGTCGAAAAGGGATCATGTTCGATTCGACCACCTCCGTCACACAGAATCTGATTGTTTCACTGGGCGGGAAGCTGCAGAAATCCCGCTACGCTGGCGGAGCCTACAACGGCAATACCATCAGCTTGGTGCCGGACGCTACATTCAATGCGCGCGCCAGTTACACGCTCGATGCCCATTGGGGACTCGGCGGGGTGATGACCTATATCGGCAGCCAGTATTACGATGGGGATACGACCAATACGCTGCACAAAATACCATCCGCAACGGTTGTGGATGTGTATTCAAGCTATAAATCGGGTCCATGGGAAGCGCGCTTTACCATAAAAAACATTGCGGGGAGCAACTATGCAACGACTGGAGGGCATGGGAGTGTGAGCATGCCCAATGGAACGTTTGTATCAAGTTATTACTATTATCCGAGCGATCCGAGAGCGTATTACTTAAGCCTGAAATATGTGTATTGATCACTAATTTGTAGGAATATATTTCCCTCTGACTTTAGGCAGAACTTTTGAGGAGCGAGATGCTGCAGGCACTATCATTTATAAAATAAGGCAGTGCAATACTGGCGCAACGTACAACTTGTGCAAGGAGTGCATGTCGAAAGAGTCCATATGTCGCCTGCCCCTGCCTTTTCTGTTAAAGTTCTCGCTGCTATTTTGGTGGCAGGAACGCTCAGGAGACAACATGAAAATCATGCAAAACAAAACAACCTGGATCGCCATCGCACTGATGGTGCTGATGGCAATGACGCGCTACGACCATTTCGGTTCGTCGGTGTCCTTGCCCGACGCCTCCTACGCTGTATTTTTCCTCGGCGGTTTGTATCTCGGTCGCATGCGAGGCGGTCTGGCGATTCTCGCGCTGTTGCTGGTCGAAGCCGCGCTGGTGGACTACTACGCGATCAACTTTCGCGATGTCAGTGCATGGTGCGTGACCTCGGCTTATGGCTTCCTCATGGTTGCCTATGCTGCGCTGTGGTTCGTTGGGCGCTGGTATGCGCCGCGTCATAACCTGGCCGTGAAGGGGCTGCTTGGTTTGTTCGCAGCCGGTGCCGCTGCGGGGAGCTTGGCCTTCGTCATCGCCAATGTGAGTTTCTACTTGCTGGCAGGTTACTTTGGCAACATGAGCTTCATCGAATATTTTTCCCGCGTGGCGCAGTACTACGGCTCATACGTCGAGGTGGCAGTCATTTATATCGGCTGTGCCGTCATGCTGCAGATGGGGTATGCGATGCTGACCGGCAAAGGCCAGCGCGAAGCCAAGGCTATTTGATTTAATTGAAGAAATTCCATATGGCGCCGAAAAACGCGCCAAATCCGGTCAACGGGCGGGAACGCGACTAACGGAATCCAGTCTGTTCCCGCCAGGATGCCGGAAAACGCCTGATCAGGCTGCCTTCCAGACTTCCCACCATTTTTTCGAGTTCGACATCTGGGCGAACTCTGCAGTAGCTTCGGCTTCCCAGGCTGCCACAGAAAAACCGGCTTGCTGCAGGGCGACGCTGTATTTCTTGTCCACGCCCTGAATGTGGCCTTTGAGCCAAGTCTTCAAAAAGCTCAACATCTCGAAATAGATCGGCTTTTCATCGAGCATGAATTTCTTGCTGAGTTGGTCGAGCTGTTCGATCAGCTTCTGGTGCTCGGCTTTATGCGCCTCAAAATCCTTGTATTTTGCCTGTTGCATCAGGCGTTCTTCCAATGCGAAATGTTTCTGGGTGTAGCTTACCAACGCATCCAGTATTCCGGCGATGGCTTTGTCGCCTTCGCGCTTGGAAACCGCAACGAACAAGCGGTTAAGGATATTGACCAATTCCTGGTGCTGATCGTCGATCGTCTTGATGTTGACGCTGTAGTCAGGAGACCATTTGAAAAAAACCTCTTCGTTCGACATGCATACCTCCGAATAAGTAGTTTATGTATTTGAATTACTACATTATTTATTTTTATTAGGCATGTGCATCCGCTGATTGCCCAAGTGTTTCTTTGCCACTATCACAGCGTTGATAATGCTCTGATATATGACAGGTAGCATAAGCATACCCAAAGTTAAGGTTTTTACCTAGAGCCATTAGGCAGCTGCAGGGGGGCGTTCGCGAATGGTGCAAACCAGCTGACGAATGGCTCCACCGGCCGACGAACTGCTTGATTTACGTGACAGAACGCCGGGATTTGCAATGAGATGGGAGTATGCGATTGAGCCAGGGGGCTTCTTGCATTTCAAGGTCGATTTAGTTGACACTGCTGGCATATCTGGTAAATTTGATATCCTAGCAATTCACTCAAGAAAAGCTTCCCATTTTCCACACTACCTCTAAGGAGATCATCATGGCAGTACTCGTAGGCAAGCAGGCTCCCGATTTCAACGCTGTCGCCGTCATGGGCAACAACGAGATCAACGAGAACTTCAATCTGAAGAAACAGATCGCCGGCAAATACGCTGTTGTGTATTTCTACCCGCTGGACTTCACCTTTGTATGTCCGTCCGAGATCATTGCCTTCGATCATCGCCTGGAAGAGTTCAAGAAGCGCAACGTGGAAGTGATCGGCGTATCCATCGACTCCCATTTCACCCACCTGGCGTGGAAGAACACCCCGGTAAACAACGGCGGTATCGGCCAAGTGCGCTACACACTGGTTGCCGACATCAAGCACGAGATCTGCAAGGCCTATGACGTTGAAGCCGAAGGCGGCGTCGCCTATCGCGGTTCCTTCCTGATCGACCGCTCCGGCGTCGTGCAACACCAGGTGGTGAACAACCTGCCGCTGGGCCGCAACATTGACGAGATGCTGCGCATGGTTGACGCACTGCAATTCACGGAAGAGCACGGCGAAGTTTGTCCGGCAGGCTGGAGCAAGGGCAAGGCCGGCATGGGCGCATCGACCGAAGGCGTTGCCAAATACCTGGCAGCTCACGCCAAAGAACTGTAAGCGATCCGGTTCTTATCGACAAAGGCTCCTGCGGGAGCCTTTGTTGTTTGTAGCGACAGATCGAGCTAGCTGCTTTTCAGCAATACCCGCACGGCCCCGCCCCCTCCGGCGTTCGCAGGCGCTTCGCAGAACGCCAATACTTGCGGATGTTGCGTCAACCAGTGGCGCGTGTGAACTTTCAATATCCCGTCACGCCCCTCGCTGCGCCAGCCCTTGCCGTGGATCACATTGACGCAGCGCAGGCCGCGCTGCATGGCGCTGTGCAGGAAGGCAACCAGCTGTTTTCTCGCGGCGTCGCTGCTCAGGCCATGCAGGTCGATTTCGCCCTGCGGCGGCCATTCGCCGCGGCGCAGCTTGCGCAGGGTCATGCGGTTCAGGCCGGGGCGCAGGAATTCGACGGCGGCGATATCGCCTGCACCATGATCGGAAAGGAAGTCGGGGAGTTCGGTTGTTGCAGAGGTGAGGGCCGCAGGCTTGCGCGGTTTGGCCGCCTGGGTGATGCGGCCGGAAGGAGTGAGCGGCGTCACTCCCTGCAGTGCTTGCCGGAACAAGTCAGCATCATGTTCCGGCTTTTCCTTCATACGTTAAGGCTACGAAGCCAGGTAACGATCCGCGTCCAGTGCGGCCATGCAGCCGGTTGCCGCGCTGGTGCAAGCCTGGCGGTAGATGTAGTCCTGCACGTCGCCTGCTGCGAATACGCCTTCGATGCTGGTCGCCGTGGCGTAGCCGTGACGCCCGCCCTTGGTGACGATGTAGCCGTTATCCATCTCAAGCTGGCCGGTGAAGATATCGGTGTTCGGTTTGTGGCCGATGGCGATGAACACGCCGGCCACCTTGAGATCCTGAGTGGCGCCGCTTTGCACATGCTTGAGGCGCATGCCGGTGACGCCGCTATCGTCGCCCAGCACTTCGTCCAGCACCTGGTGCAGCTGCAGCGTGATCTTGCCTTCCTTCACCTTATGCATCAGGTGGTCGATCATGATGCGCTCGGCGCGGAAAGTGTCGCGGCGATGGACCAGCGTGACGTGCTTGGCGATGTTGGCCAGATACAGCGCTTCTTCGACAGCCGTGTTGCCGCCGCCGATGACTGCCACATCCTGGTTGCGGTAGAAGAAGCCGTCGCAGGTCGCACAACCGGAAACGCCCTTGCCCATGAACGCCTGTTCCGATGGCAGGCCCAGGTACTGCGCCGATGCGCCGGTGCAGATGATGAGCGCGTCACAGGTATAGCTGCCGCCGTCGCCGATCAGCAGGAAAGGCTTCTGCTGCAGCTTGGCGGTGTGGATATGGTCGAAAATGATCTCGGTGTTGAAGCGCTCGGCGTGCTGCTGGAAGCGCTGCATCAACTCCGGTCCCTGCACGCCGTTCACGTCGGCAGGCCAGTTGTCCACCTCGGTGGTGGTCATCAGTTGGCCGCCCTGGGCCAGACCGGTGATGAGTACTGGCTTCAGGTTTGCACGCGCGGCATAGACAGCGGCAGTGTAGCCGGCAGGGCCGGAACCGAGGATGAGGAGGCGGTGATGCTGGGTGGTTTTTTCCATGACGTTGACGGTGCTTTTCCGGGATGAGAATGGCGCCAAATTTAACAGTGACGCGGGCTGGTGTCGAGTAGAATGCTCTGGTTCGTCACATTGAGGCACTATGAAGAAGCGATTGTTCTTTTTTCTGTTGATCGTTCATTGCACCGCACAGGCAGCAGACTTTCCAGGCATTCCGGCCTTCATCGACGAGATGGTGGCAAAACACCAGTTCAAGCGCGAGGAGTTGCAGCTGGCATTCAGCCATGCCGAATATCGCCCGGATGTCATCGAGTCCATCACCAAGCCCGCTATCCTCAAACCCTGGGTGGAATACCGCCCGAGTTTCATCAATCCGCAACGCATCGAAAGCGGCGTGCAGTACTGGAAGAAATATTCGTCGGCCCTGAAACGCGCCGAGAAGAAATACGGCGTGCCGCAGGAGATCATCCTCGGCGTGCTCGGGGTGGAAACCTCGTATGGGCGGAATCCGGGACGCTATCGCGCGCTCGACGCACTGACGACGCTGGCATTCGATTATCCTCGTCGCGCCGACTTCTTTCGCGATGAACTGGAGCAATACCTGCTGCTGGCGCGTGACCAGGGCTTCGACCTGTTGTCCGTGCCGGGATCCTATGCCGGCGCGTTGGGTATCGCGCAGTTCATGCCCAGTAGCTATCGCCGTTTTGCCGTTGATTTCAACCACAACGGCAAGACCGACATCATGAATGAACCCGAGGACGCCATCGGCAGCGTGGCCAACTACCTCAAGCAATACGGCTGGCGCAGCGGCGAGCCGGTGGCGATACGCTGCAAGGTGGAAGACGAGAAAAAACTGGGTGTCGTCGGCGAGGCGCGTCCTTTCATCGTCTGGCGCGAAGCCAGCGTGGTGCCCGAGAAGAAACAGCCCGCATATCTGCCGCCGTCCTGGCTGCTGGATTTCACGGCAGAATCAGGCAAGGAATACTGGCTGGTGTTCAGCAACTTCAACGTCATCATGCGCTACAACAACAGCAACTACTATGCGATGTCGGTGTATCAACTGGCTGAAGCGATACGCCAGGCGCGCCACCTTTGACGCGCAAAGCTAGCGCAGGATGCGCCGGGCGCCGTCATATCGCGCCTGCCAGTAGCGCAAGTCCATCTGCTCCGTGCGCACGCTCTCGCCGCTTCTGGGGGAGTGCACGAACTTCCCGTCTCCGACGTATATCCCGACATGCGAGAACGCCGCGTGCCGGGTGTTGAAGAACACCAGGTCACCGGGACTCAATTCGTTTTTGCGGACCGGCATGCCGACCCGGCTGATCTCGTGGCTGGTGCGCGGCAGTGTGATATTCAGCGTGTGCAGATAGACGTGATCGACAAAACCGCTGCAGTCGAAACCCTGGCCGGAAGAATTGCCGCCGTAGTGATAAGGGGTGTCCGCCAGACTCATCGCGTACATCACCAGATCGTTCACTTGCCCATCGGATGCGGCGTATTGGCGGGTGGGAGAAGAACTGCAGGCGGCAAGCAGGAAGGCGAGACAGAGGAGAAGCAGATTTTTCATGGCGCGCAATGTAAGGCAGCACGGCATGCGCTGTAAAGCCGCCTGCGCCGGGAAGGTGTTGCGGGCGGCGTGGAAACGGCAATAGGCCGCATCCCAGAAGGGGCTATGCCGGCCCGCTCTGGTATAGAATTACAACTTTCTACAATTTGCAGGAGCAGGCCATGAGTTTCACCGAGAGCGACGTCCAGGGCGCGCTGAAGAATCTGATCGACCCCAACACCAAAAAAGACTTCGTCAGCGGCAAATCCATCAAGAACATCAAGATCAGCGGCAGCGATGTCAGCATTGATGTCTTGCTCGGCTATCCGGCCAAGAGCGTGTGGGGCGAGATCAAGGCGATGGTCGAAGGTCATATCAAGTCGGCATTGCCCGGCGCCGGCAAGGTCACGGCGAACGTCAGCAGCAAGGTCGTACCGCATGCCGTGCAGCGCGGCGTGAAGCTGGTAGATGGCGTGAAGAACATCATCGCCGTGGCCAGCGGCAAGGGCGGCGTCGGCAAGAGCACCACCGCGGTGAACCTGGCGCTGGCGCTGGCTGCCGAAGGCGCCCGCGTCGGTATGCTGGATGCCGACATCTACGGTCCGTCGCAGCCCACCATGCTGGGCATCAGCGGTCAGCCCGAGTCGGAGGATGGCAAGAGCCTGCTGCCGATGGAGAGCCACGGCCTGCAGGCGATGTCGATCGGTTTCCTGATCGATGCTGAAACTCCGATGGTATGGCGCGGTCCGATGGTGACACAGGCGCTGGAACAGTTGCTGCACCAGACCAAGTGGGACAACCTCGACTATCTGGTGGTGGACCTGCCGCCCGGCACCGGCGATATCCAGCTGACGCTGGCGCAAAAAGTGCCGGTCACCGGCGCGGTGATCGTGACCACGCCGCAGGACATCGCGTTGCTGGATGCGCGCAAGGGGCTCAAGATGTTCGAGAAGGTCGGCATCAAGATCATCGGCATCGTCGAGAACATGAGCACGCATATCTGCTCCAAGTGCGGTCACGAAGAGCATATCTTCGGGGCGGGCGGCGGCGAGAAGATGTGTGCCGATTACAACACCGAGTTTCTCGGCGGTCTGCCGCTGGACATCCGCATCCGCGAACAGGCCGACTCCGGCAGGCCGACCGTGGTGGCAGATCCCGACGGCAAGCTGGCCAAGGTGTATGGACAGATCGCGCGTCGTGTCGCGGTCAAGGTCGCCGAGATGGCGCAGGATCACAGCGCGGCCTTCCCCAAGATCGTGGTGCAAAACACCTGATCGCGGGACGGGTGGCAAACGGAGGCAGATAGATGTTCGGCGTGGATTTTTCGGAACTACTGGTCATCATGGTCGTGGCGCTCGTCGTCCTCGGCCCCGAACGCCTGCCCGTTGTTGCCCGTTCCATGGGGAAATGGTGGGGGAACATGCAGCGTTACCTCAACCGCATCAAGGCGGATGTCAACTCACAGCATGGAGCTGGAAGAGCTGCGCCAGCTGGAGCGCAAGATCAAGGCGGAAGCGGATGCGCTGGAGCGCTCGGTGCACCAGGCCGGCGGCGAGATCAGCAATGAGATGCGCCAGGTCGAAAAACACCTCGAACAACTGCCGCAAGATCCAAATCCCCCCCTTCCGCCAGCCGAACCGCCTTTGCAGCCCAAGTAGCCATGAGTAACCAGAAGGCGCTCATTCATATGAACGACGCTTCTCGCACCATCCCGATCACCCCCGCCACGCAGCAACACGCTGCCGCGGATTATCGCGCGCTGGATGTGGAGCGCAGCTACCCGGACGCCCTGCTCGACACTTTGCAGCGCCCGCTGCGCGACCTGCGCATCTCGGTGACCGACCGCTGCAACCTGCGCTGCACCTACTGCATGCCGCGCGAGATCTTCGACGAGAGCCACACCCATCTGGAGCGCACCGAGATCCTGACCTTCGAGGAGATCGAACGGCTCGCCCGTCAGTTCGTCCGCCTGGGTGTGAAGAAGATCCGCCTGACCGGCGGCGAGCCGCTGCTTCGGCGCGGCATCGAGCAGCTCATCGAGAAGCTCGCCCGTCTGCAGACCCCGCAAGGCGAGCCGCTGGAGATCGCGCTGACCACCAATGCCGTGCTGCTGGCGCGCAAGGCACAGGCGTTGAAAGATGCCGGCCTGAATCGGGTGACGGTCAGTCTCGATGGCTTGAGCGACGAGATCTTCCGCCGCATGAGCGATTCGGATGTGGCCGTGGCCACCGTGCTGGACGGCATCGCCGCCGCGCAGAAGGTGGGGCTCGGTCCGCTCAAGGTCAACATGGTGGTCAAGCGCGGCGTCAACGAACACGAGATCGTGCCGATGGCCGAACACTTCCGCCACAGCGGCATCGTGCTGCGCTACATCGAGTTCATGGATGTCGGCTGCACCAACGGCTGGCGCATGGACGATGTCGTTCCCTCCGCCGAGGTGCTGGCGCTGATCGGGCAACGTTATCCCTTGGAGCCGGTCGACCCGAATTACAGCGGCGAAGTCGCCGAGCGCTGGCGCTATGCCGATGGCGGCGGCGAGGTCGGCGTGATCGCCTCGGTCACGCAGGCGTTCTGCCACGAATGCACCCGCGTCCGGCTCGCCACCGACGGCAAATTGCACAACTGCCTGTTTGCGGCCGAGGGCATGGACCTGCGCACGCCGTTGCGCCAGGGCGAGAGTGACCGGGTGCTGACCAACCTGATCGCCGATTACTGGACCCATCGCAGCGACCGCTATTCGCAACTGCGCTGTGCGGCAACGGGCAAAGCAACACAGTCCGCCAGGAAGATCGAAATGTCCTATATTGGCGGCTGAGGATACCCATATGGACGACCAGCAACTGCTTCGCTACAGCCGCCACATCCTCCTGCAGGAGGTCGGCATCGAAGGCCAGCAACGCCTGCTGGCCAGCCACGCCCTCATCATCGGCGTGGGCGGATTGGGATCGCCTGCCGCGCTGTACCTGGCGGCCAGCGGCGTCGGCAAGCTCACCTTGTGCGACCACGACACCGTCGACTTCAGCAACCTGCAGCGCCAGATCATCCACCGCACCGGCATGGTCGGCCAGCCCAAGGTCGATTCGGCCCAGACCACCCTGCGCGAGATCAATCCCGAAGTCCGGTGTATCGCCCTGTCGATTCGCGCCGACGAAGCGAAACTGCGCGAGCTGGTCTCGCAGGCCGACATCGTGCTGGATTGCAGCGACAACTTCGTTACCCGCTACGCCGTCAACCGCGTGTGCCTGGCACTGCGCAAACCGCTGGTGTCGGGCGCGGCCATCCAGTTTCACGGCCAGGTTGCCGTGTTCGACTATCGCCGCGACGACGCGCCCTGCTACAACTGCCTGTTCCCGGAAGAAAGCGAAGCGGAAGATTTGCGTTGCGCCACCACCGGCGTGTTTGCCCCTTTGGTCGGCATCATCGGCACGCTGCAAGCCGCGGAAGCACTCAAGCTGCTGATCGGCATCGACCGCGGACTGAGCGGCAAACTGCTCTCCGTCGACGCTCTCGACATGAATATCCAGCGCAGCAGCCTGAGCAAGGATCCGGCTTGCAGCGCATGCGCCAAAGAAACCACTGCGAAAGGCAAGTGACCCGATGGATAAATTGACCCACTTCTCCGATTCCGGCCGCGCCCGCATGGTGGACGTGTCGGAAAAGAGCAGCACCCAACGCGTCGCCATTGCCAGCGGCGTGCTACATCGGCTGCGGCAGGCGGAACAGGATATCGATCATCGCCCGGCTCACTTCGGCGTTCCAGACCGCTCGTATTCCTCGCGCGCCGCGCCCAGGGTGTAGAGCGGTGGCGGCGATGCGGGCCGGCGCGATTCACGCAGCTTTGCCGTGGCTGCGCCGTCCAGCCGGGCGTTCCTGATCACCACGCCGTAATCGCGTTCGGCGCCGGCAACGGTGACGAAACCGTTGAGCACGTCGTCGAGCACCTTCTGCGCGTCGCGCTCGAGCGGGTCGCCGTAGCCGCCACCGCCGGCGGTCGAGAGACGAATCGCGTCGCCGACCGATGCGCGCAGCGCGTCGGCCTTGTGCACCTGCTCGAAATGGTCGCTGCCGGAACGCTTGACCTCGATGCGGCCGAACGCGCCGCAGCCCCCGCCCAGCAACCCCCAGGGCTGGAAGCGCAGCCGCTCCATGCCGCGGGCGATGATGACGCAGTCCGGCGCCAGCACCTCGAACTCGAACACGACGCCACAGCCGCCGCGGAACTTGCCTGCGCCGGCGGAGTCCGGGCGCAGTCCATAGACGAATACGCGCGTGGAGGACTTGCTCTCCACCGTTTCCAGCGGACTGTTGCGCAGGTTGGCCAGATCGACGACGTCGCGCGCGTGCAGCCCGTCGGCCTGGGAGCCGCCGCCGGTGCCACCCGAGAGCGGCTCGAGCACGTTGACCTCGACGCCGCGCCCGGTCGGGCTCGGCTCGGCGAAGACGACCGGCACGATGGTG
>CAVTMV010000015.1:0-124458 GCA_963735945.1 uncultured beta proteobacterium
TATTGCGTGCATCACCAAGTTGTCCCGGGCTGCCGATCTTCAAGGTCGGCTCAATCGAATGGCCCGGATTGACGCGCGGGATTATAGGCCCGGCGCATATTGGGCGCCATCCTGTTTGCGCCGCTGGGTGCGGTTGCGAATCGACCGCAGGTCCTGTGTCGCGGCTACTTCCACCACATCACGACCAGCACGATCGCGAGCAGGATCGCCCCATAGATCAGCGTGCCGTACGTTCCCAGCGGGTGAATGAACGACAGCCGCCGGTAATGCTTGTCGCACCAGCACCCGGTATAGGGCGATGCACCGGGGAAATGGCGGGTGTGGCCGGGTTGGCCGCAAGTCTGGCAAAAGCCGCAGTAGCCGCGCGGCACGCCGCGCGATTCGTAGAACTCCGGGTTCTTGTCCCAGATGTCGCAGTAGCATCCTCGTTCGTTCATGGCCATATCTTCCCCTTTATTTCCTTGAGACCATAGTAGGCAAGGCTTGCAACAGCCCAGTGAATCCCGCCTGTGTCGGCAATGATCAGCCCGATCGCCGCATAGAACATGACTGGCGGAAGAACTGTGTAGCGTGCCAGCAAGAAAAGGATGAGCGAGCCAATTATGGGGATGCCGGAAGCGAACTTGTATGACTCTTTGGGCAATCCGCGCCGAAGGTAAAGCGGATAGCGCAGGAACGACAGGTAAAAGTTGAGCGCACACAAGTAAGCGCCAAATGCAAAAAGGGCCCACTTAAAGAAGATCAGAATTGCCATTTGATGAGGATCATCCGCAGAACGCACCGTAGTTGAGGTGATCAATCTATAGATGAGAGGTCATGAAGGCAATCCCATTGGATGTGCAGCGGCTGGTAATCGAAGAGCAGGCCGGGGGAGTGGCAGGTAGTAAAATTCGACCATGGCAGATTCAACAGAAGGACGAGCAATGAAATACCGGCACTACAAGGGAGGTATCTACGAGATCGTCTGCGAGGCGAAGTTGGAGGCCGATCCCAACGTCACCCTGATGATCTACAGATCGGAAGAGGGACTGATCTGGGCGCGGCCCAAGGAGGTGTTCTTCGAGACCGTGCAGCACGAAGGACAAACCGTGCCGCGCTTTGCGCCGCTGAACTGAGACCCCGGCCGATCATGGACAACGCGAGTTTGCTTCTGCTGCTGGCAATGGGTGTGCTGATCTGGTACTGGCTGCACAGCATCCGCATCCTCGAACTTGCCCGCGAGGCAGGCCGGCAAGCCTGTGCGAGGGTGGACGTCCAGTTCCTGGATGACACCGTCGCCAGCACACGCCTGCAATTGGCACGCGACAAGAACGGCCGCAGGATATTGCGCCGCACCTATCGCTTCGAGTTCAGCGAAACGGGCAACAGCAGGCGAGAAGGGGAAGTGGTCATGCTGGGTGAGCGGGTTGAAAGGGTCGCCATGGAGCCGTACCAGATTCTGGAGTGAGGGAGTGTTGCCAGGTGCGAGCCAAAATGCGAAACCGCCCCCCTTTGTGCCGTAAAAAAAGCCCGCGCGTGCGCGGGCTTTGGGCTGGGCATGCACGCCGGGTAATTACATGCCCACCATTGAAGCGGCGGGGTCATACGAACGGGCCATCTGCAGCAGTTCTATGCTTTTCACTGCATCGGGGTCATATCTCACCAGCAGCGAGTGTGGATGCTGGTGGTGCTCGAACTCCGCGCAATCCACGCCGATGCGTCCTTGCAGGCATCTTTCCAGGTCTTTTCTGGTCGGTGCATCCAGTTCCGGATGCATATGGATCATCATGTCGGCTGTGCTCATGATTACCTCCTTAGATCTATGGTTCGAAAAACGGGTGGTAGCTGTACCGCCCATCGTTCAGAACATCCTACTCTTTTGCTCGGGTAATAAAAATAGGTACGATCAACAGGGTTGTTCGCTGATGCGACAAGGCGGCGGTGGGGCTGCAGACGTTCGGAAAGATATTGCTGCTGGGGCGCAGAGTGAGCTTGTGCCTGATGGCGAAATGCGAAGCTGAGCTAGCTCAAGCTGACCCCGTTAGTTCGCTATTGTTCTTCCTATTGTTTTCGTAAGTCACGAAGCGCTTGGCACACCGCGAGCAATGCCACTTCGTCACTTGTCTCGTACCAACTACCAATGATAACAATTGCTTCACTGAGTAACTCGCGTTGAGCATTCGATACCGAGTAATTGGGCAGTCCAAGGAGGATGTATAGATCATCGACTTCAAGATAGATTTCGATGTCGAGTATAAGGCTGTTTGTTTCATCTGTGCCAAGCGTACCTGACACCCATTGCTCAAATCCTTCAAACCAAGCGCCTAAACGTTCTTCAGGTATAGGTTCATCTGGAATGATCTCAATCTCTTTTGGCAAGTCATAAGTTGCGGCGAGCTGGCGTTTGTGAGGCTCTAACTTTCGCTCAATTTCGTATTGCTGTTCGTCAATCTGATCATCAGTAAGAAGGGGAAAATACGAGTCTTGAATCGCTTGATATTCGGTATGGAATGCCTGCAATTGAAGGAATCTGGCCTTACACTCAGTGCATAAATACTCAAGCACATAAGTTTCGCGAGACAAAAAGCGTTCAAGGCGATTTGCAAGAAACTCGCCAGTTACGGCAGCCCAAGGAGGAAGAAGATTTGCTAGTTGTTGAGCTATCTGTGCAACTCCCACATCTGATTTCAACGCAACCCGGTCAGCTAGAAGGGCAGAAATCGCACCAAGGTATTTTGCATCGATGCCATGCCATATTGGGAATATCCTCTTGCTGCCAGATATCTCCGAAGTTATGAGTGCGTCAAGCTCACGTTGAGGCCATTCCTTCGAGAAAAATGAGTGACTAAGGACAACAATTCCCACATCACATTCAACGAGTCCCTTGTCAATTGAACGGCGCAAGCTGTCCCCAAGTTTGAGAGAGAACTCGTCATACCAAACATTTACACCGAGCTTCTTAAGCTCATGGGCAAGCGGACGGACAAACGCTTCTTTGTCTTCGCTTGCGTGACTGATAAAGCATTGGCCTGACATGGTGATTAGTGGTCAATAAAAGGATATTCAGGGACAAAACGTTAAAAGTTCCAGGCTCGAATTATTTTCGCTGCTTCCATATCGCCGGATTGCGCGCACTGTGGAATACGGCCAAAACGATGATGCGCTGGTCCCGTTCGCGAAAATAGATGCAATAGGGAAAACGGCGGGCGACGGCCTTGCGTACATCGTGGTATAGCATGGGGAATTGTTCCGGGTTGCTGGCGATGCGCTGGATGAGTAGATGGATTTCAGCGAGGAATTCAGAGCCAAGGCCGGGTCGCTCTTTCTCGTACCAATCGCCAGCCTCGTCGAATTCAATACGAGCCTGCTTCCGGAAAAGCGACTTGGCGCATTATCGCTGCCAGCGTGCTTGAGCTTCGGCTTTGATGGTTTCCCAAGAGATGGTGTCGTCAGGATTCGCGTCATCTTCGGCGAGACGACGATCCAGTTCGGCCTTTTCTGCTGTGCTGGGGGGGAGCAAGCCCGCTTCGATGGCGACCGAATCCCAGATGTCTTTCACGAGATCAATGCGATCTTCGATGCTCATGTTGTCGATGCCTAATGCGTGCAGTGCTTGACCCATGGTGGCCTCCTTTGCTGTCTATGCTACACCAGCTTCTTCAACTGATAAATCTTCTCCAGCGCCGCCTTCGGACTCAGATCATCCGGCTGCACATCGCGCATCGCCGACACCAGCGGATGCTCTTCCGGCTCCGGCGCTTCCGGTGTGGCAGTCGAACAAATCCCCCTGCGGGTTCTGCGCCGCGCTGTTCTGTTCCAGTCTCACCAGCTGTTTCTTCGCATTGCGGATCACGCCGTTCGGCACGCCCGCCAGTGCGGCGACCTGCAGGCCGTAGCTCTGGCTGGCGGCGCCTTCGTTGACGGTGTGCAGGAAGACGATGCTGTGCTGGTGCTCGACGGCGGCGAGGTGGACGTTGGCGAGTTGCTTGAATTCTTCGGCCAGCCGCGTGAGTTCGAAGTAGTGCGTGGCGAACAGGGTGTAGCTGCGGTTGAGTTCCAGTAGATGACGCGCAATGGCCTAGGCGAGGGCGAGACCGTCGAAGGTGCTGGTGCCGCGACCGATCTCGTCCACCAGCACCAGGCTCTTGTCGGTGGCGTTGTGCAGGATGTTGGCGGCCTCGGTCATCTCGACCATGAAGGTGGAGCGTCCGGAGGCCAAGTCGTCCGATGCGCCGATGCGGGTGAAGATCTGGTCGATCTCGCCGAGCACGGCTTCTTCTGCGGGGACGAAGCAGCCGACATGCGCGAGCAGCGCGATGATGGCGACCTGGCGCATATAGGTGGATTTACCGCCCATGTTGGGGCCGGTGATCAGCAGCATGCGGCGCGCGTCGCCCAGCTGCGTGTCGTTGGGGGTGAACTGTTCCACTTGCGCTTCCACCACCGGATGGCGGCCTTGGCTGATGGCGATCTGCGCGTCGTCGCTGAACTGCGGCGCGCAGAAGTTCAGCGTGGCGGCGCGCTCGGCGAAGGTGGCGAGCACGTCCAGCTCGGCGATGGCGGCGGCGATGCGCTGCAGTTGCGGGATGGAGGGCGCCAGCGCATCGAGCAACTGGTCGTAGAGGTACTTCTCGCGCGCCAGTGCGCGGTCGTTGGCGGAGAGCGCCTTGTCCTCGAAGGCCTTCAGTTCGGGCGTGATGTAGCGCTCGACGTTCTTCAGCGTCTGGCGGCGGCGGTAGTCGTCCGGCACCTTGTCGGCATTGGCGACGCTCACTTCGATGTAGAAGCCGTGCACGCGGTTGTATTCCACCTTCAGCTTGTCGATGCCGGTGCGCGCGCGTTCGCGCGTTTCCAGCGCCAGCAGGAAATCGCCGCAGTTGGTCTGGATGCCTCTGAGTTCGTCTAGTTCGGCATCGTAGCCGTCGGCGATTACGCCGCCTTCGCGCAGGACGGAGGAGGGTTCTGCTTTGAGGGTCTTCTGGAGCAACTCGACCAGCTCGATTCCCGTTCGTGCTGAAACTTTTTCATCCGTTCGCCCTGAGCTTGTCGAAGGGGGAATGGACACGCCGGTCTGGCCGGCGCTTCGCGCCGATCCTTCGACAGGCTCAGGACGAACGGTTTGGTGGGGGGCAGAGAGGTTGAGTTCTTCGGCCAGTTGCTTGATGCGCGGCGCAGTCACGCCGGCCAGCAGGCTGTGCAGCTGCGGCAGTTGCTTCAAGCGTATCGCGCAGGCCGGAAAGGTCGCGCGGTCGTGCACTCCTCAGCGCGATGCGCGCGGTGATGCGCTCCACGTCCACGCTGGGCTTGAGCTGTTCGTGCACGGCGCTGAACTTGTTGTCCAGCTCGTCCACCGCATCCAGCCGGGCGCGCAATACTTCACGATTGCGCAGCGGGTGGTGCAGCCAGTGCGCGAGCAGGCGGCTGCCCATGTTGGTGGCACAGGTGTCGAGCAGCGAGAGCAGGGTGGGTGCGGGTTCGCCGCGCAGGGTCTGGGTGATCTCCAGGTTGCGGCGGGTGGCGGCGTCCATGCGCACGAATTCGTCGGCGTGGTAGACCTGTGCGCTGCGGATGTGGGCGATGCTCTGGCCCTGGGTGAGCTTGGCGTAGCCGAGCAGCGCGCCGGCGGCGGAGAGGCCATGGGTGAATTCGTCGCAGCCGAAGCCGGCGAGGTCGCGCGTGCCGAACTGCTGGCACAGCGCGCGGTGCGCGGTGTCGCGGTCGAAGTGCCACTCGGGCAGCGATTTGGCTGCAATTTGTTCCCTCACCCCAGCCCTCTCCCGGCGGGAGAGGGAGCCTTCAGCGTAGAGAATCTCGGAAGGCTGCAGGCGTTCCAGTTCGGCGGGCAGTTGCTTGGCATCCACTTCGGCGATGGTGAACTGGCCGGAGGCGAGGTTGAGCCAGGCGAGGCCGATCTCGTTGCGGCTCTGGTGCAGGGCCAGCAGCAGGTTGTCGCGCTTCTCTTCCAGCAGCGCGGAATCGGTGACGGTGCCGGGGGTGACGATGCGCACCACCTTGCGTTCCACCGGGCCTTTGCTGGTGGCGGGGTCGCCGATCTGTTCGCAGATCGCCACCGATTCGCCCATCTTCACCAGCCGTGCCAGGTATTGCTCGGCGGCGTGGTAGGGCACGCCGGCCATCTTGATCGGCTGGCCGTTGGAGGCGCCGCGCTGGGTGAGCGTGATGTCGAGCAGCTTGGCGACGCGCACCGCGTCGTCATGGAACAGCTCGTAGAAATCGCCCATGCGGTAGAACAGCAGTTTGTCGGCGTGTTCGGCCTTGATGCGCAGGTACTGCTGCATCATCGGGGTATGGGTGGATTTTTCCGGTGCGTTCATGAAACGGGACTCAGCTGATCTTCACCACGATGTCGTGCAGCGTGTTGGCGCATTGCGCCATGTGGTGGGCGGCGTTGGTCAGGTGGCGGTAGATCTCGCGGCGCTTGAACATGTTGATGTAGTCGTCGCCCTCGAACAGGGTGGGCAGGGCGACGCGGTAGAGCTTCTCGGCGTGGCGGTCGGCCTTGCGCGCGGCATCGGCGTCATGCGCCGCGCTGGCGGGGGCAGTGCTGAGCTTGGCGAAGCCGCTGGCCAGCGCGTTGACGCCATCCTTGATGCAGTGCGAGATGTCGAGCATGAACTGGTCGGGCGCGACGCCGAGCACGCCCATCTCGTGCACCGTGGTCTTGCAGTACACCACGATGTCGTCCAGCGACATGATCGAGCGGTAGATGTCCTCGCGGTCGATGGGGGTGGAGAAGGCGTCATTGAGCTCGTGCAGGTTGCGCATCTTGATCAGGTCGGCCGCGTGCACGTCCTCCTTGAGCGCTTCGGCGATTTTCGGGTCGCCGCGTTCCATGTACTCGACCAGCAGGTCGACGGTCTGCACGACCTGCTGGTTCTGCTCGGTGATCATGCTGAAGAAATCCGGCACCTTGGGGAAGACCCGGTCCAGGATCTTGGCGAGCAGCTTCTTTTTGGCTTTTGGCATGGCGGACGGTCAGATGAAAACGTTGACGAGAAGATAGCAGCAAATCGACAGGATTGCCGCCCCCGGGATGGTGATCAGCCAGGTGGCGACGATCTCGAACGCCTTGCTCCAGCGCACCGCCTTGGGCCGCTCCGATGAGCCGATGCCCATGATCGAGGAGGTGACGACGTGCGTGGTGGAGACCGGTGCGCCGAATATCGAGGAACTCAGGATCACGCTGGCGGCGGTCATTTGCGAATCGAGCGCGTGCAAGGGGCGAATTTTATAGATGGAGAATCCCAGCGTGCGCACGATCTGCCAGCCGCCGGAGAGGATGCCGAGCACGATGGCGCAGGAGCAGAGCAGGATCACCCAGAACGGCACTTCGAAGGTGGGGATGAAGCCGCCCAGCAGCAGCACCAGGGTGAGGATGCCCATGCTCTTCTGCGCGTCGTTGGCGCCGTGCGAGAAGGCCAGCCCGGCCGAGGTGACGAATTGCAGGCGGCGCAGGTCGCGGTTTATCGAGGGGTGCGCGCCGCGCAGCAGCCTCAGCATGATGCGGTGCAGCACATAGCCGACCCAGAAGCCGATGATGGGCGAGAGGATCAGCGCGGCGATGACCTTGACGACGCCATTGAGCTGGCCGTGCAGCAGGTCGCTGAAGCCCCACACGACGTGGCCCGCGCCCGCAGCGACCACGACCACGCCGGCCAGCCCGCCGACCAGCGCATGCGACGAAGAAGAGGGGATGCCGAACCACCAGGTGAGCAGGTTCCAGGCGATGGCGCCGACCAGCCCGCACAGCACGATGGCGAGCGCGAGTTCGTGGTCGATGTCATTCAGCGTGACAAACTTGCCGATGGTGTTGGCCACCGCGGTACCGCCCAGCAATGGTCCGAGGAATTCGAAGAAGGCTACCAGCAGCACGGCCTGCACCGGCGTCATCGCGCGCGAGGCGATGACCGTGGCGATGATGTTGGCGGCGTCATGGAAACCGTTGGTGTACTCGAAGATCAGGACGATGGCGATGGCCGCGATCGCAAGAACGAAGATGGAATCCATAACGCCGCTGCAGGTTCAGGTCGGGTGTTAAACCTTGAGCTTGTCGGTCAGGTGCGGTGCCATGATCTGCAGCAGCTGCTCGTGGATGTGCGGGTTGCCCGCGCACAGGTGGCCGCTGGTGAGGAAGTTCTGGTTGCCGGCGAGGTCGGTGACGATGCCGCCCGCTTCGGTGATCAGCAGGCAGCCGGCGGCGATGTCCCAGGGCTTCAGCGCGGTCTCGAAGAAGCCGTCGAAGCGGCCGGCGGCGGTCCAGGCCAGGTCGAGCGAGGCGGCGCCGGGGCGGCGCAGGCCGGCGGTCTTCTGCATGACGTCGTTGAAGATCGCCATGTAGGCGTCCATGTGCTCGAAGCGGGTATAGGGGAAGCCGGTGCCGATCAGGGCGTCGGCCATCTCCTTGCGCTTGCTGACGCGGAGGCGGCGGTCGTTGAGGAAAGCGCCGCGGCCGCGCGAGGCGGTGAACAGGTCGTTGCTGGTCGGGTCGTAGATGACGGCCTGGGTCAGTACGCCGTTGTGCTGCAGGCCGATGGAGACGGCGTATTGCGGGACGCCGTGCAGGAAATTGGTGGTGCCGTCGAGCGGGTCGATGATCCAGACGTACTCCGACTCGCCTTGGGCGCCGCTCTCTTCTGCTAGAATCGCATGGTTCGGATAGGCGTCCAGCAAGGTTTCGATGATGATGCGCTCGGCTGCGCGATCCACTTCGCTGACGTAATCGGCATGCGACTTCTTGGTGACGGTGAGGTGGTCGAGGTTGTCGGCGGCACGGTGGATCAGATTACCGGCGCGACGCGCGGCCTTCACCGCGATGTTGAGCATGGGATGCATATCAGTAGACCTTTTTAATGAGCTGGGGAAATCCGGCTGCGTATTTTAGTTGGAATTGCGTTTTGAATAAACCAAATCCTTTCGAGCAGATCCGGGTCGTCCTCAGCCACACCACCCATCCGGGCAATATCGGCGCGGCGGCGCGGGCGATGAAGACCATGGGGCTGCGCCATCTGTACCTGATCAACCCGCAGCATATTCCCCGATGCGCAGGCGACCGCGATGGCGGCCGGTGCGGACGACATGCTGCGAAAACGCCGTGGTCTGCAGCTCCATCGACGAGGCCTTGCAGGGCGTGGTGTTCACCGTGGCGATGACGGCGCGGCTGCGCGACATTTCCATCGAGGTGCAGACGCCGCGCGAGGCGATGCCGCAGGTGCTGCAGGAAGCGCAGGCCGGCCGGTGGCCCTGCTGTTCGGCACCGAGATGTCCGGGCTGACCAACGAGGAGATGGGCCGTGCGCAGCTGGGGGTGAACATCCCGACCAATCCGGAATACACTTCGCTCAACCTCGCGGCGGCGGTGCAGGTGATCAGCTACGAATTGCGCGTGGCGGCGCAGAGCTTCGTGCCGGGCGTGCCGCAGATCGAACCGGCCACCCACGAGCGGGTCGAAGGTTTATACCGGCATCTGGAGCAGACCCTGTTCGAAATCGGTTTCTTGACCACGCAGAATCCGGCCAGGCTGATGCAGCGACTGCGCCGCCTGTTTTCGCGCGCGCGGCTGGAGGAGGAGGAGATCAACATTTTGCGTGGTATCCTGACCCTAACAACCGAGTACAATGCTCGCCTTAAGGCAGCTATCAACAAGAGCACAAAGATGTTTAAGAATATCAAAGAAGACATAGCCAGCGTTTTCGACCGCGATCCGGCAGCACGCAGCACTTTCGAGGTGCTGACCTGCTATCCCGGGCTGCACGCGCGCATCTTCCATCGTGTGACCAATACGCTGTGGCATATCGAGCTCAAATGGCTGGCGCGTTTCCTGTCGCACTTCGCGCGCTGGTTCACCGGCATCGAGATCCATCCCGGCGCGACCATCGGGCGGCGTTTTTTCATCGACCACGGCATGGGCGTGGTGATCGGCGAGACGGCCGAGATCGGCGACGATGTGACCATGTATCACGGGGTGACGCTGGGCGGCACGTCGTGGCAGGATGGCAAGCGCCATCCCACCCTCGGCAACGGGGTGGTGGTCGGGGCGGGCGCGAAGATGCTCGGGCCCGATCACTATCGGCGACAACGCCAAGATCGGCTCCAATGCAGTGGTGGTGAAGGAGGTGCCGGCGGGCGCGACCGCGGCCGGCATTCCGGCGCGCATCCTCGACGAGGAGAAGAAAAGGCCGATGGATTCAATGCTTACGGCGTGGGCAACGACCAGAACGATCCGGTCTCCAAGGCCATCCACGGCCTGCTGGGGCATAGCGTGATGGTGGACAAGCGTATCGACTTGATCCTGCAGCAGCTGGAAAAGATGGGCGTGAATGTGGAAGAAGAGCGCGCCACCGCCGACAAGTTCGATCCCAATCATTTCAATAAAATTGTTGACTAAAAAAATCAGGTATTCTATTATGCCCTCAGCAGTAAATGGGTAAGGCGTGGTATTTCACCGCACCGGTTTGAATATTGAATAGAGGAACATTATGCGACTTACTACCAAAGGACGTTTTGCCGTGACGGCGATGGTCGATCTGGCTATGCGTGGCGGCAAGGGCCCGGTGACGTTGGCCGGTATCAGCGAGCGCCAGAAGATTTCCCTGTCTTATCTGGAACAGCTGTTCGGCAAGTTGCGCCGCAACAATGTGGTGGCCAGCGTGCGCGGCCCCGGCGGCGGCTATTGCCTGGCGCGTCCGGCCAACAAGATCCCCATTGCCGACATCATCCTGGCGGTCGATGAGCCGCTGGATGCCACCAACTGCGACGCGAAGGGCGATTGCCAGGATGGCAAACCGTGCCTGACCCACGACTTGTGGTATGGCCTGAACAAGACGATCTACGACTATCTGAGCAAGATCAATCTGCAGCAACTGGTGGATGGACAAAGCGGCAAGAACCGGGCACGACCGAGACAGTCACGATGGTGAGCAGTCTGGGTAAATCCACACAAAAGGCTGCGGCCTGATCGGACGAGGTTCTACATGGCACTTCAACTTCCGATCTATATGGATTATTCGGCGACCACGCCGGTTGATCCGCGCGTGGCGGAAGCGATGATTCCTTACCTCACCGAGAAATTCGGCAATCCGGCGTCGCGTTCGCATTCGTTCGGCTGGGAGGCGGACGAGGCGGTGGAGCACGCACGCGAGCAGGTGGCGGCGCTGGTCAATGCCGATCCGAAGGAGATCGTCTGGACTTCCGGCGCGACCGAGTCCAACAACCTTGCGTTGAAGGGCGCGGCGCATTTCTACGCCGACAAGGGCAAGCACATCGTCACCGTGCAGACCGAGCACAAGGCCGTGCTCGACACCGTGCGCGAACTGGAGCGGCAGGGATTCTCCGCGACCTATCTCGATCCCGAGCCGAACGGCCTGATCGACCTGGAGAAGTTCAAGGCAGCCTTGCGCCCTGACACCATGATCGTGTCGGTGATGCTGGTGAACAACGAGATCGGCGTGATCCAGGACATCGCGGCCATCGGCGAGATCTGCCGTGCCAAGGGCATCATGTTCCATGTCGATGCGGCACAGGCGACCGGCAAGGTGGCGATCGACCTGCAGAAGCTGAAGGTCGACCTGATGTCGTTCTCCGCGCACAAGACCTACGGCCCCAAAGGCATCGGCGCGCTGTATGTGCAGCGCAAGCCGCGCGTGCGGCTGGAAGCGCAGATGCACGGCGGCGGCCACGAGCGCGGCATGCGTTCCGGCACGCTGGCGACGCACCAGATCGTCGGCATGGGCGAGGCGTTCCGCATCGCCAGGGAAGAGATGGCGACCGAGAACGAGCGCATCCGCATGCTGCGCGACCGCTTGTGGAAAGGCCTGTCCGGCATGGAAGAGGTGTATCTCAATGGCGACATGGACAGCGCGTGCCGCACAATCTGAACGTGAGCTTCAACTTCGTCGAAGGCGAATCGCTGATCATGGCGGTCAAGGATATCGCGGTATCCAGCGGCTCGGCCTGCACCTCGGCCAGCCTGGAGCCGTCCTACGTGTTGCGCGCTTTGGGGCGCAGCGACGAACTGGCGCACAGCTCGATCCGCTTCACCGTCGGACGTTTCACCACGGTGGAAGAAGTGGATTACACGGTGAAACTGTTGCATGAAAAGATTGCCAAGCTGCGCGAGCTGTCCCCGTTGTGGGATATGTTCAAGGATGGTGTCGATTTGAATACCGTGCAATGGGCTGCACACTAGAGGATTGCCCTTTGCCCGTCTGGCTGCGTTGCTCGGCCCGGGCAAATCATCGATTCTCTGAATGTTAAGGAGGATGAAATGGCTTACAGCGAAAAAGTACTGGATCACTACGAGAATCCGCGCAACGTGGGTTCGCTGGACAAGGACGATGCGTTCGTCGGTACCGGCATGGTCGGCGCGCCGGCCTGCGGCGACGTGATGAAGCTGCAGATCAAGGTCGGCAAGGACGGCATCATCGAGGATGCGAAGTTCAAGACCTACGGTTGCGGTTCGGCCATCGCTTCCAGCTCGCTGGTGACCGAGTGGGTCAAGGGCAAGACGGTGGATCAGGCGCTGGCGATCAAGAACACGCAGATCGCCGAAGAACTGGCACTGCCGCCGGTGAAGATCCACTGCTCCATCCTGGCTGAAGATGCCATCAAGGCTGCGGTGGCGGATTACAAGGCCAAGAGCGGCGCAATGGTAGAGACTGCGGCCTGCAGCGGAAGCAAATAGGAGGGTGACATGGCGATCTCATTGACAGAAAATGCGGCGAAACATGTGCAGAGTTTCCTGGCCAAGCGCGGCAAGGGTATCGGCCTGCGTCTCGGCGTGCGCACCAGCGGCTGCTCCGGCATGGCTTACAAGCTGGAGTTCGCCGATGCGGCGGATAGCGATGACCTGCAGTTCGTCAGCAACGGCGTGACTATGCTGGTGGATCAGCACAGCCTGCCTTACCTGGACGGCATGGAGCTGGATTACACGCGCGAGGGATTGAACGAAGGATTCAAGTTCAACAACCCGAACGTGAAGGACCAATGCGGTTGCGGCGAGAGCTTCAAGGTTTGAAAAACCTTCTGGTCATGAATGAATACGGATGCCCGCTGAGCGCGCATCCGTGTTCGTTTATGGCCCAATGTTTTTCCACATTGCGGTGAAACCGAAATGATGAACCTGGATTTGCAGCAGGATTTCTTCAGCCTCTTCAACCTGCCTGTGCGTTTCCAGATCGACAGCACCGCGCTGGAGCAGAAATACCGCGGCTTGCAGGCGGAGGTCCATCCCGACAAGTTTGCCCACCTGTCCGAGGCTGAACGGCGCCTGTCCATGCAATGGGCGACGCGCGTCAATGAGGGCTACCAGATCCTGCGCAACCCGCTGAACCGCGCGCGTTACCTGTTGTCGCTGCACGGCGTGGATACCCAGGAAGACAGCAATACCTCGATGCCCATCGATTTCCTGATGCAGCAGATGGAATGGCGCGAGGCGCTGGAAGAAGCGCTGCAGGCCAAAAGTATCGATGCGCTGGAGAGGCTGGAGCAGCGCGTGCAGCATGAAACGCGCTCTTTGCAGCAACAACTCGCCATCGACATCGACGAGACGCACGATTTCACGGCTGCTTCCGGTATAGTGCGCAAGCTTAAATTTCTGGAAAAACTGGCGGAAGAGATCAGTTCCGCATTCGACGAGTTGGATATCTGAATGGCACTGTTGCAAATCGCAGAACCCGGCCTCAGCGCCGCTCCCCATCAACACCGGCTGGCGGTCGGCATCGACCTCGGCACGACCAATTCCCTCGTGGCAACTGTCCGCAACGGCATCAGCACCGTGCTGAACGACATCCACGGCTGTGCCATGCTGCCCTCGGTGGTTCGCTATGCGCCGGATGGCAACGTGCAGGTCGGCCATGAGGCGCAGGCGATGCAGAGCGACGATCCGCACAACACCATCGTTTCGGTGAAACGCTTCATGGGGCGCGGACTGAAGGATGTCGGCGATGTGAGCAACCTGCCGTACCGTTTTGTCGATGCCCCTCCGGCAGGCTCGGGACAGGCGCCCGGCATGCTGCAATTGCGCACGGCGGCAGGCGACAAGAGCCCGGTCGAAGTCTCCGCCGAGATACTCAAGGTGTTGCGCGAGCGCGCCGAACTCTCACTCGGCGGCGAACTGGTCGGCGCGGTCATCACCGTGCCCGCCTACTTTGACGATGCACAGCGCCAGGCCACCAAGGATGCGGCGAAACTGGCCGGGCTCAACGTGCTGCGCCTGCTGAACGAACCGACCGCCGCCGCCATCGCCTACGGGCTGGATAACGCCGCCGAAGGCGTCTATGCGGTGTATGACCTGGGCGGCGGCACATTCGATATTTCCATCCTGAAACTGACCAAGGGCGTGTTCGAAGTGCTCGCCACCAACGGCGACTCGGCGCTGGGCGGCGACGATTTCGACCATCGCATCTATTGCTGGGTGCTGGAGAAGGCCGGGCTTTCTGCCTTGAGTGCGCACGATACGCGCTTGCTGCTGACCCAGGCGCGCGCCGCCAAGGAACAGCTCACCGAATCTCCGCAGACGCAGATCACCGCGATATTGAGCGGCGGCGAACTGGTCGACCTGGCGCTCACGCGCGAAGCGTTCTACGAGATGACGCAGAACCTGGTGGCGCGCACCTTGCAGGCGACGCGCCGCGCCTTGCGCGATGCCAAGCTGAAAGTGGAAGACATCAAGGGCGTCGTGATGGTCGGCGGTTCCACGCGCATGCCGCAGGTGCAGCAGGCGGTGGGGGAGTTCTTCGGGCAGGCACCGCTGAACAATCTCGATCCGGACAAGGTGGTGGCGCTGGGGGCCGCCATCCAGGCCAACGTGCTGGCCGGCAATCGCAGCAGCGACGACTGGCTGCTGCTGGACGTGATCCCGCTCAGCCTGGGCATCGAGACGATGGGCGGGCTGGTCGAAAAAGATCATCCCGCGCAACAGCACGATCCCGAGCGCGCGCGCTCAGGAATTCACCACCTACAAGGACGGGCAGACCGCGATGAGCATCCACGTGGTGCAGGGCGAGCGCGAACTGGTGAGCGATTGCCGCTCGCTGGCGAAGTTCGAACTGCGCGGCATCCCGGCCATGGTGGCGGGGGCGGCGCGCATCCGCGTCACCTTCCAGGTGGATGCCGACGGTCTGCTCAGCGTTTCGGCGCGCGAGATGGACAGCGGCACGGAAGCCAGCATCGTGGTCAAGCCTTCCTACGGCCTGAGCGACGAAGAGATCACCCGCATGCTGCAGGACTCCACCCAGCATGCGCGCGAGGACATGCAGGCGCGCGCTTTGCGCGAACAGCAGACCGAAGCGGCCCAGTTGCTGGAAGCGGTGGACAATGCATTGAAACAGGACGGCGATGCCTTGCTGGATGCCGAGTCGCAGGCACGCATCCGCGGCAGCATGGAAGCCTTGCGTGCCGTGATCGGGGGCAACGACAATCAGGCCATCAAGCGCGCACTCGAGGCATTGAATCTGGCCACCACCGAATTCGCCCAGCGCCGCATGGATCAGAGCGTCAAGAGTGCGCTGACCGGGCATAAACTATCCGAGCTGGAAGATTGATATGACGCAGATCATCGTTTTGCCGCATGAGGAGTTGTGCCCCAAGGGCGCGTTGTTCGAGGCCGAGCCGGGCACGTCCATCTGCGATGCGCTGCTGGAAAACGGTATCGAGATCGAACATGCCTGCGAGAAGTCCTGCGCCTGCACCACTTGCCACGTCATCGTGCGCGAGGGCTTCGACAGCCTGGCGGAAGCGACGGAACTCGAAGAAGATATGCTGGACAAAGCCTGGGGGCTGGAATCCAGGTCGCGGCTGAGTTGTCAGGCCATCGTCGGCGCGCAGGAGCTGGTGGTCGAGATACCCAAGTACACCATCAACATGGCGAAGGAAGGGCACAGCAAATGAAATGGATAGACGTGCGCGACATCGCGATCGCGCTGAGCGAAAAACATCCTGACGTCGACCCGCGCACCGTGCGTTTCGTCGACCTGCACAATTTTGTGGTCGACCTGGACGGGTTCGACGACGATCACAGTCGCGGCGGCGAGAAGGTGCTTGAGGCCATCCAGGCAGCCTGGATAGACGAGGCTGAGTGATATGCTGAAGATCTGGGACAACATGCAGAAGCGCTGGCTGTACCTGTTGGGCGCCGTGACGGTCGCGGTGCTGTTCTGCTCCGCGCTTTACCTGCAATACGTGCTGCGCCAGATACCTTGCCCGCTGTGCATGATCCAGCGCGTCATCTTCATCGCCATCGGCGTGCTGTTCTTTCTGGCAGCGCTGCACAATCCGAAACAGACCGGCGCCAAGGTCTATTCCGTATTGATTGCGCTCATCTCATTGGGTGGTGTGGGCGTGGCTGCGCGCCATATCTGGATCCAGCATCTGCCTGCTGACCAGGTGCCTGCCTGCGGTCCCGGTCTCGACTACATGCTGCAGCATTTCCCCATGGCCGACGTGCTGCAGGAGTTGATGCACGGTTCCGGCGAATGCGCGGAGAAGGGCTGGACGTTCCTGACCCTCGGCATCCCGGAGTGGTCGCTGGTCTGGTATGTGTTGCTGGGTGTGTTCGCGGTGCTGGTGGGCTGGAAGAAACGCTGATCAGGCTGTGATCCTTGCCACCACGCGCCGCACGAACGGCGCGACCACCAGCACGGTAGGAAAGGCCACCGGCCACGCCGTGCAGAATCCCTTGAACCAGCGCCCGAAGAAATTCGCGTCATATCCCTGATTGATGAGTACCACCGTGCCCGAGATGATGGTGACCATGATGATGGAGAGCATGCCGCCGAAGAGTACGTTGCTGTAACGTGCCGGTATCTTCATTGCTGTTTCCCTATAAAGTCTGCCAGGGCGCCGGGTTGTGCGTCATGGCCACGCTCACTATATAAAAGAACACCACCTGCGCCGTCAACCAGGCGGCAAGGCGGCTGCGTTTCGTTTTGCCGCGCTTCATGGCGACCGAGCCGATGACGATATACAGCAACAGCGCGACGATCTTGGCGGCCAGCCATGGTTGTTCCAGCGGCGAGAAGCCGAGCTGCCAGGCCAGCAGGATGGCGCTGGTCAGCAGTACGGTATCCACTGTATGCGGCGCGATCCTGACCCAGCGCTGCTGCAACAAAGGCGATTCGCGCAGCATCCAGATTCCGCGCAGGAAGAACAGCGAGTAGCTGAGCACTACGCAGGTGATGTGGATAGGTTTGAGCAGGGTGGCGTCCAAGGCAGGGGCGGGCGGCGTATCGGCCGCCCGGAGCGGAAAGGGTCAGAAGCGTTTGATCATGATGCGGCGCATCAGGCTGTCCTTGACGATGAACTGGTGATAGATGGCTGCGGCGACATGCAGCGCCAGCAGTGCCAGGAACAGCGCCAATGAACAATTGGTGGTATTCAAACGCAGCGACCTTGTCGAAATCCGGGATCAGGCTCGGGTCGCTTTTCTTCAATGCTTCGAGCACGCCGGAGGTCACCGCGGTAGCCATGCCGGCGATCACCACGGCGATGAGGGAGAGGTTCAGCAGGCCGTGGGTGGCTGCGGCGATCTTGTTCAGCAGCGGGTTGGCATTGGCTGGCGCCGGTTCGCCATCCTTCTTGCGGAAATAGATGCGCACCAGCGTCAGCAGCAGGATCAGGTCGCCGGCCAGGATGTGCAGCGGGAACAGCGATAGTTTTTGTGCGGCATCCTTGCTTTCGTCCAGTTCATGGCCGAGAAAGAGCGCGACGATGACGAGCAGGAAGATCAGCCAGTGGACGATCGCGGTGCGTTTGCTGTATTGCGTCATGTTCATATCCTTTGGGATTAGGAGAGTGCCGCGCATTGTAGCGTATGGGTGTTGCCCGCCAAGCGGGTTGTTGTTACAGACCCTGTTCCTGACGGGGGTGTTGCAGCCATTTCAGCGCCCCGCTGCCGGCAGCGAGGCCGCTGGCGAAACAGGCCGTCAGCAGGTAGCCGCCGGTGGGCGCTTCCCAATCCAGCATCTCGCCGGCACAGAAAACGCCGGGCAGTTTCTTCAGCATCAACTGATCGTCCAGCGCTTCGAAAGCGATGCCGCCTGCCGTGCTGATCGCTTCGCTCAATGGCCGCGGCGCAACAAGTTGCAGCGGCAAATCCTTGATGGTCTGCGCCAGCAGGACGGCATCCTGCATCTGCTCGCTGCCCAGTACCTCGCGCAGCAAGTTGGCTTTCACTCCCTTCAGGCCCAGGCGGCTTTGCAGATGGCTGGAGAGCGAACGCGAGCCGCGCGGATGCGCCACCTCGTTTTGCACCCGCTGTGGCGTCCAATCCGGCAGCAGGTCGAGATGCAATATCGCCTGGCCGCTGCATTCGATCTCGTCGCGCAATGCCGCCGAGAGCGCGTAGATCAGTCCGCCCTCGATACCATGCTCGGTGATCACGCATTCGCCCTGCTTGCGCACTGTGCCAAAAGAAGCGGCGATGGACTTCAGCGGTTCACCGGCAAAGTGTTGGCGGAAATGCTCGCTCCAGGCAACGTCGAAACCGCAGTTGGCCGGACGTAGCGGGGCGAGCTCGATGCCGCGTTGCGCAAGCAGCGGCACCCAGGCGCCATCCGAACCGAGTTGCGGCCAGCTGCCGCCGCCAAGTGCAAGTACCACCGCATCGGCTTGTATGGTGCGTTCGCCATCCGGCGCGGCGAAATGCAACCCGCCTTGCCCGTTCCATCCGTTCCAGCGATGACGCGCATGGAAATGCACGCCGCTTTCGCGCAGGCGATGCAGCCAGGCACGCAGCAACGGCGCGGCTTTCATGCCTTCGGGGAAGACGCGGCCGGAACTGCCGACGAAGGTGGCGATGCCGAAGTCCTTGTATCCATGCGCGCAATGCTTCGGGCGGGAAGGCGCGCAACAGCGGTTCGATGTCGGCCCGGCGGGAACCGTAGCGGGAAAGAAAATCGTCGAACGGTTCGGCATGGGTGATGTTCATGCCGCCCTTGCCTGCCATCAGGAACTTGCGCCCCACGCTGGGCATGGCGTCATACACATCTACCCGTGCGCCTCTCCGGGCCAGCACTTCTGCGGCCATCAGCCCGGCAGGGCCGCCGCCGATGACGGCAGCATTGAACCGGCCATCGCGCAGCGATACGTTTTCCCCTTCCCCCACTGGGGGAAGGTTGGGATGAGGGGAAACGGGGGGATGAGGCATGGTCGAGTATTTGTTCCAGGCAGGCGATTATAGGGCCTAACGGCAGCCCCGGTCTGGGGCGTATAATGTGCCCATTCAAAACCGAACACTACATAGAGAAGATAATTGGAAACCGTTAGTTTTGCCGATCTCAAGCTGGCCCCGCAAATCCTCCAGGCGCTGACCGAGTCCGGTTACAGCACACCCACCCCGATCCAGGCACAAGCCATTCCGGTGGTGCTGGAAGGTCACGACCTGATGGCGGGTGCGCAAACCGGTACCGGCAAGACTGCTGCGTTCGCGCTGCCGCTGCTGCAAAAACTGCTGCCGCATGCCAGCTCCAGCACTTCCCCGGCCAAGCATCCGGTGCGCGCGCTGATCCTGGTGCCAACACGCGAACTGGCGATCCAGGTGGAAGAAAGCGTCAAGGCCTACGCGAAACATACGCACCTGCGCTCGCTGGTGGTGTTCGGCGGGGTGGATATCAAGACGCAGACGCCGCACCTGAAAACCGGCGTGGAGATCCTGGTGGCCACACCGGGCCGTCTGCTGGACCACATCGAGCAGAAGACGGTGCTGCTGAATCAAGTGCAGGTGCTGGTGCTGGATGAGGCCGACCGCATGCTGGACATGGGCTTCATGCCCGCGCTGAAGCGCATCCTGGCCTTGTTGCCCAGACAGCGGCAAAGCCTGATGTTCTCCGCCACCTTCTCGGACGAGATCAAGAAACTGTCGGAAGATTTCATGAACTATCCGACGCTGATCGAGGTTGCGCGCAGCAACGCTTCCGCCGAGAACATCACGCAGAAAGTCTATCTGGTCGAGCAGACCGATAAGCATCAACTGCTCACGAAACTGTTGCGCGGCGACGATGCCAAGCAGGTCATCGTGTTCACCAAGACCAAGCTCACGGCCAGCCGTCTGGCGCGCCAGCTGCAAAACGAAGGTGTGCCAGCCGATGCCATCCATGGCGACAAGAGCCAGCTGGAGCGCATGCAGGCGCTGGATGCGTTCAAGCAGGGCAAGGTCACCGTGCTGATCGCCACCGATGTGGCGGCACGCGGGCTGGATATCGACAGCCTGCCGATGGTCATCAACTACGAGATTCCGCATGCCGCAGAAGATTACGTGCACCGCATCGGCCGCACCGGTCGCGCCGGCGCATCCGGCACGGCGATCTCGCTGGTGTCGCCGGAAGAAGAGAAATATCTGGTCGAGATCGAGAAGCTGATCAAGAAGGATATCCAGAAAGAAAAGGCTACCTTGCCAGAGCGATCTGCGCGCCCTCAACGTTCGCCACGCGGCGAGCATGCGGAACATAAACACGAATACCATGCACCCGCGCCGAAGAAGCCTCACCACGATCCATGGTTCGATCAACCCTACGTGCCGAATATCACCGCCCCGGCTCCAGAGAAGAAACCTGTCGAGCCGGTGAACAAGCCCCAGAAGCAGATCCCCGCGTTATTCAGACGACCTGCCTAGCGTAGAATAAATCAGCGCCCCGCTAACCCGGCTGCCCATCCGCACGCGGACGCCAGTAGGCAGGCAGGTAGCGCAGCACCCAGGGTGTGAAACAAACCAGCCAGAGCGACGCTGCCGCCATATAGAACCAGTAACCGACCTGTGCCGGCAGCATATCTGCCAGTACGCGCAGCAGCGCAACCAGCTGCATTCCCATGAACATCAGTTCGATCGGCCTGCCCACCTTCATCGGCAGGCCGGAGTGTCCCAATGTCACGCGCGTCCCCATGCCGATCAGCAGAGTGGCAAAGCAGCCGATGGTGAGCGCATGCAGCGGCGCCAGTCCCCAGATATGCTCGGTGCCATGGCTAAAGAAAACGACTGAGGCTCTGGAAACTGAACAACAGCATGGCGATGCCCATCCAGGCAAACCCGACATGCAGCACGGCCAGCAAAGGCACGCGCAAGCTGCCGCGCAATCCCCAGTTCCAGGTCAGCTGAAGCGATGCGATCGCCAGCGGCAGGTCGCTCAGCCACAGCAGGGAGGAGGCGTCGGCGAGCTGCAGCAGGCAATGCGCCGCGCTCGCTGCCAACACGACCCACCAGGGCCAGTCGGCCAGCTTCACGAACTGCTGCGGCAGCGCGCTGCGGGTGAAGAAGGGCACCATGCGGTGGGCGACACTGGCGAAGGTGGGGAGCAGGAACAGCCACACGCCGCCCTGGATGGCGAAGCGCAGGAACCCTTCCTGGCCGCTCAGCAGCCAGATCAGGTATGAGGCAAGGCCGCACCAGCCCAGGAGCACAGCGATGAAGATCGCCTTGGGGTGGCGCTTGTCGGGATTGCGGGTGTCGAGCAATACCCGCAGCAAAGCGTAGAGCGCGCCTGCCCACCCTGACAGCGTGGCGGTGATCGCGATGGCCAGGATGGTGCTATTGCTCATCAGCCCCGGATAGAACAGCAACGCACCGAGCATGAGCAGCAGGAAGGCCGGAACATAGCGCTGCGGCGGAATCTCCTGTCCATTCATCCAGCGCGGGAAGACGGTCATCAGGAATCCGAACATGAAGAACGGGAACAGGCCGTAGATCATCAGCCAGGCATGCGCAGCACTTGGTGCAACTGTCCACGCCACCGGCTGGCCGGCCAGTCCATAGCGCGTCACCAATTCGAACAGCCACCACAACATCACCGCCAGGCTTTGCAGTGCCCCCCCGAAGAACATGACGCGGTGCGGTGCGGCGGTGAAGCTATTCCAGATTTTTATGTATTTCATCGATAAAGCCAAAACAGGGGAAGGACAAATGCGGCAGTGATGCAAGTGTGTACGGCGCGAAGATCAGCCCGTGCTCCAAGCGCGCGGACGTTTCATGCCGGCGATCTTGCAGGCCTGCTTCACATAACCGTAGGGGAACAGCTCGAAAATGATATTCCGCGAATCCGGTCCGAGGCGTTCGGCAAGATGCTTGCTGACATGGCGCACATCGGGCGCGACCTGGTGCTCGGCATAGTAGTCGCGCATGAACCGGATCGCATCCCAATGGTTTTCGGTGAGTTCGATGTTTTCCTGGTTGGCGAAAACAAGTGCCACCTCATCATTCCAGGTGGCTGGTTCGATCAGGTATCCCTCTTCATCAATGTCTGGCAGGCTCATATATCCTCCTTTTCGGTTATGTTGGTGAAGCCTTGTTCCTTTTTCATGTTATGGATTCATCAAGGATTTTCACTTGATTCCGATCAAGAATATACGACTAATTTTCTCTGGAATTGCAGCTTCAGGCAACCATTCAGTCAATCGGGTCGCTTTGCTGGTGCAGAGCATCTGGAGAACAAGGAGTACGCGGAAAAAAGAATGGAGCAGTTTCCTGCTCCGAAAAGTCCAGGTATTGCGCCTGGAGGGGAGGAGATCTTCGTTACTGGTGTCAGGCCGGCAAGGCGTCATGGCTCTCCAAGTCGGCGGAAGGCAGGACAAACAGCTTCAGGATGCGCTTGCCCGCCTGATTCAGGCTGACCAGGCCCAGTTCGCTGAGGAAGGTGCGTCCATGCTGGTTCTGCGCCCTGAACAAGTGGCCGCAACGGCAGAGATAAGCAAACCGCGGGTTGAATTGCCCGTCCTGGATCAGCTCCATCTCGGAGAGCTGCGGCAACAACTTCGATACGGGAAGCGAGATCAACTCGCGAAGTTTGTAGCCGAACAATTCTTCGCCGGCGTCGCTGCAGTCGCGGATCATGCCGCATTCGTCCAGTATCAGCGCTACGGGTTCGCGCCATCCGGCAGGACGTTCATTCAGTGAAACTGCATTTTGCAGACCCATATCAATTTCTCCTTTTGAAAGAGTTATTTTCAGCTTCGGTCGCTAGCCAGCAATCAAGCTCGTACCAGGAAGAAAAACCTCTTGCCTCGGCCTTGCAATAGTCACACAGCGCCAGTTCGATCTTTTTCTGGCTGTATGCGGATTGCAAACTGTTCGGCCGGACAATTTTGCTTCGCGTTCGGTCATGGTTATCCAGTCTCATGTCACACCTCGCAACTGAAGGACGAATAAATATGTTCATGAACAATCACATGCAAGCTGCAATTTCAAATACGAGTGGCTGCCTGGAATCGAAGAGACAGCGGTTCAGGTCAGGGGCGTATATTGAAAAATAACGCCGGTGTTACATATCGGTGTTTTGCCGTTTGTGGCATCAAGAAACACTGAAATGTCGTATCGGTGTTTGTCCTAGGGCGGCATCTTGCCTTGGCAATCTTGCAGTTTTATTAAGGATGCCATCCAGCCCTTATGCAAGGGTGGCTATTGCTTGTGCGCAATTTGAACTTTCAATAACATTTCCGTAATATTGGAAATGTAGAATTGTGGTGCTGGAGGGGATTTATGGAGATCGAGGTAGCAGTTGAAGCACTGGCGGCATTGGCGCAGGAATCGCGTTTGTCCATATTCCGCTTGCTGGTGCAAGCCGGGAATGAAGGTGTGGCAGCCGGGGCCCTCGGCGAGAAGCTGGGCATCCCGGGAGCGACATTGTCGTTTCACCTGAAGACGCTGACGCACGCCAGGCTGGTCAAGTCGCGCACCGAGGGACGCTTCGTGATCTACAGCGCCAACTATGCCGAGATGGACAAGCTGATCGCCTACCTGACCGAGCATTGCTGCGCCGGCGACGCATCGCAATGTGCACCCATGAAGAAATGTTGATTTAGTCAAAAGGAAAACAGAATGAGCGATAGACAATACAACGTGCTGGTGCTGTGCACCGGCAATTCCGCCCGCAGCATCCTCGGCGAGGTGCTGTTCAATAGCCTGGGCAAAGGCAGGTTCAAGGCTTATAGCGCCGGCAGCAAACCGGCCGGCCGCGTGAACCCCGGTGCGCTGGAATGGCTGCAGGCCAACGGTCACAGCACCGACGGCCTGCGCAGCAAGAGCTGGGACGAGTTCGCCGCCCCCGGCGCACCCGAGTTCGATTTCATCTTCACCGTGTGCGACAACGCCGCCGGGGAAGTGTGCCCGATCTGGCCGGGCCACCCGGCCACCGCGCATTGGGGCATCCCCGATCCGGCGCACGTTGAAGGCGACGAGGCGCGCCGCGCCGCATTCAGGAAGGCCGCCGAGCAGCTGGCCCGGCGCATCCAGCTGTTCCTGGCGTTGCCCATCGACAAACTGGACAAGCTCGCATTGAAAGAGAAGCTGGCCGAGATCGGGCGCATCAAGGACTGATGCCATGAACATCTTCGAACGTTACCTGACCTTGTGGGTGTTCCTGTGCATCATCGTCGGCGTCGTGCTGGGACAGGCGATGCCGGCACCGTTCCACTGGCTGGGCGGGCTGGAGGTCGCCAAGGTCAACATCCCGGTCGGCTTGCTGATCTGGGTGATGATCATCCCCATGCTGCTGCGCATCGACTTCGGCGCGCTGCATGAGGTGCGCAAGCACTGGCGCGGTATCGGCGTCACGCTGTTCATCAACTGGGCGGTCAAGCCGTTCTCGATGGCCTTGCTGGGCTGGCTGTTCATCCGCCAGCTGTTCGCGGCCTACCTGCCGGCCGAACAGCTGGACAGTTACATCGCCGGGCTGATCCTGCTCGCGGCCGCGCCCTGCACGGCGATGGTGTTCGTGTGGAGCCGGCTGGTGAACGGCGAACCGCTGTTCACGCTCTCCCAAGTCGCACTGAACGACACCATCATGATCTTCGCCTTTGCACCCATCGTGGCGCTGCTGCTGGGCCTGTCTTCCATCATCGTGCCGTGGGATACGCTGCTGACCTCGGTGCTGCTGTATATCGTCGTGCCGGTGATGCTGGCGCAGCTCTGGCGCAAGCTGCTGCTGGCGAAAGGCCGTCAGGTGTTCGACGCTACACTGGCAAAGGTCGGCCCCTGGTCGATCTCGGCGCTGCTGCTGACGCTGGTGCTGCTGTTCGCCTTCCAGGGCAAGGCCATCGTTACGCAGCCGCTGGTCATCCTGATGCTGGCGGTGCCGATCACCATCCAGGTCTATTTCACCTCGGCCTTCGCCTACTGGCTCAACCGCCGCTTCGGCGAGGTGCATTGCGTGGCCGGCCCGTCGGCACTGATCGGCGCATCCAACTTCTTCGAGCTGGCGGTCGCGGCCGCCATCAGCCTGTTCGGCTTCGAATCGGGGGCGGCACTGGCGACCGTCGTCGGGGTGTTGATCGAGGTGCCGGTGATGCTGAGCGTGGTCTATCTGGTGAAGCGCAGCCAGAGCTGGTATGAGGGAAGATTTAGGTTCGATTCAATCAGTCGGAGGAAACATGGAACAAGAATTTGTGAGTCGTGTGCGGAAATCCGCAGAGGAGTCTTTTGCTTCCGGCCTGTATTGCGCTGAAAGTGTCGTGCTTGCCCTGGCCAAGGCGCAGGGGATCGAATCCGACCTGCTGCCAAAGATGGCGACCGCTTTTTGCAGCGGCATGTCCAGAACGTGCGGAACCTGCGGAGCACTGACCGGTGCAATGATGGGCGTCAGCCTGTCGCTGGGGCGTTCTGAATCCAGTAAATCGGTGCAGCCTTCATATGACGCAACGCAAAGGCTCATTCAGGAATTCGAACGGGAATTCGGGACGCGCAATTGCAGCGAATTGCTGGGCTGCAATCTGAATACGCCAGAGGGACAAGACAAGTTCGGCAAGGAACGGCTGTGGGAACGCTGCGAGAAGTACACCGGCAAGGCGGCTGAAATTGCTGCACGCCTCATTTCTGAAGCGGATCGCTCGACAGGCTAGCCCTGAACGAGGAACATCATGAACATGAATACCACTTTCCCCTGCCTGCAGACGGCATGGCATGCACACGAAAAAGAATTGCGTAATTACCTGGCGCATCGGCTGGGTGAGCGTCATGCGGCGGAGGATTTGCTGCAGGATGTTTTCATCAAGGCCATACGGCAGGGGGCGGATTTCTGTGGCCTTGAGAATTCCCGCGCCTGGCTATTTCAGGTGGCCCGCAATGCGCTGGTGGATTATCAGCGCCTGAGACGGGATGGGGCCGAGATTCCTGAGGACATTCCTGAGCCGGAATCTCACCTGGAGCCCGTGGATGCGCTATCGGAATGCGTGGGTCGGGTATTGCAGGAACTGTCGGCCGAGGACAGGGACATCATCCAGCAATGCGATCTGAATGGCGTAAGGCAGCAGGCCTATGCCGATTCGCACGGCCTGAGTCTGTCCGCCGCAAAATCGCGTCTGTTGCGCGCCAGACAACGGATGCGCGAAATGATGACGATGAATTGCCAGGTCCGCTTCGACGAGGCCGGACGGGTTGAAGGTCACATACCGCGTCGCTAAAGTCATTTTCGTTGCAGTCGCTCCTTATTCCGCCTGCCAATAAACAAATCCTGCGATTTTCTGCATCCTTTTGACGGTTCATTCGTCTCCTTGGAAAGAGCACTGAAATCGTGCGAAACCATACACAGGAGCGAAAGATGATTGCTGCCGTATTACCCATGCCCCGCCGCTATCCGCGGGTTTTCCTGCTGCTGATGGCTATCGGCTGGCTTGCGCTGTATCAAGGGCTGGCGCCATTGTCGGAATGGCTCGTGGCGCTATTGCCGGTAGATCGGGCAAGCCGCCTCGGCGGGGCGATCCAGTTCTTTCTGTTCGATACGCCCAAGGTCCTGCTGTTGCTGACGGGGATCACATTTGTAATGGGGATGGTCAATTCGTACTTCACCCCGGAACGAACCCGCTCCCTGCTGGCAGGACGGCGCGAAGGAGTCGGCAACATCATGGCGGCAACACTGGGCATCGTGACGCCGTTCTGTTCCTGCTCCGCCGTCCCGCTCTTTATCGGTTTTGTTCAGGCCGGCGTGCCGCTGGGCGTGACCTTCTCGTTCCTGGTGTCCGCTCCCATGGTCAACGAAGTGGCGCTTACCTTGCTGTTTGCCATGTTCGGCTGGAAGGTCGCTGCGCTCTATCTGACGCTGGGCCTCACGGTCGCCATCGTGAGTGGCTACGTCATCGGACGATTGAAGATGGAACAGCATCTGGAGGATTGGGTGCGCAATATGCCCCACGTCGAGGTCGCCGCCGTTGCCAACGGCTTGATGCTGACGGATCGAATTGCGGCCGGGTTTGCCAGCGTTCGCGAGATCGTCGGCAAAGTGTGGATCTATATTCTTGCAGGCATCGCCGTCGGGGCCGGCATCCACGGCTACGTGCCGGAAGATTATCTGGCGAGTTTCATGGGCAAGGAGGCATGGTGGTCGGTGCCGCTGGCGGTGCTGATCGGCGTTCCGATGTATACCAATGCGGCAGGCATCATTCCGGTCGTCGAAGCGCTGTTGGCGAAGGGAGCGGCACTGGGTACGGTGCTTGCCTTCATGATGAGCGTCATTGCGCTGTCGCTGCCCGAGATGATCATTTTGCGCAAAGTACTGAAGGTGCGCCTGATTGCGACCTTCGTCGGCGTCGTATCCGCCGGCATCCTGATCGTCGGCTATGTCTTTAATCTGGTTCTATGAAAAAAGGAGTGATCGTGAAAAGCATCAAAGTGCTCGGTACAGGATGTGCAAACTGCAAGACAACGTTAAAGCTCATTGAGGATGCGGCGAAAGCCAAGGGAATGACGGTTCAGCTTGAGAAAGTCGAAGACCTACAGCAAATCATGAGCTACGGAGTGATGTCCACGCCCGGCGTCGTGATCGACGGCAAGGTTGTCCATGCCGGAGGTATCCCCGGCCGCGAGAAGATCGATCAATGGTTTAACAGCTAGCCCCCGACGCCAATCCGCCCAAGATTACTGTCCGTTGCTGGATTGATAACGGACACTAGCCGCACGCCCCGATCGCGCCGCAGCTGGTGCAGAACTCGCAGCCGTCCTTCTTGATCAGCGTGGCGTTGCCGCATTCCTTGCACTGCTTGCCGACGATGGGCTTGATCCCGGTGTTGGTGGGCTTGAACTGGCCCTCCGGGATCTCCAGCACGCCCATCTGCTGCACCGGGTAACCGTGCTCGTCGAGGATGCCGAGCATGGCGTAGCGGTGGATGATGAGCTTGGCGACGTAGGAAACAGTCGAGGGGTAGCTCTCCATCTTGTTGCCGCCGGGCACGCGTGCCATGAAATCGCCCAGGGGTTCGCCGAAGTTGAGCAGCTTGCGCAGCTTCATGCCGATCCAGGCCGGGTCGATCACGCGCATGTCCAGGCTCAGCACCTTGCACAGCCCGTCGAGCGAGCGCGGATACACGCCGGATAGCCACATCGAGTAGGGGCGGCGCTGACTGTCCGGCAGCACTAGCTCTTTCAGGCCCAGCACGAAGTCGTCGCCGGTGCCGGCGTTGGCGATGTCCACCGTCCAACTCATGGTGCCGTCGGTGCCGGTCTTCGGCTCTTTCTTGGCGAACAACGCATCCATCATCGGCGTGGTCACGCCTTCGGTGATTTCCAGCGCGCCCAACTTTTCCATGCGGTACTTCAGCAGATGCGCGAACGCGGCCACCAGGCTGGGCATGCGCTTCACTTCGCCGTCGGGCGGCATCGGCATGTCGAAGGCGTCGTCGCCCGCGGTCTTCATCAGCATCTCCAGCTTCATGCGTACCCACACCGGATCGCGTGTGCGCATGTCCATCGACAGGGACTTGGCCAGCGCGCCGAGACCGCGCGGCTGCTCCGAGCCGTTGACCCAGACTTCGAACGGATGGTTGCGGCCATTGGAGGTGTGCGACACGAAGGTGACGAAACTGCCGAGCGGATGTTTCACCACTTGCGATGTCCAGCCTTCGCTGCCAGCCGGGAGCGAAGGCCGGCCGGGCCAGCGCAGCGAGGCGAGGGCCGGGTTGGGCGCGGCTTCCAGCACGATGCGGCGGTCCTGGTCGAACACGAAATCCTGCGGCTGCTCCTCGGCCTTTTTCTCCGGCGTGACCGACAGCACCGAGCCCAGCACGCTGTTCGGGCGATAGGTCGCCAGGCCTTTCAGGCCGGCCTTCCACGCTTCGGTGTAGAGATCCTTGAAGTCTTCATAGGGGTAATCGGCCGGTACGTTGACGGTCTTGCTGATCGAGGTGTCGATGTAGGGGGCGACCGCGGCGACCATCTTCATGTGGTCGATGGCGCTGATCTCCAGCGCGGTGACGAAGGCGGGCGGCAAATGCGCCACATCGCCGCCCTGATGCTTGAATACGCGCCAGGCATGGTCTTCCACCGGATAGTCCTTGGTCGTGCCGTCCATCATGCGTTTCTTGCGCGTGTAGAACCACGAGAACGCCGGTTCGATGCCGTTGGAGGCATTGTCGGCGAAGGCCAGCGAGATGGTGCCGGTGGGGGCGATGGAAAGCAGGTGGCTGTTGCGGATGCCGTACTTGCGTATCTTGTCCTTGATCTCGTCCGGCAGGCGCGAAGCGAAGCGCGGCGCGGCCAGATACTTGCCCGCATCCAGCAGCGGGAATGCGCCGCGCTCGATGGCGAGGTCGACCGAGGCCAGGTAGGCCTCGTCGCGCATGACGCGGGTGATGTCGGCGGCGAAGTTGCGAGCCTCATCGGTGTCGTAACGCAAGCCCAGCATCACCAGCGCATCGCCGAGCCCGGTGAAACCGAGGCCGACGCGGCGTTTGTTCTGTGCCTCCTGTTGCTGTTCCGGCAGCGGCCATGCAGTCACGTCCAGCACGTTGTCGAGCATGCGCACCGCGGTTCGCACCAGTTGCTTGAACGGTTCGTGGTCGAAGCCGGCATGCTTGGAGAACGGGTTCTTCACCATGCGCGTCATGTCGATGGAGCCGAGGCAGCAGCAGCCGTAAGGCGGCAGCGGTTGCTCGGCACAGGGGTTGGTTGCCTCGATCATTTCGCAATAGGACAGGTTGTTGTCGCGGTTCATCAGGTCGATGAACAGCACGCCCGGCTCGGCGTGGTCGTAGGTGCTGGCGATGATCTGCTTCCACAGGTCGGCGGCACGCACCTTGCGATAGATCCATTTGCCGTCGGCGCGCCGCGTTGCGCCTTGCTCCTTGATCGCGGCGGCAGGCTCGGCGGCATGCACCAGTTCGAACTCCTGGTCTTTTTCCACTGCCTGCATCAAGGCGTCGGTCACGCCGACCGAGATGTTGAAGTTGCGCAGATCGCCCTGGTCCTTGGCGCTGATGAATTTCTCGATATCGGGGTGGTCGCAGCGCAGCACGCCCATTTGCGCACCGCGCCTGGCACCCGCCGATTCCACCGTTTCGCAGGAACGGTCGAACACGCGCATATAAGAGATGGGGCCGCTGGCGCGCGAGTTGGTGCCTTTGACATGCGCGCCTTCGGGGCGGATGGAAGAGAAGTCGTAACCGACGCCGCCGCCACGGCGCATGGTCTCGGCGGCCTGCTGCAAGGCGTCGTAGATGCCGGGCTTGCCGTCGGTGGTGCCGGAGATCGCATCGCCCACCGGCTGCACGAAGCAGTTGATCAGCGTGGCCTGGATAGTCAGGCCGGCGGCGGAGTTGATGCGGCCGGCCGGCACGAAACCATTTTCCTGCGCTTCGAAGAAAGCCTGTTCCCATTTCGCGCGTTGTTCCGGCTTTTCGGCCTGCGCCAGACCGCGTGCGACGCGGCGGCGCACATCCTGCACGGATTTCTCGTCCGCCTCGGCGTATTTTTCCAGCAGGACTTCGGTACTTATATCTTGTGTCATTGGGGCGCTTCCTTTGCTGGCAGATTCGCCTGCCGGGTTCTTGGTTTGTTCGGGCAGGAATTCCTGCCAGACTTCAGCGGCGTCTCCCGGCTCGATTTTGCTTGCCTGAGACTTGGGGCTGGGTATTCGGTGTCGATCGGAAGTGCTGCTTGGGGTGGCGTTGGGTTCGGAACTGGTGCGGGCGGACGTTGCTGGCAAAACGCTATCGGTTCCGGACATTTTTTACCCCCTTGATTGTAACTGGCTACTCCATCAAAAGAAGCAAAACCACTATATATAGTAGTCAGTCGTTAAATTTCGACTAATTGTAGGGGGTTGGGGTTTATTTTCAAGCGAAATATTGTTGCGAAATAATTGACTTGCAACAAGAGTAGGCATAGAAAAAATTCAATTGGCGCAGCTCAGGTGCAGCTTGTCGTTCTTGCCGGTGAGACTGGACAGCGTTGCGGAGTAGACCGCACTTCCGTTGCCGCATTTCCACTCCGCCCCGAAATCCTTGTTGCAGTTCGGGGCCGGGTCTTCCAGCGCAGCCGTGTCGATCGATGAAGTCGCAACTGCCGTGCCCGTCGCAGGCCTTGGACAACAGCGCGGTCGCATTGCCTGCCTTGGCGTTGCAGTTGCGGCCATAAGTGCCGGAGACGACCTTGATGGTTACCGTTTCGGCGCTGGCGGTAGCGCTGGCCGGAGAGAGCAGAAGCCACATTTTGCGGCGGCAGGGCGGCGACCACATTCGGCGGCAACTTGGCGTAGATGTCGTGGTTTTCGCCGAATTGCATGATGAGCCCGATCAGGATCAGCGCCACGCCGAGAATAGCGGCGCCGATGCGGCCGATGCGGCCGGGTTCGATCTTGCCCTCGATCTTGCCCAGCACCGCGATCATCAGAAAGATGAGGCCCGCGAGAACGAACATGCGCACCATGGGTACATCGACCAGCCTCAAAATGACGTCTTGCATGACTATCCTTTCAGTTCAGTTCGGAAAGCGGTCCTTGCATCCGGCATGCCGGATCAAGTGCATCAAGTTCGCCTGCCCCGGCGCTATCTCCAGTGGCCGGCGATCAATCCAGCACGTGCGACACCAGGCCGTCCGCCAGCTTGGGTTCGAACCAGGTGGATTTGGGCGGCATCACTTCGTTGGCATCGGCAACCGCCATCAGGTCTTCCATGCGGGTGGCGAACATGGCGAAGGCCACGGCCATTTCGCCGCTGTTGACGCGCTTTTCCAGTTCCGGCAAGCCGCGGATGCCGCCGACGAAGTCGATGCGCTTGTCGCGGCGCGGATCGTTGATGCCGAGCACCGGCGCGATCAGGTGATTCTGCAGCAGGCTCACGTCCAGGCGCGCCACCGGATCGTTGACCGGAATCAGGTCGGCACGGATATTCAGGCGATACCACTGGCCCGGCAGGTAAAGGCCGAACTCGCCGGGCTTGGCGGGCTTGACCGGCGCAGCGCTGGGCTGCACCGAGAAGTTCTCGCCGATGCGCTGCAGGAATGTTGCCGCATCCATGCCGTTCAGGTCGGTCATCACGCGGTTGTAATCCATGATCTTCATCTGGTGATGGGGGAAGATCACGGACAGGAAATAGTTGTAGCTCTCTTCGCCGTTGTGCTTCGGATTGGCGGCGCTGCGTGCCGCAGCCACGCGCGAAGCGGCAGCCGAGCGGTGATGGCCGTCGGCGATGTAGAGGGCGTGCATGGCGTCGAAGGCGGCGGTCAGCTGGGCGAGCGCCGCCGCATCGCGGATCACCCAGATGGTGTGGCGGATGCCGTCATCTGCCGTCACATCGGCATCGGGCGTGCCGCTGGAAGCCTTGCTCAAGATCGCATCCACTTGCGGTGCGGCCGGATAGGCCAGCAACACCGGGCCGGTCTGGGCATTGAGCGCATCGATCTGGCGCACGCGGTCGTCTTCCTTGTCCGGGCGGGTGAATTCATGCTTGCGGATGCGGTTGGTGTCGTAGTCCGCCACCGAGGCCGCGGCGACCAGGCCGGTCTGGCTGTGGCCGCCCATGATCAGGCGATAGGCGTAATAGCAAGGGCGCGGCGTCGCGGGTCAGCACGCCCGCAGCCAGCATCTTGTCCAGATTCTCCGCGGCCTTGGCATAGACCTCGGCAGCATAGGGATCGGTGCCGACCGGCAGGTCGATTTCCGGCTTGGAAATGTGCAGGAAACTCCACGGTTTGCCCTGGGCGCGCACCCGCGCCTCGTCGGTGGACAGCACGTCGTAGGGCGGGGCGGCGACTTCGGCAGCACGGGTTGGCGCGGGACGCAGACCGGCAAAGGGGCGGATCAGACTCAATTGAAACTCCTTGGATTATCGGAATGATGAAAATACGAACCCTGCCATTTTACCGTTCCGCCCCAGTCCGGTTAAAAAATTAATTTAAGGAGCCTCTGATCAAGCCCGTTCTCCCTGATAACCAGCGACTTGCCCGCTTGCGGGCTCATCCCATAGGACAAATCCTGATGGCAACTTGATAAATTGGCGGTATCGATTTAAGGCAAAGCGCCGATTTATAAAATCTGCCGTATCAGCAGAATGCCTACCCTGAATTGCTGATTCACCATTTATCACTATTGATAACAGGGGGCGATCATGACGGAAGAACATTGGACTTCGAGTGAAAGTCAGATCAACGGCATTCCGGAGCTGCGTTGGCCGTTGGGATATTTACCCACATTGTTAAGTGTGCTCCTGGCCTTGTACTGCCTGAACACCCTCCATCCCTTGTTTTTGTTGCTGACGGCCGGCCTGGTTGTGCCGGGCATTTGGCAATACTGGAAATGGGTTAGCGGCGACATCCGGAGCTTGGGCGATGACCTGATAAGTACGATTCTCCATATATTCCGTTTTAGCTGGATAAGTGAACTGGCTGAATTGAAGAACGGACTGTTTGCGCTGCTGTGTGTCGGCGTCGTCTCCGCAACATACAAGATCGGGACGGTCATATTCTTTTCATGAGCGGCGTTCACGGAACGCTGAACAAATCCTGTACGGACGAGCGATTTCCTTACCGAAAGACTCCCCGGCCATTTCGTTATTTCTATTGCCGCTATTGTTTGCTATTGTTCCAAAAGGCCTGATCGAAAAAGGGAATTGGATGAGCCTGGAACGATATCACCAAGCAACAACCCCATATGCCACCTTGGCACGGCTTTGCGCCGGACTGCTCGCTGTTTCGGCGTTGACGGGCTGCATCACGGCCACGCCGATCGAAGCCAATGATCCGCATGTCTTCATCCCATCGGTCAGGGCGGCCGTCAGCCTGGAAGATAACCCGCAGCATCCCGCCGATCCCCAGTCGGGGCGCGCCATCGAGCTTGAATTCGTCAAAGCAAAGGGTGGCGGCGACCAGACGCTTGCGGCCGGACAATCGCCGATCATCTTCAACAATACGACGTTCTCGGCGCCGCAGCAGCTCAGGAACGATTTTGATCTTAACTATGCCGATGTCTCGTTCCGCTGGCGCAAGTTCTTCAGGGAACGATCGCTGGGTCTCGAAGTTGCCGGAGGGATCGGGTATACGTCGCTCGGCCTGACGGTATCTTCACCTGTGCAAAGCGCTTCCAGTCGCTTCGCCACTTACGGCCCGCAAGGCGGGGTCGCCCTGATCTGGCGCATGCGCCCCGGCACCAGCCTGCACGCGCGCGTATCCGGGTTCGTTTCGAGATCATCCACGGGTGTCAGCGATTTCGGGCGCTACGAGCTTTTCATGGCACAGGCGCTGGGCGAAAATCTCGCGCTGCGGGCCGGTTATGCCAAATGGGAAGTGAACGGCGATAGCGGGGTGGGAACATCGGATTTTCGGACGACTTTTTCCGGTCCGGTTCTCGACCTTGGCTTGAATTTCTGACACTCGAACTCCTTATTGGTTGATAACGGCATCACGCTATGGCACTCAAGAGCTGCACCGCACCCGGAATTTCAGCAGATCAAGCCGAAGACCAGTTCTACCTGCTAGCTGAAGGCTCGCCGGATGCCATTTTTGTCGCCGTGAATGAGCACTTTGCCTATCTGAATCCGGCCGCACTGCGCCTGTTCGGGGCGACCTCCACCGACCAGCTGCTGGAGCAATCCATCATCGAGCGCGTTCATCCGGACGACCGCGCCATCGCAGCTGAACGCAGTCGCTGTCTGCATGAGGAAGCGCGCAGACCAGCCGCGCCACGAACACCGTTATCTCAGGCTGGATGGGACCGCGATCGACGTTGAGGTATCCGCCGTGCCGTTCCGCTACAACGGCGCCGATGGCGCTCTGGCATTCCTGCGCGATGTCACCCGCCGCAAACGAGCCGAGGAGGAGATACGCCTCCTCAATCAGGAGCTGGAGCAGCGGGTGGCCGAACGCACCCGCGAGCTGCGTGCCAAGGAAGCGCAGCTGCAGGAGACGCTCAACGCGCTGCCGATCGCGGTCTTCTTCAAGGATCGCGAGGGCCGCTACCTCGGCTGCAATCGCGTTTTCACCGAGGTGATGGGCGTGAGCGCCGACGAGATCCGCGGCAAGGCGGTGTTCGAGTTGTGGCCGGGCGACCTGGCCAGGGTCTACCACGAGAAGGACCTCGAACTGATGGCCAACCCCGAGCGCCAGCTGTATGAGTTCCAGGTGCGCGACCGATTCAAGCAGGTTCGCCAGGTGATGTATGCGAAGAACGTGTTCCGCAACGACCGCGACGAAGTAGCCGGCATCATCGGCGCGTTCATCGACATCACCGAGCGCAAGCAGGCCGAGCAGGCCTTGCAGGAACGCACCGAGCAGCTGCATGCCAAGGAGGCGCGCCTGCGCGAAGCCCTTTCCCTGAATACGAACATCCTGATGAGCTCCGCCGTGGGGATCGCCGCCTATCGGCAGGACGGCCAGTGCGTGCTGGTCAACCCGGCATTCAGCAGGATCGTCGGCGGGACAGAAGCGCAGCTGCTGGAGCAGAACTTCCGCGAAATCGGCTCCTGGAGACCATCCGGATTAATGGACGCAGCGGAGGGGGTGCTGGCGGCCGGTGTCAACGCCGAATTCGAGACGCAGTTGAGCACCTCGTTTGGCCGCAGCCTCTGGGTGCACTGCCAGTTGTCGCGCTTCCTCAGCGAGGGCGAACATCATCTGCTGCTGATGTTTCATGACATCACCGAAGCGAGGCTGGCCAAGGAAACCTTGCAGGAACGGGAGCGCGATTTCCGTACGCTGGCGGAGAACGTGCCGGACAGCATCGGCCGGTTCGATGTGGATGGGCGCTTCCGTTACATCAACCCGATGCTGGAGCGTATCCTGGGATGTCCGGCGGACAGGCTGCTGGGGCGGCTGTTGCACGAGGCGTTCCCTGATGGATGTTTCGCGACTCTGGAGCGGGCGATCCACCATGTGGCCGTCACTGGCGCGAAGGTCGAGGTCGAACAGGTGATCGAGAGTGAGGATCGCACGCCACGGTTCCACCTGATCCAGATCGTGGCCGAGCACACCGGGCAGGGCGGGGTGGCCAGCGTGCTGATCATCGGGCACGACATCACCTACCGCAAGCGGGCCGAGGATGAACTGAAGGCGGCCAAGGCCGAGGCTGAACGGGCCAACAATGCCAAGTCGCGCTTTCTCGCGGCGGCCAGCCACGATCTGCGCCAGCCGCTGGCGGCACTGTCGCTTTACGTCGATGCGCTCGAACACCAGTCGTCATTGATCGAGATCCCGGTGATGGCGGAAAAGATGAAAGCCAGCGTGGTCGGCCTGAGCGAAATGCTCACCAAGCTGCTCGATCTCTCCAAGCTCGAGGCGGGCGTGGTGACGCCCAAGGTTCGCGATTTCGCGCTGGCAAGCATCATCGGCAATGTCATTAATTCCTACCTGCCCGAAGCCGAGGCCAAGGCGCTGGTGTTGCGCGGCCGGCACACCGATCTGATCGGGAATACCGACCCAGTGCTGTTCCTGCGCATCATCGGCAACCTCTGTTCGAATGCCATCCGCTATACCGACCACGGCGGCGTGCTGATCGGCTGTCGCCGCAGGCACGGCAAGTGGTGGGTCGAGGTCTGGGATACCGGCATCGGCATCCCGGCGGACAAGACCGCCGAGATCTTCGAGGAGTTCAGGCAGCTCGGCAACGACGAGCGGGATCAGACGAAGGGCACCGGGCTGGGCCTGGCCATCGTCGCCAAGACGGCCGCCCTGCTGGGGCTGCAGGTGCGCGTGCAATCAAGACCGGGCAAAGGTTCTGTGTTCGCCGTCGAACTGCCGCTGGGCAAGGCGGTGGGCACCGCGGTGCCGCGTCGCTATGCGCACCGCCCCTTGCGGATCGCGCTGGTCGAGGACAACGCCGAAGTCGCCGCCGCGCTTGCCTATGCGCTGTCGAACATCGGCCATAAGGTGGTGGTCGCATCGTCGGGTGACGATCTGTTGTCCCGCCTTGACGATGTTCCTCCCGATGTCGTCATCTCCGACTACCGCCTGGCGGGCGCGGAAGACGGCCTCGACGTCATCGACGCGCTCAGGATGAGCTATAACAGCAAGCTTCCGGCGATCCTCGTGACCGGCGATACGAATCCGGCCATCATCCGGCGCATGGCCGAGAAGGGGATCACGGTCCATCACAAGCCCGTGGACCTCGATGCGTTGCGCTCAACCATCGCGGACATCACCCAGCCCGGGTGATTGATCTTCGGTATTCTTGTTCCTACTGTCTTTTGGGTATTTCAGAACGTAGCAGTAACGCCTAAGCTTTGACTTCCTAACCCTACAGGAAGGAGAAGGTTATGATCGCCGTTACTGGAGCCACCGGCCAATTGGGCCACCTCGTCATTTCGGCATTAGGGAAGAAGACTCGTTCATCCGGCATCATTGCCGCGGTACGCAATCCGGCCAAGGCCAAGGTTCTGGAGGCGATGTGCGTGCAGGTGCGCTATGCCGACTACGACAAGCCCGAAACCTGGGATACCGCGCTGCACGGCGTGGAGAAGCTGCTGCTGATCTCGTCCAGTGAGATCGGCCAGCGCGCCCGGCAACACAAGACTGTCATCGATGCTGCCAAGCGCGCTGGCGTGAAGCTGCTGGCCTACACCAGTGTGCTGCATGCCGATACCTCGCCGCTGGGGTTGGCCGCCGAGCACAGGGAAACCGAAGCCGCGATCCGCGCCTCGGGCATTCCCTATGTGCTGCTGCGCCACGGCTGGTACACCGAAAACTACACCGCGGGCGTGCCCGGCGCATTGGCGCGCGGTGCTGTGTATGGCTGCGCAGGCAACGGCCGCATCTCCTCGGCCACGCGCGCCGATTATGCCAAGGCGGATGCGGCGGCGCTGCTGGCCGAGAACCAGGCGGGGAAGATCTATGAACTTGCTGGCGATATGGCTTACACACTGAACGACTTGGCCGTGGAAATTTCGCGCCAGTCCGGCAAGACCATCAACTACGTCAACCTGCCCGAAGCCGACTACAAGAAAGCGTTGCTCGACGCGGGACTGCCGGACCCGGTCGCCGGGCTGCTGGCCAATTCCGACACCGGCGTTTCCAAGGGCGGGCTGTTCGACAACAGCCATCAACTGAGCAAACTCATCGGCAGGCCAACGACCCCCTTGGCGCTGGCGGTCACGGCTGCGCTGAAGTGAGGGCCGGGCAGGAATGGGGGGCTGAGGTTGGAGGCATGAAGAGACCGCGGTAAGTCCCAAGTCGTAATTAAAGGTGGGAGGTATGTGATGGCTGTTGAACCAACATGCGCTCCTGGCATCCCATCTGAACTGCAATGTCCGCTTACGCAGTTCGCGATGGCCAATGCCTCGGTTTCCATCATCTGGATAGGCAAGGATGCGCGAATCTACTATGCCAATAGTTATGCTTGCACATCGCTTGGTTACTCCAGAAAGGAATCTCATCGAGCTTTCCGTTCCGACATGGATCCGAATTTTCCAGTGGAGCGCTGGAACGGTCATTGGCAGGAGCTGAAGCACGACAAGACACGACTTTTGAGACCTGGCACAAACGCAAGGACGGCGTATTGATCCCGGTGGCGGTCGTGGCCAATTTTATTGGCCTTGACCATCATGAATACAACGTGGGGTTTGCCAGGAACATCAGCGAGCGAATACGGGCAGAGGCAGCACTGAAGGAGAGCGAAGAATTCTTTCGCATGATCAGCGAAAACGTCGATGACTTCATTGCCGTACTTGACCTGGAAGGCCGGCGTCTCTACAACAACTCCGCCATACGCCAAAATTTTTGGCGATGTCGAAGCGCTGAAGGGGACAGACTCCTTTAGCGAAATCCATCCGGACGACAGAGAGCATATCAAGCAGTTGTTCAAGAGAACCATCGAAACCGGTGTCGGTCATCGAGCGGAATTTCGATTCGCGCTGCCGGACGGCAGCGTTCGCTACATGGAGTCCAGTGGTGGGCTAATCAGAGACAGTCCGTGGCAATGCGTTGCGCGTGATCGTGGTGTCCCACGATATCACGGAACGAAAACGGGCCGAAAACATGATCCACGAACTGGCTTTTCACGACCCGTTGACCAGACTTCCCAATCGCCGCCTGATGCGCGATCGTCTGGAGCAGGTCATGGCCCTGAGCCAGCCGCAACGGCCTTTATAGCGCACTCATGTTTCTTGATCTGGATAATTTCAAGCCGCTCAACGACGAACATGGGCATGACTGCAGGCGATACTGCTTCTAGTCGAAGTTGCCTCACGTTTGAGAAACTGTGTTCGTGAGATGGACACGGTGGCGCGTTTCGGCGGGGATGAATTCATGGTGCTGCTCAACGAACTGGATGTGGACAAAGCAGAATCCGCCAACAAGGCCGCCATCGTCGCCGAAAAGATCCGCGTCAGTTTGGCCGAGCCTTACCTGGTACCGGTAAGCGCCAAGGGGAAGGCGGACGCCACCATCGAGCATCGTTGCACTTCGAGTATCGGTGTCGTCATGTTCGTCGAGCCACGATAGCGGTGCAGACGGAACTTATCCGGTGCGCTGACAGGGCGATGTATCAAGCCAAAGAGAGCGGGCGTAATCAGGTTCGATTCTATGAAGCAGAGGATTGAACCGAGCAGGCTGTCGTGTTAACTCAATTCCTTGAAGAAATTCACGACCGCCAGCACCCGCTGCTTCAGGTCGCCGTATTTCAGTTCGATCCGCAGCTTGTCCTGCCCCGCCATCTTGACGTGGCGCTTGCTCTGGATCATGGTGATGATCTTCATCGGGTCGATCGGCGGATTGGGCACGAACTGGATGACGATCGCCTCGCTCGAGGCATCCACCTTGATGATGCCGAGCGGCTTGGCGAGCGATGCGCAGGCGGTGGCAGTCGAGCAGCGCCGTGCGCCGGCTCGGGCAGCAGGCCGAAGCGGTCGATCAGCTCCTGGTGCATGTCGTCCAGCTCCTCCAGCGTGTTGCAGTTGGCCAGGCGCTTGTAGATCATCAGCCGCTGGTGGATGTCGCCGCAGTAGTCGTCGGGCAGCAGCGCCGGGGTGTGCAGGTTGATCTCGGTGGTGACGCCCAGCGGGTGCGCCATGTCCGGCTCCTTGCCCTGGCGCAGCGAGGTGATGGCGGCGTTGAGCATGTCGGTGTAGAGGCTGAAGCCGATCTCCTGCATCTCGCCGCTCTGCGATTCGCCCAGCACTTCGCCCGCGCCGCGGATTTCCAGGTCGTGCATGGCGAGGTAAGAAGCCGCTGCCGAGCTGCTCCATCGCCTGGATCGCTTCCAGCCGTTTCTTCGCCTGCGCGGTGAGGCCTTCCATGCTGTCCACCAGCAGGTAGGCATAGGCCTGGTGGTGCGAGCGGCCGACGCGGCCGCGCAGCTGGTGCAGCTGCGCCAGGCCGAAGCGGTCGGCGCGGTTCATGATGATGGTGTTGGCGGTGGGGATGTCGATGCCGGTCTCGATGATGGTGGTGCACAGCAGCACGTTGAAGCGCTGGTGGTAGAAGTCGCGCATCACCGCTTCCAGCTCGCGCTCGCCCATCTGGCCGTGCGCCACGCGGATGCGCGCCTCGGGCAGCAGCGTCGTCCAGCTTCTCCTGCATGTTGTCGATGGTGTCGACCTCGTTGTGCAGGAAATACACCTGCCCGCCGCGCTTGAGTTCGCGCAGCACCGCTTCGCGGATCACGCCCTGGCTGTAGTTGCTGACGAAGGTCTTGATCGACAGGCGCCGCTGCGGCGCGGTGGCGATCACCGAGAAATCGCGCAGGCCTTCCAGCGACATCGCCAGCGTGCGCGGGATCGGCGTGGCGGTGAGCGTCAGCACGTCCACCTCGGCGCGCAGCGCCTTCAGCGCTTCCTTCTGCTGCACGCCGAAGCGGTGCTCCTCGTCGATGATCACCAGGCCGAGGTTCTGGAACTTCACGTCCTTCTGGATCAGCTTGTGCGTGCCGATGATGATGTCGAGCTTGCCCTCGGCCAGGTCCTTCAGCGCCTGCGTCTGTTCCTTGGCGGAGCGGAAGCGCGACAGCTCGGCGATCTTCATCGGCCAGTCGGCAAAGCGGGTGGAGAAATTCTGGAAGTGCTGCTCGGCCAGCAGCGTGGTGGGCACCAGCACCGCCACCTGCTTGCCGTCCATCGCCGCGACGAAGGCGGCGCGCAGCGCCACCTCGGTCTTGCCGAAGCCCACGTCGCCGCAGATCAGCCGGTCCATCGGCTTGCCGGATTGCAGGTCGAGGATCACCGCCTCGATGGCGGCGGCCTGGTCGGCGGTTTCCTCGAAGCCGAAGCCGTCGGCAAAGGCTTCGTAGTCGTGATAGGTGAGCTTGAACGCATGGCCCTTGCGCGCGGCGCGCTGCGCATAGAGGTTGAGCAGCTCGGCGGCGGTGTCGCGCACCTGCTGCATGGCGCGGCGCTTGGCCTTGTCCCAGGCGCCGCTGCCCAGCTTGTGCAGCGGCGCGGCTTCCGGCGCGCCGCCGCTGTAGCGGCTGATCACGTGCAGTTGCGACACCGGCACATAGAGCTTGTCGCTCGCCGGCATATTCCAGCAGCAGGAATTCGTTCTCGCCCTCGCCCAGGTCGAGATTCACCAGCCCCTGGTAGCGCGCGATGCCGTGCTGCTCGTGCACCACCGGGTCGCCCGGCTTGAGCTCGGACAGGTCGCGCAGCATGCCTTCGACGTTGCTCTTCTTCGCGGCGCGTGCGGCGCGGCTGCGCGGCTGCGCGGCATACAGCTCGCTCTCGGTGACGATGGCGAAGTTGTCGTCCGGCAGCGATGAAGCCGATTGCCCAGCGGCGCCACGCCGAGCATGAATTTGTCCTGGCCGGCGAGGAACGCGGCGTAGTCCTCGCACAGCGCGGGCGTCAGGCCATATTCCTGCAGGTAGTCCGCCATGATCTCGCGCCGCCCCAGGCTGTCGGCGAGCAGCAGCACGCGCCCGGCGTAGCCTTGCAGGAAGTCCTGCGAACGCCTGCGTCGGGATTTCGGCGCGGCGGTTGACGGCGATGTCGGGCAGCGGAGCGGTGGCAGGTCAGGTTTCGGTCACCAGCCGCTCGCCGTTGGCAGCGTCGCTGCCAGCCCTCGCAGCTGGGGCGAGCGATGTCCGATGCCGCGCAAACTCCTTCACCCGGATAAAAAACTGCTCCGCATCCAGAAACAGCTCGCTGCGGCTCCAGCAGCGGCTGCTGCGGATCGCCGCGCAGCAGGTTGTAGCGCGAGGCCGCATCCTTGCGCGAAGCTGGCGATGGCCTCATCCACGTCGTGGTGCAGGCACAGCGTGGCACTGCTTCGGCAGGTAGTCGAACAGGGTCGCGGTCTTGTCGAAGAACAGCGGCAGGTAATATTCGATGCCCGCCGGGGCGATGCCCTTGCTCACGTCCTTGTAGATGCGCGACTTGGACGGGTCGCCCTCGAAGCGGTCGCGGAAGTTCTGGCGGAAGCGTGGCCTGGCCTTTCTCATCCAGCGGAAACTCGCGCGCCGGCAGCAGGCGTATCTCCGGCACCGGGTACAGCGTGCGCTGGCGTGTCCACGTCGAAGGTGGCGATGGTCTCGATCTCGTCGTCGAACAGGTCGATGCGGTAGGGCAGCACGCTGCCCATCGGGAACAGGTCGATCAGCCCGCCGCGCACGCAGTATTCGCCGGGGGTCAGCACCTGCTGCACATGGCTGTAGCCGGCCAGCGTCATCTGCTCGCGCAGACTGCGTCGAGATCGAGCTTCTCGCCCTGCTTGAGGAAGAAGGTGTAGGCGGCCAGATACTCCACCGGCGGCAGCGGATACAGCGCGGTGGTGATCGGCACGACGACCACATCGACTGGCTTGCTGCGGATGTGGTGCAGCGTGGCGAGCCGCTCGGAGACCAGGTCCTGGTGCGGCGAGAAATGGTCGTAGGGCAGCGTTTCCCAGTCCGGCAGCAGGTGCACGCGCAGCTTGGGCGCGAAGAACGGGATTTCCTCCACCAGCCGCTGCGCTTCCAGCGCATTGGCGGCGATCACCACCAGCGGCGCTGGAACGGCGCTTGTTTTGCGGCGAATTGCGCCAGAGCCAGGGCATCGGACGAGCCGTGCAGCTTGGTGTAGCGCGGGCGGGAGTGGGAAGACTGGAACAGCATGCGGATCGATCGGTGCAAAGGCCCGCATTATAAGCCAAGCGGGGCGGTTTCCTTTACAATCGCGGCATGTCTGAATTTCACGCTTTGGTACCCGCTGCCGGTTTCGGCGCACGCATGGGCAACGAGTTGCCCAAACAATATCTCGATCTGGCCGGAAAGCCGATGATCTGGCATGCGCTTTCCACTTTGTGTGCATGCCCCGACATCAAGACGGTATTCGTGGTGCTGGCGCCGGGCGACGAGCATTTTGCCCGCTACGACTGGTCGCATTGTGCGGGCAAGCTGGAAACGCTGTATTGCGGCGGCGCGACGCGCGCCGAGAGCGTGGCGAACGGCCTGCTGGCTTCGGAGCTGGAACCGGACGACTGGGTGCTGGTGCACGATGCGGCCCGTCCTTGCCTGAGCGCGCAGCTGTTGATGCGCATGATCGCCGAACTGCGCGACGATCCGGTCGGCGGCATCCTCGCCGTGCCGGTGGCGGATACCCTGAAACGTGCCGATGCGCAGCAGCGCATTGCCGTCACCGAGCCGCGAGAAGGCTTGTGGCAGGCGCAGACGCCGCAGATGTTCCGCGCCGGTCTGCTGGCCGAGGCACTGGCGCGCTGCAACACCGTCACCGATGAAGCTTCCGCCATCGAGGCGCTGGGGCTGCAGCCGAAACTGGTGGCGAGCGACAGCAGCAATTTCAAGGTGACCTATCCGCAGGACATCGTATTGGCGGAACTGTTACTAAAGGGGCGTGCATGAGAATCGGGCAGGGGTTTGACGTTCATCAACTGGTGGTCGGGCGCAAGCTCATCATCGGCGGCGTGTTGATCCCGTATGAGAAGGGCCTGCTCGGCCATTCCGATGCCGACGTGCTGCTGCATGCCATCTGCGATGCGCTGCTCGGCGCTGCGGCACTGGGCGACATCGGCAGGCATTACGCCGATACCGACGCCGAGTACGAGGATATCGACAGCCGCATCCTGTTGCGCGATGTGGTGCGCCAGGTCAAAGAGGCGGGCTACCGTATCGGCAATGTGGATGCCACCATCATCGCGCAAGCGCCGAAGATGGCGCCGCACATCCCGCAGATGACTGCCAATATCGCCGCCGATCTGGGTGTTGCGGTCAATGCGGTCAATGTGAAAGCGACCACTACCGAACACCTTGGCTACACCGGGCGCGGAGAGGGCATCGCGGCGCAGGCGGTGGCGTTGTTGCTGGTCAAATGAAGATACTGGCGGTCGAAACTTCCACCGAATATTGCTCGGTGGCGCTGTGGCGGGACGGCGCGGTCAGCGAGCGCTGCGAGCTGGTCGGACAGAAACATTCCGAGGTGCTGCTGGAAATGCTGGATGCGCTGCTCAAGGATGCGGGCGTCAAGATCAAACAGGTCGATGGCATAGCATTCGGCAAGGGGCCGGGATCGTTCACCGGCGTGCGCATCGCCTGCGGAGTGGCTCAGGGCCTGGCGCTGGGCGCCGAGGTGAATGTGGCCGGCGTGTGCACGCTGCAGGCATTGGCGGAAGCGACAGGTAAGGACCGGGTCATCGCGGCCATCGATGCGCGCATGGGCGAGTTGTATCTGGCGGCTTACGAGAGGCGAAACGGCGAATGGACGGCTGTGATCGAGCCTTGTTTGTGCAAGGCGGAGACCGCACCGGCCGTGGCGGGAGAAAACTGGTTCGCTGCGGGCAACGGCTTTGCGGTGAATGATGCTGCCCTGCAAAGACACTTTGGCAAACAGTTGTCGGGTGTGGACGCACAGGCCGTGCCGCAGGCCGCTGCGGTGGCGCGTCTGGCTGCAGGCGAATTCGCCCAAGGGAATGCGGTGGATGCTGCGCTGGCTTTGCCGCTCTACCTGCGCGACAAGGTCGCACTGAAGACCAGCGAACGGGCGAAATGATCCTGCGCGACATGATGGAGGCCGATCTGGATGCTGTCATGCGCATCGAGCGCGAGGTGCATGCCCATCCATGGACGCCGGGCAATTTCAGCGATGCACTGCGCAGCAAGTATCAATGCAAGGTTTACGAGTCGGACGGGATGATGCTCGGCTATGCAGTGCTGATGCTGGCTGTGGACGAGGCTGAGCTGCTCGACATCGCCATCGCTGCGCAGCACCAGCGCCACGGTTGGGGGCGCAAGTTGCTGGACGAGATGATGGTGCTGGCGCGGCGGAATGGCATGCACCGCATGGTGCTGGAAGTGCGCACCTCCAACGCGGCGGCAATTGCCCTTTATCGCGATGCGGGATTCTCCGGCATCGGGTTGCGCCGCGATTACTATCCGGCGGAAAATGGGCGCGAAGATGCGATTCTGATGGGGCGGGATCTGTGAATATTCGAGATGAAAATGTTCTGCGTGAGTTGAATCTGCATCCCCTGTGGGTGCGGCGTGGCGTGCCCGCGACAGTTGAAGCCATGCCCGCCACATCCGTTCCGCTAGCTGAACCGCAACCAGCCCCGGTTCCCGGCGAAGCCCTGACCAGCCCCGCAATGCCTTCCGCGACGCTGTCGCTGGACTGGCCCGAGCTCAAGCAAAAGGTGCACGACTGCACTGCTTGCAAGTTGCGCGCCGGCTGCACGCAAACCGTGTTCGGTGTGGGCGACGAACAGGCCGACTGGCTGTTCGTCGGCGAAGGCCCCGGTGCCGACGAGGATGAGCAAGGCGAGCCGTTCGTGGGACAGGCCGGCAAGTTGCTCGACAACATGCTGGCGGCGATCAAGCTAAAGCGCGGCGACAATGTGTACATCGCCAACATCGTCAAATGCCGTCCTCCCGACAACCGCACGCCCGAGCCGGACGAGATCGCCACCTGCCTGCCTTACCTGCAGCGGCAGATCGCGCTGATCAAACCTAAACTCATCGTGGCATTGGGCAAGACCGCAGCGACTGCTCTCCTAGGCCGCGATGCGACGCTCGGCTCCCTGCGCGGTACAGTGCATGAGTATCAGCTGCTGCCTGCGACAGAGCAGGGGAACTCAGAAGTGCAGGAGAGCAGTCAGCCCTCGTCCCTCCCGCACCCGCCGACTTCGTCGCACCGTGTCGGGACGGTGCCACTCATCGTCACCTACCACCCCGCTTATTTGCTGCGCAGTCCGGCCGAAAAAGCCAAGGCATGGCAGGACCTGTGCTTCGCCGTGCAGAGGATGTCTGCATGAGATTGCCCCGCATCGGCCTGCCAACACGCATCACCTTATGGGTGTTGCTGTTCGTGGTAGCCGGTGGGGTGCAATGGATGCGTGAGGAAGAGCGGCGGCAGCGGGAGATATACCTGAGTGATCGCAGCGCCGACCTGGAAATGGCGCTTGAGGTCGAGCAAGCGCGCATCAGGCAGAATATCGAGACGTTGCGACAGGACGATTGGTTCCTTGCCAATGTGCCGCCCATTGCGGGCATCGTGCGTGCCAGCGCCAATCACGGCATCGATCCGCGCGACAACAACACCTATGCGACCTGGGAAGCCCGCCTGCAGGAAATATTTGCCGCCTACTTGCGCGCCCATCCGGAATATTTCCAGGCGAGGTATATCGGTGCAACTGATGAAGGCCGGGAGCTGGTGCGTGTCGACAACATCAATGGCCAGATCAACGTGGCGCCGCGCGAAAGCCTGCAGGCCAGAGGTGACCGGGATTATTTCAAGGCGGGGATGATGCTGACTGCCGGGCGCGAGCATCTGTCCGATTTCACGCTCAGGCAGGAACCTGGGAAGATCGAACCGCCGAGCCGGCCCACTTTGAGTGCGGTCACGACCGTATTCGATCCGGCCGGGCGCGTGTTCGGGATGGTGGTGATCGACCGGGACATGAGTGGATTGTTTGCCTCGGCAGCGGTGGGATTGCCGTCAGGCGTGCAGAGTTATATCGCCGATCAACACGGGCAGTATCTGCTCCATCCTGATCACGGGCATGCCTCCGCTTTCGAGGCGGGCAGCAAAGAGAACATCGCCAATGATTTCCCTTCCCTCAAACCGCTGTTCGACACGCAGACCAGGCAGGATGAACTGCATTTCCAGGCAGAACAGCAGGGGGGCGGCGGCTATATTGCTGCGAAGAAAGTGTATTTCGACAGCAGCGACCCGTCCCGCTATGTGCTGCTGGTCTATCACATACCGGCGCAGGTGGTGGGACGGCAGTTCTTCCAGCTGTTCGCGCCCAACCTGACGGCTACCTTGCTGGTGATGCTGTTGGTGGGCGGGTTGTTCATGCTGATATTGCGCCACACCTTTGCCCCGCTCAAACGCATCGCCGCTTCCGCTCGTGAGATCGCCGCCGGAAACAGGATGGCGCATTTGTCCGAAAAGGCGGGGGGCGAGATCGGCGAACTGGTCGAGGCGCTCAACATCATGCTGGACAAATTGTCCGATCGCGAGCTGGTCAAGCGGGAGAGTGCACTGCGGAAAAGCATCATCGAAACGTCTCACGACGGCTATTGGTTGATCGATGCACTCGGCAATCTGCTGGAAGTGAACCAGGCTTATGCCGACCTGTCGGGCTATTCGATGAGTGAACTGGTTGGCATGCACATCAGCCAACTGGAGGCTACGGAACGGTCGGCGGACGAGGTGATGGCGCACATCGTCAAGATCATCGAGCAGGGTTACGATGTGTTCGAGACGCGCCATCGCCGCAAGGATGGGGATGAGATCGATGTCGAGGTGTCCGCCACCTTTCTGCCAGACTCGCAGAAATTCGTGGCGTTCTGCCGCGATATCACCGAACGGAAAAAAGTGCAGGTTGTGCAGCAGCGCTACCAGAAGCTGATCGAGACGGCGATGGATGGTTACTGGATGACCGATGCGGACGGTTATCTTGAAGAAGTCAACGAGGCCTACGCCCGGATGTCCGGCTACACGATGCAGGAGCTGATCGGTATGCACATCAGCGACCTGGAGGCGAAAGAAGTTGCCGAAGAAACCAGGGAGCACATCGAGAAACTTATGCTGAAGGGTTACGACCGTTTCGAGACTCAGCACCGGCGCAAGGACGGTCGCGTGGTCGACATCGAGATCGCCGCCACCTTTGTGCCGGATGCAGAAAAGATCTTTGTGTTTTGCCGCAACATCACCATGCGCAAGCAGGCCGAGCTGGAGATGCGCGTGGCGGCAACGGCGTTCGAGACGCATGAGGCGATCCTGATCACCGATGCGCAGGCCAATATCATTCGCGTCAACAGCGCCTTTACCGAGATCACCGGTTTCACCGCCGAGGAGGTGCTGGGCAAGAACCCCAGCCTCATGAGTTCCGGGCGCCAGGACAAGGCTTTCTATGCCGAAATGTGGCGGCAGTTGCTGGAAAACGGCACCTGGGCGGGCGAGATATGGGACAGGCGCAAAAGCGGCGAGATCTACCCGAAATGGATGACCATCACCGCCGTGAAGGATGAGCGCGGCGCAACGACGCAATACGTGGCCATCTTCAGCGACATCACCGAGCGGAAAAAGGCGGAAGAAGAGATTCGCAATCTTGCGTTCTACGATCCGCTGACGCATCTGCCCAACCGCCGCCTGTTCCTTGAACGCCTCCATACCGCACTTGCGGCATCGGCTCGCTACGACGATTACGGCGCGGTCCTGTTCATCGATCTGGATCGCTTCAAGGTGCTGAACGACACTTGCGGGCACGACTACGGCGACTTGTTGCTGATCGAAGTGGCGGCGCGCATCAAGGCATGTGTGCGCGAGATGGATACCGTATCGCGTTTCGGCGGGGACGAATTCGTTGTGCTGCTGGAGAGTATCAGCAGCGACAGGCTGGAGACGTCCCGCAAGGCGGGACTGGTGGCGGAGAAGATACGCGCTATGTTGTCGCGCCCCTATCTGCTCAAGGACCACGAACATGTCAGCACGCCCAGCATCGGTATCGCCCTGTATCACCGCAATGAGGAATCACTGGACGAGTTGCTCAAGTATGCCGATATCGCGATGTACCGATCCAAGGAAGCGGGGCGCAATGCGGTGCGTTTCTACGATGCCGGCTTGCAACAGGATTGGGAGGCGAGATTCGGCGGGGAGTCCGGCGGGTCGCCGGATTGATACTGCCGTGCCGGACTGCAGGTGAGGCAGGGTGAGTGGTTTCTCGGATTTATAATGGTTTCGGAAACTAATACGGTCGCATATGAATAAGAAAACTGACGAGCTTAAAGTGCTGGTGGTGGAAGACAGCAAGGTGACGTTGAAAGTCTTGTGCAATTTCCTTGAACGCATGGAAATCAGGGAGCCGCTGAAGGCGGAGACCGGGGCTGCCGCGATCGAACTTTACCGCAAGGAACGCCCGGACATCATTCTGCTGGATGCGCAACTGCCTGACATCGATGGTTTCGATATCGCCAAGCAGATCCGGGAAGCCGAAAAGAATGACGACTGGACGGCGATCATCTTTCTGACCAGCATGACCAAGGACGAAGATCTAGCGCGCGGGATCGAGGCCGGCGGCGACGACTACCTGATGAAGCCGGTGAGCGAGGTGGTATTGCAGGCCAAGGTGCGAGCCATGAGGCGGCTGGTGGGGATGCAGCGCGCGCTGGTCGATGTCACCTACCAGCTGAATGCCGCCAACAAGGAGTTGCAGCGGCTCTCCACCACCGACGGGCTGACCGGCATCTCCAACCGGCGCATGTTCGACGAGTTGTCCATCCGCGAATGGCGGCGCTGCATGCGGATGAAGAAGCCGTTATCCCTGGTGATGGTGGATGTCGATCACTTCAAGCTGTTCAACGACAAATACGGCCATCAGGCAGGGGATGAATGCCTGCGGTCGATTGCGGGACAGGTGGCCAAAGTCTCGCCCCGCGCAACCGATCTGGCCGCGCGCTACGGCGGCGAGGAATTCGTGCTGGTGCTGGGCGAGACCGATGCCGACGGTGCGAAATGGATCGCCAATCGCCTGTGCCAGCAAGTGGCGGAATTGAACATCCCGCACTACGCGACCTCTTCGCGCCATGTCACAGTCAGCTGCGGTGTGGCCTCGGTTCTCCCGCAGGACAAGCTGGCGCTCGATGTCCTGTTGAAATCCGCCGACCATGCCTTGTATCAGGCCAAGGAAGCCGGGCGGGATCAGGTGGTGGTGGGCGAATACGGGAAGATATAGGGAATCTCTGATTAAGTCCGTTCGCCCTGAGCTTGTCGAAGGGTGAACATTTTAAGCCGACGATTTGTTGTGTGTCTCCGTTCATGGTCCGACAAGGCCTTTAGTCCTGAGCAAGGTCGAAGGATCACCACGAACGGAGAACTTAATCAGAGGATCCCTAGGCTTCAGCGCGTATGGTCGGCCCAGTTGTTGGGCGTTTCATAAAGCCGCACGCGCTCCAGCTGCAGGTGGTTGCCGTAAGTGTCGTGGTAGGCATCCTTTAGCAGGTCGAACGCGACCTTCGCCAGGTTCTCCGCGGTCGGGATGACGTCCAGCACCACGGTCTTGTGGTTCGGCAGCGTGTTCAGGAAATCCAGCACCACCTTGTCGCCGCGGTACACCAGGAATGCGTGATCCCAGGCGTCGACGACATGTTCCTTGGCGATGTGTTTCACATCCGAAAAATCCATCACCATGCCCTGTTCCGAGACCCCCTCGGTGGTGATGACATCCCCGGATAAAGTGATCTCGATGGTATAGCGATGGCCGTGCAGGTGTTTGCACTGGCTGTTGTGGTTGGGGATGCGGTGTCCGGCATCGAATTCCAAGCGGCGGGTGATTTGCATGATGACAGGTTCGGTTGAATTGGCGCGGATTATAGCTTGAACCTTCCGACGGCATCCTTGAAAGCGGCCAAACCTTCCTGCGCTGCTTCTCCGCCGTAACGCAGCGACGTGTAACGCGCGGCGATGTCGTGGATGGTTTCTGCAAGGTCGGGTCTGGTGGCGGCGATGCGTACCGCATAGTCCATGGCGCCCTCGTGCGGTGCCCGCGGCAATCCCGCTTTCTCCAGCTTGCGGCAGGCTTTCAGCCACACCGCCTGCACGGCATCGCTCTGTCTAAGTGTCAGGCGCCGCAGCATGATCAATGTGAATACGCCGGTCAGCAAGGCGACTCCCGCCAGCATGTTCATCGCCATTTTTTTCCAGGTGATATCTTCCATGCCGAGGCGGGTCAGGAAGGCGAACTGGCGTTCGGTGTCATAGCCCAGTACCCACTGGTTCCACTGGTTGGTCAGCAGGTCGAGATTGAAGCGCAATTTGAGCAGCAGCGGCGATTGTGTGCGGACGAGGAATGGCAGCGCGGCAGCGTCCGGCAGCGCCGCTCTCAGGCCGTTCTGTATCCGCGCCGGAGAAATAGCTGCCGTCGGATCGACGCGCACCCATCCCCGGTCTTTCATCCACACCTCCGCCCAGGCATGCGCATCCGACTGGCGCAGGATGTAATAACCGCCGAGGTCGTTATATTCGCCGCCTTGGTAGCCGGTCACCACGCGCGCCGGGATACCCGCCGCACGCATCAGGAACACGAAGCTGCCGGCATAGTGTTCGCAAAACCCTTTTTTGCTGGAGAACAGGAAATCGTCCACGCTGTTGCTGCCGAGCAGTGGCGGCTCCAGCGTGTACTCGAAGCCGTTCTGGTTGAAGTAGGCGAGCGCCGTTCGCACCAGCTCAATATCGCTGCCACTGTGCGCACGCCATTCAGCAGCGAGCCGCCTGGCTTGCGGGTCGTAACCTTGCGGCAGGGCAAGTGCGCGTTTTATTTGCTGGGGCGGCTCGTCGAGGTTGGCACGATAGTCCAGGTCCGAAGTGGCGTTGTAGCGGATCCGTGTATTCACCGGCGCCTTGTTGAGCAGCAGGAAGTCCGGCGCCAGGTCGGCCGGGATGGAGATCTTTGCCGGCAGGTCCAGTGCAAACAGCCAGCGTTTGTTGTGCGGCTCCAGCGTTACCGTGTAGTCCACCGGCATGCCGGCATCGCTGAGCGTGGGGGGCTGCAGGGTGGTGTGGCGTCCGCGTTTCCAGGTCGTGCCATCGAACTCCCACAGTACCGGTCCGCGCCAGTACATCTGATCGCGCGCAGGCACCTTGCCGTTGAAAACGACACGGAAGGCCACCGCATCGGACAGCGACAGCTTGCTGATCGTGCCTGGGGCCATCGTGTCGGACAGGCCGCTACTGGCATAGGCGTCCTGCGGCATCCCCCACAGCGGCCCCTGCACGCGCGGGAACAGCACAAAGATGATGAGCGAAAGCGGGATGGCTTGCAGCAGCAGGATGCCGGCGATCCGCAGGCGCGGCCTGAGTCTGAGACTGCCGGTCTGCAGATGTACCCAGGTTGCCATGATCACCAGCAGGGTGAACAGCATGAACAGCGCGGTGGGGATGCTCTGCGAATAGAAGAAATTGGTGATGATGATGAAACAGGACAGGTAGACCAGCACAGTGGCGTCGCGGACGGCGCGCAGCTCCAGCAACTTGAGCGTGGAGAGCAGGATCAGCAACGTGACGCCGACCTCGCGGCCGAACAGCGAACGGAAATTGACGGCGATACCGATGACGCAAACGACGGTGACGCTGAGCAGCAGCCAGCGCGGCGGCACCGGTTTGTCCGACCATGTAAGGTAAGCGCGCCAGACGAGCAGCATGAGACACACCGCACTGACCCATAACGGCAGGTGGTCGGCGTGTGGCGCGCTCACCAGCAGGATGCAGGCGGCGAGGCCGTAAACCAGGGATGCGGAGAGCTTCATGGCTGCGCCTCGCCGAGACCATGTATGGCCAAAGCCCGCAGGCACTCGGCCCGATGCGACGGTCCCTGCGCAGGCGGCAGCTCGGTGCCGGGCAGGCGCAGGCCGTAGCGCAGGCCCTGGGCTTCTGCATCCAGCACCCAGCGCGTGAGCAATTCCAGTTTGCGTTCATCCGCGATGTTCGGTACCAGCAACCAGTCCAGCCATAACTCGCGCCCCTGCAACGCATTGAATTGCTTCACCTGCAAGCCCTGTTCGCGCGCCAGCGCCTTCCATGCGATGCGTTGCAAGGCATCGCCCGGGACGTAGCTGCGCAACCCGGTGAATTCCTCGTCGCCGGCAGCCGGCTGCTTGCCATTGCCGCTATCGGCAGAAGCTGCAGGCAAAGGAATGCGCGCTGCCGGTTTCGGATAGACCAGGCAGCGCGTATCGAAATACAGGTAAGACCAGGCATGGAACAGCCCGAGCGGAAAGTGCGTGTACAACGTCAGGCGTCCGGGCTTGAGCCACCCTCGTTGCGGCGCGGGAATGCCCAGCACAACCTCGGTATGGCCGAGCGCAGCTGCATCGAACATGGTGTGGTGCCCCTGCGCGTCGTGCAGGTGGATCTGGTGGCGAACCAGCCCGCTGGTGTTGTGGACGTGAAAGACGAAATGCGCCGATTCGCCGGCGAACACCGGTTCGACATGGCCCGCGCGCACCTGTAAGGCTGCCATATTGCGGAAGGCATTCAGCATCGACATGCCGCCCATGGTGGCGAGCAGAAATGTCAGCACGTAACCCAGGCTCAGGTTGTAGTTGATGTCGCCCAGCAGCATCAGCACCAGCACAAAGGCAAAGGCAAAACCCTGCCGGGTCGGCAGGATATAGATGCTGCGCTGGGTGAGCGTGACCGTGCCGCTGTCGTAACGTTGCCGGCGCGATGCCCAGGCGTTGAAACGTTGTTGGAGAGTGGCGAGCATAGTGGTGTTTTGCCGGGTTAGGGGCGGTGCATAAAAACGCTAGGACACATCATGCGACTGGATGGCACGCTGTTGCCAGGTCTTGTGTGCGGACAAGCTGTTGGCGAAACCGGCACCCACGAGAACATCGCGCCAGTCGATGTTGGCCAAAGATACTGCTTTTCCAATCTTTTCGATATTCCAGGCGGAGCCCCGGATTGCAGCCAATTGCACGCGGTCGATCAGTTCGCCCCACTCCGGGCTGTCGCCTACCCCGGGCAAGTTACTGGAACATCGCCGCGATAACAATTCGCTTATCTCGCGCTGTTGTGACGCAGGGCAACAGCAGGTAATCAGTTCTTCGGTCAGTTTGCCCAGCATGGCCGCGCTCCTGTCCCGTCAGGGGATAGGCACCGCTTCGATCAGTTCGCGCGCCAGCTTGTTGCCGTCCGAGATCTGCACGTCCTGCACGCTCTGCAGGCGATGGCTGGCGACACCCGGCAACACGGCTTGCACGTCTTCCGGGATGACGGCATTGCGGCCGTTGATCAGGGCCCATGCGCGCGAGGCGGCCAGCAGCGATATTCCGGCTCGCGGCGACAAGCCATGGACGAAGCGCGCCGACTCGCGCGTGTGGCGCAGGATGGCTTGCACGTAGTCGAGCAGGGCGGGCGAGATGAACACCTGTTTGACCTGTAATTGCAGGGCAAGCAATTCTGCGGCGCTCATCTGCGGCGTGAGTTTCGCCACGATCTCGCGCCTTTCCACTCCGGCGAGCAGGCCGCGCTCTGCCTGGGCATCGGGATAGCCCAGCTGCAGCCGCATCAGGAAGCGGTCGAGCTGCGATTCCGGCAACGGGAAAGTGCCGATCTGGTAGGTGGGGTTCTGCGTGGCGATGACGAAGAACGGCACGGGCAGCGGGCGGGTGCTGCCTTCGGTGGTCACCTGTTGTTCTTCCATCGCCTCCAGCAGCGCGCTCTGCGTCTTGGGCATGGCACGGTTCACTTCGTCGGCGAGGATCATCTGGGCGAAGATCGGCCCGGGGTGGAACTCGAACTTCTCGCGCTCGCGGTGGTAGACCGATACGCCGAGGATGTCGGCGGGCAGCATGTCGCTGGTGAACTGGATGCGCTGGAACTGCAGGCCGAGCGAGCGCGCCAGCGCATGCGCCAGCGTGGTCTTGCCGACGCCGGGCAGGTCTTCGATCAGCAGATGGCCGCGCGCCAGCAGGCAGGCCAGCGCGAGCCTGATCTGGTGCGGCTTGCCGAGGATGACCTGTTCGGTCTGGGCGATGACGGCGTGTAGCGGGTGGGTCATAGCATTCCGTGAAATTTAGCCCGTTCGTCCTGATAACCAGCGACTTGCCCGCTTGCGGGCTTAGTCGAATGGCTAGCAGTCCCATCAGTAGGCGCGCAGCGCCGTATCGAAGGGGGAACGGGCGGGTTGAAAATCATTTCTTTCGTTTGCCAAAGTCCTTCTTTGCCAGATGAGCAACATTGGCCCAGTCGTCGCGCATCAGGGCTTCTTTTTTCTTGCGGCTCCAACCCTTGATTTGTAATTCGGCAGCCAAGGCTTCGTCGCGGGTCGTGCATTCCTGCGACCAGGCAAGCTCGATGGGCAGGCGGCTGGAAGTATAACCGTTGCCTAAGCCGGACTGATGCTCGCCGATGCGATTACCGAGGTTGTCTGTATGGCCTGTGTAGTATGAACCGTCGCTACAGCGCAGGATGTATACCCCAAAGGTCATATTCAATGTCCTTTGTCCCTCGATACACCGTGCTACGCACGGCACTCGGGACGAACGGTTTTATTGATTTTAAAGCAATACCGCCGCGACCACCCTGCGATCCTCGGCGACAAGGATATTGTAGGTGCGGCAGGCGGCGGGGGTATCCATGAATTCGATGCCGATGCGGGCCTGGATGAGCCAGCGATAGAGCTCGGGCCGGGCGAACTGCTGTTTTGCGCCGGTGCCGAGCAGCAGCACTTCCGGCTTTAATTCGAGGAAATAGTCGAAGTGAGCGGCGGCCAGCGTGGCGAAATCCGTGGCTGGCCAGTCGGTGCGCACTTCCCCGGCCATCACCACGATGGGCTGATGATAGCGATGGGTGTTGACCGAAACATAACCCTCACCATGGCCGGTGAATAGTTTTAGGTTGGTATTGGTCTGCAGATGCAATGCCAAGGCGAGGTCTCCATTTGCGGCGAGCAGCGGCGGCGCGGTAGAATCGCGACCTTTGCAACGCCTTGTCTGTATGCCGGTGATTCTACCATCGGCAACTGTCGGGCAAATCAGGAAGCGCCCAAGTGAAACACGAAAAAGAAACCTCCAAGCCTGTGCTGAAATCGACCAAGCTGGCCAATGTCTGCTACGACATTCGCGGTCCGGTGATGGCGCGAGCGAAACAGATGGAGGAAGAGGGGCAGCGCATCATCAAGCTGAACATCGGCAATCTGGCGCCGTTCGGCTTCGACGCGCCGGAAGAGGTGCAGCAGGACGTGATCCTGAACCTGCCGAATTCGTCCGGCTATTCCGATTCCAAAGGCCTGTTCGCCGCGCGCAAGGCGATCATGCACTACACCCAGCTGAAGAAGATCGCCGGGCGTCACCATCGACGATATCTTCATCGGCAACGGCGCCTCCGAGCTGATCGTCATGTCCATGCAGGGCCTGCTCAATCCGGGCGACGAAGTGCTGGTGCCCGCGCCCGACTATCCGCTGTGGACCGCGGCGGTGACGCTGGCCGGCGGTACGCCGCGCCACTACATCTGCGACGAAGCCAACGACTGGAATCCCGACCTGAAGGACATGCGCAGCAAGATCACGCCGAACACCAAGGCGATCGTCGTGATCAACCCGAACAATCCGACCGGCGCGGTGTACTCCGACGAGATCCTGAAAGAGATCATCCAGCTGGCGCGCGAGCACAAGCTGATCGTCTTTGCCGACGAGATCTACGACAAGGTGCTGTACGACGGCGTGACCCACACTTCGATGGCCTCGCTGGCGGACGACGTGCTGTTCGTCACCATGAACGGCCTGTCCAAGAACTACCGCGCCTGCGGCTACCGCTCCGGCTGGATGGTGGTCTCCGGCGCCAAGAAGAACGCGCAGGATTATCTGGACGGCCTGAACATCCTGGCCTCGATGCGCCTGTGTTCCAACGTGCCGGGACAATACGCGATCCAGACCGCGCTCGGCGGCTACCAGAGCATCAACGACCTGGTTGCGCCCGGCGGACGCCTGTACCGGCAGCGCGAACTGGCCTACAACCTGCTCACCGCCATTCCCGGCGTGACCTGCGTCAAGCCCAAGGCGGCGCTGTACATGTTCCCCAAGCTCGATCACAAGATGTACCCGATCAAGGACGACCAGAAATTCATCCTCGAACTGCTGGAAGCGGAGAAGGTGCTGATCGTGCAGGGCACCGGCTTCAACTGGAAGCACCCGGATCATTTTCGCATCGTGTTCCTGCCCAATTCGGATGACCTGACCGAGGCGATCGGCCGCATCGCGCGCTTCCTCGAACACTATCGCAAACAACACGGCACAAATTAACTTCAGGTAAACGGACAATGAGCATCAAACCAATCAATGTAGGTCTGTTGGGTATCGGTACAGTCGGCGGCGGCACTTTCACCGTGCTGCAGCGCAACGCGGAAGAAATCACCCGCCGTGCCGGTCGCCCCATCCGCATCGTGGCGGTGGCGGACAAGAACGTGGAACTGGCGAAGAAAGTCACCGGCGGTGCTTGCCGCGTGACCGACGATGCATTCTCCGTGGTGAGCCGATCCGGAGGTCGATATCGTCATCGAGCTGATCGGCGGCTACGGCGTGGCGAAAGAGCTGGTGCTGAAGGCCATCGCCAACGGCAAGCATGTGGTCACCGCCAACAAGGCGTTGCTGGCCATGCACGGCAACGAAATATTCACGGCCGCGCAGGACGAAGGGCGTGATGGTCGCGTTCGAGGCGGCAGTGGCCGGCGGCATCCCCATCATCAAGGCACTGCGCGAAGGCCTTTCCGCCAACCGCATCGAATGGATCGCCGGCATCATCAACGGCACCACCAACTTCATCCTGTCCGAGATGCGCGACAAGGGCCTGAGTTTCGACACCGTGCTGAAAGAAGCGCAGCGTCTGGGCTACGCCGAAGCCGACCCGACCTTCGACATCGAAGGCGTGGATGCGGCGCACAAGATCACCATCCTGTCTGCGCTGGCGTTCGGCATCCCGATGCAGTTCGACAAGGCCTACATCGAAGGCATCTCCAAACTGGATGCGATCGACATCAAATACGCCGAACAACTCGGCTACCGCATCAAGCTGCTGGGCATCACCAAGCGCACGCCGGAAGGCGTCGAGTTGCGCGTGCATCCGACGCTGATCCCGAGCAAGCGCCTGATCGCCAATGTCGAAGGCGCGATGAATGCGGTGCTGGTGCAGGGCGATGCGGTCGGTTCAACGCTGTATTACGGCAAGGGCGCCGGTGCCGAGCCGACCGCCAGCGCGGTGATCGCCGATCTGGTCGATGTGACGCGCATGGCGACTTCCGATCCGCAGAATCGCGTGCCGCATCTGGCGTTCCAGCCGAACGCGATGGCCGACCTGAAGATACTGCCGATGGACGATGTCATCACCAGCTACTACCTGCGCCTGCGCGTGCAGGACAAACCGGGCGTGCTGGCCGACATCACGCGCATCCTGGCGGACGAGCAGATCTCCATCGACGCGGTGATCCAGAAGGAACCGGGCGAAGGCGAAGAGCAGACCGACCTGATCATGCTGACCCACCAGACGCGCGAGAAGCGCATCAATGCGGCGATCGCCAAGATCGAGAAGCTGGGGGTGGTGGCGGGCAAGGTGACCAAGCTGCGCTGGAAGAATTGGGAAGTAAATCACTAGCTCCCTCCCCCTTGCAGGGGGAGGGCAGGGGTGGGGGTAGAAGTTCATAGAGTTTCACCCCCATCCTGACCTTCCCCCTTCAAGGGGAAGGAACTGTTGAGTCCGAGGATATTGAAATGAAATACATCTCCACCCGCGGCAATGCGCCCGCCAAGACCTTCACCGAAATCCTGCTGGGCGGCCTCGCGCCGGATGGCGGCCTGTACCTGCCGGAGCAATATCCGCAAGGTGACGCGCGCCGAACTGGATGCCTGGCGCAAGCTGTCGTATGCCGATCTCGCCTATGCGGTGCTGTCCAAGTTCGCCACCGACATTCCGGCGGCCGACCTGAAAGCCATCATCAGCAAGACCTACACCGCGCAGGTCTACAGCAACGGCCGCGCCGACAGCAATGCTGCCGATATCACGCCGCTGCGCAAGCTGGCCGACGGCGTGCACATCCTCGAACTCTCCAACGGCCCGACGCTGGCGTTCAAGGATATGGCGATGCAGTTGCTCGGCAACCTGTTCGAGTACGCGCTGGCGAAACAGAACGAAGAGCTGAACATCCTCGGCGCGACCTCCGGCGACACCGGCTCCGCCGCCGAATACGCGATGCGCGGCAAGCAGGGCATCCGCGTGTTCATGCTGTCGCCGAACGGCAAGATGTCGGCGTTCCAGCGCGCGCAGATGTATTCGCTGCAAGACCCGAACATCCACAACATCGCCATCAACGGCATGTTCGACGATGCGCAGGATATGGTGAAGGCGGTGTCCAACGACCACGCGTTCAAGGCCAAGTACAAGATCGGCACGGTCAATTCGATCAACTGGGCGCGCGTGTCGGCGCAGGTGGTGTATTACTTCAAGGGTTACTTCGCCGCGACCAAATCCAATGACGAGCAGGTGGCATTCTCGGTGCCGTCCGGCAACTTCGGCAACATCTGCGCCGGCCACATCGCGCGCATGATGGGCCTGCCGATCGGCCAGCTGATCCTGGCAACCAACGAGAACGACGTGCTGGACGAGTTCTTCCGCACCGGCGTGTACCGCCCGCGCGGCACCGACCATACCTACGAGACCAGCAGCCCGTCGATGGATATTTCCAAGGCATCCAACTTCGAGCGCTTCGTGTTCGACCTGGTCGGGCGCGACGGTGCCAAGGTGCGCGAGTTCTGGAGCAAGGTGGATGCGGGTGGCTCGTTCGACATCAAGGGCACCGATTACTGGAATGCGTTGCCGAAGTTCGATTTCGCCTCCGGCAAGAGCACGCACCAGGACCGTCTCAAGACGATCCGCGAAGTGTGGGAAGAGTATGGCGTGATGGTAGACACCCATACCGCCGACGGCCTCAAGGTCGGTCTGGAGCAGCGCCGTCCCAGCCTGCCGCTGATCTGCCTGGAAACAGCGCTGCCGGCCAAGTTCGCCGAGACCATCCAGGAGGCATTGGGCCGCCAGCCGGAGCGTCCCGCTTCGATGGAAGGCATCGAGGACCTGCCGCAGCGCTGCGAGGTGATGGACGCGGACGTGGCGCGGCTCAAAGGTTTCATTTCGGCGAACGTGCCGAAGTAGTCCACTGCAAGTCATAACCACATTCTGTGATAGCCGTCAGGCTTGATTGGCAGGATGGATAGTTGTACCTTGCGACACGTGGTTGCAAGCCTGAGCGTGCTGAGACAATAGGGAGGTGTGATGAACTTCACAAAGTTGCCGTATTGGGTGTTGTCCGGGCTGATGTTGACGGCAGGTGTATCTCACGCACAGGATGCGGCCAGTCAGGATGGCGGCATCACTTCGCAAAACAGCGCTGTCGCCGCCAATGACACGGCAAAACCGGCGGCTGGTGCTTCGACGGGACAAGCAGACGCCGGGGTGCGGCAAAGACTCCTGCAGGATGCGGCAAATCTGATCAAATCCGGCAAGGCGCATGAAGCCTACGCGTTATTGCTGCCTTACCAATCCCAACGTGCCGGAGATCCCGATTACGACTATCTGCTTGGCCTCGCGGCACTGGATAGCGGCAAGCCGAACGAGGCGATCTTTGCGCTGGAGCGGGTTCTGGCAGTCAAACCCAACCATTTGCAGGCGCGCGCCGAGATCGCCCGGGCGTATTTCACTGTCGGCGAGAATGTGACGGCACGGCAGGAATTCGAGGCCGTCCAGAGCCAGAATCCCCCCAAGGAAGTGAACGCCACCATCCAGAGATTCCTTGATGCCATCAGCCAAGGCGAGAATGCCGAGCGCACGATGAAAACCGGTTATCTCGAAGCTGCCATCGGTTACGACACCAACGTCAACAGTGCGACCGGCAACAGCCAGGTCGCAATACCGGCCTTTGGCGGAGCGATCGCAACCTTGAATGCAAGCGGCGTCGAGCAAAAAGATTCCTTTGTACGCGTCGGTGCAGGCGGCAACGTCCGCCAGGCCCTTTCCCCGGAATGGACGATGTTCGGCGGGGTGAACCTCAACCAGCGGGTGAACCTGACGCAGACCATGTTCAATACCAGAGGGGTGGACAGCAACATCGGTTTCAATCGCACCAAGGGTGAAGAAAGCTACTCGGCCGCAGTGCAACTGCAAGGTTTCGATATTGACGATAGACGCTACCGTAATGGCGTTGGCATGACGGTGCAGTGGCAGCACGGCCTGAGCAACAGCAGCCAGGCCAGCAGTTATCTTCAATATACCGATTTGAGGTATCCGGGACAGTCCATACGCGATGCGGATCGCTACATCCTGGGCGTGGCCTATGCCGGCGTGCTGAGCGGCGACTATACGCCCGCTGTGTACCTTGGCGGCTATGGCGGGGAGGAGAAGGTAAGGCAGGCCGGCGTGCAATACCTCGGGCACAGGCCCTATGGGGTGAAAGCCGGCGGAGAATTGCGAATGAATTCGCAAACAAAATTGTTCGGTTCCGCAAGCGTTGAAGTGCGTCAATACGGCGGCCAGGATCCGTTCTTCCTGGTCACGCGCAAAGATACCCAGATAGACCTGCAAATGGGCGTCAACTACATCGTGGACAAGCTGTGGACGGTCAGTCCCCAGTTGGGCTATACGAAAAATATTTCCAATATCGCAATTTCTGACTACAAGCGCACCTTGTTCAGTGTCAACGTGCGGCGCGATTTCAATTAACCCTGTTTCCGCTGGCGTAGAGGAGAAATACATGATCCCTCAAAAACGTTTCAAATTGACCCGTCAGGCGATGTTGCTCGCCACGATCTCGGCGGCCTTCCCGGTGACGGGTTACTGCATTGGAGCTGGTCAGGTGGTCTTTGTGACCGGCAATGTCGAATCGGTGTCGGCGGATGGCAGCCGACATCCACTCAGCAAAGGGGCAGATATCAATGCCGGTGAAGCGATCAATACGGCTGCAGGTGCGCGTGCGCAGGTTCGTTTTGCCGACGGCGGCTTCATCTCGCTCCAGCCCAACACCCTGTTCCGCGTCGATGAGTTCAACTTCAAGGGCAAGGCGGACGGCCAGGAGAAGGGGTTCTTCAGCCTGTTGAAAGGCGGGCTGAGGGCGATCACCGGCCTGATCGGTCATGTCAACCGCGATACTTACCGGGTCACTACCCCGGCTGCCACCATCGGCATCCGCGGAACGGGATATAACGCAGTGTTGCGCGACGATGGTTTGTTCGTGAATGTCGGCGAGGGTGCGATCTCGCTGAACAACAATGCCGGATTGCTGGTGGTGACTGCCGGCGGCGCGGCCTTTGTTGCAGACTTCAATACTTCGCCCAAGCCCACGACCGAGCAACCGCAAACCCCGCCGGCCAGCCTGCAGCAACCGGCTACTTACATTGCGTCGGATCAGCGTAACAGTTCGGGGGGCTTGACCATTATTAGCCTGCCATCGGGGCCGGGTTATTCATTGGCTTACGTATCGTGCGGCGGCAGCTGTTTCGATTGCGGTACGACGCCTGGCAGTAATGGACTGACGGGGGTCACTGCTACGTTCACAGCTTCCAGCCAGCTGGTCGCGTACGACAATGGGTACGGTAAGCGGCGCGACTCGGCACGGCTGGAGTGGTCACGTTCTCCGCGACTGACGGCATCATCGGATGGGGGCGATGGGACGGTGGTCAAGCGGGAACGAATCTGGTACCAACATCCAGGGAATCACCCCGTTTTCGATTACGTGGTGGGCATCCCGACGGCAGCCATGCCGACAACAGGTACGGCGACCTACAGCCTGATGGGTTACACCAGCCCGACAGCAACGGATGGTTCGACCGGTTATAGTGTCAATGGAACCCTGAGTGCTAATTTTGGAGCTGGAAATATCGGAGTGAGCATGAGTGTTGCGAACAGCGCGAACTCTTATGCGATTAACACCTTGGCAGTTCCACATGCCATGAACGGAGCGACTTTCAGTGGGAGTGCCGGTACTACTAGCGCTACCGGTTGTTTTTCAGGTTGTTCCACATCGATCAACGGATTCTTTGCCGGGGTCAATGCGTCGCGAGCAGGGGTGTCCTACTCGATTACAGGCGTTGGAGTACCGGAACTGATAGCATCCAAGGTGTTGCCGCCTTTGCGAAGAATTAAGGCCCGCCACATCCTGACGGCAGGGCCTGCCTGAATGCTGAACCTTGCCGCGCAACTGCTGGAACAAGGCAAGGCACAACAGGCATTGCCGCTTCTTGCCGAACATTGCATCAAACATCCGCGCGATGCACATGCCTGGCTCCTTCTGGGGGCGGGCAATCACCAAGCCGGGAAACTGCAGGATGCGCTCCAGGCACTGGAGCGCTCACTTTCCATAGACCCCCTCAATATCCAGGCTAGGAACGCCAAGGGCTCTGTGTTGTGCGATCTCGGCCGGCAGCAGGAAGCATTGCATGTCTTTCGCAAGGCGCTGCATCTGGCGCCCACGGATGCGCAATTGCTGCTGAACATGGGCGTCGTGCTGGAACAGACGGGTGATCTGCGCGCAGCACTGGAGCGCTACGAGCTGGCACTCAAACATCATCCGGAATTTGCTTCAGCGTGGTTGAACCGCGGTGTCTTGCTGATCAGGCTGGGGCGGCTGGACGAGGCGCTTGATAATAACGAGCGCCTTGTTGGTTCGCACCCGGAATGGGACCTTGCCCAATTTAATCTGGGTGAGGTTCTGCTGGCGCTGGGCCGCTGGGCGGAAGCGCTTGCCGCCTGTGAGCGCGCGCTTGCAATCAATCCCCATTTTGCCAAGGCGCATTTTTCTGCGGGCCTGGCGCTTTCCATGTTGAAACGGTTCGATCAGGCAGCAGCGGGAATTTCACGCCGCCAGATCGATTGACGCGGCGATATTCAATCAATGCCTGCGCAATGCGGAGACATTGACCGGGGGTGAACTGCGCGAATTCACGCCCAAGGTGATCTACCTGCTCAGGGAATCCGCCCGGCTGGAATCTTGCGACTGGAAGAACCGGGATGGTTTCGTGGCCGACTTCGAAGCACTGGTTGCAGGTTCGTCCGGCCAGGCAAGTGAAATCGCTGAACCGGCACTGGTGTTCCGCACCTTTGCGCTGCCGGTTTCGCCTGCCACCACTCTGGCGCTCGCCAGGAGCGTTGCCGCCCGAGTGGCAGGAAAGGCCGCATCGTTCCCGGAATTCTCGTTTGACCGGGAGCGCTCGGGCAAACTGAGGATAGGCTATGTATCACCCGATTTCCGGATACACCCGACCGCCACACTGACCCGCCGCCTGTATGCGCTGCATGACCAGGAAAGATTCGAGGTCCATGGTTATTCACTACACCCCGGAGATGGCAGCGCGATTCGGAAGGAGATCGAAAATAGCTGCGATGTTTTCAGGGAACTCAGCGGGCTGGATGACCGGACTGCAGCAGAGATCATCCATCGTGACGGCATCGACATCCTGATCGATCTGGCCGGGTACACCACGCATTGCCGCCCGGAAATATTTGCCATGCGACCTGCCCCGCTCCAGGCTGCTTACCTGGGTTTTCCGCATACGACCGGCGCGGGCTTCATGGACTACTACATTGCCGATCCGGTCGTCATTCCGGTCGCCGGCCGCAGTTTCTTTACCGAGAAGATCGCCTATCTGCCGGACAGCTATTTCATATTCGACAACCGGCAAGAGATATCTTCGCGCGCGCTCTCGCGCGAGGAATTCGGCTTGCCTGTGCAGGGCTTCGTCTTCTGTTGCCACAACAGCAACTACAAGATCACGCCGCAGGATTTCGATATCTGGATGCGCCTGTTGCAGCGTGTGCCCGACAGCGTCCTGTGGCTGCTGAAGAACAGTGAAGCACTCGCCGCTAATTTGCGCCATGAAGCCGAAGCGCGCGGAGTGAACCCCGACCGTCTGGTATTCGCGAATTTCGTTCCCAATGAGGTGCATCTGGCGCGTTACCGCCTGGCTGATCTGTTCCTGGATACGACCTATTGCAATGCCCATACCACTACTGCCGAAGCGCTATGGGCGGGATTGCCGGTGATGACATGCCAGGGCGAAACCATGGCTGCACGCGTTGCATCCAGCCTGCTGCATGCAGCAGGACTGGAAGAAATGATCACCACCAGTCCGCAGCAATACGAAGAACAGGTTTTTCATCTTGCGACCCACTTGGGCGAGTTGGCGCGGGTCAGGGAGAAGCTTGCTGCGAACCGCCTTAGCAAGCCGCTCTTCGATACCGAGGGGCAAGTGCGGAATCTTGAAGCCGCCTATCAGACGATGTGGCAGCGGCATGAGGCAGGCCTGTCCCCGGAAACATTTCAGGTCACAAATGTGTAATCGAATGCAGCAAACATGCTGAGCGGGCATGCCAAAGTGCTGCCCGCCTGTGTCAAAATGCTGCGCCATGAATAATCTACTTCTGCTCATCCTCTGCTTCATCGCCGGCATGCTGCTGCGCCGCTTCCGGCGCATGCCGGACAACGCGCCGGCCGCGCTCAACAGTTTCATCATCCATCTTTCGCTGCCCGCACTGACACTGCTGTATATCCACGAGCTGCACATCTCCAGCGATATCGTGCTGATTGCGGCGATGGCCTGGCTGGTATTCGGCATGTCGGCAGGTTTCTTCTGGCTGGTCGGGCGCGGGCTGCATTGGTCGCGCACTACTACCGGCGCGCTGATGCTGGTCGGCGGATTGGGCAACACCTCGTTCTTTGGTGTGCCGATGGTCGAGGCGTTCTATGGCAAGGCCGGGATCGCGACCGCCATCGTCGTCGACCAGCTCGGCTCGTTCTCCGTGCTGTCGATACTCGGCATCACCGTTGCCGGCATCTACTCCTCAGGCCGGCCGACTGCGGCGCAGATCGCCAAACGTATCGCGCTGTTCCCGCCGTTCATCTCCCTCATCATTGCGCTGCTGCTGATCCCGGTCGAGTATGCCGAATGGTTCACGGTGCTGTTGAAACGTCTTGGCGACACGCTTGCGCCGCTGGCTTTGTTGTCGGTGGGGCTGCAACTGCGCCTGGGGCATGTCGCCGAACACAAGCGCAACCTCGCTATCGGCCTGCTGTTCAAGCTCATCCTCGCGCCGCTGGCGATCTACCTGCTCTATGTGCAACTGCTCGGCGCGCATGGCCTGACCATCCAGGTGACCCTGTTCGAGGCGGCGATGCCGTCGATGATCACCGCTGCCATCGTGGCATCCGAGCACGATCTTGATCCGCCGCTGGCCAACCTGATGGTGGCCGTCGGCCTGATCCTTTCTTTCTTCACGCTGAGCGGCGTGGTGGTGGTTGTGGCGGGCAGTATGAGCGTCTGGAATGAGCGCTATGCCGGCGAGGATTACCACTTCGGTACCGAGCCGAACGCGTTCCTGGTTTCGCAACGCGCGCTGCTCAAACCGGGCATGAGCTGCCTCGCCGTGGCCGATGGCGAAGGCCGCAATGGCGTATGGCTGGCCGAGCAGGGGCTGGATGTGCTGTGGGTGGACAACTCGCACGTGGCGCAGGCCAAGGCCGAAAAGCTGGCGCAGCAGCGCGGCGTGAAACTGCGCTTCGAGCAGGCGGATCTTGCCGCATGGTCGTGGGGCGAGGATTGTTTCGATGTGGTCGCGGCGATCTTCATCCAGTTCGCGCCGCCCGGCCTGCGCGAGCAGATGTTCGGGCACATCAAACGCTGCCTCAAGCCCGGCGGACTGCTGTTGCTGCAAGGCTATACGCCGCGCCAGCATCAATACCGGACAGGCGGGCCGTCGCAGGTTGAGAATCTCTATACCGAAGCGCTGTTGCGCAAGGAATTCGCCGACATGGAAATCCTGCACCTGTCCGAGCACGATAGCGTCATCAATGAAGGTGCCGGGCACAGCGGCATGTCGGCACTGATCGACCTGGTAGCCAGGAAGCGCGGCGGTTGAATCCCTGAGCGGGAATCCGGCTCAGGGGTAATCCTGGCGCGTCGGCCGGACCATGATGTCGCTGACATGCACATGTGGCGGCTGCGTCACGATGAAGTGGATCGCGTTCGCGATATCTTGCCCGTGCAGCAACGGGCCGAACTTGTCCTTGAAGTTCTGCACCATGGCTTCGCTGTAACCCGCGCCATCCTGAAAACCACTGAGGACGATGCCCGGTTCCACCAGCGAAACACGTATCCCTTTGGGCCCCACCTCGCGGCGCAAACCTTCCGCCAGCCCATGCACGGCGAATTTGGTCGCGCCATAGACCGCGCTGAATGGCGAGACATGCCGGCCCACCACCGATCCGATGATCACGATATCCGCGGCCTGCTGCGGGAATTTCGCTGGCTGCACTTCCAGCATCCTGCGGGCCGCCTGTTGCAGCAATGACAGGGCACCGGTCACATTGAGCTTGAGGACTTCCTCGAACTTCGATAGGTCGGCATCCTTGACCGACCCGCCCAGTCCGCGGCCGGCATTCACGACAACGATGTCAGCAGGCCTGCCAAACCGCTCGACCGCTACGGCAAACAACCGCTCCAGCACCGCACTGTCGGCAGCATCGCCGGCGATTCCGCAGAATGCCGGGCCCAGCTCCTGTTCAAGTGCGCCAAGTCTGGCGGCATTGCGGGCATTGCCCACCACGGCAAAGCCTCCGGCAACGAATTTTCTCGCCGTCGCTTCCCCGATGCCGGAAGAGGCGCCGGTAATGATCGCAATACGGGAATACTGGCTGGACATGACGGGCTCCTTTCATCTCGATGAAATGGCGGACAGCCGGTTTGACAGTTTCCAGCCCGATCAATTCACCCGGCCGGCATGCATGAACAGTGGCCATTCGATGCGACAGGTCTTGCCTTCCGGCCAGCAAGGTGCGATCTCCTCGGCCAGGGCATCGACCGGATCGTAACCGTTCGCCGCCTTGAACCTACCGACCGCCGACCAGCTGCGCAGGTAGCCGAGCAGGTGTTCGCGCGTCCAGTCCTTGTGCAGCGCAAAAGGCGGCGCAGCGATGCGCGCAAACGGAAAAGGCAGATCGCGGTAGCCGTTCTCCACATGCACGCGCTCGGCCGGCCAGTAGGCGCCGATGGTCTCGTCGTAGAAACGATCCACGATCTGCTGTACTTCAGGATGGTCGATCAGCAGCCGGTTGTAGCCCCATGCCGCGATCACGCCTTGCGGCTTCAATACACGCCGCACCTCGGCGTAGAACTTCGGCAGGTCGAACCAGTGCATGGCCTGCGCGATGGTGACGAGATCGGCGGAATGGTCGGGCAAGCCGCCGGCCTCGGCTGGCGCTACGCGGTACTCGACATTGGCGAGTTTCGGGGCAGAGCCCAGTTGCGCGGCACTGATGTCGGTGCCTATGACTTGCGCGAAGCGCGCTGCCAGCGCGGCAGTTGCTTGTCCGCTGCCGGCACCGCAATCCCATGCCAGCTCGCACTGCGGTGCGCTGCTGGCCAGCCAATCGAACAACTCGTCCGGGTAGGAAGGCCGGAACGTTGCGTATTGCCCGGCAACCGGGGTGAAATGATCCGCGCTGCTCATCGCCGCACCATCATTTTTCCGGCGGAGTCTCGCGCTCCTTCTTGTACTCGTCGTAGTTCGGTGCCGGTGTCATGGCGCGCTCGTTCGGCGTCCGTTTGGCATCGTTGCTGCTCTTGATGCCTTCGTACAGGCTGCGGGAGGGATCGCTGCAAGCAGCCAGTCCCAGCACGGTCAGCAAAAGAAGGAGGCGGTTCATGCGTACTCCATTCAGGCTTTCGATTTCGCCCACAGCACGATGTTGTTGACGTCCATCGCCCCGGCCTGGCGTGCCACTTCGCGTCCGCCCTTGAACAAGGCCAGCGTGGGGATGCTGCGGATATTGAACTGTGCGCCGATCTGCTGGGATTCTTCCGTATTCAGCTTGACCACGCGCATCTCCGGTTCCAGGCGTTGCGCAGCTTGTTCGTAGGCGGGCGCCATCGAGCGGCACGGGCCGCACCACGGCGCCCAGAAATCCACCAGCACCGGGATGTCGCTGCGTGAGATGTGATGCATGAAATTGCTGCCGTTCAGCTCGACCGGATGGGCGGCGAACAGCGGCTGCTTGCATTTGCCGCAGGTGGGCTGCGAAGCCAGCTTATCGGAAGGGACGCGGTTCACTGCATCGCAGTGTGGGCAGACGATATGTTTTGGGTCGCTCATGATGATCTCGATGAATTAAATTATGGAATCCTTTGCCGAATAAATCCGCTCTCGCAGATTAAACGAGAGTGACTTGGCCTGCACCTTATGGGGGAATCGACATTCATAACCGCATGAGAATCTGCGTTAATCTGTGTAATCTGCGGGTTGAACTTCGGTTTTAAGGTTTATTGGATCAACCGGCTCTGTAGGTGAGGGTCGATCAGCGAAATTTCAAGGGAGCGAGATACGCATCGACAGATCGATTGCTTTGATATCCTTGGTCAAGGCGCCGATGGAGATGCGATCCACTCCCGTCTCGGCAACCATGCGCAGGTTTTCCAAGGTGATACCGCCGGAAGCTTCCAGCTCGGCGGTCTTCGCGGCACGATCCACGGCCAGGCGCATGTCGGCCACCGAAAAATTGTCGAGCAGGATCAGCCGTGCGCCCGCGTTCAGCGCCTCGTCAAGCTGGGCCAGCGTTTCCACCTCGATCTGGATGGATACATCCGGCGGGGTGATCTGGAACGCGTGTTCCAGCACCTTGCCGATGCCGCCTGCAGCTGCGATATGGTTCTCCTTGATCAACACACCGTCCGACAGGCCGATGCGCTGGTTGTGTCCGCCGCCCACCTTGACCGCATGCTTCTCGGCCATGCGCAGGCCCGGCAGGGTTTTGCGCGTATCCAAGATCTTCGCGTTTGTACCTTTGACCGCCTCGACGTAATGCCGCGTCTGCGTGGCGACGGCAGACAGCGTCTGCAGGAAGTTCAATGCCGGCCGCTCGGCGGTGAGCAGCGCACGGGCATTGCCGTGGATCTCGCACAGCGTCTGGTTCGCCCCGGCGAGTTCGCCCTCCTGCAGCTTCCAGCTGATCCTGCAGTCTGGATCGAGAGTGAGGAAGCACTCCTCGAACCATAACGTGCCGCAGAGCACCGCCGGTTCGCGCGTGATGACGGTGGCATTGGCCCGAGTGTGCTCCGGGATCAGCTGTGCGGTGAGGTCGTGGCTGTACCCGTCTTCGCTGAGGGCGGCTTGAACATTGGCGCGGATGTGGTGGGCGAGGTTGGTTTGGGGCATCGGGTGTTTCCTTGAATGAGGGCGTAGTATAAGGGAAGCAACGAGCCCTTGAAATCGCACAGATTCGCCCCATTTACCGGACAGACCAGATCCGTTCGTGGTGAGTAGGCCGCAGGCCGTATCGAACCATCCGTCGCGGAACGCGACGGGATGTCCCTCGATACACCGCACTTTCGTGCGGCACTCGGGACGAACGGGTAATTTTCTCACCGAAGGAGCCGATATGCGTTTCGACAAGTTCACTACCAAGTTGCAGCAAGCCCTGTCCGATGCCCAGAGCCTGGCCGTAGGCGCCGACAACCAGTTCATCGAGCCGCAGCACCTGCTGCTGGCGCTGCTCAACGACGCCGACAGCGGGGCAGGTTCGCTGCTGGCCCGTGCCGGCGGCAACGTCAATGCGCTGAAGACGGCGATGAACGATGCCGTGTCGCGCCTGCCCAAGATCGAAGGGCATGGCGGCGAGGTGCAGGTCGGGCGCGACCTGTCCAACCTGTTCAACCTCACCGACAAGGAAGCACAGAGGCGCGGCGACCAGTTCATCGCTTCCGAGATGTTTCTGCTGGCCTTGACCTCCGACAAGGGCGAGAGCGGCCGCCTGCTCAAGCAGCACGGCGTCACCGCGTGCGCCGTTGGAAACGGCCATCAATGCCGTGCGCGGCGGCGAGTCGGTCGGCTCGCAGGAAGCCGAAGGCCAGCGCGAAGTCGTTGAAGAAATATTGCCTCGACCTCACCGAGCGCGCCCGCCAGGGCAAGCTCGACCCGGTGATCGGCCGCGACGACGAGATTCGCCGTGCCATCCAGGTACTGCAGCGCCGCACCAAGAACAACCCGGTGCTGATCGGCGAGCCCGGCGTGGGCAAGACCGCCATTGTCGAAGGCCTGGCGCAGCGCATCATCAACGGCGAAGTGCCGGAGTCGCTGAAGGGCAAGAAGGTGTTGAGCCTGGACATGGCCTCGCTGCTGGCCGGCGCCAAGTATCGCGGCGAGTTCGAAGAGCGTCTGAAAAACGTGCTGAAGGAATTGGCGCAGGACGAAGGCCGCAACATCGTGTTCATCGACGAACTGCACACCATGGTCGGCGCCGGCAAGGCCGAAGGCGCGATGGATGCGGGCAACATGCTGAAGCCGGCGCTGGCGCGCGGCGAGCTGCACTGCATCGGCGCGACCACGCTGGACGAATACCGCAAGTACATCGAGAAGGACGCCGCGCTGGAGCGCCGCTTCCAGAAAGTGCTGGTGGACGAGCCTTCGGTGGAATCCACCATCGCCATCCTGCGCGGCCTGCAGGAGAAATACGAACTGCACCACGGCGTCGAGATCACCGACCCGGCCATCGTCGCGGCGGCAGAGTTGTCGCATCGTTACATCACCGACCGCTTCCTGCCGGACAAGGCCATCGACCTGATCGACGAGGCCGCCGCGCGCATCAAGATGGAAATCGATTCCAAGCCGGAAGTGATGGACAAGCTCGACCGCCGTTTGATCCAGCTGAAGATCGAACGCGAAGCGGTGAAGAAAGAGAAAGACGAAGCCTCGCGCAAGCGTATGGCGCTGATCGAAGACGAGATCAAAAAGCTCGAACGCGAATACGCCGACCTGGAAGAAGTCTGGAAAGCCGAGAAGGGCGCTGCGCAGGGCACGGCGAACATCAAGGAAGAGATCGATCACGTGCGCGCCGAAATGACCGCGTTACAACGCGAAGGCAAGCTGGAGAAAGTGGCCGAGCTGCAATACGGCAAGCTGCCGCAGCTGGAAGCGAAACTGAAAGAAGCGGCGCAACGCGAAGCCGAAGGCGGCGGCCAGAAGAACAAACTGCTGCGCACCCAAGTCGGCGCGGAAGAAATCGCCGAAGTGGTGAGCCGCGCCACCGGCATCCCGGTGAGCAAGATGATGACGGGCGAGCGCGAGAAACTGCTGCACATGGAAGACAAGCTGCACGAGCGCGTGGTCGGTCAGGACGAAGCCGTGCGCCTGGTGTCCGACGCCATCCGCCGTTCACGCTCCGGCCTGTCCGACCCGAATCGTCCCTATGGTTCGTTCCTGTTCCTCGGCCCCACCGGCGTGGGCAAGACCGAGCTGTGCAAGGCGCTGGCCGGCTTCATGTTCGATTCCGAAGATCACCTGATCCGCATCGACATGAGCGAGTACATGGAGAAGCATTCCGTGGCGCGTCTGATCGGTGCGCCGCCCGGTTATGTCGGCTACGAAGAAGGCGGCGGCCTGACCGAGGCCGTGCGCCGCAAACCGTACAGCGTCATCCTGCTGGATGAAGTGGAGAAGGCGCACCCGGACGTGTTCAACGTGCTGCTGCAGGCGCTGGACGACGGCCGCATGACCGACGGCCAGGGCCGCACCGTGGACTTCAAGAACACCGTGATCGTGATGACCTCCAACCTCGGCAGCCAGATGATCCAGCAGATGTCCGGCGACGATTACCAGGTGATCAAGCTGGCGGTGATGGGCGAGGTGAAAAGCTATTTCCGCCCCGAGTTCATCAACCGCATCGACGAGGTGGTGGTGTTCCATGCGCTGGACGAGAAGAACATCAAGTCCATTGCGAAAATCCAGCTGCAGTATCTGGAGAAACGCCTGGCTGCGATGGAGATGAAGCTGAGCATCAGCGATGCGGCGCTGGCCGAAATCGCAAACGCGGGCTTCGATCCGGTGTACGGTGCGCGCCCGCTGAAACGAGCCATCCAGGCGCAACTGGAGAACCCGCTGGCCAAACACATCCTCGAAGGTCATTTCGCCGCCAAGGACACCATCAAGGTGGACTGCAAGGGCGGGATGATGAAGTTCGATAAAGCCTGAGCTACCCGCTGCAAGCAGAAACCCCGGCATGCCGGGATTTCTGCTCGATGCGGACAAATGCACTTACAATATCTCCATGCGTAAATATATAGTTCATTGGGCGGTGGCGATCATCGCTGAACAGGATGGAAAAGAGCTTGTCCACCTGGGGCACACCCACGACATTTCGCTCGCCGAGGCGACCGTCTTCGTCGATGAGATGCTGAATACGGCAAAACCCGTCACCCTGGAAGTCAGGATTCCCAAGGGAAAATCGATCAAGGAATGGGTGGTTGTTGAGATCCAGTGCGGCAATGCGGTTTCGATCGCCGAAGAAGATCATTTCCGCATCCCCTTGCAGTTCAAGTCATTCAGCGGGGACGGCAAGCAGGTCCTTGAGGATGCATTAAAGGAACGGGGCGGTCCGATGGAAGCGTCGCAATAGTCGCTTGCGCCTGGCCGCCTGTTCAATCTGGCGAAACCAATATCGAAAGACGGGTGAAATTCAAATGAAATCCATTTCTTACTCCACGGCCAACCCATCAGGGTTGTTGCGCCGGGTGGTCGCGGCAATCACGACGGTGGCCCTGGCAGTCCTGGCGCTGATGTTCTCGGCGGTGTTGCTGGCAGTGATCCTGATCGCTGCTGCGATAGCCGGAATCTATCTGTGGTGGAAGACGCGCGAGTTGCGTAAACACCTGCAAAGCCAGATGCAGAATTTCTCCGCGCGCAGCGCAGCCACGGAGCACGAAGCGTTCAGCGGTGAGGTGATCGAGGGCGAAGTGATCAGCGTGAACCGGCCGGGCGGCAAAATCGATCGCTAAGCCCGAGACGACACACCTGTCCGGCAGGCCATTGCGGGAGTGTGGTCAATGCCTGCGCATGTGGAATCGCCGCGCGGTCCCTGCTGCCAACCCGGTGGCAGCAGACCTGTCCCGCGAGTTACTTTCCTTCCTTGGGCGCTTCGTCCATGCCGGGGTTGTCGCCGGTGGCCGCTGGTTTGCCGGAGGGCTCTGACTCCGCAGCATCCGGTTTATCCGATGATTCCTTGGCAGCGGGAGCGGCCGGTTTGCCGGCAGGCGCTGCCGCTTGTTCCTCGGAAAGCAGCTTTTCCACATCCTCTTTCGTATACGGCTTGCCCTTGTTGCCTGCCGAACCTTCTCCGGCGCACTTTGCGATCTCGGCATTGGACTTCAGGTCCAGGCAGTAGGTGAGGTTGGCTGGATCAGCCGCCGACCATGCGGATACGCTTGCCAGGATCAGCGGCACGGCGAGTAGTGAAGTGAATTTATTCATATCAAGTTCTCCTGAGTTCTAGGCGGCAAGCCAACGTTTGATCTGCCTCGGGTGCAAACGGCCCTTATCGTGCCGCGATTGCAGGGAAATATCAAGGAATCGCCCCGATGCGACTCATGGCGTGCGATGCCTACCTTGCTTTTGCGGCCCGTGCCCGCAACTGCCCGCAGGCCCCTTCGACTTCCTGTCCTGCTGAGTCGCGCAAGCGGCTGAGCACGCCGCGCTGGCACAGCGTCGTCACCATTTGTGCGGCGCGCCCGGCAGAGGGGCGGCGGTAGCTTAGTCCATCGACATCGTTGAACGGGATGAAGTTCATGATGGCGTACTTGCCGGAGAGCAGTTGCACGATCCGCTCCAGCTCGGCATCGCTGTCGTTCACCCCTTCGATCAACGTCCATTGGTATTGGACCGGATAGCCGGTGGCGCGTGCATACGCTTCGGCGCGTTCCACCAGCTCTTCCACCGGGATGCGCGGCGCGTTCGGCAACAGCCTGGCGCGCAGTTCGGCATCGGTGCTGTGCAGCGAGAGCGCAAGGGCGGGACGGACAATTTGTTCGGTTGGCCGAGCGGTATCCAAATCCGTTCGTGCTGAGCTTGTCGAAGCATGAATGGACTCGCTGCCTTCGACGAGTGCCTGAGCCATTCGTTCCTTCGACAGGCTCATTCGTTCCTAGTCGAATGGCAGTAGTTTCTCAGGACGAACGGAGTTGGAAGTTCCATCAGGACGAACTGAGTTATCGGTTCCCTCAGGCCGAACGGGCTGAGAGAGCCCATCCATCAGCCTTTCAAACACCCGCAAATCCCCCACCGTCGAAAGCACCAGGTTCTTGTGACCGATGCCGCCCTGCATGCCGAGCAACTGGATTGCTTCCAGCACGTTGTCGAGGTTGTGCGCCGGTTCGCCCATGCCCATGAACACCACTTTGCTCACCGTGCGGCGTTTGCGTGCCAGCACCACCTGCGCCACGATCTCTGCGCTGCCGAGCTGGCGCAGCAAGCCATCGCGGCCGCTCATGCAGAACACGCAACCTACCGCGCATCCCACTTGGGTGGAAACGCACAGCCCGCCGCGCGGCAGCAGCACGCTCTCCACCATCTGGCCGTCATGCAGCTCCACCAGCAGCCGCGCTACTTTCTCATCATCAAAATGCCGATTCAGTTCCCTCTCCCCCTGGGAGAGGGGTAGGGTGAGGGTGACCGGGTGCTCGCTCTTCAGCCGAGCCAGCCCATCCAGCTCTGCCTCGATGGCAGGCAACTCGTTGCGCAGTGCCGCCGGGAAAAAAGTCGCGGCGGGGCTGCCTTTCCTGTCGTACGAACCCACCTGGCTCCAGCCGCGCAGCAGGCGGTCCTCGTGGCAGGGCTTGCAGCCGAGGTCACGCAGGCGTTGGCGAAGGTGTGAGATGCGCATCGGGGAAAAGGCGAGGTTCAGGGTGAGGGCGGATTTTAACAGGAGCGGCACTCCAGGCTATGCAACGGCAGGGTAATGGTAGGGAAAATAGCAGGGGGACTGGGTAGGTTTGCCAATGCCGGGAGAAGAATCCGGCCGACAATGATTCGCGCCCAGCCCTTTAATCCCCTATTCCCGGCATGTTCATCCGCTGCGGATTTGGCGCTATCATCCGTCCCCTTCAATTTTGGAACCCCTGTCATGCAAACGCGCAAGCCAATCAACATCCCCGTCGTTGCCGCCCCTGCGGAAGAAGACACCATGGCTGACAGCAATTGTTCCGGCAACGAAATTGTCGCGTTGATGGTACTGGGCGACAGCATGACGCCGGAATTCAACGAAGGCGAAATCCTCGTCATCGAACTGGGCCGGCCACCCCGGGATGGCTCCTTTGTGATTGCCGAAGTGGCCAAGGAAGACTACATCTTCCGCCAGCTCAATCGCGACGAAAAAGGCGGCTGGCAGCTGCATGCGCTTAACCCCGCCTATTCCGATACCGCCATCGCCAGCCTGGATTGCCTCAAGGGCGTGGTCACCCACAAGCGGCACCCGCGTTCGCGCAAGACGGTGAAGTTTTACGAGCAGGTGGCGGCGAGTTGAGGCAGGCGAGAGAGAATTGAGCAGGTAAAAGAAAGCCCGGTGATGCCGGGCTTTTTTGTGGGAAATATTTTGACGCTGCCCCTACTAGCTCGCAAAGGCGTGGTCACCCACAAAAAGAAGCCCGGCTCGCGCAAGTCAGTCAAATACTACGCGCCGCATTTGGCTCACTGAGAGAGGGGTGGGAGATGACCGTTCGCCCTGAGTAGCACGCGAAGCGGGCGTATCGAAGGGAAGTTGCATCGCAACTGCGGGATTCAGGTTCACTCCATCACATACAGCCAAGCCTTCTGAAACCAGCTCAGCGAATTCCACCAAGCCCTGGCGCCTTCCAGCGCTTTTTCGCCCGCTTCCGACAAAACGAAATTCCGCATATAGCCTTTGCCGTCATCGTCTATGGGTTTGACCCAGCCAAAGCGCATCATCAGATCACCTATCACCTCGGGGCAGAGCGTGCCGGGCACGCACAACGGCTCTACCTCATCGCTCAGCCAGTTGCGGCTCTGCACGAAATATCCGCCCAGCATGCGCTGCGCCTCGCTTTCGATGTGGTCGGTGGTTTTTAGCCGGTAGACCAGCAAGCCGCCGTAATGAACGAAGCTGAGCGCTTTCATCAACTGCACGCGCATCCCGGCAAGGTCGAATGAAGCGTCATTGCGTGCGGTGGCAGGCCGGGAACCCTCTAAGCAATTTTTCATGGCGTATGACATGGCAACTCCTAACATGTCGTCTACTGTGATTGTCGAGGTGTGAGACTTGATCGCTCCGACAAATATCCGTACTTCAATGCTTATATCGGCAAAAAATTGACCCTGATAAGGGGGAAATTACGAAGCAGCTCCCTTCAATTTCAGCCACAGGCCCACTTATGTAACCTTGATAGACAAGGGCGCCTGATGCACATTCAACCTGACTGCGCGCTCTCTGTATATGAGGGGAATTGTGTATTTGAAGTGATGAGCGGGGTGCTCAATGGAATCGTGGTCTGTTTCGACGGTTCCAGTCAATTCGACTCCGGTACCGAGTGTGATTATCGCTGAAACAAAATCACCGATGAAGTGAGTGGGTCATGATGGGCAAATAACGGTTTCCACATTCGCTAACAGGAAATCGTAATCTTCCCCGATTGTCACGCGGCCCCTTTAGTCTCTCTGGCAGACTTACGGTTTGCGGCGTTTGGAGGGCAGGTGCTGTTTGCCCTGCACCAGATCCTTGGTCGGAATCCAGCTGCTCTTCGACTTGGGCTTGTCGATCTGCACGTTCTTGCCCTGGTGGCTGTGTTCAGCCGCCTTGTAGCTCTGAATCGCCGCCAGCAGCTGCTCCTGGGTGACCTGAATGCTTGGGTGCTTGCCCTTGGGATCAAAGTCGGTGAGTTGTTGCTTGAGGCGGGCCAGCCGGGTGGCGGTGTCGTCCTTGGCGCGCTGGCCCGTCATCATTGCCTGCGCCGCAGCAGAGAGGGTATAGCCACCCTCTGCCTCGGTGATCAGGCCACAAACGCCCATGCGGGCAAACGCGTCCACCAGTTTGGACTTGGCCGGAATCTCGCCGTGCTGCGCCATGGCAAGCGCGGTGATGATCTCGTCCAGCGCGGCCGGGCGGCGCTTGGCCGCAACAGTGAGGGACAACAGCAGGGCGGCATCGACATCGTGAACGGGGTACATGGTGAACCTTTGCGGAGTAAGCGTGCGTCCGAGACGGACTTGAGGGCGAGAGTGTAATGGATGCGGGCCGGTTAAGGCGGGAAACTGGTAACCTTTGCCACAGTTTCCATGGCCTGACGCGGGTGATGACAGATGCGGCGCAGGGCTTTCAGGCCGTTCTGATATTTCCAAGAAATAAATCTGCCACCTTCTCTGTTCTTTTCTGTTCGTTCGTTAAGGAAAAACAAAGCCCGGCGATGCCGGGCTTTTGCTTGGTGGGCATTGCGATGCTGACCCCTTTGAATTTGTGCATCGAAGCGGGCGGTGCCTAGGGTGGGGATTAGGGTGGCCATGGAGTAGTAGTTATCTACCCGCAGCTTTAGCGGCCTTTTCTATCCAATCTCCCATATTTTTATAACCGTCATCGTTGTTCCAGAGGTAGAAAGGATAGCCAGTCGGCAATTTCCCGCATCTTTCAGATGTATTTCCACCCAAATCTTTTATTTTGCTGATGTCGATTCCAAGAAGACCGTTACCGATCTCGATACTTTTTTCAATTTCATATTTTACCCAACGGCTTTTGCAGGTATCTTGGCCTACTAGGACAACGGTTACTGACGTGCCTTTCAATTGGTCATCTATCCATCGTTTGATTGCTGCATCACCTTGTCGTTTTATCTTCTCAAAATCAGCGGCATCTACAAATCCGGCAGCCTGTTGCGTCCCTTGAGTAACCCAGCTATTGCGTACAACCATTGCGCGTGAAACATCTTCATATTTGAAACTAAAAAAGACTCGCCTAGCCATCGGTGCCTCCTTCATTGTTGGTAATTACATTAAACAAAACATGGTGAATAAAATGATGCCGATAATGGCTCCATGAAAAGGGATGATGGTTTTGGAGAAGAGAATGCTGGCGTAGCTTTTGACCTCTTGTTGGACGCAAGATGTGTCTAGTGAAAAGGTGTCGCTCTTAATGTTATCAGCAGCTACTTCTTCGTATAGCTTCCGATATAGCCTTTCCTGATGCAGGAAGAATGCATCGAGTATCCAAAATAAGAAAACAGGGAAATAGGCGATCAATACAAATTTGTGGTCCGTGTCCTTAGCTGACAAGGCGAAGATCGCGGCTACCAAAGTGACGCTCCATCCTTTTAGTAGGAACGAGTTCGCTCCCATCCGGTTAATTACGCCTTGGATAAATCCCAAGTGAGCGATTTTCGATTCATTTGCCATTAAGTTTTTTCCAGGTCACGGTTCGGCTATCTTTCCAGCTGTCAAAACTGACATAAGTGCTTGAGTCTCTAAATACCCAGAGCATTTCATTCCCCTTATCTGAATTACGTTTGTCACAATATGGATAAAGCCCAAGATACTCTTGACCTTTGTATGATGTCGTTACTTTTTTTACAACAGGTGCAATGGCAACCTTTTCCTTCAAACCGTCGAAGTAACCACACTCCCAAGGCATCCATTTCGAGTTGTCAGCATTTTCAGTCGTGACATATAAAAGGGATTTCGATGAATTCATGCGCTGTTTGAGCAAATCGGCAGTGGCTGGTGTTACTTTGCTTCTATCGAGCTGTTTGTCTTCAATCCAGTCGACATAGACAGAATATCCGAGGTCTTCCAACGTTCCCTTTACTCCAAGAATAAGATCGGAGTCTTTGATGCTGTGGGATAGAAAAATGTCATAAGTCTTTGCTTCAGAGAATTCCGCAGCAGACTTGGTTAGCAATGAGGCTGCCTCAACAGCGTATCGTCCAAAAGATTTACTTTCGTTAATAGATCGTTGTGCGCGACTTCGCACATCAGATTCTAAAAAAAGCGCCATTTCTTTCTCCTATTTCATTGTTGGATATTGCATTGTTGGCTCCGGCTTATAGTCATCGATAATTCTAGAGATAATCTGCTGGGTAACGAATGCATAAGGAATATAGCTAGTGGCTGATGGGTAAAGCTGTTCCCAATTTATTTCATCATCAATCTGCTGCCTCCAGAACTCCTGAATAAGCTTTGCAGCTCTTTGATCAATGTCAGAAACGACGGACGAATTTTGATCTCGTTTAGCCAATACGCGTGCAGCACCACCCGTCGTGGGTAATGCAAAGATAGGCTTGGCGGGAAAATGCTCATGAAATATCTTGGCCTCATCCAGGACACCTTGCATACCGCCTATTGCGACCATTGCGGAAGGATCGGTGTCGACAATCATGCATTCACGCATATGCTGCATGCTACGAGGAACCTGTGGGCGATCAATTATTGATAGATCGACACGTTCATCTTCGACAGCATCTGTCCATCTGATTTCAACTTGTGGGTGTCTGCTTAAATGTTTTGTTTCGGCTATCAGAAATTCCTCCCATGCCCGGCTTTGATAAATTATTAACGACGGATTTTTCCAATCGACATTTTCTTCGGGGGCGCCGTGTTCACGGTTAGTCACTTCTGCGGGGGAAGGAATGTAATAGTGATCGAGAATGCGTGCAACGAGAGGAGAGATGCTGGGGTGTCCACCAAATACCAATGTTCCGCCTTCTGAAAATATCGCGCGAGCGAGGCAAATAATGGCTTCTTCAATTCGCGTGGCCGCATCTTCGACTCTCAGAAAGTCTGCTTTGTTTACATTGTTAACCTCGTATTCATTTCTCCGCTGCGCGGTGGGTATGCTTGCGCTCAGAAAAATTGGAACGTTATGTAGGCGGCATTGGTATTGCATGTATTTCTCCTCAGTCTTAAATGCTGGCAGCTAATGCATTGAGCTGAGCTTCGTTAATATGTTGAATATTACTTATCTCCCCTAACCAGGAAATCTGATTTAGCCGATGAGCCTGAAATAATGGTGCTGGGCTAACAATGACGCCTTCACGGGTCGGGGATATCTTGCCGTGCTGATGTAGTAAGCTGAAATCACCCAGTGTCGGGGTTCTGCTTGTCAGAGCGATTACTTTTTCGGTGCCATATTTAGATGGCCTTACCAAGATGGTTCCGTCAGGCAATATCTGCGAGGATTTTCGAGCATTTGTTAGTGCAACGGCCAAGTTGTTAATTAGCTCAATTCGCCTGCGATGCAGTGCTCGGCCATGTTCTATCTTTATGCGTTCGACAATGTCCGTTAGCTTGCCGGTAGTCAGAAGTGGATGCCCTGCAGGGTAGCCAGAGCCTGCAGAAAGTAAATCAGAAGGGGTAATTGCTTCAGTAAAATCTGAATCAATATCTTTTCGCTTGAGTACATTTGGAAAGAGAATCTCCAGTAACCCTAAGCGATAAGTTTTAACGATGGCAATTTCTTCCCCAACCCAGTGCGAGTTTTTCACCCCTTCAGTATTTAAGAGAACCACCATTGCCTTGTCGCAGATATCTTGCATCAAGTGTTCTTGGAACTGTACGCCGATAGGCACACTGCACCTGTCTAAAAAAATATCGAACCCTTCATTTGTTAATGCTTGAAAAAGTTGATCGGCAATTGCCGCACTATCCTTCCGTACATAACTGATGAATATCTGATTTTCCTTGTGACCAATTCCTGCCTGTTGCAGGATCGCCCAAACCGACTCAATTGGGTGTTTTTTCCATAAGCAGGCATTAATGGTGGGGAAGCGTAAAGCAGAAGCGGGATAACTGCTGGGAACAACTTGCACTACAGAATAAAGCGGGCTCTTAATATTCTGTTGCCAATGGCGCTCTACATTTGGAGCAGTGGGCCAATTATTTGATGTGGCTTGATGTCCGGCTGGTTGGACGAGAATTTTTTTGCAGGTCGGTTCACTAATTGCATGGCAACTGATGGCAGTTTGCTGACCATTGCAAGGCATTTGGTGCTCTTCAGTCGTGCCTGAAAGTCTCATAACTTCATGGCAAAAGGTCGCGCCCAGTAGATTTGCTAATTCTTGGTCGTTAGCTGTCGCGCCTTCGAAAGTGACAAAAACTGGCGCATGAAGATGCAGCCCTTTGAAGCCACGGCATACGTAATCACTGGAATGGCGCAAGGGGTATTGAACAATTAACTCAAGATTGTTTTGAAGCATGGCGTTATCTCGTTACCTTATGAATTGAATAAGCGGGAGAAGTGAAACACGGGTTTGCCTAGGAATCATTTCATCCCCACCCCCAACCAAGCATCCGAAGTCAGCGGCCCCTTCAGCGCAGGCAGTGTCTCTTCCAGCCAGGCCAGCGCAAGCTTTTCCTTCTCGCGCCACAACTCTTTGCCCAGGCCCTTCTTCATCATCTGTATCGGCGCGCTGCCCTTGACCATGTTGTCCCAGAATTCGGCGGTGCTGCCGACGGGGAAGGCTTTGGTCACTTTGCGTATCTCGACGTTGCGGAACCCGGCTTCTTCCATCTCTTGTTTGAAGCGCTCGGGGCTTTCCAGTGTGGTGACGGAGCGTTGTGGTTGCGGCAGGTCGGGGTTGATGGCGCGCAGTGCGCCGAACATGGTCTGCATGGCGGGCGATTGGTCCACGGGCGCCCAGCTGGTGATGGCGATGCTGCCGCCCGGTTTGAGCGTGCGGTGGATTTCGGCGAAGCCTTGTTGCCTGTCGGGGAAGAACATGAGGCCGAACAGCGAGAAGGCGGCGTCGAAGGTGGCGTCGGCATAGGGCAGGGTCTGCGCGTCGCCGCAGTGCAGGGCGATGTTGCGGTGTCCGGCTTGTTCGATTTTGTTGCGGAACACGGCGAGCATGGCTTCGGAGAAGTCGATGCCGTGTACTTGCCCGGCATGGTGCGCGAGCCTGAGCGCCAGGGTGCCGGGGCCGCAGGCGACATCGAGCACGGTGGCGTTGGGTTTGAGTTTGCTGGCGGCAATGGCTTCGTCGGCGAACTGCTCGAATACGAGCATGGTGGTCTCGGCGTAGCCGTCGGCGACTAGGTTCCAGGGTTCGTTGGCGGAGAGGGGTTTTTGGCTCATGGAGTCTACCCTCTCCCTAGCCCTCTCCCTGCAAGGGAGAGGGGATGGGGGTGTTTGATGATGCTGGATGCGTGAGACAAGTCTTCCCCTTCATTCGAATGCTGGTCGCCCGCTGTGCGGGGTCTTGTCTTGCGCCAGCCTCGCTTTACTGGGGAATCTGCGGTGAGCCTCGCACCGTGCGTGCGGTGCGATGTGCGTTCAGCAGTTCTGCAAGAGGGGCAGACTTTATTTGACGCGTGGCGGGAGTGTCAATGCTGAAAGAAGGGGAATGATGAAGTTTCGGCGGACACACAGTTCTTCTTAACGCGAACTTCACAAAGACGCTCAATCCGCCGCTCATGGTTCGACAAGCTGATGGAACTACTGGTGAAACTACTAGCCATCTGACTAAGGCAGCAAGCTGCCAAGTCATTGGTTATAGCCATTCGACTAAGCCCGCAAGCGGGCATGTCGCTGGTTATCACTACGAACGGGGGATTGTTTGAACTACTCTTTCGCCGGTTTGACGAAGTTGAGGACGTTTGCATTCGGTTGCTCGCCGTCCTTGAAATAAGGCTTCGACTGGTCGAAGCCGAGTTTGTCGGCCAGCTCTTTTTCCCGTTCCGAAATCAACGTAAAACAATCCTTGATGTCCTGGATGGTGTTGGCCGTCAGCGGGTTGGGGCGTCCGCCGAGCGGGGTGCAGTCTTTGACGACGTTGCCGAGTGCCTTGCGCATGATGCGCAGGATCTGTTGTTCCTTGCTTAGCTCTTCTGTGTTCATGGATATGGTCCGGTGTTGAATGCAGGAGGCGACTTTACTGGAATTGGAGCGGGGCTGCTAGGGAGCTGATTTATTACTCCGTTCGTGGTGAGCTTGTCGAACCATGAATGGAGAAATAAATCATTTAGGGAGTTACTCAAGGAACCCTTCGACAGGCTCAGGGCGAACGGATTTAATCAGAGCCTCCTTGGCTCCACCTCAAAGCCCACGCATGTAAAACGGTCGCAACGGCCGATGCCCATCCATCGCCTCGCGCAGTTGCAACAGCAGTTTCTCTTTGTCCTTGGGCAGATTGCCGGCGAGCGCCAGCGCATTGGAGGCGTGGTTGGAGCGGAAGATGACCGGCTGCGGTGGGTTGAGGCCGCTGATGAGCCGTTCCTGTTCTTTCAATATCGCGAGGTCGTCCGGCATCTCGAATGGCTCGCCGTGTTTGCGCTGGAATTCTTCCTCTATGCTTTCGTCCAGATACAGTTGCAGCGTGGAAAGGTAGGTGACGGGGGCGCTGTTGAGCAGCGCGATGGTGCCGGCTATGTGTTCGTCGCTATGTGCGATGCCGCCAAGACCGAGGATGACGGTGGCGGAGACTTTCATGCCGCTGGCGTGCGCCTTGTGCAGCACCTCGGCCATGCGTCGTTGCGTGGCGCCCTTGGTGATTTTTTTCAGGATGAGGTCGGAGCCGGATTCGATGCCGAAGTAGAGCAGGTTGAGTTTGTGCTCGCGCAGCAGGGCCAGTTCTTCCGCGCTCTTGCGCTGGATGTTGCCGGGTGTGGCATAGCAGGAGATGCGCGTGAGGCGCGGGAATGCTTGCGCCAGTTCACGCAGGATGGCGAGCAGGTGGTCGGTCGGCAAGGCCAGCGCATCGCCATCGGCGAGGAACACGCGCTGGGCATCCGGCCAGTCGGCGGCAGCAGCACGGATGTCGGCGCACACCTCCGCCAATGGCCGCTCGGTGTAGTGCTTGCTGCGATACATCGCGCAGAAGCTGCACTGGTTGAAGCTGCAGCCCAGCGTGGCCTGGATGATGAGGTTGTTGCCTTCGGAGGGAGGGCGGAATAACGGTTGGTCGTAAAAGGACATCTCTAAAATCCAGATTTCATCTCAACTGCTGCGTTGCGGAAAAAATTCCTTGCTTGCATATACCCCATATGCGGCGCGGCGGAATTTTTTCCACGCCTTGCATTTGAGCGAACTCTGAATTTTATAGACGCCCTTGGATCCATGCTGAATTGTAGCCGCTAAACGCTGAAGTCCGTTCGCCCTGAGCTTGTCGAAGGGCTGGCTCGGCAACTACTTGTTATGTGTCGTCCTCCATTCATGGTTCGACAGGCTGAGCGTGTGCTGTTGGGGCGCATGCCCCTTACAGCCATGGCCTACCCCTTGCGGGTGCACCACGAACGGAGGACTTAAGTTGTAGCCCGGATGCAACGAAGTGAAATCCGGGAGCCTCCCCGGATTACGCCTGCGGCTGCATCCGGGCTACTGGCTGATCAGAAGTTCCTCGGCACTGCGCGGATGTCCAGCTGCAGTCCGCCGTTGGCCGGGGTGGTGCCCAGCAGTGCCAGTTCTTCGGCGCTGAGCGGCTTTATCTTTTTCGCGTCGCGACTGCGGCTGAATACGCCATTGCGCCACTGGTACACCTCATCGAGCTTTTCCTCATAGGTGTAACTGTGGTTGTTATCGTCGTAGTAGTCGCTGAACCGGTTGCCGCCCAGGTAGATCGCATTGGAGCCTTCGTAGCCGGTCTTTTGCCCTGAAACGGGGTCGGTGTTGAGTATGTAACCCCAGTCGCCGGGAACAAAATTTCCCACTGCCACATCGGTCTGGAGTCTCGCCAGCTTCCCTTTATGCCCCATCTGTTCGGCGTCGTAGTCCTTTTCGAAACTCCACATCTTGCCGGGCTCGATGCCTACCAGCGGCTCGCCGTCGGCAAGCAGCGTTTCCTCGACATGGCGGGTGCTTTCCACATCGCGTTTGATGCGGTGGTAGTAGTCCAGCGTGCCTTGCATCATGACCAGCTTGGCTGCGGTGTAGCAGCCGATGCCGTATTTTTGCTGATGCATAAAGACATCCATCACTGCGGCATGCACCGAGACACCGGGTTTGGGCGTGCCGCGGTTCCAGTATTTTTTATTCCATCTGGCTTTGCCGCCGTTGGGCCAGACCAGGTTCATTTTCTTGGCCCAGGCGACGATGTTCTGGCGCACGCCCACATGGTCGGCCAATGCCTCGATGGTGCAAGCCTGGTCCTTGAACACGGTTTTGCGGCCATGCTGCAGCAGCGCGAGCATGATCTCTTTTTTGGACACGATGTTCAGTGCGCGCATTCCACCCTTGGCGGTCGGCAGGCGCACCCGCTCGGTCGAGAGCGCGAACTCGGGACGCTTGCCGAAATCCAGTGTGCGCGTGTCGTCGGGCGGTGTCGTCAGTGCCAGAGTGAGCTCGCCGGTTTCGCTGTTGACGGTTTGTGCCACCAGCGCGGCGGGGATATTCAGTGTCTGCAGGTAAACGGCGACCTCATGCTGCAGGGCATCGAGCTGCGCGGGGCAGTGGAACTGCACCTCGGCACGGGCATTGCCTGCGCTGCAGGCCAAGGCAAGAACGATCACGGTGAGTCTGATCATCTTGTGATCCTCCGTTCCAAATTCGGATCGATTAATTCGGCGAGCTTTATCGCCGCAGGCTGATCTTGCGCAGTGCCTCCACCAGCATATCCGTTTCGGCATGCGTATTGTAGAACGCGAATGAGGGGCGCACGGTGGATTTCAGCCCGAAGCGCGCCAGTATCGGCTGCGCGCAATGGGTGCCGGCGCGCACGGCGATGCCTTCCGCATCCAGCGACTTGGCGATTTCCATATCTGGGATGCCATCCATCACGAAGGAGATGACGCCGCCGCGGTCGCGCGGCATGCCGATGATGCGCAGGCCGTTGACCTTGCGGATCTCCTCCAGTGCGTAGGCGAGCAGTTCGGTTTCGTATTTTTCTATCGCCTCAAGGCCGATGGCGTTCAGGTAGTCGATGGCGGTAGCCAGGCCCGTCGCCGCGGCCACTGCGGGCGTGCCTGCTTCGAAGCGTTTCGGTGGGTTGGCGAAGGTGCTGTGTTCGTAGGTGACCTGCTGCACCATGCTGCCGCCACCCTGCCAGGGCGGCAGCTGTTGCCACAGTTCGTGGCGGCCATAGACGGCGCCGATTCCGCAGGGGCCGAACAGCTTGTGGCCGGAGAACACGTAGAAGTCGCAGCCAATCGCCTGCACGTCCACGCGGCGGTGCGGCACACCCTGCGCGCCGTCGATCACCACGATGGCGCCGACGCGCTTGGCCATCTGCGTCATTTCGCGGATGGGCATGACGGTGCCGAGGGCGTTGGAGATGTGCGTTATCGAGACGATGCGGGTGCGCGGGTTGAGCAGGCGTTCGTAGGCTTCGAGGATGATGTCGCCGTTGTCGTCCACCGGCGCGACGCGGATGACGGCGCCGGTCTTCTTCGCGGCGAATTGCCAGGGCACGATGTTGGCGTGGTGCTCGGCGGCGGTGATGACGATCTCGTCGCCGGGCGTGAGGTCTTCGCCCAGCGTGGCGGCGAGCAGGTTGATGCCTTCGGTGGTGCCGCGCACGAACACGATCTCGTCCTGGGTCGCGGCATTCAGGAACACGGCGACGCTGTCGCGCGCGTCTTCGTAGGCATCGCAGGCCACTTCTGCCAGTGTGTGGGTACCGCGATGGATGTTGGAGTTCTCCTGCTCGTAGTAGCGCGACACGCGGTCGATCACGGCTTGCGGCTTCTGCGCGGTGGCCGCGCTGTCGAGCCAGACCAGCGGCTTGCCGTTTATCTGGCGCTGCAGGATGGGGAAGTCGCGGCGGATGGTTTCGACATCGAAGGTGGGCGGATTTTGGCTCATGAGGTTTGCTTGCGGTGAGTTGATACCTGGACGCGATGATGAGCCATTAAATCGCTTGCCTGTTTTTTGATCTCGGTTGACTGCACGGGTTTGCAGCCTGCGATTTGCATCGAGGTTTGGACAGCTTGGGTGATTTTCTGGTTTAGGCTGGGACTGATTTGCATCGTAATCACGCCGCCAACTTTATCTCAACCTTTTTTCCCGCCCGCGTCGCCAAGGTGATCAGCATGTCCAGACTGAACTTCTCGAATTTGCCGCGTATCAGGTCGGAGACGCGCGATTGCGAGATGCCGAGCACTTGGGCTGCTTCGGCTTGCGTCCATTGCTTGTCGCGGATCAGGATTTCGAGCTGACACATGAGTTCGGAGCGCATGGCAAGGATGGCAGCCTCTTCAGGCGGAAATCCAAGATCGAGGTACACGTTGCCGCTGGAATTGGTAATTTTGAGTTTATCTTTTTTCATTTCGCACTCTCCTTGAGTTGCTTGTAGCGCGAGGCTGCCAGAGCGATATCCTCTTTGCGCGTCTGTTGCGTCTTTTTCTGGAAGGCATGCAGCACATAAACCGCATCGGCGAATTTCGCCACATAGATGACGCGCCATTCGCCCAAGACGTGGACGCGAATCTCATAAGCGCCGGCCCCCACACTCAGCATCGGTTTCCAGTCGGCAGGCAGCAAACCGGCCTGCACGCGGAAGAGTTGAAAACCTGCGGCCTGTTTCACCTCGCGGGGGAAAGCGGCCAGATCGTCTTCACTGGAGCCGGCGAACTTGAGCGGTTTCATACGGGCAATATATAAGTATTTATATTAAATAACAAGCGATGACATTTAGCGAGTGCAATGTTTCTTCGATGTGGCATTGAGATAAATCGCCATCAAGCCGCCGACCAGCCAGATGCTGGCTATCGCGGCAAGCCAGAAGCCGGGCGCACCGCGGGCCGGGCCGAATGTGTCGGTGAGCCCCAGCACGATGCCGCCGCCCAGGCCCGGCACCCACAGCGTGATGGTGTAGATGATCATCGGCACGACCGAATTCTTGTAGCCGCGCAGGGCATTGACGGTGATGGCCTGCATCGCGTCGCCGAGGTGGTAGAGGGCGACCATCGCGATCAGCGGGATGGCGATGGACTGCACTTGCAGGTCGGTGGTGTAGAACGCGGCGATGTAGGGCGCGCCTAGCCAGAAGGCAAGGCTCAACACTGCTGCGATGGTCATGCCGAGGCGGATGCTGTCCCAGCAGATGCGGCGGGCGCGCTGGGGCTGTCCGCTGCCTAACGCCTGGCCGACCAGCACCGAGGTGGCATTGCCCAGCGACAGCGGGATCATGAAGGCGAGTGCCGCGAGGTTGGCGGCGATCTGGTGCGCGCCGGAAAAGACCGGGCCCAGCCGCGCGATGAACAGCGCCATGAAGGTAAAGGCGGTGACATCGGCGATGAAAGTTAAACCGATGGGAATGCCGAGCTTGAGGAATTCAACGATGGCGGCGAAGTCCGGCGCGGTGATGCGCCGGCGCAATTCGAATTCGGCATAGCGCGAGTTGTGCAGACACCAGCCCCAGGCGAGCGCGGCCATCAGCCAGGCATCCAGCGCCGTCGCCAGTGCGGCGCCCGGCGCGCCCATCGCGGGGAGGCCGAGCAGGCCGTACATGAACAGCGCGTTCAGCGGGATCTTCAGCGCCAGCGACAGCAGGTTGAAGACCATCACCGGACGCGGACGGTGGATGCCCATGGAGAAGCCGAAGAACAGACGCAAGGCGAAGGCGCCGGGCACGCCCCAGGCCGATATCGCCAGATAGGCGCGCACCTTGGTTTCCACCGCGGGCTGCAGGTCGGAGATCGCGATGAACGGCCCGGGGAAACGCAGCAGCACGATCGCCGCCAGCGCCAGCACCAGCGACACCCAGATACCCTGATGTATCTCGCGCCCGATCTCGGCCTGCCGGCCTGCGCCATACAGGTGGGAGATGATGGGCGGCAGCGCGAACAGTACGCTGACCAGCGACATCACGATGGTGGCCATGATGGAGGCGGCGATGCCGACCGCGGCCAGGTCGATGACGGTGAGCCGCCCGGCCATGGCGGTGTCGATGACGGCATTGGCCATCATGGCCAGTTGCGCGACCAGCATCGGCCAGGCCAGATGTACCAGTTCGCGGGTTGAGGAGGGGGATTGTGCAGCGGTGATTGGATTCATGCTGAATTGTAACGATGGTAAGGCCAGAAATGCGGGGAGCAATAAATCTTTGCCGTTCGTGGTGAGCTTGTCGAACCATGAATGGCACAGTACGCCACCTGCTCTGAAAAGATCAAAATCCGTTCACCCTTCGACAAGCTCAGGGCGAACGGATTTTCAGCTCACCACGAACGGAATAAATCAGTGCACCGCCGCTGCCCCGCAGCACTTCTTGAATTTCTTGCCGCTGCCGCAAGGACATGGATCGTTCCTTCCGGTCTTGGGTTGTTCGCGCTGGAAGGTCGAGGCCATCGTGTGCTCGAAGAGTTCCTCGCGATGGGGTAGTCCAGTAGCGATAGATCGCCGCCACGCTCGCCGGGATCTGCTTGGTCAGCGCTTCGCGCTGGACGGCGGTCTCCACCAGCAGTTCTTCTTCGTCTTTGACCTTGTCCGCCCCGAGCAGGTAGATCGGGCGCAACAGCGCGGCGCATTCCGGATCATCGAGGAACGGCTGCCAGTCTTTCTCGCGTAATTTGATGCCGCGCATGAAGCCATACGCCCACATCTCGCCATCCTGGAATTCCTGCGTGTCGCCTTCGTAGACCACGGTGTCGAACAGCGGCTCGAACTGCGTCGGGATCGTGCTGCAGGCTTTCGATGATGCTGTTACGTTGCAGCAGGATCAGGTCGAGGATGCGTTGCGCCTGTTCCCAGGTTTCATAGACCGGTTCGTGCTGGGTGCCGGGTCCCCAGACACCGGGCAGCCATTCGCTGGTCTTGATGCTGGCGGGGCCAGTCACAATCGCGGTGAGGTAGCCATCGAGGCAGTCGAGCATCATGGTTTCGTCGGAGGTGGCGTCGGAGAGCAGGAAGCGGTCGAGCTCGTCGAGCGCTGTCTCTTCGTGCGGATCAGTGGGGCGGGATGGGGGCTTGGGTGGAGTAGTCATGATTGCCGGAAGTATTCAGTGTGGGAAGCTGCCTGTGCGTGTTGCAGCCAGGCTGCGCCTGCAACGCGGTTTGCAATTTGAACCAATTATAGGCGCACATTGTCTATTGTTGCGGGGAACAGGAGCTCAGGTTTCCCTTTATCCTTTCCGAGGAGAATAACCATGCCCAAGTCACATAACGCACGCAAGCAAACCAAGAAACCGCCCATGATGACGCCGAAAGAAAAGAAGGCGGCAAAGATGGCCAAGAAGCACCTTGGTGAAACGCCTATCGAAATCGTGCCGCATTGATTAGTGTCTGTGCCTGCAGGTTGCGATTCGTGGAGTTGTAACGCTTGGATTTAAGAGTGTCCACACCTTTTCCCGGTATCCAATATGCCGGGAAGGTGGGGTGTGTTTTGCTCGATAGCCTCCTCCGTTCGTGGTGAGCTTGTCGAACCATGACCGGAGGAACGTGGCAAATCAGCGGCTTGCAACTCTCGCCCTTCGACAAGCTCAGGACGAACGGATTTGTTCGGCGTTTCCTGAAAAAGCCCGGCATGCCGGGCTTTTTTTCGGGTGACAACTGATCGGCCGTTGCCGGATATCAGTTGATCGAGCTTGCCTCATCGGATTCCACATCGGGGAAAGGCCAGACCGGCTCGGGGGGAGCCAATGCGGCTTTTCTGGCGGCGGCCTCGGCCTTCTTGAGCGCCGCTGCAGCCTTGCGAGCGGCGGCTTCTTCCTGTGCGATCTGCTTGGCCTGGGCCGCTGCCGCTTTGCGCGCTTCTGCTTCCGCTTTTCTGGCAGCGGCCAGTTCCTGTGCGGCCAGCCGGGCTTGTTCAGCCGCCAGTTTCCTTGCCGCCGCTGCCTCCTGTGCCGCGATCTTTTTGGCCTCGGCTTCCGCTTTTTTGATCACAGCCGCTTCCATCGCTGCCTGTTTTCTGGCTTCCGCTTCGGCCTTCTTTTCGGCGACAGCTTGTTGTGCGGCGAGCTTGCGGACCTCGGCCTCTGCTTTTTTGATTGCCGCTGCTTCTTTGGCGGCCTGTTTCATGGCCTCGGCTTCTGCTTTCTTGATTGCCGCTGCTTGTTGCGCGGCCAGCTTGCGCTCTTCTGCTTCCGCTTTCTTCAAGGCAGCTGCTTCGGCTGCTGCCTGTGCCTTGGCGATCGCCTCGGCTTTTCTGGCTTCGGCTTCCGCTTTCTTGATCGCGGCCGCTTCTTCTGTCGCCTTCTTTTTCGCTTCCGCTTCGGCTTTTTTCGCAGCGGCTGCTTGTTGTGCCGCCAGCTTGCGTGCTTCGGCTTCAGCTTGCTTCAATGCCGCCGCTTCCGCTGCGGCTTGTTGCTTTGCTTCAGCGGCGGCCTTCTTCGCTGCGGCGGCCTGCTCGGCAGCCAGTTTCCTGGCTTCAGCTTCCGCTTTCTTGATGGCGGCGGCTTCTGAGGCTGCTTGTTTCTTTGCGTCTGCCAGGGCTAATTTGGCCGCAGCCGCCTCCTGCGCACGTTGTTTGGCCTGTTCGGCCGCCAATTGTTTGGCCGCTGCCGCTTCTTGCGCTGCAATCAGTTTGGCGACCCTGGCAGCCTCGGCCTCTGCGCGTTCCTTTTCGCCGGCTTCCCTGGGCGGCGATCATTTCCTGCTCGGCTATCGCTTTGCCGTCAAGCGCGGCCTCATAGGCGGCGCGTGCATCATTTGCAGCTTCCGCCTTTTGGGCGGCGATGAGTTGTTTGGCTTCCAGTATCTGTTGGGCTTCTGCTGCGGCCTGATTGGCTGCGAGCATCAATTTGTTGGCGGTGGTTAAGGTTTTTTCAGCTGCTGCTGCATTCCTGGCAGTGCGAACTTCCGCTGCGGTCAACTTGACCTTCTTCACCTCTGACATCTGAATCTCCTCGATTGATACGTTAAAACGGGGCGCTGATTACGTCTTCGAGAAGATACAGAACGAACGTTCTGCTGTCAATTTCGGCGGCTATTCAGGCGTGGGATCAGGCGTGGGACTGTCGATGACGGCGCAGAGACGGGCCGCAAGGGGTATCTCTTCGCCCCTGAGTGCCGGATAGCCGAAGCCGGCAAAACGCCTGTATATAAAATCGCCGTACCGGCAAAATACCACACAATATCCGTGCTGTCGCAGCATGGAGAACAGATTCATCAGACGGTGACCGACATGTGGATACAAAAAGAGATACACCTGAAACCAAGGAGCCGCGGCTTTCATCTGGTCACCGATGAGCTGCTGCATGAGTTGCCCGAATTGCGAAATGTCCGGATCGGCATGATGAATGTCTTCATCATGCACACTTCGGCGTCATTGACCATCAACGAGAATGCCGATCCGGCCGTGCGTCAGGATTTCGAGAGTTACTTCAACCGCGCCGTGCCGGAGAACGAGCCCTATTACCGGCATCGGGACGAAGGTTCGGATGATCTGCCCGCGCATTTGAAATCGAGCCTGCTCGGCAGCAGCCTGAACATCCCGATCTCTGATGGGGCGCCACGGCTGGGAACCTGGCAGGGGATATACCTGTGCGAACACCGGAACCACGGCGGCAGTCGCTGCATCGTCGTAACCATACAGGGCGAGTAGGAATTGCGCCGGATTCGCGCAAGAAATGCCGGTCAAGTCTGGATTGTTTAACGCAGACAAAGCAGAATGCGGACAAGAAATGAAAAACCGAACTGCGCGAAAATCTGAGGACCGATAATGTCTGCCACACCACCCGATGCCCTGCTCTTCATCACTCCAGATTGTCCGCATTGCCCCGCCGTTTTGCAGGGGCTGAACGAACTGGCAAAGCATGGGCATATCGGAAAGATAACAGTAGTGGATGCCATCGCGCATCCCGAACAGGCCGCCGAATATGGCGTACGCGCGGCACCATGGTTACGCCTCGGTTCTTTTACGCTCACCGGCGCGCACGGACCTGCCGAGTTGCGCCAGTGGGCCGAGTGGGCGAGCGGCGAGGAGGGTATCGCGCACTATGTCGAGCACCTGCTGCGGGTGGGGGGCTACCAGCATGCCGTGGCATTCGTCGCCGCGGACACGGATCGCCTCAAGCCGCTGCTCGCCGTCATCGCCAATCCCGAAGCCAATATCTCGGTGCGTCTGGGGGTCAGCGGTTTGCTGGAGGCCTATGCCAACACCCCGGATCTGCAGAAGCTGCTGCCGCAACTGGCCGAGCTTACGCGCCATGACGACCATCGCGTGCGCGCCGACGCCTGCCATCTGCTCGGCCTCACCGGCAGCGTTGCCGCGCGTACCTATGTCGAAGCCTGCCTTGACGATGAGCAGGACGAGGTGCGGGACATCGCCGCAGAGGCGATGGAAAAACTGCACAAAGCGAAGTAGCGACAACGGCTATCAATCAGCCTGCTTGCCTTCGAATTTCCACGAAAAAATATTGCCGACGTCATGAATGAAACGCTTGAGATCTTCCCCTGGAACGAAAATCTGGCCACCGGAATCCCCCAGATCGATGAGCAGCACAAGAAACTGGTCCAGTTGCTGAACAGGCTGGGCAAGGGCCTGGTCTATAAGGTGGACACGTTCGAGTTGAATGGTGTTTTCAGGGAACTTGCGGATTATGCCGCTTACCATTTCCAGACGGAGGAGGAAGTCTGGCATCACTTCCTTGCGGGCGATGCATGGGAAGAAGAACACAAGAAGTCGCACGAAAGTTTTGTGTCCGATGTACTCAGGCTGAAGACTGAAGAAAGCAGCAGGCCGTTGCAGGAGGTGCTTGAGGAAGTTCTTTCCTTCCTGACCCACTGGCTGGCATTCCATATCCTGGAGTCCGACATGCGCATGGCCAAGGCGGCACTGGCGGTGCAATCCGGCCTGTCGATGGAAATAGCCAAACGACATGCACAAGACGAAATGAAAGGGGCTACACATGCACTGATCGAGACGGTGCTTTCCATGTACGACTCCCTTTCTAACCGTACCTTGCAATTGATGAAAGAGATTATCGAACGCCAGGAGAGCGAGCGTAAGGCGAACGCCCTGATACAGCGCAACCAGGTGCTGATGCAGAGCACGCCTGAAGGCGTTCATATCCTGGACGATCAAGGCAACATCATCGAGGCCAACGATGCGTTCTGCCGTCATCTGGGTTACACGGAGGCGGAAGCGTTGCAGCTCAGCGTGTTCGACTTCGATGCAAAAGTTTCTGCCGATGAGCTGCGCGAGAACATCAAGCACTTGCTGAACGGCGGTCATGCCAAGTTCGACAGTATCCATCGCCGCAAGGACGGCACGCTGGTCGATGTCGAGCTGATCATCAACGGCGTCGAGCTGGACGGTGCGAAATGCCTGTTTGCGTTAAGCCGCGATATTACCGAGCGCAAGCGGACCGAAGAGCTGATCAGGAGCCTGGCGTTCTATGACACATTGACGCAGCTGCCCAACCGCCGGCTGCTGAGCGACCGGCTGGAGCGGGCCATGGCGGCCAGCAAGCGGAGCTCCCGTTATGGTGCGGTGCTGTTTCTGGATCTGGATAATTTCAAACCGCTCAACGATGCCTATGGGCACGGCGTCGGCGATTTGCTGTTGATCGAGGTGGCGCATCGCATCAGCGGTTGCGTTCGCAAGATGGATACGGTTGCCCGTTTTGGCGGGGATGAGTTCGTGGTGATGCTGGGTGAACTGGATACGGACAAGGCTGCTTCCACCGAACACGCGCTGGTCATTGCGGAAAAGATCCGCGCCGCCCTGGCCGAGACTTATATGCTGCCGTATTCGCTATCGGCCCGGCAGGAGGGACGCGCGGGATCGGTGGTCGAACACCACTGTTCTTCGAGCATCGGCGTAACGTTGTTCATCAACCATGAAAACAGTGCGGACGATGTAATAAAATTTGCCGACATGGCCATGTATCAGGCCAAGGATGCCGGGCGCAATCTGATACGGGTATATGAAGCGGGGGCCTGAAGCGCTGCCGGTAATGAACGGGAGCTTCCAGCCAGGTTTCACGAATTAGGGGCCGTCATGATCAGTGCGAACTATGAACATCGCCCGAAGCGCTTCCTGTCGCGCACCGTGCTTCTGCTGGTGTTGTCGCTGCTTGCTTACGCGGCCGCCTTTTCCTGGCAGTCCTGGCAGGATGCGAAAGACGAGGAGTCGACCCGGCTGGCCGCGATCGCCGATGTGGGCGGGAAGGGGCTGGACACTTATTTTGTTCAGCTGGAACTTGCGATGCAGGAGCTGGGCAGGGATCTGGACGGCACGCGCAAGCAACTCGATCTCGACCGCGCATTCGATCGGGTCAGCCGCTTCCAGAGACTCCACAGTGAACTGGAAAGCATCACGCTGATCCGTGCCGATGGCCAGTTGCTGATGACCGGCAACATGCCCTACAGCCGCGATTTGCCTGCGCTCGGCAATAATTCCGCCTTCATCAGCTTGCGCGACGAGCTTAGGGACAATCCTGCTTTTGTCATCGGCCAGCCGGTCGGCGGGGATATCGACAAGGACTGGGTCATTCCCGCCCGCTATGGCATCAGGGACCCGTCCGGAAAGCTGGCCTACATCATCAATGCCAATCTGCCGGTCGATCTGGTCCAGCGCCAACTGGTCGATTCACCGGCGGCGGGCGCAATGGCGATCGGCCTGGTCCGCGACGATGGTTACCTGGCCGGTCTTTATCCCAGGCCGGATGCGGCCAGACTGGGGCAGATATACGGTCAGCCGGTGACGGGAACGATGCTTGAGTATCTTCGGGCAAACAGCTTCCCTCGCCTGGGGCAGGTCGAAGGCAGCGGCATCGTTTTTGCGGGCAGGGCGGTACAGGTGACGCATCGCCTGAAACATTTTCCGCTCACCTTGTTCATCGAGATGCCGGAGCAGGAGATCAGGGCTATGTGGTGGCGCAGGGCGCAAGAGCCTTATTTCCTGATGCTGCTCATGCTGGCGGGGATACTGGCAGTGCAGGGCTGGTCCTTCCGCCGTCACAAGGTCTGGAGCCGGGAGCGGCGGCGCGAAACGATCCGGCGCAACTTCGAGCGATCCTTGCGTGAACATAACCCCAATGAGATATACCTGTTCGATGCGGACTCCCTGGCATTCAACCATGCCAACGATCTTGCGCTGGGCAATCTCGGCTATTCGATTGAGGCATTGCGGCAGCAAACGTTCCTCTCCCTGCATCCGGAAATGAGCAGGGGTTCCTTTGCCGAACTGATCGCCCCGTTGCGCCAGGAAAAGCAGATATCGGTCAGCTGCCAGACGGTGCAGGTTCGTGCGGATGGAAGCTCGTATCCGGTGGAGATCGAACTGCAATTCCTCACTTCGCATGGCCGGCATGAGTGTTTGGCCATCGTCAACGACATCACTGAACTCAGGCAGGCGGAGGAAAACCTCAGCAAGTTCAATTCGCCCGTGGAACGGCGCAGTTCGGTTCGCAAGCCGGCCAATGCCGCATCCGCTTCGCCCGCCCCCGATCAATCAACAGAACAGGACATACATCCTTATGAAGCTGGCTGAAATCGCGTTATTCTGGTTCGGATATTTCGCACTCCACTCGCTGCTGGCGGCTTCGGGCATCAAGGCGTGGGCAGCGCGCCGCTGGCCACAGCTGATGCCCGGTTACCGTATCGCCTTCAACGCCATCTCCTCAGTCGCGTTGATACCGGTGCTGTGGCTGGTCTACGGGACAGAGAGCGAGTGGATATGGCAATGGCTGGGCGCCTGGGCCTGGCTGGCCAACGGTGTTGCACTGGTGGCGATAGCCTGTTTCTACGCCTCCACTCGAGCCTACGACATGGGGGAGTTCCTGGGGCTGCGCCAGATCAGAGAGCACAGCAAGGATGACCGGCAGACCTTCACCCTCTCGGTCTTCCATCGCTTTGTCCGGCATCCCTGGTACTGCTTTGGCCTGGTACTGATCTGGACCCGCGACATGAACGGGCCGCTGCTAGTCTCCGCGCTGGCGATCTCGATCTACTTTGTCGTCGGATCGAGGCTGGAGGAGAGGAAGCTTGTTGTCCGGTACGGTGAGAAGTATCGCAGCTATATTGCCAGGGTGCCGGGGCTCATGCCGCTGCCGTGGAAGTACCTGACTGCCGCCGAGGCGGACGCCCTGCAAAAAGGCCAGGACTCGCGCTGATATTTGTGGCGGGATGGGACGCTTGCAGGAGAGCTCCGGATCGTCCTTCCATCCAGCGCCATCCGTTGGGGCGATAAGGCGGCCTAGTAGAGCATCTCGTGCCAGCGCCCGCTCGATACCAGCCCGGCCTTGGTCTCGCCCCAGGCTTCTGCGGAACCGGCTACCACCGCCATCGCCTTGTCCACCATCGCTTGCATTACCGCTACCCCAGCCACGTAGACGCGGGTGTCCGGGCGCTGCAGCAGTTCCTTCATTTCGCCGACGTTCTGCTCGATGATCTTGTCCAGCTCCGCCGGCTCATTGAAATGCGGCCTCAGACTGACCGCCTGGAATGCCTTGAAGGTCGCCTGATCGTAGTAGTTCGCCAAGTCGCTGTTCTCGTCGTTCATGTACAGCAGGTCGAGGCCGGTGCGTGCGCCGTAATAGAGCCGGACCTTGCCTTTCCAGCCGCCGCGCTTTTCGTAGATGAGCTGGATCAGCCCCCGGAACGGGGCGATCCCCGTGCCCATGCCGATCATGATCAGATCGGCTTCGCTGTTCTCCGGTACTTTGAAGGGATAGCCGGTCGGACCGGAAAATTCGATGGTATCGCCGGGCTTGAGGTCGCACAGGTAGTTCGATGCGACGCCCGGGATCTCTTCGCCGCTGGCGTCGTCGATGTAGGAACAACGGCGGACGCACAGCACGAAATCGGTACTGTCCGGACTGTCGCGGTTCACTTCGGCTACCGAGTAGAGGCGGGTGTGATATTTGTTGCCGTACTGTCCCGGAGCCATCACGCGCAGGCACTGGCCGATCTCGCAATCGAAGTCGAGGTCTTTCGTCCTGAACACGAGGTGCTGCACGTCCTCCCTGGAGGTTGCGGGAGTGATGCGGTCAGACTGGATCAATGCGGCAGTATGGAGTTTGGCGGAATCGCCGGTTTCGGATGTTGTGAGCATACAATCACCTCGGATCGGGATTGGAAGATGGGCTGAAATGCCTTTCGATAATGCTGCGGATGCCACAGACATTCAATCCCTTTTAAGGTTTTTTGTCTACCCTCCGCGCCAGCGGGCGCAACGCTGTCATGCTCTATCAAGCCGGGATACCGGGGGCTTAGGTACCCCCGGGCATTGCGGCACCTGTTCTGCGGAACGCCAAAGTCGGTTTTGCCTCAGAACAATTCAGCGGACGAGGTTTCGCCTGAGTGAGCCAGGCGCTCAAGACATTCGAGAACCTGGACGCTGGCTTTTTCCATGTCGCTGGCAAAAGACAGGGCTGAAGCATAGTTGCCGTTGTAATAGTTCTCCACCGCATTGCGGCCATTGGTATGAACGGCCTGATGGGGTGCATCCATCTCGCGATAGGGCTGGAGGCTGCTGTAGTTCGCCTTGCCGTCCCCTTCGAAATACCATTTGCCGAGGCGGCAGGCAGTATGTTTGGCGAAATCATCCGGCTTCTTGTCCGACTGCCCCATCAGCACCTTGTAGATGTTGAACTTGTAGATGATGTGGTCCAGCTTGGCCACCTCGGCGAACGTGCGCAGTGTGGTAGAGCGGATCACGCTACGGGTCTTTTCGGAAAGGTCCTGCAGGTTCTGGATGCTGGCACCGGCAGTGGCGGCATCTTTCTCATATTGGGCGGCCTTCTCGGGCGAAACTTCTATCTTGGCCTTGGCGCTGCTGGTCTCGTGCTGGATGGCTTGCACCAGCGAGGAGATCTCGCTGGTGGCGCTGGTGGTGCGCTCGGCCAGCTTGCGCACTTCGTCGGCCACCACGGCAAAGCCGCGGCCCTGTTCACCGGCGCGCGCCGCCTCGATGGCGGCATTCAATGCGAGCAGATTGGTCTGGTCGGCGATTTCCTTGATCAGCTTGATGATGCCGCCGATTTGCACAGCACTCGCGGTCAGGGCCCCCACCGAGGAGGCCGCATCGCGGGTCTTCTCGGCCATGTCGGTGACGTTGTTGGACAGGTTGCGGACTGCCCCCAGATTGCCAGCCACCGTAGCTGCCGTGCTTTCGGCGACGTCGCGTTCTTCGTGCATGCTGGTGGACAGGTTCGCCATCGACGTCTGCAGGAAGGTCAGTGTCTCGCCGAACTGCGTCACGGTTCCGAAGATGCCATTGAAGAAATCGTTCTGTTTTTCCTTGCCGGTTTTCTCCAGCAGGCATGAATCGTAATTTTCCTGCAAACGCCGGCACTCTTCCGCATGAGCCGCTTCCATTTGCTGGATCTTCAGCTTGAGCGACTCGATTTCCTGTTTGTATTGTTGAGTTCCAAACATATCCTCACCTCCTGAGATCAATGTTCAGGTGATTTTCGGGGCGATTCAGTTCAGCCATCCGAAAATCATCGATCAGTCTACGCTGATGCTACCTTATCGGTACAAAACGCGACTTCTTGAATAGATTGTTGAATCAACCGCTTTTTTGCTCATTCAAAACCTTTTGAAGCCATTTGTCCAATAACCTTAATACGCCCCGGCGGGGCTGGTATCCGGGGAGAGAAAGTTGGTTCGCGCATCGATTCCATATGTAATCAAACTTTAATCGGCATGCAACATCCGGCAGGTATTGTCTTCAATTACCGATTTGAATCCATCTGCACGGAGTGTAGGTGGCTGCTTGATAACGTGTTGCGGCATTGATGGGGGGCGATATGGGGTTGTTCGACTGGTTTAAAAGCACATCAGAGGGCAAGGAGATCGATCTTGCGACAGTCACGCCGCTGCGCGGTGAATCGACAATTCTTTCCGGGCTTGATTTCCAGGATGCGATTGAGGCCCATCAGAAGTGGAAAGTCCGCCTGCAAGCCTGCATCGAAGGCAGCAGCAAAGAATCGCTCGATCCTCGTGTCGTGTGCCGTGACGATCAATGCGTCCTCGGAAAATGGATCAACGGGCCGGGAGCAAACATGCATGGCAGCAAGCCCGGGTTCTCCCAGCTGAAGATCGAACATGCGCAATTCCATGTGCTGGCAAGCGAGGTGCTGCTGGGAACCTATGGTGGCAGGACCGAAGAGGCGATGGAGAAGCTGGATGGGGTGTTTGCCCAATCCTCTCTGAGGACCAAGAAATTACTGGCCAATCTGTTCCTGGACATCCAACAGCAAGCGGATCGCAGAGAACTCAGGTCAGTGACGGACTGACTGGTCCGTTGCAAGCAAGCTACTGCCGCCGTTCCTGCGCTAGATTTCGCTGTATCTGTTTGAGGCGACGATCACCAGTTTTGCCAAATGTCTGATGTGTCTGTCTATGCGCTCGATCGCCTTGGCCACGAACAATATTTCCAGCGACAAGGATATGGAGCGCGGGTCGGCGGTCATGCGCTGGATGAGATCTCGGAAAACGATATTGAATTCCTCGTCGCTTAGGTCTCTGGAATCAAGCAAGCCGTTGGCCATGAATGTATTGTGGTGCGTATAGCTATCGATCAGGTCGCTCAGGTCCTGTTGCACCATTTCAGCTGCAAGGCGCAGGCCTGCAACCCATTGCTTCAGCAAGAATCTCTGATGTGCGAGCCTTTCGGCAATTCGGGCGATCTTCTTGGCTTCATCGCCGATGCGTTCAAGCTGTACAACGATCTTCGTAGCGGTGACGATAGACTGCAGATCGCTTGCCGCAGGTTGTTGACGGGCGATCGCGGTGACACATAGCGCATCGATTTCCACTTCCAGCTGGTTGACCAGATAATCCCGGTCGATCACTTGACGGGCAACGGAAGCATCGGATTCAAAGAGTGCGTGCAGCGACTGTTTGTACTGGCTGTTCACCAACTCGCACATTTCCAGAATGCGGGACCGGATGGCATTCAGGTCATCATCGAATTTCGTAAACGTATGTTCTTTGTGTGGCATAAGTCTCCTGTAACGTACTATAAGTCCTTGGTGTTTCAAATTTGTTACGCTTTGAGCGTGCCGGCTGGAACTCTGCGATAAGTGCAGAGAGGGAGCGTTCATGATCTATATGGCTCGCATAACGATATGCCCTGCTTTTTTGTTTTTTGGGGCCATTTGTATATGGTGACAATCGGTTGAATCGGGTAAGGAAATGCAATACTCTCGATTCGTGAGGGGAATCATGTGCTACAGGCTATGCGCCAGAATAAATATCACCTGAAAGTCTTTATCATCTCCGTCTTGGTAATGACTGTTTATGAGTCATTGAAGGAGCTATTTTTTCAGGATTTCAGCAAATGGCAGTCGCATGTGGTAACCGTGTTGGTGGTTTCCTGCGGGGTTCTGTTTGCATCCTACTTCTTTCGCAAGAAGGCCTACGCGTTGAGGCTTGCTTCAACCGTGTTCGATATCGTTGACGATGCGGTTGCCATAACGGATCAGAACAATCGTATTATTTCGATCAACCCTTCATTTACCAAAATCACCGGATATTCTCTGGAAGAAGTGCGCGACAGAGATCCGAAAGTCTTGTCCAGCAGCAGGCATTTGCCGGAGTTTTACGATGAGATGTGGAATACGTTGACGACCACCGGTGCCTGGAATGGTGAGATATGGAATCGCAGAAAGAATGGCGAGATCTTCATCGAGTGGCTTTCGATCAAGCGGGTTTACGATGAAAACGGCAATTTGACCCACCATGTTGCGGTTTTTTCGGACATCACGGAACGCAAGGCTTCAGCCGAGAGGCTGGAGTATCTTGCGCACCATGACATTCTTACCAATCTTCCCAACAGAATATTGTTTTCTGATCGCTTGCAGCAGGCTATCGCCAACGCAAAACGAGAAAATCGCCACATCGCCGTACTCTATCTTGATCTTGATAAATTCAAGCCGATCAATGATATGTTTGGCCACGATTGTGGCGATCAGCTGCTGAAAGAGGTATCACTGCGCCTGCTGGAATGTGTGCGCGAAGCTGATACCGTTTCGCGCGTTGGCGGCGACGAATTCCTTGTGCTTCTTCCGGCTATCGGTGAAGCAAACGTTGCTTTGCTGGTTGCGGAAAAGATTCGGCATGCTCTTGGCCGGGAGTTCCATCTGTCCGACCATCGCCTTCTTATCTCTGCAAGCATCGGTATCGCCATATATCCGGAACATGGCAGCAGCGAAGCGATGCTGCTAAAAAACGCCGATACCGCTATGTATGAGACAAAAAGCAATGGGGGTAATGGCGTGAAGTTATATCAAGTGCGAAATTAGACCGGATTGCTGTTTTGCTGCCCATGCGGCTATCAATGTAGACTGCCATATCGGAACGATGCGATTCGGACAGACCAGACAAGGGAGATGGAATGGCTAGTCAAGACGACCAGAAGACAACCGGTAAGAAGCTGACACCCAGCGCGATCACGAATTTTCTGGATCTGTATGTCGTCGGCCAGGATGATGCCAAGAAGACGCTGTCGGTGGCGGTGTATGCGCATTACCGCAGGCTTGGCAGGCGCCGGCAGGATACCGTCGAGACTGGTTAAAAGCAACATCCTGCTGATCGGCCCGACCGGCACGGGCAAGACGCTGTTGTGCGAAACGCTGTCGAGGGTCGCGCGCGTGCCTTTCGTCACCGCCAACGCGACCGCACTGGCGCAGTCGAAATACGTCAACGAGGAGATCGAGGCGCTGCTGCTGCGACTGCTGGACAAGGCGGGCGGGGACATCGCCAAGGCGCAGCATGGGATCGTGTTCATCGACGAGATCGACAAGCTGAAGGCAACCGAAGGCGATCAGCGCGGCACTTCGGGCGAGCAGGTGCAACATGCATTGCTCAAGATCATGGAAGGCGCGCTGGTGAAGATGGGCGCACAGACATTCGACACCACCGATGTCCTCTTCATCTGTGCCGGGGCATTCGTCGGCCTGGAGAACATCACCGCCAAGAACCAGGCGTTCGGATTCATTTCCACCGGCGCCGGCGAAGACCAGCACATTCTCGAACGGCTGAATACCCGCGTGAAACCGACCGACCTGTTCAAGTTCGGACTGATCCCGGAGTTCGCGGGCCGCCTGCCCATCATCGCCAACCTGCATAATCTGTCCAAGGAGCAGTTGGCGCAGATCATGGTCGAGCCGCGCAACTCGATCTACAACCAGTTCCGTGAGATGCTCAAGGACGAGGGGGTCGAGCTGGATATCGAGCAGGAGGTGTTCCGCCAGATCGCCGAGATGGCGTTCGAATACAAGGTGGGGGCGCGCAGCCTGCGCGGCATCTTCGAGGAGATGCTCATGCCGGTGATGTACCAGGTGCCAGACCGGCCGGAAGTGCGCAAGGTCGTGGTCAAGTCATTGTTCGAGGAACCGAGCCTGATCGTAGCGCCGTAGCAAGCTTGCTTCGAGCGGCTTCAATGGTTGTATTCACCGGGACGGGCACGCAATGAGTGAGCCTCAGGGAAATTACGCCAGCCAGCAAAAACTCATCGCCGCGTTGAACAATCCGCGCTGCTACCCGCATGCGACGGATTCAGTGCTGGTGATCGAGACGCATATCTCATGGGTGTTGCTGGCCGGGGATTATGCCTACAAGATCAAGAAGGCGATCGATCTGGGGTTCCTGGATTACACCAGCCTGGAATCGCGTCGTTTTTGTTGCGACGAGGAGATTCGGCTCAACCGGCGCACCGCGCCGGAAATCTATCTCGAAGCGGTTGCCATCGGCGGCAGCCTGGAGCGCCCCAGGTTCGGTTCATATCCAGTCATCGAATTCGCCGTCCGCATGCGCCGTTTTGCCTCCGCCAGCCTGATGGATAACTTGCTGATGCAGGGCGGGGTCACGCCGCAGCATATCGATGCGCTGGCGGCGGTCATTGCCCGTTTTCATGCCAGCGTGCCAGCGATCGGGGCGGGTTCGGAATATGGCACAGCGGCATCTGTCAAAGCCGCAGCACTGCAGAATTTCACATCGTTGCGTTCGCAGCTGACCGGCGCTGCGGACAGGGCAAGCGTGGCGGCACTGGAGCTGGCAACCGAAACCGATTACGCTGCCTGCGAAGCGACATTCCAGTCGCGGCGTGCCCAGGGCTTTGTGCGCGAATGTCACGGCGACCTGCATCTTGGCAACATCGTGCTCATCGATGATGAGCCCCGTGCCATTCGATTGCATCGAATTCAATCCCGACCTGCGCTGGATCGACGTGATGAGCGAGATCGCCTTTACCGTGATGGATCTGCAGCACCGCAGCCATCCGGAATTCGCCTGGCGCCTGCTGAATGCTTACCTCGAAGCCAATGGCGATTATGGCGGCATTCCGGTGCTGCGCTTCTACCTGGCCTACCGTGCTGCGGTGCGCGCCAAGGTCTGCGCCATACGGGCAGGGCAGGCCGGGCTATCGCGGCTGGACAGGACGGAGGAACTGGCAGCGTGCCGCAGTTATCTGGCGCTGGCGCGGCAAAGCCTGGAACGGTTCCGGCCGGCATTGATCATCACCCACGGCCTGCCCGGTTCGGGCAAAACGACTTTCTCCCAGCTCGCGCTGCAGCAGATGGGGGGCATCCGCATCCGCTCCGATGTCGAACGCAAGCGTCTTTTCGGGCTGGGTACGCTGGAAGATAGCCGTATCGTCGGCGATATCTATGGCGCCGAAGCGACCCGGCGAACCTATGCCCGTTTGCTGGAACTGGCGCGCGGAATAATGCAGGCCGGTTTCCCGGCGATCGTGGATGCGGCCTTTCTCAGGCGGGAAGAGCGCGAGGCATTCCGCCAGCTTGCCGAAAGTCTGTCGGTGCCGTTTGCCATCGCTTCCCTGCACGCCGGAGACGATACGTTGCGCGAACGCATCCGGCACGCGGCGGCAGGATGCCTCCGAGGCGGATGTCGGGGTGCTGGATATGCTGCGAGCAAGGCAACAGCCGTTATCCCCGGACGAGCTCGTTTTTGCGGCGGGATTCACGACTGCGGAAGCCCCGGACAGCGCCGGGAATTCGCAAGGCTGGCGCAAACTTGCGAGACTGCTGCCCTCGATATAAGTTCAATCAGGACCGGGTCGCTGCCGGGCATGACTTGCCATCTGTTTTCTTTGGCGGATAATGAAGCTGTAAAAAATGTTGGCGAAGCAGATTCTTTAAGTTTGAAGTTCACTTTTGCAACAAGGGGGAACGCCATGAAACTGGAAGATGTGCGTAACATTTCAAAATCACGGGACGTCCTTTCCCGCGAGTCTTTCAAGCCCAAATCGATCAACGTCCCGCTCTCATAAACAATCCCATACTTCCCGGGTTATTCAACCGGGGTGTTCAAACAAAGGAGACGACCATGAGCCATCAAACACATCCGCCCGGTTTCAGACTCGTTCGGCGCGACCAGTTGTTGCAGGAAACGGTGCATGACAGTTACAAAGCCAAAGGCAAACTTCCCGAGCCGACGCTCTGCCCGGACTGCGGCGCGGTGTATCACGCCGGTCATTGGCAATGGCTGCCCAAGCCAAAAGATGCGCACCAGTCGTACTGCCCAGCCTGTCACCGGATACGCGACCATTTCCCGGCGGGATATGTGTCGCTGGCCGGCAAGTTCTTCTCCGAGCATGAGCAGGAAGTCCTGCAGCAGATACGCCATCATGAAGCAAAGGAAAAAGCCTCGCATCCGTTGCAGCGCATCATGTCCATCGAAAGAACGGAGCATGGCAGCATGGTGACGACAACCGATATTCACCTGGCACGTGGTATCGGCGACGCCTTGCACCATGCGTACCGTGGCGACCTGGAGTTTCATTACAACCCGGAACAGAACCTGCTGCGGGTGAACTGGTCGCACTGAGCAAGTAGTTCAAATAAGGCCCCCGCAGGCCAAGGAGAGGAGGGAAGTACCATGCAAATTCCACTGCAAATCACCACGCGCGATGTCGAGCAATCAGAAGCGCTGGAAGCGCGCATCCGTGAAAAGGCGAAAAAGCTGGATGAGTTCTTTAACCATATCGTGTCGTGCCGGGTGGTGGTCGAAAAGGAGCACAAGCACCAGAGCCAGGGCAAGCACTTCAATGTGCGTATCGACATCGGTGTGGCCGGGGGTGAGATCGCGATCAACCGCGAGCATGCCGAAGATGTCTACGTGGCGTTGCGCGATGCCTTCGATGCGGCCAAGCGCAAGGTCGGCGACTACGCGCACAAGCTGCGCGGCGATGTCAAAAAGCATGAACCAAAACGCAGGAACGAAGGCGAGGCCGAGGCCGGCGATTGACTGGCCGTGCCGCACGGTGAATGCGGGCGGCACGTGAACTGATGCGGGATCAGGGGCGCAAATGCCTCGGGTTGCTCTTCGGGTGTCCCGCCGCATGGCAGGCCCGGCGATAGGCCTGCAAGGTTTTTTGCGCGTGCCCCAGCACGCTGCCGTGCGGATAATTGCCTGCCTCGTCCGCCACGCCCGCGGGTAATCCGGTGAGCAGCTCTATCCCGTCGCTCACATGCTCGGCCGTGTAGATGTGGAACAAGCCCTGATCGACCGCCTCGACCACCTTGCGCTCCAGCATCAAGTGGCGGCGGTTGCGCTGCGGGATCAGCACGCCGTGGCTGCCGTCCAGTCCCGCCGTGGAGCAGACGCGGAAATAGCCCTCGATCTTTTCGTTGAGTCCGCCTATCGGCAATACTTCGCCGTGCTGGTTGACCGCGCCGGTCACCGCGATGCCCTGTTTGATCGGCAGGCCGGACAGTGACGACAGCAGCGCATACAGTTCGGCGCACGAAGCCGAATCGCCTTCCACGCCGTGGTATTCCTGCTCGAACACGATCGAAGCGTTGAACGCGAGCGGCGCGTTGTGGGCGAACAGCGCCGCCAGGTAGTTGTGCAGGATGAACACGCCCTTGTCGTGGATCGGCCCCGACATTTCCACTTCGCGCTCGATGTTGAGCAGGCCGGCTTCGCCGGCATAGGTGCGCGCGGAGACGCGCACCGGGAAACCGAAACGGAAATCGCCCATGTCCATCTGGGTCAGGCCGTTGATCTGGCCTATCCTCGCGCCATGCACGGCGATCAGCAGATCGCCCTCGGCGAAGGCTTCCTGCAAGCGCTGCTCCGGGTAGTCATGGCGTTTGATGCGCGCGAGCAGTGCGGCATCGATATCCGCCGCCTCGACCAGCCGGCCGCCGCGCGCGCGGCACAGCGCGGCACTTTCCATCACCAGCGCCTCGGTGCGGGCAAAATAACGCAGCTCTGGCGCGACTGGTCGTCCACCTCGCGGTGCCCGTCCTCCAGCAGGCGCGCGACGGCGGCGGCGGAAAAATGCGGCAGTCCCAATTGGCGGCAGCTATGGGCGACGAAGATCGCCGTCGCGCGGCGCGTTTCGGCGCTGGCGGAAAAACTTTCGGCGAAGTCCACCTTGACGTTGAAATGGCGCGCGAATTCGGGGTCCTCTTCCTGCAGCTCGTAATACTGTTCGCGCGAGCCGATCAGCACGATCTTGACGTCGACATCCACCGCCTCGGGTTCGATCGAGACCGTCGCGATCGCCGTAAACGCCGTGCCCGGCTCTTCGATCTGCAACCTGCTGCTGCGCAGCAGGCGGCGCAACTTTTCCCATACCAGGCCGTCGGCCATCAGGTCGCGCAGGTGCAGCATGAGGAAGCCGCCGTGCGCCTTGTGCAGACTGCCGGCGCGGATGCGCGAAAAATCCGTCATCAGCACATCGTTCTCGGTCTGGTATTCGATGCTACCGAACAGCGCGCGGAACAGCGGGTTGTCTTCGACGATCACCGGCGCGCCGGCCAGGCCGTCGTTGTCCACGATCAAGTTGACGCGATAACGCGACAGCACCTTGCCCAGCGCCTCCTGGCGGATGTCGTCGTCGCTGGGGAGCGCCTCGAACAGTTCCAGATTGTCGAGCACGTCGCGTACGACCTGATCCAGATAGGTGCCCAGCTTGACCGAATCCTTGATCTGTTTTTTCAGGCCGGTGCGGATATCCTGCAATTCGTGGTCCAGCAGCGGCTTTACCACCAGGCGCCGCAACGCGGCCAGGCCTTCGTCCTTCAAACGTTCCAGGGCGGTATTTTTCTCGAAATAGCGGCTGATCTCGACGCGCAGCTCCTGCTCGGCCTGATCGATCGAGGCGCGCTGCTCTTTCGGCAGCAGCAGCATTTCCTCCTCGGTCAGGGTGTGGCCCTTGGAATTGCGATAGGTAAAAACCAGATGGCCGCTTTCGCGGTGCAGGGTGAACTGGCGATCCTCGGCAAAAGCGTCGAGTTCCGCATAGGCCTTGGCTTCCTCCGACTTGTAGGTTGCTTCGATGCGCGCGCTTTCGGTTTTGAAATCCTGGCTGTCCAGGTATTGCGGGATTTTTTTCAGCAGCGATTTCATCATCTGTGCCATGAACTGGCGCAGCAGGCGGCCCTGCCCGGCGGGCAGGCGCAGGGCGCGCGGATGCTCGGGCGTGTCGAAATTGTGCAGATAGCACAAGTCGGGCGGCACCGGCTTGTTCGCGGCGGCGGTCTGCATGGCGCGTTTGAGCAGCGAAGAGCGGCCGCTGCCGACTTCGCCCAGCACGAACAGGTTGTAGTCGGGCTGCTCCATCTCCAGGCCGAAGCGGGCCGCCATTTCAGCGCGTTCCTGGCCGATCCACGGCAACGGGTGTTCCAGCAGCTCGGACGTGTCGGCAAAGCCGAGTGCGGTGGAATCGAAGGTGAGGCGGAGTTCGGCGGGAGTCAGATTCAGGATAGGCATGGCTGGGTTGGCGTTTTGCGTATGGAACCGACCCGAGTGTACCGGATTTAATGCCATCTGCGGTCCTGCGACAATCTGCATTCTGGTGCTTCGCCTTGCGCCGGAAAGAGGCATAGAATGACACACAGCTCCCAAGGCAAACCGGAGAAAAAGGAGGTCATCATGTATCGACGCATATTGGTCCCGATCGACGGCAGCCAGACCTCCGAGCGCGCATTACAGGAGACGGTCAAGCTGGTGAACCGCGAAACTCAAGTGCGGCTTGTCTATGTGCTTGAGGAAATCTACCTGCTGGATGCCGAAGGCTATGCCTATATCGATCTTGCCTCCCTGCAAAAAGCAATGCGGGAGTCGGGCGAGCGTACTCTCGCCCGTGCCGCAGAAAAGATCCGCCAGTCAGTTATGGAAGTGGAGACCGCGCTCATTGATGCGAACGGCGAGCGTATCGCCATCGTGATCGAAAACGAAGCACGAGCCTGGCAGGCCGACCTGATCGTGATCGGCACCCATGGACGTTCCGGCTTGAGCCGCCTGCTGCTGGGAAGTGTCGCCGAAGGTGTGGTGCATGCGGTATCGATTCCGGTGCTGCTGGTTCGCGCCGGGTGAATGAGGACTCTCCGGCTTTGGGTAGCCGGGGCGCGGTTCAATTCCTGAAGCCGCTGTCATGCTTCGCAATGCAACCAGTGGAGGATACGATGACTATGAAGATCCCCGAAACATCTCCCGACTACGACCACACGCGAATGTTCGAGCGGCCTGACGGCTTCTACTGGCAGGACATGCTGGGCAGCGAGCAGTTCGGCCCCTTTGCCAGCCTGCTCGAAGCAGTGCAGGACATGCAGGCGCAAGAAGACACCGGCTATGGGGAAGGCGAGACGCTGGAGGAGGCGCAAGATGAGATCGGCCTTTCCGGCTGGATCGATCCGGAAACGGGGCAGCCGGCGGAAGAATCAACTCCTCATCGAAGCGAATAGGCGCCTACGGTATGTTCCGCGCCGGGGAGGAGCTAGCCCTATGTCAGCAATACGGCGAGCAGGCCGGTGATAATTTGCCGTACCCATCAGTGGAGATGACAGCATGAAACTCCAGCCTGTATCTGTCGACGATATTCCCATTGGCAAGCCTCTGCCGTGGCGCTTGTATGACCGCCACGGTTACATCGTGTTCGTGCGCGGCGAGAGGGTGGTGAGTCGCGAACAGCTGGAGAGCCTGGTGGGCGAAGGCTTGTTCCGCGATGCGGATGCGCCGCAGCAGGCAGGCGAGAGTGCCGATACCGGCCGAGTTCGGGGAGGCTGTGCCGAGCGTGGCATTTCCGCCTCCCGGCATCAAGCCCCAGGCCGGCGAGCTGGTGCAGTTGCGGCTGCTCAGCCGGGACCTGCAGGCTTACTATGCTGCCCGCTTGATCGGCTACATCAGGAATCAGAGCATTCTGGTGATGACGCCGATGATCTCCGGCGTGCCGCTCATTCTGGCGGATGGGGAGCAGGTGGAGGTGCGCATGGTGACAGGCAGCAACATCTATGCATTCCAGTCTGCCATCCAGCGCCTGTGTATCAGCCCGGTCCATTACATGCACCTGGATTACCCCGCCGAGGTGCGCACCCAGACGCTGCGCAAATCACCCTGGGCCAGAGTGAATCTCACAGCTACCGTGACCGATGATCAGGGGGTTCGCGAAGACGTGCGCATCGTCAACCTCAGCTCCGGATGGCGCCCAGCTCCATGCGCCGCCGTCGATGGGCGAACCGGGCAAAGCCTTGCGGCTTTCCTTTCAGGCGGTCATGGATGACATGAACGCAGTGCTCGATCTCGAGGCGACGATCCTGCATGTGCATATGCAGGCCGCAACAGCAGGGCAGGAGGGGAATGGCAACATGCTTGAGTACGGCATCGCTTTTCGCGATGTCGCCGCTGCCGATGCGCTCTGGTTGAAAGGGCTGGTCTATCGCCACATCGCCGAGGGCAATCTGGCCTGAGCCGCACAGTCCGGCTTGCTTCGTGCTCGCCCGTATCAGTCGAGGAAGGATTCCGCCGGGTGATAGTCGAGGCCGAACGCTTCGGCGACTTTGCGGTGCGTGATCTTCCCGCCGATGATGTTGAGTCCGTTGAGCAGCGCCGGCGTTTCCTTGAGTGCCTGCCGATAACCTTTGTTCGCCAGTTTCAGCACATAGGGCAGGGTGGCGTTGGTCAGCGCCAGCGTCGAGGTGATCGGCACGCCGCCGGGCATGTTGGCCACGCCGTAGTGCACTACGCCATCCACAATGAAGGTCGGATTTTCGTGCGTGGTCGGACGCGTCGTTTCGATGCAGCCGCCCTGGTCGACGGAGACATCCACGATCACCGCACCCGGACGCATCGTCTTGAGGTCTTCGCGGCGGATCAGTTTCGGCGCAACGGCACCATGTATCAGCACCGCGCCGATGACCAGGTCGGCATTGGCGATCTGCGCCAGCAGGTTGTGCCGGTCCGAGAAGACCAGTTGCACGTTGGCGGGCATGACATCGCTCAGGTAGCGCAGCCGTTCCAGCGATACGTCGAGGATGACGACGCTGGCGCCCATGCCGGCGGCGATCTTGGCCGCATTCACGCCGACCACGCCCGCGCCGAGTATCACCACCTTGGCGGGTGGCACGCCGGGCACGCCGCCGAGCAGGATGCCGCGCCCGCCATTCAGTTTTTCCAGATACTTGGCGCCTTCCTGCACCGCCATGCGCCCGGCCACTTCCGACATCGGCGTCAGCAACGGCAGTTCGCGCGATGGCAGCTCGACCGTCTCGTAGGCGATGCAGACCGCGCCGGACGCCATGTGCGCCTGGGTCAGCTGCTCGTTGGCGGCGAAATGGAAGTAGGTGAAAATGGCCTGGCCGGGCCTGATGCGTTTCCATTCCGGCTCGATCGGCTCTTTCACCTTCACGATCAGATCGGCGGCTGCCCAGACCGCGTCGGCATCTTTGGCGATCTGCGCACCGGCGGCCTGGTATTGCGCATCGCTGAAACCGCTGCCCAGACCCGCCCCGGCTTCGACGATCACCGTGTGTCCGGCCGATGCCAGGGCTTCCGCTCCTGCCGGTACCAGTGAGATACGGTTTTCGTTGGTTTTTATCTCTTTCGGGATGCCTACTTTCATGTGCGGGCCTCAAGTCATGTGGAATTGAGGAATGATTACGCAGCATCCTGCCGATTCGCGCAGGAAATAGGTACCGTGAGATCAGAACGATTTAGCCAAGTACGAGTAGTATCAGTAGCCGTGGCGAAGTTGCAAGCGCGTCATACGGGCGCGATGTGCCGCTACAATGTGCCGCATGAAGAAAATCCTGTCCATCATTGTCTTGCTGCTTGCCGCGGCAGCCGTATTCCGGCCAGAGCCGAAGATGGAACATCGCTTGCACCCGTCTTTCAGCGCGAAGTGGATCGCCGGCTCGAACTTCCAGCACCGGAGCCAGGCGCGTTATGCGCAATTGCTCCAGGCTGCCTTGGCGAGGGGCTGGGGTTCCGACCGCGAAATCGCAGTACGTGCTGCTGCTGGATCGCAACCCCAATATTCAGGCGATCTTCGTGTATTGGCTGGATGCAGGCCGACCGAATCGTTTGCATTTCATCGGGGCCTCACCTGCATCAACCGGCAAGCCGGGGCGGCGCGGCTATTTCGTGACGCCGACGGGCGATCTTTGCCCACACGCTGGAGAACAAGGATTTTCGTGCCGAAGGCACGCTCAATAAATTGGGGATCCGCGGTTTCGGCCGCAAGGGGATGCGTGTTTTCGATTTCGGCTGGGTGCTGGCCGAGCGCGGATGGGGGCAAGGCGGCGAAAGCCAGATGCGTTTGCTGTTGCATGCAACCGACCCTGATTATCTTGAGCCGCATCTGGGCGTTGCAGTGGTCGAAAGGGTGCATACGCATCCCCGCGACACTGAACACCTTTATCGACCGCTATGGGCTGCTGGACGAGGATTATGAGCAGGCGCTGGAGGATGGAAAGAAATTCTGGGTGCTGCGTGCCGATCGGCGGCCCACGCCGTGGTCGGGGCGTTATCTGGTGATCGTCGATTCAGGCAGTACCGAGCGCCCGGCTTGGTCGCCGGAGCCATCTGCAGCCATTCGGCAGCCAACGGCAAACAAGCGGCAGGAGCCGATCCGTTAAGAACCCCCGGCAGGGTTATATGGTTATCTAGGCCGTTTGGCATATTGACTAGCAGGGCCGGATTTCACCATGATGCGGTTTCATAAGTTACAGAATATCAGGGAGAACTACATGGGATTGTTCGACTGGTTCAAGAGCGCTTCAGAAGGCAAGGAAATCGATACCTCGTCTTTTGCGCCCGCAAAAGGAGAATCGGCAAATCTTGGCGGGCTTGATTTCCAGGAAGCGATAGAAGCGCATCAGAAGTGGAAGGTCCGCCTGCAAGCCTGCATCGACGGCAGCAGCAAAGAGTCGCTCGATCCGCGTGTCGTTTGCCGTGACGATCAATGCGTCCTCGGGAAATGGATCAACGGGCCGGGAGCAAGCATGTATGGCAGCAAGCCGGTGTTCTCCCAGCTGAAGATCGAACACGCGCAATTCCATGTGCTGGCAAGCGAGGTGCTGCTGGGAAGCTATAGCGGCAGGACCGAAGATGCGATGAAGAAGCTGGATGGGGTATTCACCCAGTCATCGCTGCGAACAAAGAAACTATTGGCCAATCTGTTCCTGGATATACACCAGCAAGGATAGCACCCGGAAATCGTTCGCGGCATTCAGCCTGTATTACTGCAGGCGACTTACTAGCTTTGATAATCAGGTTCGGGGTATCAGGCGCCCAATGAGTTTGGGTTTCTTCTTGCGTACAAATCGCACACAGCAGAATTGTTGGCAGGCATGGTTTTCAGATGTGGTACGCAAACGACCATGCCGTCCGATACGTTCTTCCTGAACGTATGGATGCAATCAGCGCAGGTCTGGCGCGTTGATGCGTTATGGTTGTGCGGATGCTTGTTCATTTCCTTCCTCCTCGCTATCCGGCCACGCTATATCGTCATGCAACGACGTTCTCTACAGGAATGCGTGTGCCAGGCCTTGTGTTCTTATCGACTGCAGGGAGGGAGGTTGGACAGGCATGGGAAAGGGGCCCCCATGTCGCAGTCCCGCTACCGTAGTTTCCCTTAGGCCGGAGACTTTGCGCCCATGCTTTTCAGCATGTTTGCCAAGTGATGCGTACAGTACCCCTTTATGCAAACAGGGTCAAACCTTACTGTGTCTGCTGATCTATCGTCTTGCGCTGCTCTTCATTCTGTTGCTGCACCATGGGATCGACGGCCTTCGCCTTGTCCAGCGCATCGCGTTGGTCCTTGAACAGTTTGGGGGCGGGCTGATCGTTGCTCTGGCCGCATGCGCTCAGCAGTGCCAGGAGTGCCAAGGGGAGGAGGGCGGTACGGTAGTTCATGCTGTACTCCTTAGTCGTTGGGGATGTTTGCGCCGATAGGGCGGGCGAAGACTTCGTCGACACGATTCTTGTCCATGTCGACGACCTCGAAACGCCAGCCGTTCCAATCGAAGGTCTCGGCCTTTTTCGGGATGCGCCCGACGGTGGTAATGACGAAGCCGCCGACGGTATGGTAATTGCCGAGATCCTCTTCCGGAAGCGAGGCGAGGCCCAGCTTCTCTTTCATCTCGTCGATGGGCAACAACCCATCCAGCAGCCATGAGCCGTCTTCGCGCTGCACGGCGAGCGGAAGTTCATCCACCGAGCTGGGTACATCGCCCACGACGGAAGAGAGCAGATCGCTCATAGTGACCAGCCCTTCGGTCTGGCCGAATTCGTTGACGACGATGGCGATGTGGGTCTTCTGGGCGCGGAAAAATTCGAGCACGCCGATCAGCGACTGGGTGTTGGGCATGAACTGGATGGCATGCGCGGGCAGCTTGCCGAGGTCGAGCTGGTTGCCTGCAAGCAGGTGCTGCAGCAACTCGCGGCTCTCGATATAGCCCATCACCTGCGTGAGCCCGCCCTTGCATACGATGAAGCGCGAAACGCTGTGCGTTTTGACCTTTTCCAGATTGACCTGGCTCGGCTCCTGGAGGTCGAGGTAGATGATATCGTTGGCTGGCGTCATTGCGCTCGCCACCTTGCGGTCGTCGAGGCGGAACACGTTGCCGAGCAGCTCGCCAGCAGTCTCGTCCAAGTCGCCGTCGCGCCGTCCTGCCGCGATCATGGCGCGGATCTCGTCGGCGGCAAGGTAGGCCTCGCTCTCCTTGAACGGGAACAAAGCAAGCAATTTTTCGCTCGCCACCGACAACGCCCAGATGAACGGGCGGTTCAACCTCGCGAACAGCGCCATGAGCGGGGCAAGCGCCGAGGCGATGGTTTCGGGTCTGGCCAGCGCGATGCGCTTGGGGATGATCTCGCCGATGACGATGGTGGCGAAAGTAAGGGTGCCGACCACCAGCAGCAGCGCCAGCGGCTCCTTGGCGACAGAGAGCCATGCGGCGTGGGTCTCGATGGCGGATTCGAAGCGCGGCACCCACATCGACTCGCCGAACACGCCAAGCAGCGTAGCCAGTGCAGTGAGGCCGATCTGCGTGGAGGCCAGCAGGCGGGAAGGCTGGTTGCGCAGTCCGGCGGCGATGCGCGCCCCCTCGTTGCCGTCCTCAGCCATTTGCATGAGGATAGGGAGACGGCTCGCGCCGATACTCATTTCCGCCATGGCGAAGAAGCCGCTGAGCAGGATCAGCAGCACGATTATCCAGATTTCCATTTGATGCTCCTTAAATCAGGAAGTGAAAACGCCGCGAGCGATGACGGAACGAGCCGTGAAGGCGGAATCCGTTCCTGGTTACGTCGAGCGCAGCTATTTATCAGATCCTGCCGGTATCTTGGTCATGGCCGTGCTTTTTGTAAAGCAGGCTCATGATGCCGGCCATCAGCAAGCCGAATACGAGGATGATGACGGTGATGGAAAGTTCGAGTTTCTCCATCAGCGCATACAGCCCCAGCATCAGGAATATGCTGATGTTCTCGTTGAAATTCTGCACTGCGATGGAGCGTCCGGCGCCCATCAGCAAATGGCCGCGATGTTGCAGCAGGGCGTTCATCGGCACCACGAAGAACCCGGCCATCATGCCGATGCCTGTGAGCAGGAGGATGGCGAGCAGCGGGTGGGTGACCGGAACCATCACCAGCACCATCAGGCCCATGCCGATGCCGACCGGGATCACTTTCACCGCATGTTCGAGTTTGACCAGCCGGGCCGCCAGGACCGCACCGATGGCGATGCCGACCGCAAACCAGGCGATCAGCTTGGCTGCTTCATCGATGCTGTAATGCAGGGCGATACCGGCCCAGGCCAGCACCAGCAGGCGCAAGGTTGCACCCGCACCCCAGAACAAGGTGGTGACGGCGAGCGAAACCTGGCCCAGCGGGTCTTTCCACAACAATATGAAGCAATGGGCAAAATCCTTGATCAGGAAGAAAGGGCTGCGGCTGAGTGCCTTGTGCTCGATGGGAACGACCGGGATGTAAAGGTTGAACAGCGCCGCCACGAGATAAATGAAGAAAGTGATGAAGATGGCAAATTCTGCCGGCCTGACGACGGTCGGGACTTGCAGATACTGCATGATGGATATGGCGAAACTCGGCTTGATGAGCATGCCGCCGACCACCGCGCCGAAGATGATGGCGGCGACGGTCAGCCCCTCCATCCAGCTGTTGGCCCAGACCAGTTTTTCGGGGGGCAGGCATTCGGTGAGGATGCCGTACTTTGCCGGTGAATAAGCCGCCGCGCCGAAACCGGCCAAGCCGTAGGCAAGCAGCGGGTTCACGCCGACCAGCATGGCGACGCAGCCCGCCATCTTGATGGCATTGCTGATGAACATCACGCGGCCCTTGGGCAGCGAATCGGCGAAGGCGCCGACGAAAGGCGCAAGAAAGATGAAAGACAGGATGAAAGCCTGCTGCAATATCGGTGTGTGCCAGCTCGGCGCATGTACTTGTTTCAACAGTGCGATGGCGGCAAACAACAGCGCGTTGTCGGCAAGGGCAGAAAAGAACTGGGCCGCCAGAATAGTGTAGAAGCCGCGGTTCATATTCCGGTTCTTTCGGTGAAGGCTAATGTGCGCAGCACGTTAAAGACTGCTTTGCAGTCTGGCCGAAGCCAAAAGAACTGCGCTGCAAGGATAGTGTAGAAGCCGCGATTCACCATTAGTTATATCGTTGGAGGGACGGCGTTTTATAACACGAAAATATGTGGCCTGCTATCATTCGCGGCAGTTTAACCGGCCCACTCGTCATTCATGTCCCGCCCCATCCAAGCCCACATCGACCTTTCCGCACTGAAGAACAATCTGCGCGTGGCGCGTCGCATCGCATCCAGCCGCATCATGGCGGTCATCAAGGCGAACGCCTACGGACACGGGCTGCTGCGGGTGGCGGAGGCGCTGGACGAGGCGGAAGGCTTCGCGCTGCTCGATGTGCGCGATGCCATCGCCCTGCGCGAAGCGGGATTTCGCCAGACCATCCTGCTGCTGGAAGGCTTCTTCACCGTGGACGAATTGCCGTTGCTGGCCGAATACGATCTGGGCACCGTCATCCACAGCGACAAGCAGCTTGCCATGCTCGACGCCTATCCGCGCCGCGGCATGCTTGCCGGTGTGGCTCAAGATCAACACCGGCATGAACCGGCTGGGATTCGCCCCGGAACAGGTTCCCGCAGTGATGGAAAAGCTGAAGTCGCATCCGGCCATTGGCGAAGTCACGTTGATGACGCATTTCTCGCATGCCGACGAGCCGGCAGGTGTTGCCGAACAACTCGAGCTGTTCAAGGGACTGACTGCCAACTATCGCGCGCCGCGTTCGCTGGCCAATTCGGCTGCGCTGTTGCGTTATCCCGCCACGCACTGCGAATGGGTGCGCCCCGGCATCATGCTGTATGGCGCGTCGCCGTTCGCCGATAGCAGCGCGCAACAGCTCGGCTTGCAACCGGTGATGACGCTGACCAGCGAGATCATCTCGGTGCGCGAACTGAAAGCCGGGGAAAATGTCGGCTATGCCGGGATGTTCCGTGCCGACAAGGCCATGCGCATCGGCACCGTGGCCTGCGGCTATGCCGACGGCTACCCGCGCCATGCATCGACCGGAACGCCCATCCTGGTGAACGGACAACGTAGCCGCACACTGGGACGCGTGTCGATGGACATGTTGAGCGTGGATCTGAGCGAGTTGCCGGACGCCGATATCGGCAGTCGCGTCACTTTGTGGGGGGCTGGCCTGCCGGTCGAGGAGGTGGCGCGTGCGGCTGGAACCATCAGCTACGAGTTGATGTGCGCGTTGACTGCGCGGGTGCCGGTCAAATATTGATTCAGGGGATATAAAAGCACGGATGACGCAGTATCGTTGCGCCATCCGTTTCTGCTTCAGCCTGTTACTTGGCTTCGTTACACTGCAGTACCGCTTGCTTTCCTTCTTCTTCCGTCACAGCTTGAAGGCCAGAGCCGCCGACGAAGGCGCCCATCTTGATGTACTGCTGGAAGTAATAGTTCTTGCCAGCCTCAGCGTTGAACTTGAGGATGTTATCGCCGAATTCGGACTCAGTAGCCAATGTATGTTCACCTGGAGTGACTTCCCTGTGGAAGTAGACTCGATTGGCGGTTTGGCCGATTGCAACGCTATCTATCCTGAGAGTTTTCTTGAGCGCTTTACCGACAAAGTTATTGCGATAGATGTAGACGCCAGCCATGTTGGGAGAGGGGGCCTTGAATGTCTTGCTGACGGTATCCTGTTCTTTGGGGGCCATCGGGACTGTAGAGGCGCAGCCGGTCAGCACGGCGAGCGTTGCAATCAACATCAGACTTTTCAGGGATACGTTCAATTTCATGTTATGCCTTTCACTTAAGTTGAACTCATGAGGATGATCGATTGCGGGGCAATCGGGCGATAGCCTAGCATAACCATGTTGAAAGTATGGAATTCGCTGATGACATTGGGAATTTGGCGTCCTCGACAGGAATCGAACCTGTAATTGACCCTTAGGAGGGGCCGGTTATATCCATTTAACTACGAGGACAGATGCTCGCGATACGGCGCGCATTCTAACGTAAAATCCCGTCCTCGCTTATCCGCGCAAGGAGTTCCCCATGAAATGGCTGATCCTGTTCGGTTTGCTTGCTTCATTGACGTTGCTTGTGAGCCAGATGGCGCGGGCTGGCGAGTTGCCCAAGGTGGGCGAGGCTGCCCCCGATTTCGAATTGCCCGACCAGAACGGGGTGAAGCACACCCTGAAAGAGTTCGCGGGCAAATGGCTGGTGCTGTATTTCTATCCCAAGGACGATACGCCGGGCTGCACGCAGGAGGCATGCGCCTTTCGCGACGACATGCACAAGCTGGAGGCATTGGGGGCGCAGGTGGTGGGCATCAGCGTGGACGACAGCAACAGCCATGCCGAGTTTGCCAAAAAATATCACCTGCCGTTCCCGTTGCTGGCGGACAAGTCCGCCGAGGTGGCGGCGCGTTATGGTGCGTTGATGAATCTATGGGTGTTCAAGATCGCCAAGCGCTACACCTTCCTGATCGATCCGCAGGGCAAGGTCGCCAAGGTGTATGAGAAGGTCGAGACCTCGAAGCACTCGACCGAGATCATCGAAGATTTGAAAGCAATTGATTGAGAAAGGGAAGTGATGAAGTATCCGAATGTGAATATCTTTGCCGCATGGTTCTTCTTGCTGGAAACGCTGGCGATGGGCTGGGTGGCGTCAGCCGGCAACCTGCTGCTGCAGATGCTGGGCGTGCCGACCCAGGAGGGATTCATTCCGGGGCGCATCGTCGGTGCGTTGCTGTTGCTGTTTGTTATCTATCTGGTCTGGCACTTCATGCGCGCCTTGCCGCCGCAAGGCAAGCCGGAAGGCAACGGTTACAAACTCGGACACCGGGTGGTGTTGGCGGCCAATATATTGGCGTGCCTGCTGTTCGTGTTCCAGCTTTTCGAATCCGGCATTCAGGGTTACAACACGCATCTGGTGCTGGAAAAGTTCACCACCTCGTTCGGTTATTTCGCGATGGGCTGTTTCGCCGTCGGGTTCTCGCTCATCTATCAATCCTCCCTGCCGCAGGAAGAAAAACGTTAAATGCCGTATATCACGCTGGATAAGGCCGCTCTGGCTTTTGGTCATGTCGCACTGCTGGATCATGTGGATTTTCAACTCGACGAGGGCGAGCGCGTCGGCCTGATCGGGCGCAACGGCGGCGGCAAGTCCAGCCTGCTCAAGGTGCTGGCCGGGCAGGCGCATCTGGACGACGGCACGCTGTGGCGGCAGCCGTCCACGCGCATCTGTTATGTCAGCCAGGAGCCGGTGCTGGATGCGAATGCCACGGTGTTCGACGAAGTGGCGCGCGGCCTGGGCGAACTGCACCAGATCATCACCGACTACCATCATCTGTCGCACCAACTGGGCGAGCCGGATGCCGATTACGACAAGCTGCTGGAAGCCATGCAGCCGCTGCAGACCGCACTGGAAGCGCAGAACGGCTGGGCGGTGCAGGCGCGCATCGAGACCGCCATCCAGCGCCTGGAGCTCGACCCGGAAGCGCTGGTGGGTTCGCTCTCCGGCGGCGTGCGCAAGCGCGTGGCGCTGGCGCAGGCGCTGGTGGCCGAGCCGGAAGTGCTGATCCTCGACGAGCCGACCAACCACCTGGATTTCTCCTCCATCGAATGGCTGGAAGGCCTGCTCAAGGATTTTCGCGGCAGCGTGCTGCTGGTCACCCACGACCGGCGCTTCCTCGATAACGTCGCCACGCGCATCGTCGAACTCGATCGCGGCAAGCTGGCGAGCTTCCCCGGCAACTTTGCGGCGTACCAGAAGATCAAGGAACGCATGCTGGCGGACGAGGCGGTGGTGAATGCCAAGTTCGACAAGGTGCTGGCGCAGGAAGAAGTGTGGATACGCCAGGGCGTGAAGGCGCGGCGCACGCGCAACGAAGGCCGCGTGCTGCGGCTGGAGCAGTTGCGGCTGGAACGCGCGGCGCGGCGCGAGAAGCAGGGCAAGGTCGAGATGAACCTCGATGCGGGCGACCGCTCCGGCAAGCTGGTGGCGGAACTGGAACATGTGAGCAAGTCGTTCGGTACGCGCAAGATCGTCGACGATTTTTCCTGCCGCATCCAGCGCGGCGACAAGATCGGCCTGCTCGGCCCCAACGGTGCGGGCAAGAGCACGCTGCTCAAGATCATCCTGGGCGAGCAGGCGCCGGACAGCGGCAACGTGAAGCTGGGCACCAAGCTGAGCGTGGCCTACTTCGACCAGTTGCGCGCGCAGCTCGACGACAACGCCACGCTGGCCGACACCATCAGCCAGGGCTCGGATTTCATCGAGATCGGCGGCGCGAAGAAGCATGTCATCAGCTATCTCGGCGATTTCCTGTTCGCGCCGGAACGCGCGCGTTCGCCGGTGAAGTCGTTGAGCGGCGGCGAGCGCAACCGCCTGCTGCTGGCGCGGCTGTTCACGCGGCCCAGCAACGTGCTGGTGCTGGACGAGCCGACCAACGACCTCGACATCGAGACACTGGAGTTGCTGGAAGAGTTGCTGGCGCAATACGACGGCACGCTGTTCCTGGTCAGCCATGACCGCGCCTTCCTCGACAACGTGGTGACGCAGGTCATCGCTTTCGAGGGCGACGGCAAGCTGATGGAATACGTCGGCGGTTATGAGGATTGGGTGCGGGTGAAGAAATTCCAGCCAGCCAGAAAGCGCCGGCGGCAGCGCCCGCCAAACCTGCCGCCAAAGCACCGGAAGAGAAACCGAAAACGAGCAGCAAGCGCAGCTTCAAGGAGCAGAAGGAACTGGACGAGATGCCGAAGCGCATCGAGGTGCTGGAGCGCGAGCAGGAAGACATCGCGGCGGCACTTGGCTCGGGCACGCTGTTCCGCGACAATCCGTCCCATGCCAAGCAATTGCAACAGCGCGCGGACGAGATCGAAGCGGAGTTGTTGCAGTTGATGGCGCGCTGGGAGGAGCTGGAGAGTAGATAAGGGTGTTTTGCGGCTGCGCCAACGGCCGGCCGGGTCGGGTACGAAAGAGGAAAGCTCATGAAGAAGAAGATTGTTGTTGATCGCGGCAGGCGCACTCTGTTTGCCTGCCTGTACCACGCAGCAGATGCTCAGCGTGGCGACGGCGAAAGATCCGGAAAAGGCGCTGAGGAACATGGCGCAGCGCCGTGTGAATTCCTACAAGTACAATCCCGAACTCATCCTTTCCGACATGAAAAAACTCAAGGCGGAGTACGACCGCCTGATGGGCAATCTGCAAAGAGAAAGCGGCACGAAGTGGGGCAAGCGCGAATCCGGCGTGTTGCCGAGCCGCACGCGCTACGTGAAGTACACCGAGAACTACAAGAACCGCGTGGTGGTGGATTACGACGCGGGCACCATCCTCATCGAGCATCTGGACGAAGAGAAGGCCAAGGAGAAGCTGCGCAATGCGGCCGTGGTTGCGCTGCTGACGCCTGACGATCCCGGCGCGGTCGATCTGTTCTCGGACAAGGAGATCCCGCTCGGCGGCCAGCCTTACCTGCAGGAACTGGTGGTGGATGAGAACAATGTGGTGCTGAAGACGCGCGAGGATATCGACCGTTACGCCGATTATCTGGTGACCAACAAATTGCAGAGCCGCACCATTGATGTCAACGGCGTGAGCAAGAATGTGCTCTATGTGCAGATGAACATGGTGAATGCGCACGTGGACAAGCGTGCGTTGCAATATGCCTCGACGGTGCACAAATATCTCCGACAACACGCAGGTCAGCCGCAGCCTGATCTACGCCATCATCAAGATCGAAAGTTCGTTCAATCCCTACGCGGTTTCCAGCGTGCCGGCCTACGGCATGATGCAACTGGTGCCGGCCAGCGGCGGGCGCGAGGCCTATCGCAAGGCCAAGGGCGAAGATGTGATGCCGAGCAAGGATTATCTGTTCAATGCCGACAACAATATCGAGCTGGGTGCGACCTATCTCGGCGTGCTGCTCAACGACAGTCCGCTGCACCAGATACGCAATCCGGTATCGCGCGAATACTGCGCCATTGCCGCCTACAACACCGGCCCCGGCAACGTGTTCCGCGCGTTCAGCAAGTTGAGTGGTAAGGCGCGCCAGGATGATGCGCTGGACAAGATCAACTCGATGCCGCCGGACGAGGTGTACGACGCGCTGCGCACCAAGTTACCTTACGAGGAGACGCGCGGTTACATCGTGAATGCGGTGGCGGCGAAGAAACGCTACGCGACGATGTGAAGCAAGTTGTCGGGCGCTCTGGTGCGCTAGTCGCGGTTGCCAGCAACGACCAAACGGTTTTCAAAAAGCAGCTGCCTATTGCTGCAGTTGCCAGGCTAAACCGCCCAGCGCTCCGAAGAAGATGGCGATGTGCCCCCATGCCCACAGCTTGTAACGAAGCTCCAGCTTGTTGTGATCGAGATTGCTGATCAGGAACAACCGGCCGTCGCGTGGCTGTAACATGAAATTGGTATCCGGTTCGGCGAGGACCTCATTCAGGCGTTTTTCCGCTTCGCGCTTGGCCGCCTGGCGAGCCAGCATCCATTCCTGCATGTCGAGCACGCCGTTGTTGTCCAGGTCGAAGCGTTTGAGCAGGTCGGCGTTGTCCATCTTCCATTCCGACAAGACTTGTTTCACCAGATCATCGTGCGTGATGGTGATGTTGCTGCCGCCTATGGTCTTGAATTCGCCCAGCACATAGATCTCGTCGATGTCCAATAGCCTCCATTCGGTGTAGCGGTAATCGCCGTCCGTCCAGCTGTCCATGTGCCGGGTGAGTATCTCCGCGCCTTGCGGATCGACCACGCATTTGCCGGTGCCGTCGTCGATGAGGAAGGGGGCGCTGTTTTCGCCGGATTCCTCGGTGTGCCACCCTTGTTGTCGCTGTTCTTGCGTTCCATCTTGTAGCGGCACCACAGGCAGGGCAGGAGCGAGTACCTGGAAGTGACGGGGTGTCCACACTTTGCCGCGTCCGATCAGTTCGACGTAGCCCTGCGCGGCGGATCCGATGCGCGAGGTTGGGGTGCCGCTGACCGCGCGCAAGCGGTACAAGGTGGAATACCAGGCGAAGATGCT
>CAVTMV010000016.1:0-253721 GCA_963735945.1 uncultured beta proteobacterium
CGCGACGATGTGGTCGTCCAGGCCTGCGATCAATCTGGAATGGTGATGGTATTTTCAGGGGTTGAGGTTATTTCATCGTTAAGGAGAAAGAATGAACGAAGAATTATTTGGTAAATTTGAAGCGCTTATGTTTGACGATGTTCTGATCGTGCCGGCTACACCGAGGTGCTGCCCAACGAGACGGATGTCAAGGCGCAGCTTCGGGGCGATTCAGCTCAACATTCCGCTCATCTCGGCGGCCATGGACACCGTCACCGAGGCGCGCCCTGGCGATCGCCCTGGCGCGCGAGGGCGGGCTGGGCATCATCCACCGCAACCTATCGCCACAGGACCAGGCCGCTGAGGTGGACAAGGTCAAGCGCTCGCAGTCGGGCATGATTGTCGAGCCGGTGACGCTGCCCCCCACCGCCACGCTGCGTGAGGCCGACGGCATCATGGGCACCTACCACATCAGTGGGGTGCCGATCACCGACGACGGGAAACTGGTGGGCATCCTCACCAACCGCGACATCCGCTTCGTCGAGGCGCCGATTACGATCTGCCCGTCAGCCAGTTCATGACCCCTCAGCCGCTGGTGACCGCGCCGGTGGGCATCAGCCTGCCGGAGGCCAAGCGCCTGCTGCAGAAACACCGCATCGAGAAGCTGCCGCTGGTGGACGAGGCCGGCATCCTGAAAGGACTGCTGACCGTGAAGGATATCCAGAAGGCACGCGATTTTCCCTACGCGGCGCACGATGACGGCGGGCGCCTGCGGGTTGGCGCGGCGGTGGGCGTGGGCGCGGACCTGGAAGAACGGGTGGAGCTGCTGGTGAACGAGGGGGTGGATATCGTCTGCATCGACACCGCCCACGGGCATTCGGCAGGCGTGATACGCGCCATCCGGCGGATCAAGACCGCCTGGCCCGGCCTGCCGGTGATCGCCGGCAACGTGGTCACCGCCGAAGGCACCGAAGCGTTGATCCAGGCCGGGGCGGACGCGGTCAAGGTGGGCGTGGGGGCCGGGTCGATCTGCACCACCCGCGTCATCTCTGGGGCGGGCATGCCGCAGGTCTCGGCGATCTACGAATGCGCCCGCGCAGCCCGCAAGCACGATATCCCCACCATCGCCGATGGCGGGATCAAGTATTCGGGCGACATGGTGAAGGCTATCGTGGCGGGGGCTACGATGGTGATGCTGGGCAGCCTGCTGGCCGGGCTGGACGAATCGCCGGGCGAGGTGGTGCTGTACGAAGGCCGCCGCTTCAAAGAGTACCGCGGCATGGGCAGCATGGGCGCCATGCAGGGTTACGGCCGCGACCGCTACAGCACGGGCCAGTCCAGCGGGTTGGGCAAGCTGGTACCCGAAGGCATCGAGGGCCGCGTGCCGTACAAGGGCTCGATGCACGATTACGCCTTCCAGCTGGTGGGTGGCCTGCGCTCGGGCATGGGCTACGCCGGCGCGGCCTCGCTGGAGGACCTGCGCACGAAGACGAAGCTGATGCGCATCACCAACGCCGGGCTGATCGAGAGCCACCCGCATGATGTGATCATCACCAAGGAAGCGCCGAATTACCAGGTGAATCCGTAAGGCGAGTTTCGGTACAACGGGTGTGAGTAGGGGCGGGATATTGCCGTCCACGGATACACGAATTCTGACATTCGTGCGTATTCGTGGACGGTTCTTTACATAGATTTCAGGCCGCGGGGCACTGCAAATTCAACGCCAAGAAGTGCTCTAATATTTCTTTTCGGTGATATAATAACTAGAGCAATAAGATATATATCACCGTAATAGCCTGATATCAGGGAGGTTTTTATGTTGTCCCCTTACCCAGAGTGTCAAAATCACAATCGAACCGTAGATTGGCCATCCCTCTCCGGCGCATGATCAGCCTGGCCTTAAGCCTGTTGATCGGGCCGGCGCTGCTGATTGCCCTATTCGTTGCCATGACTCAGCCGGCCCGGGCGGCAGGTTATGTGGTCACGAATACCAACGACAGCGGTGCGGGTTCTCTGCGTGAAGCGCTCCACAACGCCAATGCCTCCGCTGGCGCAGATGTGATCAGCTTTAACCTGACCGGCTGCCCGTGCGCCATTGCGCTTTCCTCCAGGCTGGACATCACCGGTGCGCTGACCCTCAGCGGGCCGGGCGCCAGCCAGTTGGCGCTGGATGGCGGCCATGCGGTGCAGGTGATCCGAACGACCGATGTGCCCGTTTCGATCTCAGGCATCACCATCCGCAACGGCCTGGCCATCACCCCCACCACCTCCGGGGGGCGGGATTTATGCACAGGGCGCGTTAACCCTCACTCAGGTAACGGTGGAAGGAAATACGGCTGTTGATTATGGCGGCGGCGTACTTGCCAATAATACGGCCCACATCGTTGATAGCACCTTCGCGAACAATACCGCCATTAAATATGATGGCGGTGGATTGTACACCAACAAGGCCTTATGGGTCAGCGGCAGCCAGTTTAGCAATAATCGCACGACACATAACAAAGGATACGGCGGCGGGGGCGGGTTAATGTCCTTTGGGCCGACCATCATAGACACCACCGCATTCATCAGCAACACCTCCTCGGATTGGGGTGGTGGCGCTTACATCGCCAGTTTTGCCGCCGGAACAGAAACGCAGTTGACCTCGGTGCAGTTCAACAGCAATACCGCCCAGCAAGGCGGGGGCGGGGGCTTGTTCTCCTGGTTTACCACCACGCTGAACACGGTCGATTTCCTCGATAACTACAGCAGTTACCGCGGCGGCGGGGTGTATGGCGGTTATGCAGGAAATTACCGGATTGTCATCAATGGCGGGCAGATGCTGCGTAACTCGGCCGCCGGCGGCGGAGGTCTCTACAGCGACAGCAGCTATACGCTGGACGGCACCCAGGTGTTGAGCAACACCTCTCGCAGCGGCAACGGTGGCGGCGCCTGGACACCGGCAAACGCTACCGTCTCCAATGCGACGATCTCCTCTAACACGGTGCTGACCAATGGCAACAGCGGGGGCATCGATACCGGCGTAATCTCACCCTCCTCAATTCGGTCCTGACCGGGAACCGGACGCCTGGCAGTGGGGGCGGCAGCGGATCGGGTGGGAGTGTTACTGTGTCCAACTCACAATATCTCCATAACACTGCCCGGATTGCCAGGTCACCGCCAGCTCCGGCCCGGGAATTTAGGCGGTGGGATCTACAGCAGCTCTGCTATCATCGTATCCAGCCAGTTCGAAGACAACCAGGCAATCAATAACTGGGGAGGCGGTATTTTTGCTGGCCAGACGGCGGCGGTGACCGATACGAACTTCCTGCGCAACTCATCCAAATTTGCCGGCGGTGGGCTGGCTATCCAGTTCGGCGCCGGGCAGGTAACCGGTGGGCGCTTCGAGGGGAATACGATTGCCTCTGACGGATGGGGCGGGGCAATTTACGCGGGCGGCCCGACCCTGACCATCCAGGGGACCCAATTCTTTACCAACACTTCTCAAATCTATGGCGGCGCAGTAGCATCCAACAACACCACCATCACCGGTGCGCGTTTCAACGGGAACAGCACAGGAGGCAGCGGGGGTGCTTTGTCGCTCTTCGGGCCAGCGCAAATTGCTACCAGTTTGTTCAAGCAAAATAGCAGTGCAGCAATGGCGGGGCAATTTATGCCACGAACACCTTGAACCTGGACCGGGTGCAGGTGCTTGCTAACCAGGCTAACACCGGCGGTGCGGTCTTCTTGAGCGGGGGCAGCGGAACGATCGTCAACACGTTATTCGCTCGCAACCATGCCAGCAGCACGGTAGGCCAGGCGCTGGCGTTGACTCCCGTGGAACGCTCAGCATTCAGCACACCACCATCGTCTCGCCTGCACTGGCCGACGGCCCGCTGGCCGACGGCTCCGCTGTTTTCGTTAATGGCGGCACAGTCCAGCTGTTGAACAGCATCGTGGCCAACCACAGTGTGGGCATTGTGCAGGCTGCCGGCTCCGTCAATGCGGACTACAACCTCTTCTATGGCAATCTGGTCAACACCCAGGGAGGCGGCATAACCAATAACCACCCCATCAGCGGCAATCCCGCCTTCTTCGCACCCAGGGTGGATGATTACCACCTGGGCGCCGGTTCCGCGGCCGTAAACGCCGGCCCGAACATTGGCGTATCCATTGATTATTGACGGCGATGTACGTCCCCAGGGCAGCGGTTACGATGTGGGCTACGATGAAGTCGTCCCTCCCGAGGGATTGACTGCCAGCAACGATGGCCCAACCCCGTTGGGCAGCCCGACCAGCTTTTCGGCAACGGTCACTTTTGGCAAGGCGGTGACCTACCAGTGGGACTTCGGTGATGGCGCTACCGGCAGCGGCTTCGTGGTTACCCATACGTATGCCGCTGCGGGTGTCTACCATGTCACCGTCATCGCGGCCAACGGCGGCGGCAGCTTGACCGCCACGACAACGGTAACAGTGGTTGGAACCGCCTACCGCCAAAATCTACCTGCCCCTTGTGAAGCGCTGACCTGCAGCGTTTTTCACCACCCGGTAAACGAAGAAACCCGAATACACGAATAAGCAAAAATTCGTGTATTCGTTCTGCTTATTCGTGGATGGCTTTGTATCGCTGGAAAGAGGCAAGCACGACTGTGTTACAATTGCCCCCATGTTTTCATCGCCTGACGCGTGACTTCTTCGCCCGCCCTACCCTGGACGGTGGCGCGCGCCATCCTGGGGTGCGCCTTGGTCCGCGTCGAGGCCGGACAGCGCATCAGCGGCATTATCACCGAGGCCGAAGCCTATATCGACGAGACCGACCTGGGCTGCCATGCCCGCGCCGGGCGCACGCCTCGCACGGTGGTCATGTACGGGCCGCCCGGGCACGCCTACGTTTACTTCACCTACGGCATGCACTGGATGTTGAACTTCGTCACCGAGACCGAGGGCATCCCCGCCGCGGTGCTGATCCGCGCCATCCAACCCGTGGAGGGGCTGGAGGTCATCGCTGCACCGGCGCAAGGGGCGGCCCCAGCCGCATTTGGACGGACGGCCCGGGGAAAATCTGCCAGGCGCTGGGGATCGACGGCGGGCTGAACGGGGCTGACCTGTGCGCGGCGGAGGCGGTGCTGTTCGTCGAAGAAGGCGATCCAGTTCCGGATGAATGCGTGACCATTGGCCCACGCGTGGGTTTAAATAGTGTGCCAGAGCCATGGAAGTCGATACCATGGAGATTTCAAGTGAAAGGAAAGATTCACCACAGAGAAAGGCAGACATGAATTACCACAAAGTACACCAAGGTAACTAAGGAATTATAAAGACTCTCTATGCATTCCTTGTTATTAGTGTACTTTGTGGTTTATCTTTCGTGTAAGTTATCCGAAAGACTTTCGAATGTGCTGTCTGTGTTCTCTGTGGTGAAATCTTTTGGAGGTGTTCATGCCTTACAATTCCATTGTACTCGTCAAGCAAGTGCCCGATACGCGGGCCGTCACCGGCGAGGTGATGACCGCCGAAGGGACGATGAACCGCAGCGCCCTGCCGGCGATCTTCAACCCCGAAGACCTGAACGCCCTGGAGATGGCCCTGCAAATCAAGGAACAGCACGGCGGCACGGTCACCGTGCTGACCATGGGCCCGATGCAGGCCGCGGAAGTGCTGCGCGAAGCGCTGTACCGCGGCGCGGACCACGTGGTGCTGCTCACCGACCGCAAGTTCGCCGGCGCCGACACCCAGGCGACCTCGTATACGCTCGCGAAAGCGGTCGAGAAGCTGGGCGCTTACGACCTGATCTTGTGCGGGCGGCAGGCCATTGACGGCGATACCGCCCAGGTCGGCCCGCAGACCGCCGAAAAGCTGGGCGTGCCGCAGATCACTTATGCCGAGATCGATCGCCAGCCTGAGCGGCGATGAAATCGTGGTGCAGCGGGCTTTCGACCTGGGCACCGAGCTGGTCAAGTGCAAGCTGCCCTGCCTGCTGACGGTGGTCGGTTCAGCCAACCAGCCGCGCCCGGCCTCGGCCCGCAAACGCATCGAATACAAGCTGGCGGCGTGCCCGCCGAGTACCCGCGACTGCTGCAAAAATGGCCCGAATTCGGCAGCGAGACCGAGCCCTGGAGCAATTCCTGGCGGAACGCAATTTGAAGATCACCACCTGGACGGCGGCCGACCTGGATGTGGACGAAGCCCAACTGGGCCTGGGCGGATCTCCCACCCAGGTGCATAAAATCAATTACGTGGTGCTCGAAGGCGCCGAGAGCAAAGAAGTCACCCCCACGCCGGAAGGCATCCGCGGCGTTGATCGAAGAACTGGTCAAAGAATACATCGTGGGCTAGGAGCGAACAGACATGATTAAAGATCGCAATGTTTGGGTATTCGTCGAGCAAGATGAAGGCCGCATCCACGATGTCAGCCTGGAGCTGCTCTCCAAAGCCCAGGAGCTGGCCCACACCCTCGGCAGCCAGGTGTGGGCGGTGGTGTGCGGGCACCAGATCACCGAGCTGCCGCCGGTTGTCATCCAGCATGGCGCCGACCATGTGCTGGTCGCCGACCATCCGGAGCTGGAGATGTACCGCACCCTGCCGTATGCGCGCGTGATCGCCGATCTGATCCGCACGCGGCTGCCGTATATCTTCCTGGTCGGCGCCACCCCGGTCGGGCGCGACCTGGCTCCGCGCCTGGCAAGCGCTGTGCGCTGCGGGCTGACCGCCGACTGCACCGATCTGCAGATCGGCGACTACACCTCGAAAAAAGAAGGTGTAACTTATCACGACCTGCTCTACCAGATCCGCCCGGCCTTTGGCGGCAACGTGATCGCCACCATCGTCAACCCCAAGACCCGCCCGCAGATGGCGACCGTGCGCGAGGGGGTCATGCGGCGCAGGGAGCCCGATCCCAGCGCGTACGGGCGTGCTCGAGCTGGTAAACCCGGCTTTCCAGCCGCAGGATTTCGCCCTGACCGTGCTCAGCCGCCAGATGCGCGAGCCTACCGTGCACCTGAAGGATGCTTCCGTGATTGTCGCAGGCGGCGCAGGCGCAACCGATCCCGAGGATTTCCAGCTGGTACGCGAGCTGGCGCACCTGCTGGGCGGCGAGGTGGGGGCCTCGCGCGCCGCGGTGGATGCCGGGCTTGATCTCACGCGAGCACCAGGTCGGGCAGACCGGCACCACGGTGCGCCCGCGCCTGTACATCGCCGCGGGGATTTCTGGCTCGGTGCAGCACCGCGCCGGGATGGATAAATCCAACAAGATCATCGCCATCAACACCGACCCCAACGCCCCCATCTTCCAGATCGCCCATTACAAGATCGTCGGCGACCTGGGTGAGGTGCTGCCGCTGCTGATCAAAACGTTACGTGAGAAAGCAAAGTAATTCACCACAAAGTGCACAAAGGTCACAAAGTAAAAAACAAGTAAAAGTCTATGTGTTCCATCCAATAGTGATACTTTATGCCCTTCGTGGTAAACAAAGGAAGCCACAGACATGCCCGAAAATTTTTTCCTGGATAACCCTGACCTCCTAGTTCCGCTTCAACCGGCTCGACCTGGACGAGGTCGTCGCCATCAAAGAGAAGGATTACGCCTTCCACAAACAATACCCCACCGCCCCGCGCAACTATGCCGATGCCCTCGACAATTACCGCTTGATGCTGGAAGTGCTGGGCGATATCGCCGCCAACGTGGTCGCGCCGCGCGCCGCCGAAGCCGATGAAGAAGGCGCGCAGTTCCACGATGGGCAGGTGACGTATGCCGCCGCCACCCAGGCGGGCATCGAGGCGCTGAAAAAGGCCGAGCTGATGGGCGCCATGCTGCCCTGGGAATATGGCGGGTTGAACCTGCCCGAGTCGATTTACCAGATCATGGTCGAGATCATCTCCCGCGCCGACGCCGGGCTGATGACGATCTTCGGCCTGCAGGAGATCGCCGCCTCGATCAACGAATTCTGCGACGAGCCCACCAAGGCGCGCATCCTGCCGCGCTTCGGGCGCGGCGAGGTCGCCGGGGCGATGGTGCTCACCGAGCCGGATGCCGGCTCCGACCTGGGTGCGGTGCGCACCATGGCACGCTTCGACGAGGCCACGGGCAAATGGCACCTCAACGGCGTCAAGCGCTTCATCACCAACGGCTGCGCGGATGTCCAGCTGGTGCTGGCGCGCTCCGAAGCAAGGCTCTACGGATGCCCGCGGGCTGTCGCTGTTCCTGGTCGAAAAGGATGAGACCCTGCGCATCCGGCGCATCGAGAACAAGATGGGCCTGCACGCCTCGCCCACCTGCGAGATCCAGTACAACAACACCCCGGCCGAGCTGGTCGGCAAGCGGCGCTTCGGGCTGCTGCGCTACACCTGGGCGCTGATGAACGGGGCGCGCCTGGCGGTGGCGGCCCAGGCCATCGGCATCGCCGAGGCGGCCTACCGCGAGGCCAGGCGTTACGCCGGGGAGCGCCAGCAGTTCGGCAAGCCGGTGAGCGAGCTTCCGGCGGTGGCGCGCATGCTGCTCTCGATGCGCGGCGAGATCGAGGCGGCGCGGGCGCTGGTATTCGAGACCGGCAAGTGGGTGGACCGGCTGAAGGCTTACGAGCAGGCGCTGGCGGATAACCCCAACCCCGATCCTGCCCTGCGCCAGAAGCAGAAACAGGCCGCCAGCCTGGCGGAAGCGTTCACCCCGCTGGTGAAGTATTACGCCACCGAGATGGGCAACCGCGTGTGCTACAAGGCCATGCAGGTGCACGGCGGCGTGGGTTACATGCGCGAGTTCAACGTCGAGCGGCATTATCGCGATATCCGCGTGACGAATATTTACGAAGGCACCAGCCAGCTGCAGATCGTGGCCGTGATCGGCAAGCTGCTCGGGCACGCCCTCGATCCGCTGCTGGACGAGTGGATCGCCCGCGAGGATTATCCTGAGGAGCTGGAGCCGGTGAAAGTGCAACTGGTGGAGGCGACTGCCTTGCTGCGCCAGGCCGGCGATGCCCTCAAGGCCAAGGAGCGCGAGGTGATCGACTATTACGCCTCCGACCTGGTGGATATGGCCGTCTACCTGGTGAATGCCTGGCTGCTGCTGCTGGATGGGGGCGCAGGCGAGCGCAAGTGCGACCTGGCGCGCGTCTACGCCGCCGAGCACTTGCCGCGCATCCACAGCGCGGCGCAGGCCATCCTGGCTGCCGACATGGCCCCGCTGCAGGCGAGAAAGACGGTTATATAAAAGAATTTCTTACCACGAAGTACACGAAGGAAACCAGGAAACAGGACATAGATAAGCATGTTATGGATAATCACAAAAACAACCCACCGCCGAAACATGAATATCCTGCCTTGTACGAAAAGGTTATCCCGATTGCAGTAGGAATCGTTGTGATTGCCATCGTCATCCTGCTGCTGATCGTCGTTGGCGTGGTTACAGGGCTGCTTCCGGGCGCAGGTGATCGGAATCGCTCATCCGGTAGCAAACGATATGTGAGTGACGTCTCATTATCGCGTACCAGGATATTAACAGGATTTCAGTATCAATTACAATCCTATCCATCTTGTAGTAGCCGGCTTCAGCCGTTCACCAAGGAATACAAATATGAACTTTCATCAATACCATTCTGCCATTTACCTCCAGCGTGGTCAGTTTCGTCTTTGCAATATTTATTTTCAGGCGTTACCTGGCGCGCAAAGGCGCTCACCTGCTCTTGTGGGGCATCGGCATGGTTTTCTACGGCATCGGCGGTTTCTGCGAAGCCTATTACGGAGCGAAGGGTTGGAATGCATCTCGTTTTCCGCCTGTGGTATCTTTTCGGCGCGATCCTGGTGGCTGCCTGGCTGGGCCAGGGCACCGTTTACCTGTTGGTCAAACCACGCTGGGCCAATATCCTGATGATCGTGCTGGGAATAGGCTTCGTTCTATGGGTTGGTGCGCGTATTTGGCGCTGAGCTGGATCCGGCCTTGATGACCAGCAGCCTGCACACGGGAAGCGAATTGAGCGGACGTGCCATCGTCACCCCTGGAGTACGCCTGCTGACCCCGTTTTTCAACGTCGTATGGCACACTGACCCTGGTCGGAGGTGCGGCCTATTCGGCCTGGATCTTCTGGCGCAAGCGCATTTTGCTGCACCGCGCCATTGGCAATGTTTTCATCGCCGTAGGAGCCATCCTGCCCGCTTTTGGGGGCACCTTCAGCCGCTTTGGCATCAGCGGCGCGCTGTATATCAGCGAATTCCTGGGAGCAGTCTTCATGTTTATCGGGTTTCTGCGCTCAATAACGCCCATGGACGCGAATGAAAACCATCTCCCCAGAAGTGGCAAAACCAGTCGCGAATCTGCTATCGCACGATAAAGGATTTGCGGATTAGCCAGGTTACGATTCATCCATTCCAGGGAGATAACCCGAACAGGAGGAAATACATTACAATGCAAATATTAACCGGTAAAAAAGCCTTGATCTTTGGCGTAGCCAACGAGCGCAGCATTGCCTGGGGCATTGCTCAGGCCTTTCGCGCCCAGGGCGCCACGCTGGGCTTCAGCTACCACCCGGCGGTGGAAAAACATGCCTTGCCGCTGCTTTCAGCCACGGGCAGCGAGTTCATCGAGCCGTGCGATGTAGCCAGTGACGAGGAAATTCAAAGCGTGGCGCAAAAGGCTTCCTGCTGTTTCGGCCCGCTGGATATCCTGGTGCATTCGATCGGGATTCGCCAACCGTGAGGAGCTGATGGGCCCTTACTACAATACCACCCGCGGCGGGTTCCACACGGCGATGGATATCAGCGTGTACTCGTTCACCGCCCTGGCGAAAGCTTTCCAGCCGTTCTTCCACCCGGGCAGCGCCCTGCTCACCCTGACCTATTACGGCTCTGAAAAAGTGGCCCCGAATTACAACGTGATGGGCGTGGCGAAAGCTGCCCTGGAAGCCTCGGTACGCTACCTGGCGTACGATTTTGGCCCGCAGGGGGTGCGCGTCAACGCCATCTCGGCCGGCCCGATCCGCACGCTGGCAGCCTCGGGTGTGAGCGGGTTCAAGACGATGTACAAGCACTTCACCAACCTGGCGCCCTTGCAGCAAAACGTCACCAGCGAGGATATTGGCAACACTGCCGTCTTCTTGTGCTCCGACCTGGCAGGCAAAATAACCGGCGAGGTGCTGTTCGTCGATTCAGGGTACAATATTATGGGTTTGCCCATTCCACCCAGCGGGTAACCAGGAAAATTATGTTTCGTAAACGATCCACACCTACTCCGCCTTCTCCACTGCCGTTCCCAGCCGGCCCCGGTCGATCGGATCACGTCCGTGATCGGCAGCGGGATCACCTGGAAAGGAAACCTGAGCGGCAGCGGCGGCGTGCGCGTGGAGGGGGCGCTGGAGGGCGACGTGGCGCTGCGCGGCCTGCTGGTGGTCAGTCGAGACCGGCAAGGTAACCGGGCAGACGCTGCGCGCCAACATCGTGATCGTGGCGGGCGTGGTGCGCGGCGACATTACCGCTGAAAAAGTTGAAATCCGCAAGACCGGGCGAGTATGGGGGAATGTGGTGACAGCCGCCTTCGCCACGGAAGAAGGCTCATTCCTGCGCGGACAGATCCGCATGGAGGAGCAGGTCGATCTCGGGCTGACGCCAACTTTGCCTGAGACAACGCCAGTTCCGGTGGACGAGAAGCAGCCTGAGATGGAGAGCGGGGAAGCGACATAGTTTTTGGCCCATGAATTTCATTTATCGAAATAGGGATGAGGATCGCCGCGCCATACGCGGAATGCTTCAGGGATGCGTGAAAGAACCCCAGGATGCATTGCTTCTGGCAGCGCATCTTCTGCGAACCAATCCGTGTCCAAGGTTTCCTCACATTGGTAATGCAATTGAATTCCCCCGATCGGGCAGCAAAGAAATGTAAAGGCATACAATTGGTGACGGCTGATCAGACCACACAGCCGGGAGTCATGTACAGCCACCAGGGCGACAGCCTGGCAGCGCACGCCGGTCTCTTCGAAAGCCTCTCGTACCACCCCGGCAGCGGGAGTCTCGCCTACTTCCAAAGCCCCGCCAGGCATGGTCCATTTGTGATCATCGGCGCGCTGTGCGAGCAATATACGCCCCTCGTGATCGATCACTGCGGCATCCCCAACCGTCAGCGGGGTAGGTCGGGAAAACAGGGTGGTTCGCAATGGCTCTACTTCTTCTATAGATTTACCGGAGATAAACGCATACATTTCCATGACAGTATCTTGGACTGCCCGGTAGCGGGTTTGATCGTAGCTGTTTTCCGAAAAATGCAAACCCAAGGCTGAAATATCGCGTAGCCGGTCGGCCCACAATGCAATCTTGGCTGCTACATTGATCGACATACCAGGTCCTCCATAATTTTGATGGCTCTCCCGAACCTCTTCCAAATGAATACCTTATCGCATGAGGGGATGTGTGCAAACTCTATTTGGGGCGATAAATCCTACGAATGACGATGTTCCTCCAGGAGCCTGTCCCGTAACTCCGCCTTGTATGCCATCACGTGCGGAGGCTCCCAATCATACGAGACGCTGAAAAAATGCAAGATCATTTTGGAAGACAGGATGTGTTTCAAACCGTGAGTGCTCATCACCATCGTCATCAGTTTGAACGTATCCAGATACGATTCACCAGCTGCCCACAGATACTGAACGCACGACAACCCAATTTCATCCACTACCCGCCGGAAAACCGGCGTGTTCCTCACCAGCGCACAGCATGGGTGCAGCCGAGATTGGTAAACGATCTCCCAGTATTTTTCTTCGATCTCGGTTTCCCCATTGGATGAGATGCGGGGAGCAATGCCAAATGCGGTTGGAGCTTGCTCCAACTCCCGCACCATGATAGGGATGGTGTCATCTTGAAGGAAACAGATATCCGCATCTAAAAACAAGTAATAGGCGCAATCCGGATGTTCCAACACAAACTTGCGCAAGATCTCGCCATGCGAGTTCCACTTCGTTTTTATCTCATAACCGGATGGGGTGACCGGTATCCCTTTTCCCCTGGTGTACGCTTCCAATTCGGTCATTCCGTCCTGGGAGCCGTTATCGAGCACCGTGACGGATAAATCCAGGTTAGAAGGATGCCGCTCGAACAGGGAGCGCAGCATCAGCTCCGTATATTTGGAAGTGTTGTGATTCACAACTACAGCTTGAATAGGTGGGGAGAACCGATAATTGTTCATAATTGATTACCGCTGATAATAGCTTTAACTTTCGCCAGAATAGACTCGTAGTGCACTGCTGAAAAGTCGGTCGTGTCTACTTCGATCACCTCGCCGCCAATATCGAGCCGCAAAGGGCGGTCTTCCAGAGAGACTTTCAGCTCATCCATAATCTGCATATCCAGGTGGCCTGGGTGTCGCAAGCCTGCCTCAGCCCGCTGCTTGAAACGCTGATACGCCACCTCTGGGTTGGCACGGCAGATAATTTGAATTGTCCCTGCGTTGGCCTGGCGCGCCAGGGCTGACATCTTAGCTGATGCCAGGTCGGGACGGAAGGGGTTATCCAAAATGATCGACCCACCTGCCATGAGCGACGCCTGGGCAAAGTAGTACATTATTTCAATGCTGGCCGTCCCAAGCCTTTTAGACCACTCGCGATCGCTCCAGCCCAGCACATCAAACAGGATTTCCTTGATTGGATCCTTGGTGATAAAGGGAATCGTAAGCTGCTTGCTGAGCCAGGTTGCCAGCGTCGTCTTTCCCGCAGCCGGTAACCCCGTGACAATAATGAGCCACACCATGAAGTTTTCTGCTTTCTTATTACGAGACAGCGGTTTCCAAATATCCAACCACTTGCCGTAATTGGGCAATGATACCCACATCGAATGGGCAACGCTCCAGGCACTCCGATTCGTATTCTTCAGCTGTGATTCTCAATTCACTACGTTCACCCACCTGCGGTTGGATCTCCAGAGTAAGAACACTCAGATTGTCGATGATGTGTAGCCCTTTAACACCGAATCGTGGGCGCGTTCAGAGATGCAGATGGTGACAAAATAGGCGGTATTCGCGCCGGTATCTCATGCCGCTCAACGTGCGCTGGGAATAGGGAAAAAGGGGGGGGTTGGTTGTGTTTTGAGCAGCGGTGGTGAAGAGCACCACTTGGCTGCTCAAAACGCAACCAAAAATTTTTTCTCCTGAATCGCTTTAAATTTAATGATGCTCTGCGGCTTCGGCTTCAGCCTTCGTCTTATGAATCGTCCCATCCGGGTGCTGCGGGGGAGTGTAGATCGTGTACAGCTTCAGCAGTTTTTTCCTTCCGGTATTGACCACATTATGGTATGTCCCAGCAGGCACCACCACCGCGTCGCTGGCATGGACAAGGTGCTTCTCTTTGCCGTTGAATATGAACTTGGCGCTGCCCTGCTCGATGCGAAAGAACTGGTCAACGTCAGGGTGCACCTCATTGCCGATTTCTTCACCCGGCTGCAGGCACATCACCACGAGCTGGCAGTGTTTGCCAGTGAACAGCACCCGGCGGAAGTAGCTGTTATCCAAGGTTTCTTTCTCAATAGATCCAACATAGCCGGTCATAATAGAATTCTCCTTAAATATAGTTAGGTTATGGGCTGGTTTAGTGGCAGTTACAATCAATTGTACACGATTCCAACGTCCATATTCTAGTTATACGGGTTAAGTTATGAGGAATTCCCCATTCCGGACCGTGCCTTAAATATCCATCCCGATTGATAATATATAAATATCAGAATATTCAGTATTGACTAAACTTATAAAACATGCTATAAACATTAAATTGTATAACCCAATAAATTCTTTTACCGAGGTAAAACTTGGAACATACGCAGAGTCGAAAAACAACATTTCGTCGAGGAAGTGGCCCTGGTTTTCGAGGAGATTGGCCTGACCCGCATGGCAGGCCGGATCTTGGGATGGCTGCTCATATCCAATCCCCCCCACCAGTCGGCCGAAGAGCTGGCCGAAGCTTTGCAGGCCTCCAAAGGCTCGATCAGCACCATGACCCGCCTGTTGATCCAGCTCGACCTGATCGAGCGCGCAGGCTTCCCCGGCGACCGGCGGGACTATTTCCGTCATGAAGCCGGATGTGTGGGCGCAACTGCTCCAGGCGCGCATGAGCCAGGTTACCGATCTTCACCAGTTAGCCGAGGATGGCCTGGAATTATTGGAGGGAGAACCGCCGGAGCTGCGCCAGCGTATACAGGATATGCACGACCTGTACTCGTATGTAGAGACCGAGCTACCGAACCTGATCGAGCGCTGGGAACAGAAGAGGGCTTCCGGCAAATCCTGAAAACAAGGGATTGCGGGCGGTCGTGAAAGCGGTAAACCGCCCGCTTATCTTGAGAGGAGGTATAGAATGGAACAGACATTGGCGATTTACACCCAGGGGTTAGATAAAATCCTACGGGAATGTGCGCGCCTTGCGCGGGCTTAGACCTGGAGGTACGCCGGGGAGAAATTTTCGGCTACCTGGGCCCCAACGGGTCCGGCAAGACCACCACCATCCGCTGCCTGCTGGATCTGATCCGCCCCAACGGCGGCACCGTGCGCGTGCTGGGGATCGACCCGCAGGCCGATCCGGTGGCTGTGCGCGCCCGCGTCGGCTACCTGCCGGGCGAGCTGCACTTCGACGAAAACATGTCCGTAGAGAGCGCCCTGCGCTATCTGAACAGCCTGCGCGCCGGCAAGCACGCCGGCGGGCGCATGGCGGATTGGGATTACGTGCGCCACCTGTGCGAGCACATCGACTTGAGCCTGAAACTGGCGATCAAGAACCTGTCCAAGGGCAACAAGCAGAAGGTGGGCGTGGTCCAGGCGCTGATGCACCGCCCCGAGCTGCTCCTGCTGGATGAGCCGACTTTCGGCCTCGACCCGCTGGTGCAGCAGGAGGTGCTGCGGCTGGTGAAAGAAGCCCGCCAGGAGGGCGCTACGGTGTTCTTCTCCTCGCACATCCTCAGCGAGGTGCAGGAGATCGCCGACCGGGTGGGGATCATCCGCCAGGGTGTGGTGGTGGAGGTGGCTGAAACGGCCTCGCTGATCAACCGCTCGCTGCACCGCGCCCGCATCCGCTTCAAGCAGCCGGTGGATGGGAATACCCTGGCCAATCTGCCGGGCGTCAAGGTGCTCAGCCAGGATGACGGGCAGGCAATTACGCCTGCAGATCGAGGGCGAGATGGACAAGCTGTTCAAAACCCTGGCGCTTACCCGGTGCTCGATTTTGAGACCGAACGCCCATCGCTGGAAGAGATCTTCCTGGCGTACTACGAGGCGAGACGGAACCATGTTTCGTTAGGAGGTAACCATGTTCACCATCTTCCGTAACGCATTCATCCGCTACCGCGGGCAAATCCTGGGCTGGGGCATATCGCTTGGGGCGCTGTGCCTGTACATGGCGCGCTTTTACAACACCATCGCCAGCCAGAAAGAGTATTACATGAAAATTGTGGAAGCCTTCCCCAAGGAGATGATGGCTTTCTTTGGCAGCTCCGAAGCACATGGAAATGTTCACCCCCTCCGGGTTCCTCAATATGGAGTTCTTCTCCTACATGCCGATCATCATCGGCATCTTCGCCATCCTGGCAGGCAGCGGCATGCTGGCTGGCGATGAAGAGAGTCCGGCACGATGGACCTGATCCTGGCGCACCCGGTCAGCCGCACGGCGTTGTTCGTAGGACGCGTCCTGGCTTTCCTGAGTCGCCACGATCGGCATCCTGGTGATCAACTGGATTGGTTTTTTGATCGGTCTGCCCGGAAGTGGTTTGGGCCTCAATGCGCTTGAGATCGGCCGGCCGTTCATTTCGCTATTTGCAGACATTGATGCTCTTCGGCACGCTGGCGTTGGTACTGAGCATGCTGCTGCCCTCCCGCAGGATGGCAGCCATGACCTCCGGGATCCTGATGGTAGCGAGCTTCTTCATCACCGCCCTGGCGCGGCTGGATGCAAACCTGGAAAAGATAGCGAAAATTTCACCCTTGAACTACTACCAGGGCGGGATGGCGATCGATGGGCTGAAATGGGGATGGGTAGCCGGGTTGCTGGGGATCAGCATTCTGTTTGTGCTCATCGCCTGGTGGCGCTTCGAGCGCCGCGACATCCGTGTGGGCGGCGAAGGCAGCTGGCGGCTGCCGGATATTCTACGGCTGCGCAAGAGACAGGAGGCGGCAGGGAATAGGGTATAATCAATCATACCCGGTCCAATACTCCATCCAGGAGAGGTTGAAATGGCAACCAGCAGTGTGATCATCGCCGACTTAAAAATGTGCTTGTTGGACAGCAATTGGGATTTTGACATCCTCAATGCTTATCGCGGCGTGCAGTTCCTGTGCAAGGCCGTTTTAGCCAGCGTTTCAGAAGATAAAGCCATCTTCAAGGTGTCTGCCTCGCCATGCGCCACGCTGCTCGAGACGGGAAAACGCACATTCGTGCTGAGCAACAATTTACTGGACCCTCTCCAGGCAACCGTAGCCTTTTACGATCCGGCCAGTGGGAAATTGGAGCTGAACGATTTTACCTATGCGGGCACTAATGTTGGCAGCCGCCGCGAATTCCGCGTGGAACCCGCCGCTGCAGTCGCGATGGAGATCGAGTATAATGACCAAATCTTCCCTGGCAGGTTAGGGGATATCTCGATGAGCGGCGCGGGATTTTTTGTGGAAAAAACAGGCGACTGCAGAATTCAAACGGAGCGTAGGTGTAACGGTCAACTTTCACCTCCCGGCTGGCGAAGTCCGTTTACCGGCAACGCTGCGCAGCGTTGAAAAAGTCCACGGAAGGGATCCGTTTAGCGGTTGAGTTTACCGAAAACGTGCCCCAAAAAGTGGCCATCCTGCGCTATATCAATCAGAGCGCAGGCAGAAATACGCACCGAGGTGCAGCAGCGCTACGAAGCGCTGTTCCCCCCGAAAAGAAGTGACGCACCGGGTGCGCTGAAGCAATTATTACAAACGAGGGGTGCTGAAGCGCTTACTACGAACAGGGGTGGTTTGTAGTGAGCGCTTTAGATTATGCTCTATTAATGAGCGCTTTAGATTATGCTCTATTAATGAGCGCTTTAGATTATGCTCTAATTTTCAGGAGGTATTTATGAACATCCTCGGCATTGATATTGGCGGAACAGGGATAAAAGGTGCGCCGGTAGATATCGCGACCGGCGCTCTGGTGGCAGAACGAAAGCGCATACCCACCCCTACGCCAGCCAAGCCGCACGCGGTGGCAGAAGTGGTGGCAGAAATTGTCAAAGCCTTCGACTGGCACGGGCCGGTGGGATGCGGCTTTCCGGCGGTGATCCGCAATGGCGTGGCTCTCACCGCAGCCAACATCCACCCACGTTGGGTGGAAACCAACGCCGAGGCGCTGTTTGCCGAGGCAACCGGCTGCCCGGTGAAGGTGCTCAACGATGCCGACGCGGCCGGGCTGGCGGAAATGGCTTTCGGCGCCGGGCGTGGGCGCATGGGGACAGTGTTGATCGTCACCATCGGCACCGGGCTGGGTACCGCCATCTTTGTCGACGGGCACCTGGTGCCGAATATGGAAATGGGGCACATCGAAATCCGTGGCAAGGATGCCGAATGGGGCGCAACCGATGCAGCCCGCAAGCGTGAAAAACTATCCTGGAAGAAGTGGGCCGCTCGTTTCGATGAGTACCTGCGCACGATGGAACGGCTGATCTGGCCTGACCTGATCATCCTGGGCGGGGGCGTGATCAAGAAAATGGACAAATTTGTGCCGCTGCTGACCGTGAAGACCGAAATTGTACCGGCGCAATTGCTCAACGATGCCGGGATTGTCGGCGCTGCACTGGCGGCGCAGGATTTACCCGGTAGCAATCCGTGAGTAGGGATCTTGGCGATTTTGGTGTCATGAAGCTACACTTCATGACACCAAAATCGTATTTATCTCCCAATTAGGCCTATAGATCTGGCAAAGTCAGGAAGGTTTCCACGATATGCGGGATCGAAGCTCTTTCCGGCCTGGTCACGAATGTGAGCGCGGGCAGCCTCCTTCGACCAGGGGGAACGGTGAGGCCGGGCGGAGGTCAGCGCATTCCCAGGTATCTGCGACGGCGAAGATACGCGCCAACAGCGGGATCTGCTCCCCTGCTAACCCGCGCGGATATCCTGTGCCGTCCCACCTTTCATGATGGCAGTGAGGAATGTCTGCAGCCAGCTGCAAATAACGGATCGGCGATAACAGCTCGAAGGCAAACACCGGGTGCTGGCGTACAATCACCCACTCTTCCTCGGTCAATGCCCCTTTTTTGTTCAGAATATGATCCGGGATCGCAATTTCACCGATGTCGTGCAGCAGGGCCCCGCGCCGGGCGTGGACCAGGTCGGCCTCGCTGACCCTCATCGCCCGCCCGAGGCGCACGGTCATATCCGCTGTGCGCTGGGCATGGCCTTTCTGAAAAGTGTAACGCAGCTCCAGCGCCTGCGACCACCCTTCGATGGCCTCGTCGTACGCCAGGGTCAGCTCGCTGTTGGAGCGCTGAAGGTTTTCAAACAACGCCACACTTTCCAGCGCAATGGCTGCCTGCCGCGCCAGGGTTTCCAAAAAATCCAGCCAATCTTGATCCGGCGTAATGGCCGAGCGATGCAGGATTTCCAGCACCCCGCGCAGCTGCCCTTTCGCGATCAGGGGCAGGCCATAATACGAAACGAACTGCTCGCCGGCAAGAGGCTGAAAGCGTGTAACGGCCTCGGCCATTTCGGGTAATACGATCATTTGTATCGGGCGGCGCTCTAATGCCACCCGTCCGGCATTGCCCTCGTTTAAGTGCAAACGCGTATGCTCGATCCTCCGGGATCGGAAACCTCGAATGGCGGCATATTCCAGGATCTGGCTTTCAGCGTTGTACAGCAAGATTGCAGCTGCATCCACTCCCAATTGGGTGGTCACCTGATCGAGCAGGATATTCAAGGTGACGCGCAAATCCATGCTGGAGTTGATCGCCTGATCAATGGTGCGGAATGCGGTCAGGCGCTGCAAACTGCGCATGGTCTGTTCGTACAGGCGGGCATTCGACAGCGCCAGCGCAGCCCGTTCGGCAAAGATGGTCATCAAATGTTCATCGCTGGCATTAAAGGCATTCAGTTCCTTGCTCTGCAGGTCAATCGCGCCGATCACACCGCTGCCAATCTTTAACGGGATGGTCAGCTCGGAGCGGGCTGCCGGCCAATTGACGAGATAATCGGGCGATTTAGATACATCCGGCACGTTAATCACCTGCCCGGTGCGGATGGCTTTCGCCAGCAGACCGGGTCCGTGCAGAGTCAACTTGCGTGCGTTTCAGCTGATCCGAATACGGCCCCGATACCATAAGACGCACGAGATCTTGGCTGTCTTCTTGAACCATCACCAGACTGCAATTCGACTGGCCGAACTCTTTCCAGACCGTATCCAGCAATCGCCTTGCGCCATGGCCTGGGTATCGAGGGTAACACTGGAAATCAGAGGGCCAGAAGCGCGGTACAGACGGGCCAGCTCCAGGTTTCGAGCATGCAGCTCTTCGGCGCGGTGCTCGAGCTGCTCATGCAAACGCGTGCGATGAATGGCATTTCCAGCGATCTCCGCCAGGATAGTGAGCAGGTGGACATCATTTTCGGTAAATATGCGCGGGGACGGCGCTGAAATAAAAACTTCACCGATCGTTTCGTGGGTGCTGCAAATCGGCTGACACAGTCCCGTCCACCCCGGAGGGATATTTACCAGCGAGATCATGGGAGCAAGGGGATCACGAGCGTGGTCGGAGGTTAAAAAGATCTCGCCAGGTTCAATCGCATGCCTGGCAATATCGTTCCCCACGGGGGCGGTTGTAACCACGGCATCTTCAAACCAGCCCTTCTGCACCATCGGGCGCAGCTCAGAGGTGGATGGATCGTAAAGCGAGATCATTCCCGCGGACGCATCCAGCACTTCGAGCGTTCGATCGAGCAACACGGGCATCATTTCATCCAAAGTTTGGGCCGAACGCAAGGAAATTGATATTTTATGGATCGCTTCCAATTCCGCCAAGCGCCGGCGTGTTTCGGCGAATAAATGGGCGTTTTCCAGGGCGGTAGCGCACTGTCCTGCAACAGCCTCCAATACCTGTCGGTCGGTATCATCCAACGCTCCCAGGTAACGGCTCTGGACATCGAGAACACCCAGGAAATGCACACTGCCATGGATTGGCACAGCCAATTCGCTGCGCGTTTCTGGAAGTTGATCATAAAAAAGATAATGGGGATCGGTCGATACATCCTTTGCCAGATAAGCTTTTCCAGTCCGGGCCACAAGACCCATCACCCCCTGCTCAAGAGACAGGATAGCCCCACGCTGAAGCGGTTTCCCGCGCCCGGTAGAGCCTGCCTCGAAGACCAATTGCTCATTTTTCATCAAAGCTATAATCGCACCATAATAGCCGAGTTTTTCGACAATGCATTGGACCGACATATTCATGATGGCCAGTACATCCGTCAGCCGGGCGATTTCCTGACCGATCTCATACACCACGCCTAATTGTTCAGCCCGGCGCTGTGTTTCTTCGAATAAACGAGCGTTTTCTATACCCTGGCGGTTAATTTCATCAAAAAGGTAGGCGTTTTGCAAAGCAGCCGGCCGTTCCTGCAGGGCTACCTCGGCATTCTTACGCTCGATGGCAATTCGCGCCAAGCGAGATAACGAAGCTGCGTTTAAAGTATTCTTTTCCAGATAATCTTGTGCACCAGCCTTTATACTACTCAACAACAAGGTCTCATCATAGACATCCAGCATTACCACCACTGGCAGGGATGGCTGTAAGGCAGTTATTCGAGCGACTGCATCCAAGTTACTGCAATCCGGTAATGAGGTGTCGAGGAATATTAGATGAATATCGCCCCGCGTCAAAATTTCTGTCGCCTGTGAGAGGCTGGCCGCGCGGACGACATCATAGAGCGGGCTAGCCAGATCTGCCTGATTGGCTTCAGCCAGCAACTCTTCAATCATCTGTGCATCTGCGGGGTTATCTTCGACCAGCAAAACCCCGATCTTGGCACGACTCACGATTACCTCCATAGGTTTATTCATCAAACCGGAAACGCCAGACAGCTAACCCAAAGAAAATCACTGCATAACCTACCAGCGCCGCGGCCGGTACCAGTACCGATTCCAGCCCCAATCCTCGGGCGATGATATTTTTAAAGCCATCCATGGCCCAGGCTACCGGCGAGAGGTGCCCAATAGCCTGGAATGTTTTGCCGGTGAACTCCAGTGGCATCCAGGCGCCGCCCATGGCGCTGAACACAAACATAGGGATCAAAGCAAAGATCACTGCCTGGTCTTCGCTCCTGGCTAAGCGCCCCGATCAACAGACCCAACCCGGCAACGAATAACGCCAGGGAAAGCGCCATCAGTAAGATAGCCACCGGCTGGCTCAGGTAATTTAATTTCAGGAATATCTGCCCGAAGGCGATCAGGATACCAATCTGAGCCAGGATCAGCACATACATAGCAAGAAAATGGCCCAAAAGGATCTGGAAATGAGAAATGGCGGTGGTGCGCAGGCGCTGCAAACAGCGCGTGCGGCGCTCATTGACGATAATTTGCGCCGATCCGAGCAGCCCGGCAATGGCAAATTGCGCCATCATGGCTGGGGAGGTTTGTGCAAAGGCATTCTCGGAGTTTTTCGTGATATGGGACGGCTCACTTACCCGCACCTGGATTGGGGGGTGCTGCCAGGCTGCCAGGGTGGTATCCAATAAGGTAGCAAGCATCTGTGTATCCGCGCCTAAAACCTGTGCAGCGACAAACGCCGACATGCGCGCGATCATGGCGCGGTTAGCTGCTACCTGAATGGCGCCCTGGGCAGTCGATCCACCGGTGTTCGCCATATCTGCATAAACGGATAGCTTCAAGGGCTCCGTAGAGAACAACGCCTGGCTGTACCCGTTTGGAATCACCAGTGCGGCAGCCAGCTTGTTATTTGCTACCTGTTTTTCCAGGTCCTCCGCCGACTGTCCTGGCTTGATCACGGTCCGGACGACATCCGAAGCCTGCAAAAGCTTCACCAGGGATTGGCTGAGGCGGTCATTGTCCTGATCCACGATTCCCACCGGCAGGCGCGGGTCGCCTCCTGCCCCACCGGTCCCGCCAAAAGCCAATCCGAACAATAAGGTAAATATTTTTTTTTTTTTTTTTTTTTTTTTTTTTTTTTTTTTTTTTTTTTTTTTTTTTTTTTTTTTTTTTTTTTTTTTTTTTTTTTTTTTTTTTTTTTTTTTTTTTTTTTTTTTTTTTTTTTCTCTCTTCTTCTTTTTTTTCTTTTTTTTTTTTTTTTTTTTTTTTTTTTTTTTTTTTTTTTCTTATCTGTTTTTTTTTTTTTTTTTTTTTTTTTTTTTTTTTTTTTTTTTTTTTTTTTTTTTTTTTTTTTTTTTTTTTTTTTTTTTTTTTTTTGTGATTTATTGAATTTGTGGACATCGGCATGATGTTGCTTGAAGTCTTCGAGCAAGGGGAGGTTCAATATGCGCATCTAGAGGGGCGTTCCCATATAAGAAGTGTCATAATACTTCCCAATATGGGAAACGTCAATTGCACCAGCAAACAACCTCATGTAGATGTTGCTGACTGTGGAGGTAAGTAACGCACTCGAAAGCGGTCATTAATAATTCTGCGTGCCCGTAAACTGCCATCTCCTTTGGCCGAAGATCGACCATTCGCAACAACCTTTACTGCCTTCTCTTGAAGGCATGCCTGCCCCCCCGGAATGAACAAGTTGTGTCTGCTACGTCTCGCCGCCTGCATCAATGAGCGCAGGTGCATGGTCTGCGCGTGCAATAACCGATGCGGTCCCCCGGCGGATTCAGGGTGGAGCGGACTGTCCCCTTGGTGTTGTCGAACAGCACATCGAAACGGGCAGCCTCGTTCAAGTCGTTGCAAAAGCGCCATTCCCATTCCAATTCGTCGCGATTTGGGTAGTAGGCCGTCCAGCCATACGGCCCCAGGGTATGAAGCACTTCTTCTTTGGTCATGCCCGGCAAAACGCGGGCGAAGACCTTCGGGGTCAGCACGTTCTCGATGCGCTGCAGCTTGCCATCCTGTGCGATGAACACCATATAGGTATGCAGACCGGATGGCCCCCGTGGATAGGCCAATTGCGTGGAGTTGTCCGGGTCATGCCAGCGCATGGCGGGCTCTCCCATGACCTGCACCACATCTTCCAGCTTTGACACGCCGGGCTTGAGACTTGAACCGCTGTAAGAAGTACACGCCGAGAGCAGGCTGAGTGACAGGATTGCCGGCAATAATCTTGAGTTTTGCATAGCTCGCTCCATGCCAGATTGGATGCCATGCAGGACGGACATCGCCCTCTCCTACCGTATCCACACCGTCTTGGTATTCACGAATTCAAGCATCCCCTGCCAGGACAATTCGCGCCCGAAGCCCGAGGCTTTGACGCCCCCGAAAGGCAGGCGCGGATCGGATTTGACCATGCCGTTGATGAAGGTGCAGCCAGCCTGGATATGCGCCGCCAGTTGCTCGGCACGCGCAGTGTCCCGGCTCCAGATGGACGAGCCGAGCCCGAAGCGGGTTTCGTTGGCGATGCGCAGCGCGTCCTGTTCGTCGGCAGCGCGAATCACGATCGCCACCGGGCCGAACAGTTCTTCGTGGTAAGCACAGGCTTTCGGGGTGACGCGATCAAGGATGGATGGCCGGTAGAAGAAGCCTTCCCGCTCGTCCGGCTCGCAGCCGGTCACGGCCACCGCCCCTTGCGCGAGGGAGTCGGCGACTTGCCGGTGCAGTGCGTCGCGCAGGTCGCGGCGCGCCATGGGACCGATCTGCGTGGCATCGTCCATCGGGTCGCCAAGCTTGAGCGCTTCGACCCTGGTCTTGAATCGGCGCAGGAATTCTTCGGCGATCTGCGGCACCAGGATGAAACGCTTGGCGGCGATGCAGGATTGCCCGCAGTTCAGGAATCGCGCGGTCACCGCGGTATCGACAGCCAGTTCCAGATCGGCATCGTGCAGCACGATGAACGGGTCGGAGCCGCCCAGTTCCAGCACGCATTTCTTCAGATGCTGGCCGGCGAGCGCCGCCACCTTGCGCCCGGTCGCTTCCGACCCGGTGAGCGTGACGGCATGCACATGCGGGCTGGCAATGACGTCGGCGACCAGGTCGGTCTCGATCATCAGCGTCGTGAACACCCCCTCGGGCAGGCCGCACTCGCGGAAGATCGCCTCCAGCGCAAGCGCGCACTGCGGCACGCTCGGGCGCATGCTTGAGCAGCACCGCGTTGCCTGCCATCAAGGCCGGCGCGGCGGCGCGGAACACCTGCCAGAACGGGAAGTTCCACGGCATGATGGCGAGCACCACGCCCAGCGGATAATGCGCGACATAACTGTTGCCGGCATCCGATTTCACCGGCTCGCCGCGCAGGAAATCCGCAGCATGTTGCGCGTAGTAGTCGCAAGTCCCGGCGCACTTCTCCACTTCGGCGCGCGCTTCGCGCAGCAGCTTGCCCATTTCCAGCGTGATGAGGGATGCGTAGCGATCCCGTTGGGCAAGCAGCTGTTTGCCACAGCCTTCAGCACCTCGGCGCGCACAGCCAGATCGGTTTGCGCCCAGGCTTGCTGCGCCGCGTGAGTCTGCTGCAGGGCCTGTTGCAGGCGGGTAGCGTCCCAACTGGGGTAAGTCTGGAGTACCTGACCGGTGGCCGGGTTAAGGCTTGTATGAGGCATGCTATCCCTCCTGATTCAGGCAGGCGCGGCGGCGAGCCAGATGAACGTGCCCATGCGCCCGGTCACGCCATCGCGGCGGTAGGAGAAGAACTTGTCCTGCTGATGGTAGGTGCAGAAGTTGTCGCCGTAAATACGGTCAACACCCAAGGCGTTGAGGCGTTGCCGCGCCAGCAGGTAGATGTCGGCGTGGTATTTGCCCTGATCGCCATGCGGCGTGAACGCCTCGGCCGCCTTGGCATCGTGTGCCATGAAGGCGGCGCGGACTTCACCACCCACCTCGAATGCTTCACGGCCGATGGTCGGCCCCAGCCATGCCAGCAATCGTTGTGGCGCCACGCCCATCTCCCTGACGGTCGCTTCGATGACGCCGTCGCACAAGCCGCGCCAGCCTGCATGCGCCGCACCGACCACGCTGCCCGCCTCGTCGCATAGCAGCACCGGCAGGCAATCCGCCGTCATCACCACGCACACCGAGCCGCGGTTGCGGGCGATGCAGGCATCCGCCTGCACGCGGCAGCCTGCCGCATCCGCATTGGCGACGACGGTGCCGTGCACTTGTTCCAGCCACACCGGTTCGCTCGGCATGAACGGCGCGAGCGATTGGCGGTTGCGGTTCACGCGCACGGGATCGTCGCCGACATGCAGGCCGAGATTGAGCGAGTCGTAGGGTGCCAGGCTGATGCCGCCATTGCGCGTGGTCTGCAATGCCTTGACGTTGGCGGGTGCGGGCCAGTTCGGGTAGATGAACGTGTCACGCAGGTTCATCGCTCGCCTCGTCGATACGATCCAGCAATTCTTCCATGTCCTCCGGCAGCGGCGCATGGAATTCCATCCACTCGCCGGTCACCGGATGCTCCAGCGCCAGCTGGGTGGCGTGCAAGGCCTGACGCGGGAAGCCGTTCAACAGTTCGCGCAGTTGCGGTACGCATTTCTGTCCGCCTTTCTGGTAGACGCTGTCGCCGATCAGCGGATGGCCGATGTAGGTCAGGTGGACGCGGATCTGGTGCGTGCGCCCGGTCTCCAGACGGCAACGCACCAGCGTGCAACTGGGGAAGTTGGCCTCGATGCTGTAGTGGGTGATGGCTTCCTTGCCGTTCTCGATCACGGCCATCTTCACGCGTTGCGAAGGGTGGCGGCCGATGGGCAGGTCGATGGTGTCACCGTAATCCAGCTCGCCCCACACCAGCGCCAGGTATTCGCGCTTCACCGTTCGCGCCTGCATCTGCCGGACCAGGGCGGTCTGCGCGACGAGCGTCTTGGCGACGACCATCAGGCCGCTGGTGTCCTTGTCCAGGCGGTGCACGATGCCTGCGCGCGGCACGTTGGCGAGTTGCGGCGCATGGTGCAGCAAGGCGTTGAGCAACGTGCCTTCCCAGTTGCCGCTGCCGGGATGCACCACCAGGCCGACGTGTTTGTTGATGACCAGGATGTCGTCGTCTTCGTAAACGATGTCGAGCGGAATATCCTCGGCCTGATAAGGCTGTTCGGAGGGATGTATCTGCGGCGATACACAGATGGCTTCCCCCCCCCATACCTTCTGTTTGACACTGGCCGGTTTGCCGTTGACCGTGACCAGCCCCTGCTCTATCCAGTCTTGCAGGCGGCTGCGGGAGTACTCGGGCAGCAGCTTGACCAGGGCCTGGTCGAGGCGCAGTCCGCCATGCTCCATGGGCACCTGCATCTCAAGCAGGCCGGAAGACTCGTCGTCTTTGCTATAATCAATCAATTCTTCATCGGGTTCTATCATGCGTCATAGTTTAGCCGTTTTCCTCCTGCTCACGTTAGTTGCTTGCAGCTCCGATCCATCCAAAGAGGATCAGAACCTCAATGCCGACCAGTTGTATGCAAAGGCGCAGGCATCGATGCAGGACGAGAACTACGAGAAGGCAGTGAAACAGTTCGAGACGCTGCAATCGCGCTACCCGTATGGCCGCTACGCCCAGCAGGCGCTGATGGAGATCGCCTACGCCAACTACAAACACGACGAACCGGTACCGGCGCTTGCCGCCCTGGATCGCTTCGCCAAGCTGTACCCCAACAGCACCCACCTGGACTATGTGCTCTATCTCAAGGGGTTGATCAACTTCAACGAGAATATCAACAGCCTGCTGGGTACGTTCTTCAAACAGGACCCGTCCGAGCGCGACCCTTCCGCCTTGCGCGACTCCTTCGACTCGTTCAAAGAGCTGGTCACGCGCTTCCCGGACAGCAAGTACACCCCGGATGCCAGAGTGCGCATGCAATACCTGCTCGACACGCTGGCCACCGGAGAGATCCACGTGGCGAGTTATTACCTGCGGCGGGGGGCCTACGTGGCAGCAGCGAACCGGGCCCAGGGCGTGCTGATCGATTTCCCGCAAACGCCGCAGACGCGCGATGCCTTGCAGATCATGGTGAAGGCTTATGACGCGATGGGCATGGAAAAACTGCGCGACGATGCCCAGCGTTTGCTTACGCTCAACATTGACAAGTACGGCCCCCTCACCCCGGAAATCAAGGAACCATCACCATGGTGGAAGTTCTGGGACTGATGCAGTGAAATTCTGCTCAAACTGCGGAGCGCCCGTCGAACTGTCCTTGCCACAGGACGATCACCGCGAGCGCCACGTTTGCACCGTCTGCGGCACCATCCACTACCAGAACCCGAAACTCATCGTTGGCGCCATCCCGGAATGGAAGGACGGGCGTATCCTGCTCTGCCGCCGCGCCATCGAACCGCGCAGCGGGTTATGGACATTGCCGGCCGGGTTCATGGAGAACGGCGAGACCACCTCACAAGCTGCGGCACGCGAGACGCTGGAAGAAGCCAATGCCCGGATAGCCGTGCAGGACCTGTATGCGATGTATAACCTTCCTTACATCGACCAGGTTCAACTGCTGTACCGCGCCACCTTGCTCGACCTGGATTTCTCACCCGGCGTAGAAAGTCTGGAAGTGCAGCTCTTCGCCGAAAACGAAATCCCGTGGGATACGCTGGCCTTCCGCCCGGTACGCTACACGCTGGAGCACTACTTCGCCGACCGCAAGGAAGGAAAATTCATATTCCGCAATACCGATCTCTCGCCGCCCGAACAGTGGATACGGATGGCGGCCCCCGTAACGAAGAACCACGCAAAGTAATTGCTGCGGGAATGTGGCTGCGGCATGAGGCCTGGATGTAACAAGGCCCTGACACACCTTATGCTGCAACAAAGTCTTGCGCCGAAGTCAATTCGAGCTGGAAAGTGAAGTCACTCGATCGTTTACCGCAAATGAATTTTGCAGTGTTTGCGCTCTGTCGAGCTGGATGAAGATCAGCAGCGATATAACCAGGACGCCGAAGATTAGCCATTCGTTCATAGCAAACCTCTACCAGTTGATGAAACCCCAGGCAGCACTCTTGGCTTGAGCAACACGGGAAAGCCGCTGTTCCATCCAGCCTTCCCGCGTTGAAGGAAGCCTCAGCTGAGGTTATGCAGGAAATCCACCCGGCGATTTTCTTTCCAGCATTTTTCCGCATGGCATGTCAGCCGTGGCTTGTCTTTGCCCAGGCTGATCAGCTTGATTTGGGATGCAGATACACCATCCTTCTCAAGGATCCCGGCAACCGCTTCGGCACGATTCTTACCTAAAGACAGGTTGTATTTGTCGCTGCCGCGCTCGTCGGCATTTCCTTCCAGCGTAACAACGTCCTGTTTATGGGATTTGAGGAACTGCGCCTCTTTCTGAAGGATATCCAGATATTCGGGCTTGACCGTGGACTTGTTGAAGTCGAAATAGTCGCTTTGTTTCTGCAATTGCTGCATTTCTGCAGCCAATTTACCCAGTTCCATTTTTGCCGCGCTGGCTTCCGCTGCAGCTGTGGCAGAACTGTTTTCATTTGCTTGTGAAATGTTGTTCTTTGGGGATGAGGCGCATGCCACGACCATAAGTGAAGCGATAACAACAGCCAATTTTTTCATAAAAAGAACCTCCTGTAATGAATTGAAACCATTTGCAACAGAGCACAAACGAATAGCCCTCCACTTAAGTTGACACGAATTGGTTTTATATCAATATTGTTACGAAAGTAATGTCAAAAGAAAGTTAAGCCCTGAATGCGGACGCTGGATGTAAACCGCCAATTATTTCAAAACCCAGGAAAACCGGCGTGTCACTGCCGGATTTATGATATTTTCGTGAAAATTTTTTTACGCCACCTCGCCAACATTTACCTGCTGGACGCAACAAAGGATAGCCGATGAAATTTGCCTGCTGGAGGATGCCCTGATCGGGAATTGGAAACGCCGACTAGTATTCTGGAGCGGTGCTATCTGCGTTGGACTGGTTGCCATCCTGTTTGCAATCGCTTGCGAATGGGCAAACGGCCAATTTCACAAACTGCTTGCGGTTTCGCCTTATCTTCCCCTGCTGCTTACACCTTTGGGACTCGTCGCGATCGTCATCCTGACGCGGCGGTTTTTCCCCGGAGCCCAGGGCAGCGGCATTCCACAAACCATCGCCTCGCTTGAACCCAGGGAAAAAAGCGCTGTCCGCGAACAAGTGCTTTCCCTGCGTGTAACGATCGGCAAGATCATTCTCACCATCGTTGGTCTCTTGTTTGGTTCGTCCGTGGGGCGCGAAGGTCCCTCCGTCCAGATCGGCGCGTCCATCATGCACAGGCTGGGCGGGCTTGCCCGTTTTCCCAAGCACGACCTGGACAAAGGCCTGATCCTCGCCGGCGCCGCTGCCGGAGTCGCTGCCGCATTCAACACCCCGCTGGCGGGTATCGTTTTCGCGATTGAGGAGATGAGCCGTTCTTTTGAAGAACACAACATCGCAACCATACTGATGACGGTAATCATCGCCGGCATCACCTCTCTTGCCCTGCTCGGAAATTATGCCTATTTCGGCCACACCTCCGAAACGCTGGCTTTCGGCAGCCAATGGGGCGTTGTCGTCATCTGCGGCATCGCTGGAGGGTTGCTGGGGGGAACGTTCAGCCGCTCACTGATCGAAGTCAACAAAGGCATAGCCGGCCGCATGGGCACCTGGATGAAAGCCAGGCCGGTCGCCTTCGCGGCTGTCTGCGGCCTGATTCTGGCACTGGTGGGATTGGCTTCGGGCAATACCACTTACGGCAGCGGTTACAGCGAAGCAAAATCGCTGCTCGACGGCAGCGCGGCTTTGCCTGAAAGTTACGGCCTGCTCAAAATGACCGCCACTGTCGTTTCTTACATCAGCGGCATCCCCGGCGGCATCATGGCGCCTACGTTATCCGCAGGTGCCGGATTTGGCGCCAATATCGCGCATTTGTTCACGTCCGTGCCTGCTGGCGCAGCGATCATATTGGGCATGGTCGCCTATTTTGCGGGGGTCACTCAGGCGCCGATCACGGCTTTCGTCATCGTCATGGAAATGATCGACAGCCATGAAATGATATTGCCGTTGATGGCGACCGCATTCATCGCCAACATCTGCTCGAAGCTGATCTGCCCGACACCTCTGTTCCATACGCTTGCACGCAATTACCTGAACAAAGCCCAATAGTTTTCTGTTGGGACCGGGAAATCACGGCGTACTTCAACATCCCGCTCCGCCTGACCTTATTTCTTTCCTGCGCCTAATGCCTTAAAGAAGCGTGGAGCAAGATCGGGCTGATTTTCCAAGCTGGAAAACTGGCCCGACATCTCCTGATCAAGCAGGCTCAGCCGATCCGCCAGTGCGGGATGGGTCTTGAACATCAACGCCAGACTGGAATCATTGGGATTGAGCGACTGCAACGTCTGCAGTACCGCAGGCAAGCCATAGGGGTCATAGCCGGCACGCGCGGCGATCACCACGCCCATGCGGTCCGCCTCGAATTCGTCATCCTTGTCCAGTCCGCGTGCATACACTTCTGTTCCGGCACTGACGAGTTTGGAGAACCGGGGATCTGCGCCATTGCTCTTGATCGCATCGTTCGCCAGGTCGGCCAACAGCTCGCTTCGGGCGCCCTTCTTGATGGCTTGCAGATGGTGCTTGCGCAGCACATGCGAGATCTCGTGGGCCAGAACGCCCGCCAGCTCCGCTTCGCTGTTCATCTTCGCCAGCAGCCCCTTGGTGATGAATACATAACCGCCGGGTGCCGCAAAGGCATTCACGTCGTTATCGTCCAGCACCCCGAACTGCCAGGGCAGGTCGGGACGCTCGGTTTGCAAGGTAAGCCAGCGTCCGACGCGATTCACATATTGCTGCACTGCCGGATTATTCAGCAGCGGTGCCGCTCCCAACAGGTTGCTGGCAATCCCTTCCCCCAGCGAGATCTCCTGTGGCTCGTCGATGTTGGCGTTGGCCTTCTGCACCTTTTGCACGGTCTCCGCAGCCTTCTTCCAGTCGATACTGCCCAGATCAAAGGCGGCGGCGGGAAACGCAACTCCCAGCAGACACACCATCATTGCCAAATGATTCGATCTCATCATTTCACCCCTTCCAGATATTCGACTTGATGCGCATGCAGCTTGCCTTCTGTTGCGTAGCGCTGCGCCTCCTGGCGGCTGACGGCATAACGCTTCGCAGCCTGAAGCGCCTGGGGATTGGGTTTCGTGTTCTTCAGCTGCTCTTCCGACAGGCCGCGTATGCCGGTGGTCACCGTGCTACTGCTCCTGCCGGTTGAGGCGACGTTGAACAAGGCCATCAGCCCGTTGTCACCGCGCTTGCTCTGTCCGGACGACTCCAGGCGCAAGCTCAACATCTTTACCCAGCCGCTGAAGGAAGGCGATTTGACTTGCGTCCAGCTTGCCTGGCGCGACAGCACTTCGACCTGGCTGCGCGGGGGGAGCGTCGTTAACGTCTGCGCGTCGCTGTATGGTTTGGCTTTCAGCTCGGTTGGCCGTATCGTATACGCCAGCTCTCCCGCCCAGACTGCCGGCACCAGGCCGATCAGCAAAAATAGTGCGACGATGTTTTTCATTCCTGCTTGTCTCCTTTTTCAATCGGCGCGAACAATTCGACTTCCTGCTCGCGCCCTTTCACCTTGAACGATCCGTACGATTTGAATTCGAAAGCATCGCCGCAAGCTTCCATCGTCTCGCGCGAAACCAGGATGCGCGAAACGCCCTTGGTCAACCCTTCGATACGGCTGCCCAGGTTCACCGTGTCGCCGATGGCAGTGTATTCGCGCCGCTGGTCACTGCCGATAAGCCCCACCACAGCCGGGCCGGTATGGATGCCGATGCCGACATCGAAACTCGCGTCCTCCTCACCCAACTCCTTCTTGAAGCGCTGCAGCACCTCGCCCATTTCTATCGCCGCTTCCACCGCGTGGCGTGCATGTTCCGGATCGTCCAGAGGTGCGCCCCAGAACGCCATGATGCAATCGCCGATGAATTTATCCAGCGAGCCGCCGTGGCGGAACACCACTTCGACCTGCAAGGTGAAGTAGCGGTTCAGCAGGTCGACCACCTGCTGCGGCGTGCGCTTTTCCGACAGCGTGGTGAAACCGCGGATGTCGGAGAACAGGATGGTGATCTGGCGGCTCTCGCCCGCGCGGCTCAGGCCGCCATGCGCGACCAGCTCCTTGACCACATGCGGATTGACGAAGCGGCTGAACATCTGCACCGCTTGCTGGCGCGATTTGCGCTCTTGCAGGTATTCGCGCAACGCCAGGGCGAAATAACTCGCCCACGCCAGCAGCAACGGCGACAGCACCGGCAAGAGGTATAACTGCGCCACCGCAAAGTAGCTGCCCAGCAATGCCAGCAGGCTGAACGCGAACAATGCGACGCCGGCCTTGACCGCATTGATACCGCGCAAGAACGCCATGTTCAGCAAGGCCAGCAGCAGGAATGTCAGGTACAGCGCAAAGTCTTGAGGCGCACTATGCATCATGCGCTGGTTCTTCAGGTCGTCGATGGCGGTCGCCAGGATCTCCATGCCCGGATACAGGCTCGCCATCGGCGTGACGCGCACATCGTGAAGACCGGTGGCAGCCGTGCCGATGATGACGATCTTGTCTTTCAGTTCACCGGCGGGGCGTTGCGGATGTTCGCGATTGAAATCCTCGTACAAGTCGGCATAGGAGATATGCTTGAACGAGCCGGGCTCGCCGCGCCACGCCAACGTCATGTCCGGCTGTTGCGGCACGGCATAGCCCAAGTCCTTCGCCACACGCGCCGGAAGCGACGGGATCAGCCAGCCATGCGCATCGGTGTAAAGCTGGTAGCGGCGCCCGACGCCATCCGCATCTTCGGTAAAGTTGATGCTGCCCGCGCGCCATTGCGCCGGATCGACGGCCAGCGGCGGCAACACCGCAATGTGCGCGCTTTCGTCGGCCTGCTCGGTGCGTATCAGGCCCAGCATCGCTGCCACCTGCGCGGCAGGCGCTCCCTGGTCATCCAGCTCCGCATCGCGCCGCACCAGCGGGAAATACACGTTGCTCAAACCATGCAGGGAGCGATTGAATTCGAGATCGCTTTCCGGGCGATACTGGTCCATCTCGCTGAACAGTATGTCGAACACGATGGCTTTGGGATGTTGCTTGGCGATGCCGCGCACCATCTCGCCATGCACCGAGCGCGGCCACGGCCAGCTTCCTGCCGTGTCCTGCATGCGCGCCAGGCTGGCATCGTCGATATCGACGATGACGATGTCCGCATCCGGTTTCAGACTCTGCGCCTGCTGGCGCACGAACCAGTCGGACAGGCGGTTCTCCAGCGGGGAGAGCGCATGCAGCCAGGTCAGCTCGATGAATGCCAGCACCAGGAACAGCACGCCGATGCGCAATGACGTCTGCCGTGTCTTGGGGGGTGTTGAAGTATCCATAGATGCACATACTAATCGCTTTGCACTATATGCAACAAGACATGTGCAATGCACACGGGTTTCCCCCTATAATCGTGCCAATTCATTGTTTTCCAGTCTCGTTTACATGCATCTGATGCGAATATCCCTGCTGCTTGCAAGCCTGTTTCTGACAGGTTGCAGTTCCACCAGCCTCAACGCATCTACCCAGCAAAAAGACCCTTTCGAGTCGTTCAACCGCAGCGTCTACGCGTTCAATGACACGCTGGATCGCGCCGTGGTCAAGCCCGTCGCCAAAGGCTATAGCGCAGTCGTGCCGACCCCGGTGAAGAACCATGGTCAGCAACTTCTTCTCCAATCTGGACGATGTGGTGGTAACTGCCAACGACCTGCTGCAATTCAAGTTCAAGCAGGCTGCCAGCGATGGTGCACGCGTGGTCTTCAACAGCACCTTTGGCATGTTCGGTTTGTTCAACGTCACCGACCGGCTGGAAAAACACAACGAGGATTTCGGCCAGACGCTGGGTTATTGGGGAGTGCCGAGCGGCCCTTACCTGATGTTGCCGATCCTGGGACCGAGCTCATTCCGCGATGGCACCGGACGCTACGCGGACAGTTTCGCCAGCGTCATCAGCAATACCAAGCATGTACCGACGCGCAACAGCGCCTGGGCGGTGGAGGGTCTGGATACGCGCGCCAATCTGCTGGAACAGGAAAAAGTGCTGGATGAAGCGATCATCGACCGCTACAGCTTCATTCGGGATGCCTACCTGATGCGCCGGCAAAGCCTGGTGTATGACGGCAACCCGCCGCGACAGAAATATCGACGATGATGAATAAAAAAACGGCGGGGTATACCCGCCGTTTTTGTTTTGCCGGCTGCCATCCTGAAGGGATCACTGCCCCGCGCGCAGTGCCTCGATGCGCTCTTCCAGCGGCGGGTGCGTCATGAACAGCCTGGAGAAACCGCCCTGGCTGGAGATCGCCATCGCCGCCATGTTCTGCGGCATCGCAGCCTGTTCGTGGTTCATCTTCAGACGTTCCAGCGCGGCGATCATCTTCTGCCGTCCGGCCAGATTCGCACCGCCCGCATCGGCACGGAATTCGCGCTGGCGCGAGAACCACATGACGATCATGCTGGCCAGGATGCCCAGCACGATCTGCGCGGCGATCTCGGCGACGAAGGCGCCGATGCCGGGGCCGTTGCGCGGATCGTTCTTCAGCAGCACGCGATCGACCAGGATGCCGATGATCTTGGAGAAGAACACCACGAAGGTATTGACCACGCCCTGGATCAGCGCCAGCGTGACCATGTCGCCGTTGGCGACGTGGCTGATCTCGTGCCCCAGCACGGCTTCCGCTTCGTCGCGGCTCATGCTGTGCAGCAGGCCGGTGCTCACCGCCACCAGCGCGGCGTTGCGGTTCCAGCCGGTGGCGAAGGCATTCACATCGGGGGCGTCGTAGATCGCCACTTCCGGCATGCCGATGCCGGCAGCCTGCGCCTGACGGCGCACGGTCTCGACCAGCCAGCGCTCGGTCGGGTCCTGCGGGTTCTCGATGACCTGGGCGCCGACCGACATCTTGGCCATCCACTTGGACATCAACAGCGAAATGATCGAGCCGGAGAAGCCGATCACCGCCGACATCACCATCAGCGCGCTGAAATTGATGCCGCCGCTTTGATCCAGCACCCGATCCACGCCCAGCAGGCGCAAGGTGATGTTGATGACCACCAGCACGGCGATGTTGGTCAGGATGAAAAGAAATATGCGTTTCATTCTGTAACTCTCCAAAGAAGGAAATTTTCCGGCGCGCAGTGTAGCACTCGCGCCACAGCCTTTAGATTGCGGCCGGCCCGAAAATTTCAAGCCCACCCAACCGTGTAATGCTCCTCATGGCCGAGTTGACCATAACCGACTATTTCACTAGGATAAACGAAAAATGAAGTCGAGAGGGGCTCACATGTCAGACCGATACACCCGAACCGCCGTCACCCTGCACTGGCTGATCGCTTTGCTGATCTTCGCTGCACTCCCGCTGGGCCTGTATATGCATGACCTGCCGCTGTCGCCGCACAAGCTGCGCCTGTACAGCTACCACAAGTGGATAGGCGTCACCGTCGTGCTGCTCGCCGTGATCCGCCTCTCCTGGCGCATCACCCACCGCCCGCCCGCCCTGCCGGCCGCGATGCCGCGCTGGGAGAAGATCGCAGCCGAAAGCGTGCATCACCTGCTGTACGTACTGATCTTCGTCATCCCGGTCAGCGGCTGGCTGATGAGTTCGGCCATGGGCTTCCAGACCGTCTGGTTCGGCGTGCTGCCGCTGCCCGATCTGGTCGGCAAGAACAAGGAACTGGCCGACGTGCTGCATGAGGTGCACGAAAACCTCAATTACGGGCTGCTCGCGCTGGTGCTCGCCCATGTCGGCGCGGCGCTCAAGCACCACTTCATCGAGCGCGACGACATCTTGCTGCGCATGATCCCGTTCCTGAGGAACAAGGTTTGAGATCGCCCGGAAGATGGCACTTCGCTGCCACGCAACCGACGGCTACAGAGCAAAGGAGAGACTGCGATGAACAAATCGATCTGCATTCTGCTTGGCGCACTGGTCGCCCTGCCCGTCTTTGCGGCGGACAGCTACACCATCGACCCGAACCATACCTGGCCGATGTTCGAAGTGAACCATCTGGGCTATTCCACCCAGCGCGGGCGCTTCAATAAAACCAGCGGCAAAATCACCCTCGATATCGCCGCCAGGAAAGGCAGCGTGGACCTCACCATCGAGACCGACTCGCTCGACATGGGCTTCGCCAAATGGGATGAGCACATGAAGGGCGAGGAGTTCTTCCATGTCGTCCAGTACCCGACCATCCGTTTCACCTCGGACAAGCTGATGTTCGACGGCGACAAGGTCGTCGGTGCGGAAGGCATGTTCACCCTGCTTACAGTCACCCGTCCGCTGACCCTGCGCGTGGACAACTTCCACTGCGCCCCCTTTCCGCTGACCAGAAAGATGCACTGCGGCGCGGATGTCTCCGCCACCATCTCGCGCACCCAGTTCGGCATGGCGAAGTACGTGCCAATGGTCGGCGACGAGGTCAAACTCATCTCCCCCATCGAGGCGGACAAGGACTGAGCGCAACCAGAACCTGTGCCTGATCGGCTCAGTTCTGGGCCAGCATCCTCGAACCGTTTCCGTTTGCCAGGCAAAACGCGTGATATCTTAAGCATTTGTCCAAACATGCCATTACCTGTACATTGGCATATCGGCAAAATCACAGATTCGCCAAGGAACCCATGAAAGAAATCCTGCAATACCTGAAAACGCACGGCGAACGTCTCGATACCGAAATCGCAGAGGCTGTGGGCATTTCCTTGAACAGCGTCCGAACACACTTAGCGGATCTGGCCGCCAAGGGTGAAGTGATGGTGTGCCATTCGATCAGATTCGAGAAGGGTAAGAAGATCGAAGGCATCAAGTGCCGGCTGGCAGGATTCATCCCTCCGGCTGCACCGGGCAGAAAATCAAAATCGCAGTTGAAACTATCTTGAGTTCAGTATCCTGATTACGCCGGCAATGGCTGTACGAAGGTTTTCCAAAGCGAGGCTTCGCATGCTGAACCAGGCGGTTTGTCCCCTGAACTCCCTTATTTCACCGCGTTTTTACGTATCAACGAATTTTCTTCCAGAACCCATCCTTCATTTCTCGAAACGCTGTTTTACCTTGCCGCCCCGCCTCGCAACACTTGCAACCCATTGATTGCGTTGCAACACGCCCAACTCTGTCAAGGCATCAGCCGCCGCGAGCACGCGAGCATGAGACATATGACCAGGCACCCTCGTTAAAATATGTTGCACATCATGCACAACTGGCATTGCCAATTTTGCCAAGATGAATAACAATCCACGCCGGTACTTACACCACAACAAAGGGAGCTGACACATGAACCGTAAAGAACTGATTGATGCATTGGCAGACAAGACCGGCGGCAGCAAGGCCGAAGCAGATCGCACTATTGGCGCTCTGATCGAAATCATCACTGGTGCCTTGAAGAAAGGTGACAATGTTGCTCTGGTTGGCTTCGGCACATTTGAAGTGCGCAAGCGTGCTGCACGCACCGGCCGCAACCCTGCTACTGGCGAAACGCTGAAGATCAAGGCCTCCAAGGCCCCAGCGTTCAAGGCAGGCGCAACCCTGAAGGCAGCAGTGAACGGCGGCAAGAAGTAATTTCAAATTGCCCCAAGCATAATGACAAACCCCTCTTTCGAGGGGTTTGTCATTTTTACGCAGCGAATAATCGCCTCAAGCCGGCCAAGAACCTACCATCCGGATTCACGCTCAGGCGTGGCGCTGATCTTGTGTATGGTGAGGTCTGCGCCATTGAACTCTTCTTCCCGATCAAGACGGATACCGACGGCTTTCTTGATTGCTCCATACACCACAAATCCACCCAGCAGAGCGATAGCAATTCCCATCAATGTGCCGATGAGTTGCGACATGAAGCTGATGCCGCCAAGCCCTCCAAGGGATTTCAGAGCCGAAGATCCCCGCCGCAATTCCACCCCATGCGCCGCACAGTCCGTGCAATGGCCACACGCCGAGCACATCATCTATCTTCCAGCGATTCTGCGTGAGCGTGAACATCACCACGAACAGCGCACCAGCCACTCCGCCCACGATAAGCGCGCCGATGGGGTGCATCACATCCGAACCGGCGCAAACCGCCACCAGGCCGGCCAGCGGACCGTTATGCACGAAGCCGGGGTCGTTCTTGCCCATCCAGAGGGCAACCAGCGTGCCGCCGACCATGGCCATCAGGGAGTTCACCGCGACCAGGCCGCTGATCTTGTCGATGGTCTGCGCCGACATGACGTTGAAGCCGAACCAGCCTACGGTCAGCACCCACGCGCCCAGCGCAAGGAAAGGAATGCTGGAGGGCGGATGGGCGGAGATGCGGCCCTCTTTGCTGTACCGACCATGGCGCGCGCCGAGCATGAATACAGCTGCCAGCCCGATCCAGCCCCCGACCGCATGTACCACCACGGAACCGGCAAAATCGTGGAATTCCGCACCGAATGTGGCATTCAGCCAATCCTGCACACCGAAGCGGTGATTCCATGCTATCCCCTCGAAGAAGGGATAGACGAAACCCACCAATACGAAGGTGGCTGCGAGCATGGGGTTGAATCGCGCACGTTCGGCCACGCCGCCTGACACGATGGCCGGAATGGCTGCGGCAAAGGTAAGCAGGAAGAAAAACTTCACCAGCTCGTAGCCGTTCTTTTGCGCCAGTATCTCCGCCCCGGAGAAGAAGTTGACGCCATACGCTATGCTGTAACCGATGAAGAAATAGGCCAGCGTCGAAACGGCAAAATCGGAAAGGATCTTGACCAGGGCATTGACCTGGTTCTTTTTGCGCACGGTTCCCAGTTCCAGAAACGCGAAACCAGAGTGCATCGCCAGCACCATAATGGCGCCTAATAAAATGAATAATGCATCACTTCCGACCTTGAGGTTTTCCATATCATCTCCAATAAAGTGCAAACTTCATGGACGCATGCAAGGCCTATGCCACCTTATACTGCCGTTGATTTATAAATCATTTTCTCATTCGTGCTGATTTTTCCAATTCAATAATTCACCAATTTAGTGCTATTTGAAATACGGCGCACCATATTGATGCCTTATTTCGGTGCAGCCCAGCACCCATTCAATACCTTTTCCAGCCAGAATATCCCCACGATAGTTTTGCTGTCGGTGATTTTCCCCTGGCGTATCCACTCGATGGCATCACCCGGCGAAAGCTCGAACACTTCGAGGAATTCGCCATCGTCGAGATCGCGCCCCTCATGCCTCAACCCGCGCGCCAGAAAATATTCCATGCGTTCGTCGGCATAACCGATGCACGGCCATGTCGTGGAGAGATGCAGCCATTCATCCGCCACATAGCCCGTCTCTTCCAGCAGCTCGCGTCGTGCCGTGATCAGGATGTCTTCCCCATCATCGATCTTGCCGGCTGGCAATTCGATGAATTCACGGCGTATCGGATAGCGGAACTGGCGTTCCATAACCAGATTGCCGTTATCCAGCAAAGCCAGGATCGCAACCGCTCCGGGATGGGTGATGTATTCGCGCGTGCTGACGCTGCCATCAGGCAGCAATACCGTATCCTTGCGGACATTGATGAAGTTGCCGTCATACATCAATTGGCTATCCAGTTGCTTTTCTGTCAGGTCCATATTCTTCCTTTATAAACGAACACTCCCGCCGCAGCGGGAGTGTCTGGTCAAAATTGTTTGGCTATCAATGCAGCAGCAAGGATTGCTGCACGGAAACGGCACACACAGACATCAGCGTGCCAGGCAGGATACCGAGCGCCAGCACGGCAAGGCCGTTGATGGTGATCAGCAGGCTGCTGTCCGGCTGGATATAAAGCTTCTCATGACTTTCCGGAGCATCGAAATACATCAGTTTGACGATGCGCAAGTAGTAGAACGCGCCAATCAGAGAGAACAGCACCGCCATCACGACCAGCGGAATATGGCCTGCCTGCACCGCTGCGTTCAGTACCGCGAATTTGGCGTAAAACCCAACAGTGGGCGGAACCCCTGCCAGGGAGAACATCAGCAGCAGCATCATGAATGCGAGCCAGGGGCTGCGTTGGCTGAGTCCCTTGAAGTCGTTGAGATTGTCTGCCTCGAATCCCTCGCGCGACAGCAACAGGATCATGCCGAAGCCGCCCAGATTCATCAGAACATAGGTCACGGCATAGAACATTGCCGAGCCGTAGCCTTCGATGGTTCCGCTCAGCACGCCGATGAGCAGGAAGCCCATATGGGAAATGGTCGAATAAGCGAACATGCGCTTGAGGTTGGTCTGGGCGATGGCCGTGATATTACCCACCGCCATCGACAGCACCGCAAGGATCATGAGCATGCCGGACCAGTCGATCATCAGCGGTTGCAAAGCTTCTACCAGAAGCCGCATGACAAAGGCGAACGCGGCCAGCTTGGGAGCCGTGCCGATGAACATGGTGATCGCAGTGGGGGCGCCGTGATACACATCCGGCACCCACATGTGGAACGGCACCGCGCCCAGCTTGAATGCCAGCCCTGCCACGATGAAGGCCAAGCCGAACACCAGCAGTGTCTTGCTTGGTGCGCCGTGCGTGATGATCATGGCGATCTGATTCACATCCAGCGAGCCGGTCGCACCATACAACATCGACATGCCGTAAAGCAGGAAGCCGGAAGCCATCGCACCGAGGATGAAATATTTCATCGCCGCTTCGGTGGCAATCGCAGAATCGCGCTGCAATGCGACCATGGCATACAGGCTCAGCGCAAGCAGCTCCAGACCGAGATACAGGGTCAGGAAGTTGCTGGCGGAGATCATCACCATCATGCCCAGTGTGGAAAACAGCGTCAGGGCGAAAGAATTCGCCGGTGAACAGCCCGCGCACCATCAGGTAGCTGCGCGAATACACCAGCATCATGGACACGGACAGATAGGTCAGCAGCTTGAGCACGTCGGACATCAGGTCATCCACGAACATGTGGTTGAACAGGTGCGCTATGCCGTCCTGATGCGTGGCCACCGTGATCAGCGAACAACCCAGCAAGCTGATTTGCACCAGCAGATAGGTCAGGGTCTTGGTGTAATTGACGAGGAACAGATCCGCGATGAGGATCACGCTCACCATCACGAGCAGGAATATCTCTGCATAGATCGGGGACAGGGAGGCGAGAAGATTCATGTTTTCCTCAATTCAGAACTTTAGGTGTAGCCAGATGCACCAGCAAATCGTTCACCGACACATGCATGACGTCGGCAAACGGCAAGGGATACAGGCCCATGCCCAGCACGGTGATCGCCAGAACGACAAAGACGAGTTTTTCGCGGCCGCCGATATCGCGCAGATGGGCGACATGGTCGTTGGCGACCGCGCCGAAGATCACGCGCTTGTACATCCACAGCGTATAGGCCGCGCCGAAGATCAGCGTGCTGGCCGCCAGGAAGGCATACCAGAAGTTGGCTTTCACCGCGCCCATGATCACCATGAACTCGCCGACAAAACCGCTGGTGCCGGGCAAGCCGCTGTTGGCCATGGCGAACAGCATGAAGAACGCCGCGAATACCGGCATCTTGTTGGCCACACCGCCGTAATCGACGATCTGGCGCGAGTGCACGCGGTCATACAGCACGCCGATACACAGGAACAATGCGCCCGCCACAAAGCCGTGCGAAATCATCTGCAACAGCGCGCCCTCGATGCCGTATTCATTGAAGATGAAGAAGCCGAGCGTGACGAAGCCCATGTGCGAGATGGATGAATACGCCACCAGCTTTTTCATGTCGGCCTGGGTCAGCGCGACCAGACCGATGTACACCACCGCGATCAGCGACAGCGTGATCATCACCGGCGCCAGATAGTGGCTGGCATCCGGCGTGATGGGCATGGAGAAAGCGGATGAAGCCGTAGGCACCGACCTTCAGCATGATCGCCGCCAGCACCACCGAACCGCCGGTGGGCGCTTCAACGTGCGCATCCGGCAACCAGGTGTGCACCGGGAACATCGGCACCTTCACCGAGAACGCCATGAAGAAGGCGATGAACACCAGTATCTGTGCGGTCATCGACGGCATCGCCATGCGGTGGTAGTCGAGGATTTCAAAACTGCCGCCGGACTGCTGGTACAGGTAGAGCAAGGCCACCAGCATCAGCAACGAGCCGAGCAAGGTGTAGAGGAAGAACTTGACCGCCGCATACACGCGGTTGGGGCCGCCCCACACGCCGATGATGATGAACATCGGGATCAGCATCGCTTCCCAGAATACGTAGAACAGCATCGCATCCAGCGCGGCAAACACGCCGTTGACCAGACCGGACATGATCAGGAATGCAGCCATGTATTGCGCCACGCGCTTTTCGATGACTTTCCAGCCGGCAATCACCACCAGCGGCGTGAAGAAACTGTTGAGCAGCACGAACAGCACCGAGATGCCGTCGACACCAAGGTGGTAGTGAATGTTGAAACGCGTGATCCAGTCATTATTCACCACGAACTGCATGGCGCTGGTCATGCGGTCGAAGCCGGTATACAGCGGAATCGTCACCAGAAAGCTCAGAACCGCAGCCAACCAGGGCGATGATGCGCGCCAATTTTGCATTGCGGTCGTTGCCGGTAGCCAGCACCAGCAAGCCGAAGATGATGGGCAGCCAGATGGCGACGCTTAACAGGGGGTATCCGAAAATCATGCTTGTTCCTTCAGCTCTTCTCTAGTACTGCCTTATTCGAACCATGTCCGCACCGTCAGCAGTGCAGACACGCCGATGATCATCCAAAACGCGTAGTGATAAACGTAGCCGGTCTGGAAAGTGCGCAACACGCCGGAGAACATGCCGACCACTTTGGCCGAGCCGTTCACGAAGAAACCGTCGATCAGCTTCACGTCGCCGAACTTCCACAGCAGGCGGCTGGCACCGCGCGCGCCGCCGGCAAAGAACCAGTCGTTGAAACGGTCGAAGTAGTATTTCTGGTCAAGCACGGTATAGATGATTTCGAAACGATGCTTGATGGCGGCAGGGATGTCCGGACGCTTCATATAGAAGAACCATGCACTGCCCGCACCGGCCAGCGCCAGCCAGAACGGCAGCGTGATCAGTGCGTGCAGCGCCATGGCGAATGCGCCATGGAACTCTTCGCGCATCTCGGCCAGTGCATGATGCTCGTGGCTGATGTAGATCGCATCGAGGAAATAATCGCCGAACAGCATCGGCTCGATGGTGATGAAGCCGATCAGCACGGACGGAATGGCCAGCAGGATCAGCGGCAACGTTACCACCCATGAAGTCTCGTGCGGCTTCTGTCCCGGCGCCAGACCGTGATGATGGTCGGTCGAGATTTCTTCATCGTCATGATCGCCTTCATGATCATGATGGCTCTTGCCGAAACGCTCTTCGCCATGGAACACCAGGAAGTACATGCGGAAGGAATAGAAGGCCGTGACGAACACGCCCGCCACCACGGCAACATAGGCAAAGCCGGAACCGGGCAGATGCGACATGCCGACCGCTTCGATGATGCTGTCCTTGGAATAGAAGCCGGAGAAGAACGGCGTGCCGATCAAGGCCAGCGAACCGATCAGCGAGGTGATCCAGGTGATCGGCATGTATTTGCGCAGGCCGCCCATGTTGCGGATGTCCTGGTCATGGTGCATGGCGATGATGACCGAGCCTGCGGCAAGGAACAGCAGCGCCTTGAAGAACGCGTGCGTCATCAGGTGGAACACCGCCACCGAGTAGGCCGAGGCGCCCAGCGCCACGGTCATGTAGCCGAGCTGCGACAGGGTGGAATACGCCACCACGCGCTTGATGTCGTTCTGGATGACGCCGAGGAAGCCCATGAACAGCGCGGTGATCGCACCGATGACCATCACGAAGGACAGCGCGGTGTCGGACAGTTCGAACAGCGGCGACATGCGCGCCACCATGAAGATACCGGCGGTCACCATGGTCGCGGCGTGGATCAGCGCGGAGATCGGGGTCGGGCCTTCCATCGAATCGGGCAGCCACACATGCAGCGGGAACTGCGCGCTCTTGCCCATCGCGCCGATGAACAGCAGGATGCAGATCGCGGTCAGCAGGCCCACCGAGATGCCGGGGATGGGCGCCATGTCGTTGACATAGTTGTGCGCGTTGGCGAACACCGACTGGTAATCCAGCGTGCCGAACACCATCAGCACCAGGCCGATGCCGAGCAGGAAACCGAAGTCGCCGACGCGGTTGACCAGGAAGGCCTTCAGGTTGGCGTAGATCGCGGTCGGGCGCGTGTACCAGAAGCCGATCAGCAGGTAGGACACCAGCCCCACCGCTTCCCAGCCGAAGAACAGTTGCATGAAGTTGTTGGCCATCACCAGCATCAGCATGGAGAAGGTGAACAGCGAGATGTAGCTGAAGAAACGCTGATAGCCGGGGTCTTCTTCCATGTAGCCGATGGTGTAGATGTGCACCATCAGCGAGACGAAGGTCACCACCAGCATCATCATCACGGTCAGGCGGTCGATCAGGAAGCCGACTTCGAAACTGCTATCGCCCGATGTCATCCATCTGTAGACCGTTCCGTTGAACAGATGTCCGGCCATCACATCCCGGAAGATCGCCAGCGAAGCAAAGAAAGAAACCGCGACCAGCGCGATGGTGATGCGATGCGACCACTTGCGCCCCAGCACCTTGCCGAACAGGCCGGCGGCAATGGCGCCGACCAGCGGGGCCAGCGGAACCAGCAAATACAGACTGTGCATATCCATGCGCATCAACCTTTCAAGCTGCCGAGATCATCGACATTGATGGTGTGCAGGTTACGGAACAGCACCACCAGGATCGCCAGACCGATCGCCGCTTCCGCAGCCGCCACGGTGAGGATGAAGAACACGAACACCTGCCCTGCCGTGTCGTTCAGGTAATGGGAGAAGGCGATGAAATTGGTGTTCACCGCCAGCAGCATCAGTTCGATCGCCATCAGCAGCACGATCAGGTTCTTGCGGTTCAGGAAGATGCCGACCACGCTGATGGCGAACAGCACCGCGCTCAACACCAGATAATGCGATAGCCCAAGATTCAACATGTTCTCCCCTTTGCTTTAGTCCGCAGCGTGCCCGTTCGGCAACGCGTTATCCTGTGCTGCATCCGCCTTGCGTGACGACGGGACGGACACGACACGCAGGCGATCCTGTTTCTTGACTTTGACCTGCTGACTGATGTCCTGCCGTTTGGCATCGCGACGCTTGCGCAAAGTCAGCGCGATCGCCGCGACCATCGCCACCAGCAGCAGCACGGCTGCCAACTCGAACGGGTAGACATAATCGGTATAGATCAAACGCCCCAGCACCTTGGTATTGCTGTAGTCACTGGCGTGCTTGACGGCCATCTTACCGGCAGAAACTTCTCCCGCACCGAGCACCCACACCATCTGCACGCCAATCAAACCTGCCAACAACAGGCCGACCGGCAGCCAGCGCAAGAAACCCACGCGCAACTGCTCGATATTGATGTCGAGCATCATCACCACGAACAGGAACAGCACCATCACTGCGCCGACATACACCAGCACCAGCGCGATCGCCAGAAATTCGGCTTCCAGCAGCATCCAGATGCCTGCGCTGCCGACGAAGGCCAGCACCAGGAACAACACAGCATGCAGCGGATTGCGTGCCGTAATGACGCGCAGTGCCGCAAAAACGGTCACGGCAGCGAACAGGTAGAACAGGGTTTCAATGTTCATGGGGCATCCTCTGATTACCGGTACTTGGCATCGGCAGCTCGATCCTGGGCGATCTGTGCTTCATATTTCTCGCCCATCGCCAGCAGCATGGGCTTGGTGTAATACAGGTCGCCGCGATTCTCGCCGTGATATTCGAATATGCGCGTCTCGACGATGGCATCCACCGGACAGGACTCTTCGCAGAAACCGCAGAAGATGCACTTGGTCAGGTCGATGTCGTATTGTGTGGTGCGGCGCGAACCGTCTTCCCGCTCCGCCACCTCGATCTTGATCGCCAGCGCCGGACACACGGCCTCGCACAGTTTGCAGGCAATGCAGCGTTCCTCACCGTTCGGGTAGCGGCGCTGTGCATGCAGCCCGCGGAAACGGGGGCTCAGCGGTGTCTTCTCCTCCGGAAACTGGACAGTGACGTGGCGGGCAAAGAAATACTTGCCGGTCACCGACATGCCCTTCAGCAACTCGAGCAGCAGAAAACTCTTGAAGAAATCTATGAGGTTTTTCATGGTGTAAATATCCCTATCCTCGCCCGCCTACCACAACCAGAAAGGCGTCTGCATCCACGCGGCGACAACCACCACCCACACCAGCGTGAGCGGAATGAACACCTTCCAGCCCAGGCGCATCAGCTGGTCGTAGCGATAACGCGGGAAAGTCGCACGCAGCCACAGGAACAGGAACAGCATGACGCACATCTTGCCCAGCATCCAGAACAATCCCGGAACATGATCGGTCCATTCGCCCAATATCGACCAGCCGTGGAACGGGTTGAGCCAGCCGCCGAGGAACAACACCGAGCTCAAGGCCGCGATCAGGATCATGTTGGCATACTCAGCCAGGAAGAACAGCGCGAATCCCATGCCGGAATATTCGACGTGGAAACCAGCCACGATCTCGGATTCGCCTTCAGCCAGATCGAACGGTGCGCGGTTGGTTTCGGCCACTCCGGCAAGGAAATACACCACGAACATCGGGAACAGGGGAATGAAGTACCAGCCCAGCATGCCATAGGCACCTTGTTGGCCGCGCACGATGTCGCCCAGATTCATGCTCTGCGCCGCCAGCAACACACACACCAGTGCAAAGCCCATGGCCAGTTCATACGAGACGATCTGCGCTGCGGAACGCATGGCGCCGAGGAAAGCGTATTTCGAGTTGGACGACCAACCGGCGATGATGATGCCGTACACACCGAGCGAAGTCATCGACAGCAGGTAGAGCAATCCTGCATTCACGTTCGCCAGAATCAGGCCGTCGTCGAATGGCACCACGGCCCAGGCTGCCAGCGCAGGCGCCAGCGACAGCACCGGCGCGGTGAGGAACAGGAATTTGTTGGCGCCGGTCGGAATGATGATTTCCTTGAACAGCAGCTTGAGGCCGTCCGCTATCGGTTGCAGCAACCCGTAATAGCCCACGCGGTTGGGGCCGACACGCACCTGCATGTACCCCAGCACCTTGCGCTCGGCCCAGGTCAGGTAGGCCACGCCCAACATGACTGGGGCGATGATGACGACGATCTTTATCAGCGTCCAGATCACCGGCCAGATCGGCCGGATGTATCCCCACAGCAGATCCCAGAGCCCGAACAGGTTCCAGAACCATTGGAAAAATTGCAGGACCTGGGCTTCCATCATGCACGCTCCACGGAGATCGTTCCAAACATCGCGCCCAACGCAGCAGTCGCCGCATGGCCTGCAGCCACCCGCACCACTCCCTTGGGCAACTTATCGTCTGCTGCCGCGACCAGCTGCACGCTGCCTCGCCCCTGGCTGACCTTGACCGTCGCACCGGCTTGCACGCCCAGTTTCTTCAACTCGTCGCTGTGCAGCCATGCCTGCGGCATCGCGGCATCGGCGGTGGCTTGCAGTGGCGCAGAGCGGCGCACCACGGCGTCGGTCGCGTAGATCGGCACATCGCTGACGCGCTGCAGGCCGCTCATCGGTGTCGCGGATTTCGCTTCCACGCCGCCGATGGCGTTGTTCAGTCTCGCGGCGACATCCACGCCCTTCAACGCCTCGTCGCGCACCGCCTCCGAAGTGTCCTGATCGAATCCATCCACCTTCATCAAGTTGCCCAGCACGCGCAACACCTTCCATGCCGGACGTGCCTCGCCCAGCGGCTTGACTGCGCCCTTGAAGCTTTGCACACGGCCTTCGGTGCTGACGAAAGTACCGGAGGTTTCGGTAAACGGCGCAATGGGCAACAGCACATCGGCATATTCGGTTGCGTGATGTTTGTAGGCGGACATCGCGATCACCAGGTCGGCCGCCTGCATCGCAGCAACGGCTTGCTGCGGATCGGCGCAGTCCAGTTCCGCCTCGACGTTCAGCAATACATACGCCTTGCGCGGTGTCGCCAGCATGGCTGCCGCATTCAGGCCCTTGGCGCCCGGCGTGGCCTGAGCCAGGTAACCGCCGACGCTGTTGGCCGCTTCGCCCAGGAAACCGAATTTGCCGCCGCTCAGTGCGGCGATCTGTTGCGCCAGCGCCTGCAATTGCGCGGCTTGCGGATGTTGTTGTGCGAAATTGCCCAGCAGCACGACCACGCGCTCGCCGCTGGACAGGCTGCCGGCGATACCTTCGGTCTGCTTCGCCGTCAGAGCCTTGGAGACCTGGGTCAAGGCATCCACCAGTGCGTCCGGCGCAACGATGGCCTTGTTCGCCACCTTCATCAGCAGGTCGTCATCGGCGGAATGGATGATGTTGGCTTGCGCGCCCTTCTTCACCGCCTGGCGGATACGTGCCGCCAGCAAGGGATGATCCTTGCGCAGGAAGCTGCCGACGATCAGGAAGCGGTCTGCCTTGCTGATGTCGGCGATGGACATGCCCAGCCAGGGCGCGCCCTGCTGTTTGCCGTCGCCGCTGAAGTCGGACTGGCGCAGACGGAAATCGATGTTATCGCTGCCGATGCCGCGCATCAGCTTCTGCAGCAGGTAGAGTTCTTCCAGCGTGGAGTTCGCCGTCGCCAGCGCACCGATCTGCTCGGCACCCGCACCATTGGCGATATGACGCAGACCATTGGCCGCATATTCCAGCGCGACTTGCCATTCCACTTCCTGCCACTTGCCGTCCTGCTTGATCATCGGTTTGGTCAGGCGGTCATCCGCATTCAGGCCGGCATAGGCGAAACGGTCCTTGTCGGACAGCCAGCATTCGTTGATCTCTTCGTTCTCGACCGGCAGCACGCGCAACACGCGGTTGTTCTTGGTCTGCACGGAGAGGCCTGAGCCAAGACTGTCATGTGCGCTCACCGAGCGGCGACGCGACAGTTCCCAGTTGCGCGCCTTGTAGCGGAACGGCTTGCTGGTCAGCGCCCCGACCGGGCACAAATCGATCATGTTGCCGGAAAGTTCGGAATCCACCGTACCGGAAACGAAGGACATGATCTCGGCGTGCTCGCCGCGGAAAGCCTGGCCCAGCTCCATCTGTCCGGCAATCTCTTGGCCGAAGCGCACGCAACGGGTACAGTTGATGCAGCGACTCATCTCTTCCGCCGACACCAGCGGGCCGATGTCCTTGCCCAGCACCACGCGCTTCTCTTCGTGATAGCGCGAATGGCCGCCACCGTAGCCGACCGACATGTCCTGCAGCATGCATTCGCCGCCCTGGTCGCAGATCGGGCAATCCAGCGGGTGGTTCACCAGCAGGAATTCCATCACGCCCTTTTGTGCTTTCACTGCCTGTTCGGAATGGGTGAAGACCTTCATGCCCTCGGCCACCGGCGTGGCACAGGCGGGCAACGGCTTGGGCGCCTTTTCCACCTGCACCAGGCACATGCGGCAGTTGGCGGCGATGGAGAGTTTCTTGTGATAGCAGAAATGCGGGATGGCGATCCCGGCCTGATGCGCGGCCTCGATGATGGTCGCGCCGTTTTCCGTCTGTATCTGCTTACCGTCGATTTCGATGTTGATCATTGCTCACCTATGCCATTCAGCCTCACACCAGGCAACGCTTGTGCTCGATGTGATATTCGAATTCCTTGCGGTAGTGCTTGAGCATGCCTTGCACCGGCCACGCCGCCGCATCGCCCAGCGCACAGATGGTGCGTCCGGCGATGTTGTTGCACAGGTCGAGCAACAGATCCAGGTCTTCCGGCTTGCCCTCGCCGTGTTCGATACGGTGGATGATGCGATACAGCCAGCCTGTGCCTTCGCGGCACGGTGTGCATTGACCGCAGGATTCTTCGTAATAGAAATAGGACAGGCGCTCCAGCGCCTTGACCATGCAGGTGGTATCGTCCATCACGATGATGGCGCCGGATCCCAGATAGGAACCGGCCTTCTGGATGGAATCGAAATCCATGTTGAGGTCCATCATGATCTCGCCCGGCAGCACCGGCATGGATGACCCGCCGGGAATCACCGCCTTGAGCTTATGACCGTGGCGCACGCCGCCCGCCATTTCCAGCAATGTCCTGAACGGCGTCCCCATCGGCACTTCGAAGTTGCCGGGATTGTTCACATGACCGGAAATGGAGAACAGTTTGACGCCGCCGCTGTTGGGCACGCCCAGGTTGGCGAACTTCTGCCCGCCCTCGCGGATGATGTAGGGAATGCTGGCGAAGGTCTCGGTGTTGTTGATGGTGGTCGGCTTGCCGTACAGGCCGAAGCTGGCCGGGAACGGCGGCTTGAAACGCGGCTGGCCTTTCTTGCCCTCGATGGATTCGAGCAGCGCGGTCTCTTCGCCGCAGACGTAGGCGCCGTAGCCCATATGGTTGTGCAGGTCGAATTCGAAATCGAAGCCGAGGATGTTCTTGCCCAGATAGCCCGCCTTGCGCGCCGCCTCGCAGGCCGCTTCCATGATCTCGTAGGCCTCGAAGATCTCGCCGTGCAGATAGTTGTAGCCGGTCTTCACGCCCATGCAGTAGGCGGCGATGGCCATGCCTTCGATCAGCAGGTGCGGGTTGTAGCGCAGGATGTCGCGATCCTTGCAGGTGCCCGGTTCGCCTTCGTCCGAGTTGCATACCAGATATTTCTCGCCCTCATAGTTGCGCGGCATGAAGCTCCACTTCAGGCCGGTGGGGAAACCCGCACCGCCGCGACCGCGCAGGCCGGATGCCTTCACTTCGGCGATGATCGCATCGGCTGACATCTTCTCGGTCAGCACCTTGCGCAATGCCTGGTAGCCGCCCGCCTTGACGTAGTTATCCAGATTTGCCAGTCCGTCTGCGGCCGTAGCCAGGATGATGTGCGCGCTCATGCCTGCCCCCCATCCAGTTCGGCCAGTATCTGGTCGATCTTCTCGCTGGTCAAACGACCGCACATTTTCTTGTTGTTGATGGTGAACAACGGCGCATCGACGCAAGCGCCCATGCATTCGCCTTCGCGCAGACCGAATTTGCCGTCTGCCGTGACTTCGCCCAGGCCGATGCCCAGCTTCTTGTTGAGATGCGCCAGCGTGTCGCCCGATCCGCACAACTGGCACGACAGGTTGGTACACACGGTCAGCGTGTATTTGCCCATCGGCTTGAGGTTGTACATATGGTAGAAGGTCGCCACTTCGTACACCGCCATCTGCGGCATGCCAAGATAGACGGCAATATCGGCCATATCTTCGGGGGCGATCCAGCCTTTTTCGTCCTGCACAAAACGCAACGCCGCCATCACGGCGGATTGGCGCTGATCGGCAGGATATTTCTTCAGCTCTTTGTCGATGAGCGTGGTGATCTGTTGGGATAACATCAGCGGTCTATCTCCCCGAAAACGATGTCCTGCGTACCGATGATCGCCACCACATCGGCGATCATGTGCCCGCGCGCCATCTCGTCCAGGCTGGACAGATGGGCAAAGCCGGGAGCGCGTATCTTCATGCGATAAGGCTTGTTCGCCCCATCCGACACCAGGTAGATGCCGAATTCGCCCTTGGCATGCTCGACGGCGGAATACACCTCGCCGGCCGGCACATGGAAACCTTCGGTGAACAGCTTGAAGTGGTGGATCAGCTCTTCCATGTTCTGCTTCATGGATTCGCGTTTGGGCGGCGCGAACTTCAGGTTGTCCGATATCACCGGCCCCGGATTCTTGCGCAGCCAGTCGATACATTGCTTGATGATGCGGTTGCTTTGCCTCATCTCTTCCACGCGCACCAGATAACGGTCGTAGCAGTCGCCCTCGACGCCGACCGGGATGTCGAAGTCCATGCGGTCGTAGACTTCGTACGGCTGTTTCTTGCGCAGATCCCACACCACGCCTGAGCCGCGCAGCATCGGGCCGGTAAATCCCATCGCCAGCGCACGTTCCGGCGACACCACGCCGATGCCCACCGTGCGCTGTTTCCAGATACGGTTGTCGGTCAACAGCGTCTCGTACTCGTCCACCATCTTGGGGAAGCGGTTGGTGAAGTCTTCCAGGAAATCCAGCAGCGAACCCTGGCGGTTCTCGTTCATCTTCTTGACTGCTGCCGCATTGTGGATCTTGCTGACTTCATATTGCGGCATGGTGTCCGGCAGGTCGCGATAGACGCCGCCCGGACGATAGTAGGCCGCATGCATGCGCGCACCGGACACGGCCTCATAGGCATCCAGCAGATCTTCGCGTTCGCGGAAGGTGTAAAACAGCATGCGTCATCGCACCGAGGTCGAGGCCGGAAGCGCCCAGCCAGAGCAGGTGATTCAGGATGCGCGTGATCTCGTCGAACATGACGCGGATGTATTGCGCACGGATCGGCACTTCGATACCCGCCAGCTTTTCGATCGCCATCACATAGGCATGCTCGTTGAGCATCATGGACACATAGTCCAGGCGATCCATGTAGGGGACTGTCTGCAGGAAGGTCTTGTGCTCAGCCAGCTTTTCAGTCGCGCGATGCAGCAAACCGACGTGAGGGTCGGCGCGCTCTACCACTTCGCCATCCAGCTCCAGCACCAGGCGCAACACGCCGTGCGCGGCCGGGTGCTGCGGGCCAAAGTTCATTGTGTAGTTCTTAATCTCAGCCATATTTTCACCGCTTCACTGACGATTCACCGCATGCTCACAATGAACTTCGGCACAGGCCAGCTTGCGTAAGCAAGTCAAGGCCAAAGGCAGGCCGGCGCCAAAATCCATGGTGTAATCCTTGAGTTCTGCCATAACGTTGCCTTCTCCAGATTCGGCTCAGTTGCGACCGAAATTCTCTTCGCGCATCGTGCGCGGCGTCAGCTGGCGCGGCTCTACCGTCACCGGCTCATAGACCACGCGCTGCTGCGCTGCGTCATAGCGCATCTCGACTGTGCCTGACAAGGGGAAGTCCTTGCGGAATGGGTTGCCGACGAAACCGTAATCGGTGAGGATACGGCGCAGGTCGGGATGTCCGGTGAAGATGATGCCGTACAAGTCGAACGCCTCGCGCTCGTACCAGTTCGCGGAAGGCCAGATGCCCGTCACCGAATTCAAAATCGGCATCTCGTCATCCTCTGCAAACACGCGCACCCGCAAACGCAGGTTGTGCGTGACGGAGAGCAGATGATAGACCGCGGCAAACCGGAGCCCCTCACGCGGCGCATCCGGCAGATACTTGCCATCCTCGCAAAGCTCGCTGCCATATGTGGAATAGTCAATTCCGCAAACATCGATCAACTCGTCGAAACGCATGTCAGCATCGTCGCGCAGACGGGTAAATACGCCGATCATGTCGCCGGCCTTCACCACCAGCGTCAGTTCACCCAAGGCGTTTCTCCAGGCTGACTACCTTGCCTGAGAAAGCCTCGTTAAGATTAGCGGAGAGTATATTCAGGTCGGTAGCCATGTTCAGCCTAACGTGCAATGGTATTGGTTCGTTTGATCTTGTTCTGCAGCTGGATGACGCCATACAGCAGCGCCTCAGCGGTGGGCGGGCAACCGGGAACATAAATGTCGACCGGCACGATGCGATCGCAGCCGCGAACCACGGAATAGGAATAATGGTAGTAACCGCCGCCGTTTGCACATGAACCCATGGAGATCACCCAGCGCGGCTCGGCCATCTGGTCGTAGACTTTGCGCAAAGCCGGGGCCATTTTGTTGCACAGCGTGCCGGCCACGATCATCACGTCGGATTGGCGCGGGCTGGGACGGAAAGCACCGGCGCCGAAACGGTCCAGGTCATAGCGCGGCAATGCCGCATGCATCATCTCCACGGCACAGCAGGCCAGCCCGAAAGTCATCGGCCACAGCGAACCGGTACGCGTGTAGTTGATCACCGCATCCGCAGTGGTAGTGACAAAGCCTTTTTCAAGGATTCCTTCAATGCCCATAACCAGTCCCTTCCTTCTCCGCGCATTGAGGCAGCACTCGCGGACGGTCACATCCCCGCTGCGCGGGGCCCCTGCTCCCTGCTCGCACTGCTATTCCCATTCCAAGGCCCCTTTCATCCATTCGTAGACAAAGCCAACCACAAGGATGGCAAGGAAGATCATCATGGAAACAAAACCGAAGGTGCCGATCTCTTTGAGGACGATCGCCCAGGGAAACAGAAAAGCGATCTCAAGATCGAACAGGATGAACAGGATGGCAACGAGATAGAAGCGCACGTCGAATTTCATACGTGCGTCTTCAAACGCTTCGAAACCACACTCATAGGGGGAAAGTTTTTTATCGTCTGGCCGGCTTGGGCCAGCCAACTTGCCAAGTATCAAGGGCATCACGCCTATCACGAGCGCGATGGCGATAAACAGCAGAACCGGAAAATAATTTTCCAACATCTATTGAGTCCCCCTTCTCTGAAGCTCCCGATGACGGCGGAGCACAGACTGCTACTCTAGTTTTTTGACCTTCGGCTCACGGCCTCGGTTCATTCGATTTGGTGCGGGGCAAGGGACTCGAACCCTCACGTCCTTTCGGACACAGCCACCTCAAGGCTGCGCGTCTACCAATTCCGCCAACTCCGCATATTTCTTAAGGTTTTAATTATTTTGGTATTTGTTGCGACTTCGAATCGGAAGGATTCACGACAGGTGCAGGAACAACCTGCTGCTGAAGCTTTTGCACATCCACTTTATCCATCACACCCTGCTCTTTGCCGGTGCGCGAATACAGATAGGTCAACGAAAGGCTGGTGATGAAGAATATGGTCGCTGCCACTGCCGTGCTGCGGCTCAGGAAATTGGCGGAACCACTGGAGCCGAACAAGCTCCCGGCGGAACCGGAACCAAACGCCGCGCCCATATCGGCCCCCTTACCGTGCTGTATCAACACCAAACCGACCAGCACAACCGCTGTTATCACATGCACTACCCAAACTATATTTTCCACACTACACCCCGAAACGAATCAAACTCATTATTTATTCTGTCACTGACCTGCGCGGCATATGCCCAGAAAATCCTCGGCAATCAAGGCCGCGCCGCCGATCAGCCCGCCATCGATATCCGCCTTGGCGAACAACTCGGGCGCATTCGCAGCCTTTACGCTGCCGCCGTACAGTATAACCAAACCCTGCGCGACTTGGGCATCATGCCCGGCCACCCGCTGACGAATGAAGGCATGAACCGCCTGCGCCTGCTCTGGCGAAGCCGTCTTGCCCGTACCGATCGCCCAGACCGGCTCATATGCCACGACCGCTTTGCGCAATGCCTGCACTCCGGCCAACGCGATCACCGCATCCAGCTGCTCGGCAACCACGGTTTCGGTAGCCCCGCTTTCGCGCTGCTCCAAGGTTTCGCCCACGCACAGGATGGGAATCAATCCCGCCTTTTGCGCTGCAACAAACTTCTCAGCCACCAGACGGCTGCTCTCGCCGTAGATGCTGCGACGCTCGGAATGCCCGATGATCACATAAGTACAGCCAAAATCGGCCAGCATCGCAGCGGACACTTCGCCAGTAAAAGCTCCCTTTTCGAGCTGGTGGACATCCTGTGCCCCCCACTTCAGGCTTGAAGCAGACAACTCCTGCTTGAGTTGGGCCAGATAAGGAAAAGGGGCACAAACCGCGACATCCACACCCGGCAGCTGCGCAACGCCCTTTTTAACCGCAGACAGCAAAGACTCGTTCTGAGACAGCGAGCCGTGCATTTTCCAATTTCCGACCACCAACTTGCGACGCATCTGGATCATCTCCTGACGTTTCAGAGGCGGGCGATACTACCGATGAAACCCTAAATGGTCAATCCGAGTGCGCTCGCACATTGAAATACAAGCCTGTTCTTGTCCAGTATCGCCCCTCATCAATTTGTTGCATTGTGTAATAATTGTGTAACAAACACGCTCTAAGATGCGCTTCGCTAGCAAACGGCGAGCAAACGAATAATCCTTTTGGGAGAATATTGAATGAGCAAACTGAATTGTCTTCTTAGCAGCATCGGCCTGTCCGCTGCCCTGTTGTCTGCTGGCGTTGCATACGCCAGCGACATTACTGGCGCAGGCGCAACCTTCCCCTATCCCATATATGCCAAGTGGGCTGAAGCCTACAAGGCAAAAACCGACATCGGCTTGAACTATCAGTCCATCGGTTCCGGTGGTGGTATCAAGCAAATCGATGCAAAAACAGTAGACTTTGGCGCCTCCGATATGCCGTTGAAGCCGGAGGATCTGGAAGCGAAAGGCCTGACCCAGTTCCCAGCGGTAATGGGCGGTGTTGTTCTGGTTGTCAATATCAACGGCATCGAGCCTGGTAAATTGAAGCTGGACGGCAAGACATTGGCGGAAATCTATCTGGGCAAAATCACCAAATGGAATGATCCGGCCATTGTTGCAATGAACAGCGGCATGAATTTGCCGGACGAGAACATCACAGTCGTGCATCGGTCGGATGGCTCGGGTACCACTTTCATTTTCACCAACTACCTGTCCAAGGCAAGCTCTGACTGGAAATCTGCAGTCGGCGAAGGCACCTCGGTATCCTGGAAGGCCGGCACCGGCGGCAAGGGCAATGAAGGCGTGGCTTCTTATGTACAGCGCATCAAGAATTCCATCGGTTATGTGGAATATGCTTATGCCCTGCAGAACAAGATGACTTACACGATGATGAAGAACCACGATGGTGAATTTGTCTCCCCCAATAGCGACACGTTCAAATCCGCAGCAGCAGGAGCACGTTGGGAAAAAGCTCCGGGATTCTATGAAATCCTGACTGACGAAGCCGGGAAGAACAGCTGGCCGATCGCTGGTGCGACTTTCATCCTGATGCATAAAACCCAGCAGAAACTGGCAACTGCCGAAGAAGTACTGAAATTCTTCAACTGGGCCTATGCCAACGGCGATAGCATGGCCGAATCGCTGGATTATGTTCCCATGCCTGACAAGGTGGTTAAGCTGATCCAGGATTCCTGGAAAAAGAACATCAAGGATGAGCACGGCAAATCTGCATGGCACTAAGCTAAACGAGTATGCCTGTTAGGCAGGCTCGTCAGATATAATGCGCGAAGGGGGCTCCAGCCCCCTTCGTAGTTAAATAAATAACAATTAACTTCTTCTTCCCAAACAGAGAGTTATGTCGAATTTCCTGCATGAAGCGCGCCTTAAACGACAAGCTCTGCTCGACTTGTTGTTCCGCAACCTGACCCGTCTTGCGGCATTTGCCGTGCTGGCCTTGCTTGCAGCGATCATCGGCTCATTGATCGTGGGCAGCCTTCCTGCCATCCATGCATTTGGTTTCGGCTTTCTGACCAGCTCCGAGTGGGATCCGGTCAACGACCAATACGGCGCGTTGATCCCTATCATCGGCACCCTGGTCACTTCGGGCATCGCATTATTGATCGCAATCCCGGTCAGTTTCGGCATTGCCATCTTCTTGACCGAACTCTCGCCGAATTGGCTGCGCCGCCCGCTTGGCATTGCAGTCGAACTGCTGGCCGGCATCCCCAGCATTATTTACGGCATGTGGGGCTTGTTCGTTTTCGCCCCGCTGTTCGCCGATCACATTGAACCTTGGCTCAACGACCACATTGGAACCTGGGCGCTGATTGGCCCCTTCTTCTCCGGCCCGCCCATGGGCATCGGCATGCTTACGGCCGGCATCATTCTCGCGATCATGGTTATCCCGTTTATCGCTTCGGTGATGCGCGATGTATTCGACGTCGTCCCGACCATGCTCAAGGAATCCGCGTATGGCTTGGGCTCTACGACATGGGAAGTCATGTGGAAAGTGGTATTGCCTTATACCCGCATAGGCGTAGTCGGCGGCATCATGCTTGGCCTGGGCCGCGCACTGGGCGAAACGATGGCCGTCACCTTTGTCATCGGCAATGCACATGAACTCAACAAATCGCTGCTGATGCCCGGCAACAGCATCTCCTCGGCGCTGGCCAACGAATTTGCAGAAGCGGTCGGCGATCTGTACACCTCTTCGCTCATTGAGCTCGGCCTGATCCTGTTCTTCATCACATTCGTCGTCCTCTCGCTGGCTCGCCTCATGCTGTACAAGCTGTCCAAGCGCGAAGGGCATGGAGCCTGACATGTCGTACCTTTACACACGCCGCCGTATCGTCAACACGGTCAGCCTGGGCATCTCGGTATTGGCCATGCTGTTCGGCCTGTTCTGGCTCGGCTGGATATTATGGACGTTACTGGTAAACGGCCTGCCCGGCCTGAGCATGCACGTATTTACCCAGACCACGCCACCGCCCGGCAGCACTGGCGGCCTGATCAACGCTATCTTCGGCAGCGTGATGATGGTCGTCATCGCCATCCTCATCGGCACCCCCATCGGGATCCTGGCCGGAACGTATCTGGCCGAATTCGGCCAGCGCGGCTGGCTGGCGCCGATCACCCGTTTCATCAACGACATCCTGCTATCGGCCCCCTCTATCGTCATCGGCCTGTTCGTTTACGAAATGTATGTGGTCAAGGTCGGGCACTTTGCCGGTTGGGGTGGCGCATTCGCACTCGCCATCCTCGTCATTCCCGTCGTCATCCGCACCACCGAAAACATGCTACGCCTGGTGCCCAACAGCTTGCGCGAAGCCGCAGCAGCATTAGGCGCTCCGCAATGGAAAATCATCAGCTTCGTCACTTTGCGCGCCGCACGCGCAGGGATATTGACCGGCGTATTGCTGGCCGTGGCGCGCATCAGCGGCGAAACCGCACCATTATTGTTCACCGCGCTGAACAACCAGTTCTGGAACAGCAACATGAACCAGCCCATGGCCAATCTGCCGGTAGTCATCTTCCAATTCGCGATGAGCCCCTATAGCGATTGGCACACACTCGCCTGGGCAGGTGCACTGCTCATCACCCTGAGCGTACTCACCCTGAACATCGTGGCGCGTGTCATGTTCCGCCAGAAATCGAACAATCAATAAGGACGACATCTAAATGAATGCCGAATCAACCATCTCCGCCCCGAAATTGATCGTTCGCGATCTGAATTTCTACTACGGAGCAGATCGTGCGCTGAAAGACATCAACCTGGTCATCCCGGAAAAGATGGTCACCGCATTCATCGGACCGTCCGGATGCGGCAAATCCACCCTGCTGCGCACCTTCAATCGCATGTACCAGCTCTACCCCAAGCAACGCGCCACCGGCGAGATCCTGCTGGATGGACAGAACCTGCTGGACAAGAAACAAGACCTCAACACCTTGCGTGCCAAGATCGGCATGGTGTTCCAGAAACCAACCCCGTTCCCGATGTCCATCTACGACAACATCGCTTTCGGCGTGAAGCTCTATGAAAACCTGAGCAAACACGACATGGACGAACGCGTGGAATGGGCACTGAAGAAGGCCGCGCTGTGGAACGAAGTGAAGGACAAGCTGAAGCAGAGCGGCACCGGCCTTTCCGGTGGCCAGCAACAACGCCTGTGCATCGCCCGCGCCATCGCGGTCAAACCGCAAGTGCTGCTACTGGACGAGCCGACTTCGGCGCTCGACCCGATCTCTACGGCGCACATCGAGAAGCTGATCGATGAGCTGAAGAAGGATTTCACCATTGTGATCGTTACTCACAATATGCAGCAGGCGGCGCGCGTTTCGGACTTTACGGCTTATATGTATCTGGGCGACCTGATCGAGTTTGGAGATACCAGTACGGTGTTTACCAATCCGAAGAGGAAAGAGACGGAAGACTACATCACGGGTCGTTTCGGTTAGTCCACTCCATACCGTTCGTCCTGAGTGCCGCGCGCAGCGCGGTGTATCGAAGGATGGGCGCAGCCCGCTAATCTGGGAATTCAAAACCAACACCGTCGGGGGTAGCCCGACAGCTAGTCACTTTTTCTTGCTTCGCCAAAGAAAAAGTAACCAAAAAGAAGGCGACCCCAGCGCACCGCCCCTGCGGGGTTCCCTGCGTTGCTCAACCAGACTGGCCTCCTCATAAACTCGCACGATCCGCTTCGCGGCCACGTGCTCAAACATATTCGTCGGACTACCCCTGTCTGGTCTCCGCTACTCGGCGATGCACAGGGGAAAGAAAGCGAAAATCAAAAACACTGCGTGGGCACTTCGTGCCCACGCGAACTCGTTTGCTCGGCCTTCAGCAGTCACCATCCGCCGCACACTCTTTCCAGCTTTTTAATGTTCTTGTGCGCTCATCATAATTCCCAGCAAGGCACAGATCATATTGGGCGCTGCCCCACTGCCATGTGGGTAAGGATAATGACGCGTGAATCGAACAGTTAGCAGAAGCGGATTTTATCCATAAGGCTTGTGCTTTGATTAAGTCCGATTTGGTAACACTCCAAGATTCATTACTCGGATTAGTTTTCTTAGGAAGGGCATTCAAGAGTTCTTTGTATGCTTCTTTCATTTTGGCTTCTGATTCCTGTAGGGCAGTTGCTCCGCATTCTCTGAGCGCATTAGCTGACCCCTTTTCGCACGGGATTCTCGTCAGCATAAGAGATGACACTTGTTACTGCGAACAGCAATGAGGCAGCAATTCTTATAAATACAAGGTTGAAATTCATATCAAAATCCCCGTGAAGGTTGATTATGTAAAGCTGATCCAATGTATTATTCCAATGTACCGGACTCGAAGTATTTTGACTATGGTGGGCGACTTGTTGCCCACCATACGGTTTTGAATTTCGCTTTACCATCCCCTGTGCGCCGCCTCGATATTTCGCAAACAAGCGGGGATTTAGGCGAGCACTGTCTGAGCTCCGCGGCAGGGCACGTTTTGTGTGCCCTGCTAGGGCGAGTTGCGCAGCCCCGCTTGTTTGTGAATTATCGAGGGAACCCCGCAGGGGCGGCGCGCTGGGGTCGCCTTCTTTTTGGTTACTTTTTCTTTGGCGAAGCAAGAAAAAGTGACTAGCTGTCGGGCTACCCCCGACGGTGTTGGCTCTGCAGAATGCAGACTAACAGAACCTTACCCCGCCACTCCCCTCACCGCCTCCGCAATCCTCTCCGCACACTGCTTCACCAGCCCCCCATCCTCGCCTTCCACCATCACCCGCAATAACGGCTCAGTGCCGGACGGACGCAGCAACACGCGCCCCTTGCCTTCCAGTATGCGCTCGACTTTGGCCACCTCGGATTTGACCGACACCTTCTCCAGCAGCTCGGCCGCCTTGCCTGTCACCTTCACGTTGATAAGGATTTGCGGATACATGTGCAGGTCGCCCGCGGCTTGCGCCAGCGTCTGCTGCTTCATGCGCAAGGCGCACAACACTTGCAGCGCGGAGACGATGCCGTCACCGGTACTGTGTTTGTCCAGGCAAATGATGTGGCCTGAATTCTCGCCGCCGAGTTGCCATTTCTTCTCCTGCAGGATCTCCATCACGTAGCGGTCGCCCACTTTGGCGCGCGCGAACGGGATGCCCAGTTTCTGCATGGCATGTTCGAAGGCCAGGTTGGTCATCAGTGTGCCGACCACGCCGCCGTGCATGTTGCCCAGTCGCCTGACGATGCTTGGCGATAACGTAGAGCAGTTGATCGCCGTCGTAGAGTTTGCCTGCAGCATCAACCATGACCAAGCGATCACCGTCGCCGTCGAGTGCGATGCCGATGTTTGCTTTATGCTCGACCACAGCTTTTTGCAGATTCTGCGGTTTGGTCGCGCCGTAGCCGTCATTGATGTTCTTGCCGTTCGGTTCGGCGCCGATAGCGATTACGTCCGCGCCGAGTTCGTGGAAGACGTTGCGTGCGATGTGGTAGGTGGCGCCGTGCGCGCTGTCCACCACGATCTTCATGCCGCGCAGGTTCATGTCTGCCGGGAAGGTGCTCTTGCAGAATTCGATATAGCGGCCGACCGCATCTTCGATACGCTTGGCTTTGCCGAGTGCCTCCGATGCATTGGTCAGCATCGGGTTATCCAGTTCGGCCTCGATGGCGGTTTCGACTGCATCTGGCAGTTTCTCGCCGCTGCCGGAAAAGAACTTGATGCCGTTGTCCTCGAACGGATTGTGCGAAGCGGAGATCACCACACCCGCCTGCAGGCGCAACGCGCGCGTCAGGTAAGCCACTGCAGGTGTCGGGATCGGGCCGGCCAGATAGACGTCGATGCCAGCCGCGATGAGCCCGGCTTCCAGCGCTGATTCCAGCATGTAGCCGGAGATGCGCGTATCTTTACCGATCAGCACCGCCGGACGCTCGCCCTGCGCATGCTCGGCTTTCGCCAGCACCTTGCCTGCTGCGTAGCCCAGGTGCATCACGAATTGCGGGGTGATGGGATGTTCCCCAACTTTGCCGCGCACACCGTCGGTTCCGAAATATTTTCTGCTCATGCTTAGCTCCCGTTCACTGCATCCAGAATTTTCAGTGCATCCACCGTCTCGCGCACATCATGCACCCGCACGATGGCTGCACCGCGTTGTACTGCCAATAAGGCCGATGCCACGCTCGCCGCCAGGCGCTCTTCCACCTTGCGCCCGGTGATCGCCCCCAGCATGGATTTTCGAGACAAGCCGGCCAGTAGCGGAACGCCCAAGGTGCGAAATGTTCCCAGCTCGCGCAACAGGTCGAGATTATGCGCCAGCGTCTTGCCAAATCCAAAACCGGGATCGATCACGATGCGTTCGCGTGCGACACCTGCCGCTTCGACAGAAGCAATGCGCTCCTGCAGGAATGCTCGCACCTCGTCGAGGACGTTCTGGTAATCCGGGCGTTGCTGCATGGTCTGGGGCGTACCCTGCTTGTGCATGAGGCATACCGCTGCGTCGCTATTGACGACTGCATCCAGCGCGTCGGCATCCTGCAATGCGTTGATATCGTTGACCATGCTCGCACCCGCTGCCAGAGCGGCACGCATCACTCCCGGTTTGTAGGTATCGATGGAGATCGGCACAGCAATTCCGCGCAATCCTTCGATCACCGGCAGCACGCGATCCAGTTCCTGCTGTTCGCTGACAATTGCCGCACCGGGACGCGTGGATTCGCCGCCGATATCAAGGATGTCGGCCCCGTCTGCGATCAGTTGAACTGCATGGGCGATCGCGGCAGCGGTAGAGGCATGCAGCCCTCCATCGGAGAATGAATCGGGGGTGACGTTAACGATGCCCATTACGAGCGGGCGAGCGAGATCGAACTGGAATTTACCGCAACACAGCATATTAAAACGGGGGCAAAGCCCCCGTATGTTGAGTTGATTTATACGCCTTCGGCGTGCTGATTGGTCGCTGGCGCAGTCGGAGTGTCGTCCTTCGGCGGCTCAGGCGTTTTATTGTTCAGAGTCGGCTTCGGCTCTCGCGGCGGATTGCCCGCCATGATGTCGTTGATCTGATCGGCGTCGATGGTCTCCCATTCCAGCAGCGCTTTGGTCATCGCCTCGATCTTGTCGCGGTTCGCCTCGATCAGACTGCGCGCCAGTGTGTATTGCTGGTCGATGATGCGGCGTATCTCGGCATCCACCTTCTGCATGGTCGCTTCCGAGATGTTCTTGTGCGTCGTGACCGAACGCCCGAGGAACACTTCGCCTTCATTCTCGGCATACACCATGGTGCCCAGCGCTTCGGACATCCCCCACTGCGTGACCATCTTGCGCGCCATGTCGGTAGCACGTTCAAAGTCGTTCGACGCACCAGTCGTCATCTGGTTCATGAACAACTCTTCAGCGATACGGCCGCCAAACAGCACTGCGATGGTGGACAGGATGCGGTCCTTGTCCATGCTATAGCGATCTTCCGACGGCAGCTGCATGGTCAAGCCCAGCGCACGGCCGCGCGGGATGATGGTGACTTTGTGCACCGGATCGGTCTTCGGCATCAGCTTGGCAACCAGCGCATGGCCGGACTCGTGATACGCCGTATTGCGGCGCTCTTCTTCCGGCATGATCATGGATTTGCGCTCGGTGCCCATCATGATCTTGTCTTTGGCCGACTCGAAATCGTCCATCTCGACAAAGCGCTTGCCGCGACGGGCAGCGAACAATGCAGCCTCGTTCACCAGATTGGCCAGATCGGCACCGGACATGCCGGGTGTGCCGCGCGCCAAGATGTCTGCCTTGACGTCAGGCGCCACCGGCACCTTGCGCATATGCACCATCAGGATCTGCTCGCGGCCGCGGATGTCAGGCAGCGGCACCACTACCTGACGGTCGAAACGACCGGGGCGCAGCAATGCGGGATCAAGCACATCGGGCCGGTTAGTCGCCGCGATCACGATCACACCGGAGGAACCCTCGAAGCCATCCATCTCCACCAGCAGCGCATTCAGGGTCTGCTCGCGCTCGTCGTTACCGCCGCCCAATCCGGCGCCGCGCTGACGACCAACTGCGTCGATCTCGTCGATGAATACGATGCAGGGAGAATGCTTCTTGGCTTGTTCGAACATGTCGCGCACGCGCGCTGCACCGACACCGACGAACATCTCGACGAAATCGGAACCGGAGATGGAGAAAAACGGCACCTTCGCCTCACCCGCGATGGCCTTGGCCAGCAGCGTCTTGCCGGTGCCGGGGCTGCCCACCATCAGCACGCCGCGCGGAATGCGCCCGCCGAGATTCTGGAATTTTGAGGGATCACGCAGGAAATCGACCAGTTCGGAGACTTCCTCCTTGGCTTCATCGCAACCGGCCACGTCGGCGAAGGTCACGCGCTCCTTGGCGTCATCCAGCATGCGCGCCTTGCTTTTGCCGAACGAAAAAGCGCCACCGCCCTTGCCGCCCTGCATCTGTCGCATGAAGAATATCCACACGCCGATCAGCAACAGCATCGGGAACCAAGATACAAAGATACTCATCAGGAATGATTGTTCTTCTTCCGGTTTGGCTTCGATCTTCACATTGTTTTTGAGCAGATCGGAAACCAGCCAGATATCGCTGGGAGCGTAACTGGTGATGCGCTTGCCGTCGGTGGTGGTCGCCTTGAGGGTGCGGCCCTCGATAGTCACCTTCTCGATGTGACCCGCTTTCACTTCCTCGAGGAACTGCGAATAATCCAGCTGCGATTGCGTCGCCGATTGCTGGCGCGCATTGAATTGATTGAAGACGGTCATCAGCACCAACGCCACGACCAGCCAGATTCCGACACTCTTGAATAGATTATTCACACATGCTCCTTAATGAGCGGCAATACGATGTTGCATTAAACACTGTCCGAAGCTATTACTCAAGCTTGCCCAGCCCCACCAGATACTGTTCGCTGCTGCGATCACGCGAGGCCTTCGGCTTGCGAGTGACCACTTTAATAAAATGGCTACGTGCCAGTTTCAGATAATCTTCAAACCCCGCGCCCTGAAATACCTTCACCAGAAACGAGCCGCCCGGCGCCAGATGATTCACCGCAAAATCAAGCGCCAATTCAGCCAGATGCATGGCACGTGCCTGGTCAGCCGAACTCACGCCACTGATATTGGGGGCCATATCCGAAATTACAAGGTCGATCCGGCGCCCTTCCAGTTTCTCTTCGAGTTGCGCCAGTACGCTATCTTCCCGAAAATCCCCCTGAATGAACTCCACTCGCGGCAAAGGTTGCAGCGGCAGCAGATCCAGCGCGATGATGCGCCCATGCTGCCCCAGCTTTTTCGCCGCCACCTGACACCAGCCCCCAGGAGTCGCCCCAAGGTCCACTACCACCATGCCCGGCTTGATCAGATGATCTCGCTCGTCGAGCTCCAGCAGCTTGTAAGCGGCGCGCGAGCGGTATCCATCCTTTTGTGCCTGCTGCACATAGGGATCGGTCACATGCTCATGCATCCATTGTTTGCTGGTTTTGGAAGCCTTCATCGTTTAGAATCCGTGCCTTGAATCAAGAAGGTACATATGTTGAATCTTTCCGTATCCCAACGCCTCGAACTTAAAGGGCGCGCCCATTCGCTGAAACCCGTGGTCATCATCGGCAATGCCGGGCTGACTCCTGCCGTGCTGGACGAGATCGAGCGCAGCCTGAAAAGCCATGACCTGCTGAAGATCCGCGTGATGAACGACGACCGGGATGCGCGCGAAGCCATGCTGCAGGAGATTTGCGAAATACTTAAGGCAGGGCCGGTGCAGCATATCGGCAAGACGCTGGTGGTATATCGCCCGTTGGCAACCCCAATCGCAAAACCGCCCAAGCGCCGCAAAAGCGGTAAAGCACTTACCAAAAAACAGCTGGCCAGCAAAAGCTAACAACCGGGGGAACGAGTGTTACGCTCTTCCCCCTTTAGCGCGTCATCTTCCCGAGCTTCAGACGTACTGAACATCCACCACTTCGTATTCACGGATGCCGCCCGGTGCCTGCACTTCGGCGATGTCGCCGCTCGATTTTCCGATCAGTGCACGTGCGATCGGTGAACTGATGGATATTTTGCGCATCTTGATATCAGCCTCGTCGTCGCCGACGATCTGGTAGGTCACCACGTCGCCATTATTGGTGTCCTCCAGCACGACGGTCGAGCCGAACACGCAGCGGCCTTCTGCATTCAGCGACTTTGGGTCGATGATCTGTGCACTACCCAGCTTGAATTCCAGCTCGACGATACGGCCTTCAACGAAGGATTGGCGCTCTTTGGCTGCCTCATACTCGGCGTTTTCCGACAGATCGCCCTGCGCACGCGCTTCAGAGATGGCGTTGATAACCGAGGGCCTTTCCACCGTCTTCAAACGGTGCAATTCCTGGCGCAATAGCTCTGCGCCGTTCACTGTCAATGGAACCTTACTCATGCTGCACTTCCCTTCTTTCTATTTCTTTAAGCGACGGTGCAGAGACTGCACGTCGTAGACTTGCAATTCCGCTAGGTGTTGCATGCCAACACAGGCGGCACGCGCACCGGCGAGCGTGGTGTAGTACGTCACGCGCCCCTGCAATGCCGCATGGCGGATGGAATAAGAATCGCGCATCACGGACGGTCTGCTATCCACCGTATTGACGATGAGATTGACCTCGCCATTCTTGATCATGTCGACGATATGCGGGCGCCCTTCGGCGACCTTGTTCACGATACTTACTTCCACCCCGGCCGCGGCGATGGTCGAGCCGGTGCCGCGCGTCGCCAGAATGGTGAAGCCCAGCTGCTTCAGGGCACGCGCCACTTCAACCGTGCCAGCCTTGTCTTCTTCACGCACGCTGATGAACACCTTGCCGCCCTTCGGCAGCTTCACGCTGGCGGCGAGTTGCGACTTGACGAAGGCCTCGGCAAAAGTATCGCCCACACCCATCACTTCGCCGGTGGATTTCATCTCGGGACCGAGGATGGTATCGACGCCGGGGAACTTGATGAACGGGAACACCGCTTCCTTCACCGAGTAATACGGCGGGATGATCTCTTTGGTCACGCCCTGCGCGGCCAAGTGTCTGGCCGGCCATGCAACGCGCGGCGATCTTCGCCAGCGGCACGCCGGTGGCCTTGGACACGTACGGCACGGTGCGCGAGGCGCGCGGATTCACTTCCAGCACATAGACCGTCTCGCCCTGGATGGCGAACTGCACGTTCATCAGGCCGACCACATTGAGCGACTTCGCCATCGCCACGGTCTGGCGACGCAATTCGTCCTGCAGCTTGGCGGACAAGGAATATGGCGGCAGCGAACAAGCCGAGTCGCCGGAGTGCACGCCGGCCTGCTCGATGTGTTCCATGATGCCGCCGATGATGACCTGCTTGCCGTCGGATACCGCATCCACATCCACTTCGATCGCGTCATTCAGGAAGCGGTCGAGCAAAATCGGCATGCGCTCGGGATAAGTCTTGGACATCTCCTCGGCATCGCGCATGTAGCGCTCAAGGTCAGGCTGCGCATGGATGATTTCCATGGCGCGGCCGCCCAGCACGTTGGAAGGACGCATCACCAGCGGATAGCCGATCTCGGCCGCACCGGCCACACCGTCGGCCACATTGCTGGCTGTGCGGTTGGGCGGTTGTTTCAAATTCAGCTCGCGCAACATGGCCTGGAAACGCGCGCGGTCTTCCGCCATATCGATCATGTCCGGTGTGGTGCCGATGATGGGCACACCGTTCTTGGCCAGACCGTGCGCCAGTTTCAACGGTGTCTGGCCGCCGTACTGCACGATGACGCCGATGGGTTTCTCCACCGCCACCACTTCCAGCACGTCTTCCAGCGTCAGCGGCTCGAAATACAGGCGGTCTGAAGTGTCGTAATCGGTGGAGACGGTCTCCGGATTGCAGTTGAGCATGATGGTCTCGTAACCATCCTCGCGCATCGCCAGCGCGGCATGCACGCAGCAATAGTCGAACTCGATGCCCTGCCCGATACGGTTCGGTCCGCCGCCCAGCACCATGATCTTCTTCTTGTCGGAAGGCTGCGATTCGCACTCTTCTTCGTAAGTGGAATACATGTAAGCGGTATTGGTGGCGAATTCAGCGGCGCAGGTATCCACGCGCTTGAACACCGGACGCACACCTTTGGCATGGCGATAGGCACGCATGGCAGCGTCATCGGTTCCCAGCAGCTTGGCCAAGCGCGCATCGGCAAAGCCACTGCGTTTCAAGGTGCGCAGCTCATCGGCAGTCAGGCTTTCCAGCGTACGCCCGGCCAATGACCTGCTCCTGACGAATGATGTCTTCGATCTGCACCAGGAACCACGGGTCGATCTTGCTGACGTTGAATACTTCTTCCACGCTCATGCCGAGGCGGAACGCATCGCCCACTGCCCAGATGCGATCCGGTCCGGGAGTGCCCATTTCGGACACGATGGCTTCGCGGTCGGTGTATTTGCTGTCCAGTCCGTTCACGCCGACTTCCAGGCCGCGCAGGGCCTTCTGGAACGACTCCATGAAGGTGCGGCCGATGGCCATCACCTCGCCCACCGATTTCATCTGCGTGGTCAGGCGGTCATTGGCTTGCGGGAATTTCTCGAACGCGAAACGCGGGATCTTGGTGACCACGTAGTCGATGGTCGGCTCGAACGAAGCCGGGGTCGCGCCGCCGGTGATGTCGTTCTTCAGCTCGTCCAGCGTGTAGCCGACGGCCAGCTTGGCCGCGACCTTGGCGATGGGGAAGCCGGTGGCCTTGGACGCCAGCGCCGAGGAACGCGACACGCGCGGATTCATCTCGATCACCACCATGCGCCCGTCGTGCGGGTTGATGGAGAACTGCACGTTGGAGCCGCCGGTCTCCACGCCGATCTCGCGCAGCACCGCCAGCGAGGCGTCGCGCATGATCTGGTATTCCTTGTCGGTCAGCGTCTGCGCCGGTGCGACGGTGATGGAGTCGCCGGTATGCACGCCCATCGGGTCGAGGTTCTCGATGGAACAGATGATGATGCAGTTGTCGTTGCGGTCGCGCACGACTTCCATCTCGTATTCTTTCCAGCCGAGCAGCGATTCTTCGATCAGCAACTCACGCGTGGGCGAGGCTTCCAGACCGCGCTCGCAGATCTCGACGAACTCTTCGCGGTTGTAGGCGATACCGCCGCCGCTGCCGCCCATGGTGAACGACGGACGGATGATGGTGGGGAAGCCCATCACCTGCTGCACTTGCAGCGCTTCTTCCATGCTGTGCGCAATGGCGGAACGGGCCGAGGCCAGCCCGATGCGCGTCATCGCCTGCTTGAATTTCTCGCGGTCTTCCGCCATGTCGATGGCGTCGCGCGAAGCGCCGATCATCTCGACGTTGTATTTCTCCAGCACGCCGTGCTTGGCCAGATCCAGCGCGCAGTTCAGCGCGGTCTGCCCGCCCATGGTCGGCAGGATCGCATCCGGACTTTCCTTGGCGATGATCTTCTCCACCATCTGCCAGGTGATCGGCTCGATGTAGGTCGCATCCGCCATGTTCGGATCGGTCATGATGGTGGCCGGATTCGAGTTCACCAGGATGACGCGGTAGCCTTCTTCGCGCAGCGCCTTGCAGGCCTGTGCGCCGGAATAGTCGAATTCGCACGCCTGGCCGATGACGATGGGGCCGGCGCCGATGATCAGAATGCTCTTAATGTCAGTACGCTTTGCCATTTACTTACCCATCATCGCAACGAAGCGATCAAACAATACGTCCACGTCGTGCGGTCCGGGGCTCGCCTCGGGGTGACCCTGGAAACAGAACGCGGGTTTATCGGTCAACTCGAAGCCTTGCAGCGTGCCGTCGAACAGCGAGATGTGCGTGACACGCGCATTCTTCGGCAGCGTCGCCGCATCCACCGCAAAACCGTGGTTCTGGCTGGTGATCATCACGCGCTTGGTCTGCGTGTCCTGCACCGGATGGTTCGCACCGCGGTGGCCGAACTTCATCTTCACGGTCTTCGCACCGCAGGCCAGGCCCATGATCTGGTGGCCCAGACAGATGCCATACAAGCGGAATGCCAACTTCGAGGAATTTCTTCGTCGCCGTCGATCGCGTAATCGCATGGCTCGGGATCGCCGGGGCCGTTGGACAGGAACACGCCGTCCGGCTTCATCGCCAGCACCTCGGCGGCGCTGGTCTTGGCCGGCACCACGGTGATGCGGCAGCCGCGCTCGGCCAGCATGCGCAGGATGTTGCGCTTCACGCCAAAGTCGTACGCCACCACATGGAATTTCGATTCGGTGACGTCGCGATAGCCCGCGCCCAACTCCCACTCGCGCTGTTTCCACTCGTAAGGCTTGTCGCAGGTCACCACCTTGCGCCAGATCCATCCCCGCCAGCCCGGCAAAACCGCGCGCAGCAGCCAGTGCGGCTTCCACGTTGTCGCCGGTGGCGATACAGCCATTCTGCGCGCCCTTGCTGCGCAGGATACGCGTCAGCTTGCGCGTATCGATGCCGGCGATGGCGACCACATTGTTGGCCTTGAGGTATTCAGGCAGCGATTGCGTGCTGCGGAAGTTGCTCACCGTCATCGACAGGTCGCGGATGATCAGGCCGCTGGCGAACACCTGGCGCGACTCGACATCTTCCGGATTGCAGCCGACGTTGCCGATATGCGGATAGGTCAGCGTGACGATCTGCTTGCAATAGGACGGGTCGGTGAGGATTTCCTGGTAGCCGGTGATGGAAGTGTTGAACACCACTTCGCCGACGCTGCTGCCGGAGGCCCCGATGGCAGTTCCGCGAAACACTGTCCCATCGGCTAAAACTAGAATGGCAGGACTTGTTTGCGACACCGGATGCTCCTTAGAACTGGACATAAAGAAGCGGGAAGAACCTGTGTTCATCCCGCTTTTGGATTGTCGAGCATTATAGCCGATTAGGGTTTGGGCATCAAACGGAAGCGCAGCCCTGTGCCAGGACTGGGGCAAATAGTCGATACGGTATAATGAGTCCCTCTTGCGCCCCTGCTGGACAGGGGCTGTTTTTTGCCGTTCCAGATCGAAGGATTAACCGAGATGTTCGAAGTAATCGTTTTGGCTATCGCGCTGAGCATGGATGCCTTTGCCGTTTCCATCGGGCTTGGCGCCAAAGAAACCACCCGTGGATTGGGATTGAAGGCCGGCCTGTTCTTCGGCACCTTCCAGGCGTTGATGCCTTTCATTGGCTACCTGGGCGGCAAAGGAGTTCTGGGCTGGGTCGATGCCTATTCCCACTGGATCGCCTTCGGCTTGCTGGCACTGATCGGCGGCAAGATGATCTACGAAGGCCTGCACGAAGGCATAGAAGAAGATATCGCGGCGATCACCAACAAGATGATGCTGCTGCTGTCCATCGCAACCAGCATCGACGCCATGGCCGCCGGCTTCAGCCTGACCTTGCTGGACGTCAATGCCTACCTTGCCTGCATCATCATCGGCGTGACGACCTTCGCCTTCAGCTGGGTCGGCGTGCTGATCGGCAAACGCAGCGGGACCTGGCTGGAAAACAAGGCGGAGATCTTCGGCGGGGTGGTGCTGATCCTGATCGGGATCAAGATGCTCGTTCTTTGACTGCCCTATTCTGAACGCCAGTTTATGGCCGCAGGATTTGCAGAATTTCGCCTCCGCCTCGCTACTCGCCCCGCACTCCGGACAGGTTTTGCCGGTGAGCGGATGAGGTGAACGCCTCGGTCAGCGGCGCGGACTGGTTCAACACCGCCATCACCAGCCATGCCGCCGCGGCCAGGATGGCCGCAATGAACAGCCAGTTGTAGATGTTGTGCAGCCCGGCATCCATGAAAGGCTTGAGCAGCAGCGAGCAGCACCGAATAGGCAGCAGCAACGAAGACCAGGCTCACCACCGGCAGGATCAGGTGCTGCAGGAACGACCAGCGCCCGTGCTGCTGGCGCAGGACGAGCGTCGCGCGTTGCCCCAGCAGCCAGAACGCCACCAACGCAGTGGCATAGCCCAGAAAGCGCACCAGGTGCGATGCCGTCAACTTGCCGCTGAACACGGCGGTCTTCTCGAACAGGTCCATACTTCCCAAGGCAGCGCCCAGGATCAGCGTCACCACGATGACCGCCAGATAGCGGCCTGCCCAATTCCAGGAATTATTCATCACCGGCCTTTCAAGTCTCTTTGATTTCGGGGATTCTCGCCTTACTTCAGCGCCAGCACGTCCTGCATGTCATACAGCCCGGCCTTGTTCGCTTGCAGGAAACGCGCGGCACGCAAGGCGCCCAGCGCAAAAGTCGCGCGACTGCTGGCCTTGTGGGTGATCTCGATGCGTTCGCCGATGCCCGCATACAGCACGGTGTGGTCGCCGACGATGTCGCCGCCGCGCACGGTGGCGAAGCCGATGGTGGACGGGTCGCGCTCGCCGGTGACGCCTTCGCGGCCATACACCGCGCATTTCTCCAGGTCACGCCCCAGCGTGCGCGCGATCACCTCGCCCAGTCCCAGCGCGGTGCCGGAAGGCGCATCGACCTTGTGACGATGGTGCGCCTCGATGATCTCGATGTCGTAACCCTTGTCCAGCACGCGCGAGGCCGTCTCCAGCAGCTTGAACAGCAGATTCACGCCCACGCTCATATTGGGCGCAAAGACGATGCCGATGTCCTGCGCCGCCGCGCCAAGCATGGCCTTTTGCTGCGCATTGAAGCCGGTGGTGCCGATCACCATGTTCACGCCAAGTTTCCGGCAGATCTCCAGATGGTGCAACGTGCCTTCGGGACGGGTGAAGTCGATCAGTACATCCGCATTCTTCAAGGCGTGCTCGACATCCGCCGTGATCGACACTCCTTTCGAGCCGCCCAGCACGCTGGCATCCTGCTTCAGGAACGCACTGCCGCCGTGTTCCAGCGCGGCATGCAACACCAGATCATCGGCCTGAGCCACGCATTCCAGCAGCACCTTGCCCATGCGACCGCCGCAACCGGCGATAGCAACTTTAATTTTTCCCATTGCTCTGCTCCTGCTTGGCCGGATTGCCGATGTTCAGCCTGGTTCACCGATTTCAGCGGCACGGCATCGTCGATGCGGCCAGCACGATTTTTATCGAAATACAGTGTAAGACGCTGTTTCTCTACAACCTTCCCTTGCTGCTCCAGGCTATAGAAGTAATCCCAGCGGTTGGCATGATAGGCATCGTTGATCAGGGGAGCACCGAGCGCCGCCTTCACTTGCGATTGCGTCATGCCTAGCTTGAGCTTGGCGCGCATATCCTGGGTGATCAGGTTGCCCTGCCGGATCTCGAGCTTGTAAGGAGAGAGGAAGGACGGCAAATAGCTGCACGAGGCGAGCAACGCGGAAATAAGGACTATCAGGATGCGCATTTGGATGTATTCGATCTGGCTGTTACAAAACAGGCGGCATGATACCTCAAGCGGCAACCCCCAGAAGCTCGGCTGCATGCTTGCGCGTCGTTTCGGTGATCTTGACCCCGCCCAGCATGCGCGCGATCTCCTCGATGCGCTCGGCTTCACCCAGCACGCTGATGCTGCTCAGGGTCTTGCCCGCATGCGCGGCCTTGCTCACCTGCCATTGCGCATCGGCCTGCGCCGCCACTTGCGGCAGGTGCGTCACGCACATCACCTGATGGCGGCGGCCCAGCTGCTTGAGCAGGCTGCCCACGATCTCCGCCACGCGCCCGCCGATGCCACTGTCCACTTCGTCGAAGATCAGCGTCGGCACGGTGGCCGCACGGCTGGCGGCGACCTGGATCGCCAGGCTGATGCGCGACAACTCGCCGCCAGAAGCGACCTTGGCCAGGCTGCGCAACGGCGTGCCCTGGTTGGCCGCGACCTGGAACTCCACCATCTCCAGCCCGTTCACGTTGCCTTCGTTCAACGGCAGCAAGGCAACGGAGAACTGCCCGCCCTGCATCGCCAGCGTCTGCATGGCGGCGGTGATTTCTTCAGACAAGGTCTGTGCCGCAGTGATGCGCGCCTCGCTCAATTTCGCCGCCTCGCGCAGGTAGTGGCTGCGGGCGGCCTCGTCCTGGCTGGCCAGTTCCGCCAGGTCGGCGCTGCCGCCCAGTTCGTCCAGCCGCGCAACGATACCGGCCAGGGTTTGCGGCAACTGCTCCGGCGTCACCCGGTATTTGCGCGCCGCCTCCACCACATCGGCCATGCGCTGTTCCTGCTGGCGCAGCTGCTGCGGATCGGCATCCAGTTTCTGCTGGTAATGGCGCAGCGCATACACCGCTTCCTGCAGCTCGTTCTGCGCGCTCTCCAGCATGGTCAGCGTATCCTGCAGCCCGGCATCGAATTCCACGCCGCCGCGCAAGCGCGCCGTCAACGCATTCAGTTGCGCAAGGCAGGCCGTGTCGGATTCGGACAGTACCTCGACGCCGAATTGCGCCGTCTCCAGCAGGCTCGCCGCATGCGACAGGCGTGCGTGGTCGGTCTGCAAAGTCTCCCATTCGGGGACGGAAAAATTCAGCGTCTCCAGCTCTCGCCGCTGGAACGACAGCAGCTCGCGCTCGGCCGCCACCGTCTCGGCGTTCTGCTCCAGCTGCAGGCGGCGGCGATGCAACGCCTGCCAAGCCTTGAAGCTCGACGCTACCGCTTCGGCTTCCTTGTTCAGCCCGGCATGGCTATCCAGCAGATCGCGCTGGGCATCGGTACGCAACAGCGATTGATGCGCATGCTGGCCGTGAATATCGAGCAGTTGCTCGCCCGCTTCGCGCAGCTGCTGCAGCGTGGCGCTGCGCCCGTTGATGAATCCGCGCGAACGGCCACTGGCATCCAGCGTGCGGCGCAACAGGCATACGCCCTCGTCGCCTTCCAGTTCCTGCTCGCGCAGCCAGGCTTGCAGTTGCGGCAGGCCGCCGATGTCGAATTCCACCGTGATATCGGCACGCTCGCAGCCGCTGCGCACCATGCCGGCATCGCCGCGCTCGCCCAGCGCCAGGGATAAGGCATCGATGAGGATCGATTTGCCCGCGCCGGTCTCGCCGGTCAGCGCCGTGAAGCCGGACGAAAAATCGAGTTCGAGGGTATCGACGATGACGAAGTCGCGAATGGTGAGGAATTTGAGCATGGGTAATTTTTCCAGCAGCGTTAAAGCGCCTGGTTCCACAGCAGCTTCTCGCGCAGGGTATGGTAGTAGCTATGCCCGACCGGGTGCAGCAGGCGAATCGGCTTGATATAGCGGGTGACCGTCACCTTGTCGTTGCCATGCAGGTCGAAATGGGTATGCCCGTCGAACCTGACGCGCGCCTCGTCGGCACGGTGCATCAGGATATCCAGCTGTGATTCGCTTTTCAGCACGATGGGGCGGTTGCTCAGGTTGTGCGGAGCGACCGGCACCAGCGCGATGGCTTCGAGCGATGGGTGCAGGATCGGGCCGCCGGCGGACAGCGCATAGGCGGTAGAACCGGTAGGGGTGGACACGATCAAGCCGTCGGCACGCTGGTTGTACAGATACTCGGCGTCAATGCGCACCTCGAATTCGAGCATGCTGCTGTTGTTGCCGCGATGGATGACCACATCGTTGAATGCCAGCGAATCGAAGATATGCCTCTCGTCGCGCGATATCGATGCATTCAGCAACATGCGCTTTTCGGTCACGAAGTTGCCGCGCAACAAGCCGGATATAGTGCGCTGCATGCTATCGATGGAAATATCGGTGAGGAAACCCAGCCGCCCCTGATTGACCCCCACCAGAGGGATATCGAAGGGAGCCAGCATGCGCGCCACATTGAGCAAGGTGCCATCACCGCCCAGCACGATGGCAAGGTCGACCTTGCCCCCCATCTCTTCCAGTGCCAGCTCCCGATAGGGATGCCGCGTGATGTGCTCGGCGGTAAGGTTGTCCACCACCACAGTCAGCCCCTGGCTGACCAGGAAATCGGCCAATTTCAGCAAGGGCTCGGCGATCTCCAGCGACTTGTATTTGCCGATCAGGGCGATGGTTTTGAAAGGTTGGTCCATGGCGCGGGATTAAACCATAGGCGCGATTCAATGACAAAGCGACAATGCTAGAATAAGACATCATGCTCAACGAACGCGCACAAGTACTGTTAAAGACGCTGGTGGAACGCTATGTCAGCGACGGCCAACCGGTCGGTTCGCGCGCCTTGCAGCAGTTCTCGGGGCTGGAAGTCAGCCCCGCCACCATCCGCAATGTGATGTCCGACCTCGAAGCGATGGGCTTGGTCAGCAGCCCGCACACTTCCGCCGGGCGCGTGCCGACCGCCTTGGGCTACCGCCTGTTCATCGACAAGCTGATGGTGGTGCAACCGCTGTCCGAAGCGCGCGTGTTGCAGCTGGAAAGCCAGCTGCAGCCTGCCAACCCCACCCGCCTGCTGACCCAGGCCTCCAATGTCCTGTCCGAATTGACGCAATTCGCCGGCGTGGTCGCCACGCCCAAGCGCGCCAGCCTCACCGTGCGCCAGATCGAATTCCTGCGCCTGTCCGAAAAACGCGTGCTGCTCATCATCGTGATGCCGGACGGCGAAGTGGAGAACCGCGTGTTGCTGACGCACAAGGATTACAGCCAGGCGCAACTCACCGAAGCAGGCAATTTCCTCAGCCAGCACTATGCCGACCTGGCATTCGGCGATATGCACCAGCGCGTGCAGAACGAACTGCGCCAGCTGCAGCACGACATGACCGCGCTGATGACGGCGGCAATGGCTGCCAGCGACGAGGCCATCGCGCGCAAGAGCGAGGATTACGTGATCAGCGGCGAACGCAATCTGCTGAACATCAACGATGTCGCCGCCAACATGACCCAGTTGCGCAACCTGTTCAACGTGTTCGAACAGAAGACCGAGCTGTTGCAACTGCTGGACGCCGGCCGCCAGGCACCGGGCGTGCATATCTTCGTCGGCAACGAATCGGGGCTGGTCGGGCTGGATGAGTTCAGCGTGGTCAGCGCGCCTTATACTGCGGACGGTCAGATCGTCGGCACGCTCGCCGTGGTCGGCCCCAAGCGCATGAATTACGAGCGTGTCGTCCCCATCGTCGACATCACCGCCAAATTACTGAGCAACGCGCTCTCCCAGAACTGAAACGAATGCGCTACCTGACCGAGCCTGTCCACCCCCACGGCACACCCGCAAAGACCGGCATCCTGCTGGTCAACCTCGGCACGCCCGATGCGCCGACCCCGCAGGCGGTGCGCGCCTACCTCAAGGAATTCCTCAGCGATCCGCGCGTGGTGGAGATACCGCGCGCCATCTGGTGGCTGGTCCTCAACGGCATCATCCTCAACACCCGGCCGAAGAAATCCGCCGCCAAATACGCCTCGATATGGATGAAAGAAGGTTCGCCGCTGCGCGTCCACACCGAGAAGCAGGCCAAGCTGCTGCAGGGTTTTCTCGGCCAGCGCACCCGGGCGCCGTTCGTGGTCGAACACGCGATGCGCTATGGCAACCCGTCGATACCCAGCGTGCTGCGCAAGCTGAGAGAGCAGAACTGCCAACGCATCCTGGTCGTGCCGATGTATCCGCAGTATGCCGCCAGCACCACCGCCACGGCGAATGACATCGTGTTCGGTACATTGCAGCAGATGCGCAACGCCCCCGCGCTCCGCACCATCAAGAACTTCCACGACCACCCCGGCTACATCAAGGCGCTGGCGAACAACATCAACGATCACTGGATGAAGAACGGCCGGCCGGAAAGGCTGCTGATGAGCTTCCACGGCCTGCCGCAATTCACGCTGGACAAGGGCGACCCCTACCACTGCGAATGCCACAAGACCGGCCGCCTGCTCGCGCAGGAGCTTGGCTTGCAAGCTGAACAATACGCCATCAGCTTCCAGTCACGCTTCGGCAAAGCTGCCTGGCTGCAGCCCTACACCACCGCCACGCTCAAGGAATGGGGCAAGCAGAAGATCAAGTGCGTGGACGTGGTCTGCCCCGGCTTCGTCGCCGATTGCCTGGAGACGCTGGAAGAGATAGCTCTGGAAGGAAAAGAGGAATTCCAACATGCGGGCGGCGGCGAATACCGCTACATCCCCTGCCTCAACGACCGCGATGACTGGATGCACGCGCTGACCGACCTGGTCATGGACAACCTGCAAGGCTGGCTGATCGAGCCGGATGCGGCAGAACTGGAACAAGGCAGGCTGCGCGCACTGGCAGCCGGGGCAAAATCCTAAGGACGCCGAACAAGTCCTCCGTTCGTGGTGAGCCTGTCGAAGGGCATGAACTGCGAGACGCTGACAAATCAGCGGCTTGCAATGTTCACCCTTCGACAAGCTCAGGGCGAACGGACTTTTTTCGGCGTTTCCCTAAGCAAAGAACTTGTAGTTGTTCCTGCCGCTTGCCTTGGCCAGGTACATGGCGTCGTCGGCGTGCTTGATCAGCATCTCGTCGTCGGTCGCATCGTCCGGGCAGATGCTGATGCCGATACTGAACGTGATGACCAGCTCCGCGTCGCCGATCGCATGCGGCAATGCCATCGCATTGACGACCTTGCGCGCAACCGTCTCGGCATCTTCCGCTCCGCCGACCTCCGCCAACAGGATCATGAACTCGTCGCCGCCCTGGCGGCAGATGGTGTCGGAGTCGCGCACACAGGATTTCAGCCGGGCAGCGACCGATTGCAGCAGCATGTCTCCTGCCAGATGCCCCATGGTGTCGTTCACGGACTTGAATTTATCCAGATCGAGGAACAACAGCGCGCTCTTCTTGTTGTTGCGTATCCCGGCCACCAGCGCCTGTTTCAGGCGATCCGCAAACAGCGCGCGATTCGGCAGATGCGTCAGCGAATCGTAGTGCGCCAGATGCTCGATGCGCAACTCGGCTTCCTTGCGCTTGGTGATGTCCGAGAATAGCGAGATGTAGTTGATGATCTCGTTCTTCGAGTTTTTCACTGTGCCGATGGACATCCACTCCGGATAGATCTCGCCCGTTCTTGCGCCGGTTCCAGATCTCGCCTTGCCACGATCCGATCTCGTTGATGGAGCGCCACATCGCCTGATAGAACTTTTCATCCTGTCTGCCCGAGCTCAATAACTTGGGATCCTGACCGATGACTTCTTCCTCGGAATAGCCGGTGATCTTGGCGAAAGCGGGATTCACTGCGATCACTTTCCGGTGGGCATCGGTGATGACGATGGCCTCGCCGCTGCTGTTGAACATCTTGCCGAACAACTGCAACCGTTCGTTGGCGTGCTGCAGCTGGTCGACCAGGGCATTGAAACTGGTCGCCATGCCGCCGATATCCGGGTTGTTCGCATCGACGTCCGCCCGTTTGGACAGATCCATGTCGTGCTGTATCTCCGCCATCGTGTCATGCAGCTTCTTCACCGGCTTGCTGATGTTGCGCACGATGATGATGCGAACGAACAGCGAAATGATGATCACCAGGAAGACCTGAATCGCGACATGGCCGACCCAGAGCCAGTTCTTGATCTCGGCCAGCTGGGCTTTCTCTTCCGTAAGGTCGATGGTCACACTGGCTGCGCCGTTGACACTGCCAGCTTGCGTGGCATGGCAGGCAAGGCAATTGGTACCACGGAAATTCTGCTGGGCGATAAAGGGGACCACGACACGAAGGGCGGGACGGCCATCCTTTTCTGTCTGGTTGCGGAACAGGATCTTGCCGGAACCCAGCACCTCGCGATCCATCTCGTCGGCCGGCGCCTCTTCCGGCAGCCCCGGCCCGAACTGATCGACCACGGCCTGACCGCGGATGATGCGCAACTCGATGACGCCGTGCGACTGCGACATCTTGTTCAGCAACAGCTTGCGGTTATCAGGCGAGGATATCTGGCCGGTCAGCATCAGCATGTTCATGCCGTTGATCAGGCCGTCTGCTGTTTCCTGGGCGCGCGACTCGGCTGCCTGCTGGATCTGCAGCTCGAAACGGTCGAGCACCCATACCATCATGATGAAGAACAGGACGATGAGCGTGCCCTGAATCAGGATGTGCAGTTTTTCCTGCACCCCCGTTGCTCTCCACCCTCTTCTGATCATGTTCATTTCAGCACCTTGTCTGCTCTTCAGATACCCGGCAGACCGGTCACAGCTTGATGAAGTGTTCCCGGTAATGCTTCATCTCGGCGATGGACTCATAGATATCCGCCAGCGCCTCATGCTTGCCATGTTTCTTCAACCCCTGAGCCACTTCCGGCTTCCAGCGTTTCGCCAGTTCCTTGAGCGTACTGACATCCAGGTTGCGGTAATGGAAATAGTCTTCCAGCTTCGGCATCCAGCGCGCCAGGAAGCGGCGGTCCTGGCAGATGGAGTTGCCGCACATCGGCGAGGTGCGGGTCGGCACGTATTCTTGCAGGAAGGCCAGCATCTGCTCTTCCACCATCGCATCGTCGAGCGTGGAAGCCTTGACCTTGTCGATCAGGCCGGATTTGCCGTGCGTGGATTTGTTCCAGTTATCCATGCCGTCGAGCACGCTGTCGGACTGGTGCACGACCAGCACCGGCGCTTCGGCGACCGTGTTCAACTCGCTGTCCGTCACCACCAGGGCAACCTCGATAATGCGGTCCGTATCGGGCAAAAGCCCTGTCATCTCCATGTCTATCCAGACGAGGTTGTTTTGGTTTTGTGCCATAATTCAAAGCGGTTCTTAATAAAATGTGTGGCGCATTGTCGCACAGCCTCGCCACGCAATCCATGACAATGACTGCTCACCTGTTCACCACCCTGTTCGTCGCCGCCCTGTTCCTCAACCTGGCGATCAAACTCTGGCTGGCTTCCCGCCAACTCGGCCATGTCGCCGCACACCGCACCGAAGTACCCGCCGCCTTCCGGGAAAAGATCGACCTCGCCGCACACCACAAGGCTGCCGACTACACCCGTGCGCTGGTCCGTTTCGGCATGCTCAACGTACTGTTCGACCTGGTGCTGGTGCTGGGCTTCACCTTGGGCGGCGGCATCCAGTGGCTAAGCAACTGGACCACCGCTGCCTTCAACGGATCGTTGCTGCAAGGCGTTGCCGTCATTGTCGCGGTGCTGGTGCTGCAATCGCTTCTGGAATCGCCCTTCGACCTCTATCGCACCTTCAATATCGAAGCGCGCTTCGGCTTCAACAAGATGACGCTCAAACTCTATCTGCAGGATGCACTCAAAGGCTTGCTGCTCGGCGCCGTCATCGGCCTGCCGCTGCTGCTGGGTGTGCTGTGGCTGATGTCCGCGATGGGTGACCTGTGGTGGTTGTATGTCTGGTGCGTATGGGTGATTTTCAATCTGTTGCTGCTGTTCATCTACCCGACTTACATCGCCCCGCTGTTCAATAAATTCGAGCCATTGCAGGACGAAGCGCAAAAAGCGCGCATCGAAGCCCTGCTCAAGAAATGCGGATTCGCCGCCAGCGGCCTGTTCGTGATGGACGGCAGCAAGCGCAGCACGCACGGCAATGCCTACTTCACCGGTTTCGGCAAAACCAAGCGCATCGTGTTCTTCGACACGCTGCTGCAACGCCTCAGCCCGAACGAGGTCGATGCGGTGCTGGCGCACGAACTGGGGCATTTCAAGAAACGCCATGTATTGAAGCGCATCGCCTACACCTTCGCCCTCAGCCTGGGCTTCCTGTGGCTGCTGGCGCAACTGCTGCATGCGGACTGGTTCTATCAGGGGCTGGGCGTCACCATCCCTTCGACAAGCTCAGGACAGGCTCCAAGCACCGCCCTCGCTTTGCTGCTGTTCGTCATGGCGCTGCCGGTCTTCACCTTTTTGCTGCATCCCGTCGCTTCGGCTTATTCGCGCAAACACGAATTCGAAGCGGATGCCTACGCCGCACAGCAAACCGATGCGAACGAACTGGTGAATGCCCTGGTCAAACTGTATCAGGACAATGCCAAGACGCTGACACCCGATCCGTTGTACGCCACATTCTACGAATCTCATCCACCCGCGCCGATACGCATCGCGCATTTGCAACAACTTGGAGCCACCAAATGAAAAAGACACTGATCCTGTTCATGCTCGCCGCCGCCAACGCACAGGCAGCACCATTCACCTCGGGCGATGCCGGAAACGGCAAGAAACTGTTCGTCAAATATGAATGCAGCAGCTGCCACAAAGGCAAGGTCGGCGGCGACGGCAGCGCCATCTTCACCCGCCCGGACCGCATCGTGCACAGTGCCGCCGAAGTCATCCCGCGGATCAAGGTCTGCTCAGGTGCAGTGGGTGCAAACCTTTCGGCGCAAGAGGAACAGGACCTTGCCGCATACCTTAACCAGACCTACTACCACTTCAATTGAGGAGGCTAACATGGCAACCGTCTGCGATCTGACCAACAAGAACTGCAAACCCTGCGAAGGGGGCGTACCGCCGCTGTCTCAGGATGAAGCGAAGAGCCTGCTCAAGCAACTCGATGGCTGGGAGTTGAACGGCAACCTCATCAGCAAGACCTTCGAGTTCAAGAACTATTATCAGGTGATGGCCTTCGTCAACGCCGTGGCCTGGATGACGCATCGCGAAGACCACCACCCGGACATGACGGTCGGCTACAGCAAATGCCGCGTGGAATATTCCACCCACGCCATCGGCGGCCTGTCCGAGAACGACTTCATCTGCGCCGCGAAAGTGGATGCGCTGTTCAAGCTGTAATATGAAATTCGCGCAGCGTTCGTTCGCCCCCTCTCCCACCGGGGGAGGGTTGGGGTGGGGGAACACGCGGCAGATCACACAAACGGATATTGTGTGAATAAACTCGCCGGACAAATCATCGCCGCCTACGGCCGCCACTATCTGGCTGAATTGCCCGGCGGCGAGATTCTGGAATGCGTGCCGCGCGGCAAGAAGAGCGACGTCGCCTGCGGCGATGTGGTCGAAATAACGCGCACCGGCACCGATCAGGGCGTCATCGACAGCATCACCCCGCGCACCACCCTGCTCTACCGCTCCGACGCCTTCAAGCAAAAGATCATCGCGGCCAACGTCACCCAACTTATCGTCGTCGTCGCTACCGAGCCTTCGTTCAACGACGAATTGCTGGCACGCTGCCTGCTCGCCGGACACGACCAGAACCTGAACATCATCATCGTGCTGAACAAATGCGACCTGCCACAGGTGGAAGCGGCACGCGCGCAACTCGCCCCCTACAAAAAGATCGGCTACAACGTGCTGGAACTATCTGCCAAACAGGATGTGGCGCCGCTGCTGCCATTGCTGCAAGGCCACCGCAGCGTGCTGGTCGGCCAATCCGGCATGGGCAAATCCACCCTCATCAACGCCATCATCCCCGAAGCGCAAGCCGCCACCCGCGAGATCTCCACCGTGCTCGATTCCGGCAAGCACACCACCACCCACGCCAAGCTGTACCACCTGAATGCCGACAGCGACATCATCGACTGCCCCGGCGTGCAGCTGTTCGGTCTGCACCATCTGGATTTTGCCGCGATAGAAAGAAGCTTCCCCGAGTTCCTGCCCCACCTCGGCCATTGCCGTTTCGCCAACTGCAGCCACTCGCACGAGCCGGATTGCGCGATACGCAAGGCGACGGCCGAGGGGAAGATCGACGAGCGAAGGTTGAAGTTGTTTCAGCAGATCACGTCGTGACAACATAGTGTCGCTTGCTGACTAGTTTGTTTTGATATTTTGGAGGTTACGATGAAATTTTCAATCCCAGCCTTGATTCTTGCCTTGCTTGCATCTGGCAGCGCTTATGCCGGCAGCGGGGCATTGCGTATTACCTGCGACGGCGACAATGATGGCTCTAGCATCTACATCAACGGCAAGCTCAAAGGCGAGTGCCCTATAGACCTGAAAGTGCCAGAGGGTACAGTTAAGTTGTCGGCGCGCAAGAAATATGCGCATGGAGAGTACAGGTTTTATCAAGAGTTCTTCATAGGCGACGGTGCTGCCAAAAAGGTCGAGGTCTGGGCGATAGCCGTCACGACCGGTGATTTGACGATGGCGAACAAAGCGGAAGCTGGCGACCCAAAAGCTATGTCGTCAATTCGAGGGCTTTATTCTGTTTATGGGGCATATTCCAAAAACGTCGATGAAGCTCGAAAAAATTATGAGCAAGCTTTGAGATGGGGGCTAAAAGCAGTTGACGCGGGCGCCAAGAGTCCAGAATTGATGTTCGACCTAGGCGATATGTACCGCCTCGGGAATGGCACAGACATAAATACAGAGCGCGCAGATCAATGGTACAAACGTGGCCTAGAGCTTGGCGAGGCAGCCGCGGAGAAAGGTGACACGGATGCGATGAAGGCCTTGGCTGCCGCCTATGTGCTTGGAAAGGGTGTTTCGTTAAATAAATCCGAGGCTGCACGTTGGTTAAACAAAGCTAAGGACAAAGGCGCGGATGTTGACTGGCTATTTAAACTCTATAAGTTGCAGTAAAGGATTGTCGAAATGCCTGAGCAAATGTGCAAACAACAATTGGCGCTGCCAGTTCGCAGCGAGCAGGGGACACACAGCCCCCAATCGTCACGAAAGAATACTTTCGTGCATACAGAATCCAGTCCCCGCCAAAATCCCTAACCCTATTTCTTGCTCAGGTGCGTTCCATGAAAGCAATTAACTGTTCACTGCTGTTTGTTCTGGTGTTATCCATCCCTACTGCTGCAACCGCAGCAGCCGGTTCCATGCTTCGCGTCACCTGCGAAGGTAATAACGCCGATGCCAAGGTGTATGTAAATGGGAAATTCAAGGGTGAATGCCCGCTTGATGTACAGGTTCCTTCAGGTGAGGTGAAGCTAAGGGCAACGAAAAGCTTAGTGCAGGATGTTGATAAAGTATGGGAGAGAGAGATCAGCGTCGGGGACGGCGTAGTTAAAAAGCTTGAGGTGATATTGGATGAGATTCAATATAGCGAAAACATTAGACAAGAATATATAAAAAATAGCGGCTCTATCCATGCAAAAGCGGAGGCAGGGGATGCCGGTTCAATGGTCAAATTTGCCGAGATATATGAACAAGGCATAGGCGTACCGAAAAATTATGAGAAAGCCCTGAAATGGTACCGCAAGGCTGCCGATGCAGGAAATGCGGATGCTATGCTCAAAGTTGGTATGTACTATAACAGCGGGAAAGGAGTTTCTCAAAGTGATGAAGAGGCTGCGTCATGGTACAAAAAAGCTGCGGACAAAGGTAATCAAACGGCAATTCGCTTGCTGAAAAGTCTGGGCCGATAAGCGCGAGCACACAGGAGCAGGCAGGCGGTAGCAGATAGAAATACGCCAAGCGAGTTTTGTTAAAGGGATGTCATGAAAAAGATTCCGCCATATAAGCACTCAATGCTTGCAGCCTTTGTCGCCGCTGCGCTGGTTTGCATGCCTGCGTTCGCAGCGAAGAAAAGCAAGGTTGTTGAAGATGATGGCATGCCTGGGCTGATGGAGATGTCCGATCAACTGGACAACATCGATAAGCAGGATTTTCAGGCGGCCATAGCTAGTGCCAACGAATGTACCCGCGCGCGAAACTTCTCGTGCAGCGAAAGCGAGCTGGCCAAGGCCGCCAAGGCGGCTAATGGCGGGCAGGATAAGAAGCTCTTGGCCGCAGCGCGCCAGAATATCGCGAACGAGAAAGCGCGTATCGCCGAGGAAGAGCGGCGGTTGGTTGAGGCCGAAGAACGTCGGCGCGAAGAGGAGAGGCAAGCGCGGCTTCGCAGGGAACGAGAAAGTGAAGATGGCGAACCCACATACAGTGCCAGCAACGACATCGGCACGTATATCATGCAGAAGGGTCAGGAGAATGCGGCAATTTTATCTGACCTCAACCACCAGACGAGCGCAGCCTATGCCGAAACCAACCGCCGCCTTGCCGAGCAAGCCGCAGAGCGGACGCGAGCCAGAGAAGAGCGAGAGGAGGAGCGCCGCCGCGAGGAGCAGCGCGAGCGCGAGGCCAGCATTGCACGCGCGGATACCGAACACCAACGTGACGAAGCGCGCGCGCGTGAGCAGGAGCAGAGTCGGCAAAGGGAAGAGGAAAAGGCAGCCCGGCAGGCGGCTGAGCAGGAAAGAGTTCGCGACCAAGAGCGCGCCCGACAGCAGCAAGCTGCAGAGAAACGGACTGCTGAACAGGTGAAACAGCAGACAGAAACAGACTATCTAGCTGCGCTTACTCGTGGGATACGGCTACGGGCCACCAAGTGCCCGGGTGATAGCCGTTACTTTGCGACGGGTAAGATGCCGAGCATCAAGCGCGAGATGAATTGCATTGATGTCCACTTTAGAGCCGCTTGTCCTGGTAGTGCTGCGTATAGCAGTGGCGTGCTGGGAACCTTTGGGACATTTGGCGGATGTGCGGGCGACCTTGCCGAGATCGAACCCAAGCCTGGCTGTCTGATCGAGCAGGTGCGCGTTGAGGTAACGAGTGTGACAGGGTGCACCTCCGGGAAATGGTAAGCCTGCGTAAATACCGACTTAATCGTCAAGCGTTTTCCGCATAGTCGCGCCGACATGGCTGGCGAGTTTTAAGCACGACGAAGCATAAATGCACTAGCTTTCGCACCATAAGCGATAGGGACAGCATCGCAAGGTTTTGAGCAACGACCGGTTGAAACCGCAGTCGAAAGCGGAAGTAACACCACCTGGTTCAAAGTGGCCGCCTAGGCCGCAAAACAGCTGCTCCAAGTACTCTCGAGCGCCAACTCAAATAGACGCACCTAACAAGGTCACATGCTGCATTGAGTTGCATTGATGCTCATTGATTGACAACTTAATCACCCCCGCAGCACAATCCCCCTACTTGCAACTTTACCTTTTTGCATACCGCACTCAAAAAACCAGCGGGGCTATCGGTGAAGTCCCAGAACGGGGAGACTGGCGCAAGCGCAACTGGAGGCGATACGCTTTCAGATCAACCTGTCGCCAAGTTTGGAGAACCCAAGTGCAAGCCATTACGCCACTTCATCACGCCACCTCCGTTTCATCTTCAAGCGCATCACTTTCTGTCCTGATGACAACCTGACCATAATCAGGCTCTGTTCGGACGGAATGGGGATTCTGTTCGTACCGGCCTATCAGGCAATGTTCAAAATATAAATCTGCTCGGGGAATATCAAATGGTCATCATTCGTCGCCATATCCGGTTAGCCGTTGTTTTGTTTCTGTCTGTGTTGGTTCACCTCGCGCATGCCGCCGAGGTGGAGTTCTTCTCGCCGTCGGGCGAGGTGAAGAAAGTGCGCCAGGTTGCCGTGCGCTTCTCGGAACAGATGGTGGCGTTTGGCGATCCGCGCGAAGTGAATCCATTCGACATCAGCTGCCCCGCCGCAGGCAAAGGCCGCTGGGCGGATCAGCGCAACTGGATCTACGACTTCGACAATGACCTGCCCGCGGGTATCGCCTGTACGTTCGCGATCAAGAAGGGGCTCGCCTCGCTCAGCGGCCACCCGGTCAACGCCACCGGCAGCTATTCCTTCAACACGGGCGGCCCTGCCGTGCTGCAAAGCGAGCCGTATTCGGGCTCTTACTCCACCGTCGATGAGAACCAGGTGTTCGTGCTCGGGCTGGATGCCCCGGCCACCGCGGATTCCATACAGAACAATGTGCATTGCCAGGTGGACGGCATCTCCGAGCAGATACCCGTCAAGCTGATCACCGGCAAGCTGCGCACGTCGATCCTGGATTGGCGCGAAGCGTTCATGACACGGTATTACCAGGTCACTTTCAAGCGTGGCGCGAACGAAGGGCACAGCATCATCTTCGGCATCGACGAACGCGGATCGGATCGGGAGAAATTCCTGAAACTGCGCGACGGGGCCAATTCGCCCATCGTGGTGCTGCAATGCCAGCGGACTTTCCCCAATCAGGCGCAGATCAGGATCGTCTGGGGCAAAGGCGTCACGTCGATTTCCGGCATCCCGACCAGCCAGGATCAGACCCTGGAATTCCGCGCACGCCCGGCCTTTGAAGCCAGATTCAGCTGTGACCGCGTGAATGCGGATGCCGATTGCATCCCGGCGCTGCCGATGAACCTCAATTTCTCGGCACCCATCACGGTCGAAAATGCACAGCGCATCAAGCTGGTGCCGGCAAATGGCAAACCTATCCCGGCGATCATCACCGAGAACGACAAGAAATCCGGATTCACCGAGTCCATCACCTTCCCCACCCCGCTGCCGGAAAAGACCAAGTTCAAGATCGTGTTGCCGGATGTCTTTACCGACGACGCCGGCAGATCGTTGAGCAACGCGGCCAGTTACCCGCTGGAAGTTCGCACCGACGAGAACCCGCCGCTCGCCAAGTTCGCCGCCGGTTTCGGCATTCTGGAATTGAACGCTTCCCCCAACACGCCGCCCCTGCTGCCGGTGACGCTGCGCAATGTCGAGCCCAGTCTTGCGGCGAACCTTGCCTATTCCTCCATCGCCGGCAAGACCATGCACGATGACTCCGAGCTGGCTGTGTTGAGCTGGCTGAAGCGGCTCCAGGCCATCGACACCAATTACGATCCCGACACGCAGCAATGGGATGAGTCGCGCGGCCCGGGGAAGAACTCCATCTTCGAGGACAAAGACCAGCTCAAATCGTTTGCCATCCCCAAGCCTCTGGGTGACAAGGCGTTCGAGGTCGTCGGCATTCCGCTGCAAGAGCCGGGATTCTATGTGGTGGAGTTGGCCAGCCCGCGCCTGGGTGCTGCGTTATTCGGCGAATCGTCTACCACCGAGAAAGCCAAATCGCTCGTCTCCAACCTGTTGAGTTCGGCCAAACTCGACAGCTCGCGCCCATACTACGTCCACGCCGCCGCACTGGTCACCAACCTGGCGGTGCATTTCAAGCAGGGCCGCGAATCTTCGCTGGTGTGGGTGACCAGTCTCGACAAGGGCAAGCCGGTGGCGGGGTCCGATGTTGCCGTGCGCGACTGCAAAGGCAAGATATACGCCCAGGGCAAGACCGATGCGCAAGGGCTGCTGCAGATCAAACAGGAGCTGCCGGACCTGAACGCCCTGCCCGGCTGCATGAACAACTACGACCACCAGTATTTCGTGACGGCGCGGCTGGGCAAGGATTTTTCCTTCGTGCTGTCGAGCTGGAACGAGGGCATCGCGCTGTGGCGTTACAACGCTTTCCAGACCCGGTGGAGCGGACACGAGGTGGCGCACGCCATCATGGACCGCACCTTGCTGCGTGCCGGCGAGACGGTGCACATGAAACTGGTCGTGCGCCGCAAGACGGGAATGGGCTTCGATAAGCCGCACGACAAGCTGCCGGCCAACATCACGATCCAGCATCAGGGTAGCGAAGACAAGTTCGAGCTGCCGGTCAGCTGGGATGATCGCGGCACGGCCACGCTGGACTGGACCGTGCCGCAGGACGCCAAGCAGGGAACATATCTGGTGCAGATGCCGGCGGTCGCGGGCAGCTTCCAGGTAGAAAGCTATCGCGTGCCGACCATGCGGGCATTCCTGCAATCTGCCGACCAGGCATTGGTCAATGCCGAGCAGGCCTCGCTGAACATCCAGGTCAACTACCTGGCTGGCGGCGGAGCCTCCTTCCTGCCGGTCAAACTGCGCGGGCAACTCGCGCCGAAGTTCGTCAGCTTCGCCGACTATGAGGATTTCACTTTCGCCAATGGCGGCGTCAAAACCGGCGTACAGAAGAACACCAGGGAACCCTGGGCTTACGGCGGTTATGAAATGACCGACCCGGACGAGGAAGGCGATGTATCGGCGCCGGGCAGCAGCACAAACGGCATCGCCCTTTCCACCCAGGAATTGCGCCTGGATGCGGCCGGTGCGGCACACGCCACCTTTGCCAAATTGCGCAGGTCGGAAACGCCGCAAGACATCCAGGCCGAGCTGGAATACCAGGATCCGAACGGCGAAACGCTGACCGCCTCCGCCCACATTCCGTTGTGGCCGTCGCAATTGCTGGTCGGCATCAAGCCGGACGGCTGGATGGCAACGGCCGAGCATCTCAAGTTCCAGGCGCTGGTAGTGGACATCAACGGCAAGCCCCAGGCGGGCGCGCAGGTGGTGGTCAAGGCGCTGCAGCGCGAATACTTCTCGCACCGCAGGCGGCTGATCGGCGGTTTCTATGCCTTCGACAATCACAGCGAGATCAAGGCCGTCGGCGAACTCTGCCAGGGCGTGACCGACAACAAAGGCTTGCTGCTGTGCGATGTGAAGGCGCCCGCGAAGGGCAACATCATCCTGCAGGCCGAAACAAAAGACGCGGCGGGCAATGCCAGCGTCGCCAACCGCGAGATCTGGGTGGCGGGCAACGACGACTGGTGGTTCGATGCGACCGACAATGACCGCATCGACCTGTTGCCCGAAAAGAAGAGCTATGAACCGGGCGACAAGGCGCGCTTCCAGCTGCGCATGCCGTTCAAGGAAGCGGATGTGCTGGTGACGGTGGAGCGCGAAGGCATCCTGGACAGTTTCGTCACGCACCTGACGCGCGCCAACCCCACCATCGAAGTGCCGATCAAGGGACATTACTCGCCCAACATCTTTGTTTCCGCGCTGGCCATACGCGGCAGGAGCAACGAAGTGCAACCGACCGCCTTGATCGACCTGGGCAAGCCCGCTTTCAAGATGGGGCTTGCCGAGATCAAGGTCGGCTGGGCTGCACATGAGCTCAAGGTCAAGGTCGCCACGGACAAGCCGGTCTACCACGTGCGCGAAAAAGCGCAGGTCTCCGTCGACGTCAAACGGGAGGACGGCAGCTATCCGCCGCGCGATTCCGAAGTGACGCTGGTGGCCGTTGACGAAGGCTTGCTGGAGCTCAAGCCGAACGATTCGTGGAAATTGCTGGAAGCCATGATGACGCGGCGCGGCATCGAAGTCTCGACCTCGACCGCGCAGATGCAAGTGATCGGCAAGCGCCACTTCGGCCGCAAATCGCTCGCGGCGGGCGGCGACGGTGGTGGCGGCGGCAAATCCGCACGCGAACTGTTCGATACCCTGCTGTTCTGGCAGGCACGCGTGAAGCTGGACGAGCATGGCCATGCCGAGGCGACGGTGCCGCTGAACGATTCGCTCACCTCGTTCCGCATCGTTGCGGTGGCGACCGGCGATATGGATCTGTTCGGCACCGGCGCCGCCTCCGTCCAGTCGACACAGGACCTCATGCTGTTCTCCGGCCTGCCGCCCGTGGTGCGCGAGCAGGACAAGTTCCATGCCGGCTTCACCGTGCGCAACGCCAGCGATCATGCCATCGATGCGGTGGTGAGCGCCAAACAGCAAAGCGGAACGGCCAGCGGCGCCGAACTGACGCCCATCAGCATCAACCTGCCTGCCGGAGAATCGCGCAACATCGGCTGGGATGTGACGGTGCCGATCGACAGCGAGACCATGAAATGGGAGGTGAGCATCCGCGAGCAAGGCGCCAGCGAAGATGGCGATCATCTCAAGGTCACGCAAAAGATCATCGCTGCCGTCCCCGTGCGCACCTTGCAAGCCACCATCATGCAACTGGATGCGCCGCAATCGATCGGCGTGAAACTGCCGGATGGCGCGATACCCGGACGCGGCGGCGTCAAGGTGGTCTTCCGCAAGCAGCTCGGCGACGGCATGGGCGGCGTGCAGGAATACATGCAGCGCTACCCCTACACCTGCCTCGAACAGCAGGCCTCGCAGGCCATCGCCCTGCAGGACGAAGCGCGCTGGGACAGCCTGATGAAGAAGCTGCCGACGTATCTGGACCGGAACGGATTGGCCAAATACTGGCCGATGATGCGCGAAGGCGACGACACGCTGACCTCCTATCTGCTGTCGGTTGCGGATGAGGCGGCATACGAGATCCCGGAAGATTTGCAGGAGCGCATGCGCAACGGCCTGATCGGTTTCGTGGAAGGCCGCATCATCCGTTACTCGGCCATTTCCACCAGCGACCTGGCGGTGCGCAAGCTGGCGGCGATCGAAGCGCTGGCACGCACCGGCGATGTGCAATCCAGATGGCTGGACAGCATCACCATCGAGCCCAACCTGTGGCCGACCTCGGCGGTGCTCGACTGGCTGTCCATCCTGCAGCGCAAACCGGAGATCTCCGCGCAGTCGGCACAACAGATCGAGGTAGCGAAGCAGATCATCCGCAGCCGCCTCAACTTCCAGGGCACGACCATGGGCTTCTCCACCGAGCGCAACGACACGCTGTGGTGGCTGATGATCAACGGCGACGTGAATGCCAACCGCGCGCTGCTGACCCTGCTCAACGATCCGAAATGGGAACCGGATGTGCCGCGGCTGGTGCGCGGTGCGCTCGGCCGCCAGCTGCAAGGCCACTGGAGCACCACGGTGGCGAATGCCTGGGGCGTGCTGGCGATGAAGAAATTCTCGGCCAAGTTCGAGGCCACCCCGGTGTCCGGCAGCACCAGTGCCGTACTGGGCAAGGATCGCTTCGTTGCCGAATGGACCGGCGACAGCAAGAGCGCACAGCAACTGCTGGGCTGGCCGTCCTCCACTGCGCCGCTGAGTCTGTCGCACAGCGGCAACGGCAAGCCGTGGGCGATGCTGCAAAGCCTGGCCGCACTGCCGCTCAAGCAACCGCTGTTCACCGGTTACCGGGTCGCCCGACAAGTCATCCCGGTCAGCCAGCAGATCAAGGGCGAGTGGCACAAGGGCGATGTGGCGCGTGTGCATCTGGATGTCGATGCGCAATCCGACATGACCTGGGTGGTGGTGAACGATCCGATCCCGTCCGGCGCATCGATACTGGGCACCGGACTGGGCGGCGATTCAAAACTGCTCACCCAGGGCGAGAAGAAACAGGGATGGGTGTGGCCCGCCTTCGAAGAGCGGACGTTCGACAGTTTCCACGCCTATTATCGTTTCGTGCCCAAGGGCAAATTCACCGTGGAATACACCGTGCGCCTGAACAACGACGGGGCGTTCCAGCTGCCGCCCACACGAGTCGAGGCGATGTACGCGCCGGAGATGTTCGGCGAATTGCCGAATGATAAAGTGACGGTCATGCCGTGATTCGCAGATCGCCCCAGAAATGATCCGGAAAAAAATCCGCCTGCTCCTGTTGCTGGCAGGGGCGGCCAGTTTGGCCTTGGCAGCCAGCACTTTTCTTTTTGCCGGCCATCCCGTTCCCACCTTTGCCGAGGTCAAGGCCGGGTATCGCCCTTCCGAAGCCTGGCTGCTCGACCGCAACGGCGAGGTCATCGCCGTCAAACGCATCGACAACAAGGTGCGCCGTCTGGAATGGCTGGGCCTGGGCGAGATCTCACCCGCCACGCAGGACTTGCTGCTGGCGTCGGAAGACAAGCGCTTCTACCAGCACAGTGGCGTGGACTGGCTGGCCTTGCTGGCATCCGGCGGGAATCATCTGTGGCACCTGTTCGACGGCAAGCGTCCGCGCGGCGCATCGACGCTGACCATGCAACTGGCCGGTTTCCTCGACCCTTCGCTGGCACCAACCAGTTCCAGACGCTCGCTCGCACAAAAGTGGCAGCAGATCATCGCCGCCCGCGAGATCGAAAAGAGCTGGAGCAAGCAGCAGATACTGGAAGCCTATTTCAACCTCGCTTCATTCCGCGGCGAGATCGTCGGCATCAATGCCGCTTCGTTCGCGCTGTTCGGCATCCATCCTTCCGCACTGAACCGTTCGCAATCGCTACTGCTCATGGCGCTGTTGAAAGGACCGATGGCCAAGCCGGGCCAGGTTGCCAGCCGCGCCTGCGCGTTGCTCAAGGCTTCGCCGCATGAAAACGATCCTTCTTGCGAAACACTGAATAGCCTGGCCCGCTTCGCCCTGGACACGAACAACCAGCACATCCCGCAGGACGGCATCGCGCCCCACCTCGCACAGAAGCTGCTGCTGCAACCGGGTACGCGCATCACCTCCACGCTGGATGCGAATCTGCAGCGCTTTGCCATCCGCTCCCTGCGCGAACATCTGCTGTCGCTGGGCGACCGGCATGTCAAGGATGGCGCCGCCGTTGTGATCGACAACCGTAGCGGCGAAGTGCTGGCTTATGTCGGCAGCAGCGGCGAAATATCCGATGCGGAGAATGTCGATGGCGTCACCGCCCTGCGCCAGGCCGGCTCGACGCTGAAGCCGTTCCTGTACGGCATGGTGATAGAGGAAAAGATCCTGACTGCCGCATCGGTGCTGGATGATTCGCCGATCCAGCTGATCACGCCGATGGGCTTGTACATCCCCCAGGATTACGACCGCGATTTCAAGGGGGCGGTGAGCGTTCGCAACGCGCTCGCTTCGTCGTTGAACGTGCCCGCGGTGCGCACGCTGGGCCTGGTCGGGGTGGATCGTTTTGTGCGCAAGCTGCGCACTTACGGTTTGGATAGCCTGACGGAAGACGGTGACCATTACGGATTCAGCCTCGCGCTCGGCGGCGTCGATGTGCGTTTGCTCGACTTGGCCAATGCCTATCGGGCAATCGCCAATCAGGGGGTTTGGCATCCCGTCAGCTTCCAGACGAGCGATCGCAGCAAGGGATACAGGAAAGTCCTGTCGCCGCAGGCCGCTTTCGTGATCGCCAGCATCCTTTCCGACAAGGCGGCGCGTACCATGACCTTTGGGCTGGACAACCCGCTCGCCACGCGGGTGTGGACTGCGGCCAAGACCGGCACCAGCAAGGATATGCGCGACAACTGGTGCATCGGCTTTTCCAGCCGCTACACAGTCGGCGTGTGGGTCGGCAATTTCAACGGCGAGCCGATGCACGATGTGTCGGGAATCAGCGGGGCGGCCCCGGTCTGGCGCGACCTGATGGATTATCTGCACACGGGTAACGGCAGTGCAGCGCCAAAACGGCCGTCTGGCGTGGTCGCGCAGCAGGTGCGCTTCTCTCCCGCCATCGAATCGCCCAGAACCGAATGGTTCGTCGACGGCACCGAGACCGGCGAGATACGGCTAGCCGCTGCAAACGACTCAGAACACGACATGCACGCCAGGATACTCTACCCGACCAATGGCACCATCATTGCCATGGACCCCGATATCCCTGTCGGGCATCAGCGCGTGCAGTTCAACGCCAAGGGTGCCGGGGAGATCGTCTGGCAGATCGATGGAGCCAGCGCCGGAAATGGGCAGGAGGTCGGCTGGACGCCAACGGGGGGGCGCCACAGACTGGTGCTGACCGATCCGCAGGGGAAAGAGCTCGATGCGGTGAGTTTTGAGGTACGGGGAGCGATCGCCCCCTGATCAGTATCATTTTGGATTCATTGAAGAAACATGCCCCAGATTGCAAATAATCTTGACGCACATGGGGTTTCCCCATTAGTCTACGCACCAATCTGTCACAAACAGTTATAAAGTGGCAGATCGAACAGCAATATCTGCAAAGGCAAACTAGCCGAAAGGCTAGGACGCAAAGTCACCGGTCTAAGGAGCTTCGGCGCTATGACAGCGGGATCGCCAGAAAGCAACGTGCAAACCCTTGCATGTGTTTTCCGTACATCCCCTTTCTTTCCCCTGAAATTCACCGGTTTTGCAGCTCACTTGAATCCTTTTCTTCGCCTTTATGGCTGGTGAGGTTCAGGTGTCTCGCGGCCACCGCGCTTGCAGAAAATGGCAATATCAGCACGAAGCCGCTGTCTGGAGCGGCACAGTAAAAGAAAGGAGACAACGAAATGAAACGAAATTCAATCTGGGGCAATCTGCCGTTTTTGTCGCGCTTGCTTCGCTGTCTGCGTTGGCGCACGCCGGGATCGTCATGGGCGTAGGCGCGACCTTCCCCAAGCAGGTCTATCAGGACTGGGGAAAACAATACAAGGCTGAGACCGGCAATGACTTGGCTTATTTTGCCCGAGGCTCAGGCCGGGGCGTTGATGCGATCTTGTCCGGAAAGTCGGATTTCGGCGCATCTGACCATCCTTTACCTCCCGATGAACTCCAGAAAAACAAGTTGCTGCAATTCCCGACCCTGGTCGGCGGGATTGTGCCTGTCGTTAATATCAAGAACATCGGCGAAGGACAGTTGCGACTGGATGGCGGCGTATTGGCGGACATTTATCCTGGGCAAGATCAAACGCTGGAATGACCCGGCCATCGTGGCACTCAACCCCGCGTTGCCGCTGCCGAACGCAACCATCAACGTGCTGCACCGTACCGACGGATCGGGCAGCACCTATGTACTGACCGACTATTTATCCAAGGTCAGCGCCGAATGGAAGTCTTCCATGGGGGCCGCGACGACGGTGGCATGGAAAGTGGGCGAGGGAGCGGATGGCAGCGAGAACCTGGCCAAATTGGTCAGCGAAACGCCCAATTCCATCGGCTATCTCGACCCGGTGCTTGTCCAGCAAAAACACCTGGCTTTTGTGAAGTTGCGCAACCATGACGGCGTCTTTGTCAGCCCGCAGAAAAAGGCGTTTTCCGCCGCAGCGGCGAATGCAAAATGGAATGCCGCAAACGGATTTGCCCAGTCGCTGACCGACCAGCCCGGGACAGAAAGCTGGCCTCTCGTCACTGCCACCTACATCCTGATTTCGCGCACTCCCGTGGAGGCCTACGGAACCGAGGAGGCGTTGAAATATTTCGACTGGACATTCCGCAATGGCAGCGAGATTGCGCAAAATTCCGGTTTTGCCCTGATCCCGCCCGAGACAATCCAGAACGTACGAGCCATATGGAAATTGCAGATCAAGGATCGCGCCGGCCGGCCCCTGTGGAAATGAGATTCTCCCTAGGCCGCTTTTGACATGAGCGACCTCGACTCACTCACGGGATTTCTGAATCGATTCGGCTGCTTCCAGACTGCCGTGCGTCTGGCCGCCGAATCGACCGTCACCACCCCGCCTTTCGCCGTTATCTGGATCAACCTCGACCGGTTCAAACAGATCAACGAATCATTCGGCCACATGGTGGGCGACGAGGTGATCGAAAATCTCGCCGTTCGTCTGCGCACCCGAATGAGCGGGCGCGCCGAACTTTCCAGAGTGGGGGGCGACGAATTTGTTTTTCTGGTGCCGAAATTCGACAACAGCCAGGCCCAGCAATTGGCCGGCGAGATTGCCAGAACGATCGAGGAACCGCTGACCATCGGCAGCCTGACCCTGCATCCCACCGCAAGCATCGGCATTGCCATCTACGAACACAACGAGGACCCTCTCGCCCTGCTTGAACGCGCAGACCACGCCATGGTTGCGGCCAAAACCAAAGGCGGGAACTGTGTCGTCTGCTCCGGCGAGGAACTGAACCCCGGACGCCTTGGCATCAGCCTTGCGCGAGAAGAACTGTCGATCGAGAGCAACCTGCACAAGGCGCTTGAGACGGGCGGATTCTGCCTGCATTACCAGCCCATCATCGGTGCGTCAGGCCATGTCGAGGCAGTTGAAGCGCTCATGCGCTGCACCGTCAACAACGAAAATATCTCGCCTGTGAAATTCATCCCCGTCGCGGAGAAAACAGGGCTGGTGATCCGTCTCGGCGAATGGAGCTTGTTGCAGGGCGCGATGCATGCGCGCCTGTTGCAGGACGCGGGTTTCAACACCAAAGTCGCCATCAACGTCTCGCGCGCCCAGCTGGCTTCCCCGAAATTCACCCAGGCTCTGCATGCCGCGCTGATCTGCTCCAGCGCCAAGCCGGAGCAAATCGAACTGGAACTGACCGAGTCCCTCTTCATGGACATTTCCGACACAGTCCAGAATAACCTGAAGAGCGCCATCGCGGCAGGCGTAAGGCTTGCCATCGACGATTTCGGCACCGGTTATTCCTGCCTGGCGAACCTGAAGGACATTCCGGCCGGAAAACTCAAGCTGGATCGCGCCTTCGTTACCGTGCTGCCGGAAGACCGGCGTTCGCTATCCGTAGTCAAGGCGATGACACAGCTCGGCCATGAGCTGGGCATGACGGTCGTGGCGGAAGGGTGCGAAAAGCAGGAGCAGGTCGACGCACTGATCGATGCGGGTGTAGATGCAATTCAAGGCTTTTTCTACGCAAAACCGATGCCGGAGGAGGCACTCCTCCCCTGGCTGCATGCAAGGAATAAAAATGGCTGATATCCAGCAAGATTCCACTCCGACGCCCGTCGACAACCTGTTCGAGCGGGCCATCCTCAACGTCGGCATTCCACCCTGCCCCGCCATCCTGAAAAAATTCATGGCCGAGGCCAACAAGGAAGAACCAGACTACAACCGGCTGGCAAGCATCATCGGCACCGATGTCAGTCTTTCTGCCGGGTTGATCAAGACCGCCAATTCCCCCTTCTTTGGCATTCGCCAACGGGTGCGTTCCGTGAATGAAGCACTCACGGTGCTCGGCCTCAGGATCGCCACCCACGCTGTGGCAGGCATCATCCTGCGCAATTCCTTCCCGCATGCGCCCAATCTGGAACGTTTCTGGGATACGTCGACGCGCATCGCCCAGCTGTCCGGCTGGCTGGCCCAGCACCTTGAGATTCGCGGCCTGCATGCCGAGGATGCCTACACCTATGGACTGTTCCGCGACTGCGGCATCCCGGTCCTGCTCAGGCGGTTTCCGAATTACGAGGGGATACTTGGGACCGCCAACCGGGATGCCGAACGCGGCTTCTGCAAAGTGGAGGAGGCTGCGCTTCCGACCAATCACGCCGTGGTGGGCTGCATGCTGGCGCAAAGCTGGTGGCTGCCGGAGGAGATCTGCCTTGCCATCAGCAATCACCACGACCTTGCCGCACTCGAATCAACCGCTTCGCCCCTGCCCGCTTTGAGCCGCCAGCTTATTGCGACAGCCCAGCTTGCCGAACACATCGTGCAACACCTGCTCGGCTTGAGCCATACCCAGGAATGGCCGAAACTGGGCGCTGCCTGCCTGAAACTTCTGGATATGGGCGAAACGCAACTCGAAGCGTTATATGCCGAAGTGCAGCCCATCTTGAACAATGGCGAGTAGCTGAAGCCCCAGGATTGCGGCCTGACAAGGCCGGCATTGGCGCGGAACCGCATTGGTGCCAGCTGCGCGCAGCCACCAACTGGCTATGTGTCAGCCTAGCAGGTTCGCCACCGTCAGCAGCAACAACAAGATCATCTGGAACACCAGGGCGCGCCATACCAGACCGATGGCGCTTTGCATGAAGTCGGCGTCGGCTTCATCGCCGATGCCGAGTTCCGGGCGAAAGACGGGTTGCTGATCCAGCACGACGGTCTGTCCCAGCCTGACGCCGAGCGCACCAGCACCGCTGGCCAGGATGATGCCGGCTTCGGAATCGGGCCAGCTGGATGCCTGGGTGCGCCAGCAATAGGCCGTGTCTTCAAAGTTGCCGACGATCGCAAAAGTGCTGGCCGTGAGGCGCAACGGCATCCATTCCATCAGGTGATAGGCCTGCCGTGCGAACACGCCGAAGCGGCCGAATTCGGCTTCCTCCTGCATCCCCCAGCGATTGTTGAGGAACTGCGCAAGACGATACAGGATGGCGCCGATCGGCCCCAATCCCAGCATCATGAAGATGACGAACCAGAACACCACGCCGAACACGTTGCGGTGCGAGCACAGCAAGGCTTGCTCGATGGTGACGCGCGCCACTTCTTCATGGCTCAATTCGCTGCAGGATTTGCCCAGCCAGCTGCCGAGCAGCTCGCGAGCCTTGTCCGTTTGCCTGTCGCGCAGCGCTTTGTGAATATCGGTGTAGAAATGGCTGAACTGGCGGAAGCCCATGGTGAGGTAGAGCACCAGCACGCTGAACGCCCAGGCGAAGACGGGATGAGCCCTAAGCAGGACGAAGTGCAAAATGCCCACCAGCACGAGCGGGCCCAGCATGGCGAGCAGCCAGGCGATGCGGCCATGCTTTTGTCTGGCCCGCATTGAAGTTGCGCTGAAAGAATTCCACATAGCCGGAAAGCCATGTGTACAGGTACTTGCGGGAAGACAAGGGATGCAGCTGTTCCAGCAACAGCGCGGCGATCAAGGAAAGCAGGATCATGGCTTCAACGGGGCATCAAACTCGAACAGGAAGAAAGATACCACAAGCCAAGCCTGCCGCACGCACGCAGCATCGATCATTCCCGCGGCCCGGCGACTGCGAGTTCGGCGCGCACACCGGCGCAATTATTCGCTGTGTTGTGCCTGCAACACATCCCGATAGAACCGGCAGGTGTTTTTCCCGCTCTGTTTCGCCAGGTACATGGCCTCGTCTGCCTGTTTGACCAGCATGACTGACTTCTTGGCGTCATCCGGGTAAATGGAAATGCCGATACTGCCGCCCACGCTGCAACGTTGCCCCTTCAATTCGAACGGCTCCGACAGTGCGGCGATCAATTTATTGGCCACTTGTGCCGCATTTCCGTCCGATCCGATGTTGTCCAGCACGACGAGGAATTCGTCTCCGCCCACCCGCGCCAACGTGTCCGAGTTCCGGATCGTGGATTTGAGACGCTTTGGAAACGCCCTTTAACAACAAGTCGCCCACATCGTGCCCCAGGGTGTCGTTGACTTTCTTGAAGCCGTCCAGATCGAGGAACAATACCCCCGATTTGTGCTTGTTGCGTTTGGCCAGGGCCACTGAATGTTCGAGGACATCGAAGAACAAGGCGCGATTTGGAAGGTCTGTCAGGTAATCGTAGTGCGCCAGATGGGCGATCTTTTGTTCGGCGCGTTTGCGTTCGGTGATGTCCCGGACAATGCCGATAAAGTAGCGATGTCCGCCCAGCATCATTTCCGATGCGGACAACTCCATCGGGAACTCGTCGCCGTTTTTCCGCATTGCGGTCACTTCGCGCCCGCGCACACCGAGTATCCGCCCTTCGCCCGTCTGCAAATAGCGGTTGAGGTAGCCGTCATGCGCGCTTCGTTCCGGTTCGGGCATCAGCATTTTCAGATTCATGCCCAATGCTTCCTGCTGCGAATAGCCGAAGATATCCTCGGCTGCCGGGTTGAAGCCTTGAATCTCACCGGATTCATTGATGGTGATGATGCCGTCCATCACGTTATGGATGATGGATTGCAGCTGGTTCTGGCTTTTCTCCAGCTCGACCTTGATCTGCTTCAGGTTGGTGACCATCTGCCAGAACAGTTTGACTTCAGGGCCGTTGGCCACCCGCCTGTCGCCAAAGATCTTGTAAGCCTCGTCGGCGATCTCGTCGTTGTGCGACAGGTTGTACACGATACAGTCGGCATAGTCCTTGCCGGCCTGCAGCGCCTGGACCGCGTCGGTATAGGTCGGGATCTCGTGCCGTTTCGCCAGCTTGATGCCGGGTGCATCCGGATCCTTGTCCGCAATGGCGACAACCTTGACCAGAGTGTCTTCCAGAAACATTTCAAGCAGCGCAACGCCTCCGCGTCCCGCGCCGATGATCAGGACCGGATATCCCTGTGTTCTTTGTGTAGCCATGTTCATTCCTTGATGATCAGGACGGCAAGATGTAGCATTGAAGCGATTCTTGCATATTTAGCTCGCCCCACGCTTCGAAAAATCCTTGGGCCGGAAACCGAGCGCAAACAGCGCGGCAAAATACACCACCACCCCCAGCACCACCAGCCAGGCGAGATGGATGATGCGCGTCCAGCCGTGGGTGGTGAGCCAGTGCTGCTCGCTGCCCATGCCGAACCACAACGTCAGCCCCAGCGCCAGCAAGGCGATGCACAATTTAAGGAAGAATTTGCCCCAGCCCGGTTCGGGCTGGTAGATGCCGCGCTTGCGCAGGAAATAGAACAGGATGGACGAGTTGAAACAGGCGCCGAGGCCGATGGCGAGCGCCAACCCGGCATGGTGCAGGTGCATCCCGAACACGAACAGCAGGTTCATCAGCTGCGTGGCCAGCAAGGTGGCGATGCCGATCTTGACCGGCGTCCTGATGTCTTGCCGCGCATAGAAACCGGGGGCGAGCACCTTCACCGCGATCAGGCCGATCAGGCCGACGCTGTAACCGACCAGTGCGTAGCTCGTCTTCAAGACATCGTCGGCGACGAATGCGCCATGCTGGAAGAAGGTCGCCAGCAACGGCACGGCGATCATGCCCAGCGCCAGCGCGGCGGGCAGCGTGAGCATGAAGACCAGGCGCAAACCCCAGTCCAGCAATTTGGAATATTCCACCGGGCTGTTGTCGGCATGGTGCTTGGAAAGCGAAGGCAGCAGGATGGTGCCGAGCGCCGCGCCCAGCAGGCCGGAGGGGAATTCCATCAGACGGTCGGCGTAATACAGCCAGGACACGCTGCCGGCCACCAGCAACGACGCGATGATGGTGTTGATGATGAGGCTGATCTGCGCGATGGACACGCCGAACATGGCCGGCCCCATCTGCTTGATGACGCGCCACACGCCGGCATCTTTCAGGTTCAGGCTCCATTTCGGCAACATGCCGATCTTTTTCAGGAACGGGATCTGGAACGCCAGCTGCACCACCCCGCCGACGAATACCGCCCAGCCCATCGCCAGGATGGGCGGATCGCAATACGGCGCCAGCCACAGCGCCGCACCGATAAAACAGAGGTTGAGCAGGATGGGCGCGAAAGCCGACACCCAGAACTTGTTGTAGGTATTGAGGATGCTGGACGCCACCGCGACCAGCGAGATGAAGAAGATATAAGGCGAGGTGATGCGCAGCAGCTGCACGGTGAGCGCGAACTTGTCCGGTTCCTTCTCGAAGCCCGGCGCGTTGATATAGACCAGGATGGGCGCGGCGACGATGCCGATCAGCGTGATGATGAACAGGATGATCGCCAGCAGCGTCACCACATGGTCCACCAGCACTTTGGTCTCGTCGTGCCCCTTGCGGTTCTTGTATTCGCCGAAGATGGGCACGAACGCCTGCGAGAACGCGCCCTCGGCGAACATGCGGCGCAGCAGGTTGGGCAGTTTGAATGCGACGAAGAAGGCATCGGTGGCCATGCCGGCCCCGAAGATGCGCGCGATCAGCATGTCGCGCATAAAGGCCAGGATGCGTGAAACCAGGGTCAGGCTACTGACCGCAGCAAGAGCTTTAAGCAGGTTCATTGACTCTATGAAATAAATTGACAGTCGCCAAGGGCGAACTACCCGGCAGCGCTCCCATTCAACCGCATGCACAGCGGCTTCTTGCGGCAATTGCCAGCCTCCCAGCCTGTTATTTTTCGATAAACGGCCTTGGGCCCATCATACCACCGCCACCGATGGTCCCGCGCTGCGCAGAAACGGCTTATTTCAGCAGGGGGTGGTCCGGCGGCAATTGCTTCGAGTACCAGATCGCCAGTTTATGCCGCAGCGATTTTTCCGCGACCTGGTCTTCGGGCAAGGGCTGAATGACTTTGTCGTGAACCAGCAACCGGTAGATATATAAGAGTTTCTCGCTCGCCGAATCGGTCGGCTCGAACTTGACCACACCGCGCCCCTCCGCATATCTGACGCCAGCGAGTAACGCCTCCTTGAATAAGGCTGCTTCGTGCTTGAGCTCCTTCATGGCCGGTTACCTCCTATAGACATACAGCGCCGCACATAGTCCGGCACCCACAGCATACATCAGCCACGTCTCCGATATGGCATAGGGGTACAGCATCAGGGCAACCCCAAGCCATTTCGGGGTGGGAAGCTCTGCTTTCTTGCCATAGCGGTACGCGGCAAAGCCGACAATACCAAACAGTAACGCGCCGAAAATATAGGCGGGACTGGGTAGCGTCAACCCCGTATCAGCCATTGTTTGCAGCTCATCCATCCCGCTCCTCCCGTAAATTTGACCGAAATATTACAGCCCTACGACCCCGGAACGGGTTTCCAGTTCACAAAGCCCCATCCCGGACATTGATCAGCCCCCGAAAAAACCGTTTGCCAAACCTTGGGCTAGCCTCTAGAATGCGCCCCTTTCTGAAAAGCCGAATTCTCAAGGAGTAGTACTCATGGCAAATAGCGCACAAGCTAGAAAACGTGCAAGACAAGCAGTCAAGCAAGGCCAGCACAATGCCAGCCTGCGTTCCGAGCTGCGTACCGCAATCAAGAAGGTCGCCAAGGCGATCGAAGCTGGCGACAAGGCTGCCGCACAGGCCGTTTTCAGCGAATCCACCAGCGTGGTAGATTCCATCGCCGACAAGAAGATCATCCACAAGAACAAGGCAGCTCGCCACAAGAGCCGATTGTCCGCCGCAATCAAGGCGATGGCCTGATTTATTGCAGACGATTGAGTCTGCGACAAAAGGCCGACGAGACTGTCGGCCTTTTTTGTTTATAGTTTCAGACATCAGAGAAACAACAAGACCGGAAAGCTTGCCATGTCACATTTGATGAACACTTATGCTCGACAACCCGTTACTTTCACCCACGGTGAAGGTGTTTGGCTCTGGGACGTAAACGGCAAGCGTTATCTGGATGCGCTTTCCGGCATCGCGGTCAATACCTTGGGCCATGCGCACCCGCGCTTCACCGCGGCGCTCACCGCGCAGATCGGCAAGCTGATCCACACTTCCAACGTCTACCAGGTGCGCGAACAGGAACTGATCGCCGACAAACTGTGCGAACTCTCCGGCATGCAGGAGGTGTTCCTGTGCAATTCCGGCTGCGAGGCGAACGAGGCCGCGATCAAGCTGGCGCGCATGTATGGCAACCAGCGCGGCATCGACACCCCGACCATCATCGTGATGGAAAAGGCCTTCCACGGCCGCACGCTGGCAACCCTCTCCGCCACCGGCAACCGCAAGGTGCAGGCCGGCTTCGAGCCGCTGGTCAAAGGCTTCGTGCGCGTGCCTTACGACGATCTCGACGCCATCCGCCAGGTCGCGGCACACACCCCCAATATCGTCGCCGTGCTGGTCGAACCGATCCAGGGCGAAGGCGGCATCCGCACGCCGGACATCAGCTACCTGCAAGGCTTGCGCAAGATCTGCGACGAGCACGACTGGCTGCTGATGCTGGACGAGGTGCAATGCGGCCTGGGCCGGACCGGCAAATGGTTCGCCTTCCAGCACACCGGCATCATGCCGGACGTGATGACGCTGGCCAAAGGCCTGGGCTCCGGCGTGCCGGTGGGCGCCTGCCTGGCTGCGGGCAAGGCAACGGGCACGTTCAAGCCGGGCAATCACGGTTCGACTTTCGGCGGCAATCCGCTGGCCTCGACCGCTGCGCTGACCACGCTGAACATCATGGAGCAGGACAAGTTGCTGGCCCATGCCGACAAGCTGGGCGCGTGGCTCAAGCAGCAATTCCAGACCAAGCTGGGTAGCGTAAAAGGCGTAGTCACCGTACGCGGGCAAGGCCTGATGCTGGGCATCGAACTCGACAAACCATGCGGCGAACTGGTCGGCAAGGCGCTGGAACAGGGCTTGCTGATCAACGTGACCGCCGACAACGTGGTGCGGTTGCTGCCGTCGCTGATCTTCTCGCAAGCCGAGGCGCAGCAATTGCTGGACATGCTGTGTCCGCTGATCACCGATTTCTTGTCGCAGGAAGCCTAAATCCAGGAAGCACGGCCATGACCATCAAGCATTTTCTGCAGTTCAAAGACCTGACCCTCGCCGAACTCGAACACATCTTCGAGCGCACCCGCATCATCAAGCAACGCTTCAAGGCCTATCAGCCCTACCACCCGCTGTCCGACCGCACGCTGGTGATGATCTTCGAGAAGAACTCCACGCGCACCCGCCTCTCGTTCGAGGCCGGCATGCAGCAACTCGGCGGCTCCGCCATCTACCTGAACACGCGCGACACCCAGCTCGGTCGCGGCGAGCCGGTGGAAGACGCGGCGCAGGTCATCTCGCGCATGAGCGACATCGTGATGATCCGCACCTTCGAGCAGGACATCATCGAGCGTTTCGCCGCCAACTCGCGCGTGCCGGTGATCAACGGCCTGACCAACGAATACCACCCCTGCCAGATCCTGGCCGACATCTACACCTACATCGAGCATCGCGGCAGCATCAAGGGCAAGACCGTGGCCTGGATCGGCGATTCCAACAACGTCTGCAACACCTGGCTGCAGGCGGCGGAACTGTTGGATTTCAACGTGCACGTCTCCACCCCGCCCGGCTATGAAGTGGAACCGGAACGTGCCGGCCTGTTCGGCGAAGACCACTACGAGGAATTCGCCGACCCGATGGATGCCGCGCGCAACGCCGACCTCATCACCACCGACGTGTGGACCTCGATGGGCTTCGAGCGCGAGAACGACGCGCGCCGCAAGGCCTTCGCCGACTGGATCGTGGATGCCGAGATGATGTCCGTCGCCAAGAAGGATGCGCTGTTCATGCACTGCCTGCCCGCCCACCGCGGCGAGGAAGTGGATGCCGCCGTGATCGACGGCGCGCAATCCGTGGTGTGGGATGAGGCGGAGAACAGGTTGCACGTGCAGAAAGCGCTGATGGAATATCTGCTGCTGGGCAAAATAAACAGTTAATCGAAACGCACAGATCCGATATGCAAGCGGTTTCGGCGTAGGCTAACTTGCGCAGCAAGTTAAACCGCGAAGCGGTGGCCGAAGCCAAAACAGACTGCAAAAAGTAATCAAACTACCAAGCGAGCAATATACCAATGAGCGAAATCAAAAAAGCCGTCCTCGCCTACTCCGGCGGACTCGACACCTCGGTCATCCTGAAGTGGCTGCAAGACACCTACCAGTGCGAAGTGGTGACCTTCACCGCCGACCTGGGCCAGGGCGAAGAGCTGGAGCCCGCACGCCAGAAGGCGCTGAAGTTCGGCATCAAGCCGGAGAACATTTTCATCGACGACCTGCGCGAAGAATTCGTGCGCGATTTCGTGTTCCCGATGTTCCGCGCCAACACCATCTATGAAGGCGAATACCTGCTCGGCACCTCCATCGCGCGCCCGCTGATCGCCAAGCGCCTGATCGACATCACCAACCAGACCGGCGCGGATGCCATCTCGCACGGCGCCACCGGCAAGGGCAACGACCAGGTGCGTTTCGAGCTGGGCGCCTATGCACTGAAGCCCGGCATCAAGATCATCGCGCCGTGGCGCGAGTGGGATCTGCTGTCGCGCGAAAAGCTGATGGCCTATGCCGAGAAGAACGGCATCCCGGTCGACATGAAGCACAAGCAGGGCGGCTCGCCCTACTCCATGGATGCGAACCTGCTGCACATCATCTTTGAAGGCCGCCATCTGGAAGATCCCGCCGCCGAAGCCGAAGAAAGCATGTGGCGCTGGACGGTATCGCCGGAGAAGGCACCGGATCAGGCCGAATACCTCGACCTCGAATTCGCCAACGGCGACATCGTGGCGCTGAACGGCACGCAAGCTGACCCCCGCGCAGGTGCTGACCAAACTGAACGAGCTGGGCGGCAAGCACGGCATCGGCCGCCTCGACCTGGTGGAGAACCGCTATGTCGGCATGAAGTCGCGCGGCTGCTACGAAACCCCCGGCGGCACCATCATGCTGAAGGCGCACCGCGCCATCGAGTCCATCACGCTGGACCGCGAAGTGGCGCACCTGAAGGACGATCTGATGCCGCGTTACGCCAGCATGATCTACAACGGCTACTGGTGGAGCCCGGAGCGCAAGGCGCTGCAGGTGCTGATCGACCATACGCAAAGCTGCGTCAACGGCTGGGTGCGCGTCAAGCTGTACAAGGGCAACGTCATCGTCGTCGGCCGCGACTCCAAGACCGATTCGCTGTTCGACCCGACCATCGCCACCTTCGAGGACGACAAGGGCGCCTACGACCAGAAGGATGCGGGCGGCTTCATCAAGCTGAACGCGCTGCGCCTGCGCATCGCGGCCAACCTGAAGAACCGGAAGTAATACCGGCAACGGTTGAGGAGGCATCATGCTTCACGAACTGAGCGGTGACATCTTGTTGAGCGGCGCCAAAGCCATCGTGCAGGGCGTCGCGCCGAACGATGACTTCCTGCACGGCCTCGCGCTGCAACTGCGCGAGCGCATGCCGGCGATGTACAAGGACTTCCGCCATCACTGCCAGACCAGCCACCCGAAGTCCGGCGAGTTGTGGACCTGGATGAGCGCCGACGGTCGTTATCTGGTCAACCTGTTCACGCAGGAAGCCGCTTACGCCCACGGCAGCAAACCCGGACATGCCTCGCTGCAGCACGTCAACCACAGCCTGCATGCCTGCGCAGCTTTGCACAGAAAGAAAAGGTCGCCAGCCTGGCCTTGCCGCGCCTTTCCTGCGGCATCAACGGGCTGGACTGGAACGAGGTGAAGCCGCTGATCGAAAAACATCTCGGCGACCTGAATATTCCGGTCTACCTCTACACGACCTACCAAAAAGGCGTCAAAGCCGACGAACCCTCGAAATAACCAAGCAATCGAAAAGGAAATCTCCAGCATGTCAGACAAAATCGATAATGTCTCCGTGGTCACCAAGGCCAACGTCTATTTCGACGGCAAGTGCGTGTCGCACACCGTGCAGTTCGCCGACGGCGTCAAAAAATCGGTCGGCGTCGTCCTGCCGGCCACGCTGACCTTCAACACCGGCGTGCCCGAGATCATGGAGACCGTGGCCGGAAGCTGCCGCTACAAGATCAAGGGCGAAGACTGGAAGACCAGCAACGCAGGCCAATCCTTCAACGTGCCGGGCAACTCCAGCTTCGACATCGAAGTGAGCGGCGAGCCGTACCACTACATCTGCCACTTCGGCTAAAAGCATACCCTTGCCGCAGATTACGCAGATTGCACAGATTGAAAAACAAAAAATCTGCGTCAATCTGCGTAATCTGCGGGTGAGTTTTTTTACTCAGGAGTCATTCATGCCATCCTTCGACATCGTTTCCGAAGTAGAGAAGACCGAAGTCAAGAACGCGGTCGAGCAGACCAACAAGGAAGTCAGCACGCGCTTCGACTTCAAGGGCTCGGATGCCCGCGTCGAACAGGCCGAGATGGTGCTCACCGTCCATGCCGACAACGAATTCCAGCTGAACCAGGTGCAGGAGATCCTCAACGGCAAGCTGGCCAAGCGCGGCGTCGACATCAAGTGCCTGGAGATCAGCGACAAGATCGAAAAAGTCAGCGGCAACAAGGTCAAGCGCAACTGCACGATCAAGGTGGGCGTGGAGATCGAGCTGGCGAAGAAAATCGTCAAGCACATCAAGGACAGCAAGATGAAGGTGCAGGCCAGCATTCAGGGCGACACCGTGCGCGTCACCGGCAAGAACCGCGACGACCTGCAAGCCGCCATCGCCTTCGTCAAGAAAACCATCACCGATTTCCCGCTGCAGTACCAGAACTTCCGCGATTAAGGCTCGTCAGGGCCGCGTCGTATTCAACGATGCAGCCTTGCTTCCTGAAGCCGCGCGGGGTCTAATTGGAACATGCAATGCGGGGAGATCCTGACATGAAATCCGTACTTGTTCCTCTGGCTAACGGCAGCGAAGAACTCGAGGCCGTCACCATCCTCGACATCCTGCGCCGCGCCGGCATCGAAGCCGTCAGCGCCAGCCTCGACGGCCATCCGGTGCGCTGCAGCCGCGGCACCATGATCGTCCCCGACACCTCGCTGGACGAAGCGCTCAAGCGCAGCTTCGACATGGTGGTGCTGCCCGGCGGCCAGCCCGGCACCAACAACCTCAAGGCCGATGCGCGCATCATCAAGCTGGTGCAAGAGCATGGCCTCGGCAGACCGCTATGTCGGCGCCATCTGCGCCGCGCCCTCGGTGCTGGCCACGGCCGGCTTGCTCGACGGCAAGCGCGCCACCAGTTTCCCCGGTTCGCTGGACGCCTTCCCAGATGTTTCGCGCCAGCCGCAAGCGGTGGTTGAGGACGGCAAACTCATCACCTCGCGCGGCCCCGGCACGGCGATGGATTTTGCGCTGACGCTGGTTGAACGACTGGCGGGGAAAGCCAAGCGCGACGAGGTCGAGGCCGGCTTGGTGCGCGTGTGATTTTTCCGCTCAACAGGTTCCCTCCCTCCATCGTCGCACTGCTTCTGCAATTCACGGCGATTCGCGCTCGTCGTATTGGTGTTGCGTCTGTCCGGCTTGCATCCCTCGCCGCTGTTCTTTGCGCTGCTCTGCGGCTCGCTGGCCGCTGCGTTCAGCTACGTTGCAGGCATGGCGCGCTGGTGGCTCTTCATCCAGTTCGTCTTCGCTCCGGCGCTGGTGCTGATGCTGGCGCTGCACATCCCGCCCGTGTTCTTCCTCATCGCATTCCTGGTCATGCTGGTGGTGTACTGGAGCACCTTTCGCACGCAGGTGCCGCTCTACCTTTCCAGCAACAAGGTGTGGCAAGCACTGGAAACGCAGCTCCCGGTCGAGCAGCCGTTCACCTTCATCGATCTCGGTTCCGGCATCGGCGGCGTGCTGACGCACCTCGCACAGACCCGCCCGCAAGGCAGCTACCACGGCGTGGAAGCCGCCCCGCTGCCTTTCATCTGGAGCTGGCTGCGCATCAAACTTGGCGGCTATACGCAACTGCACAGTGCATTGGGGCAGCCTGTGGGATTGTGACCTGTCGCAATACGACGTGGTGTTCGCCTATCTCTCGCCGGTGCCGATGGATGCGCTGTGGGACAAGGCCAGACAGGAGATGCGCCCCGGCAGCCTGTTCATCAGCAACACCTTCGCCGTGCCCGAACACCCGCCGCAGGAAACCATCAGCGTCGATGACCTGCATCGTTCGACGCTTTATCTCTGGCGCATGTAGCCTCCGTCATCCGTCCCGGATCGATTTAAGCCCCTCTTAAGGTTGCGCTCCTATCGTGCAGGCCTCGCAATACCACTTTAGGAGGCAAAAATGTTTCGGACCATCCATGTAGTGATCCTGTTGTTCGTCGCCGTCGCCGGATTGATGTCGCTGTCTGCTTCGGCACAAACCCCGGCCGAGGCGCTGGCCGCGATCAAAAACGAGGCGCAGGGTTCCGCTCCATCATTTAAGGGATTCACTGCCGCAGCCGGCGAGCGTTTCTTCAAGCAGACGCACGGCAATGAATGGAGCTGTTCTTCATGCCATACCGAAAACCCTGCCGGCGCCCGGCAAGCATGCCAAGACCGGCAAACTCATCAAGGCACTTGCTCCCGCTGCGAATGCAGATCGCTTCACCGATGCCGCGAAAGTGGAGAAATGGTTCAAGCGCAATTGTAACGATGTGCTGGACCGCGCCTGCACACCTCAGGAAAAAGGCGATGTACTTGCCTACCTGCTCACGGTAAAACTATAAGGAGACCACCATGTTTAATGAAGACAGCAAATTTTTGCGCAATTTCGCTGTTGCCGCACTGCTGGCTGGGGCGATGATGTCTGCCGCCCATGCTGAAGACGACGATGATGATGAAGGGCGCATGCCTGCCGCCAGCAACGCCCTGTGGCAGGCCGAATGCGGATCTTGCCATGTCGCCTACCCACCGCGCCTGCTTCCCGCCGAATCCTGGCGCCAGTGATGTCCGGCCTGGACAAACACTTCGGCAGCGATGCCAGCCTGGATGCCAAATCTGCGACAAGGAGATCGGCGCTTTCCTGGAGAAGAACGCAGGCAACAACCGGCATGCGGCACCGGGCAAACCAGTCCTGCGCATCACCGAGACCCGCTGGTTCCAGCACGAGCATGACGACGAGGTGTCGGCCCGCATCTGGAAGAACCCGAAGGTAAAGAGCGCAGCCAATTGTGCGGCCTGCCACGTTCAGGCGGAAAGCGGCAATTTCAGCGAACACAACATCAGAATCCCCAAATAAACAGGAGGCCATCATGATTAAACGTATTCTGGTCTGGGATGTACCGACACGGGTCTTTCACTGGCTGCTGGCCATTTCTTTTACCGGCGCTTTTCTGACTGCCGAGTCGGAGCGCTACCGCGACATTCATGTGATGCTCGGCTATACCCTGCTGGGGCTGATCGCATTCAGGCTGTTATGGGGCTTCATCGGCTCGCGTTATGCGCAGTTCCGCTCGTTCCTGTTCAAGCCGGGCGATATCGCCGCTTATGTGGCTTCGATGCTCAAAGCCAAACCTGCCCATTACGTCGGACACAACCCGGCGGGTAGCGTGGCGGTCTTTGCCCTGCTGGCACTGGGGCTCGACTGCCGGGATCAGCGGCGTAATCCTGTTTCAGGATGTCGGCGGCGATGCGCTGGAAGAAGTGCATGAGATGGCCGCCTTTACCATGCTGACCGTGGTGGCGCTGCATGTCGCCGGCGTGCTGGCAAGCAGCCTGATGCATCGCGAGAATCTGGTGCGCTCCATGATCACCGGCTTCAAGTCCGCCCAGCCGCAACATGGTATCCGTCGCGCCCATGCCTGGCTGGGTGTCATTATGATCGTAGCGGTAGTAGGATTCTGGGTAGGCTATCCGGCAGCCGATCTGGCGCAGTCAGGCAGCGATGCTCCGCGGGCCGAGCATCATCATGGTGACGACTGAAACTTGCAGTTTGTTTACGGGTGAAAAAATGCGCGTGCTGGTAATCGAAGACGATGCCCTGCTGGGCGATGCGATACAGGCTGGGTTGAAGCAATCCGGCTACGCCGTGGACTGGATGAAAGACGGCATCTCGGCTGATCAGGCGCTCAGTACCGAGGCTTACGCAGCTGCGGTGCTGGATCTGGGATTGCCGCGCATGTCCGGGCTGGAAGTGTTGCGGCGGTTGCGCAGCCGCAATACCCCGATCCCGGTGCTGATCCTCACCGCGATGGATGCGGTAGAGGATCGCATCAAGGGACTGGATGCCGGTGCGGACGATTACATGGTCAAGCCGTTCGATATGGGCGAATTGGCTGCCCGCCTGCGGGCGCTGATACGCCGCAGCTGGCGGCCAGGCCGCCCCGTCCCTGCAGGTCGCCGGAGTAGAACTTGAACCTGCTACGCACCGCGTGATTTATCGCAATAACACGCTCGTGCTTCCGGCCAAAGAATTCGCTGTGCTGCACGCCTTGATGCTCAACGCGGGCAGAGTGTTGTCGCGCACCCAGATCGAGGAACAGCTTTATGCCTGGGGTGAGGAAGTCGAGAGCAATGCGGTCGAGGTTTACATCCACCACTTGCGCCGCAAGATGTTTCCAGAGCTGATCGAAACCATCCGCGGTGTGGGCTATCTGATACCTAATGACAAAAATGTTTGAAATACGCGGACACGGCTCGCTAAAACAACGACTGCTCGCGCTGGCCTTGGCGACTGTCATCGCAGTCTGGATAGGTGCAGCCGCCTTTACCTATTTCGATGCACGCAAAGAATTGGGGGAGATACTCGATGCACACCTCGCCCAATCAGCCGCCTTGCTGGTCGTTCAGGCATCGCCTGATCTCAATGAAATCGAAACCGAGCACGCCCCATTGCTGCACAAGTATTCCCGCCGTGTCGCGTTCCAGGTATGGGAAAACGGGCGCGTATTGCGCCTGCACTCTGCCAACGCGCCGGAGCAACCGTTGGCTGATCGCGAGCAGGGGTTCAGCGACAAAGTCATCGACGGACACCGCTGGCGCGTATTCAGCACTTGGGATGATTCAAAGAAGAACCTGATCCATGTGGCCGAAAGCACCCGGGAACGCGACGAGCTGGCGCGCGCGATCGCGGGCAACCTGCTGAAACCGCTCTGGTTCTCGCTCCCCTTGCTGGCCTTCCTGCTTTGGCTGGCAGTTGCCCGCGGTTTGCGGCCGTTGGTCAGGCTGACCGGCGAAGTGGCACGGCGCGAACCGGAGAACCTGGCACCGCTGAATGTGGGGACGGCGCCACGCGAGGTCGCCCCGTTGATTGAACGGCTCAACAAGCTGTTCGTCCGCATCGACGCATCCCTGCAAAAAGAGCGCCGCTTCACCGCCGATGCGGCGCATGAGTTGCGCACCCCGGTGGCAGGAATCAAGGCGCAAGCACAAGTAGCCCGCACCGCCACCGCCGAAGCCGAGCGCAACCACGCGCTGGATAATGCGATACTTGGCTGCGACCGCGCAGCCCACCTGATCGACCAGTTACTTACCCTTGCTCGCATCGACACCTTGGGTACTGAAACGACCGGGCCGTGCCAACTCAGGGCGATCGCTGCTGAGGTCATTGCCGCAATCGCCCCGATGGCACTAGGCCAGAACGTGCGGCTTGAATTATCTGAAGGTGATGAGGTAACGGTAAGCGGCAATCCCGCGTTGCTGCGGATTTTGCTGCGCAACCTGATCGATAATGCCGTGCGCCATACGCCATCAGGAACGTCGGTTCTGATAGAAATCGGGGACAAGTCTGGACAGGGCTATCTGTCGGTGACCGACAATGGTCCCGGCCTCCCGGAATCGGAACTGGACAAGGTGGCAGAACGGTTTTATCGCCCATTGGGGACCAGTGCCAGCGGGAGCGGATTGGGGCTATCGATCGTCAAGCGCATCGCCGAGACCCACGGTGCAATCCTGCTACTTGAGTCACCGGATAACCAAAAGGGGTTGAGTGCAACGGTGATTTTCAAATCGTGATATCTGGCATTCCCTTGCCCGGACAATTATTCCCCGAGCCATCAAAGGGTTAAGAATAGCGCTCCGAAACCCTTCCCAACCCGGATTTTTTTGGTTAGGATGCCGTCCAGTCCTGTTGTTCTTCAAAGCGGCCCTGACCGCACAAAAAAATAATTTAACCCAAAGCGAGAAACAAACATGAGCGAACATATCCGTTATGTCACCGATGCCACTTTCACCGCCGAGGTGCTGCAATCGCCGCTACCCGTGCTGATCGATTACTGGGCAGAATGGTGCGGCCCCTGCCGCATGATCGCCCCGATCCTGGATGAAGTCTCCAAGGAATATGCCGGACGTCTTAATGTTGCCAAACTGAACGTGGACGAGAACCAGCAAACCCCGCAAAAGTACGGCGTGCGCGGAATCCCGACACTGATGTTGTTCAAAAACGGCAATATCGAAGCAACCAAGGTGGGTGCATTGTCGAAATCCCAGCTCACCGCTTTCATTGACAGCCATATCTGAACCCTTTAATCTCCCGCCCGCAGCTGCCTGTTTCGTCCTGAAACTTAGCAAAACAAGACAAGCAAAGACACTCACGGCAGTCCGGCGCGGAAGTTTCCGCAAACTCCAAGAATAATCCGCCTCACTTCCCAGGCAACTCTTCACAACCTAGCGCCATCGCGCCCCATCCACATATGCATTTATCCGACCTCAAGACCAAACACATCACTGAACTGGTGGAAATGGCCACCACCAACCAGATCGACAATGCCAACCGCATGCGCAAGCAGGATCTGATCTTTGCGCTGCTAAAGAACCAGGCGAAAAAAGGCGAAAGCATCTTTGGTGAAGGCACATTGGAAGTGCTTCCTGACGGTTTCGGTTTCTTGCGTTCACCGGACACCTCTTACCTGGCGGGACCGGACGACATCTACGTCAGCCCCAGCCAGGTACGCCGTTTCAACCTGCATACCGGCGACTCGATCGAAGGCGAGATCCGCACCCCCAAAGAAGGTGAGCGTTATGTGGCGCTGGTCAAGGTGGACAAGGTCAACGGCGAACCGCCCGAGAACGCCAAGAACAAGATCCTGTTCGAGAACCTGACCCCGCTATTTCCCACGCAACACATGACACTGGAGCGCGATATACGCGCCGAAGAGAACATCACCGGCCGCATCATCGATATCGTTGCCCCGATCGGCAAAGGCCAGCGTGGCCTGCTGGTCGCCTCACCCAAGTCCGGCAAGACGGTGATGCTGCAACACATTGCCCACTCCATCGCTTCAAACAATCCGGACGCGGTGCTGATCGTGCTGCTGATCGACGAACGCCCCGAGGAAGTGACCGAGATGAGCCGCACCGTGCGCGGCGAAGTGGTCGCCTCCACCTTCGACGAGCCGGCCACCCGCCACGTGCAGGTCGCCGAGATGGTGCTGGAAAAAGCCAAGCGCCTGGTCGAGCACAAGAAGGATGTGGTCATCCTGCTCGACTCCATCACCCGCCTGGCGCGCGCCTACAACACCGTGATCCCCTCCTCCGGCAAGGTACTGACCGGCGGTGTGGATGCCAACGCCCTGCAACGCCCCAAGCGCTTCTTCGGCGCGGCGCGCAACGTGGAAGAAGGCGGTTCGCTGACCATCATCGCCACCGCACTGGTCGATACCGGCAGCCGCATGGACGACGTGATCTATGAAGAATTCAAGGGCACCGGCAACATGGAGATCCACCTGGATCGCCGCATGGCCGAGAAGCGCATCTACCCGGCCATCAACGTCAACCGTTCCGGCACCCGCAAGGAAGAATTGCTGATCAAACAAGACCTTCTGCAGCGTATCTGGGTACTGCGCAAGCTGCTCTACCCGATGGATGAACTGGAAGCGATGGAATTCCTGCTGGACAAGGTCAAGGCGACCAAGAACAACGCGGAATTCTTCGACTCCATGCGCCGTTAAAAAGGATTTTGACGGTTAGGCAGGTTTATGTATAATGCGCGGCTCTGAAAATCCACAATTTCAGTGGAGGCTAACCTTCAGGTTATGCCGTAACTAAAAACCGCATCAAGCGAGGTCGTTATGTACGCAGTAATCAAAACCGGTGGCAAGCAATATCGCGTTGTCGAAGGCGAAACTCTGAAGATTGAATCCGTTGACGGCGATGTCGGCGGCGCAATCGTATTGGACAAAGTGCTGATGGTTGGCAATGGCGACAAGGTCTCCGTTGGCAAGCCTCTGCTGAGCGGTGCTACTGTGAAGGCGACCATCATCGCTAACGGCCGCCACGACAAAGTGACCATCTTCAAGATGCGTCGTCGTAAGCACTACCAAAAACATCAAGGTCATCGTCAAAACTACACTGAGATCCGCATCGACGGCATCTCGGCTTAATTCTGAAGGAGCTGCAACATGGCATCGAAAAAAGGCGGGGGTAGTACCAGTAACGGCCGCGACTCACACTCAAAACGACTGGGTGTTAAGAGCTACGGCGGCGAACTGATCAACGCAGGCAGCATCATCATTCGTCAACGCGGCACGCAAGTTCACGCGGGCGACAACGTCGGCATGGGCAAGGATCACACTCTGTTCGCCAAGATCACCGGCAAGGTGGTGTTCGCGATCAAGGGCGCTGCTAAACGCAAGACGGTCAGCATCGTCGCTGCTTAAGCATTCTGGCGGCTAGAATGAGCCCTATCGCGAGGTAGGGCTTTTTTATTTTTGGCTTTAATTCCTTCTCCCGCTTGCGGGAGAAGGGTGAAACGAACCGGGTTGAAGGTGTATGAAATTCATCGACGAATCGAAAATTGAAGTCATTGCGGGCAACGGCGGCAACGGCGCGGCCAGCTTTCGTCACGAGAAATACATCGAAAAGGGCGGACCGGACGGCGGCGACGGCGGCCGTGGCGGCAGTGTGATCGCCCTCGCCGACCGCAACATCAACACGCTGGTGGATTATCGCTTCGCCCGTATGCACCGCGCCAAGAATGGCGAATCCGGTCGCGGTGCAGACTGTTACGGCAAAGGTGCGAGCGATGTCATCCTGCGCATGCCGGTCGGCACGGTCATCACCGATATCAATAGCGGCCAGATCATCGCCGATCTGACCCATGACGGCGAAAAAGTGCTACTGGCCAAAGGCGGCGCGGGCGGTTTGGGCAACCTGCATTTCAAATCCAGCACCAACCGCACGCCGCGCCAATGCACGCCGGGCGAAGAAGGCGAACGCCGCGAATTGCAGTTGGAACTGAAAGTACTGGCCGATGTCGGCCTGCTCGGCATGCCCAACGCGGGCAAGTCCACTTTCATCCGCTCGGTTTCCGCGGCACGCCCAAAAGTGGCCGACTATCCGTTCACCACGCTACACCCCAACCTCGGCGTAGTGCGCGTCTCCAACGAAAAGAGCTTCGTCATCGCCGACATCCCCGGCCTGATCGAAGGCGCTGCGGAAGGTGCCGGTCTGGGCCACCAGTTCCTGCGCCATCTGGCCCGCACCCGCCTGCTGCTGCATCTGGTGGACCTTGCCCCGCTGTATGAAGGCGTCGACCCGGTGCATGAGGCGCATGCCATCCTGAACGAGCTGAAGAAATACGACGAGGACCTGTACAACAAGCCGCGCTGGCTGGTGTTGAACAAGCTGGATCTGCTGGAAGACCGCGAAGAAAAAGTCACCGCATTCCTCAAGGCGTTTGGCGAAGACACGCGCTATTTTGCCATCTCAGCCATCAATGGCGAAGGTTGCAAGGAACTGACCTATGCCATCATGGAGCATCTCAACCAGATCGCTGCGCAGGAGCAGGATGCCATCGCCGACAGCGCGCAAGAGACCGAAATCGATATTCACGATCCTTTAGTATGAAAACCGTTCTGACCCAATCCAAACGCATCGTCGTCAAAGTCGGCAGCAGTCTCGTCACTAATCAAGGCGAAGGGTTGGATCTGAACGCGCTGACTAACTGGGCCAAACAGATCGCCTCCCTGCGCGCGAACGGTTGCGAGGTCGTGTTGGTCTCTTCCGGCGCCATCGCCGAGGGTATGCAACGCCTGGGCTGGAAGAAACGCCCCAGCGCCGTGCACGAACTGCAGGCGGCCGCAGCCGTCGGTCAGATGGGCCTGGTGCAGGCCTATGAAAGCTGCTTCCGCCAGCACCATATCCATGCTGCACAAGTACTGCTGACCCACGCCGACCTCGCCGACCGCGAACGCTATCTCAATGCACGCTCGACATTGCGCACCCTGCTCACCCTCGGTGTGATCCCCATCATCAACGAGAACGACACCGTGGTCACGGATGAAATCAAGTTCGGCGACAACGACACGCTGGGAGCCTTGGTCGCCAACCTGATCGAAGCGGATGCCTTCGTCATCCTCACCGACCAGGTCGGCCTGTTCACCGCCGATCCACGCAAGGATGCCAGCGCCACGCTGGTCAGCGAAGCGCTGGCGGGAGACGCCAAACTCGAAGAAATGGCTGGCGGTGCAGGAAGCGCCATCGGGCGCGGCGGCATGCTCACCAAGATCCTCGCCGCCAAACGCGCGGCCCGCAGCGGCGCACACACCGTCATCGCCTCCGGCCACGAACGCGACGTGTTGCCGCGCTTGCTGCAAGGCGAGAGCATCGGCACCCTCCTGACCGCCAGCTCTCTGTCGCTGGATGCGCGCAAACAATGGCTGGCTGACCATCTGCAAGTCACCGGCAAAGTCATGCTGGATGCCGGAGCAGTACGCGTGCTGCGCAACGAAGGCAAAAGCCTGCTATCCATCGGGGTGACGCAAGTCAGCGGCGAGTTCCAGCGCGGTGCTGTCGTTGCCGTGCTCGACACGGAAGGGCGGGATATCGCGCGCGGCCTTATCAACTACAGTGCTGCCGAAGCGCGTCGCATCGCGGGCAAATCCAGCGGCGAGATCGAACACATTCTCGGTTATGTCGATGAGCCGGAGCTGATCCATCGAGACAACTTGGTTCTGCTGTAAAACAGCAGAACTCAAGTTGCGGCGGAGGCCCCACTTACATCTTCTGCTTGATGGCCAGAACCGCCTGATTGCGCAGGGTTCGCAGCAGCGACAACTGGCGTTCCGATAACTCCAGGCTATTTGCCTCCTGCATGTCTGCGTAGAACAGCCCCATGGTCTTTTTGTTGATCACGACGGGTAATAGGATGAAGCTCTTGCGCATCGACCAAACCGCGATACCAGCCGGGAATCTTGCTGGCGATGCTGCCCGCATGCACATCTTCGATAACGATGTCCGCGCCCTTCTCTATCGCCAAATGAAACACATCCGGCTCAAACGCCAGATTGAAACGGAAACGGGGAATCATGGCTTCCACCCCCTCGCCCAAGACCGATGCGCGCAGCCATGACGTTATGTCTTGTTATCCCGGATGCAGATCAGCGCGCGTTTGAAACTCAGCCCGCGGTAGATCGTCTCCAGCACCATCAGCAGCACATCGTTAAGGTTGAAGTCTTCCACCAAGGTGTTGGTTACATCCTGGATGCCTGCCCCCAGGACGGTTTCAGGATCGGCTTGAATCAGATAGGTCACTTCGCTCTCGGCATTCAAGGCGGATTCGATACCGTGAACTTCGCCCATTCCGTTGGCGGGAACATTCCGGGGCTTTATTCCTCAATGGCATGACCGCTCCATTTGCGCACTTTTTGAACCAACGGGCTGCGCGCCGTATTGATCTGTAGCGTCATGGCGCGATGCGACAACTCATGCAAACCGCTGTCCAGCGCTTCGTTGAGCTTGCGCTCGGAAACCTCAACGGCATTCTCATAACGCAAACGCAGCTTGTTGAGCTCCGCGATTTCTCTTGCGGCGACGTCAATGCGGCGATCTCACACAGTTCGTTTGCAATATTCACCGTGGCCTTTAGCTGAATCGACCTCACTTTGGGGCTATTTCACCTTTTCGCCGTGCGGCAATTTCTCCATACCGGCAAGCAAACGCTTCGGGAAAGTTCCAGCTCTTGGCTACGCCAATGCCCAGTTCGTTGTAGGTCAGCCCCAGCACTTTGATGACCGCCTGTTCCTCGCTCCAGCCCCTGCTCGACGAGCCGGGCGATTTCCTGGCTTTCTTCGAAGAAATAAAATGTCACCAGCATCCGCCCGAGATTGTGGAACATCGAGCAGATCATCAACTCTTCGGCATCGCGGACATTCCTCCCCGACGCCAGTTGCATCGCCACCACACCGGCAAAAAATGAAGCGATCACTTCATCCTTGAGCTGGTTCGCCAAAGAACGGTTCTGCATGAACTCCAGCATGATCAGCGACATCGCGATGTTGCGCACCGTCTCGAAACCCATGATCACCACGGCTTTGGAAATGGTGTTGATGTTGCCGCCAAATTGACCATATGAGACGGTGTTGACCAGCCGGAGCAGCTTGTTGGTCAGCGCAAAGTCCTGCAGGATCACTCGCGCCAGTTTGCTGGCACTTTCCGATTCGGAAGCGACGATGGTGTTGATCTCGGTGATGATGTTGGAAAGCGCCGGGAAATCGCTTTTGCTGCGCATGCGCCGCAACAGGAACTCCAGTGTGCTGTGCGTATCGTTGACCACTGTATCGCCGATCCCCACCCAGATATTCCTTCAGTGCGCTGCGCATGGACGCCGCATCCGGATAACGTTCCTCTTTCTGCTTTGCGACGGACTTCAGAATGATCGCCTCGAGCTTTCCGTCCACGGCCGGATTACGTGCAGAAGGCGCAACCACTGGTTCGTGCGCAACACGATTCAAGGTCTGGAAAACATTGTCACCGCTGATAGGCCGGCACGCCGGTGACCATCTCATAAAGAACCATGCCCACCGAGTACAGGTCCGCACTGGCGTCCACCCCTTTATTGGAAATGCGTTCAGGCGCCATGTATTGCGGGGAACCAACCATGTCATCATTGCGCCGTTCCATGCTCCTGCATCAACCGGGCGATGCCAAAGTCCATCAGCATCGGCTGGCCGCGCTGCGCCATCATGATATTGGCCGGCTTGATATCGAGGTGCATCACGCCCTGCTGGTGCGCGTACTCAAGCGCATCCAGCAAATAGCAGGCGATCTCTGCCGATTTGACCGGAGGCAACGCGCCGTCCTTCAGCATCTTCGCCAGCGTGCCGCCCTCGACATAGGCATATACCAGATAGGGCTCGCCATCCTGCTCGCCCGCATCATACAAAGACACGATATTGGCATGCTGCAGCTTGCTGACGATGCGCGCTTCGCGAAGCAGTTTCTCGGTATGTTGTGCGGCGCCCGGACGCAACGTCTTGATGGCTACCTGACGCTCCAGTTGGGGATCTTGGGCTAGATAGACAGCGCCCTGCGCGCCCCGCCCAAGTTCGCGAATGATATTGAAACGACCGACTTTCTTGACCGCCATTGGTAATCGATTCCTGAAGGTTGTATGTCCAGCGCCGCATGATAACAGCCCGATACCCGACTCAGGAAGTCGACAACTGCGGCTTTTACGGTTATTTCAAAAAACGGGCAACCATGGCCGCATCAAAAGGCCAGCCCAATTCCGCATCCGTATCCATACGGTGCAGCACCGGGATACGCATTCCATACTTCGTCACCAGCACGTCATCGCCTGCAATCTCGATATAATTTGCCTCGATCCCGGCCTTCCGCAATATGGCTTCGGCTTCATCACACAAGTGGCAATGCTCCGTGCCATAGAGCCTGAGTTTATGTCTGCTCATATCATCCCCTGCAACATTTCAGATACACGACGCCCAGCATCACTGGCAGCACGGTGACTGGCCGGACAGACCTCCCTTGCGGCCTTCGTGCTAGCATCAGCATGCAGGCGGGAGCCCCGCCGAGAAAGAGTGAGAGTCCATATGTTCATGTTTGTCGAGTTGATCATTCTCGTTGTGCTGGTCGCGGTCGTGGTCATCGCATTGCGCCCGCCTCGCCGCTAAGGTGAGGCAAACAAAAGGGGGCTTGCGCCCCCTTGGTTTCTTCTCGACTTGTTTCTCGTCTAGCCGCGCCGGCTGACCCGCCGGATATTCCCCGAAACCGTGTTTTCCATCCAGTGCTTGACGCGCACCGCATCGCCAACGCGAGTGCGCTTGCCCCAGGAATCCAGCAATACGATGACGGTAGGACGATTGGTGATCTTCGCCTGCATCACCAGACAACGCCCCGCCTCACTGATATAGCCGGTCTTGCTGAGGCCGATGTCCCATTGCGAGTTCCTGACCAGGGGATTGGTGTTGCTGTAGCGGATCGGGCGCCGGCCATCCACTTGCACGATATGCGAGCTTGTCGTGGTGCAGCGCTGAATTTCTTCATAGGTTTGGGCAGCCATCACCATCTTGACCAGATCCTGCGCGGTAGAGACGTTGGTGCTGTTCAACCCGGTCGGGTCGTTGAAGTGGGTCGACATCATTCCCAGTTCGCGCGCCTTGGCGTTCATCATCGCCAGCATCACCGGCGTGCCGCCGGGATAAGTGCGAGCCAACGCGTAGGCAGCACGGTTCTCGGAAGCCATCAACGCCAGCTTGATCAGTTCGGCTCTGGTCAGCGTCATGCCGTTGCGCATGCGCGAGTGCGTCCCTTTCAGGTGATCGCGATCTTCCGCGCTGATACTGATCGGCTCATCCATCGGCAGCTTGGCATCCAGGATCACCATCGCCGTCATCAGCTTGGTGATGGAAGCGATCGGAACGACGTTATCGGCGTTCTTGGAATAGATCGGGCGCTGATCCTGCTCGTCGTAGATCATGGCGATGGCGGATTGCAGCCGTGGCGGAGGCGCCCGGTTGAATGCCGCACTGGCCGACTGGTCGTCTCGTACTAACCGTGTTTGCGCCTTCATTGTCCTCCGCATGTGCCAGCAGCACATGGCCGAACAAAGCCAGCATGATGATTTTTCTAAACATGATTTCCCTTTGGACTGCAGATACGGCGCGGAGGATACCCTAAAAAACCAAATAAATTCAATGAGTGTCGCAAAATTGCTAATGTTCTTCCTGCTGCTGCAAGGCCCACATCTGCGAGTAAATCCCCTGTTTTTCCAACAAGTTACGATGTGTTCCGCGCTCGACGATGCGTCCCTTGTCCATCACCAGAATCTGATGAGCGTCAACGATAGTCGACAGACGGTGCGCAATCACCAGCGTGGTGCGGTTCTGCGCGATGTGGCGCAACTCGTCCTGGATGGCCTTTTCCGACTTGGAATCCAGCGCCGAAGTCGCCTCGTCGAAGATCAGGATCGCCGGATTCTTCAGAATCGCGCGCGCAATGGCCACACGCTGCTTCTCGCCGCCGGAAAGCTTCAGGCCGCGCTCGCCCACCATCGAGTCGTACCCCTGCGGCAGGGATTCGATGAAAGTGTGGATGTGCGCCGACTGTGCCGCCGCGATCACTTCTTCGCGCGTGGCATCCGGACGGCCATAGGCGATGTTGTAATAAATGGTGTCGTTGAACAGCACCGTGTCCTGCGGCACGATGCCGATGGCCGCGCGCAGGCTGGCTTGCGTCACCGAGCGGATATCCTGCCCGTCAACGGAGATGCTGCCGGCATTCACGTCGTAGAAACGGAACAGCAGCCGCGACAAGGTGGATTTGCCCGCCCCGCTCGCCCCCACCACCGCCACGGTGTGCCCGGACGGAATATCGAAGCTCACCTCGTGCAATATCTCGCGCGCCGGATCGTAGGAAAAACGGACTTTCTCAAAACGCACTGCGGCACCGTTCAGCTTGAGCGGCAGCGCACCCGGCGCATCCTGCATTTCGCGGTTCTCGTCCAGCAGGCGGAACATCCTCTCCATGTCCGCCAGCGCATTCTTGATTTCGCGATAGACGAAACCGAGGAAATGCAGCGGCATGTAGAGCTGCATCATGTACACGTTGACCAGCACCAGATCGCCGATGGTCATCGTGCCCTTCACCACCCCGTCCGCCGCCAGCAGCATCAGCAACGTCACGCCGATGGCGATGATGATGCTCTGCCCGGCAGTTGAGCGTTGCCAGCGAGGTCTGGTTGCGCACCGCCGAGACTTCCCAGCGCTGCATCTGCTCGTCGTAACGATGCACTTCGTATCGCTCGTTGCCGAAATACTTCACCGTCTCGTAATTGATCAGGCTGTCGATGGCGCGCGTATTGGCCTTGGAATCCATTTCGTTCATGGTGCGGCGGAACACCATGCGCCATTCGGTGATCACCAGCGTGAAGGCGATGTAGATCACGAGCGTGGCAAAGGTGATGATGGCGAACCACGGGTTGTATTTGACGAACAGAATCGCCGCCACCAGGCCGATTTCCAGCAGCGTCGGCAGGATGTTGAACAGCAGGAAAGTGAGCAGGAAACTGATGCCGCGCGTGCCGCGCTCGATGTCGCGCGATACGCCGCCGGTCTGCCGCTCCAGATGGAAGCGCAGACTCAGACTGTGCAGATGCTCGAACACCTGCAATGCCACGCGGCGGATGGCGCGTTGCGTCACCTTGGCGAACAGCGCATCGCGCAATTCGCCGAACAGCGTGCTGAACAAACGCAACAAACCGTAGCCGACCACCAGGAACACCGGGATGGCCAGCATCGCCTGCGGCTTGCCCATCGCATCCACGATCTCCTTGAGCACCAGCGGCACGGCCACGTTGGTGAGCTTCGCCAGCACCAGAAGCACGATCACCGCAACCACCCGGACTTTGAACTCCAGCAGATAGGGCAGCAGACTGCGGATGACGCGCCAATCGGTGCGGGTTTGGGCGGAAGGAGTGTGCGAATAGGGATTCATCTGGGCATCGCAAAAATTTCACGCTGGCATTATAGCCTGCCGCTATCGATCTTACCCGAAAAAAACGGGCATCCGCGAGGATGCCCGAAACAGGAGGAGAAACATGAAAGCGGGAGGCAGGGGAAACCCCGGAACCGCTCTCACCTATATATCAGCAAGCGTCATGCCAATCTTGTTGGGCGTTGATTCTAAAAGGATTGTGCGCATAAAGACGAGTCACGCGACAAAGCACGCAACATGCACCCGCATGTCGCACAACGCACCACCGCCGTGCATCATTCCAGGACGCGCCGGGCGTCCGAAGTAATAGCCCTGCGCGTAATCCACGCCCATCTCGGCCAGCATCTTCGCGGTCATCTCGTCCTCGACGAATTCGGCCACCGTCTTCAGGCCGAACTCGTGCGCCATGCCGTTGATGTGTGCAACCATGACGCGGTCGCGCTCGTCGGCAACGATCTGGCGCACGAAGCTGCCCTCGATCTTGACGTAGTCGATGTCAAGATATTTCAGGTAAAGGAATGACGAGAATCCGCTGCCGAAGTCGTCCAGCGCCACCGCGATCTTGCTGGCGCGCAACTCTTCGATCACCGCCCGCACCTGGGTCAGGTTGGGCAAGGCTTCGCGTTCGGTGATTTCCAGCACGATGTTCTCGCAGGGAACGCCCGCGTTGCGCACCATATCCGGAATGCCGCGCACCCATTCGATGTCGTTGAAACTGCGCGGGAACAGATTGAAGAACATCTTGGCCTGCGGGTGCTTTCCTGGCAATTGCCGCATAATGCCCCAAGCCTTTGCGGAACACCTCGCGGTCGAGCTCTTGCGCCATGCCCAGCTCCTCGGCAACCTCGATGAATTCGCCCGCCGCGATGATGGTCTCGCCGTCGCGTATCCGCACCAGCACTTCATAGGCCACCACCTTGCCGCTCTTCAGTTCGACGATAGGTTGCAGGAAGGCTTCGATGCGATCTTCGCGCAATGCATTGCGCAGGAAATCGCCCTGCTTGAAGATGGCCATCATGCTGCGATCCGCCTCGGTCTCCGCCGTCATCACCTGGTTCTTGCCCAGCATCTTGGCCTTGTACAGCACCACATCCATCGCCGAATAAAGTTCTTCCTCGGTCTTGCCGTCCTCCGGATAGCTCACCATGCTGAAGCTGGCGGTGGTGCGTATCTTGCCGACCGGCAACTCGAACTCGCGGCCGGCCAGTGCCTGGTGCAGCATGTTGGCGACCTGCAAACCGTTCTGCGCCGGCGTCTCCGGCAGGATCAGGGCGAATTCGTCGCCGCCCAGCCGCGCCAGCACGTCGCCGCGGCGCAATCGATTCGGCCAGCATCACGGTCAGTTCCTTGAGCACCATGTCGCCGATGGGATGACCGAAGGTATCGTTGATGTACTTGAAGTTATCCAGGTCGATCATGATCACCGAGAATCCGTGCTGATGCCGCTCGGCGCGAATGATTTCGTATTGCAGGAACTCATGGAACTTGCGCCGGTTGTACAAGCCGGTGAGCGGATCGCGAACCGACAGCTCTTCCAGTTTGGCGTTGTATTCCTGTACGGTCTTGAGCAGATGGTTGAAATACTCGGCCAGGTGCTTGATCTCGGCCAGCCAGGAAGAGCCCGATCACGCGACGGCTCATGTCCATGTCCAGCGTGACGCTGCGCATCACCCCCACCAGATTGGCGATGGGCTGCGCCACCAGATAACGCAGTTTCAGGTAGAGGATAATGAACACGACCGCGATCACCAGCATGGTGTAACCGACGATGGTGTTCATCACGACGCTGAAGGACACCTTCAGGTCGCGGATCGGATAGGTGATGTCGATCACGCCATGCACCGCACCGACATGCGACTGCGTATGGCAGACCAGGCATTCCTGCTGGGCAACGACCGGGTAGAGATAGCGGATGGTCTCTTCATTCGGAAAAGTCATGGAGTCCGTGCCGCGTCTGCAACGCCGCGCCAGGTCCTTGTCGTGCAAGGACTACGTCCTTCTCTCCCGCCATCGCGCCGAACTGTTTGGCGACGATGTCGCCCCGAAAGACGCGGATCTTCAGATCGGGAAAGTGGTGTTCAGCCTCTGAATGGACTCGTTGATCTCCGTCCTTGTTCCAGCCCTTGCGCATGGCCGAATAAAGGCTCTGGAACACCAGCTTGGAAGTCTGTTGCGCATCGTCGCGCGCCAAATCATGGATGGCGTGATCGCGCACCGTTTCCGACAGTATGTAGATCATCAGCCGAGGCAATCAGCGCCGCCATGACCGAAAGCAGGATCAGCAGCCGGCCCAACGTCAGCTGCTTGATGTTATTGAACAAACTCATACGCTCCCGCCACTTGATTATGGACTTTGCAACTTATAGTAGTCGCTACCCTGCGATTCGCTTCACCCTCAAATCACAAGGCGCGCATCGTGCCACAGTATTCAAACTGTAACAATCAATAATCCGTTCGCTGCTTCAGTTGGATCCATGCTGCCCGGCACATAGCGCGGGACCATACAGCGCAACGCGGTCGTTCAGGATCACATGCACCGGCATCGCCTCCAGCAAGGGGCGCATCCGGCCTTTGTTCAGGAAAGCGCTGCATGAAAAGGTCGCGCTGCAATAACGGCAATATCTTCGGTGCGATCCCGCCGCCCACATACGACTCCGCCCCGGCTCATCGTCTTCAGCGCAAGATTGCCTGCCTCCGCGCCGTACAGCCGCACAAAGCAGTCCAGCGTCTCGATGCAGATGTCATCGCTGCCCGCCAGCGCCGCGCGCGAGATGGCGGCAGCCGCATCGCCAGCCTGCATCTCTTCCGCCAGCCATTGCGGCACGGCGGCACTTGCGATAGCTGCGCAGGAAATCATGCAGATCGACCAGCCCCATGCCGGAAACGACGCGCTCCCAGCTGACATGCCCATACCGGCGCTGCAGATACTGCAGCAACGCCATCTCCAGTTCAGTCTGCGGACTGAAGCTGGCATGCCCGCCTTCGGTGGCATAGGGATGATGCTGGCGCCCGTCCCAATACAGTCCCGCCTCGCCCAGCCCGGTTCCGGCGGCAATGACGGCGGCGTTGCCGGACGCATCCGGCTCGCCTTGCTGCAAGGTCAGCAAATCTTCGGCACCCAGCGCCGGAAGACCGCAGGCAGTCGCCTCCAGATCGTTGAGCAAGGTACAAACCTTGAAACCGAAGCGCTGCTGCAAGACATCTGCTTCGATATACCAGGGCAGATTGGTGGTGCGCACCGCCCTGCCGCGCACCGGCCCGGCAATGCCGAATGCCGCCCGCTCAGGGGCTTGCTTGTCCGTCAGGAATTCCGCCAGCAAGGCTTCGAAGGTGGCGAACTGCCGGCTTGGAAAATCAGCTTCGCGCTCCACCTGCACCTGCGTTCCGGCAACTTCGATGATCGCCAGTCGCGTTTTGGTTCCGCCAATGTCGCCTGCCAGGACCCTGGTCATAGTGTTTCCGTATTCGTTTGTGGGGCTATCGGTGCAACATGCCAGATGCGTTCCGCATATTCGCGGATGGTACGGTCGCTGGAGAACTTGCCCATTCCGGCGACGTTGAGGATGGCCCGCTTCGTCCATTCCTGCTGGTCGCGATACAGCTCGTTCACCTTATCCTGGCTGGCGATATAGGAAGCGTAGTCCGCCAGCAGCATGAAACGGTCGCCATGCTTCAGCAGCGCATCGACGATATCGAGATACCGCCCCGCTTCGTCCGGACAGAAATATCCGGAGGCGATCATGTCCAGCGCCTGCTTCAGCTCGCCGTTGCCGTGGTAATAGCCCATGTGGTCGTAGCCGTGACGCTGCACCGCCTCGACTTCCTCGGTGGTAAGCCCGAACAGGAAGAAATTCTCCACGCCCACCTCATCGCGTATCTCGATGTTCGCGCCATCCAGCGTGCCGATGGTGAGCGCGCCGTTCAACGCCAGTTTCATGTTGCCGGTGCCGGATGCTTCCGTCCCGGCAGTGGATATCTGCTCGGACAGGTCGGCCGCGGGCACGATGCGCTCGGCATTGGAAACATCGTAGTTGGGGATGAACACCAGCTTCAGCTTGCCGCCGACCTGCTGGTCGTTATTGACGATGTCGGCCACATCGTTGATGAGGCGGATGATGCGTTTGGCCATCGCGTAGCCCGGCGCCGCCTTGCCGGCGATGATGACGGTGCGCGGCACGATGTCCGGGTAGGCGCCGGAACGGATGCGGTTGTAGAGCGTGATGACATGCAGCACGTTGAGCAGCTGCCGCTTGTACTCGTGGATGCGCTTGATCTGGATGTCGAACATCGAGGCCGGATCGACCTCGATAAACAGGTGTTTGCGTATCAAGGCCGCCAGCCGTTCCTTGTTCGCCTGCTTGACGGCACGGAACTGCTGCTGGAAACCGGCGTCGCCGGCAAAGTCGCGCAGCTTCTTCAACTGGTCGAGATCGGTCAGCCATCCCTTGCCGATACGTTCGGTGATCAGTCTGGCCAGGCCGGGATTGGCCTGGTTGAGCCAGCGGCGCGGCGTGACGCCATTGGTCATGTTGATGATCTTGCCCGGCGTGACGCGTTCGAAATCGGCAAAGATCGTCCGCTTCATCAACTCGGTGTGCAGCGCGGCAACACCGTTCACCGTGTGGCTGCCGACGATGGCGAGATGCGACATGCGGATGCGGCGGCCGCCGTTCTCGTCGATGATGGACAAGCGCTGCAGCAATTCGCCGTCGCCGGGAAACTGGTGCATCACTTGCTGCAGGAAACGATGGTTGATCTCGTAGATGATCAGCAAGTGGCGCGGCAGCAGCGTCTCGAACATCGCCACCGGCCAGGTCTCCAGCGCTTCCGGCATCAGCGTGTGGTTGGTGTAGGAAAAGATGCGCGTGGTCAGCCCCCAGGCCGCATCCCAGGTCAGCTTATGCACGTCGACCAGCAGGCGCATCATCTCGGCGACGGCGATGGAAGGATGCGTGTCGTTCAGTTGCACGGCAACCTTGTCCGGCAATTGCATCCAGCTGTCGTGACTTTTCTTGTAGCGGTACAGCATGTCCTGCAGCGAGGCGCTGACGAAGAAATACTGCTGCTTCAGGCGCAGCTCGCGCCCCATCTCGGTCGAGTCGTCCGGATAAAGCACCTTGGACAGGTTCTCCGATTCGTTCTTGTCGGCGACCGCCTGGATGTAGTTGCCCTGGTTGAAATAGCTGAGTTCGAAATCGCGCGAGGATTTGGCCGACCACAGCCGCATGTTGTTGACCGTCTTGCCGCCATAGCCCGGGACCGGCGTGTCGTAGGCCATCGCCATCACATCGTCGGTCTCCACCCAGTGATGGCGCAACTGGCCGTCCTCATGCTTGTATTCCACTACGCGCCCGTAGAACTTCACCGGATACAGCAGTTCGGGACGCGGAAACTCCCACGGATTGCCGTAACGCAGCCAGTTGTCCGGGTGCTCCATCTGGATGCCGTTCTCGATGCTCTGGCGGAACATGCCGTACTCGTAGCGGATGCCGTAACCGTAGCAAGGCAGATCGAGGGTTGCCATGGAATCGAGGAAACAGGCCGCCAGGCGCCCGAGCCCGCCGTTGCCCAGCGCGGCATCCGCCTCGATCGCGGCGACCGCCTCGAAATCCTGGCCCATTTCGTAAAGCGCCGCCTTGCACTGCTCGTCGATCTCGAGATTGAGCATGGCGTTGCTCAGGGTGCGCCCCATCAGGAATTCCAGCGACAGGTAGTAGGTGCGCTTGACGTCATTCTCGTAATAGCGCTGCATGGTCTCCATCCAGCGCTCGACCAGGCGGTCGCGTACGGCATAAGCGGCCGTCTGATACCAGTCGCGCGTGGTCGCGTCGGTATGGTATTTGCTGCTGGAATAGATCAGGTGATCGCCGAGCGAAACCTGGATCGCTTCTTTGCTCATGCCAGCATTTCGATGTTGCGGTGTCGACTTGTTATTCATCGATTCCTCCGTTTGGTTTGAGCGTCTGCAGGATGCGCAACGATTGGTCTTTTGATTCTCCGCGCAGCTTCCGGCACTGTCAATTCGATGACTCGCGACAGGACGCCTGGATGACGCGATCAGGCGGCTTGGCCGGATAGCGAGTGCTTATACGTCAAATCTGGAACTGTCTCAGGGTTTCCTGGAGATACCCAGCACGCCGACGATGAGGCGTATCAGCGCATAGCTCACGCGCGCCAGAAAACGCGTGAACAGGTTGGCTGGCGCGAGCTTCACGCGCCGGACATCGTGCTCGATCGCATGCCACAGGCTGTCGCGCAGATCCCCGGCAAAATCCTTGTCGAGGACCACCAGGTTCGCCTCGCGCGCCAGCAGCAGACTGAACGGATCGATATTGAAAGACCCCACCGTGGCCCACTCGCCATCGACGACCGCGACCTTGGCATGCAGATAGCTGGCGTGGTACTCGTATATCTCCACACCGGCCCGGAGCAGGCGGCCGTACAACGCGAGCGTGGCATAATGCTGCAGGCGATATTCCACCTTGCCCTGCAACACCAGGACCACGCGCACCCCGCGCCGGGCCGCATGCACCAGCGCGCGGATAAACATTCGGCGCGGGCAGGAAATAGGCGTTGGCGATAATGATCTCGTGTTTTGCACCGGCGATGACCTTGAGATAGGCCCGCTCGATGTCGCGCCGATGCCGCACGTTGTCGCGCAACACCAGTTGCACATTGGCGTCCGGGTTCTGCCTGATCCGGTGCAGGCGCCATCCCTGCTCCTTGACGCGCTTGCGGAACGCCGCCCAGGAAACCATCTCCCACAGGCGCTGCATCGCCGACTGCACCTCGCCCGCCAGTTCGCCCTGGATGCGCACGGTGTAATCCAGCCGCGGCACGCGGAAATCGAGTTTCGCCGGAATATCGTTGATGATGTTGATGCCGCCGACAAAGGCGATCTCGCCATCGATCGCCGCCATCTTGCGATGCATGCGGCGCAGACGGCGCATCCGGTCGCGGCGCAGGGTAAACGGGGAGATTTCGCGCCTGAACCAGCGCACTTCCACCCCCACCTTGCGCAATTCGTCGACAACAGCACCGGGCAGCTCGGCCGAGCCGAAGCCGTCCAGCAGCAGATGCACCGCAACACCGCGCACGGCGGCTCGCTGCAGTGCCTGGGCTACCAGTTCCCCGGTCTCGTCGGCGGCAAAGATATAGGTTTCCAGATAGACGGAGTGTTTCGCAGCATCGATATCGGCACAGAGTTGCGGAAAGAAAGCCGCGCCGTTCTGCAACAGCATCAACTCGTTCCCGGCGATCCGGTGGACTCGATTCATGCTCTTTCCAGCAGCGCCGAAAGCGCGGCATGATCGGACAGGCGCTGCCATTTGCCGCCGATATGCACATCGCATTGCTGCACGCTCGAAGCCGCGCACATAGATGCGATCCAGCCGGAACAGCGGGATACGCGAAGGATAACTGCGCGCAGGCTTGCCCTCCTGCAGGTCGAACACGTCGCGCACCCCCAGCTCGCGCGCCAGCACCGGGCTCAGCTGGTTGCGCCAGTCGTTGAAATCGCCCGCGATGATGAGCGGCTCGTCTTCCGGTATGGCGCTGCGCACATATTCGATCAGGGCGCGCTTCTGCATCCTGCGCCCCTTGGCGAACAGGCCGAAATGCGCGCACAGGCAATCCACCTTCTGCCCGCCGACCTCCACCTCGCAGTGCAACAGGCCGCGACTCTCGAAACGGTGCGCGGAGACATCCTTGTTGATCGACTGCACGATGGGAAAACGGCTGAGGATGGCGTTGCCGTGATGCCCTTCGTCGTACACCGCATTCATGCCGTAGGCATGGTGCGCCCAGAACTCGTCGGCCAGGAACTCGTGCTGCGGCACGGCCGGATAATCTGTATGACGCTGCGGATGGCTCAGGTGCTCGCCCTGCACCTCCTGCAGGAACACGATGTCGGCATCCAGCTCGCGCAACCGTTCGCGCAACTCGTGCAGCACCACGCGGCGGTTGAACTGGGAGAAACCCTTGTGGATGTTGTAGGTGGCGATCTTGAGGGTAGTCATGGCATGTCATTCTACCCAATCAAGCCTTAGCGTGCGCTAGACGCCGCTCAGGCATTGCCGATCCCGCTGCGTCGGCAGCTTGATCTGCTTGGCAAAATCCAGCATGCGCTGTGATCGGCAGCACCGCGCGCGGAATGATGGCCGGATCGACGTGGATCTCGTTGTTGCCGCTCTCCAGCACTTCGGCCAGATTGAGCAGGCCGTTCATCGCCATCCACGGGCAGTGGCTGCAGCTGGTGCAGGTCGCGCCGTGTCCGGCGGTGGGCGCTTCGAGGAAGAGTCTTGTCCGGGCACAGCGTGCGCATCTTGTGCAGGATGCCGTTGTCGGTGGCGACGATGAATTCCTTGCGCATCCGAACTCTGCGCGGCCTTGATCAGCTGCGTGGTGGAGCCGACCACGTCGGCCAGCTTGACCACGGCGCGCGGCGATTCGGGATGCACCAGCACCTTGGCGCCCGGATGCTGCGCCTTCAGTTCCTGCAGTTCCTTCGCCTTGTATTCGTCATGCACGATGCAGGAGCCCTGCCACAGCAGCATGTCCGCGCCGGTCTGTTCCTGCACGTAGCTGCCGAGATGGCGGTCCGGCGCCCACAGGATTTTCTTGCCCTGCTCCTTGAGGTGCTTGACGACGGGCAGCGCGATGGAGCTGGTCACCATCCAGTCGGCGCGCGCCTTCACCGCCGCGCTGGTGTTGGCATACACCACCACCGTGCGGTCGGGATGCGCATCGCAGAACGCGGCGAATTCATCGGCCGGGCAGCCCAGGTCGAGCGAGCATTCCGCTTCGAGGTCGGGCATCAGCACGCGCTTCTCCGGATTGAGTATCTTCGCCGTCTCGCCCATGAAGCGCACGCCGGCCACGACGATGGTCTTGGCCGGATGCTGGTGGCCGAAGTTGGCCATGTCCAGCGAATCGGAAACGATGCCGCCGGTCTGTTCCGCCAGGTCCTGCAGGTCGGGATGCACGTAGTAATGCGCCACCAGCACCGCATCCTGCTCTTTCAGCATGCGCTTGATGCGCGCGATCAGCTCGGCCTTCTCGTCCGGCTTCGGGTTCGCGCGGTTTTTTCGCCCATGCGTGTGCCGTGCTGCAACTCGTGTTGCGCAGCATCGGGATGTTCGTAGGCGATGGAGATGATGTTGTTCAGCCATGTCTGGACACCGTTCCGGTAATTGCAGGATCGCCGCACGGTTGCTCGGCGAAAAGACTTTATCCGCCGCTTCGTTGCCAGGGCAACCACTGGTAGTTCAGATGTTCGCGCGGCGACAGTTGGACGGCGACTTGCTGCGGGAAGTTGCAGGCCGAACACATGCTCGGTGTTGTGCGTGGTGCCCGGCGGATAGCGATGCCGCCACTGGGGATAGATGTCGTACACGTTCTGCTGCTGCCAGTCGGTGAGCGCATAGCGCGTCGCATCCAGCCCGGTCTCTTCGGCCACTTCGCGGATCGCGGTCTCGCGCAAGCGATTCTTCGCCGTCGCGGCTGCCGGTCACCGATTGCCAGTAGCCGGGAAAATCGGCACGTTCCAGCAGCAGCACGTCGAGCGAGCTGCGGTGTAGATGACGACGAGCACGGAGACCGGCTGCTTATAGGTCAAGCATTACGCAAAGAACACCCAGAACGCTTTGCCCTGCAATTTCCAGAACGCCACCGTGGCTTCGCAGAATTTCGTTCAGCATCTCTTCGCCCGCGGCATTCGCCATGCAGCACCAGACACATAACCCGGAGCCCGGCTCCAGGAAAGGTCGCCCAGCGCATCGGCCAGCGCATCCCAGTTGTGGCCGAACCAGTCCGGTGCCGCGATCGCGCGCGCCAGCTCCGCCAGCACCTCGCCTTTGCCGTGCGCATCGGCCAGGTTCGCCTCGAACAGGGAGAATCCGCAGTCTTCGGCGCTCGCGCGCAAATCATCCAGCGGGCAATTGAGGCGATACACCCCGGCCTCCTCCACTTCTGCAAACGCTTGCACAGATCGTTCATTCAATTGCCCTCCCCGATGCGCTTGAAAGTCCGGTAATGATCGTCGCTGTAATAGCACTCCGGCACGATGCCGCACACGATGCGCCGCGCGCCGCGGTTGTGCGCACCCGGCGTCTTCACGGTGTATTCGTGGTAATAGCCGCGCGGCTGTTGCGGCAGGGCATGTTCGTAGTTGCCGAACACCACGCCGTCGCGCGGATAAGGAAAGGGACCGCCCTGCTTGATGAGCTGCAGCGTTGTGCGGGCTTCCGGCGGCAGTTCCGAAACACGAACCGATTGACTGGATGCTGGGTCATGCGGGTGATGGCTGCGTGCCTGGGCAAACGGCACGCACAGCAGCAAGCCGAGCAGCCACCACCACCGCAAAGCGCGCAGCATGTTATTCCTTGGCTGCCTCGGTCGGCGCTGGCTGGCGCAGGCGGATGTGCAGTTCGCGCAACTGCTTCTCGTCCACCGCCGACGGCGCCTGCGTCAGCAGGCATTGCGCACGCTGCGTCTTGGGGAAGGCGATCACGTCGCGGATGGATTCGGCACCGGTCATCATGGTGACGATGCGGTCCAGACCGAAGGCCAGGCCGCCGTGCGGCGGCGCGCCGTATTGCAGCGCGTCGAGCAGGAAGCCGAACTTGAGCTGTGCTTCTTCCGCGCCGATGTTGAGCGCGCGGAACACCTTGCTCTGCACTTCTTCCTTGTGGATACGCACCGAGCCGCCGCCGATCTCCCAGCCGTTCAGGGCCAGGTCGTAGGCCTTGGCCAGACACTTGCCGGGATCGGTTTCGAGGAACTGCAGATGCTCGTCCTTGGGCGAGGTGAACGGATGGTGGCAGGCGTTCCAGCGCTTGGCTTCGTCGTCGTATTCGAACATCGGGAAGTCCACCACCCACAGCGGCTCCCATGCCTTGCCGTTGGTGTAGCCCTTCTCGTGGCCGATCTTGCTGCGCAGCGCGCCCAGCGCGTCGTTGACGATCTTGGCCTTGTCGGCACCGAAGAAGATGATGTCGCCGTTTTGCGCACCGGTGCGCTCGATGATGGTCTTCAGCGCGGCTTCGTGCAGGTTCTTCACGATGGGCGATTGCAGGCCGGTCTTCGTTCAGCTTGGTGACGTCGTTGACCTTGATGTAGGCCAGGCCCTTGGCGCCGTAGATGCCGACGAACTTGGTGTACTCGTCGATCTCGCCGCGCGAGAACGCGCCGCCCTTGGGCACGCGCAAGGCCGCCACGCGGCCGTTGTCGGAATTCGCCACGCCGGCAAACACCTTGAACGCCACGTCCTTCACCGCATCGGTGACTTCGGTGATTTCCAGCGTCACGCGCATGTCCGGCTTGTCCGAACCGAAACGCGCCATCGCTTCGGCATAGGTCATGCGCGGGAACGGGTTGGGCAGCGCCACGTTCAGCACTTCCTTGAACACGGTGCGGATCATGTCTTCCGTCAGCTCCATGATCTGCTCTTCGCGTCAGGAAGGAGGTCTCGATATCCACCTGGGTGAATTCGGGCTGGCGGTCGGCGCGCAGGTCTTCGTCGCGGAAGCATTTGGTGATCTGGTAGTAGCGGTCGAAGCCGGCCACCATCAGCATCTGCTTGAACAGCTGCGGCGATTGCGGCAGCGCGAAGAACTCGCCGGCATGCACGCGCGACGGCACCAGGTAGTCGCGCGCGCCTTCCGGCGTGGACTTGGTCAGCATCGGCGTTTCGATGTCGATGAAACCCTTGTCGTCGAGGAAGCGGCGGAACGCGCGCGCAGTCTTGTAGCGCAGCATCATGTTGTGCTGCATCTGCGGACGGCGCAGGTCGATCACGCGATGGGTCAGGCGCACGTTCTCGGACAGGTTCTCGTCGTCCAGCTGGAACGGCGGTGTGACCGAGGTGTTCAGCACTTCGATCTCGTGGCACAGCAGTTCGATCTCGCCGCTGGGGATGTTCTTGTTCTCGGTGCCTTCGGGACGGCGGCGCACGCGGCCGGTGACCTTCAGCACGAATTCGTTGCGGATGGATTCGGCGATCTTGAACATGTCGGCGCGATCCGGATCGCACACCACTTGCGCCAGACCTTCGCGGTCGCGCAGGTCGATGAAGATCACCCCGCCGTGGTCGCGGCGGCGATGCGCCCAGCCGCACAGGGTGACGGTCTGGCCGAGGTTGTTAACGTTGAGTTGTCCGCAATAATGAGTTCGCATAATTTGAGATAGAAAAGCAGGGAATTACGATAGGGAATGACTTAATTGGATTGTTTGAGTTTGGCAACGGCTTCCGGCGTGGTTACCACACCCATCGAGATGATGGCCTTGAAAGCGGCATCGACACTGATGTCGAGTTCAAGGGTCTCGGATTTCTTCACGTAAAAATAAAAACCATTCACCGGGCTCGGCGTGGTCGGCACGAATACACCGACGTAGTCGCCATCCAGCACTCGCGTCACTTCGCCCGGCACGCTGGTCTGGAACGCCAGCGACCAGGCATTGGGGTGCGGATAACGCACCAGCAGCACTTTGCCGAAAGCGTTGCCGCTCTCCGACAACAAGGTGTCGCTGACCTGTTTGACGCTGTTATAGATGGCATTGACGAACGGGATGCGGCGCAACAGCCCATCCCAATAGGTCAACAGACGCTGACCGAAAACATTGCGCACCAGCAAGCCCGTAGCCAGCACCACCACCACCGTCAGGATGACGCCCAGCCCGGGAATATGGATGCCGAGCAGTTCGTCCGGCTGCCAGTGTGCCGGCAGCAAGCTCAGCGACAGGTCCAGCGTACCGATGATGAGGTTCAGCACCCACAGGGTGATGCCCAGTGGAACCCACACCAGCAGAGCCGGTCAGCAGGTATTTCTTCACGAATGCATACCCGCCGACGGGCATGAGGCGCAAGCCGACGGCTCGCACTGGCTTGGTTGTTTGTTCTTGAAGTCGGTAACGTAATAGCCGTTACCCTTGAGTTGAAAGCCTGCCGCGCTGAGTTGCTTGGAAAACGTTTCTTTACCGCACTCAGGACACGTGGTCAGCGGTGCATCGCTGAGTTTTTGCATCACGTCCTTTTGCACACCACAACTGCTGCAACGATATTCGTAAATAGGCATATGCCGCTCCTATATTTGAAAGGCGCGCATTATACCCTGCGCCCTCGCCTTGGAAGAAGCGGGATTATCCGCCGCAGCCCGGCGAAGCGCCGCAGCCCGGCTTGTGGCAATGGGAAGCGTAAATCACTCGAACAGCGAGCGTTATCCGGCTCCGGGAGACGCACGGCAGATCAGCCGTGCGGAACAATCAAACAAGTCCTACTATTTTGAATTAAAAAGATAATTATTTCGCCAGGCCGCTGACATGATGAATTTCAATTTCAGCAAACCCATCATCCGCAGCTTGAATCTTCATGGAAAACAAGCCGTATACAAGCAGAAAAATAATACCGATCCAAATAGGTTTCATGCGCAATCCTTATAAGCATCCCCTCGGTTTCGGGAATCGTCAGATGCTTGAATCGCAACATGCATGCCAAGGAAAAAACGCCTGTCTACAATGAGTTGGGGAAATACCCTTGTGTCTTATCGGGGATACATGGGCAATTTCTGACGGCATGCGGTCATGCCGTCAGTCAGCCCTGTAGCGAACGTGGTTTATGCTTTTGCGTTCGACCATTTTCCAGGCGCGATTCCATCCAGCGTCCAATTACCGATGGCATACCGGATCAGGCGCAAAGTAGGAAAGCCGACCGCCGCCGTCATACGTCGCACCTGGCGGTTCTTGCCCTCGCGAATGGAGAGTTGCAACCAACTGGTCGGGATCTCCTTGCGATAGCGGACGGGGGGGTCGCGCGGCCACAGACCGGCCGGTTCAGGCATCAATTTCGCGGTAGCCGGCTGCGTCGTGAAATCGTTTAGCTTCACCCCGCTACGCAACCGTTGCAGTGAAGTTTCATCCGGCACGCCCTCGACCTGCACCCAGTAGGTTTTGGGCAGTTTATGTTTCGGATCGGTGATGCGGTGTTGCAGCTTGCCGTCATCGGTAAGCAGCAACAGGCCTTCACTGTCCGTATCCAGGCGGCCTGCCGGATAAAAGTCGGGAAGCGCGATATAATCGGCCAGAGTCGGGTGCATTCCGTCACGACTGAATTGGCAGATCACGCCATAGGGTTTGTTGAACAGCAGGATGCGCCCCATTTCGTCTTCCAAAAATATAAAAATATAAACAAAGTCTTAAATTCCCGAGAGTGACCATGGCAACCCCGAAAATCATCTACACCCTGACCGATGAAGCCCCCAGACTGGCAACCTACTCCCTGCTTCCCATCATACAGGCCTTCACCAAGGCAGCCGGGGTCACGGTCGAAACACGCGACATTTCCCTTGCCGGACGCATCCTGGCGAACTTCCCCGAACACCTGACCGCCGCCCAGAAAGTTGCGGACGGCCTGGCCGAACTCGGCGAGCTGACGCTGAAGCCGGAAGCAAACATCATCAAGCTGCCGAATATTAGCGCATCGATTCCGCAGTTGAAGGCCGCCATCAAGGAGTTGCAGTCGCAGGGCTACAAGGTGCCCGACTATCCGGAAGAACCGAAGACCGACGCCGAGAAGGAGATCAAGGCGCGTTACGGCAAGGTGCTCGGCAGCGCGGTAAACCCGGTGCTGCGCGAAGGCAACTCCGACCGCCGCGCCGCCGCCTCGGTCAAGCAATACGCACGCAAGCATCCGCACCGCATGGGCAAGTGGGCTGCCGACTCCAAGACCCGCGTGGCGCACATGAGCAGCGGAGATTTTTACGGCAGCGAAAAATCGGTCACCGTGCCGGAAGCCATCAGCACCCGCATCGAATTCGTTGGCAAGGACGGCCAGGTGACCGTACTCAAGGACAAACTTTCACTCAAGCCAGGCGAGATCATCGACGCCGCCGTGATGAGCCGCCGCGCGCTGCGCCAGTTCTACGCCGAGCAGATCGCCGCGGCGAAGAAGGAGGACGTGCTGCTGTCGCTGCACCTCAAGGCCACCATGATGAAGGTGTCCGACCCCATCATGTTCGGCCATGCCGTGTCCGTGTTCTTCCAGAAGGTGTTCGACAAGCACGGCGCCCAGCTCAAGGAAATGAAAGTCAACGTCAACAACGGCTTCGGCGATATGGAAGCGAAGGTGTTTGCGCTGCCGGAGGACAAGCGCGCCGCGCTGGTGGCCGACATCGCCGATTGCTTCCGCAACCAGCCACCGCTGGCGATGGTGAACTCCGACAAGGGCATCACCAACCTGCACGTGCCATCCGATGTGATCATCGACGCCTCCATGCCCCCGATGATCCGCGATGGCGGCAAGATGTGGGGTGCCGACGGCAAGCCCTATGACACGCTGGCGATGATCCCCGACCGCTGCTACGCAACCATCTATGTCGCCACGGTGGAAGACTGCAAGAAGAATGGCGCGCTCGATCCGGCCACCATGGGCTCGGTGCCCAACGTCGGCCTGATGGCGCAGAAAGCCGAAGAATACGGCTCGCACGACAAGACCTTCGAGATGTCCGGCGACGGCGTGGTGCGCATCGTAGATAGCTCAGGCAAGGTGTTGCTGGAGCAAAACGTCGAACAGGGCGACATCTTCCGCGCCTGCCAGACCAAGGATGCGCCGATCCAGGACTGGGTGAAGCTCGCCGTCACGCGCGCGCGCCTGTCCAACACGCCCGCCATCTTCTGGCTGGACAAGAACCGCGGCCACGATGCGCAGATCATCGCCAAGGTCGAGAAGTACCTCAAGAATCACGACACCAGCGGGCTGGACATCAAGATCATGGAACCGGCAGATGCCTGCCGCGCCACGCTGGAACGCGCCCGCAAAGGCCTCGACACCATCTCCGTCACCGGCAACGTGCTGCGCGACTACCTCACCGACCTGTTCCCCATCCTGGAACTCAACACCAGCGCCAAGATGCTGTCCATCGTGCCGCTGATGAACGGCGGCGGCCTGTTCGAGACCGGCGCCGGCGGCTCCGCACCGAAGCATGTGCAGCAGTTCCTGCAGGAAGGCTACCTGCGCTGGGATTCGCTGGGCGAGTTCCTGGCGCTGGGCGTGTCGCTGGAGCATCTGGCGCAGACGTTCAAGAACGACAAGGCGCAAGTGCTGGCGGATACGCTGGATCAGGCCATCGGCAAGATCCTCGACAACGACAAGTCGCCGGCCAGAAAAGTCGGCGAGATCGACAACCGCGGCAGCCACTGCTACCTCGCGCTGTACTGGGCTCAGGCGCTGGCCGCGCAGAACAAGGACAAGGAATTGCAGGCGAAGTTTGCCCCGCTAGCCAAAGCGCTGACCGAAAACGAAGCGAAGATCGATCAGGAACTGCTCGCCGCACAGGGCAAGCCGGTCGATATGGGCGGTTATTACCATCCGGATTTCGACAAGACATCGAAAGCGATGCGCCCAAGTGCAACGTTCAATGCGGCTTTGAACGCCATTTGAGCTGATCCAGGAGAAAGTACGCCAATAAAAAAGCCCGCCACTTTCGTGGCGGGCTTTTTTACAACTCAAACGGCGATTAACCCGCTTGGATGTTGGAGGCTTGCTTACCCTTCGGGCCTTGAACAACTTCGAAAGTCACTTTCTGACCTTCTTTGAGCGATTTGAAACCGCTCATGTTGATCGCGGAGAAATGCGCGAACAAGTCTTCGCTGCCGTCATCGGGAGTAATGAAACCGAAACCCTTTGCGTCGTTGAACCATTTAACAGTACCGTTTGCCATGTCTTACTTCCTTACTAAAAAAACGGGTGGAATCCCGTCGAATTTGTTTGAAATCCAAGACCGCGCATGGCGAAACCAGTACTGCAGATACTTTGATTCAAACACCCACACGCTTTTTACCCCACTTGAACTTGCAACGTCAAGGGCTAAATAAAATTTATTGGCGAATTGACTTGAAAAACCCAAGCTAATCGTCAAATATGTGTCAAAGCAAGGTGAGAGAATGAAAAACGATGGCAACCAGGCAAGAAAACGTAAACCTGCTGGAGCGCAGCAAGACCAAGCCGCCCAAGCTCTACAAGGTGGTCCTGCTGAACGACGACTTCACCACGATGGAGTTTGTCATTGAGGTGTTGAGAGTGTTTTTTTCGATGGGTCAGGAACGCGCGACGCAAGTCATGCTCCAAATACACAATGAGGGTTCCGCCGTATGCGGCGTGTATCCCAAAGACATCGCCGAAACCAAAGTATCGCAGGTATCGTCGTTTGCAAAGCAGCATGGGCATCCTTTACGATGCCACACGGAGGAAGATTAAAATGATCGCGCAAGAATTGGAAGTCAGCCTGCATCTGGCATTTGTCGAAGCCCGCCAGAAACGGCACGAGTTCATCACGGTAGAGCACCTGCTGCTGGCGATGCTGGATAACCCGTCTGCAGCACATGTGTTGCGTGCCTGCGGTGCAGACATCGAAGAGTTGCGCGCCGTGCTGGTTCAGCATATCGAAACGCATACCCCCGTCGTGCCCGGCACCGGTGAAGTGGATACCCAGCCGACCGTCGGCTTCCAGCGCGTGATCCAGCGTGCCATCCTGCACGTGCAATCCACCAACAAGAAGGAAGTAACCGGCGCCAACATCCTCGTCGCACTGTTCGGCGAAAAAGAATCGCATGCGGTGTTTTTCCTCAATCAGCGCGCCATCACCCGCCTCGACGTGGTGAACTACATCGCGCATGGCATCAACAAGACTGCCGAGTCCCAATCTGCAACACAAAAGACCAGCAACGAAACGGAAGAAGAACAGGAAACCAAAGGTGACAGCGCGCTCAAGAACTACACTCTGGACCTGAACGCACATGCGCTGGCAGGGAAAGTCGATCCGCTGATCGGACGCGAAACCGAGCTGGAACGTGTCATCCAGACATTGTGCCGCCGCCGCAAGAACAATCCGCTGCTGGTGGGTGAAGCCGGCGTCGGCAAGACCGCCATCGCGGAAGGCTTGGCGCGCCGCATCGTCGAAGGCGAAGTGCCGGACATCCTGAAAGATGCGCATGTCTATGCGCTGGACATGGGCTCGTTGCTGGCCGGCACCAAGTATCGCGGCGATTTCGAGCAACGCCTGAAAGCGGTGCTGAAAGAATTGAAGGATGCCCCCAATGCGGTGCTGTTCATCGACGAGATCCACACCCTGATCGGCGCGGGTGCAGCCTCCGGCGGCACCATGGATGCTTCCAACCTGCTCAAACCCGCACTGTCGAGCGGCCAGCTGAAATGCATAGGTGCGACCACCTATCAGGAATATCGCGGCATCTTCGAAAAAGATTCCGCGCTGTCGCGCCGCTTCCAGAAGATCGATGTGTCCGAACCCTCTGTAGAACAGACCATCGAGATCCTGAAAGGCCTGAAGTCACGTTTCGAGGAACACCACAGCATCAAGTTCAGCGCCGCCGCCATCACCAGCGCCGCCGAACTGTCTGCGCGCTTCATCAACGACCGCCACCTGCCGGACAAGGCCATCGACGTGCTGGACGAGGCCGGTGCGGCACAACGCATCCTGCCGAAATCCAGGCAGAAGAAGATCGTCGGCAAGCACGAGATCGAGGAGATCATCGCCAAGATCGCCCGCATCCCTGCCCGTACCGTATCGCATGACGACCGCAACGCGCTGAAGACTCTGGATCGCGACCTGAAAGCCACGGTATTCGGTCAGGACAAAGCCATCGACGCACTGTCTCGCGCCATCAAGATGTCGCGCAGCGGCCTTGGCAACCCGCAAAAACCCATCGGCAGCTTCCTGTTCTCCGGTCCTACCGGCGTAGGCAAGACCGAAGTGGCTCGCCAACTCGCCTTCATCATGGGCATGCCGATACACCGCTTCGACATGTCCGAGTACATGGAACGCCATGCCGTGTCGCGCCTGATCGGTGCACCGCCCGGTTATGTCGGTTTCGACCAGGGCGGCCTGCTCACCGAAGCCATCACCAAACAGCCGCATTGCGTGCTGCTGCTGGACGAGATCGAAAAGGCGCATCCGGACATCTTCAATATCCTGCTGCAAGTGATGGACCACGGTACGCTCACCGACAACAACGGACGCAAGGCCGACTTCCGCAACGTCGTCATCATCATGACTACCAATGCGGGAGCTGAAGCCCTGAACAAGACACAGATGGGCTTCACCAAAGCGGCCTCTGCGGCGGGTGACGAAATGGTCGACATCAAGCGCATGTTCACGCCGGAGTTCCGCAACCGCCTGGATGCCGTCGTCTCCTTCGCTCCACTGAGCAAGGAAGTCATCCTGCGCGTGGTGGACAAATTCCTCATGCAACTGGAAGAACAGCTGCACGAGAAGAAAGTGGACCCCCTGTTCACCGACGCGCTCAAGGATCACCTCGCCGAGAACGGCTTCGACCCGCTGATGGGCGCCCGTCCGATGGCACGCCTGATCCAGGACACCATCCGCTCAGCGCTGGCCGACGAACTGTTGTTCGGCAAGCTGGCGAACGGCGGCAAGGTCACCGTCGACGTGAAGGATGGCAAGGTCGTGCTGGAGTTCGAAGAAGAAGTTGCCACCGTCTGATTCAACCTACAGGGGGCGTTTTGCCCCCTCCCCCACCGGACCACTGCATTTCGGTTCGCTTGTCGCCGCCGTCGCCAGTTTTCTTGACGCCAAACACCACAGCGGCATCTGGCTGCTACGTATGGAAGACCTCGATACCCCGCGCTGCGTGCCGGGAGCAGCGGAGGACATCCTGCGCACACTGGATGCGTTCGGCTTGCATAGCGATGAGCCCATCCTGTACCAGAGCGAACGCTCGGAGGCCTATGAGGCGGCCCTGCAACGACTGAAGGACAACGGTTCCGCCTACCCCTGCTGCTGCACGCGCAAGGAGATCGCCGATTCGGCGCTCAATGGCATAGAGGGGCCGGTCTATCCCGGCACTTGCCGCAATGGCATCCCACAAGGCAGGGAAGCGCGAGCCTGGCGTGTGCGCACGGACAATGCCCCGGTCGAATTCAACGATGCACTGCAAGGACACATCACCCAGCATCTGGGAAGTGAAATAGGCGATTTCGTGGTGAAACGAGCGGATGGGCTGTTCGCCTACCAACTGGCAGTGGTGGTGGATGACGCGTCCCAGGGTATCACCCATGTGGTGCGGGGGGCCGACCTGCTGGCCTCCACGCCTCGCCAGATACATCTGCAGCGGCTGCTCGGCCTGTCCGTGCCGCGTTACATGCATCTGCCTGTCGCTGTGAACAAGGATGGCGAAAAATTGAGCAAACAGACGCTGGCCGCACCCATAGATGTTTCGCGCCCCGTTACGACGTTACTGCACGTGCTGGAATTCCTGCGCCAGCCGCCGCCGGCCGAATTCGCCAGAAGCGATGTCGGAACCGTGCTGGAATGGGCGGTCGCTCACTGGGATGCCGCAGCGCTGCGGGGCATCCACACCCGCCCTGCACCGGCCTAGCAAATCAGGCTTTGGCGGCGCGACGATGACGAATGAATTCGCGGATCGCCGGGATGAACGAGACAAAGATGATGACAAGGATCATCAGGGTAAGGTTGTTCTTGATGACCGGGATGTTGCCGAAGAAGTAACCCGCCAGCGTCAAGCTGCCGATCCACGCCAGGCTGCCCATCGCGCTGAACATCACGAATAACCGGTAGCGCATGGTGCCGATACCTGCCACGAACGGCGCAAAGGTGCGAATGATCGGCAGGAAACGGGCGAAGATGATGGTCTTGCCGCCATGCTTGGCGAAGAACGCATGCGTCTTCTCCAGATGTTCGTGCTTGATGAAGCGCGGACTCGCTTTATTAAGCAGGCGCAGTCCGAGCAGGCGGCCGATCCAGTAATTGGTGTTGTCTCCGCTGAAGGCGGCCAGCACCAGCAGCGGCAGCAAGATGCCAAGATCCAGCGAACCCATGCCGCACAGCGCCCCCGTCACGAACAACAGCGAATCGCCCGGCAGGAACGGCGCGACCACCAAGCCCGTCTCGGCGAAGATGACGGCGAACAGGATGGCGTAGATCCACATGCCGTATTGCTGCACCCACATCAGCAGATGCGCGTCCAGATGCAAGATGATGTCGAGCAAGGTAGTTCCAGTTCTGTGGGTTTGTAGGTTGGGTTAGCGCAGCGTAACCCAACGAAATATTGGCAATCTATGTTGGGCTACGCGATGAAGCCGCTAACCCAACCTACGAAATACGCGAAAATTACGGCAACACTTCTTCGGCTTCGACCTTCTCCGGCTTGATGAAGTCTTCGCGCGATACCCCGAACATGATCAGCAACGGGCTGGCGACCAGCACCGAGGAATAGATACTGAACAGGATGCCGATGGTCAGCGCCAGCGCGAAGTAATGCAACGTCTCGCCGCCCAAGAACAGCATCGACGTCACCATCATCTGGGTACAGGCGTGGGTGATGATGGTGCGCGACATGGTGCGGGTGATGGCATTATCGATGATCTCCGGCACTTCGGCCTTGCGCATCTTGCGGAAGTTCTCGCGGATCCGGTCGAACACCACCACCGATTCGTTCACCGAGTAACCCAGCACGGCCAGCACCGCTGCCAGCACGGAGAGGGAGAATTCCCACTGGAAGAAAGCGAAGAAACCGAGAATGATCACCACGTCGTGCAGGTTGGCGACGATTGCCGCCAAGCCGAATTTCCATTCGAAACGCAGCCACAGATAGCCCACGATGCCCAGGCTGACCAGCAACAGCGCCATCGCGCCGTTGTCGACCAGATCCTTGCCGACCTGCGGGCCGACGAATTCGACGCGGCGCAGTTCGACGCTGGCATCCTGCTGATGCAAACCATCCATCACCTGTTCGGAGAGTTTCGCGCCAGACTTGTTTTCCTTGAGCGGAACCTGGATCAGCACATCCTTGCTGGTACCAAAATTCTGGACCTGCGCTTCCTTCAGGTCGATCTTGGCAAGTTGATCACGCACCTTGTCCAGATCGGCCGACTGCGCGTAATGCACCTCCATCACCGTGCCACCGGTGAAATCCACACCGAAATTCAGCCCCTTGGTGAACAGAAAGAACACCGCGAACAGGAAGGTCACCAGCGAGATGCTGGTGGTCACCTTCCCGTAGCTCATGAACGGGATATCTTTTTTGATCTTAAAGAATTCCATGTGCAACTCCTAAGCAAATCATTACGTCAATCCGTTCGTAGTGAACCTGTCGAACGGAGTTTTTAGCCAATCGCGACCTTGTTAAGGCGCGCCTTGCGGCCGTAGACCAGGTTGACCAACGCGCGAGACACCAGCACAGCGCTGAAAATCGATGTCAGGATGCCGAGGCACAGCACCACGGCGAACCCCTTCACCGGTCCTGAACCGAACATGAACAGCGCGATACCCACGATCAGCGCGGTGATGTTGGAGTCCAGGATGGTGGCAAAGGCGTGTTCATAGCCTTCGTGGATCGCCGTTTGCGGCGGCACGCCGTTGCGCAACTCCTCGCGGATGCGCTCGTTGATCAGCACGTTGGAATCGATCGCCATACCCAGCGTCAGCGCGATACCTGCCATGCCCGGCAGCGTCAACGTGGCCTGCATCATCGACAGCAGCGCCACCAGGAACAGCAGGTTGGCGCCCAGCGCCAGTACGGAAACGCCGCCGAACATCAGGTAATAGATGACCATGAAGATGGAAATTGCGACGAAACCGATCTTGGTGGAATCGAAACCGCGCTTGATGTTATCCGCACCCAGGCTGGGGCCGACGGTACGTTCTTCCACGATATCCATCGGTGCCGCCAGGGCGCCCGCACGCAGCAGCAGCGCCGTATCGGCAGCCTCTTCGGTATTCATCTTGCCGCTGATCTGTACGCGGCCGCCGCCGATCTCTTCGCGGATCACCGGTGCGGTAACGATCTCGCCTTTGCCCTTCTCGAACAGGATGATCGCCATGCGCTTGCCGACGTTCTCGCGGGTCGCTTCCTTGAACTTGCGCGCCCCCACTGCATCGAGGTTGATATGTACCGCCGGCTCGTTGCTGCGGCTATCGAAGCCCGGTTGTGCGTCGTTGATGCGTTCGCCGGTCAGGATCACGCTTTTCTTCACCAGCAGCGGCGTGCCATCGCGATCCTTGAACACCTCGGTGCCGAACGGTGCTGCTGCACCTTCGACATAATGGTGTTCATCGTCGACCAGCCGCACTTCCAGCGTGGCGGTGCGGCCAAGGATGTCCTTGGCGCGGGCGGTGTCCTGCACGCCCGGCAGTTGCACGACGATGCGATCCGCGCCTTGTTGCTGGATCACCGGCTCGGCCACGCCCAGTTCGTTCACACGATTGCGCAACGTGACCAGATTCTGCTGCACGGCAGACTCCTGAATACGCAATTGTTCCTGCTGCTTGAGGCGTGCCTGCAACAGGAACTCGCCGCCTTCTTCACGCTCGCTGAATTCCAGCCCGTTGAAGCGCTGCTTGAGTTCCGATTCGCCTTTGCTGCGGGCATCAGCATCGCGGAACTTGGTGGTGATGATGTTCGTATCGCGACTCACGCCGCTGTATGGGATGTTCGCCTCGCGCAGGGTGCTACGGATATCGCCGGAATCCGACTCCAGCGCCTTGTCCAGCGCACCTTTCATGTCGATCTGCAACAGGAAATGCACGCCGCCGCGCAAGTCCAGGCCAAGGTACATCGGCAGGGCATTCATGCTGGTCAACCATTGCGGCGAACGCGCCACCAGGTTGAGCGCCACCATATAGTCATCGCCAAGCTGAGTGCGCAGGATGTCCTTCGCCTTGAGCTGGGTGTCGGTGTCGTTGAAACGCGCCTTGACGCTGGTGGCATCCAGCGACATCGCATCCGGGTTCAATTGTGCCGCTTTCAACGCATCTTCCACACGTCCCAACAACGCTGTGTCGGCCTTAAGGTTGGAGCGGAGCGGCAATACTTGCACCGCGGGCGCCTCACCGTAAAAATTGGGCAGGGTATAGATAAATCCCAGCACCAGCGCAGCCAATACCAGCAGGTTCTTCCACAGCGGATAGCGATTCATAGCGACACCTTGCTTTGCAGCGTGATTAAGATGGATTAAATCGACTTGATCGTGCCCTTGGGCAGTACGTTCTGGATCGCTGGTTTTTGCACCAGGATAACGACATTGTCGGCGATCTCGATCGCCACATTCTCTTCGCCCACCTTGGTCACTTTACCCAGGACGCCGCCTACGGTGGCGACTTCATCACCCTTTTGCAGCGCTTCCACCATGGCTTTCAGCTCTTTGGCACGCTTTTGCTGCGGGCGCAGGATGAGGAAATAGAACACCGCCAGCAACGCGATCAAAGGCAGGAATTGCATGATGCCGCCGTCCTGCGGCCCAGGTGCGCCGCCGTCTGCATATGCGTTACTGATAAACAATTGGCTGACCGAAATCATAGTTTTCCTCTCAAAATCAAATATTGGTGACAAAAAATCAAAGGCGAGCATTCTAGCACGGATGAGGTGACGGTTCAGTTACCGAGCGAGGCGCGTGCCCGGTGGAATCCCGCTACAAACTCGGCGAACTGCCCGCGTTCGATGGCGGCACGCATATCCGCCATCAGCTCCTGATAGTAATGCAGGTTGTGGATGGAATTGAGCCGCGCGCCGAGGATCTCGTTCAGGCGATGCAAGTGGTGCAGGTAAGCACGGGAGAAATGGCGGCAGGTATAACAAGTGCACTGTTCGTCCAGCGGGCGCGTATCCAGCCGGTACTGCGCATTCTTGATGCGCACATCGCCGAAACGGGTGAACAGGTGGCCGTTGCGCGCATTGCGTGTCGGCATCACGCAGTCGAACATGTCGATGCCATGCCCCACCGCATCCACCAAGTCTTCCGGCGTGCCCACCCCCATCAGGTAGCGCGGCTTGTCCTGCGGCAATTGCGGCGCGGTGTGCTCGAGGATGCGCAGCATGTCTTCCTTGGGCTCACCCACCGACAACCCGCCGATGGCGAAGCCGTCGAAACCGATGTCCTTCAGCCCCGCCAGCGACTCATCGCGCAGGTGCTCATGCATGCCGCCCTGCACGATGCCGAACAGGGCGTTCGGATTGCCTTCATGTGCCTTTTTGCTGCGCTCGGCCCAGCTCAGGCTCAGGCGCATCGACACGCCCGCCGTCTGCTCGTCGGCGGGATACGGCGTGCATTCGTCGAAGATCATCACGATGTCGGAATTCAGCACCTTCTGGATGCGCATGGATTCTTCCGGCGACAGAAAGCATTTGTCGCCGTTCACCGGCGAACGGAATTCCACCCCGCCGCCGGTGATCTTGCGCAAGGGCCCCAGACTGAACACCTGGAAGCCGCCGGAATCGGTGAGGATGGGGCCGTCCCAGCCCATAAAGCGGTGCAAGCCGCCGTGCGCCGCGATCACCTCCAGCCCCGGACGCAGCCACAGGTGGAAGGTGTTGCCGAGCACGATCTGCGCGCCCATGTCTTTCAATTCCAGCGGCGACATCGCCTTGACCGTGCCATAAGTGCCGACCGGCATGAAGGCCGGGGTTTCCAGTTTGCCGTGCGCCAAGTCCAGCGTGCCGCGACGAGCAGCGCCGGATGTCTTGTGTAGTGTGAATTTCATGATTGTCTTTCGATCAGCATCGCATCCCCGTAACTGAAGAAGCGGTATTCCTGCTCCACCGCATGGCGGTAAGCCGCCAGCATCTTATCCATTCCGCCGAACGCGCACACCAGCATCAGCAGCGTCGAGCGCGGCAGATGGAAATTGGTCAGCAGCACATCCACCACCTTAAAACGGTAACCGGGGGTGATGAAGATACGCGTCTCGCCTGCTCCGGCTGCCAGTTTGCCACCAGTTTGCGCGCTCTCCAGCGCGCGCAAACTGGTGGTTCCCACCGCGATGACGCGGCCGCCTTTGGCCCTGGCCAGTTCGATGGCATCTACCGTGGCTTGCGGGATGGTATAGCGCTCGCTATGCATGACATGTTCTTCGATATTCTCGGCACGCACCGGTTTGAAGGTTCCCGCGCCGACATGCAGCGTGACATAGGCGATGTTCGCCCCTTTGTCGCGCAAGGCTTGTAGCACCGCCTCGCTGAAATGCAGTCCGGCCGTGGGCGCAGCCACGGCTCCCGGCTCGCGCGCGAATACGGTCTGGTAACGCTCGTCGTCCTCGGCTTCGGCGGCATGGGTGATATACGGCGGCAAGGGTAAATGGCCATAGCGTTCCAGCAATGCATGCACCTGCTCTTCGCCCTCGAAGCGCAAACGGAAGAACTCTCCCTCCCGCCCCAATACCTGCACCCACAACTTTTCAGCCAAAAACAGTCGGCTATTTGGCCTGGGCGTCTTGCTAGCGCGAACCTGAGCCAGCACATTGTGTTCATCCAGCACCCGCTCGACCAGCACTTCGACCTTGCCGCCACTCTCTTTTTCACCAAATAGCCGCGCCTTGAGCACCCGCGTATCGTTCAGGACCAGCAGGTCATGTTCGCGCACCAACCCCGGCAAATCAGTGAATCGACCGTCTTCCAGGCCAGCCTTCCCCACCCGCAACAGACGGCTCGCGCCGCGCTGGGCTGGCGGATGCTGGGCGATCAAGCGCTCTGGCAAAATGAACTCAAAATCATCGGTACGCATGGAACTCAAGGGGCTGACTGCAGAAAAGCGCGCATTGTAGTTGATGAGGGCTGGCGTTTCATGGATAATTCGCGCCCTTCCCTGGCCGGGCGGAGCAAATGTATCCGCGCAAGCGGTAAATAAGCTTGATTATCCGGCGCACATGGGGAAACACACCTTTGCCGGGGTGATGGAACTGGTAGACGTGCCGGACTCAAAATCCGGTGCCTGAAAGGGCGTGGGGGTTCGATTCCCCCCCCCGGCACCAAATTGATCCAGGATTGTGTCAACGCGATCAGAAGTTGCAGCGTTATTGGTCTCGACACGGGTAGTGTCATAAACGTTTATCAACTACTAACTGGAGTTTAATATGAAACTGATTTCCACCCTGATCGCCGCTGTTTTCGCCCTGGTTTCCTTCTCCGCTGTTGCTGCTGACGCTGCTGCTCCTGCCGCTGCTCCTGCTGCTGCCGCTGCCGCTCCTGCTGCCAAGGCAGAAGCCAAGCCAGCCAAGAAAGCGCACAAGGCAAAGAAAGCAAAGAAAGCAAAGAAAGCTAAAGCTGCTGACGCAATGGCTAAGTAATATCGCCGTATCCAAAAAAGGCAGGGGGAACCCTGCCTTTTTTATTTCGATTAAAATCGCATCATGATCTGGAAACCACATGCCACCGTCGCCGCCGTCCTCGAACAGGATGGCAAGTTCTTACTGGTGGAAGAACATACCCCGCAAGGCCTGTTGTTCAACCAACCCGCCGGCCACTGGGAACCGAATGAAACGCTGCCCGCAGGCGCCATGCGCGAAGTGCTGGAAGAGTCGGCCTACGATTTCGAGCCGGAGTTCCTGATTGGCGTCTATCGCTGGCACTCGAATGCTTCCGACACCACCTACCTGCGCTTCGCCTTTGGCGGCCGCATCCTCGCCCACCACCCTGAACGCGCGCTGGACAAAGGCATCGTGCGCGCCGTGTGGATGACGCTGGACGAGATCCGCGCCACCCAAGCGCGGCACCGCAGCCCGCTGATCCTGCGCTGTGTGGAAGACTATCTCGCCGGCAAGCGTTATCCGCTCGACCTGATCACACACTATGAGTAAGCAAACCCTCACCCCGAACCCTCTCCCAGCGGGAGAGGGGCCAATCGTGAAAAGCAATCGTAAAATTCCTGTAGTCGTCGGCATGTCCGGCGGCGTGGACTCTTCCGTTACTGCCCTGCTCCTGAAACAACAGGGCTACGAGGTCATCGGCCTGTTCATGAAGAACTGGGAGGACGATGACGACAGCGAATATTGCTCGTCCCGGCAGGATCTGATCGATGCGGTGTCCGTGGCCGACAGCATCGGCATCCCCATCGAGGCGGTGAATTTCGCCAAGGAATACAAGGATCGCGTGTTCAGCTATTTCCTGCACGAATACGAGGCCGGACGCACGCCGAACCCGGACATCCTGTGCAATTCCGAGATCAAGTTCAAGGCCTTCCTCGACCACGCCATCCGCCTCGGTGCGGAAAAGATCGCCACCGGCCACTATGCCAAGGTGCGCGAACAGGACGGCCTGTTCCAGTTGCTCAAGGCCGATGACGACAGCAAGGACCAGAGCTACTTCCTGCACCGCCTGAACCAGGCACAGCTTTCCAAGTCCATGTTCCCGCTCGGCGACATCCCCAAGACCAGAGTGCGCGAGATCGCGCGCCAGCACAATCTTTCCAACGCCGCCAAGAAGGACAGCACCGGCATCTGTTTCATCGGCGAGCGGCCGTTCCGCGAATTCCTGAACCGCTACCTGCCGACCAAGCCGGGCGACATGGTCACGCCGGAAGGCAAGGTGATGGGCCAGCACATGGGCCTGTCGTTCTACACCTACGGCCAGCGCCAGGGGCTGGGCATCGGCGGCGGCAAGGACAGCAGCGGCGAACCGTGGTTCGTCGCCGGCAAGGACATGGCGAACAATCGCCTGATCGTGGTGCAGGGGCACGGCCATCCCTTGCTGCTCAACCCGCAACTGGACGCACTGGACATGCACTGGATCGCCGGACGCAGCTCCCGATATGGCACGCGGCTATGCCGCAAAGACGCGTTACCGCCAGCAGGATGCTGCCTGCCGCTTTTCACCTGGCCCAAACGATACCGTCCACTTTACCTTCGAAGAAGCGCAATGGGCCGTAACGCCAGGCCAATCCGTCGTGGTTTATGACGGCGCAATCTGCCTCGGCGGCGGCATCATCAAGTAATCTTTCAGGAGGAACCATGTATAACAGCCTGAGCCCGGAAGTCATCCGCTTGCTGCTGGTGTTCGCCGCCACCCTCGCGGCGCATTTCATCGCCCGGATCGTCTTGCAGCGCGCCGAAAAGATCGCTGCACGCACTGCCAATGTCTGGGATGACTCCCTGATTGCAGCAGCACGCAAGCCCCTGCCCGTCCTGATCTGGCTGGGCGGCATCTCGTTCGCTTTGCACTTGGTCCACCGCCAGACCGGCGAACAGTTGCTCGAATATGTGCCGCCCGTGCGTGACGTTGGCGTCATTCTCTGCACTGCCTGGTTCCTGTTTAAGCTGATCCGCGAACTTGCCGACAATGTGGTCGAGGCTCACACCCAAGCTGGCGAAGAGGTAGACCGCACCACCATCGACAGCCTGAGCAAGGTGTCGCGCGTCGCAGTCGTCGTGGCCGCCGTGCTTGGCGTGATGCAGGCCTTGGGTTTCAGCATCTCGGGTGTGCTGGCATTCGGTGGCATGGGCGGCATCGCCGTCGGCTTTGCCGCCAAGGACCTTCTGTCCAACCTGTTCGGCGGACTGATGATCCACCTGGACCGGCCTTTCAGGCTCAATGACTTCATCCGCCTGCCCGACCAGAGCCTGGGCGGGACGGTGGAATACATCGGCTGGCGCCACACCCGGCTGCGCTCGGTGGACAAGACCGCGCTGTATGTGCCGAACTCGATCTTTACCACGGTCATCGTCGAGAACATCACACGCATGTCGCACCGCCGCTTCGACCTGACCATCGGCCTGCGCTATGAGGATATGGGCAGGATCGCCGCCGTCAGCGCCGATATCCGCAGCCTGCTGGAGAACCATCCGGACATCGACCATGACCAGGCGGTCGCCGTCGGCCTGGATGAATTCGCCGATTCCTCGCTCAACCTGAAGGTACTCGCCTTCACCAAGGTCACGGATTTCCTGCAATTCCGCGCGCTCAAGCAGGATGTGATGCTGCAGATCACCGCGATCCTGGGCAAGCACGGCGCCGACATGCCGTTCCCGACCCGAACCTTGCACATCGTCAAGGACGACGCATGAGGCAGGGAATGCCGCTTTCACGTAAAATGCGCGCCTGAAACTTTTCCAGCCTATACAACATCATGACTCTCTCGGCACTCACCGCACTCTCCCCGCTGGACGGGCGTTACCACAGCAAAGTCGAAGGCCTGCGCGGCCATTTCAGCGAATACGGCCTGATCCGCTACCGCGTCTTGATCGAGATCGAGTGGCTCAAGGCGCTGAGCAACGAGGCAGGCATCAAGGAATTGCCGCCCTTCTCCGCCGCGACCGTCGCGCAACTTGACCAGCTCGCCGCCCAGTTCTCCGAAGCCGATGCCGAACAGATCAAGACCATCGAGCGCCGCACCAATCACGACGTGAAGGCCATCGAATACTGGTTGCGCGACAAGCTGTCCGCCAACCCGGAAACCGCCAAGGCGCTGGAATTCATCCATTTCGCCTGCACCTCGGAAGACATCAACAACCTGAGCCATGCACTGATGCTCAGCCACTCGCGCGTCGAAGTCATGCTGCCCGCATTGCAGACCGTCATCGACAAACTGACCGGCATCGCCCACCAGCTCGCCGACCAACCCATGCTGTGCCGCACCCACGGCCAGACCGCCACCCCCAGCACCATGGGCAAGGAGATGGCCAACGTCGTGCACCGCCTGCGCCGCGCCCATGCGCGCATCGCCGCCGTCGAAGTACTGGGCAAGATCAACGGCGCAGTGGGCAATTACAACGCCCACCTGTCGGCTTATCCCGATGTGGATTGGGAAGGTTTTGCCAAGACGTTTCGTCGAAGCGCGCGGCCTGACTTTCAACCCCTACACCATCCAGATCGAGCCGCACGATTGCATGGCCGAGCTGTATGACGCCTATGCCCGCGCCAACACCATCCTGATCGACCTGAACCGCGACATCTGGGGCTACATCTCGATGGGTTATTTCAAGCAGAAGGTCGTGGCCGGCGAAGTCGGCTCCTCCACCATGCCGCACAAGGTCAATCCGATCGACTTCGAGAACTCGGAAGGCAACCTCGGCCTGGCCAATGCCATGCTGAAGCACCTTTCCGAAAAACTGCCGGTCTCGCGCTGGCAGCGCGACCTCACCGATTCCACGGTGCTGCGCAACATGGGCGTGGCGCTGGGCTACACGCTGCTGGCCTACGAATCCTGCCTGAAGGGCCTGAACAAGCTGGAAGCCAATCCGCAACGCCTGGCGGAAGACCTGAACAACAGCTGGGAAGTGCTGGCCGAACCGATCCAGACCGTGATGCGCCGCTACAACATCGACAATGCCTACGACAAGCTGAAGGAACTCACCCGCGGCAAGGGCGGCATCAACCGCGAAAGCCTGGCTGCCTTCATCCAGACGCTGGACATCCCGGCCAGCGAGAAGCAGCGCCTGCAGGCGCTCAGCCCGGAGACCTACACCGGCAAGGCAGCGGAACTGGCGAAACGCATCTGACCCAGGTTGCAGCTGCACCAAACAAAAGCCCCGCCGAAGCGGGGCTTTTTCATGCAACTTCCAGCTCAGGCAGCCTGAACGGGAATGCTCTCGCGTTGAGCGATAATGCGGTTGTGCTCGTCCACATAGACCAGCGTGGGATGATATTTCTGCAGTTCCAGTTCGGAATAGATGGAAAAGGCAGCGATGATGAGAATATCGCCCGGATCAGCCTTGTGCGCTGCAGCGCCGTTCACCGAGATGGTGCGCGAGCCGCGCTCGGCGCGAATGGCATAGGTGCTGAAGCGTTCGCCGTTGGTGACGTTGTAGATGTCGATCGCCTGGTATTCCTTGATGCCGGAAGCATCCAGCAGGTCGTCATCGATGGCGCACGAACCCTCGTAATGCAGTTCGGACTGCGTCACGCGCACGCGGTGCAATTTGGCCTGTAGCATGGTTCGTTGCATAGTCACCTCCTCCTTCACCCTCACTCTCTCCCGCAGGCGGGAGAGAGGACAAAGGTGGAAAGCCTCTCAAATCCTGCCCAAGTTCGGGGGCGCGCATTATAAACGTCTGTCCGTTAAAGACAAACTTCGATATTGTCGATCAAACGGGTCTTGCCCAGCCGCGCCGCAGCCAACACCACCAAACGGCGTTCACCCGGCTGCGGAACCCCCAGATCGCTTGCCTGCGCACAGCCACATACTCCACCTGCCAGCCGCGCTTGGCAAGCGCCGCCACCGCCGCTTCCTCCAGCGCAACATACCCGGCTTCCCCTGTCTTTAAAGACTCCCCCATCCCACGTAAGGTTTGACTCAGAAATACCGCTTCGGTTCGCTCGGCCGCAGACAGATACTGGTTGCGCGAGGACAGGGCCAGCCCGTCCGCCGCGCGCGAAGTCTCCGCGCCGACGATCTCGATGGGCAGGTTGAACTGGGTGACCATCTGCCGAATGATGGCCAGCTGCTGGTAGTCCTTCTTGCCGAACACGGCGACCTGCGGCTGCACCAGATTGAACAGTTTCAGCACCACCGTCGCCACGCCGCGGAAATGGCCGGGACGGAACTCGCCGCACAGCTCCTTGGCGATGGGCGGCGGCTCGACATAGATCGTCTGTTTTTCGGGATACATCTCGTCGACCGCGGGCGCAAACACCACATCCGCCAGCCCCTGCAGCTTGGCGCAATCGGCTTCCAGCGTGCGCGGATATTTGTCGAAGTCCTCGTTGGGGCCGAATTGCAGCGGATTGACGAAGATGCTGACCACGACACAAGTGCCGCGCTCGCGCGCGATGCGCACCAGCTCGATGTGGCCCTCATGCAGGTTGCCCATGGTCGGCACGAAGGCGACGCTCCTCTCGTTCGCCAGGCGTGCGCGCAGTTCGGAAACGGAATGGATGAGTTGCATCAGAAGGAATGTTCCGCTGCAGGGAAACTGCCCGCCTTCACTTCGGCAACGTAGTTCGCCACGGCCTGCCCGATGGAGCCTGCGCCCGGCATGAAATCCTTCACGAAGCGCGCCTTCTTGCCGGGATAGATGCCCAGCATGTCGTACACCACCAGCACCTGGCCGGAACAGCCCGCGCCCGCGCCGATGCCGATGGTGGGGATGTGCAGCTGCGCGGTGATTTCCGCCGCCAGTGCGGCCGGAATGGCCTCCAGCACCAGCAGCCCTGCCCCCGCCTGTTGCAGGGCCTGCGCATCGTCGCGCAGGTGCTGCGCGGCAGCATCGCTCTTGCCCTGCACCTTGTAGCCGCCCAGTTGATGCACCGATTGCGGCGTGAGGCCGATATGCCCGCACACCGGAATACCGCGCGAAGTCAGGAACTGCACGGTCTCGGCCATCTCCGCACCGCCTTCGAGCTTGACCATCTGCGCGCCCGCCGCCATCAGTTGCACGGCATAGGCAAAGGTCTCGCGCGGGCTGACTTGCGAGGTGCCGAACGGCATGTCGGCGACGATGAAGGCCTGCTGCGCGCCGCTCACCACACAGGAGGTGTGATAGGCCATCTGCTCGATGGTCACCGGCAGCGTGGTTTCGCGCCCCTGGATCACCATGCCCAGCGAATCGCCGACCAGCAGCACATCCACGCCGTTCGTCTCCAGCAGCGTGGCAAAACTGGCGTCGTAACAGGTCAGCACGGCGATCTTCTCGCCCTTGTCGCGCATGGATTGCAGTTGCTCAGTGTCGTTCTCATCACGCCCCCACGTTAAAATATTCTCTGCGCCCTCTCATCTTCGCGATGCGCTCCAGCAGCAGCTTGAAGTCGTCTTCATTATCCACAAAATTCAGGTGTTCGCTATTCACCACCAGCACCGGCGCTTCGTCGTAGTGATGGAAGAATTCGCCGTAACTGTCGGACAGGCGCGTCAGGTAATCATCCTGGATCGTGCGTTCATAGCGGTTGCCGCGCTGGCGCACGCGCTCGATCAGGGTATAGGTCGGCGCTTGCAGGTAGATCACCAGGTCGGGCGTGGGCACTTGCGGCGACAGCCCCTGGTAGATGTTCTGGTACAGCTTGTATTCGTCGTCGCTCAGGGTCAGGCGCGCGAACAGCGCATCTTTTTCGAACAGGTAATCGGATACGGTACGGGTCTGGAACAGGTCCATCTGCGCCATATCGCGCGCTTCGTTGATGCGCTGGAACAGGAAGAACAATTGCGTCGGCAGGGCGTAGCGCACCGGGTCCTGGTAGAAGTTCGCCAGGAAGGGGTTGTCCTGCGGCTTTTCCAGCAAGGGCATGCGCTTCGGCCTGATCGGCCAGACGCTGCGCCAGACTGGTCTTGCCGACGCCGATGGGGCCTTCCACCACGATGTAGCGATATTTACTCAGGGGCATTCATCCGCTCCAATTCCTGTCCTGTGCAGCGCAGCGCGCGCCGCCGCCGCGCCGACACCCGGAATCACGCAGTCCGGCGCGATCTCCAGCAAAGGCTGCAACACGAACGCGCGCAGGTGCATCTGCGGATGCGGGATGGTCAGCCCGTGTTCGTGATGCTGCAGATCGTCGTACAGCAGCACATCCAGGTCCAGCGTGCGCGGCGCATTGGCGAAATCGCGCGTGCGGCCGCGTTCCTGTTCCAGCGCCAGCAGCGCATCCAGCAAGGCGCGCGGTGCCAGTTCCGTTTCCAGTTGCGCCACCGCATTGATGAAATCCGGCTGCTCCAGATAGCCGACCGGGGCACTGCGATACAGCGAGGAACGCCGCAACACACGCGTCTGCGGCAGCTGATTCAACGCCTCCAGCGCGTGCGACACCTGCGCGACCGGATCAGCCAGATTGCTGCCCAGCCCGATAAAAGCAGTATGCTTCATCAATCGATCGGCAGCTCTGCTTGCGCCGCTGCACCCGGTTTCTTGCTGCGGCGGCGGCGTTTCTTGGGTCCGCCGGTATCCGGCAGCAGCATCTCGGCGCGGCGCTCGTCGCTGGCATGCTGGAACTCTTCCCACCAGGTCCCCAGTTCGGCATCCACTTCGCCGCTCTCGCAGCGCAACAGCAGGAAATCGTAGGCGGCGCGGAAGCGCGGCAATGCCAGCAGGCGCATCGGGCGCTGTCCGCCGCGCTGCTCGAAGCGCGGCTGCAACAGCCACAGTTCTTTCATCACCGTATCGTAACGGCGCGGGATGGCGAGCTGCGCGCGCTGCCGGTCCAGCACTTCGTCCATCGCCTCATGCATCGCGCCGACCGGACGCTCGCCCGCTTCCTGCCTGGCCTTCCAGGCCGCCAGCACTTCGTGCCACAACAAGGCGGCAAACAGGAAAGCCGGCGAAGTGGCCTTTTCTTCCGCGATGCGCTGGTCGGTGTTCTGCAGCGCCAGCATGACGAACTTCTCGCCCATCGGCTGCTCCAGGATCACGTCCAGCATCGGCAGCATGCCGTGATGCAGGTCCATCGCGCGCAGCTTCTTGATGCATGGCATGGCATGGCCGGACAGCAACAGCTTGAGCATCTCGTCGAACAGCCGCGCTTCCGGCACGTTGCTCAGCAGCTCTTTCATTTTCGAGATCGGCGCGGCGGTGGCCGGGTCCAGCTTCATGCCCAGCTTGGCCGAAAGACGCACCGCGCGCAGCATGCGCACCGGGTCTTCGCGGTAGCGCACTTCCGGGTCGCCGATCATGCGCAGGGTGTTGGCGCGGATGTCGGCATAGCCGTTGTGGTAGTCGAATATCTCCTGCGTGGCGGGATCGTAGAACAGCGCATTGGCGGTGAAGTCGCGCCGTGCGGCGTCCTGCTCCTGGTCGCCGAACTCGTTGTCGCGCAGGATGCGCCCGTGCTCGTCGGTCTCCGCATCCTCGGCATCGATGGCACGGCGGAAGGTGGAGACCTCCACCGTTTCCTCGCCGAACATCACATGCACCAGGCGGAAACGCCGCCCGATGATGCGCGCGCGGCGGAACACGCGCTTCACCTCCTCCGGCGTGGCATCGGTGGCGACGTCGAAATCCTTGGGCTGGCGGTCCAGCAACAGGTCGCGCACCGCGCCGCCGACCACAAAGGCCTTGAAGCCGGCCGCCTGCAGACCATCGGTCACCCGCTTCGCGCCGTAGCTGATGCCGTCGCGGCCCACCCCGTGTTCCTCAAAGGGAATCACATGCGCCGCCCCCACCACACGTACCGGAGCGGACTTACCGAACACCCGTTTGAACAGTCTTTTTATCATCGTCAGTAAAAGTTGAAATCGCCGCGAGAGCGGCGATTCTATGGACACCTGTGGGCGGATTATACACCGCCCCTCCCTAACTGCCCTTCAACGCAGCGAGATGACCGCCCAGCCTTGTTTTTCGGCGTGCGCGCGCAGGGTGGCATCGGGATCGACTGCGACCGGTTGCTTCACTTTGGACAGCAACGGCAGATCGTTCAGGGAATCGCTGTAGAACCAGCTCGTGCCAAAGCTCTCCCAGGTCCAGCCGCGCTCTGCCAGCCAGCTCTCCATGCGCAGCACTTTGCCCTCGCGGAAACTGGGCACCCCGGCGACCCTGCCGGTGAATTCGCCCTCTTTCTCTTCAGGATCGGTGGCGATCAGATGCTCCACGCCGAATTCGCGCGCGATGGGCGCGGTCACGAAACTGTTGGTCGCGGTGACGATGACGCATACATCGCCTGCGGTCTTGTGCTTCGCCACCAGTTCGCGCGCCTTGGCGCCCATCATCGGTCGCACCTTGCGGCGCATGAACTCCTCATGCCATTCGTCCAGCACCTTGCGCGCATGGTGCGACAAGGGTTTGAGCTGAAAATCAAGGAATTCGGCGATATTCAGCGTCCCCGCCTTGTACTGCTCGTAGAACGCCAGGTTCTTCGCCTCGAACAATTCGCGCTCAAGCACGCCCAGCTCGACCAGAAACTGCGACCACTCGAAATCGCTGTCGCCGCTCAACAGGGTATTGTCCAGATCGAATAAAGCCAGATTCACTACTCTCTCCCAAAAACAAGAAGCCAGGCCCGCTTCGCAGCAAGGCCCAGCTTCCGAACACGCAATGCCTGACTAATTAAAAGGCGTAGCCGATACCAAAGGAAATCACCGGGTAGTATCTGAAATTCTTCAGGCTGTCGTCCAGGTCGCTCTGCGCTGTCGCAAGATCTGCTGCAGTCACAGTCGAATTTGTCGTTGTCACCGTTGATCGTGGCTTGCCCTGGAACAGGACGCCGATGTCGGAGTTGAATGACAGCCCCTTGGTCTTGGCTTGCCCGCTCCAGCCGAACCCCAGATAAGGCGAAACCTTTCTGAACGTCACAGTGGAATTTACTGTACCGGTATAGCTGTTGGCCATTGATCGAGTAACTACCCACAGAAGTCAGTTCTGCCTTGTTGTTGTTGTAGATGAGGCCCGCAGTGAGATGCGTCATGCCGCCCCAGGGATGCCAGTCCGCCAGAAAATCAGCAGTGGAAAGCTTCAGATCGCCGTTGTAATTGATCGATCCCGAAGTCTTGGTATAGGTTTTACTGAACTGGTTGATCCCTACACGTGCCACGACCGAGTCCGTTGCCTGGAATCCCATGCCCAGTCCGTAACCCAATGTAGACACGTGAGCTTCGACATCCGTACCCGCAAAAACAGGCGCCGAGATTGCCGCCATCATCGCCGCAATTAAAACTTGCTTTTTCATCATGTTAGTCACTCCCCGGTTAAAAATCATACAATTCATCAGTTCTTGAAATTCGCTATCCTCTGCGGCTGATTCTCGCAGATTTGCTGTCAGGCAACTACCCGGCCTGATCGCCGCGCATCACTTCTTTCAGCAACGGCACCGACGCCGCACGCTTCAGGCGCAGGCAAAGCTCATCCAGCGCGTCCAAAGTCGCCAGCAAGGCAGGCAGGTCGCGGCGCCCATGGCGCAACAGATAGGTCGTCACTTCACTCGGCAGTTCGAGACCGCGCGCCAGGGCGTGCTGCCGCAGCGCCTGCGCCTTTTCGGCATCGTTCAGCGCATGCACCTGATATACCAGCCCCCAGCCGAGGCGGGTACGCAGATCGTCGCGCAAGGTCAGAAATGCGGGGGCCTGTGTGCCGCTCACCAGCAGCATGCCGCCGTTTTCGCGCAGGCGGTTATAGAGTGCGAACAAGTCGATTTGCGCCGCATCGTCCAGTCTTTCCACATCGTCCACCGCCACCACCTGCGCCGCATCCGGCACTTCGCCGCAGGCATAGATCGCCGTCTGCCCCGCCGCCCGGGCATTCTCGACCGCAGCCTGCAGCAGATGGCTTTTGCCGCTGCCGGTCTCGCCCCAGAGGTACAGACCGCGCTCGCCTTGTCTTGCCGACAGCGCTTGGCGCAGCGCCGAGAGCAATTCCACGTTGCGCCCGGCAACGAAATTATCCAGCGTGGGTACCCATTCGGGGGCGATCCCCAGTAGCAATTGGGTCATAGCTGGTTGTCTAGCCCGTTCGCCAGGCAAGGACACGGTGCCAACGGCAAAACGTCAGTGATGGGAGTCCCCTGCACGGCAGCAGAGCGGGATGAGGTCATTTCGGGTAAAATTCGCGGCTTAGAAACGTGCCGCACTTTACCTTTAAGAAAGCGAGAACTCAACTTGAGCACCCCGTCCAATTCCCTTTCCTACCGCGATGCCGGTGTCGACATCGACGCGGGCGACCAACTGGTCGAGAACATCAAACCCTTTGCCAAGCGCACCATGCGCCCCGAGGTGCTTGTCCGGCATCGGCGGTTTCGGCGGCCTGGTCGAGATCTCGAAGAAATTCAAGGAGCCGGTGCTGGTATCCGGCACCGACGGCGTGGGCACCAAGCTGAAGCTGGCGTTCGAACTGAACCGCCACGACACCGTCGGCATCGACCTGGTCGCCATGAGCGTGAACGACATCCTGGTGCAGGGCGCCGAGCCGCTGTTCTTCCTCGACTACTTCGCCTGCGGCAAGCTGGACGTGCCCGCCGCCACCGAAGTCATCAAGGGCATCGCCAAGGGCTGCGAAGATTCCGGCTGCGCGCTGATCGGCGGCGAGACCGCCGAGATGCCCGGCATGTACCCGGTGGGCGAATACGACCTGGCCGGCTTCGCCGTCGGCGTGGTGGAAAAGAGCAAGATCATCACCGGCGAGCACATCATCGCGGGCGACGTGGTGCTGGGCCTGGCTTCCAACGGCGCGCACTCCAACGGCTATTCGCTGGTGCGCAAGATCATCGAGCGCAGCAAGCCCGACCTGAACGCCAAGTTCGACGGCGAGCGCACGCTGGCCGACTGCATCATGGCCCCCACCCGCCTGTACGTGAAGCCGATGCTGAGCGCTGATGCAGCAAGTCACCGTCAAGGGCATGGCGCACATCACCGGCGGCGGCATCACCGAGAACGTGCCGCGCGTGTTGCCGCAGAACGTCGTCGCCGACATCGACAGCAAGACCTGGCAGATGCCCAAGCTGTTCCACTGGCTGCGCGAGGGCGGCAACGTCGAAGCGCAGGAGATGTTCCGCACCTTCAACTGCGGCATCGGCATGGTGGTCGTCGTCAGCCGCGCAGGATGCGGATGCGGCGATCAAGCATCTGCAGTCCGTGGGCGAGACGGTATCGCGCATCGGCGTCATCCGCGCACGCAACGGCGACGAGCATCAGACCCAAGTCCGCTAAGCCGTGAAAAGCATCGTCATCCTCATCTCCGGCCGCGGCAGCAACATGCAGGCGTTGCTGGAGGCGAACCTGCCGTGCCGCATCGCCGCGGTCATCAGCAACCGCGCCGATGCACAGGGGCTGGCGATCGCCCAGGCACACGGCATCCCGACCGCCGTGGTATCGCACAAGGACTATGCCGACCGCGCCGCCTTCGATGCCGCGCTGGCCGAAGAGATCGACCGCCATGCGCCGGATGTGATCGTGCTGGCCGGCTTCATGCGCATCCTCACCGACGGTTTCGTCGAGCGTTATCGCGGCAAGCTGATCAACATCCATCCTTCGCTGCTGCCCGCCTACCCCGGCATCGACACGCACCAGCGCGCGCTGCAGGATGGCGTCAAGATACACGGCTGCACGGTGCATTTCGTCACCCCGACACTCGATCACGGCCCCATCATCATCCAGGCGGCGGTGCCGGTGTTGCGCGACGACACCCCGCAGAGCCTGTCTGCCCGCGTGCTGCAGCAGGAACATCGCGTCTATCCGCAAGCCGTACGCTGGTTATGCCACGACCAGGTGTGGCTGGACGACTCAGGCCGCGTCGCCGGCAACTGCCTGGAACAGCCGGAGACGGCACTCGTTTCGCCGGGATTGGAGTAAACCATGCGTTCGCTCGTTGCCATACTGCTGTGTTGCTTCGCTCCCGCGCTGTTCGCCGCCCCGCCGGCGCACATCGAAGCCAGTTACGACGTGATCACCAAGGGCGTCAAGATCGCCTCGATCACCGAGAAGTTCACGCGCACTGGCAATCATTACCGCATCGAGAGCGTCACCAAGCCGGTCGGCCTGCTCGCCTTGTTCAAGCCCGACACGCTCTATGTCGTCAGCGAAGGCGACATCACCGCACAAGGTTTGCGTCCGAAGAATTTCGTTTACCAGCGCTCGCAGGAAACACTCAGGAACACCGAAGCGAGCTTCGACTGGAGACAGTCCACGCTGATGCTCAGCGACCGTTACGGCCCGCGTTTCGTGCCACTGCCCGCGGACACGCAAGACCGCTTGAGCGTGCAGTACCAGTTCCGTTACATCGCCGTGCTGCGCGATCGCAAGGATGTGACCATGCACATCACCAACGGCAGCAAGATCGACACGCGCCAGTACCTGTTGCGCGGCAAACAGATGGTGACCGTCCCGCTGGGTTCGCTGGAAACGCTGTACCTGAGCACACCGCCGGAGGCGACTGCATGGAAAACGGAGATCTGGCTGTCGGTCGAGAACGGTAACTTCCCGTGCAAGATCGCAGTGACCGAGGACAACGGCGACCAATTGTCACAAGTCCTCACCGCATTGAGCATCACCCAGTGAGCTTCAGGCTGGACACCGCATCGCGCCGCATCGCGTTCGCCATCGGCATCTCGTTGTTGCTGCACGCATTGGTGTTGTGGGGACCGAATATCCGCCTGCCCGATTTCAGGCCCGCCTTGCCGGAACTGACGGCCAAACTCGAACCGTTGCCGGCCGCACCGCCCAAGCGCAAGCCGCAGCCCAAACCCAAACGCGCCAAGCCGGTGCCGCCGGAACCCGCCCCGGCGCCACAGCCTGCTCCCAGCCCTGCCGTCGTCCCTGTGGCTGCCAGTGAGCCTGTCGCGGCCAGCGAACCCGTCGCAGCCAGCGCCCCGGTTGCAACCGAAGCGCTCGCCTCGACCGCCAAACAGATCACCGACCGGCCGCCGCTGCCCGGCACATGCGCAACTCACCTTCGCCATCCACCTGGGAAAAGACGGATTGAAAGTGGGTGAGACGGTGCACACGCTGGACATCCATGACGGCCGCTACGTCCTGAAGTCCCATACGACGACGACCGGCCTGGCAAGACTGTTCAAGAGCTATGAACTCAACCAGTACAGCAATGGCAGCTACAGCAAGGACGGGCTGCAGCCGGAACTGTTCACCGAAGAGCGCATCGACCGGCTCGGGACGCAACGCAACGCGGTTGAACTCGACCGCGATGCGCAGCGTGCGCGCTTCTCGGATGATGTCGAAACAGCGCTGCCGCCGGACACGCAAGACATCCTGAGCATCATGTACCAGTTTCCGCCGCTGGCTCACTCCGAAATTGCCCCCGTTTCGGTCTGCAACGGCAGGAAGATCGAACATTACATTTTCGAAATAGCCATTAACGAAGAGATCGACACCCCGCTGGGCAAATTACGCGCCATACGCCTGAACAAGCTGCACGGTCCCAACGAAGAAGGCCTGGAAATCTGGCTGGCGCGGGAATACCGGCTGTTCCCGGTAAAAATGCGTTTCATCGAAAAGAACGGCGATGTCGCCGCCGAGGCGGTCATCACCGACATCCGCGTGTCGGAAGAACAAGGAGTAAGAAAAGATGCTGCTAACTGAATATCGTCTGGACCTGGTCATGCAGGCCCTGCGCACCGCCCTGAAAATGGAGCATCCGGCCGATGCCGTGCTGCGCCATTTTTTCCAGGCCGAGCGTATCGGCTCCAACGAACGCGCGCTGGTGGCCGAAACCGTGTTCGGCGTGTTGCGCCATCGCCTGTTGCTCGAATACGGCTGCACCATGGATGAAAAAGGCCAGGCCACCGCACGCCGCATGACCCTGGCTTACTGGATCAAGTTCGGCGGCTACAACCTGCGCGAACTGGAGCCCCTGCTCAAGGCCAAGGAAGCGGACTGGCTGGGAAGGGTCAAGGGCATCTCCCTCGACCAGCTGCCGTTATCCATCCAGGCGGAACTGCCGGAATGGGTCGTCGAGAAACTGCGCGCACAGTACAGCGATGCCGACATCCTCGCGCTGGGACGCTCCATGCAACAGCCAGCCCCGCTCGACCTGCGCGTGAACACGCTGCTGGCCGGACGCAACGAGGTGCTGCAAGCGCTGCAGGCCGACGGGTTCGCCGCACAAGCCACGCCCTTCTCGCCCATGGGCATCCGCCTCAGGGACAAACCGGCCCTGAACAAACACGCGCTGTTCCTCACCGGCAAGTTCGAAGTCCAGGACGAGGGCAGCCAGCTGCTCGGACTGCTGCTTGCGCCGAAGCGCAACGACATGGTGGTGGATTTCTGTGCCGGCGCCGGCGGCAAGACGCTGATGCTCGGCGCACTGATGAACTCGCAGGGACGCTTGTACGCCTGGGATATCTCCGAGAAGCGCCTCACCAACCTGAAGCCGCGCTTGAAACGTTCCGGCCTGTCCAACGTGCAGCCGCAACTGATCGCGCACGAGAACGACAGCAAGGTGAAGCGCCTGGCCGGCAAGATCGACCGCGTGCTGGTGGATGCGCCCTGCAGCGGTCTCGGCACCTTGCGCCGCAATCCCGACCTGAAGTTCCGCCAATCCCCGCAAAGCGTGGCCGAGCTCAACGAAAAACAAACGGCGATCCTGGCCTCGGCCGCACGCCTGTTGAAACAGGGCGGGCGCCTGGTGTATGCCACTTGCAGCCTGCTGCAGGAAGAGAACCAGTCCATCGTGCAAGCCTTCCTCGCCGCCCATCCCGACTTCACCCTGCTGCCCGCAGGCGAAGTCTTGCGCCAGCAGCACATCGACCTGCCCATGGGCGATTACCTGCAGCTCACCCCGCAACAGCACGATACCGACGGCTTCTTTGCGGCAGTGCTGGAACGCAAGGCGCCCGACCATACTGCAAAGTAATAACCACACAAATGTAAGTTATGAAATAATCGGTGGATTGAGCTGCAAGGGCCGCTGCGTCGGCCCGCCCAATAACAAAAACAAGCTGTTGCACAGGGAATGGCATGAAAATCATATCAATTTGCTGCGCAATTTTATGCGGCATGCTGGCGATTGCATCCCACGCCGGCGCTACCGGTACTGACGAAGAGAACTGGCCTGAACTCAGCCTGGGCGACCTGATGAAGGTCGGTGTCGAATCCGCTTCGCGCAAAAGCCAATCCGTTTCCAATACTGCAGCTGCCGCTTTCGTCATCTCGGCAGCCGACATCAAACGTTCCGGCGCATTGTCCATCCCGGAGGCCCTGCGCCTGGCGCCGGGCGTCGAGGCGGCGCGCCTGAGCAACAACAAATGGGCCGTCTCCATTCGCGGCTTCAACGGGCGCATGGCCAACAAACTGCTGGTCATGGTCGACGGCCGCTCAATCTACAGTTCTCTCTACGGCGGCGTGGTCTGGGAAGCGGAGAACATCCCGCTCGAAGAGATCAGCCGCATCGAAGTCATTCGCGGGTCGGCCGGCCTGGCCTGGGGATCGAATGCGGTCAACGGCGTGGTCAACATCATCACCAAACGCGCACAGGACACGGCAGGCTGGCTGGTCGATACCCACGCCGGGACCTCGACCGGCAAGGCAGGCATGGCCGTGCGCTACGGCGCAAAGATGGAAGATGGCTCCGCCTTCCGCGTGACCGTCAGCGACCAGCAGCGCGACGGCGGCAAGGAATTCAACGGCAAGGACGCGCAGGATCAGTGGAACGATTCGTCGCTGTCTTTCCGCTACGACAAGCCGGATGGCGTCGATACGCGCTGGCTGTTCAGCGGCCGGGTATTCGATTCGCAGATGGGCGAACCCTGGCTCGTCCCCACATTCAATACCGCCGCCACGTACAACATGGCGCAATACGGCACCACGAGCTGGTTCCTTACGTTTCGAACGAGAACGGCGGCAATCTGCTCGGCCGCTTCGAGCAATCCACCGATAGCGGCGGTGAGGTGCGCATCCAGACCTATGTGGAAAAATATCAGGGCGCGGTTCTCGGCGCCGATGACAGCCACACCACGTTGGATATCGATGCCCAGCATCGCTTCCCGCTCGGCGATGCGCATGACATCGTCTGGGGCGGCAACTACCGGCAGACCAGGCACCAGGAGATTTGGGCTCGACCGGCTTCCTGACCTCGTCGCAATCGGATGTCACCGTCACGCTGGCCAGCGTCTTCGCCCAGGACGAATGGACACTGGTGCCGCACCGTTTCAGCGTCCAGGCCGGCGTGCGCGTCGAGCAGCAGACCTTTGGCGGCACCGCGCCGCAGCCCTCGCTCCGCGCACTGTGGACACCGAACGAGCCGCACTCGTTCTGGCTCACCTGGTCGAAGACGGTGCGCTCGCCCAGCGTGGTCGACCGCACGATGGGCGCTTATGTCGGCGCGATGCCTGCCGGCAATCCGACCACGGGCTTGCCGACCCTGCTCTATGCCGCCCCCGGCGAACAGACCGGTTTCAGCAACGAGAAGGTGCGCACCCTCGAGGCCGGGCACCGGGCGCAATGGACACCGACGTTCTATTCCGACCTGAGCGCTTACGTGAGCCACTATGATGGCGTCTTCGCCGCATTCCCCGGTGCCCACACCATCACCAACAGCTTCGCCGACCCGGCTTGCACCGCGGCCTTGGCCCAATTCGGCTTTGTCTCCGCCGGCCCGCCGGCGCCGCCGGGCCTGTGCATCACCTCACCCGCGGCAATGCCCTGCCGGTACGCACCCGCGGCATCGAACTGTCCACCGAATGGAACCCCTGTCCGACTGGCGCCTGCAGATCAACGCCTCGCGCATGTGGGTGGACGGCGCGCCGGATCCGAACAATCCCGGCGTCGTATACGGCAACAGCCCGAATTATCAGGGCTCGATGCGCTCCTCGTACAACTTCACTCCGGACCGCCAGTTCGATTTCTGGTTGCGCCGGATCGGCGGCTTGTCCAACACCGGCTTCTTCTCCGGAACGGCCGGCACCACGCCGATCACCGCCAGCAACGAGCTGGATCTGCGCTTCGCCGAGCAGGTGAACGAAGCGCTGGAACTCTCGCTCACGTTGCAGAACCTGCTGTCCAGGCAGCAGCTGCAGTTCTATCCGGACTACATGCCCTCCCTGCCCATCGTGCCGCAACGCACGATCTATCTGAAAGCGCTATGGCATGTCCGATGAACGAACAGTAGCCGCCGCAGCCCGGGAACGCTCGATCGACGCATGAAGAACGCGGTGCGATTCCTTCTGCCGCTCCTGTTGGCCATAGGTACTAGCGTGCAACCGTGCCGGGCAGAACTTTCGGAGATGCAGGTCGAGTCGGCCTACGTGTTCAACTTCATCAAATTCGTGGAATGGCCCGCCGACGCAGTCAAGCCCGGCGACAAAATCAGGCTGTGCGTGATCGGCAACGACGAGTTGCATGCATCGCTGGCCACACTCGATGGCCGCAAGATCGGCGAGCACGAGTTGCAGATCATGCCGCACTTTGAAGACAGCAACGGCCTGAAAGCCTGTCATGTGTTGTACATCGGCGACGAGGAGCAACGGCGGCTCGTCCCCATCATCAAATCGCTGGGGATGCGCCCGTGCTGACCATCTCGGACATCCCGGACTTTGCCGAACGCGGTGGCGGCATCGGACTGCTCTACCGCGAAAACAAAGTGCTGTTCGAGATCAATCTCGCCTCGACCCGCAAAGCGGGACTGCGTCTATCCAGCCAGATGTTGAATCTGGCCACCAACATCTTCGGGAGGTGATCACGCATGAACATTTTCCCGAATCTGTCCGATTGGTCGCTGCGCAAAAAACTCGTATTCCTCATCATGCTGAGCAGCGCGATCAGCCTGCTGGTCAGCTTTTCGGTGTTGTTCGCCAGTTCGCTGCGCAGCAGCCAGAAAGAATCGCTGCAACAACTTTCCGGCCTCTCCGACATTCTGGCCGAAAACGCGCAGGCCGCACTGATCTTCGAGGACCGCACCGAAGCCGAGCGCCTGCTCGCATCGCTGCAGGAACACCGCGAGATCGATTCCGCCTGGCTGCTGGACACCAACGGCAATGCGCTGGCAGCATGGAGCCGCAATGGCGCAGGTCAAACCGCCTCCCGCCGATTACCGGGTCTGACGCCAAACAGATACGTGCCGAATTCTGGTCGAAAAGCGCCGACCTGTATCGCCCGGTGGTGCGCGACAAAGAACGGATCGGTTACATTCTGCTGCAGGCCGATTTCACCGAACGCTGGAACAACCATCTGGCCGATTTTGAAACCGGCCTGGCGGTCTCCGCCTTGTCGCTGCTGGTGATCTACCTTCTGGCGATCCGCCTGCAACGCGTGATCTCGCAGCCGATAGCGAATGTTGCGGATACGGCACGCACCATCGCCCACGACAAGACCTATGACTTGCGCGTCCCACAGCATGCGAATGACGAGATCGGCGATCTGATCATGGCGTTCAATCACATGTTGAGCGAGATCCAGGAACGCGACGACAGTCTGCTGCGCCATCAGGATAGACTCGAAAGGGAAGTGGCGAAACGCACGGCCGAACTGGCCAGAACCAACGACGAACTGGCACTGGCGGCAAAGATATCCAGCCTCGGTTACTGGGAATACGACGTCGAACCGCGAGTTCACCTTCAACGACCAGTATTACTCACTGCATTTCGCCACCGCCAAACAGGTCGGCGGTTACCGCATGTCCTATGAGGACTTCGCCCGGCGATTCGTCCACCCCGAAGATGCGCAACGCATCGGCGACCACATCCAGCTGGAGCTCGATTCCAGCGAGGCGGATTTCGTGGTGGAGACCGAGATGCGCACCTTGTCCATCGACGGCAGCATGCGCTGGATGCGGATACGTTTCAAATCGCTGCTCGACGAACAGGGACGCAAATACAAGCTGACCGGCGTCAGCCAGGACATCACCGAAAAGAAACGCTCGGAAGAGACGATCTGGCAGCAGGCCAACTTCGACCCGCTCACCGGCCTGCCGAACCGCCGCATGTTCCAGGACCGGCTGGAGCATGAGATCAAGAAATCGCATCGCGACGGATTGCCGCTGGCGTTGATGTTCATCGACCTCGACAAGTTCAAGGAGGTCAACGACACGCTGGGACACGACAAGGGCGACATCCTGCTGATCGAAGCGGCACGGCGCATCGCCACGCTGCGTGCGCGAATCGGATACCGTCGCCCGCCTGGGCGGGGACGAGTTCACCGTCATCCTGTCCGAACTGGAAGATACCAGCAGCGTCGAGCGTATCGCGCAGGCCATCATCGACGCGCTGGTTGCACCGTTCCAGCTGGGCGAGGAGAACGCTTTCGTTTCCGCCAGCATCGGCATCACGCTCTATCCCAATGACGCGCCCAATCTGGAAATGCTGATGAGCAATGCGGACCAGGCGATGTACGCCTCGAAGAGCGCGGGACGCAACCGTTTCAGCTACTTCACCCCCGGCCTGCAGGAAGCCGCCCTGAACCGCATGCACCTCATCAACGACCTGCGCGGAGCGCTGTCCGGCGACCAGTTCCATTTGCATTACCACCCCATCGTTGAGCTGAGCCAGCGGCAGCATCCACAAGGCCGAGGCGCTGATCCGCTGGCAGCACCCGACGCGCGGCCTGATCAGCCCGGCAGAATTCATCACGCTGGCGGAGGAATCCGGGATGATCATCGAGATCGGCGACTGGGTATTCAGGAAGGCGGCCCAGCAGGTGCGGCGCCTGCGCGACACGCATCATCCGGAATTCCAGATCAGCGTCAACAAATCGCCGATCCAGTTCCGCAACGACGAGCACTATTTCCAGGAATGGCTGCCGCATCTGCAGCAACTGGGCCTGCCGGGACAGAGCATCATCGATCGAGATCACCGAGGGCTTGCTGCTGGATGCCACCGCCACCGTCCAGGCCAAGCTGCTCGATCTGCGCGACGCCGGCATCCAGGTGGCGCTGGACGATTTCGGCACCGGCTACTCATCGCTGTCCTACCTGAAGAAATTCGACATCGACTACATCAAGATCGACCGCTCCTTCGTGCGCAACCTGACCGCCACCTCGGACGACATGGCGCTGTGCGAGGCCATCATCGTGATGGCGCACAAGCTCGGATTGAAGGTGATCGCCGAAGGCATCGAGACCTCAACGCAGCGCCACTTGCTCGCCGCTGCCGGATGCGACTACGGGCAAGGCCACTTCTTCTCGCACCCGCTGCCGTCGCACGAATTCGAAACGCTGCTGCAGCTTCACCTGGATGCGCCCGCCCGGACTCACACCTCGTCGCATTGAATCAGCCACGGGTTAGCGGGCTTGCAGCACCTGCTGGAACATGCAACCCGGAATCACCCTTCCTGCACAGCGGAGGACAGGCCGGATTTTCGCCTGAAACGCGCAACCACCCACTGCACCAGATCGTCCACATAGGTGAACACCACCGGGATCACCAGCAGGCTGAGGAAGGTGGAAGTGATCAGACCGCCGATCACCACGATCGCCATCGGCGAACGGAAACTGCCGTCGCCCATGCCCAGATCGAGCGCCACCGGCAGCATGCCCGCGCCCATCGCCATGGTCGTCATCACGATCGGCCGCACGCGCTTCCGGCATGCATCGAGCAAGGCCTCGGCGCGGTTCATGCCGCGTTCGCGGCGCGAGACGATGGCGTATTCCACCAGCAGGATGGAGTTCTTGGTCGCGATGCCCATCAGCATGATGATGCCGATCATCGACGGCATCGAGATCGCGGTGTGGGTCAGGAACAGCGCCAGGAAGGCGCCCGGAATCGACAGTATCAGCGCCACCAGGATCGTGGCCGGCTGCATGAAATCCTTGAACAGCAGCACCAGCACGATGTAGATGCACATCACGCCGGTGAACATCGCCAGGCCGAAACTGGCGAACAGCTCCTTCATCATTTCGGCATCGCCGATCGGCGCCAGCTCCACGCCGTCCGGCATGTTCTTGAGGGAAGGCAACGCCAGTGCCGCGGCCTGCACCTTGCCCAAAGGCTGCCCGGCCAGTTCGACCTCGAAGGTGATGTTGCGCTGGCGGTCGTAGCGGTCGATCTGCGCCGGGCCGCTTTCCAGGCTCAGCGTCGCCACATTGCCCAGCATCACCGGCCCGCGCGAGCCCTGCACCACCAGGCGCGACAGCAGGTCGATATCCTGCCGCGCATCGTCGCGCAGCTTCACCACGATGGGCAGCTGCCGGTCCGGCAGGTTGAGCTTGGCCAGCGACTGGTCGTAATCGCCGTTGGTCGCCACGCGCAGGGTCTCGGCGATGGCGCTCGACGTCACCCCCAGATCGGCCGCCCGGGCAAAATCGGGACGCACCACCACTTCGGGACGCAGGATGCTGGAGTTGGACACCACGTTGCCGATGCCCGGGATCGTGCGCAGTTCCTGCCCCACCTTCAGCGCGTAATCGCTCAACAGCTGGCTGTTCTCGCTGGTCAGCACCAGCTGGTATTTGTCCGACGACGACCCCAGCCCGACCTTGATGCGCACGCCGGGCAGCACCATCATCGCCTCGCGCAATTCGTCCTCGATCTTCTGCTTCGATCTCGCGCTCGCTGCGCGGCTTGAGCTGGATGGAAAGCGTGGCCTTGCGCACTTCGGAAGCGCCGGTCGGCTCGAACACATTGCCGCCCGACGTGCCGGCGCCGATCGCGGTATAGACCGTCGACACGTTCGGGTTCTGCATGATGATGTTGCGCGCCTGCTCGGCCAGCGCATAGGTCTGCTCGAACTTGCTGCCCGGCGGCAGGGTCAGCGTCACCTGGGTTTGCGACTGGTTGTCCTTGGGCTGGAATGCCGTCGGCAATGTGCCGGCCAGCATGAACGAACCGACGAAGAACACTGCGGTGATCGCCAGCGTCGTCTTGCGATTCGCCAGACACCACTGCGCCCATTTGAGATAGATCTCGATCCACCTCGGGCGTCGCATGCGCAACGCGCGGCTGCAGGAAATAGGCGGACATCATCGGCGTCAGCAAGCGCGCCACGACCAGCGAGAACAGCACGGCCACGGCCGCCGTCCAGCCGAACTGCACGAAGAATCTTCCCGGGATGCCGCTCATGAAGGCGGTCGGCAGGAACACCGCCACCAGCGTGAAGGTGGTCGCGATCACCGCCATGCCGATCTCGTCGGCGGCCTCCATCGCCGCCTGGTAGGGCGTCTTGCCCATCTCCAGATGGCGCATGATGTTCTCGATCTCGACGATGGCATCGTCCACCAGCACCCCGACCACCAGCGACAGCGACAGCAGCGTCACCATGTTGATGGTGAAGCCGAACAGATACATGAGCGCGAAGGTGGGAATGACCGCCAGCGGCAACGCGGTCGCCGCCACGATGGTGGCGCGCGTGTTGCGCAGGAAGAAGATCACCACGATCACCGCCAGCAGGGCGCCCTCGAAGATCATCTCCATCGAGCCCTTGTAGGTCTCGTACACCTGGTCGACCATGTTGAACACGCGCTCCACGGTGATCTGCGGGTGCGTCTGCTTCAGGCTCTCCAGCGCCCTGGCCACGCCATTGCCCACCTCGACATCGCTCGCGCCCAGCGAACGCATGATCTCGAACCCGACCACCTGTTTGCCGTTGAACAGTGCAGCCGAGCGCCGCTCGGCGATGGAGTCGCTGACGTCCGCCACCTGGTCGAGCCGCACGCGGCGGCCGTCGCGGATGCTGATCTCCATCTGCGCCAGTTGCCGCGCGGTCTGCACCGTCGCCACCGTGCGCACGGATTGTTCCATGCCGCCGAGATCGGTGCGTCCGCCCGGCGCTTCCTGCTGTATCTGGCGCAGCTGGCTGGAAACTTCGGTTGCCGTGATGTTCAACGCCAGCAAGCTTGGTCGGATCGAGTTCCACGCGCACCTGCCGCGTCACGCCGCCGACGCGATTGACCGCACCGACGCCTTTCACGCCGAGCAGCAATTTGGTGACGTTGTTGTCCACGAACCAGGACAGCTCCTCCTCGCTCATGTTCGGATCGGCGATGGTATAGGTCACGATCGGCTTGCCGCTCATCTCCACCTTGTTGATGACCGGGTCGAGCATCTCCTGCGGCAGATCGCTGCGGATGCGCGTGACGGTCGAGCGCACGTCTTCCAGCGCCTCGCGCGAATCGCGCTCCAGGCGGAATTCGGCCGACACGATGGCGGTGCCGTCCTTGACCTGGGTGTAGAGATGCTTCAGGCCCTGCGCGCTGGCGAGCGCGTTCTCGATCTTGCGCGCCACTTCGGCTTCCATCTGGTCCGGCGAAGCGCCCGGCATCGACGCCGTCACCGTGATCATCGGCAGATCGATGTCGGGGAACAGCTGGATCTTCATGGCCTTGAACGCCATCACGCCCAGGAAGGTGAGCAGCGCAAAGCCGAGGATCGCCGGAATGGGATTGCGTATCGACCAGGCGGAGACGTTCATGCCTACCCCTTCACCACTTGCACGACATCGCCTTCGGTCAGGAACGCGCCGCCGCTTTCGACCACCGGTTCATCCGCCTTCAGTCCCTGCCTGATCTCGACGCGATCGCCGCTGCGTTGCCCGGTCTTCACGGCGCGCTCATGCACATGGTTGTCCGCGCCCACGACCAGCACATAGGTCATGCTGCCGCGCTGCATCACGGCGGATTGCGGCAACGATTGCAGGCTGCGCTTGCCGCCGCTGATGTCGAACGTGCCGTGCGCATAGACCCCGGCAATGATGCCCGCGCTGTCCGGCAGCGAGACCAGCGCATAGCCATAGCGGGTCTGCAGGTTCACCGACGGCGAGATCGCGCGCACCGTGCCCTTGATGACGCGCCCTTCGCCCACCGTGATCTCTGCGGGCATGCCCTTGCGCAACAGCATCAGCTCGTCTGCCGTCAGTTCGGCGCGCCATTCCAGCCGCCCCTGGCGGATCAGCCGGAACAGCTCCACGCCCGGTTGCGCCATGGAACCCGCATTGGCGCTGGCCGCGGAAATGACGCCGTAATCGGGCGCCACGATGCGCCCCTGCACCGAACGCGATGCCGCCGGATCGTTGCTGAAACGCACAAAGTTATCCAGCGTCACCAGCACATCGCCTTGTTTGCACGTGGTCGCCGATGCTGACCTTCACCTCGGCGATGCGCAGCCCCTGCACCTGGGCGCTGATGATGGCTTCCTGCCAGGGCAGGATGCTGCCGTTGGCCGTCAACGTGCGTGCCCACTTGTCTTCGCGCAGCGTCGTGGTGCGCACCGTCAGCGCAGGGCGGCTCGCTGCCGGAGCGGCCTGGTCCGGCCTTGGCATTGCCCGGAGCCGGCCAGCCACGCAGCGCCAGCCCGCCATCGCCAAACCCAGCAGGGCGATCTTGAAGAGCAGACGTTTTTGTTTGAAATCCATGTTCACCATCGTTGATCCTTTCAAAACTGCCATTCTGTTGCCCGGAGTGTCGATTGACCGGGCCGCTTCACTTCTTCGCCCGCACCGGTGCCGCACGACGCTTGCGCTCGGCCTCGATCAGGGCAACGGCATATTCGACCAGCCGTTCCGCCATCGCTTCCCTGGCTTTCTGCCCATCGAGCAGTTTCGGGGCAAAGTTTTCGATCGCCGTGCGGTTATGAAAATAGACAGTCGCCAGACCGATCACCGCGAAGGTCATCCGGTCCACTTCCGTATCGGGCTTCTTCAGGCCGAACTCGCGGCACAGCAGCGCCTGCACCTTCTCGTGGTTCGGGCGGAACGCCTGCACCATGGCATCGCCCAGCACGCCGCTGGGCTCGGCTTCTTCGCGCGCATGCAGGCGCATGAAAAGCTGCCGCATCGGATCTTCTTCGGCAACCGGGGGAAACAGCCAGCTGTAGAAAGAGTGCAGCGCTTCCGGCAGCGAGGCCTGGGAAATATCGAGCGTGGCGAACACGTTGCATTCGCTCAGGAACGGCAGGCGGAACACCTCGCGGTAAAGCTCCGCCTTGTCGCCGTAGTAATAGTGGATGGAAGCGAGATTGACCTCGGCACGCTTGCAGATCTCGCGCGTCGTCGCCGCGTGATAGCCGACCTCGGCGAACACCTCGGCGGCGGCCTGCAGCAGAGCGCCAGCGCGTCTCTTCCTGCGGAGCCGGCTGGTGGCCGAACATGCGCTGCGCCGTTTGCAGCAACAGGCAGCGGGTTTCCTTTCTCGCGGCCATCTTCAATCCCGGGATCGTAAAAGGGAGGTGAACAGTAATTCAGTCATTTGATTAAGTCAAATGACTGAATCGGGTTGCTGCCGGTTTTTGTGGGTTATTTCATTGCCGTTCCGGGAACGCAGGCGCCTTGCGATGGCGGCACCGGAGAGCTACAACTCGATACTCTGGTAAACCACTTCGACCACCACCAGTTCTTCGGTCCCGTCCGGCAGCCGCAACATCACGGCATCGTCTGCGCGCGCCTTGAGCAGCGTGCGCGCCAGCGGCGAGATCCAGCTGATATGTCCCTTGCTGGCGTCTGCCTCGTCGATACCGACGATGCTGTAGGTGCGTTCGGTGCCATCGCCGTGGCAGACCGTGACCGTCGCGCCAAAGAACACCTGCTCGCAGCCTTGGCGCTGGGCCGGGTCGATCACTTCCGAGTTTTCCATGCGCTTGGCAAGGAAACGCAGGCGGCGGTCGATCTCGCGCAGGCGTTTCTTGCCATAGATGTAATCGCCGTTCTCGGAACGGTCGCCGTTGGAAGCCGCCCAGGCGACCGTCTGCACCAGCGCGGGACGTTCCACGTCCAGCAGATGCATGTATTCCTCTTTCAGACGGCGATAGCCCTCCGGCGTCATGTAGTTCTTGGTGCCGGCGGGAATGGACGGCAATGCGACGCTCATCGTCGTCATCGTCATCGGTTTCGCGGGTAAATGCTTTGCTCATTTTCGTGCTTCATCCATAGGTCGGTTGCGGCAATGGTACCAAGTCTGCGGCCATCGAAAAAAGATAACGCTCTGGTACGGTTATTGCTGAAGTTGGGGCTCCATCATTCATTCACGACAAGGTGCCCCATGCTATTCGACACTTACGAACAAAAAGGTTTGCTGTTCAACATGAACTTCAAGGAGGCCGAGGCCGCTTATGCCAGCTATCGCGGCGACCTGGTGCTGGAACTGGGCGAGGTCGGCGACGCGCTCGGCCACCGCAAACCGCCCGTTGCCACCATCAAGAACACCATCGTGCTGGCGGAAAACGACAAGATCAAACTGTATGTCGGCAGCCTCGACGAGCTGGCGTTGCTGCCCAAAGTACTGGACTACTACCAGGCCGATTTCGCGCGGACGTGCGCATCATCCTGTTCGTGGTCAATATCGACAAGCCCATGGTGATCGAGACCGGCGGCCTCTCCATCTCCGCCATCGGCATGCAGGAAGGCCTGATCTGGAACGAGCTGATCGACATCGCCGCGCTGGACAAGGGCGACTTCAAGGGCCAGTCCGCCACCGGACAAGATCGTCACCGTGTACAAGGCGCTGGGCGACTACAAGCCCAAGGGCGACAAGGTGTCGTTCGAGGACGCGCTGAAGCGCACGGTGGAATTGAATCGCGCCGGACGCGGCCCGGTCTGATCCTTATGTCGCATCCGCTGCCGATTGTTGGATTCGCGACAATCGGCAGCGCACCCGGGGAGCACGCGCATGCCACGCATCGGTCTGTTTCTTCGCCAGCAGCACCGGCAACACCCGGCGCATCGCCAAGGCGATCAAGAAACGTTTCGACGATGACACCATGGCCGAGGCGCTCAACGTCAACAAGGCCAGCGCCGAACTGGTGGCCGGATATTCCCACCTGATCCTCGGCACTTCGACGCTGGGCGGCGGGCAGCTGCCGGGACTTTCCACCGATTGCATGGGCGGCGGCTGGGAAGAATTCCTGCCGCAACTCAAGGACGTCGATTTCAGCGGCAAGACCGTCGCGCTGTTCGGCCTGGGCGACCAGGACAAATATCCGGAAGAGTTCGTCGATGCGATGGGCATACTTTACGATTTCGTCGTCGCCCGCGGCGCAAAGGTGGTCGGCGCATGGCCTGCCGACGACTACGATTTCATCTCTTCCAAAGCACTGGTGAACGACGAGTTCGTCGGCCTGGTGCTGGATCAGGAAAACCAGAAGATGCTCACCGACTCACGCCTGGAAACATGGCTGAAACTGATCGCACCGGAATTCGGCTTGCCGCCTTAACCATTGCACGCAGCTTTCCAGGAATTCAGAATCATGAACGACAACAAGCAAGCGGGTGCGGAATGCGGGTGCCACAAGGAAACCGACCGCTACCTCAGTTTCGACGGCATCGATTGCAACGGCAATGCCAGTCTGGTGATGCGGTTCATCGAGCGGAATCTGGCCGGGTCGGACACAGGACAACCCGTTCTGGCCCTACTTCGCCGCCAAACGCAAACCCCGCAGCGGCCCGCCGCCGGACGATCTGTTTTTGGTGCATTGCCACATCAACCAGATACGCGAACTGTTCGAGGAGCACGCCGATGAGGAAGCGCTGGCCTGTTGTCGCTGCTCGAAGAAGAGTGTTGCTGAACCAGCCGGCGTTCAGTCCGGCTCGCCCTCGCCATCCCCTTCGGTACTGAGCAGCTTGCTGCGCTCCGCATCGACGCTTGATTTCAGCCGCCCGGATTCGGAGATGAACTGATCGACCGTCTTGTCGGCGCTCATGCGCATCCCCGGCCAATAAAGATCGCTCATGTACAGCTCATCGGCGAGATGTCCGCGGCTCTGGTAGTTGAACATCAGCGTCAGCGCAGAACCCATGAGCAACACCAGCACTGCCGCAACGGCAGACCGTCTGGTGTTGTTCGGTGCGACCGTGACCAGATGGAAATACACCATCCCCTGCCGCGATGGCGATCGATACATGACTGCCATACCGGCTCACCGTTTCCAGCGAGAAGGCATAAGTCGCGAACGACAACAGCAGCGAAACCAGTTCGATCACCGCCAGCCCGCTTGCCGCAATGAACAGGTGACGCCCGAAGCGGGTATGCCCGGCAAAGAGCCGGTTCGCCAGGGTCCAGCCGCCGCTCCACAACAGGCCGATGCTCAGTATGGCCGCCAGGCCGGTTATGTAGCGAACCGGTTCGGCATTCTCGGTATCGGCGATCCACGAGCTCCACAGCGACAGCAGCACCAGCAGCACCAGACCGGCCAATGCCGGCGGCCAGCCTTCCCAGCCATGGAAGGTGGTATCGCGCATCTCGCCGGCGACGGAAAAGTCCGCCGAGCGCACGCGCAGATTGGTATGCCCCAGCCGGAAGATCGTGTTGCCGTCGATGTTCAGGCGGTCATGGCGTTTGCCTTTGCAGACCACGCCGTTGCGGCTGCCCAGATCGTGCACCTGCAGGCCGCCCGCCTCGTTGCGGTCGACGATCACATGACTGGCCGAGGTGTGCCGGTCGTCCAGGATGACGTCGTTGTCGTAGCCCCGCCCGATGCGGATGGGGAGCGCATCCACGCGCTGGCGCAGGCGGACCTCGCCGTTGCGCGCCAGCACCTCGATAAAGAAAGGGGCGTTCATGGCTTGGCCTCCCGGCTGGCTTGCTCAAGGAAGATGCGCGAGATGCGCTGGCCGTTCTCGAAAGACACGCCGATGGTGTCGATACGGCTTTGCAGGCTCAGCTTGTTGCCGTCCGTGCTTGCCGTGAGCAGGGTGAAATCGTAGAGACTCGGGGAATTTCCGGTACGCCCGCACGCACAACACGGCGCGCATGGGCAAATTGTCGTTGTTCACGAATTGCTCGACACACTGCGCCGGGGTGTAGCGCGTATCCTTGTGGCCGCTGCTTTCCTGATTCTTGAAGTAGTTGCTCGCCAGCACGGCGAACTGCAAAGCGCCCAGTTCGCTGCTTTGCAGCAGCTTGTGCTGGATCGAGATGTACCCGGTTTCAAGTCTGGTTCGACACGAACAGCGCCGACTCCATCGAACAGCTCACCTGGTCCAGCGTATAGGGTTTGCTCTGTTTCGAGTTGGACCGGCCCCAGCACCGTACCTGATCCGACTCCCATACCGGCACCTGGTACGGTTTCAGTTCCTTGAAAGTGAGCGGCGTGTTCGCCAGCCGGTCCACCATCGTCGTCTGGTGCTCCAAGCAACTGCTGCCCGACGACCAGCTTGAAATCCTTGGGCACTTGCTTCTGCCCGGCGACCTTCTTCAGCAGGTCGCGCACATAACGCACCGGCACCAGGAAACTCACCAGTTCGCCGTCCAGCCGCTTGGATACGTTCACCCCGGCCACACGGCCATCGACCGTCACGTTCGGGCCGCCGCTCATGCCGGCATTGATCGGCCCGGTGAACATCAGCTGGTCATAGAAGCTGCGGCTGATGACGCCGTTATAAGCGCCTTCCGAAATGGCAAAGCCGAGATCGAGCGGGTTGCCGAGCGAGTACAGGTACTGGCCCTGCGAGAGCACCGGCAGCTTGTCCGGCACATTGAAGAAGCCGCTGCCCTTGCGATCGATACGCACCACCGCAAGGTCATGCAGCACATCGACCGCCAGCAACTCCACCTTGCCGCGCTTGCCGTAGGTGTCGACATATTCGCCGGTATAGACATCCGGCTCCAGCGCGATCTGCGACATGACGTGGTAATTGGTCACCACCAGGTTGCTGGTGCCGATCAGGAAGCCGGAACCCACCGATGACTGGGTACGCCCGTTCTTCAGCAGGGAACGCAATTGCACGATATCGGCCTTGGCTCGCGCATACAGGCGCTGCGCGGAAGAAGACGGGATCGGTAATTCGACTTTATCCTCGGCAGACATCACCGCTGTGGCATTGAAGCAAAACAGCAACATCCAGAAACGAGCTGAATCTCATGCGTATCCTTGGTGAAATGACGGAACCGCCAGATTGTAGTGGTTATGGCAATTTCTGGCAGCAAAGAATTGCCGGTCGATGAGGTGCCATTGCAGCCTGGCAGGCGTAACATTCATACTGTTACTGCAAGAATAGTTGAACGATGTTCTTTGGTTTTTCAGGCAAGTTCAAGTAAGGGAGAAATGCAATGACCGGCACCACACAATTCATCTTCGATTTCGAAAAGGGCGACGGCAAGAACAAGATGCTGCTCGGCGGCAAGGGCGCCAACCTGTGCGAGATGACGCAGATCGGCCTCAACGTCCCGCCCGGCTTCACCATCACCACCGAAGCCTGCCTCGCCTACCTGGAAAAGAACCAGCTCCCCGCCGGCCTGATGGACGGCATCAAGACGCACATGAAGACGCTGGAGAAGAAGACCGGCAAGGGCTTCGGCTCGGCGGACAACCCGCTGCTGGTATCGGTGCGTTCCGGCTCGGCCATGTCCATGCCCGGCATGATGGACACCATCCTCAACCTCGGCCTCAACGAGACCTCGCTCAAGGGCCTCATCAAGCAGACCAGCAACGAGCGCTTCGCCTGGGACGCCTATCGCCGCTTCGTGCAGCTGTTCGGCAAGATCGCACTCAACATCGGCGACGAGCATTTCGACGAGCTGATGGGCGAGATCAAGCGCAAGTACGGCGCGCCGCAGGACGTGGACCTGAAGACCGAACACCTGAAGGAACTGGCGCACGGATTCCTCAAGATCGTGGAAACGCACAGCGGCAAACCCTTCCCGCAGGACCCGATGCAGCAGCTGGAGATCGCCGTCGGCGCGGTGTTCCATTCCTGGATGGGCAAGCGTGCGGTGGATTACCGCAAGCAATTCCGCATCACCAAGGATCAGGCCAACGGCACGGCGGTCAACGTCTGCACCATGGTGTTCGGCAACATGGGCAACGATTCCGGCACCGGCGTCGGCTTCACGCGCAACCCCGGCACCGGCGAGAACTTGATCTACGGCGAGTACCTGACCAACGCCCAGGGCGAGGACGTGGTGGCGGGCATCCGCACGCCCAAGGCCATCGCCGAGATGGAAAAGGAAATGCCGGAGATCTACCGCCAGCTGATCGCGCTGCACAACCGGCTGGAATCGCATTACCACGAGGTGCAGGATTTCGAATTCACCATCGAGAAGGGCATGCTGTATTGCCTGCAGACGCGCAACGGCAAGATGAACGCGCGCGCCATGGTGCGCACTTCGGTGGAGATGTTCAACGAAGGGCTGATCAGCAAAGATCGGGCGCTGCTGCGCATCGAGCCGGCCATCCTCGAACAGCTGCTGGTGCCGCAACTGGCGCCCAACTTTCACGGCAAATCGCTGGCGCAGGGCCTGCCCGCCTCGCCCGGCGCCGCTTCCGGCAAGATCGTGTTCGACGCCGACACCGCCGAAGCGCGCGGCCGCGCCGGCGAGAAGATCATCCTGGTGCGCGAAGAGACCAAGCCCGACGACATCCACGGCTTCTTCCAGGCACAGGGCATCCTCACCAGCCGCGGCGGCAAGACCTCGCACGCCGCCGTGGTGGCGCGCGGCATGGGCAAGCCCTGCGTCTCCGGCTGCGAGGCCATCGTCATCAACGACGTGCTGCGCAGCGCGCAGATCGGCGACACCGTGCTGCATGAGGGCGACGTCGTCACCATCGACGGCGGCACCGGCCACGTCTATGCCGGCGAAGTGCCAACGGTGGAGCCCGAATTCTCCGAGGAGATGAACACGCTGCTGGCCTGGGCCGACGAAGTGGCGCGCCTGAAGGTGATGGCCAATGCCGACACGCCGGATGCTGCCGCCAAGGCGCGCAACTTCGGCGCGATGGGCATCGGCCTGTGCCGCACCGAGCGCATGTTCAACAGCACCGACCGCCTGCCCATCGTGCAGGAGATGATCCTGGCCGAAACGCAGGAAGCACGGCAATCTGCACTCGATCGTTTGCTGCCGATCCAGCGCGCCGACTTCAAGGGCATCTTCAAGGCGATGAAGGGCCTGCCGGTCACCGTGCGCCTGCTCGACCCGCCGATGCACGAATTCCTGCCCACCGCCGCCCAGCTCGAACTGGAGATCGCCCACCTGCACCAGCTGCGCGACACCATCAAGGGACTGGAAGAACTGCCGGACACCCTCAAGCTGCTGAACCCCAAGCTGTACCAGCAATACTCGGACGGCCTCAACAAGCTGATGGGCGGGCTGAGCGATTTCAAGACCTCGCACCTGGAAGAGGACGTGATCGGCCGCAAGGAAGTGGTGCTGAAAAAGGTGCGCGCGCTGGCCGAGGTGAACCCCATGCTGGGCCATCGCGGCGTGCGCCTGGGCATCACCTATCCCGAGATCTATTCCATGCAGATACGCGCCATTCTGGAGGCGGCTGCGCAGTGCGCCAACGAGGGCATCGAGATCTACCCCGAGATCATGGTGCCGCAGGTGGCCACCGTGGAAGAGCTGAAGCGCATCCACAGCTATGTGCAGCGCATCCACGAGGAGGTGAAAGCAACCCAGGGCATCGACGTGAAGTTCAAGTTCGGCTCGATGCTGGAAGTGGTGCGTGCCTGCGTGCGCGCCGGGCGCATGGCCGAGACCGCCGAGTTCTTCTCCTTCGGCACCAACGACCTCACCCAGGCCACCTTCTCGTTCAGCCGCGAAGACGCGGAGAACAAGTTCCTGCCCGCCTACAACGAGACCGGCATCCTCGAAGACAATCCGTTCGAAGTGCTGGACATCAAGGGCGTCGGCCAGCTGATGAAGATGGCGGTACAGAGAGGCCGCGCGACCAACCCGGACCTCAAGGTCGGCATCTGCGGCGAACACGGCGGCCATCCCGCCTCCATCCGCTTCTGCCACTACGCCGGCCTCAACTACGTCTCCTGCTCCGGCCCGCGCGTGCCCATCGCACGCCTGGCCGCGGCGCATGCGAAGCTGCTGGAGGAGAAGTATCAGGAACCGAATTGATCCAGCCAATGTCGTAGCGGAACGCAGAGGGGCGCCTTGCGCCCCTCTGCTTATTGGCGGCTCGAAATAGGCAACTCAACTAAGCAAGCATTGGAGGGCCGCGATTTTCAAATCCGGAGGAAGGCGATGAACATGGACAAAAATGATGAAGTATTGAGCAAGGTGCCCGAAGTCACCCTGGTGTTCTGGATCATCAAGATTCTTGCAACAACCGTGGGCGAAACCGGAGGCGACGCCCTGTCGATGTCCATGAATCTCGGTTACCTCGTCAGCACAGCGATCTTTGCCGCGATATTTGCACTCGCGGTAGTGGTCCAAATCCTCGCAAGAAAATTCCACCCCGTCATTTACTGGACCACCATCATTGCAACCACGACCGTCGGGACCACGCTCGCCGACTTTGCGGACCGCTCGCTTGGCATCGGCTATGCCGGCGGCACAACCATCCTGCTCATCCTGCTGATGGCATCGCTGCTGGCCTGGTACCGGACGCTCGGCTCGGTTGCCGTGGATACCGTAGCCTCGCCCAAATCGGAGACGTTCTACTGGGTAACGATCATGTTTTCACAGACGCTGGGCACGGCCCTCGGCGACTGGACTGCCGATACGGCAGGGCTCGGCTATGAAGGCGGTGCCATGCTGTTCGGCTTCATGCTGCTGATCATTGCGCTTGCCTACTACCGGAGCAGAATCTCCCATACCGTGCTGTTCTGGGCGGCATTCATCCTGACGCGTCCAATGGGTGCTGTGGTGGGGGATTTCCTCGATAAGCCGGTCGCCAATGGCGGTCTTGCGCTCAGCCGCTACTCGGCATCCGCAACGCTGCTCATCCTGATTGCCCTCTTCATCTTCAGCTTTTCGCACCAGCCTGCGCGAAGAATGCATTAGCGGACCGTGACCCGTCATAAGCCCGGCAGGATGAGCACATCGTGCCTACGCGGGTACCACCCCAATGAATGGTGAACAAAGCTGCGCTTTTGCAGAGCTCCGGCGCAATAACCACCGGGCATTGCGTCACATGAATTTCAAACATCCGGTGCAATGCGCTACGCACATTACCTCCCTACACCCTCTCCGGCACACCGTTCAGGCAAAGCGCGTCTGCAAATACCGGATGATGTCGTCGGACTCGTACATCCACTGCACTTGGCCCTGCTCATCGGTGATGCGCAGGCACGGTGTCTGTATCTTGCCGCCGCCCTGCAGCAGTTCTGCGCGATGCACGGGATCGTGCTGCGCTTCGCGCAATGCGATCGGCAAGGACAGCCTGGCCATCTCGCGGCGCACCTTGATGCAGAACGGGCAGGTCTTGAAGTGGTAAAGCGCCAGCTTGCCGCATTCCAGATCGACCCGCTGTTGCGCCGATGCCGGGCGCACCATCCCCTTCGGCATCCCCAGTCTCGCCCACAGCAACATGAAGGGCATCAGAGCCAGGCGCAGCATCCTGAAAAATATTTTCATCATCGTCTTATCGTTCCCGAGGTTATTTCCTGACGCAGCGCGGCTGCGATCCGGCGCGGATTCTACCCTTTCCGCCTGCAGCCCTTCCCTCATCCTGAATAGGTTCTTTCCTCGTGGCGCGCTCGCCAATCCTCAATCCGGATTTTCCGGATCTTTGATATCCCAATAACCCTCGTAGTCGGCGCGCTCCAGGTAATCGTTGAAAATATACGCGCCGGAGTAGCCCTCTTTAATTCCCTTGAGCTTTTCTTCGGTGAACTCTGTCAGCACGACAGAAAACTCGGGCAATACCGATTTGCTTGAATCCGGTTCGGGCTGTTTGCTGAAAGAATACTTTCCCGATTCTCGACTCTTGTGCACTTGCAACAAGAAAATGAAATTCCGTCCTGCCAGTATTTTTCCCTGCTCAGCCGCTCTTGAGATCCTGAAGAATCGATCGATCTCCAGCCCGATGAAATCGCTCTTGGAAACAAAGACCGCCTTGTTCGCGTCAAGGTGTCCAACACCAACCCCCAGCTGGTTTCTCAGTGCAAGCAGTTTTCCCGGTTCAGCCATTGAATACTTCTGTGAATTCTTCTGGATGAATTGATCAAGCTCATCCTCGGCCAGCTTTGAAGAATCCACCGCATGGTTTATCGAATCGATCGTGCATTTCCAGAAGAGTTCTTCGCGAATATGTGTATTGGGCAAGAATGCTGTCACATCGAAATGGGCATCCAGGAGAAAGACCAGCATCGCTTGCGCCATGTGGGTTGCATGTTTTGCCACTTCCGGCTGCGTCAAGCTCATTCAGGTCGTACATGTACCAGAACTCATCGCCTATTCGCTTGATCAGGGTGAGCCGATGAATATCCAGGACGGAGTCGACGCTCACGAGTTCCAGGAAAGCAGTTCATGGAGACAAGCATCGACCTGAGCAGATCTCTGTAGTGCTCGTCCAGATTGGTGTTGTTCAAACTGGAGAACTCGGCAAGCCGTTTCTTTAATGCCGTTGAGCCGACGACATCCAATGAAATCGATAAAAATGGCATGCGTCCTGTGCATTCTGATAGTTGATTGACTGCGCATTCTAATCAGTGAATGGCGAGTTGGACACTTCTTTGAAACCGCTTGGCCACAGGGGTTGCTCATCTGCCAGTTGAGACGGAGAGCAGATGGGGGAAAAAGGTTGGGAATTTTGGTCTGATGTTGATTCTAAGGAAGCTCTGATTAAGTCCCCCGTTCGTGCTGATCCTTCAACCTTGCTCAAGACTAAAGGCCTGTCGAACCATGAACGGGGATGCACAACAAATCATCGGTTTGCAGTGTTCACCCTTCGACATAACCAGCGACTTGCTCGCTTGCGAGCTTAGTCGAATGGCTAGTGGTTTCATCAAGCTCAGGGCGAACGGACTTCAGAGACTCCCTAATTTTTTCGGGCGTGCCAATCACCAACAAAAGTGGGCGAGCCAGGCCGATAAGCGCAGCAGCCTATAACGCTACATCAACTCTTCGGCCAATTCGTCAGACAGGCAACCGATGGGTTCTGACAGGATTCCTTCCGCGCCCAGTTCGAATCGCACCAGATAGATTTCCTCGTTCGGCTTCTCCTGGGCATGGCCGACATTCACCACGACACCGCGCGCACCGGCAGGCGCCAGCAGTTCATCCGCGGCTATGCCCGGAATGGCGCTTTCGCCGGTCTCTTCCAGCGCTTCGTTGTACAAGTCTTGCGCGGCAAAGACCATGTCGCCCATTTGAAATTTGCTCATCGTTCTCTCCTTACAGACTCGGGATCAGTTTCGCTTCGCTGCGCAACATGTCTCCTCGCCCCCAGGCGGTGACCATCTCGACGAACCAGCGCACGTCGCGCGGGTGCGGGCAGAACAGGTCGTATTCGGCAAAGAAGCTGCCGTCGCTGTTGATGGTCAACATGCCGCAGCGTTCGTTGCGCGCATTGCGCCACACGCCTTCGTAGCCGGGCAGCTGGTTGCCCGGATCGATGACGCGGGTGAATTGCAGCGCAGCCAGCTCGATCTTGGGCGCTGCGCCTGTCGCAGTGTGGTTGGCCGCTTCTTGCTGCAAGGCCGATCACGATGCGTTCGATCAGCGCTTCCAGTTCGAGCGGGGAGCACGGCGCGATGCGGCGACTTCTACCATATGTCCGCTGGCGCCTTCAGCCGTTCCACCGGCTTGCCGCCCAGCAGGTGCTCGTCGAATATCTCGCCCACATCCGCCTTGGTGACGTTGCCGTACAGGATGCCTTCCGGATAAACCAGCACGTTCGGCCCCATGCCGCAGGGGCCGACGCAACCGCTCGGCGTCACCATCACCTGGGCGAAGCACTGGCGCTGCTGCCACTGGTGCATGAACTCGTCCACCACTTCGCTGCAACCCTTCTGTCCGCAGGAGCCGCGCGGATGCCCGGCGGGTCTCTGCTGCGAACAGACGAATACATGTTTTGCCGGGCTCGCCATGGTTATGCGCCCACCGCCATCGGTTGATGGGTCTGGCACTGCTTGGGACAGACGCGCGCCGCAGGAACCGCAACCGATGCAGTCCAGCGCGTTGGCGAGCGTCATCACCATGCTGTTGTCTTCGTCCTCGTCGTAGTTCTCGTCGTCCTCGCTGCGCTCGACCAGCTCGAACACTTCGCGCGGACAGACCTTGTAGCAGCGGCCGCAGCCGATGCAGTTGGCCGCATTCAGTGCGGTGACGAAGGTGGGTTCATAAGGCTTGCCGCCTCGGGTGATGCCGGTGATGTTAGACATATTCTTCCTCTGTCTAACCTTGCAATTCTTTCTGTGCCGCAGCCAATCTCGCATTCGCCTCGGCCCATGCCTGGCAGGCGTCGTAAGTGGATTGCGCGATGCCGGGTATCTCCTCGTATGCCGGCCGGCAGCCGCTCTTCGACCAGGTCGTGCAACTGCGAAGCCCATTCGCTGGAGATGCGCTTGAGCTTCTTCACTTCCTTGTCGAGTGTCTTTCAACTCTTCTTCGGTCATCTGCCGGCTCCTTACAGCCCGGCCACTTCCGGATACTTGCCGATGATCTCCAGCGCCACCGACAGCAGCTTGTCGCCCTCGTCCTTCATCTTGGACAGGCTCTCGTAACCGTAGCGATGCACGTCGCGCAGCGTCTTGTCCATCACCACCAGCTTGCCCACGGTGATCAGCGCGCGGCCGAAACCTTCGTGGGTGATGTTGATATTGGGCACCGCCATCAGGCCGCATTCCTTTTCGATCAGCGAGGAGATGGCGTTGTAGAAGGCCTTGATGCGCGACAGCATGATCTCGTCCGGATCGCCGATCACCGGGATGGCGCGGCGCTGTTCCTTGGTCACCACATACGGCGCCAGGATGCGGTCGGCCGGCCAGCCGTCGTAGGTGCCATAACTGTCGATGGCGCGCATCTGCTTGACCATCTCCTGGATGAAATCGGTGGACAACAACGGGTCTGCTGCAACTGCTTGATTCATGGAATTCTCCTTAAGTTTATAACTTCAAACATCCTATAGCCACGAGAGCGCATCAGAGAAAGCCTGGCTTACCTCTCTGTGAACTCTGTGTCCTCTGTGGCAAATTGATTTTTCGCTTTTCATTTGCATGTGCGGCACCCAACCGGTGAGCCGCCCGATCAGCAGTCCCAGCATCACACCCGCCGCCGCACCCACCACGGCCAGCACATCGCCGCCATACGCCGACGCGATGCCCGCACCGACCATCGCCAGCACGCTCGGCAGCAGATAGGCCAGCAGACTGGCCTTGAGCATGTCTTCCTCGCGCATCGTCAGCTGCAACTCGTCGCCGGGACGCACGCTCGCATCGCACTGCACGGCGATGGCCTTGCGGTTGCCGGAAAAATACTTGCCCAGCCCGGACACGCCGCACACGCTGCGCGATTGGCAACCGCCGCAGCCAGACTGGTTGTTCGGCTGGATCAGCACGGTGCCGTTATCCGAGGACACCACCCGCGCGCTGGTCTCTATCATTCCTGCCACTCCTCGTCCGCCGCGAAATCGCTGCCGCCCGACTGCTTCTTCAGATGCTTCGCCAGCCACGCCGGCGGCTCGCCCAAAAGGTTCTTCTGCACCCCGCACAGCAATTCGTCGATGGAGGTACCCTCGTCCACGCGCATCGGCTGGATGCCTGCTGCCAGTAGTTGTTGAATGGCCGAGGCTCCCACCGCATTGCAATACACCGCTGCGCAGTCGCCCAGCAGCGCGACCTTGGCCGCGAGCTTGCCGTCGTGCCCGTCCATCGCTGTCTCGATGAACTCCACCACCTCGATCAGCCGCGTCTCGCTCTCGCCGACCTCATGGATGGCGAACGATTCCGCCGCGCCGAAATGCTGGTTGACCGCACGGCGGTCGCTGGTGGCAAAGGCGATCTTCACTTTCATCGCCGCCGCCTCAGTGGAGTTGATCAATCGCAGGTGTCGCATGACTAATCCCCTCGGCCCCGACGTCCGTTCGTGGTGAGCCTGTCGAACCATGAACGGAAGATTTATCTATTGTCTGTCGAGTCCACCCTTCGACAGGCTCATAACCAGCGACTTGGCTGACGTCTTTTGACAGCCTAGTCGAATGGCTAGTAGTTTCATCAGGGCGAACGGCTTTGTTGGTTGCATCCTTGGAATGGCGCTGGTAGATGGATACATAAGGTTCCGGCTCATGGTGCCCCTGCTCCACCAGCATATTGGCCAGATCGAACAGCGCCTGGCGCGTGCCACGATAGCCCACCCACAGGCGCTGGTAGCCGCCGAGCAGGTCGTATTGCGGGAAGCCCGCGCGCAGCAGCGGCACGCCGAGGCGGCGCGCAGTCTCCACCGCATGCGAATTGCTGATAACCAGCTGCGCCCCGTGTTGCTTCGCCGCGTTCTCCAGGTCTTCCAGATCGCCGATGCCGACCTGATCTGCCGCCACATCGTTGAGGATGTTGGCGCGCATCGGCGCCACGGCGGCCACCACCTCGCAGCCCATCTCGCTCACCAGCCGCGCCATGCCATAGAGCAGGTCAGGATCGGCCGCAATGGCAATGCGTGCGAAGCCCAGCATGAAGTGCGCATCCACCATCGCGTCCTGCAACTGCGCGCGCTGGCGGTCTATCTTCTCCGGCACCGGCTTGCCGCTGATGTCGGCCAGCGCGGCGACAAAGCTGTCCACTGCATCCAGCCCCATCAGGCTGTCGAAGCGGAAGTCCGGCACGCCGGTTTGCGTCTTCAGGAAATCGGCCGCCTCGAACAGCGAATTGCCGAGCACCAGCGTGGCGATGGATTCGCCCATGCTGGCAATGTCCGGCACCGGCGTGCCGCCCACGGTCAGCGGCGTGCTTTCCATTTCGGTCAGGTGGCCGTCGAGCGAATCGGCCAGGTCGGGCAGCACCAGCGGGCGCAGTCCGAACGCCTCGATCAGCTCCTTGATGTGCTCGACGTCGCCCGGCGTCAGGAAGGAACCGGCCAGCACGTTGACCTGTTTTTTGCGTTTGCCAACAGTCCCCCTCCGCCAACCCTCCCCCGGTGGGAGAGGGAGCAACTGTGGGAAGCAATGTTTCAATTACTGCCTTCACCGCCAGCGCGTAGCCGCTTTCCAGGCAACCGCTGAAATCGGGCGTATTCACCGGCACCACCGGGATGTGTGCATATTCCGGATGCGCGGAATAAAACTCTTTCACCAGCCGCTTGATGTCGGTGCCCTGCGTTTCGGAAAGGCCGGTGGTCGGCAGGCCGATCAGCGCGGGCTTGTTCTTTTCGCAAATGGTCTTGAGTCCGAGGATCACGTTCTCGTCCGCGCTCATCACGGTGGCGACCTGATCCATCGCGGTGGTCTGCAGCGGGATGGGCTCGCGAAAGTGGCGCACGAAGTACACCTTGCCGAAGGCGGCACAACCCTGCGAGCCGTGCATCATCGGGATCGCGCGATGGATGCCGAGGAAGGCCAGCGACGCGCCGACCGGCTGGCTGGCCTTGAGCGGATTCACCGCGAGCGCCTTGTTGCGTTTCAGGATTTCGGCCATGTCATGCTCCTCCCGCCAACACCTCCCCTCCCCCATGCAGGGGGAGGGCTAGGGAGGGGGTAGAGTCGCTGATACTCAACTGTTCTACCCCCATCCTAACCTTCCCCCTGCATGGGGGAAGGAACTGCTTTGCTGGATTCTTCATCTGTACATTCGTTCTCATCATCACGCCCCCAACTCCACACCCGGCACACCCGCCTTCGCCCACGGCGCAGGCTTCCGCACCGCCGACCACACCGGTGACTCCAGCGTCAGCGCCAGTTGGCGCGCGAGTTCCAGCATGCCGCTGTAACCCTCGTAGCCGAATTCGCGTTCCTGGTTGATGTCGAGGAACGGGATGCGCGCCTTCAGCGCGGTGTACATGTTGCGGCCGCCGGCGATCAGCATGTCGGCCTGGTATTCCTTCACTGCGCCGAGCAGCGCCTTGGCGCTGCCGTCGGTGATCATCTTGGCCTTGTCGCCCATGATCTCGCGGATGCGCTGCTTGTCTTCTTCGGTGGATTTGCTGGTGCCGGTGGCGACCACTTCCATGCCGAGGTCCTGCAGCGCGGAAACGATGGACCACGACTTCACGCCGCCGGTGTAAAGCAGCACGCGCTTGCCACGCAGGCGTTCGCGCCACGGTTCCAGCGCGGCGTTGATCTTCGCTTCTTCGCGCGCGATCAGCGCCTCGGTGCGCTCGGTGAGCGCGGGGTCGTTGAGCAGCTTGGCGAACTCGCGAAACGCCATCGAGGTGTCGGTCACGCCGTAGAAACTGCCCTCGAAGAACGGCACGCCGTGGTCGGTCTTCAGCTTGCGCGCCACGTTCAGCAGCGCCTTGGCGCACACCACCATGCTGGCCTCGGCGCGGTGCATGGTCTGCACCTCGCGGAAGCGCGCGTCGCCGGAAAGCGTGGCGAGGATGCGCAGGCCGAGTTCGTCGAACAGCGGCAGCACATTCCAGAATTCGCCGGCGATGTTGTATTCGCCGATCAGGTTCACGTCGTGCACGGTGATGCCGGGACGCTGCGCCTCGGCTGGCACCGGCAGCGGGCTCCGCCGTGCCGATCACGTACTTGAACATCGCCTCGCCCGCGATGCGGTTGCCGAGGTTCTTGGTGCCATAGAAACCGGCGCAGTCCACCGGCACCACCGGCACATCGAAACGCGCGGCGGCTTCCTTGCACACCGCGCCGATGTCGTCGCCGGTCAGCGCAGGCACGCAGGTGTTGTAGACGAACACCGCATTGGGCGCATAACTCTCGATGGCCTGCTTGATGGCATGGAACAGGCGCTTCTCGCCGCGCCCCATGATGACGTCCTGCTCGGTGAGGTCGGTGGTCATGCCGATGCGGTAGAGCTTGGGCCCGGACGAGCGCGTGCCGCGGTTGTCCCAGGAACTGCCCGCGCAGGCGATGGGCCCGTGCACGATGTGCGCGACATCGGCGATGGGCAGCAGCGCGATCTGCGCGCCGTCGAACGAACAGCCGCCCGCCGTCGCGCCCGGCTTGGGGCGCGCGCAGCCCGACTTCGATTTGTCGTTATGGCTGCATGCCGGCTCGTTCAGCAGTAAAGCGATGTCCTTGGCTTGCATGATTCACACTCGCGATAGATGACGCCCTTCTATTCGCAAGTGTCGTGCCAGAGGCAGTGGGTTGATTTGGCTGGAGTTTGTTGGGTGAAGTTTTGTAGGAAAGCGGACAAAATAGGACGAGACAACAAAACCGACAAGCCTGGTACCAACATTGGAGTTCCCAAGAAACTATTGGAAGCTGAGCCAGTTTCACTTATGAATAATCAGATACCAAGTTGTTTGCGAACTTCTTGTCTATATTCTTGATGTGCTTCATACGCGCTGCGTGCAAATTTCATAAGGTCAACCTTTTTTGCATTATCGGTAAGACCGCGAGAATCCTGTATTAAGGAATTCAAAGTTGAGATTGCCTCAACAAACGGCTTTTGTGCTTTAACAATGTCCGAATTTATAAACTGCCCTTCGACAGAGTCAACCTTATTCAGATAGTTATAGATTGAGGTAGTGAGATTCGTATTAACAGCTCCGTTCTCCGCATCTTTTAACCAACGAGCAAAATTTTCTCCCGAAAGTATGTTTTGGTAGGCCTTTGCAAGCTCGATGTCGGCGAGCCGAGATTGATCTTCCCTATTCTTAAGTTCAACTTCGATTATTTTAGCCTCTTGATCCGCAATTACTCTACGCCGGCCAATCTCTTGCTCTCGCTGTCGGATTTGAAAATCATTTCTTGCCCTAGTGCCATACGACGCCAATTTGGAGAGAGCTAGCTCAATCCAAGGAAAGGTGACGACATATACCGCGGAAAAAGCGAATGCACAAAGAACTGTGTTAATGCTTGCGTTAGCCTCAATGAAGGCAATCGCATCATTGGCGCGCGGGCTGTCTAACAAGAGGAATAGAACAATTTTCCAATGGAAAAATACAAGTGCAATGAGAGCCGGTCACCAAAATGGACTCTTGTATCTAGCTGTCATCTCATCTTTAAACGAGGCGAGCAAGTCAGTAAAGGTTGTCACTTTCGATGGATCTCCAAATCAAAATAGAATCAGGTGGCTTAGCATCAAATTACCTGTCGATTCCGCCTCCACACTGGCTCGCATGCTATCCCTCGCCCATCTCCCACAGCAAGCAGAACGAAGGCCTATATCTTCTTGGCAAGCGAGCCCTATCCCCTGCCACACCCCAAACCCGGCCTCGCTCAGCTCGATCCCCAGCTCCACCTCTCGCTCGCAGGCTTCGTCGTAGCTCATCGGGTTACAGGCTTCATAGAGGTCGGGCCACAGGCGCAGGCCGTATTCTTTGACGTAGCGGTTGGACTGGATGCCGGCCTTGTGTTTGTCGAAGCGGATGTCGGGGTCGAGGCCGGTCATGCCGACGTAGACGCAGGGCTTGCCGGGGAGGTAGTCCGGGTTGCGTTTCTTGAACTTGGGTTCGTAGAGCACGTCTTTCGACAGCTCCACGACGTAGACGTTGTAGTGTTTGCCTCGTGCCATAGGCTGGCGATTCTACTCTGCCGCGCGGGTGGCGGCTTTTTCCTGATGCCGCCTGCGCGTAAACTGGCGGCATATTTCTCGGCTCATCCGAGTTTCGTATGGGTAACTACAGTGAGATAGGGCGATAAACGTCTTTAACAAGCAGAAGCTGCCGCTTACTTGCTTGTGGGCTGAAGAATTTCGAGTGTTCCCCCACCCCAGCCCTCCCCCGATGGGAGAGGGAGTTTGAGCGGAGAGGTTTGGGGTTTAGTCCCTCTCCCACCGGGGGAGGGATTAGGGTGGGGGAACACTCGGTGAGGAGCCTTAGATTTCGAACTACTGACTAATCCGGTCCTTAACCCATGCAAAAGTCGGATGAACCTATTTCTCAACCATCCAAGACGATCAAGGAGCGCACATGGCCGACACTTTCAGTTTCACCCTGGAACAGCAGGAGGACTACGCCTTCCTGATACGCTTCGGCGACAGCATGCAGGAATTGCTCACCGACGAACCGCCGCCGCTGGGGCATGGCGCCGGCCCGAATCCCTCGCGCCTGCTGGCGGCCGGCATCGCGAATTGCCTGACGGCCAGCCTGCTGTTCGCGCTGCGCAAATTCAAGAACGAGCCGGGCAAGTTGACCGCGACCGTGAACGGGCAATACGCCCGCAACGAGGCCGGGCGGCTGCGCATCGGCGAGGTGAGCGTGGACATCAGCATGGCGATGGATGCCGGCGAGGTGGCGCAGCTGGAGCGCATCCTCGCGCAGTTCGAGGATTTCTGTGTGGTTACGCAGAGCGTGCGCAGCGGCTTTCCGGTGCGGGTGACGGTGCGCGACGGCAGCGGCAAGGTGCTGAAAGAGGACGCGGCCTGACCGCCTGCCAACTCGCGCGCGCCGTCATACCGAGTACGGCGCCGCCACCCAGTTCTTCAGCAATGCCGCTTCGGTCTCCGGCAGGTAACTGAACCCCGCCTCCAGATCTCGCGCCACCGCATAGGCCACCTTGGGCGGCGTGATGGTGCCGGCCACCAGATGCGCGTACCAGGCCGACGGGTAACCGGCGGCGCGGTCGAATGCCTGCAGCTGCGCCAGCATCTCCACGCCGGACAGTTCGATGTTCCACTGGAACGGTTTGAGTTCGCGCGCATGGCGCGACACCAGCGAGGCGGAGATCACCGGATTGCGGTAACGGTCCTGGTGTTCGCGCAATGCGACGATCCAGTGGTCGCTGAAATGGCCGCGCGCGCCGCACTGCTGTGCGCCCATTCCGAAAGCAGGCGCGGAAAGCCGGCATTGCGCTTGCTCCGAAGATGAAACCCTGGCAACGGTCTGGCGCATATCGATCATGCGGCGGAAGCGGTAGCGCGGCGCGGCAACGGCTGCGCCTCCAGTTCGCCGGGCGTCAACGGCTCGATCAGTTCCTGCAGATCTTCCGGCGGAGCATCGGCATTGATCAGCTTGCGATCCAGCACTTCCTGCAACTCTTCCACTTCAAGCTGCAGGAAATCCGCCGGCGCCGGGCCGTAGGATGCAGACGAAGTAATGGGTGCGCCCGGAATGGCGCGTCACCAGCAAGCCGCTATCCGCATGCCGCTCGACCAGTTCCTGCATGTCGCCGCCGCAGATCTTCAGTTCCGCTTTTGCCCACGCCTCGAGATTGTCGGAGATGCGCGTGCCGTCTGCCGCGATGACGCCGCCGGGGCGATACCAGCCGCCGCGATTCAGGGCATAGCGAAAGTCGCAACCGGTGCAGATGCGGTTGGCCATCTCCAGCAGCGCACTGTGATGCGGGCGCGGCGGAATGGCTTCGATTGCGCTGGCCAGATTGCGCAGCGTGGCTTCATCAGGCGTGTAGATACTCATTTGTCGTCTCCCAGCAAAAATTCACTCAATCGTTGCCGCACTGCGGCTCGCACATCCGGCTCAACGTCGTCCACCAGCTCGGCGATGGCTTCCAGCGGCGCACGTTGCACCGCTTCCAGACGCACCACCCAATCGTCGTCCTGCCAGCATCTCGGCCGCATCGTCAGGCAGCATGCGGGCGCAACGATGCGGCGCACCTCCTCGTCCTCATCCTTCTTCAGCAAACCCAAGCGCAAATGGCGGCAAGCGCCGCGCCACTTCCTTGCGCACTTCGCGATCCTCGTCGCCCGCCATGCGCGTCAACTGGCCGTGCGGCAAGCGTTTCGCCACCTGCAGGCGCACCAGGTAATCCGTCGTCGCCGAGCAAAGCGCTCAACCGTTCCGGCGCCAGGCGGTTGGCCACCGTCATGCGCACCTCGCGATCCGGGTCGTGCAGGTAATCGTCCAGTTCATCGATCGGCAAACGGCTCACCACCACGCGGCGCACCACTTCGTCCGCATCGCGCGGCATCTGCCGCAGCGCCTCCAGCGGCGCATAGCGCACCGCGATGGCGCGCCGTTCCCAGAATGCATCTTCAGGCAATCCTGCGCAAACTGCGGATTGCGCCGCAGGAAACGGTCAATCTGCCGCCCGTTCTGCGCAATCAGGCAGACATCGCCCGGCACGCAACTTGCCCTTCCGCCAGCAAGGCGCGATGGCGGCAGTTCGTGCAATCGGCAAGCACGACTTCGGCCAGCGGCGATGCCCCGGGATGGCGTTCCGGCATGTTCAGACCCTTCAATTGCTGCTCCGCAAAAGTTCCAGGTGAATACGAGCAACCACCGTGCCAGATGAAGCGCGACATGGCGCAGAAGCCGTAAGCAGGACGGATGCCGGCTGGCGGAGGGACAGGATTCGAATGTGGGAGGTTTTGTCACGATTGCGACAAAACCGTGTCGCTCAGACCAGCTGCTTGCGCAACACCGTCATGCGCGAATCGCCGAAACCGAGCTTGCGGTAGAAATCCAGCGCGGGCTGATTGTCGCGGTCGGCCAGCAGGGTGACGCGCACAATGCCGCGCAGCTTCGCCCAGTGCAGCACATGCTCGACCAGCTGGCGCCCCAGCCCGCCGCCGCGATGATCACGGTGGATGATCACATCTTCCAGCAACAACGCGCGGCCGCCTTCCGCCGTGCTGATGGTGATGAGCGCATTCGCCATGCCCACCACCTTGCCGTCGACGCGCACCACGAACAGCTTGCCCAGCTCGGGTTCGTCGAGGATGGTGCGCAGGCCGCGCAACTGCTTGTCGCGGTCGGGAGCGAAAATCGCTCTCCAGCGCGAACAGCTCGGCGAGCAAGTCGGCGAGGTGCGGCAGATCACTTTTGTGGCGAAGTCGATCTCGATAGTCATGACATCAGCGCCACGCTCTTCACCTGTGCGCAAACATACATCCCCGCGACCAGCGCCGAGATGGTCGCGCGAACGGCGCGTGATGCGCGACAGCAGCATATGCGTCATCGCCGACCTTCATGCGCACGATCACCTTGTCCGGCCCCTCGTCGCGTATCTCTTCGATGCGCGCATTCAGGATGTTGTTGATGCTGGAGCCCTGCGGCGCCTGCGTGGCGATGCTCACGTCGCGCGCCAGCACGCGGGCGCGCACGCGCGTGCCGAACGGCTGATCCACCTTGCCCACCCACAGATGGCCGCCGGGGAAATCCAGCCGCGTCAGGTGATAGGTCTCGTCCTGCTGCGCCACCGCCGCTTCGATCACCGCGCCCGCATCGTCGAAATGCGCGGTGGGCAGATCGAGCCGCGCCAGCGTTTCGTCCAGCGCGCCGCTGGCGATGACGCGGCCTTTTTCCAGCAGCACCAGATGGTCGGCCAGCCGCGCCACTTCATCCATGCGCGTGGCTGACATAGAGCACGGGAATCTTCAGCTCGCGATGCAGGCGTTCCAGATACGGCAGGATCTCCTGCTTGCTGGTGTGTCGAGCGCCGAGAGCGGCTCGTCCATCAGCAGGATGCGCGGGCTGGTGAGCAGCGCGCGGCCGATGGCGACGCGCTGGCGTTCGCCGCCGGAAAGTTTGGCCGGATCGCCGCGCTCGATGAGGCGGCCCAGCCCCAGCCATTCCACCACCTGCTCCAGCGGCACTTTGCGTTCGGCTGGCGGAATGCGCTTCAAGCCGTATTCCAGATTGGCGCGCACCGACAGATGCGGAAACAGGCTGGCTTCCTGGAACACATAACCCAGCGGACGTCGGTGCACCGGCATGAAAGTCTTTTCGTCCTGCCACGGTTCGCCGTTCACGTGCAGCGAGCCGCTGGCGCGCTCCAGCCCGGCGATGCAGCGCAGCAGCGTGGTCTTGCCGGAACCGGACGGGCCGAACAGCGCGGTGACGCCGACCGGCGGCGCGCTGAACGCGGCATCCAGCGCGAAGCTCTCCAGTTGCATCTTGAAATGCGCGCGTATCCAGGCTCATTTGCTCACCCTTCCACAGTCTGCCGCCCGCGAGATACAGGCCGAGCAGCACGATGAACGAGAACAGCACCATGCCGCCCGCGAGCCAGTGCGCCGCGCCGTATTCCATCGCCTCGACATGATTGTAGATGGCGACCGAGAGCACGCGCGTCTCGCCGGGGATGTTGCCGCCCAGCATCAGCACCACGCCGAACTCGCCGACGGTGTGCGCGAAGGCGAGAATGATCGCGGTGAGAAAACCGGGACGCGCCAGCGGCAACGCCACGCTGACGAAACGATCCCACGCACTCGCACGCAAGGTCGCCGCCACTTCCAGCGGACGCTTGCCCATCGCCTCGAATGCGTTCTGGATCGGCTGCACCGCAAACGGCAGCGAGAACAGCACCGAGCCGACCACCAGACCGGCAAAGGTGAACGGCAACCTGCCGAGATTCAGATGCCGTGGTCAGTTCACCCACCACCCCGTGCGGCCCCATCAGCAACAGCAGATAGAAGCCCAGCACCGTGGGCGGCAACACCAGCGGCAACGCCACCACGGCCGCCACCATGCCCTTGTACCACTTGCGGCTGTGCGCCAGCCACCACGCCAGCGGCGTGGCGATGAGCAACAGCAGCAAGGTGGTGACGCTCGCCAGCTTGAGCGTGAGCCAGACGGCTTGCAGGTCGTCGGGGTCAATCCGTTTTCCATCATTTCATCATTCTAAGAATCCGTCCCTTCCCCTTGCAGGGGAAGGTGGATGGGGCAGGTTGTGGAACGCAGCGTTTCTACCCTGCCTACCCCTCCCCTGCAAGGCGGGGATGTTCGGCTAATGATACTGATCAAGGCAACCCGTAACCAAAACTGCGAATGATCGCCACCGCCTTCTCGCTCTTCAGGAATTTCAGGAACGCCTGCGCCGCCGCCTTGTCTTTCGCGGCACTCAACTGCACCGCGCTTTGCTTGATCGGATTGTACATATCCGCCGGAACGAGCCACTACGAACCTTCGGTCACCTTGCCGTCCTTGGTGATCTGCGACAGCGCGATGAACGCCAGCTCGGCATTGCCCGTCGCGGCGAACTGGTAGGTCTGCGTGATGCTCTCGCCCGTCACCAGCTTGCCCTGCACCTTGTCCCACAGCTTCATCTTCTGCAGCGTCTCCTGCGCGGCCAGGCCGTAAGGCGCGAGCTTGGGATCGGCATAGGCGATCTTGTTGTAGCTGCCCTTGCCCAGCACCGCGCCCTTGTCATCCACAAAGCCGGGCTTGCGCACTCCACAGCACCAGCTTGCCCAGCGCATAGACGAAACGCGTGTCCTTCACCGCCAGCCCTTCTTCTTCCAGCAACTTGGGATTCTTTTCATCGGCAGCGAGGAACACATCGAACGGCGCGCCTTCCTTGATCTGCGAATAGAACTTGCCGCTGGAACCGAAACTGAGCTTCACCGTATGGCCGGTTTCTTTCTGGAACAGCTCGGCGATCTGCTGCACCGGCGCGGTGAAATTCGCCGCCACGGCAGCATTCACTTCGCCTGCATTCGCCGACTCGCACCACGTCGCCAACAGCGCCCAACAAACCAGACATTGATCGCTTCATTTCCATACTCCTTTTGATGACAATAAATTCAGTTTGTCATTCCGGCGAGGCCGGAATCCAGCTTCAACAACTGGACACCGGCCTTCGCCGGTGTGACGAATATTCAGTTGCCTTATGCATTCACTGCCAAAATAATGTGCGACGCCTTGATCAGCGCCGCCGCCTTCACGCCTTCCTTGAGCCCCAGCGACTTGATGCTGTCGTTGGTCACGATGGCCGCCACGGTCTTGCCGCCGGCCAGCTCGATGATGACCTCGCCGTTGACCGCGCCTTCCTGGCAGCGCACCACCGTGCCGTGCAACTCGTTGCGCGCGCTGGTCTTGAATCCGTCGGAGGTCGTCACGATCACCCACGGCGCCTTGATCAGCGCATACGCCTCAGTACCCACCTTCAATCCCAGATGGTCCACGCTCTCGTTGGTGATCACCGCAGCCAGCGTTTGCCCGCCGCCGATGTCCAGCACCACCTCGGCGTTGATCTGCCCCACCTTGATACTTTTGACCTTGCCCAAAAACTGATTGCGCGCACTCGTCTTCATGTCGAATCTCCTTATCACGTGGTAGTACTCATCGAAGTCGTCCATGATGCGGCCCAACGTTTTGAGGACCTGCTCGCGCTCCTGCTCCAGCCGGCGATATGCACCCACCACCCGGCGGCCATAGACGGTGAGCGTCGTTCCGCCGCCTTTCTGCCCGCCGGTCTTGCGTTCCACCAGCGGCTGCTCGGAAAGATTGTTGATCGCCTCCACCGCCTCCCACGCCGCCTTGTAGCTCATGCCCATGGCACTCGCCGCCGCGGTGATGGAGCCGGTCGCGTCGATGCGTTCCAGCAATTCCAGATGATCCCAGCGCCGCCCCTTGGCGATCTTCAGTTTGGGGATGACCCCGACTTCAGTTTTCTTTGCACTCGATTGAGCCATAGTGACCTCATCACGTTATAACCTTGCACCACCTAACGATGAGCAAAAGCGATGCCACGCACGCATCGTTGCCGCTCATCCCGCACCGCGCCTTGATTCCAGCCGATCCTCCGCACCCGGCTGCAGCGCGCGGGAGGCCCATTGCCTGTTGCCTTTGGAACAATTTGGCGCGTTCGTTACAACCTTCACGCTACAACGGTAGCGCACCTCTTGCCGGAGGACAAATCGCGCTGATTCAATGACCTGCGGCTGCTCCTGCGTTGAAATGGCCTTGCGTTATGCACTTAACTACATAACCGAATTTAATCATGCGGAAGCCATGAATGTCCAAATTTTCAGGCGGATCGGGCGCGCTTTGAGGCCGCCACCAAAACAAAACGGGCACCGAAGTGCCCGTTCTGCTTTGCCCTGCAGGCCAGTTGCTACGGCGCCTCGTACCCGAAGCCGCGCATCACCGCCCGCGCCTTCTCGCTCGTGAGGAAAGCAAGGAACGCCTTCGCTGCCGCCGGGTCTTTTGCATGGGCCAGCAGCACCGCGGTCTGATGGATGGGATTGTGCAGCTCGGGCGGCACGATCCACCACGAACCCGAAGCGATCTTGCCGTCGCGCATCACCTGCGACAGCGCGACCAGCGCCAGGTCGGCCTTCTCGGTCGCCGCCATCTGGTAAGTCAGCGTCACGTTGTCGCCCTTGGCCAGCTTCTCCTGTATCGCGTTCCACATCGTCAGCTTGGTCAGCGTCTCTTTCGCCGCCACGCCGTAAGGCGCGTAGCGCGGGTTGGCGATCGCCAGCATGTTGAAATCGCCCCGGTTGAGCACGGCGCCCTTCTCGTCCACCAGATCGTCCTGCGCGCTCCACAGCACCAGCCTGCCCGTGGCATAGACGAAGCGCGTGCCGCCGACCGCGAAGCCATCCTGCATCAACTGCCGGGGCATCTCCTCGTCGGCGGAAAGGAACACATCGAACGGCGCACCGCCCCTGATCTGCGCGTACAACCTGCCGCTGGCAGCCGCAGTGAACTTCACCGTGTGCCCGCTCTCTTTCTGGAACAGCGCCACGATACGCTCCAGCGGCGCCGCAAAGTCCGACGCCACCGCCACATTCACCTCGCCCGCAAATGCCGGCACACTCATCAGCCCGCACAACAGCAGGATAGTAGCGATCGGGCCGCGCAAAGAAATTTGCATCTTCAACTCCTGACAAGAACTGGCGCAATGATAGCAAGCAATGGGATGGGCCGCGAAGGCGGACTATTGGCTGTTTGGCATATTGACCGGACGCAGGGGTGCGAGTAGCCCATCATATATTGCGCAGGTACCTTTCAGTTCTGGTCTTGGGTTAAGATGAAGACGCAGGATATTTCATTACCGACTGATGGAAAGGGATTAGCAATGGCTGAAAATAAAAAGCAAGTAGATAACACCAAAGGGAGAACCGTAGGTCAGGATAGTGCCATAGCGAATCGACGTACTGTCGTGGACTCTGTAAAAAAGATTGAGGGAAACGTTGGGGACAAGATCTCTGTGACAAATACGCACAAGGCCCCCGATCCGATTAAGAAAAAATGAGGTTGTCGTGAGCATTGAAAAAGATCGCCATAGTTTGATGTTCGATGTTCGCCGATCGGTTCGCTACCATAATCGGCGAAGGGCATTCTTTGATCGCTGGGGTCTTATCACCAACGCTACGACCATCTTCTTTGGATCGGCGACAATTCTGACAATCCTTCAAGATAGTGGGCTTAAATGGCTCGCAGTTACGTCTGCCGCGTTAGTAACGCTGTTTTCAACCGTAGATTTGGTTGTTGGAACTACGAGGGCGGGGCGGTTACATTCTGATTTGTCTCGTCGTTTTATTGATTTAGAACGAGAGATGACGCAAGCAGGTGCTTACGATGAAGCAACACAAAGATTGTTCACTGCAAGACGATTAGAGATAGAGGCTGACGAACCGCCGATACTAAGAGTGCTCGACAGCATTTGTCACAACGAACTTATGCGCGCAATGGGATATGACCAATCGAAAATGCTAAAGATAGGTTGGCTTCAGCGGCGGTTATCCCAATTCTTTGATTTTCGAGAGCACACGATTCTCTAGCCAAAAAGCCAGCGTAGGATGGGTTGAGCAACGCGATACCCATCACCAATGTTGAGAAATGATGGGTATCGCGTTGCTCCACCCATCCTGCAAGACTTGGCATCCGGCGGAATACGCTGCGCTATTCCGCCCTACGAATTCTCGATCTGTTCCGAAGTATCCATGCCGCACTCAACATAGGGAGCCAGCGTAGCCGGATGCAATCCGTGAATAGCGACCGCCCCATGAAGGCTGGCGAAAACTATATAGGCCGTTTGGCATATTGACCATATAGCTGCAGGCAGGTACGGTTCGGGCTGATAACAAGCTGTAAATGAATGACAAAGCCAGGGCTCGTGATGTCCTGGCATCAATACGATCGGCTCAGTTTGTCCTGCAGACATCGATGCGCACAATATAAGAGGCGCAACAAATAAAAATATCCGCATGAAGCAAACCGGGGCTGCCATAAACCAAGGGAGAATGGTTTGAGAAAAGTTCAGCTTATTCATGGACGCGTGGAATTGGGAAAGCCCCTTCCTTTTGATTTGTTTGATGAGCATGGCCGGGTGTTGCTCAAATATGGCTATGTCTGCAACAGCCAGGATCAATTGAACCGATTGATCGAACGAGGTGTGTTTTTCAACGAGATCATCGAAGATGAAAAACAACAGCAGCAGGAAGCGGAAAAGATCCATGTTTATCTGCGTGTCGGAGAGCTGGCAGATACGTATGAAGGCCTGATGAATGCAAAGATGTCTGGCGGCGAGATTCTGAATATCGCCGGGCGCATCCAGGAACTCTGCCGGCTGGACAGTGACGCTGCTTTGGCCAATGCACTACTGCGGAAGTCCGGTAGATACTCGCTGCGGCATTCGTTCCATACCGCCGTGATGAGCGAGATTCTCCTCAGGAGTCTGGACTGCCCCGAGGAGACCAGGAGATATGCCGTTGCCGGAGCATTGACCATGAATGTCGGCATGCTGGAACTGCAGGACGAGCTATATGGCCAGAACACGCCACTTACGCTCGATCAGAAAAGAGCTGTCGTTCTTCACCCCAAGGCGGGAACCGGCATACTGCGCGAGCTGGGCATCGATCATCCCGTCTGGCTTGATGTGGTTGAACACCACCACGAAATGATCGATGGCTCGGGCTACGCCAAACGACTGCTCAAGGACAACCTGAGCATCGAGTCGCAAAGCGTGTCTCTGGCGGACCGTTACTGTGCCATGGTTTCGGAGCGGAAACATCGCGTCGGCGTGTTGCCAAACGTTGCCGCGAAGGATTTGCTGAGCCGCCAGTCCGCCACCATCGGCCAGACCCTCGCTGCCGCATTCATCAAGGAAATCGGGATCTATCCACCCGGTACCGTGGTGTCCCTCGCCAACGGCGAAATGGCAGTGGTGGTCAAGCGCTTGCTGTCGCCAGATCAGCCCATGGTGCGCAGCCTGCGCACGCCATCCGGCATCCACCACGCCGAGCCTCCCAAGCGGGTAACCAGCGGCCCTATCTATGCCATCAAGGAAGTGCTGTGTTCAGACCAGGTAAAGAATTTTGATTTGACTGCTCTGTGGCAATCGATACAAATGGAGGAAGGCGAGGCCGCAGCAGGTTGATGTCCTTGCCGGATCTCACAGCAAGGTCAGTAGAAATCGACAGCGCCCCCCCCCCGCCTCATCCCGCATGGCGAAGACGAACACTACCGTGAAACCCGTATAGAACAGAATGCGCATCCGTATTACGCTTCACTGAAGCGTCGTTACCTTGGCCTTGACGGCAAGAGAGCTGGACTCATTCATATTGCGGCTGTTCGCAGACAAAGCTCGGGGCACTTGTGACTAACAATTTTTCCCTGTCTCTTCACATTGGCAGGTCACCGGGGTTCGCCCTGTTGATCACGCTGGCGGCAGTGTTGATCGCAGCAATGCCCAAGGCATCGCTGGCCCTCGAACTGCCCATCCTCGTCTACCACCGCTTCGGGCCGCGCGTGAGCGACAGTATGACGGTCAAGACGGAGGTGTTCGAATCGCAGCTGCGGGCATTGGAGCAAAGGGGATATCACGTCATTCCCCTGCGTCAGCTTGTGGATCATCTCGTCGCCCAGGGTGCGCCGCCTCCGCCCCGTTCCGTGGTGATCACCGTCGACGATGACCACCGTTCGGTCTATACCGAGCTGTTGCCGGTGGTATTGCGCCATCGCATTCCCGTGACGCTGTTCGTCTATCCCTCGGCGATCTCCAACGCGTCCTATGCGATGACCTGGCAGCAATTGCACGAGCTGCGTGCCACCGGCCTGTTCGATATCCAGTCGCACACCTACTGGCATCCGAACTTCGTGCGCGAAAAACGCCGCTTGAGCACCGCCGCCTACAGGCGTTTCGTCGACTGGCAGCTGCTTGAATCGAAGCAGATCCTGGAGGCTCGTGCCGGCGGGCGGGTGGATCTGCTGGCGTGGCCCTTCGGCCTGCATGACGCAGAACTGGAGGACCGCGCCCGCAAAGCAGGCTACCTCGCGGCCTTTACCATCGAGCGCAGATCCGCCCGCAGCAATGACAACCCCATGGCGATCCCCCGCTACCTCATCACCGATGCGGTGAGCGAGCGGGCATTCAATGCAATCCTCGATGCGGCGAAGCCCGCCGCCGATAGCGAGCTGCAATGAGCCTTCCAGCAAAAACGCCGCCTGATCGCGCATCTCCGGTAGCGAAACTGGCCCGCTGCATGCTCGTGTTGTTGCCTTTCATGGTGGCTTGCTCACCGGAGTCATACATAGGCAGCAGTGTCCAGGTTATGGATGCCGCCTCCAGCGCGCCCATCAAAGGCGCGGTGGTGATGGTCCCCGATGGCATAGCGCAAACCGACGACAAGGGCATGGTTCTCCTGTCCAGGCCGGCATCGCATCTATGGGTACGGGCACAGGGCCATGGCCGGGTTGAATTGGACAACGTCGGCAAGAACAAAGCCAACATTGTCGTGCGCCTGCCGGCGGTGACACCCAAGGCGCTCTACCTGTCGGTCTACGGCGTGGGAAACGAGCATTTGCGCGGCAACGCACTCAAGCTACTCAACGAGACGGAGCTCAATGCCCTGGTCATCGACGTCAAGGGCGATCGCGGCTACATCCCTTACCGCAGCACGGTGGCGCTCGCCGCCAAAGTCGGCGCGCAAAAGGTGATCACCGTGCACGACATGCCCGGCTTGATCGCCTCGCTGCGCGCCCAGGACATATATACCGTGGCGCGGGTGGTCACGTTCAAGGACGATCCGCTCGCCCGTAGCCACCCGGAATGGGCGGTACACACCCGCAACGGCGATCTCTGGCACGACCGCGAGGGACTGGCATGGAGTGATCCCTTCAGACACGGAGGTTTGGAGCTACGACATCGACATTGCCGAAGAAGCGGCGCGCCTGGGTTTCGACGAGATACAGTTCGATTACGTGCGTTTTCCCGACGAATCGGGGATCGTGTTCTCAAAGGGACTCATCCCAGAAAACCCGGGTGGCTGCGATCACCGGCTTCCTGTCTGCAGCCACAAGACGACTCGAACCCTACAATGTCTTTGTGTCCGCAGACGTATTTGGCTACATCCTCTGGAACAAGGACGACACCAGCATAGGCCAGCGCCTGGAAGACATGGCGCCCCATCTGGACTACATTTCGCCCATGCTTTACCCCTCCGCGTTCCAGTTCGGCATCCCCGGCTACAGCGATCCCGTTGCCCACCCCTACGAGACCGTCAGCCTGTCGCTGCTGAACGCGCAGAAGCGCACGGGGTTACCGGCGCAGCATTTCCGGCCATGGTTGCAGGCGTTCCACGACTACGCCTATGACCACCGGCGGTTTGGTGCCGAGCAGATCGCGGACCAGATCAAGGCGGCGGAAGAATTCGGCAGCAACGGCTGGATGCTGTGGAATCCGCATAATGTTTATACCGCTGATGGCCTGAAAAAAGAGCAAGGAGGCACTGATGCGACTGTTCAGTCTGATGGTTTGCCAGTTCGCCGTCCATTAACTGAAGCTGATCGATAACCTGCGCGATGATTCCAATCTCCGCATTTCCACACAGGCTCGGCGCACAGCGGACTCATGCAGCCAGGCAGCACGTAACAATGCCATTCCCGGATTGCGCTACACTTCGCCTGCTCGGTTCATTGTTCGCTGTCTCACGACGAGGCCCTGGAGATAACTTGCTAATTAAACGCATCTGCATCGCACTGGTTTGCCTGCTTTTTGGCTGCAGCAGCGGGGAAAGTTCCGAATGGAAAAATGCGCCTGTAGCCCCGATCAAACCCGGCGCCACCGTCCGGATTCGCGTCGTTCACGCCATCAACCCGCGCCTTGCACGATTTTCCCCCGACCATCTGCGCATCATCCTGGCTTCAGCCCAACTGACCGCCTGGAAGAATTTCGGCGTCAATCTCGAGTTCACGGACGTGCCGGAAACGGGGATCGAGCAGTTATTTTCGCGCATCCCGCCGGCGGTGATGAAACAACGCACATCCTCCATTTACGACTTCAAATCCGGAACAGGTGATAAGCGCAAGCTTGCCGAGGGAATCAATACAACGCTCACCGAACGCAAAACGAAACTGGCCGATGCGCTTGCCTTCGCCGCCCCCTATTTGCCGGGCACACAGCCAAAAGACCTGATGGAATTGTCCGAGTCGCTGTCGAGCGTGATGCTTGAGCGGCTGGACCAATGGCGCCAGATCAAGGCGCTTGACGGCGCCCCGGTAGTCGACGCTGCGCCGTACAACGAATGGGTATATTGGGACACCCTGGGATACGGCGACCTGCCCTACGATCTGGTGATAACCAACCAGTTCATTGTGAGCGCAGAATATTACGGCGTCGATATCCATTCCGCCCTGCGCGGCGGGGTGACGGTGGGTACGACGTCATATAGCCGCAACAGCAAATTCGGCTCATACATCTTCATGAGCACATTCCCGTTCCTGGACAATTCCGAAAGCACCGTCCGCATGCGCGGCGGCGAACGATATTCCGAAGAGGATGCTGCCGAACTGGCCGGTGCCTACCTGGCGCATGAGATCGGGCATCTGCTATTCCAGTTCGGCCATCCTTTCGGCCAGAAGACCTGCGTGATGAATCCGGCGAGCATGCTGCGCTTCAGGGAATGGTTCGAGCAGATCAACAGCGCAGAGTGTCCGCTGGGCAGCCGGCCGGAAATGACACCGGGTGCGATCCCGCCTTCTTTCAATCCTGAATGGGTAAAAGTCTCCCGGGAACGGTAACCCGGACCAGCGCGATGGATAAAGCCGATATCCGATTTTCCAAAGGACTTCGCGACTACGTACTGTCCAATCTCCGTGAAGCGGATGTATTGAAGCGCTTGCGCGAGGAAACCGATCGCGATCCCCACGCCATCATGCAGATACCGCCCGAACAGGGGCAGTTCATGATGTTTCTGGTGAAAGCCCTTGGCGTCAGGAAGGCGCTTGAGATCGGCACTTACACCGGCTATAGCGCATTGTGTGTTGCCTTGGCCTTGCCGGACGACGGACAGCTGGTGGCATGCGACATCAGCGAGAAGTGGGCCGAGATCGGCAGGCGCTACTGGCAGGAGGCCGGCGTGGCACACAAGATCGACTTCCGCTTCGGCAAAGCGACCCGCACGCTGGATAAGCTGATCCAATCCGGTGCGGCTGGAAGTTTCGACTTCATCTTCATCGATGCCGACAAGATCAACTACGACCAGTATTACGAAAAATCGCTCGACCTGCTTAGTCCCGGCGGCGTGATCGCCTTGGACAATGTGTTGCTGTTCGGGGCGGTGGCTGACCCGGACGTGCTGGATGCCGGTCTCAGATCAAGGATCAGCGCTGCGGATATCGAGGCGATGCGCAAGCTGAACGAAAAGATCCGCGACGACAGGCGAGTCGAGCAAACCATGCTGCCGCTCGCGGATGGCCTGACACTGGTACGCAAGGCGTAGATCCGGCCTCGCCCACGAGGGCGCATCACTGCATGGTTTTATGCCATCATGCCGATTCGGCACCGCTGGTAGCCGGAATGAATGATCTCCTGCAATCAGAAAGGCGCCCAGCATGATATTGGATAACCCCGCTTTCGCCGCGCTGTACACCTACACCAAAGGCTTGTCGGTCGCACTGGGATATCGCGACCGCTTGACCCAGCTTCATTCGGAACGCGTGTTCGGTCTTTCCAGCGAACTGGGCGCAAGTTGCGGGCTGAGCAGCCATGAGCAGGACATCCTCAAGATCGCCGCATCGTTCCACGACATCGGAAAGATCGGCATACCCGACCACATCCTGTTGAAGCCCACACAATTTACCGAAGAGGAGTGGGCGCAAATGAAGAAACACTCCGAGATCGGCGAGAAGATCATGGCCGCAACGGAACTCGAAGGATCGCAGCAAGCCGCTCTGGCCATTCGCCACCACCACGAACATTACGACGGCAAAGGTTACCCGGATGGTCTCAGCGGCAAGGACATCCCGGTCATGTCCCGCATCATCTCCATCGCCGACAGTTACGACGCCATGGCGGTGACCCGGTCATACCATCAGGCCAAGAAACACCCCGAGATCATGTCCATCATGCACAAGGAAACCGGTGAAAAACACGATCCCGAATTGATGCAGGTCTTTTGCGGCATCATCGAATCCAGCAAATTCAAGGCAACCGGGATCTGAGAAGTCACTGAAACACGCGTCAGCCGGCTGCAACTTCTTGCCGGTATAAGGAGAACATTCCTCGCCCCTGCTGTTTCGCCACATACATCGCACTGTCCGCGCACTTGATCAATGCCTCGTCGCTGCCGGCATCGTCCGGATAAAACGCGATGCCGGTGCTGCTGCCGATGTTGACCTCCTGGCCGTTCAGATGGAAAGGCTGTGCCAGGGCGGCGGTGATCTTTTCGGCTATCGAGGCTGCGTCCTGCTTGCTATGCACATGCGGCAGCAGCACGGTGAATTCGTCCCCGGCCAGGCGCGACACGGTATCGGTTTCGCGCACACAGGCTTTGATCCGCCTGGCGACCTCCTGCAGCAACAGGTCGCCGATGTGGTGCCCGAAAGTGTCGTTCACCGACTTGAATTTATCGAGATCAAGGAACATCAAGGCGCAGTTCGCGCCGTCACGTTTGGCCTGGGCCAACACCTGGCTCAAGCGATCATGGAACAATGCGCGGTTGGGCAGCGCGGTCAGCACATCGAAATGCGCCATGTACTGGATGCGTTCGGCGGTTTCCTTCTGTTCGGTGATATCGTCCAGTATGGCAATGAAATGGGTGATCTCCCCATCTTCGTTGCGGATCGGCGTGATGGTCTGCTGCGCGGTAAACAGCCTGCCGCTCTTGTGGCGCTCGACGACCTCGTTGCTCCATATTTCTCCCCGCAGGATGGTTTTCCATAGCTTCTGGTAGTCGGCGGCATCTGCTTGCCGGATTTGAGCAAGGAAGGCGTCTGGCCGATCGCTTCTTCAGCAGAGTAACCGGTGAGGCGGGTGAACGAATGGTTGACCCATTCGATGCGGCCGCGCTGATTGGTGATGAAGACGCCGTTCCCGGCCGAGACGAGCGCAGTGCCCAGCAGGTGCAAACGTTCCTGGGCGATGGACATTTCAATCGCTACGCAGATACGCCAGGCAATGCCTTGCAGCCTTTGCAGCGATTCCGCATCGAAGCTGCTTTCGTCCTGGGAATAGAGCGCAAAAGCGCCGTACACCTGGCCGTCGACAACCAGCGGGATGCCCACCACGGTCTTGAAACCGTTCTTGATGGTGGCATTCCATCTGGCAAGAAAGCAGGACTCGCCGCTCTCGACCTTCACGATCCGGTTGCTGCGTATGCAGTTGCCCACCGGCCCTTGACCTTCGGGGGTGTCGTCCCAGCGCACCCCGATCTTCTTCAGCTCTTCGTGATATTCATGCTCATTGCCGGCCCATGCCGCCATGGAAACTGTGCCGTCGTCCTGCTTCTTGCCTATCCAGGCATAGGGGTAATCAAACAGCTGGGTGACCTCGGTGCAGACAAACTGGAGCAACTCAGTCCAGATCAGGCTGGTGCAGCACTTGCTGGTCTATCTCCTGCAACACCTTCTCCTCGGCTCGCAACCGGTCCCGCTGAATAACCAGATCCCGGATCTCATCCAGCTCGCTGCGAAAGCCCATTTTCTTCAGGATAAGCTCCATCATGCAGAAGCGCGTAAATCCGGACTGGGCCAGGTTCAGGCTGACGAATAACAGCAAGACCAACGCCATCGCCGTATATTCAGAAGAGAAATAAATGGCGATACCACTCAAGGTAAGCAGGGTGCCGGCGATCGTACGGATCGTCGGCTCTATGTAAGGAAGGTTCTTTTTCACGAGTGTCATTTTCATCCGCCGAAGCAACGCCAGTTCTGTGCGCACGAGGCTGCAGTGTGATTACCGCTCATCGAACGGCTTGGCAACATCGCCAGAATCCGCCATCTGCAACTCGGCAGATGGCGCAGGGTTTAGCCTGGGTGAGTCTCCTCGCCGAGGATCGCCAAGCCCAGTCCGGACAAAGCCATCTTGCGGCGTCGAACCAGGATGCGTTTTCGACGGAATGCCGTCGAGGCAGCGCCGGACCAAGAACATCGACGCGCCGATGCCAGAGCCAGGTCGCGTCCACAAACGATAAGCGCCGAGGCCGACATCTCGTCAGTGCTGCGAAGAGATGCTCGGCGATAGCGACAGCAACATCGGACAGCGCAGGCCTTCTGCAAATCGGCAGAGCGGCGCGGCGATCACCTCGGTGGGCCTTCGCGCGTCAGCATCATGGCCAAGCCCAGTCCGGACATTGCCATCGCTGCGGCGACGAACCAGAACGCGCCTTCGACGGAATGCGTCGAGGTTGCCGCCAGACCAAGGCCCAACGCGCCGATGCCATAGCCGAGGTCGCGCCAGAAACGATAAGTGCCGATGGCCGAAGCGCGCCAGTGCGGCGCCGAGATGTCGGCGATGGCGGCAGAAAGATTCGGATAGAGCATGGCCATGCCCACACCGGACACTGCGGCGCTTGCCGACCACCACGCTGTGCCTTCGCGCATCAGCATCATGGCGACGCCGGTGCCGCAGATCCACATTCCGGCAACGTTGAGCTTTTGCCGCCCGAAGTGGTCGGACAGGCGGCCCGTGATGAGTTGCGAGCCGCCCCAAGTAAAGCCGTAGACACCGACGATCCAGCCGATGCCGGGAAGTGTTACGCCCTTGCTGTACAGGAATACCGGGTAGAACACCCAGATCAATGCATCGACGAACTTCTCCACCATACCGGCCTGGCAAATGGCGAAGAAGCGCCGGTCGCGCCAGCTCACCAGGGTGAATATCTCCCGCGTCGACGGTTTCGCCGAGACCCCGGCCGGGTAGCGCGGATGCAGGGTCTCGCCGGTCGCGGCAGTCATCGGTTTTTCCTTGCGCGCCCAAGGGAGCGTATCTTCAATGAAGATGACCGTGAACAGCGTTGCCAGGCCGATCACGGCAAGACCAAAGATAAGCAACCCGCTGCGGGGCCCGAGTGCGGAGGCCAGGTAGCCGGTGGCAATGCCGGCAATGGCGACACCGACATAACCGGCGAACTCGTTGAAACCAATGGTGAGGCCGCGCTGGTCGGGACGGGTCAGGTCCAGCTTGGCGGTCTGCGTCATCGACCAGGTAAAACCCTGGTTCACGCCGAGCAGTAAGGTGGCAATGACGATCCAGTCCCATGTCGGCGCAAAGTAGATCAGCAGCGGGATCGGGATCGCCGTTACCCAGCCGAGCAGCAGCACCCGGCGGCGCCCCCAGGATTCGGCAAGGCGTCCGGCCACGAAATTGAGGGCGCCCTTGACGAAGCCGAAGCCGACCACGAAAGAGACCAGCAGGGCAAAACTTCCCTTGGGCACGCCAAACTCGCTCTCGGCCAGGGCCGGCACGACGGTGCGCGTCATGCCTATGGTCATGCCGACCAGCAGCACTTGAAACAACTGATGCAGGAACTGGGCGAGATTCGGGCGAATGCCGTGGGTCAGGTTGCCATGCATGATCAGGCTGCGATATTCGCAGCGACCATCCTGTCCATCTCGGCAGGACGCGGCGGAATTTCCTTGAGCAGGTTCGCGATGAAATCTTCCTTGTTCATCGACAACCCCGGGTTCCAGCGTTTCTCGAAACCGATGGTCGAGCTTGGTTTGCCGGACAATCCGGCGCCGCACACGCTGCCCGCCTGATGACCGGGGAATATTTCGACTTCGCCGGAGAGGTGCAGCAACTTGGCATGGATGCTGTCGTAAAGTTGTGCGGCCATCTCGCGTTCGCGTCCGAGCAGGTCGGGTCGCCCGATGGAACCGACGAACAGCGTGTCGCCGGTGACCACGAACCAGGGCAGTTCGCCGCGACGCCGGTCGGTCACCAGCAGGCAAATACTGTCGGGCGTGTGGCCGGGCGTGTGCAGCACTTCGACCTCGACGTTGCCGAGATTGAGCGATTGCCCGTCGCGCAAAGGCTCGAAATCGAACTTCACCCGCCCCTTGTCCGATTCGTGCAGGCAATACGGCGCGCCCACCATCTGTGCGAGCTTCCTGCCGCCGGAGTAATGGTCGGCATGAACGTGGGTGTCGATGACATAACTGATGGTGACGCTCGCCTTCTTCGCCTCTTCGATGTACCACTCCTCGTCGCCGGCGACCACATCCACCGCCATGGATTTGCCCTTGGTGCCGCAGCCGAAGAAATATGAAAGTGAAGACTCTTTCGTTGCCAGTTGTTTGAAAAACATCACGCTCCCCCTGATTAAATTATTTAGAACACCAGTACTTTGTCCGCCCACGCCGTCCATTCGGCCAGTTCCACCATGCTGCTGCGGCGCGTCCCCTCGGCGATATCGGCCTCACCCATGCCGCGCGCATCCATGCAGGAACCGCAGATGCCGATCTCGCCGCCACTCCGGATCACATTGCCGATCATCACTTCGACGTTGTAGAAACCCTGCGGCACTTTCTGATTGCGGTGAGCGGACGAAACGCCATCGCCAATCAGGAATATCCGCACCTGGTTGCCTTCCTGCTTGGCAAGCGCCCCCGCCAGACGCAGTCCGTTATAGGTCCGTTCGCTGCCGTAAGGGGCATCGTTGAGGATGAACAAGGTATTCATGGCACTCTCCCTGAGCTTCGTTCATTCTAATTATTATTGGAATGATTAGAGCATCGGCTGTCAATTACTGTCAAGATAGTTTAGAGTCGGAACCCTATATCCCATCATCGAATGGATTGATGAAATGAAGGATGCGCGCAAAATCAAAGACCTGTTGTATGAACAGGTGGCTCGAATCGGCAAGGTATTTTCCAGCCCAAAGCGGCTGGAATTGGTGGAATTGCTGTGCCAGGGAGAGAAGACTGTGGAAACGCTGGCACGCGAAGCGTCGATCAGCGTAAAGCTGACCAGCTCACATCTGCGCGAGCTGCGTATGGCGCACCTGGTCGAGACCGAGCGCCAGGGCAAGAATATCTACTATCGCCTGGCAGACAAGTCAGTCGCCGACATGTGGGTTCAAATCCATACGCTGGCCGAGGAGCGGCTGATCGAGTTGCAACTGGCGCTGCAAAAGATCGCTACCCACCCGGACGACCTGGTGGCGAGCGATCGCGACAGCCTGATCAAGGCCGCCCGCAAGGGCGAGATCGTCATGCTCGATGTCAGGCCCGCGGAAGAATACTTGAACGCCCATCTGCCTTTTGCGAGATCGATACCGCTGGAAGAGTTGCAGCAGCGATTGGCAGAACTGCCGAAAGATCGTTCGATCGTGGCCTATTGCCGGGGCCCTTACTGCCTTTTTGCTGCCGATGCCGTCGCACTTCTGCGGAACGAGGGTTATTCGGCCATCCACCTGCGGGAGGGCGTCGCCGAGTGGGCTGCAGCCAGGTAGCTCGATAGCCTGCATCCCCGCGGCGTTTCCCCGCTAATCTTCTTCATCCACACATGCCAGCACCACGCCGATGGCTTGCTCCAGGTCCTTGGTCAGGCTGAGGCAATGTTCGCCGCCGCCCACCAGATACAGGTTGAAACTTTCGCGCTGCAATGACGGCGGCAGCCGCGCTGGCATGTCGTCGTCGCTGCAGAAGGTGAAACGCAGATCCGGCCAGGTCTTCTTCAGCGAAGCCAGTGCCTGCTTCGTTCAGCTCGCCCATTGCGGCGGCCGTGCTGGCGATCTGCTCCAATGTCTCGGCAGCGATCATCGATCACTCTTCTTCCGCCTCGGCTGAACCGGCTCAGCGATTTCGCTTCCACACCGAGTATCTTGGCCAGCCAGGGCGGCGGCGCGTCGAGCACGGCCTGCAGGCGTTGCAACGTGACGCGCGCCTTGCCGCCTTCCGGCACTTTCACCGGATGGATGTTGGCGCGCACGGCCTTGGCCGCTGCCGGGCCGCCGATGGATTGCACGTAGACGATCTGGCAATCGTCGATGAGCTTGGCGCGCGCGACGTTCTTGTCTTCCGCATCGTCGGTGATGAGCGTGGAGCGCGCATCGATCAGGCGGATGCGTCGCGCCCGACCTGATAGATCAGGAAGCGCGGGCACGAACCGAAGTGGCCGTCGAGATTCTCTTCGGTGTTGGAAGCGACGGCCACGCGCAGGCTGCCGGGCATTTCGCCTTCGGCATAGGCATCCATCGGCGGCAAGTCATCGGCATCGCCGGATTCGCCCCACAGGTGGCGCACTGCCAGTTTGATGGTGGCGCTGTCCACATCCGGCTCGACGGTCTCTTCGCCGGACAGGATCAGTTTGAGGTCGGCCACGGTCACCTTGGAAAGTTTTTCTTCGGTGACGGGCAGGCCGAGATGTTCGCCCAGCTTCGCCACCAGCGCTGCCGTGTTCACTTCGGAGAGGACACGGGTAGCCATTGCGATGCGCAGGGCGGCTGTCTTGGTGATGATTCCGTTACTCATACGGTCACCTCTTCGTGTTCGGTTTGATTTTCATTCTGCACGCAGCCCGGAGTTGAACTCGGGCTACTCGAATAGGTCCGTTCGCGGCTCGATTGGCGCACCACGAACGGAGTTGCTTATGCTGCAATCTGTGTGATGCAGCCCTTGATCGGGCAGATCTTCACGCATTGCGGCTTGTCGTACTCACCGTCGCACTCGGTACATTCGGCTGCGTTGATCTTGAATACATGCCCTTCTTCGCCGTTGATGGAAGCCGTCGGGCATTCGGGTTCGCAGTCACCGCAAGCGGTGCACAAATCTGCATTGATTTTCATTGCCATGATAATTCTCCTTTCAATTTAACCATCCGTCCTCCCTTGCAGGGGGAGCGGGAGGGGGTAGACGGCTATCACGTCTACCCGTCCCAGCCTCCCCCTGCAAGGGGGAGGGAACATGGAGGAAATTATTCCGCCGCATCCAGGCGCTTGGCGCGCAGGGAGATCGGCAACCTGGCCGGTGCGGCTTGCGGCTCGATGTAATACGTGCCGCCGTTGTTCAGCTTGATCTCGCCGCCCCACTTTTCCGGGGTGTCGAACTCCATCGAAACGATGTTGTCCTCGAGGTCGCGCTTGGGCAGGTAAAACACATACGCACCTTTGCTGCCCTGGATCATGATGTTTGCCATTGCTACTCCTTTCGTAACCTGCAGCTCTTAATGCGGATGAGGCCGTCTGAGGGCTGAGGGCAAGCAGACGCGGAACCGGATACGTCCACGCATGTGAGGATTCCGAGTACCGCCTAACGCCGCCATCGGCGTGCGCAGGCTCATGCCGTTAGCGCACCAGGTCGTGGTTGTAGTCCGTGGTCCCCATGCCGCGGGTCTCTTCGTCCAGACGCTCCAGCACCGCATTGGTCAGTGTGGTGAGCATCTGCATCGCGCCTTCATAGCCCAGCGTCGTCGAGCGATGCAGGTGGTGACGGTCGAAGATCGGGAAGCCGATACGGATCAGCGGAACTTCGAACTCTTTGCCCAGTGCCAGCGTGTCGCGCTGGATGAACTTGGCGTAGGAGTTGCCGATCATGAAGTCGGGCTTCTCGGTCAGCACCAGCGAACGGAAGTGCCACAGGTCGGCGCCCGCGAACAGCTGGGTGTTCTTGCCGTAAGGAGTCTCGTCCAGCATCTTGCGCATGGCCTTTTCCCACTTCTTGCTGCCGTTGTTGCACAGCACGTGCAGCGGTTCGATGCCCAGTTCGGTGAGGAACTTGGTCATGCCCATGACGAAGTCGGGATCGCCGTACAGGCTGATCTTCTTGCCGTGCAGCCAGGTGTGGCTGTCGGTCATCATGTCGACGAAGCGGCCGCGTTCCTTGACCAGCGATGCGGGGATCGCCTTGCCGGTGACTTCGGAAACCTTCATCAGGCATTCGTCGGTCCACTCCAGGCCCATCGGGATGTTCAGCTTCGGCGCATCGTGCTTCCAGGTGCCTTCGACGATACTTGCTGGGTCTTGTCGAGTTGCAGCGGTTGCAGCAGGAAAGTGTCGATCGCGTTCGGCGCATCCTTCACTTCGGCCTGTGTGGTGCCGCCCGCGTACATGCGGAACTGGCCGTCAGCCGGTGTATCCAGCACTTCGGTCGGATCGCTCAGCATGGTGTGCGCAACGCCCATCTCGTCCAGCATGCGATGGATGACGCGGTAGTTGCCGAGGTAGGTCTCGAAGCCGGGAACGATGTTGATCTTGCCGTTCGAGCCGATCTTCTTGTCTTCCATGCTGTTCACGGTGAAGCAGCGCATCACGCCTTCGAACATGCCGTCCCAACCGGTCACGTGCGAACCCACGAACGACGGGGTGTGCGCGAACGGAACCGGGAAATCGTCGGGAATGTTGCCGGCCTTCTTGGTGTTCAGGATGAACGCGTTCAAGTCGTCGCCGATCACTTCCGCCATGCAGGTGGTGGATACCGCGATCATTTCCGGCTTGTACAGGGCGATGGCGTTTTCCAGGCCGTCGATCATGTTCTTCTGACCGCCGAACACGGCTGCGTCTTCGGTCATGGAATCGGACACGCAAGAGATCGGCTCGCGGAAGTGACGGTTGAAGTAGGTGCGGAAGTAAGCCACGCAGCCTTGCGAACCGTGCACGTACGGCATGGTCTTCTCGAAGCCCAGTGCGCACAGCACCGCGCCCAGGGGTTGGCAGGCCTTGGCCGGGTTAACGGTCAATGCTTCGCGCTTGAAGTTCAACTCACGATATTCCATCGTGGTTGTCCACTTGAAGGTTTCCTGAACCTTGGCGGCGTCGTGGCCTTCTTCAAAGTTGTCCTTCTTGTTGCCCAGCGATTCCTTGTATTCGTCCTGACGGAACAATGGATAACAGGGTTTGATGTCATCAGCTTGTTGCATGTTTATCTCCTTAGCCGCACTGCCAATTTGCAGATGCCGGCACAGATTGATTGATGGACGGCGGTGTTTTGCGCGTCACTTAATTTCTTCCTCCGCTCCTTCCCCCTTGCAGGGGGAAGGTTGGGATGGGGGTAGATTCGTGGAGTCTCACCGCTTCTACCCCCACCCTAGCCCTCCCCCTGCAAGGGGGAGGGAACGGAGCGTTGCTTACGCAGCCGCCTTCTCGGCGACCGACTCTTCCTTCTTCAACCACGGTGCCTGCATCTTGCCCCAGCACGGGTTGTTCAAAGTCATGTCCATGTCGCGGGCGAAGATGGCGAAGCCGTCATAGCCGTGGTACGGGCCGGAATAATCCCAGCTGTGCATCTGGCGGAAGGGAATGCCCATCTTCTGGAAGATGAACTTTTCCTTGATGCCGGAGCCGACCAGATCGGGCTTGATGCTTCTTCACGAACTCTTCGAACTCGAAGCCGGTGACGTCGTCGTAGATCAGCGTGGCGTTGCCCATATCCTTGATGGTGCGGTCGTAGTCGTCGTTGTGACCGAACTCGTAACCGGTACCGACCACTTCCATGCCCAGGTCTTCATAGGCGCCGATGACGTGACGCGGACGCAGACCGCCGACGTACAGCATCACTTTCTTGCCTTGCAGGCGCGGCTTGTACTTGTCGATGACGGCTTGCATCAGCGGCTGGTACTTGGCGATGACGCGCTCGGCACCTTCCTTGATCTTGTCGTCGAACATGCGCGGCGATGGCACGCAGCGACTCGGCAACCTTGGTCGGGCCGAAGAAGTTGTATTCCATCCAGGGGATGCTGTACTTCTCTTCCATGTGGCGCGCGATGTAGTTCATCGAACGGTAGCAGTGGATGAGGTTCAGTTTGACGAACGGTGTCTTTTCCATCTCGGAGATGGTGCCGTCGCCGGACCATTGCGCAACCACGCGCAGGCCCATCTCTTCCAGCAGGATGCGCGAAGACCAGGCGTCGCCGCCGATGTTGTAGTCGCCGATCACGGCCACGTCGTAAGGCGTGCCTTCAAATGCCTTGCCGTCGCGGCGCGGCAATACCCAGTCGCGCATCGCGTCGTTGGCGATGTGGTGGCCGAGCGATTGCGACACGCCGCGGAAACCTTCGCAACGCACCGGCACGACCGGCTTGCCGGTTTCGGCTGCAGTCTTCTTCGCCACGGCTTCGATGTCGTCGCCGATCAGACCGATCGGGCACTCGGACTGGATCGAGATACCCTTGTTCAACGGGAACAGGGTTTCGATCTCGGTCATCACTTTGGCGAGCTTCTTGTCGCCGCCGAACACGATGTCTTTTTCCTGGAAGTCGGAAGTGAAGTTCATCGTGCCGAAAGAGTTCACGCCGGTGGTGCCGACGTAGTAGTTACGGCGACCGGCGCGGGAATACTGGCCGCAGCCGACCGGGCCGTGGGAAATGTGGATCATGTCCTTGATCGGGCCCCACACCACGCCTTTGGAACCGGCGTATGCGCAGCCGCGAATGGTCATCACGCCCGGCAACGATTTGCGGTTGGAGGTGATGCACTTCTTGGACTGTTCGATGGATTGATCGTTGACCGCCAGGTGCTTCTCGCGGTCTTTCTTTGCTTTCTCTGGATAGACCTCAAGCACCTCTTGAATGAGGGCTTCGGTCTGTTCGCGTGTTAATGCAGACATTTCATTCTCCTTTAATGACCCACTAATCTGTGGCGTCCGTCAGGGTTTCAGATCGGGTTAGAGGCTTTGAGCCGAACCGACGACCGTACCCGGTCCCGCTCTAACCCGGCCTTTATCAGGCTGCAGCTGCGGCCTTGCCGATGATGGATTGGTCTTCGACTTCCATGATGCCGAATTCCATCAACAACTCTTCCAGCTCGTCCATGGTGATCGGGGTCGGGATCACGAACTTCTTGTTCTCGACAACCTTCTTCGCCAGGGCGCGATACTCGTCGGCTTGCTTGTGCTTGGGATCGTATTCGATCACGGTCATACGGCGGATCTCGGCGTGCTGCACAGCGTTGTCGCGCGGTACGAAGTGGATCATCTGCGTGCCCAGCTTGTCGGCCAGCGCGATGATCAGTTCATCTTCGCGGTCGGTGTTACGGCTGTTGCAGATCAGGCCTGCCAGACGCACGCTGCCGGAGTTCGCATACTTCACGATGCCCTTGGCAATGTTGTTGGCGGCATACATCGCCATCATTTCGCCGGAGCAAACGATGTAGATTTCCTGCGCCTTGTTTTCGCGAATCGGCATCGCGAAACCGCCGCACACCACGTCACCCAACACGTCGTAGAACACGAAGTCGAGTGCCTCGTCATACGCGCCTTCTTCTTCGAGGAAGTTGATGGCGGTGATAACGCCGCGGCCTGCGCAACCAACGCCGGGCTCTGGGCCACCGGACTCAACGCACTTGACGCCGCCGTAGCCAACCGACAACACGTCTTCGAGTTCGAGGTCTTCCACGCTGCCGGCTTCAGCAGCCAGTTCCATCACGGAGTTCTGTGCCTTGGAGTGCAGAATCAGACGGGTAGAGTCGGCCTTGGGGTCGCAGCCGACGATCATCACTTTCTTGCCGGCTTCGGCCAAAGCCGCCACCAGGTTCTGGGTCGTGGTGGACTTGCCGATTCCACCCTTCCCGTAAATTGCGCATTGACGCAGAGCCATGTTAGTCTCCTTAGAGTTTCAGAATTTAATTTGCGATTGAAAAACTGTCGCTCGCACCCTGTACATCGCAAGCTCCGTGCCACCCTCCCCATGAACCCCCAACCACCTGAAATGCAAAAGAAAAATAATTCAGCGCAAAATGCATTGGCGGATGTGCAACACGACAAGGCCGATGGCTTTGTCGCAGTAGCTACAAGCGTGTCCGTGGTCCTGCCGCGCACGCGCCCGACTGCCGATCAATCGCTGCAACCTGCCGACGGACATCCTCGGCGGACTCACCTTTCAACGCGCGCCGGTCGCACTTGAACTCGATGGCGTGGCGCAACTGCATCGCGGCTTCTTCTCCCTGCTGGATCGCATCGACGATGCGAATGAACGTGCGCGCGCCTTCACGCTGCACATGAATGCCGCCTTCTATCTCGACGAACCGGAGCAGGCCGGCTATTCGTCGCAGGCAACACACAAAAGACAAAAGGCCGATTACCTGCGCATGGTGCGCGGCTGGAGTTTCGATGCGGATGGACGCGAAGGTGCTGCGCTGAAAGGCTGGGTGGAATCGCGCTTCGGCCTGCTGCCGCGCCATCACGTTGCGCCGATCCGCAACCTGTCCGGCGATGCCTACCGGCATTATCTGGAGATGCGCGCCACCGCACTGTACGGCACCAACGCGCTGGAGTCGCAGTTCGACCTGCTCTACACCTATTGCCAGTACGAACTCGCGCGACAGCATCCCGGCGAGACCCATCTCACGCTGTATCGCGGCGTGAACCATGTGGACGACCACGAGACACTAGACGACACTGGACGACAAACATCGCGTGGTGCTGTTCAACAGTCTGAGCTCGTTCACCGCCAACCGCGAACGCGCGGATGAATTCGGCGATTACCTGCTCACGGCGCAGAGTGCCGCTATCGAAAGTGTTTTGCTATACGAGATTGCTGCCGGGGATGTTGCAGGGGGAGGATGAGTACACCGTGATTGGCGGGTTGTATGAGGTGAGTATTGCGGCGTATTGATTCAACATGTAGTTCGTAGGTTGGGTTGAGCGCAACGAAACCCAACATTGCGCGTTCTAGACAGGCAACATGTCCGTCTTTTCCTTCACCCCATATGGATTGACGCCTGATTAAAATTCAGTAGAATTCGCCCGTGGGGAGAAGTTGCGCCCACACTATCCGTAAAGCCGCCTTGAGCGGCTTTTTTGTTGCCCGCCTCCGAGCGGGCATTTTCATTTGGAGGGTTCCACTCGCAGTCATGTCATTCCCGCACGCTTTCTCGCTTTGGAGTTCACATGGACGTCATCTCCGTTCTCGAAGTCCTCACCGCGGCCGTGAAGTTCGCTACTGCCGTCGTGATCTTCGTGCAACTCTTCAAGAAATCCCGCACGCGCAAGTAATCGCCTGAAGTCCCAATCTCGTTAGCTTGGCTAGCGGCTGGGGTAGGCGGTTAAACGCTGCTTCTTCCAGTCAATGGCTCGCGCTCGCCCTAAATTTGGAAGCGCCAAGGGTCAGGAAGCGCCAAGGGTCAGGTCTTGCATTAAGACATTCAAGATCACGGCGTAATCAATTTCACGCTTGGAAAATAACTCTGGTATCGCCGTGCATCCCGCGTCAACAAGGGGCTCACAACACGCACCTCCCGGATTCCACGATGCTCCATCCGGGCTACTCAAAAATCATACGGCTGGGCGCAGCAACGCCATCAACTCATCGGTTCGCCATTTAACATCCGCCTTGCCGCGCGCAGCATCGAAGCGATCCGGCTTGCGATTGGCACGTGCGCCGACTTTATGGATGACAACATCGCCGCCCTGATTAACGGCGATTTGCACTGAGCAGCCCGGTGTCATGTTGAGCGCGTCGCGAATCTGCTTAGGAATGGTGACTTGACCTTTACTGGTGAGCTTCACAATCATGTTGTCTCGTTTGAAAAAAGAACACAAATATCAGTCATCACCCTTCCTCAGCTTCTTCGAATCTCCGCCCGTCAAAGTCTTGAAGTTCCCAGATGAAATCACCGGCTTCCCGGTCTGATGTTCAATATCCTTGCGCGTTCTGCCAGCCACTGCACCGCCATCTTTCGCATCTTTTATCAGCGGCTCCATGCCCTGCGAATCACGGTCACGATGCAGCTTTGTGGTTGTCGCCTCGGCCAGCATCGTGAGGATGAGTTCGATGTCGGTCATGTGGTCGCGCAGATTCTCCCGCACCAAAGACTTCACTTGCTTGTATTCGTCCACCTTCAGATCAAAAGTCCCTTGCATAATCTCATTGGTGAGAATGGCGAACTCCTTGCTGGATGCCGCGCCGCGCTCTTTCCACTCATCGGTCAAGTCTTGCCGCACCGCGATACCGCGCAGGCGTTTGTCGATCCACTCCTTCGGGTAACCCTTCTTTTCGTAAAGGTCCTGCATCCGCGCCATCGCCAGTTCGGGGTTTTCGATTTCGTCTAAGCGCTCATAACCCACCTTGGCCAGCCAGCGTTTGAAGGGTTCGGCCTTGGGCGAGGGAATGGACTGGATAAGCCGAAATAATTGCTCGGTATCTGGCACATCGGTGAGCCGTTGTTTGCCATCAGGGGCTGCCATTTTCAAAGCGTTACAATTTGTAACGCTTTCATTACCCTCGGCCAGTAGCCGTTTTTTCAGTACTCGCCAATAGACTTGGGGATTCTGGCTTTCCGACAAGGCTGCGATAACATCAACAACAGCGAACAACCAGCGCTGCGACTCTTCGTCCCAGATGGAGCGAATCTGTTTTGATTCAAACAGCTTGATGTTGCTCATAAGATTTCCTTGTTCATTTAGCCCGCGTACCAATATCGCAGGAATCGAAGTACAGAATGATATTTGCATCGTAGAGAACGAACGTTCTGCTGTCAACAGCCTGGACTCTGGAACTATCGACTCCCTCCTGGTTCTCATTTGTGCCAAGCAATCGCTTGCCTGGCACGAATGACCCGCCGCATATAACTACAGGAGGTTGCCATGAGAAGACTCATCGTATCCACGTTTGCGTCGCTTGACGGCATCATGCAGGCACCCGGCGGACCGGAAGAAGACCCGACTGGCGGCTTTGCGTTTGGCGGGTGGATGTTCAACTACGCGGACGATGACATGGACTTTTCGGCAGCTGGTTTCGACGGCAAGGATCGAGAGCTGCTGCTCGGCCGCAGGACCTATGAGATATTCGAGGCGTACTGGCCCTACCAGCCCGAGGACGATCCGATTGCGAAGTCGCTCAATGCGGCGAAAAAGCATGTTGCTTCGCGCACATTGACGACGCTCCACTGGAACAACTCGACCCTGCTCCACGGCGATGTCGTCTCGGCGATCATCGCTCTCAAGACCCAGCCGGGCCCTGATCTGCAGGTTATTGGCAGCGGCAATCTGGTGCAAACGCTGCAGGCCGCATCACTGATCGACGAATACAACGTGTGGACTTTTCCGGTGGTGCTTGGACGGGGCAAGCGCCTCTTCGGCGAGACCGCCAAGCCATCCGCGCTGAAGCTCGTTCGCTCCCGGGTTTCGAGCACTGGCGTGGTGATGAGCACCTATGTACCGGCTGGCGATATCCGGCCCGGTTCGTTCGTGGGTATCGAGCCGAGCGAGAAGGAGTTGGCTCGGCGCAAAAAGTGGGCGAATGAGGTGCGCTGATGTGTAGTTACAAACCGAGCAGCGCTGAAATCTTGGCGCGCACTTCATCCAGCTCTTCGGTTGTCGCTTTGCCTTTTGGCGTGGCTTTGCGCGCTTTCCAATCGAGGTTTTGCCCCCTTCGCCGGTCAGTCGTTGATCAGCAGGCCATGCTCGACGACGTAGCAAGTCAGCTTGGAGTTGTTCTTCAATTTCATCTTTTCGAGGATGTGCGTGCGATAGGTGCTGACGGTCTTGACGCTCAGCGACAATTCTTCGGCGATCTCGGACACTTTCTTGCCTGAACCCAGCAGCCGCATCACCTGGTATTCCCTGTCGCTCAGGGTGTCGTGCAACGATTTGCCGGATTGATTGCTGCAATCCACCAGCAGCAATTCGGCCAGCTTGGGACTGATGTGCTTGTTGCCCGACAGGACCTTGCGGACTGCTTCGACCAGCTGTTCCGGCGCGACATCCTTGGTCATGTAGCCCGAGGCGCCTGCCTTCATGAGGCGAACGGCATATTGGTCTTCCGGGTACATGCTCAGGATCAGGACCTTGGCGGCCTTGTTTTCGTCGATGATCTGTTTCAGGGTGTCGATGCCGTTCTTCTCGGGCATCGAGATATCGAGCAGCACGATATCCCATTTTTCCGCGCGTATCTTTTTCAGCGCCTCGACTCCGTTGGCGGCTTCACCGATGGCCTTGATCTCCTTCGCCCCCTCCAGGATCCTCTTCAGGCCATGGCGCACGATGGCGTGGTCGTCAACAATCAATACCCGAACCATGATTCACTCCCCTTATGTACAAGACCGGCTGTTGCGAAATGATCCCCGAGTTATGTCAATCCCGCCGACTCATGCGGGATAAATGTTACCGACACCCGCGTTCCCTTGCCAGGCGCACTGCTGATCCTGGTCTTGCCCCCCATCATCAAGGCCCGCTCCCTGATCCCCAGCAGACCGAAGGATTGGTCCTTGTGCACGGCGGGATCGAATCCTATGCCGTTATCCTCAATGAACAGCGACAGCGACTTGTTCTTTCCAATGAAGCGTATCCGCACCTCACTTGCCTGTGCGTGCTTTGCCACATTGTTCAGGGATTCCTGGAGTATCCGGAACAGCGTAACGGATTGGTTGGCATCCAGGTCCAGCTCCTCATCGGGCAGGGTGAGTTTGCATTCGATCCCCGTGCGTTGCTGGAACTTGCCCACATAATCCTCGACCGTTGCCGCAAACCCGAAGCCTTCCTGCAGGTTCGGTCTCAGCTCTTTCACAGTCTGGTGCATGGAATGTATCGCATCCGCCACCAAAGCCGAGATGTGGCCGGCCTCTTCCTTGAGCAACGGTTTCTCGCCCGACAATTGCGATGCAAGCCAGGCCACCCGCATCTTCAAGGCGACCAGCAACGATCCCATCTCGTCATGCAGGTCGCGTGCGATCTTCGCCCGTTCGTCTTCCCTCAGATTCTCCAGGTGGGAAGAGAGGCGCTGCAATTCCTGATAGGACTCGGCAAGCTTGATCTCGGCACGTTTCTGCTCGGTGATATCCACCGCGATTCCGAGTACATTGACCGATCCGTCGGGGAGCACCAAGCGGTTTCTTGATCGTGAGGAACCAGCACTGTTTGCCGTTCCGCCGCACCGAAGGGAGGATGGCCAGCATTTCCTTTCCGCTCTCGATCACCCGGCGATCCGCCTCGATATGGGCAAGCGCCTCTTCCCGGTTCGGATTGAATTCCAGCGGGTGCTTCCCGATCATTTCCTGCGGTCTCAGGCCGTAGTGCTCCGCCAGCGACCGGTTGGCCAGCACACATATACCGGAAGCATCCTTGACGAAGATCAGATTGGGATCCGTATCGATGACCTGGCGCATGAATGAACGCTGGCGCATCAGTTCCGCCTCCGCCTTCTTGCGTTCGGTGAGATCAAACAGGTTGGCGACATACCCCGTGCACCGGCCGAACTGGTCGCGCACGGCACTGACGCTGACCGACACCGCAACGGTGCGCCCGTCTTTGGTCCGGCGATACGTCTCGCCGCGGAACGCGCCTTCCCGCTCTGCCGCTTCGAGCGCCAGTTTGGGCTGGATGAGCTCTTCTTCCGGGATGCCGATCAGTTCGTCAACGGATTTCCCCACCACCTCTTCCAGGGAATACCCCAACAGACGCTCATATGCCGGATTGATGTAGATGAAGCGGTTGTTCTTGTCCGCCAGTCCGATGGCTTCGGCGGAATGCTTGACGGCCTCGCTCAACTGGTCGCGCCTGGCTTCCGCCATTTTGCGTTCGGTGATATCCATATTGGTTCCCAGCATCCGTACCGGGTTGCCTTGTTCATCACGGAACACCTTCGCCACCGCCTTGATATGGCGGATCTCGCCGCTGGGCCAGATCACGCGGAACTCCGTGTCGAAAGGTTTGATCCCCAGGATCGCATCTTCGACCTCCATGTCACCTCGACCAAGGTCATCCGGATGCAGCGCCGCCCTCCACGCCTCCTCGGTGCCGGGAAAATCTTCACGACGGATATGGTAGAGCACATACATCGAGTCGTCCCATATCATCTCGTTCGTTTGCAGGTTCCAGTCCCAGATACCCACTCCGTTATGCGCCGTGGCCAACGCCAGGCGTTCTTCTTTTTCCCGCAGTTCGGCTTCGGCATGTTTGCGGTCCGTGATATCCCAGAACACGCCGAGCACGCCGACGATATGCCCCGCCTGGTCCCGGAATGGCACCTTGATCGTATTGGCGAATTTGTCCGCCCCGTCGACGACGTACGGCTCCTCCAATTCTTCTGCCCTGCCGGAATCCATGACGCGCCGGTCATCGGCACGATAGCGTTCGGCAAACGCCCGGGGATAAAAATCGAAATCCGTCTTGCCGGTGATCGCTTCCGGCTCGATTCCAAGATCCTGTGCGTAATTCTCGTTGCAGGACAAATACGTCGAATCGAGGTCCTTCAGGAAAATCTTCTGCGGCAGGTGCTCAACCAGCACCTTGAACTTTTCCTCGCTGCGCTGCAGCTCTTTTTCGGTCTGCTTGTGTGTGTCGCGCAATTGGTGCGTGACGATCCCGAACGCCAGGTTGTTGGCCAGTTCCTCCAGCAGTTTAACTTCCTCGGTATCGAAGGAGCCAGCCTCTCCGGAATAGATCGTCAGCGCCCCGAATATCTTTGTCCCGTCCCTGAGCGGTAACGCAATGCTTGCGTGATAGCCGTTCTTCAACGCCTCTGCGCGCCACTTTTCCATTTGGGGATTGGTCAGAAAATCCTGGTTGACCTGAGGAGTGCCCGTTCTGATCGCCACGCCGGTGGGCCCGCGTCCCCACTCCGTATCGGCCCAAGTGATGCGTATGTTCTTCAAATAGTCATTATCGGAACCGTATTGAGCTGCCGGATACACGGATTTATCCTCGTCCTGCTTCGCATACCCGATCCACGCCATGCGGTAGCCACCGGTCTTGACGATCAGCTTGCAGATACGCTCCAGCAGTTGCGATTCTTCTTCCGCATGCGCCAACACCATGTTGCACACGCTCAACAGCCGGAGCGCGCGGTTGATCTTCTGCTGCGATTCCTGTGCCTGCTTGAGTTCGGTGAAATCCATGGCAATGGTCAACAATACCGCCGAGCAATCGTTCCAGACCAGCGGCTTCCTGATGGTGTAAAACCAGCGCTGTTTGCCATCGCCCATTTGCAAAGTATCGAACGATACGCGCTCATCGAAAGTCTCGATCACCCTGCGGTAATTCAGGTCGAATGCTGCGATCTGCCCGGGTTCGTCCACCAGCTCGCGCATGCCTTTCCCGATCATTTCCTCGACCGTCTTCCCGAAATATGTGGCCATCGCCTCGTTGGCAAGCAATATCCTGCCGTCTGAGTCGTTGATGAAGATCAGGTTGGGATCGCTGTCGATCACACGCCGAACCAGGCGTTTCTCATTCGTCAGCTCGACGGTTTGTTGCTCCAGTTGCTTATTGCTGTCAGTCAGGCGCCGCGACATGGAACTGAATGTGGCCGCCAGTTCGGTGATCTCGTCCTGCCCCCAAGCGCTGCGCCCTGTCTGGGGGTTCTCTGACGAAGCAGTGCGGGCGGAATTGCTGAGATCGATCACCGGCTTGGCAATTCTTTTAGCCAGGGCTATGGCGCCCGCAAGAGACAACAAAATGAAGATCGAGAACGCTATGGACAGTTTTTTATCCAGTGCGGCCAGCGGCGCAAAAGCCTCCTGCTGATCGATATGCGCCATGATGCAGGCCGAGCCGAATTCCGGGATCGGACTGAATCCGTGGATGACTTTGGTCTCGCGGTAATCCAGGTCAAGGGCCTGGGCACTCTGCCCACTCAGGCAGGTGTGCATCGGATGCGCATGGATGGGGTGGCTGCGTCCTTGCGTAGAGGGATATTTGGCTGGGGTAACGAAATACCCATCGCCATCGCTTAGAAATACTTCGCCGGACTTGCCCAGCTCGTCGGGACGATCGAATACCGGGACAAGATTCGACGAAGGGTAGATCACTTCCAGCTTCAGCCCGGCTCGCCGATCCGCGACCAGAATGAAATAGGAACGGTTCTTTTCCGGCCCCGTCCCGGTAAAGCCAGCCAATTGTCCCGGTTTGAATGCCTTCCCGGCATCGCTCGACACCGGGGCGGCGCCAACGCTCAGGCTGCGCCCGTCGCTTGCGTCATGCAGCGTCATGCCCAGGATCATTTCGGATGCCAGGTGCGATTTCATCAACTTGACGGCACAAGCCCGGTTCAGCCCCCCGGCATCACACTGGCTTGCCAAATAGGAAAGAAACAATTCTGAACGTTCATTTGCCCGCTTCAACACCATCGTCAGCTGGGCGTGCTTGGCGTCGGCGATCCGGCCCATGTCCTCCATCCGTTCGGTCCGGATGTTGTCGAGCAGAAGATCGTGAGAGATCCCCCCGATCGTGATGGCCGGCAAGGCGGTCAGCAACAGCATCACCACGATGAGGCGTGTTTCCATCACGCTGAATTTGATGCTTTTAGCCATTGATTACCCGATCGCCCGAACGACATGCCGCGTTTCCCCGATAGATGGGTTCTCCTTCAAAGTGTACAGAGTTTGCCCGATGCTGGGCATAGGACAAACACCGATGGCAACTTGCCGGTTCACTGAACGAATAAGCAGCAAAACGCCGATGTATTAACCGCGGCCACTTCATCAGAATGCACACCCACAGCAGAACATTGCATTCCCTCATCCACGAACTCAGGAGCTGATCATGGCAGGAAATTTTGATTCCGCTAAGGTGATTTTGCCCAATCCGAACGGGCCAGATGCCGATCTCGCCGAAACCCTGAAGCAATACGCTTCGACAGGCAGTTTCGCACTGCGCCGCATCCTTTATTTTCAACGGAAAACTGCGGATGGCGGACTCCCCGAAAAGCCAGAAGCCAATACCGTAACGCACGTGCTGTGAATCCCGGCCCGAACCAGAACAACAAGGAGACTCACCATGTTCGTCATGAAAAAGATGCCCCGTGTTTCCGCCTGCTCGATCGGCGAATGTGCCTATAACGTAAGCAAGGCCTGCCACGCTATCGCCATCACCATCGGCGAAGGGAACCGGCCCATGTGCGATACGTTCTTTGAATCATTGGTGCGCGGCGGTGCAAAAGAGACCGCCGGCGTGGGCGCGTGCAAAGTCACCGCCTGCCGTCATAACAAGGATTTCGAATGCAGTGCGCCCGATATCAGGATCGGCGACATGATGAATCAGGGTAACTGCCTGACTTTTTCCGGACTTTGAACCCGATGATGCCAACACATGACATTCTCCCGTTGCCGGATATGCGCCTTTTAGGAGAAATCGACATGACTACCCGTAATAAAGCTGCTGGCAATGAAGGCCTGTTACCCGGGAGTGATACTCAGGTTGGCGTTATTACCGATGCGTTCCGTGCCATGACGGGCCGGTTTCATTTTCGCGAACAGGAATCCCGTTTCGTCGAAGGACTTGAGCAGCAGTTAAGGGATCACATCAGGGCATTGAGCTTCAGCAATGAACGCTTGCAGGCAGAAGTTGAAAAGCACAAACATGCCGAGGAAGTCCTGCGCCTTGCAGCGGCCTCTTTCGAGAGCCATGAGGCCATCCTGATCACCGACGCGCAAGCCATTATCATCCGGGTCAACCAGGCGTTCTCGGACATTACGGGTTACCGCCAGGAAGAGGTGCTGGGGAAGAATCCCAGCTTCATGAGCTCGGGCCAGCACAGCCCGGAGTTTTACGCCGATATGTGGCAACGGTTGCACGACGAAGGCAAATGGTCGGGCGAGATCTGGGATAAACGCAAGAATGGCCAGCTCTTTCCGAAATGGATGTCCATCACGGCGGTAAAGAACGAGCGCGGCGCCGTCATCAATTATGTAGCCATATTCAGCGACATCACTTCGCGCAAAAAGGCCGAGGAAGAGATCCGCCATATGGCCTTCTACGACACGCTGACCCAATTGCCCAACCGGCGCCTGTTCCTGGACCGCTTCAGCAAGGCCTTGTCCGCCTCGGCTCGCCACAACGATTACGGGGCAACGCTGTTCATCGACCTGGATCATTTCAAGATCCTCAACGATACGCATGGACACGACTGCGGCGACCTGTTGCTGAAAGAAGCCGCGGAACGCATCAGCACCTGCATCCGCGAGATCGACACGGCAGCCAGATTCGGCGGGGACGAGTTCGTGGTGCTGATCGAAGCGATCAGCGAGGAACAGGCCGACGCCGAGCGCAAGGTTACTCTGGTCGCCGAAAAGATCCGCGAGGCACTGTCCCAGCCCTATGACCTCAATGGCCAGAAACATCAATGCTCGACCAGTATCGGCGCCTGCCTGTTCCACGGCAATGAAGAACCGCTCGATATCCTGCTGCAGCGCGCCGATCTGGCAATGTATCAAGTCAAGCGGTCGGGGCGTAACGCAGTGAGTTTCTTCAATCACGCCATGCAACGGACACAGGCTGCATGAGGCCAAGGTTGAGTAAGCCTTTGCCCGCGCCCGGCAGGCCGGGGAGTGCATGATGCGCATCACCACCCTGGGTTGCAACGCCAGCATCACCGGCGAACGGCGCACCACCTGTTACCAGGTGGACGACGACATCCTGATCGATGCCGGTTCCGGTGCGGGTGAGCTGGGGCTGGATCAAGCCATTGCCATCGACACCGTGTTCCTTACCCATTCGCACCTCGACCACTGCGCGTTCCTGCCGATGCTGGCCGATGCCGCGGGAAGTTTCCGCACCACACCATTGACGGCATATGCCCTGCCGGAAACGATTACTGTACTCAAGCAACATCTTTTCAACGGCCAGTTGTGGCCGGATTACACCGTCCAGCCTTCACCGGAGCAGCCCTGGCTCCGCCTGCTGCCGATACAGGCCGGCGACTCTGTGGAACTGCGCGGCAGGCGCATCACCGCCCTCCCCGCAATGCACGCCGTCCCCTGCGTCGCCTATCAGGTGGATAGCGGTAACGCGAGCTGGGTGTACAGCGCCGACACCACTTTTTGCGAAGATTTCTGGCTGGCAGTCAATCGCATCGATAACCTGAAATATCTGCTGGTCGAGACCACGCTCCGCAACGACAACGCCGCCGCGGCAGCGCGCTCCGGCCACACCACCGCCAAGCTGCTTGCCCGGGGTCTGGTCCTGCTGCAACGGCCCGCGGAACTGTTCATCGTGCATATGGAAGCCGGATACGAAGAGGTGACCATGCGTGAGGTGTTGAACGCGGCCCTGGAATATCAACCGCAGTTTTTGCAGCGCGGACATATCTTCGAACTGTAGCCCCCTACCCCCGCCCCCTTGTGCGACAGAATTTCCGGTTTTGTCGCTTTTGCTCCAAACACCGCTCGGCCGCAACCCGCGCCAATGCTGGATGTGCACTCTGGCCCGCTTATTGCGAGTGATTTACTCGTCAATCACAAGAGGAGTCATCCCGATGAGCGCAGCTTTTGAATCCATCTTCACCGGCCTGTCCGACGGCAGCGTCGTTCCCTATCTTGGCCCCGGCGCGCTGGACGGCGTGATCGATCCGGCCACGGGCCAGCGCCATTCCCGCCGACAGCGACAGCCTGATCCTGGCGATGAACAACGGCCAGCCGATGGCGCCCAAGCTGATGTACGAGTTCTCGCGCGCGGCAATGAACGTGGAACTGAAGCGCGGCCGCTCGGCGGTGAACAAGTTCCTCGATGCGACCTACCGCGACACGCAAGTGGAGCACGTCTCCGCCTTGCACGCCTGGCTGGCACAGCAAAAGCTGCCCTACCTCATCGACTGCAACCGGGACACGCAGCTACAGAAGCAATACACAGGTACGCCACATACGCTGATCACCGGCATCGCACGAGTTTCCGGCACCGGCTTCCGCTTCAAGCTTTTCCAGTTCGTCGGTGGCAGCTATTCCGCCATCGAACAGGAAGCGGTGGATACCTCGCTGCCTGTCCTGTTCAAACCGTTGGGCACGCCGCTGCCGGAATCGAACTACATCGCCTCGGATGCCGATTTCGTCGATTACATCACCGAACTGATGGGCGGGTTCGCCATCCCTTCGTTCGTCAAACGCCTGCGCCAGAACAAGCGCTACCTGCTGCTCGGCCAGCGCCTGAACCGCGACACCGACCGCATGGTGTTCTCCGACATCATCTTTGGCGCAGACAAACCGGCCGGCTGGGCGCTGATCCCACATCCGACCGACAAGGAGAAGCGCTACCTGGAAAGGCTCAACATCGAGATCGTGAATGCCGACGTGGCGGATTTCCTCACTGCCGCCCAGAGCCGGAACGGCAGTCTCGCCACTGCATGAGCGCGCACCCGGCACAGTGGGATGAGACCCGCCACACGCTGGGCATGGAAGAGATGGATAGCGTGCATCGCGAATTCGCCGGACAGGTCGCCGCGTTGATCGCGTCCGGCAATGCCGAATTCCCGGCCCTGTTCCAGGCGCTGATCGATCACACCCGCGCACATTTCACCAAGGAAGGTCAGTTGATGCGCGCCTCGAAATACAAGGGGCTGCCCGAACACGAGAGCGAGCACCACCGCGTGTTGGGAGAGTTGCTGCAACTCAACCGCACCCTGAAGCGCGGCCATCTGCCGCTGGTGCGCGCCTATGTGAAGGAAGGGTTGCCGGAGTGGTTCGACACGCACCTGGCGACAATGGATGCGGCGCTGGCGATGCACCTGAAAAAGCAGAATTAGCGCGTCATTGCCAAGGCAGATAAAGCACTGCGCTCTTCATCTATCCGCCCGCATAAATTTACTGCGCAAACGTTCAGCCGAAAGCACGACGATCATTTCATTGGAGCTTTTTCCGTGACCGGGCTTGACGATGCTCTCGGCCAGCATGTTGTTACCGGCCAGCATGGTTGATACTTTTTCAATCCGGTCGAGCGATATTTCCGGAATCTCACCGAGTTCATCGACCATCACCCCCAGCAGCATACCGTCCTCGATACCCAGCCTTATTACAAGGATCTGCGGCTCAGGACTGGCTCGGCGTTTGTCTTCTTTGCCCAACATACCCCACAACCCAACCACGGAAATGAGCTTGTCCCGGTAGATGATATAGCCCAGCAGACTTTCGGCCGCACCAGGAATGCTGGTCAAGCCTGCAACATCGATTGCTTCGACGACGTGTGCAGAAGGAATACCCAGCCAGTTGTTATCCACGTAGAAGGTTGCGATCTCGATGCTTTCGCCCTCCGCTGCAGCCTTGATCGCGTTGTCCTGCATCCGGCTACGCATTCTTGATGCAAACTTGCGCCGCTCCTGCTTGCATTCTCCCAACCGTGTAAAGATGAGCGCCACCACATCGTTGCGGTATGCATCATCATTACCCTTGTATTCGCGGTACCCCTGCGACATACAGGCGCCAACCACATAGTAATGACCCTTGAATTCTGCGATGGCAGATCGTTTCTCGCCATTGTCCAAAGCAAAGAACGAATCATCCAGATCGATCTGCATCCCGGCTTTCAAGTCTGGCAATGTGGAAGCGATCACCCCATGTTGCCGATCCGCAAAGACCGCAAAGCAACCATCCGGCACGCAGCCCTTTTCGTCGCGCGGCAAGGCATCGTTCAGCATCGCCTCAAACTGGGGTTCTGCATCGAAAATGACTGCAATACCGCCGACAACTTTATTCCCGCCAGGAAGCTCACGGATCGCAGCAGCATAGATGTAAGTATGCCGTCCACCATACAACGGACTGGGCGCGAATCTGGAAACGGCATAGTTCCGGTTGTCGTCCAGTGATAATGTCTGACGCACCCATTCATCACTCAGCGTTTGTCCGCAGTATTCCTGATACTGCGGACTGGAGACGGCCAGTACACATCCGGCACGGTCGAAAACCACCAGATTGTCGTACACGGTATACAAACCGTTGATGTGGCTCAGCGTCTGCGCCAGCTGCGTATCTGTCACCCCCATACCGTCAGCAGACAAAGCTCTGCGAAACACCGGGGATAGCGCCCACCAACGGCAATCATTGGCGCGTTCGTACAAGTTGCGATCCATGATGTCGATCGCCAGCGCCGCCTGAAACTGGCTGTCTTGCAGAATGCTTGAGACGACAGTCTGGTGCAGATTGTCGATCGATTGCTCGAACACATCCTGGGTCTTCAAACCGGTATTGCTGATCTCCCACAGCAGTATTTTGGAGAAAGCCGGGTTCAAGGTCTTGTGGTCACCCTGCTGGCTGACATTTCCGTTCCACACCGAGCGATTCAGCGCACGCTGAATCTTGGCTGCCTGACAGGGAATATCCCGCAGTGCTTCGTTGAACAATCGCGTGTTGCTCATCACCGATTCCAGCGCACTTTCCGGAATGGCCGCTTCCCGCATGTATTCAAGCTCGTGATCGAAAGCGTGATCCAGCGGCAACATGACATGCCCATACCAGCCCGGCCCCATATAACCCTGATAACCCTGGGTCGCACGGGTGACCGCCAGATATTCCCTGCCGGCAAAGCGCACCACACTCCAGTCCCGCCCCGGCTGACATCTGACGACAGCGCCGACCGGGACGTGGTAGGCATCGCTGCTGGCAATGACCGTTCCTTTCTGATCGAGCAGGGTGACGACACTCCAGTCTTCCGGCTCAACCAGATTGGCAAAGATTCGTTCCGCCTCATTCTCGAACCGGAAACACAGACATAAGACCCCAAGATTGGTTTCCCCGCCGGCAGAGGCAACACGATAGGAGTAAATCAGGCTATGGGGAGAACCCGGCAACAGATCGCTGTGCCGGAAGGTTTCAACGTAGGCTTGCGAGGTCATCAACGATTCGGCGATTAACGCATCGCTGGAATGAAGCACCGGGTTATTTTCATCCAGTTGCAGCAGCACGTTGCCTTCGGTATCCAGCAAGATCAGATTGGAGTAGACGGAATATTTCTGCACATATTCCCGGAATCTCTCCAGCAGGCCGGCGTCATATTTTTCCAGTTCCAGTCTGGCTTCTTCATTCACCAGCCTGCTCTTCTTCGGCGCGAATTTTGACAAGTATTCGCGCACGTCATCGTCCATCGCCAAAAAGCCGATATCCGCAGTGCGTTCAAACAGGTTGCGAACCATGATATCCACAGCAACCTGCGCTTTTGATTTCATCGCCAGCGTACTTTTTTTCAGCGTCTCCCGGCCTAACTGGCTCAACAATCCGGAGCTCAACTTCTGGAATGCACCGCGGGTATCCGACATATCGGTAGCAGTGCCAGAAAGATGTCCGAGCAGCGTCAGGTTATCCCATATCGACTGCAACGTTTGCAATCGTTCGCGGTATTCCTCCGCCTTGCCCATCAAACGAATCAATCCGACCAAATCCCGGTCGACTTCCACCCCTTCATTCACAATCATGATTGCGCTCCCGAAGCCTGATTTGTCAGTTGTAGTTAGGCATTGAATTTTAGGCAGCAAGATTCACACCAAAACTCACAAACATGGGGCGCGCATCTGTTACCAATTGTTTTGATTGAATTCTTGACTAACAAACCCGGCCGAACATCTTGTCGTAAAGCACACAATATCTCTGACATACGGCAACTTGCTGCATCCGGATATCCATTGATGCATCCCCGCCGACTCCCCGAATCCATGTCCGGAGGTAAATCAAGTTAAACGTTATAACGTGCAGGAAAAAGCGGCTTATGTGAAGGAAGGACTACCGAAATGGTTCGATACCTGGTGATGATGGATTTTGCGCTGGCAATGCACCTGAAGAAGCAATAAAAACGCGGGCTTGAAGCCCGCGTTTCAAAACCGCCATTACTCTCAAAACCGTTTACTCCTCGACCAGCAGATCGAGCTTCTTCGCCAGCCACTTGGTGGTGGTGGCCTGGATCAGGATGGTCATCAGGATGGCGATGAAGGTGACCGAGGCGATGATCTGCGCGCCCGGCGCCTTCATGCCGACCAGCATGCCGGCCAGTGCGCCGGGGATCACGCCGGTTTCGCGCGTCCAGCACATGAACAGCATTTCCTTGCAGCGTCCATTTGGCGCGGCGGTCCGGCAGCGCGCACAGGAACACGGTGACCGGACGCGCGACCAGCATGAACACGACCACCACGCCGACGCCCGCCCACAGGTACTGGTTCATCAGGGCGAAATCCACCTGCGTGCCGAGCAGGATGAAGATGAACATGCGCATGATCAGCGCGGTGGTCATGATGAAGTCTTCGAGAATCTTGCTGGTCCTCGTGCGCAGCGCTTGAAGACCGAAGCGTCTCCTGGTTGCCCAGCATGATGCCGAACACGAACACCGCCATGAAGCCGCTGGCATGCAGCGCCGTCCGCGCCCATGTAGGCGCCGATCACCGCCATCAGCGTAACCACCGGCGCATATTCGGCGAGGAAACCGAATTTCTCGTGCGCGATCAGCACCGCGGCCAGATAGCCCAGCACCGCCGCCGATCACGATACCGATGCATGGATTGCTTGAGCAGGTCGATGAGCGGCGTCGCCGGCGGAGAATTCGCCCGAGCCCATCGCCACGCCCAGCACGGTGAAGGTGACGATGGCGCCCATCGCGTCGTTGAAGGCCGATTCGCTCATCACGGTCTGCGCCACGCGCTCCTTGATCTTGACCTGCTTGAACACCGGCACCAGCGTGGCCGGGTCGGTGGAGGCCAGCGCGGCACCCAGCAGCAGCGCGACGATGAACGGCACGCCGAGGAAGTAGTAGGCGGCCACGCCGGTGATGAAGGCGGTGATCAGCACGCCGATGGTGGCGATCACCAGCGAGCGTGATCCACACCTCCTTCAGCACCTTGAGCTTGATCGAGGCGCCGCCGTCGAACAGGATGTAGCTGGAACCGAAGATCAGGATCAGCTGGTTGATGGTGGAATCGGCCTTGATGTCCACGAAGCCCAGCACGCCGGGGCCGATCAGCATGCCGACCAGCAGGAACACCACCACGTCGGGCACCTTGGCGAAGCGTGCCAGCAGGCCGGAGAAGGTGCCGATGCCGAGGATGATGCCGAACACCAGCAAGGTGTGTTTTGCGAGTTCCAGTGCTGCGGAGGATTCCATGTTGTGCCCGATCCGGAAATTGAGTAAACGAAGGCTCTGCATGCTAACAAAGATTCCCCCGTTGCCGCGACTATCCGCGTGCGGCCCGGATTTTTAATAATCTCTATTAGTCTTCGTCATCCTCGCCGGCGATGACGCGGCGCGGCACCGTGGCCGGATCGGCCGTGATGGCGCGGTAGATCTCCACGCGGTCGCCGGGCTTGAGCAGCGCATCCAGCTCGGCCACCTTGCCGAAGATGCCGACCTTGTCTTGCGCCAAGGTCGATGGCCGGGAATTTCTGCAGGATGCCGGATTGCTCGATGGCCTGCTGCACCGTGGTCTCGTCCGGCACTTCGATGCGCAGCCAGAGTTGCTGCGCGGGTTCGGAATAGGCGACGCCGATTTGCATATGTTCATACTCCCTAAACAAAGCCGTTCGCCCTGATCCTTCGACTCCGCTTAGGACTAAAGGCAAGTCGAAGGGGGAACGGCAAATAACACAAAGCTTTTGATGCGTCGTTCATCCTTCGACAGGCTCAGGACGAACGGAATTTATTAACTCGCTGCCGCTTCCGGCACCGCCGCTGCCGCCTTCTCGGCACGCCGGCGTTCATACACGCGCCGCGCCGCCAGCAAGAAACCCAGCACCATGAAGCCGCCCGGCGGCAGGATCATCATCAGGTAGCCCTTGTAGTCGGGAATCACCGTCGTTTCCAGGAAGGCGAAAGGCGAACCCAGCAGCAGGTGCGCGTTGGCGAACAGCGTGCCCGCACCGAGCACTTCGCGGATGCCGCCGATGGTGGTCAGCGCCAGGGTGAAGCCCAGCCCCATCATCAGGCCGTCCATCGCCGCCTCGCCCACGCCGACCTTGGCGGCGAACGCCTCGGCGCGTCCCAGCACGGCGCAGTTCGCCACGATCAGCGCGATGTACAGGCCCAGCACCTTGTACAGGTCATGCGCCCAGGCGTTCAGGCTCACGTCCACCAGCGTCACCAGCGTCGCGATCAGCACGATGTAGACCGGGATGCGCACATCCGGGCTGATCAGGTCGCGCACCGCCGAGATGATCGCGTTCGACGCCAGCAGCACCGCCGTCGTCGCCAGCCCCATGCCGAGACCGTTGGTGGCGCTGCTGGTCACCGCCATGGTCGGGCACATGCCGAGTATCTGCGCGAGGACGATGTTGTTGTCCCACAGCCCGTCGCGGGCGATGCGTCCGTAGTTGCTCATGATCTGCCTCCGGTTTCATCCAGCAATGCGGCCTTGTTCTGTTCGAAGAACTCCAGCCCTTCCTTCACCGCCTTGACCACGCCGCGCGGCGTGATGGTGGCGCCGGCGAACTGGTCGAACACGCCGCCGTCTTTCTTCACCCCCCATTTCTCCGCCGCCGGTTCGCCCAGCCACTTGCCCTCGAAGGAGTGGATCCAGTCGCTCTTGGCCGGCTCGATCTTGTCGCCCAGCCCCGGCGTCTCGGCATGCTTGATCACGCGCACGCCGAGCATCTTGCCTTCGCTCGACACGCCCATCACGCACACCAGCGTGCCGGCATAGCCGTGACCGACCATCTGGTACACCACCGCCTCCACCTTGCCCGCACGGCGGCCGCGATACACCAGCACATCGCCATCCTTGCCCGGCAGCGTGACGGTGTCCTTGAGCAGGTCGTTGTCGTATTCGCCCGGCAGCACCTGCGCCAGCGACTGCTTGAGGTCCGCCGCTTCTGCCGCCTTGATGGCAGGCTCGGTCAGGTGCGCCGCATAGGCCAGCGCCGCGCTGGTGAGCAGCGCCACGCCGCCGAGCAGCACGCCCTGGTAAGACAACTTGCCGCGTAGTTCTTCGAGTTTCATCGCATTATCCTTTGCTCGCTGCCAACGCCACACCCTTGCGGTCGCGCCCGTAGATGCGCGGCTTCACGTAACGATCGATCAGCGGCGTCGCCGTATTCATGATCATCACCGCGAACGCCACGCCTTCCGGGTAGCCGCCCCAGCTGCGGATGATCCAGGTCATCAGGCCGCAGCCGAGCCCGAAGATGAATTGCCCGGTCGTGGTGTTGGGCGAGGTCACCGGGTCGGTGATGATGAAGAACGCGCCCAGCATCAGCCCGCCGGACAGCAGGTGGTACATCGGCCCGGCATAGTGGTCCGGGTTGATCGTGTTGAAGATCAAGGCGGGCACAACCACGCCGAGCAGCATCGCCACCGGCGCATGCCAGGTGATGATGCGCCGCCAGATCAGGAACACGCCGCCGAGCAACAGCAGCAGCGCCGCGGTCTCGCCCAGGCTGCCGGCGCGACTGCCCATCAGCATATGCATCGGTTCGTAATAGCCGGCCAGCGCCTGATCGAGGCCTGCACCGCGCGTGAATTCGGTCTTCACGTGCCCCAGCAGCGACGCACTGGCCATGCCATCCAGCGGTTGACTGAGGAAGGTCACGTGAAGACTGTCGAGGAAGCCCGGCGCCTGTGCCGACCCCAGCGGTGCGGGCGCGACCCAGCGCGTCATCTCCACCGGGAATGAGATCAGCAGCATCACGCGCGCGGCCATCGCCGGGTTGAACACGTTCTGCCCCAGCCCGCCGAACACCTGCTTGCCGATGACGACCGCGAAGAGGCTGCCCAGCGCGCCTATCCACCACGGTGCGAACGGCGGCAGCGAGAGCGCCAGCAGCCAGGCGGTGAGGATGCCCGAGCCATCCATGATCACGGGGCGGATCGCACGGCCCTGCAGGCGCAGGGCGAACGCCTCGCCGATGATGGCCGCGAGCAGCGAGACCGCCCACAGGTTGATCGCCGGCCAGCCGTACAGCCAGAAACCGAACAGCGTGGCGGGTATGAGTGCCAGCAGCACCGTGCCCATCACTTTGCCGATGGAATTGGGAGCGTGGGCGTGCGGGGAATGGGCGATGGGGTTCATGTTCTATTCCTTCACGTAAATACTTGGCACAGCAAGTCCTTCCCCCTTGCAGGGGGAAGGTCAGGATGGGGACTCTGTAGCCTGCTTCACCATCCTAACCCTCCCCCGCAAGAGGATTAAGGCGATGTCCAGTCTCATACAGTCTCCGTTGCGGCCTTCGCCGCCGCCTCTTTCGCCGCGCGTTCCTTCGCCTCGCGCGCCGCCTTGCGCCTTGCCGCCGCCTCGGCGCGTTCGCGTTCGATGCGGGCGATGCGTTCATTGCGGGCGTCGGCCAGTTTCTTGGTCGCTTCCTGTTTCAGCTTGGCGCGTTCCTGCGCGGCGAGGTCGCCCTTGGCGTAGTTGAAGTAATGCACCAGCGGGATGTGCGCCGGGCAGACATAGGAACAGGAACCGCAGGCGATGCAGTCCTTGAGGCCGAACTCGACCGCGCTCGCCAGGTCGGATGCGCGGATGCGCGTCATCATCTCCAGCGGCATCAGGCCGACCGGACAGGCGCGCACGCAGGTCGAACAGCGGATGCATGGCGACGGTTCAGCCTGCCCGATCTCCTCTGCCGTGAGCGCCAGCACGCCGCTGGTGCCCTTCACCACCGGAATCTCGGTATTGGTGAACTGCTGCCCCATCATCGGGCCGCCCAGCACCAGGCGTGCGGCGGGCTGTGCGTAGCCATCGGCGAAATCGATCAGTTCCTGCACCGGTGTGCCGATCAGCGCTTCCACATTGCATGCGGTCTTGATCGCGCCGCCGCTGACGGTCACCAGACGCGAGACCAGCGGCTTGCCGTAGCGCACCGCCTGCTGCACGGCATAGGCGGTGGCGACGTTGTGCACCAGCACGCCGATGTCGGCCGGACGTCCGCCGGCCGGCACTTCGCGGCCGGTGAGCACCTGGATGATCTGCTTCTCGGAACCCATCGGGTACATGCTCGGCATGGCGACGACTTTCACCGCACTGCCTTGCGGCGGCGGCCTGCATCGCGGCGATGGCTTCCGGCTTGTTGTCCTCGATGCCGACCAGCACTTCTTTCGCAGCCACCGCCAGTCGCGATCAGCGCGATGCCTTCGACGATCTCTGCGGCGCGCTCGCGCATGATGCGGTCGTCGCAAGTGAGATAGGGTTCGCATTCGCCGCCGTTCATGATCAGCGTCTGCACGCCGCTCGTGCGGCTGAGGTTCAGCTTCAACGCCGAAGGGAAGGTCGCGCCGCCGAGACCGACGATGCCGGCTGCGGCGACGCGTGCAGCGATATCTTCGGGTGCCAGCGCGAACGGATCGGCCACGGTTTCAGTGTCGACCCACGTATCTGCGCCGTCGCTTTCGATGGTGATGGTCGGCACCGGCAGGCCGGAAGGATGCGGCGCCGGGAAATCGCCGAGCGCGGCCACCGTGCCGGAAGTCGGCGCATGCACGGATGACGAGACATTGCCCTGCGCCGCCGCGATGAGCTGGCCTTTGAGCACCTTGTCGCCGACGCTCACCACCGGTGTCGCCGGTGCGCCGATGTGCTGCTGCAGTGGTACGTACAGTTCTTTCGGCAGCGGCAGTGCGCGGATGTGCCGCTCTGCCGACATGTCCTTCCTGCCTTCGGGATGGACGCCGCCTCTCAACTTGAACAACCCGTTCGTGGTGAGCTTGTCGAACCATGAATGGCCCTTCGACATCGCCTTTAGTCCTGAGCGGAGTCGAAGGGTCAGGGCGAACGGCTGGTTTGTGTGCTGTTGCGGTGTCATGCTGCCACCCCCGCCACAGGTTTATGCCAATGCCACGACTGGATGCTGACCGGTATCGGCTGCAGCGTCGCCGACTCGGTCGGGCACACCTCGACGCATTTGCCACAGGCGGTGCACGCTTCGCGGAACACCACATGGATCTGCTGCGCTGCGCCCATGATGGCGTCGGTGGGACACACCTTGAAGCAGCGCGTGCAGCCGATGCAGATCTCTTCTTTCACTTCGGCGATCATCGGTACGCTGTCGGCCACATCGGAAAGGTTGGCCTCGATGCCGAGCTTCAATGCCAGCGCCTGCACCACGGCACGGCCGCCGGGCGGGCACAGCGTGACCGGCGCGCTGCCATCGGCCAGCGCCTGCGCTGCACCGGCGCAACCGGGGAAGCCGCATTGCCCGCATTGCGAACCGGGCAGGATGGCCTGTATCTCGGCGACCAGCGGGTTACCTTCCACTTCCAGCTTGCGCGCGGAGTAGCCGAGGAACAGCCCCATGGCTGAACCTAAAAGCGTAAGGCTGATAACAGCGGTAAACATCTCTATCTCCTGTAAAACATTCAGGTAGGGTGAGCACATTCTCGTGCCCACCCTACAAATCAAACCAACCCCGCAAAACCCATGAAGGTCAGCGCCAGCAAACTTGCCGTGATGAATCCGATCGGCGCCCCGGCGAACGCAGGCGGCACCTGCGCCAGCGCCAGCCGCTCGCGCAATCCGGCGAACAGCATCAGCACCAGCGTGAAACCGGCGGCGGAACCGAAGCCATATAAAAGACTGTTAACAAAAGGCAGCTTCTCCTGCGTGGTCAGCAACGGGATGCCGAGCACCGCGCAGTTGGTGGTGATCAGCGGCAGATAGATGCCCAGCACCTGGTACAGCGCCGGATTGGTCTTGCGCACCACCATCTCGGTGAACTGCACCACCACCGCGATGACCAGGATGTAAACGAGGATGCGCAGATAGGTCATACCCAGCGGCACCAGCAGCCAGTGCTCCAGCATCCAGCACGAGGCCGAGGCCATGGTCATCACAAAGGTGGTGGCCAGCCCCATGCTGATGGCGGTATCGGTCTTCTTGGAAATGCCCATGAACGGACACAGTCCGAGGAACTTCACCAGCACCACGTTGTTCACCAGCACAGTACTCAGCAACAGCAACAGATATTCGCGCATATCGATATTCTCCTGCGCTCCTATCTGCAAACGCCGTGCCAGTGTCGGCGGAAAAATGGGATGCGCACAAAATCAGGCGTTTGGTGCATGCACGCACCAGCGCGGTGCAAAAAACGTTTGTCGTTGTCGGTTGATGTCATGCACCGATGTAGCAAACGCTACAAGCTGCCGGTCTGCAGCGGCATTGCGTCGGCATGGCTTCCTGTCGGCACAGTTATTGCTGAACCAGTTCCGTACACACGAAACGGAAGCACTATGTCCAAACCGACCGCCACACACGAACCGCAGGACGCCGCCATGAACGATGGCGGCAAAGTCCCGTCGCATCTTTTCCGCCAGGCCGTGGAGCAGGCCGCGCTGGCGATCTCCATCACCGATGCGCGCGCCAACATCCTGTATGCCAACAGCGCGTTCGCGCGCATCACCGGCTATGGCCAGGACGAGGTGCTCGGCCACAACGAATCCATCCTGTCTTATCGCGTGACGCCCAAGCTGGTGTACGAGACGCTGTGGGCGCAGATCCAGCGCCAGCGCCCGTGGAACGGCCTGCTGGTGAACAAGCGCAAGGACGGCAGCCGCTATCTTGCCGACGTGACCATCACCCCGGTGGTGAACAGCGAAGGCGACACCACGCATTACCTTGGCATGCAGCGCGACGTGACCGAAGTGCACCGACTCGAACGGCAGGTGCAGAACCAGAAAACCTTGATCGAATCGGTGGTGGATGCGACGCAGGTCGCCATCGTGCTGCTCGACGAGCAGGAGCGCGTCGTGCTGGATAACCTGGAATACAAGAAGCTGATCGGCGACCTCGGCAAGGAACCGGCGGTGAAACTGCTCGCCGCCTTGCGCGGGCAGATGGGCGAAGCGTACGCCAGGGCCCACGACCGGCACCGCGACATTGCCGCGCACGAGGTATGCATCGAAGTGCCGAACAAGCCGGCGCGCTGGTTCTCCTGCGCGGTATCGTGGTTCGAGGAACACGACGTCGGCGCGGATGCGTTCTACGAGCCGCTGCGCCGCCATTACCTGCTGCTCACCCTCCAGGACATCAGCGAGAACAAGCGCCAGCAGGAGGCGCTGCGCATCAACAGCCTGCGCGCCCTGCTGTCGGAACAGGAGCGCATCCAGGGCCTGCGCGAAATGATGGCCGGTGCGGTGTATCAACTGGAAGGCCCGCTCAACATGCTGGGCGCTGCGGTGAACATGATGGCGCGCAAACGTTGCGAGGGCAGCGACCTGCCTGCTGCGGGTGTACTGGAAGAAGCCATGCAAAAGAGCCGCGAGGTGCTGGAGACGCTGCGCGCCAGCATCCCGGACCACGGCGACGAAACGATGCAGCTGATCGACCTCAACGACGTACTGGCCGATGTGCTCAAGCTCACCACGGCCAGCCTGCTCAGCTCGGGCATCGTGGTGGAGTGGTCGCCCTCCGGCACGCCGGCCACCCTCGCCGCACATCCGGCGCACCTGATCAATATGTTCAAGCAGCTCGTCACCAATGCCATCGAGGCGATGAACGAGCGGCGCGGCGGATCGCGCGAACTGCGCGTCTCCTGCAAGGCAGGCGCCGACCATTTCGAAGTGTTCGTCGAGGACAGCGGCCCCGGCATCGCCGACGACCTGCGCTACAAGGTGTTCCAGCCATTCTTCACTACCAGGGGCGCGGCGAAACAACATCTCGGCCTCGGCCTGGCGATGGCGCAGGAAGTGGTGAGCCGCCACGGCGGCACCATCGACATCGATCCTGACTATCACGCCGGCTGCCGCGTGCGCGTGCAACTGCCATCGGGCGACGGGAGGCGGCCATGATTAGCAGAACGCGATCTTTTTCACTCCCTCCCCCTTGTAGGGGGAGGGCTGGGGTGGGGGTAGACTCTTGCACGACTCAGAACTCTACCCCCATCCTAACCTTCCCCCTTCAAGGGGGAAGGAATGGCATATCCGTGCCAAATGCGGGAGGCCATCATGCTTGACCCGCGTCTGGAACTCGACCTGCTGCGCTCCGAACTGGAGACGCTGTACCAGGTAAGCAAGGTACTGTCGCACTCGCTCAACTTCAAGCAGACGCTGGACGGTGTGCTGCACGCGCTGCACGAAGGCATGGCGCTGGAGCGCGGCATGGTCAGTCTTATTGATGCTGCAAGCGGGGAATTGCAGGTGTCGCTGGTCTATGGCGTCTCCGATGCCGTTACCGAGGAAGTCAGCTACCTGCCCGGCGAGGGCGTGGTCGGCACCATCCTCAAGACTGGCCGCAGCATCGTGGTCGAATGCATCATGGACGAGCCGCGCTTTCTCTCGCGCCTCGGCATCTACAACCCGCAGGGCGCATTCGTCGGCGTGCCCATCCGCATCGGCCAGAAAGTCGTCGGCGTGCTGGCGGCGCAACCCGCGCCCAGCATCAACAAGCAGCTCGACGAATACCAGCATTTCCTCGAAATGGTCGCCAACCTGATCGGCCAGAGCGTGCGCCTGTCGCAGGAAGTGGCGCAGGAGAAGAAGGAGATCGCCGAGGAACGCGACGTGCTGCGCCGCACCGTGCGCGGGCAATACGGCTTCGACAACATCATCGGCCACACCCAGCCGATGCGCCGCATCTTCGAGCAGGTGCGGCTGGTGGCAAAGTGGAACACCACCGTGCTGATCCGCGGCGAGACCGGCACCGGCAAGGAACTGATCGCCAACGCCATCCATTACAACTCGCCGCGTGCGCGCGGCAGCTTCGTCAAGCTCAACTGCGCGGCGCTGCCGGAGACCTTGCTGGAGAGCGAACTGTTCGGCCACGAGAAAGGCGCCTTCACCGGCGCGGTGGCGCAACGCAAGGGACGCTTCGAACAGGCCGAAGGCGGCACCGTGTTCCTCGACGAGATCGGCGAGATCTCCGCCTCGTTCCAGGCCAAGCTGCTGCGCGTGCTGCAGGAAGGCGAACTGGAGCGCGTCGGCGGCACCCGCACGATCAAGGTCGATGTGCGCGTGGTCGCCGCGACGCACCGCGACCTGGAAGCCGAAGTGGAGAAAGGCCGCTTCCGCGAGGACTTGTATTACCGCCTCAACGTGATGCCGCTGTACCTGCCGCCGCTGCGCGAGCGCATGGAAGACATCCCGGAGATCGCGCGCTTCCTGGTCGAAAAGGTCAGCACGCAACAGGGCCGCCAGCTCAGCCTCACCGATGCCGCGCTGCGCATGCTGATGCACCACGACTGGCCGGGCAACGTGCGCGAACTGGAGAACTGCCTGGAACGCGCCTCGGTGATGACCGAGGGCAACACCATAGACCGCGACGCCATCCTGCTCACCGGCATCGACGAAAAGATTTCGAGCAGCCCGCGGCCCCATCCAGAACTGGACCTCGACGACCCCAATCTGGACGAACGCGAGAAAGTCATCGCCGCGCTGGAACAGGCCGGCTGGGTGCAGGCCAAGGCCGCGCGCCTGCTCGACATGACGCCGCGGCAGATCGCTTATCGCATCCAGACGCTGAACATCAAGGTGAAGCAGATTTAGGTTGTGTGCGGACCGGAAATAGTCCGTTCGTGCTGAGCCCTTCGACCAAGCTCAGGACAGGCTTGTCGAAGCATGAACGACTACTGGCAGATGGGGGGTCGCGAAAATTTCTGCTTTGCGCGGAATTACTGACGTCGCAGGTACGCCGCTTATTTCTGAGTTGTGCCCCAAGCCGCCATCTGACTTTACTCTTAAAGTCATCATAAGGTTTCGTGTGATTCAGGGGTGGTTCATGACTTTTGGTTCGCCAAGATGATGTTCCATGATTATCTTTTCAATGATAGGCGCCATATTCTTAGCAATGATTCCATATCCTAATGCGGTGAGGTGAGTGTCGACCTTGTTTTTTCCTGCGAAATATTCTCCTGGTTGTCGGTGTTCGCTATCGTTAGGAATATCTTTTCATTAACCCGCCGTAATGACGCTCCCTAGACCGTACCAACTAGAAGTTAGTAAAGTCCGCTTTTGAAGAGAGGCGGAAATGAAGAAGAGTCGATTTAGCGAAGAACAGATCATTGGATTCATCAAGGAAGCAGAAGCCGGGAATGCCAGTTGCGGCGATCTGCCGCAGACATGGATCAGCGATGCCAGTTTTTACAAATGGCGCGCCAAGTTCGGCGGAATGGACGTGAGCGAAGCGCGACGATTGCGCGACCTGGAAGGCGAGAACAACAAGCTGAAGAAGCTGCTGGCTGAAGCCCATCTGGATATTGAAGCGCTCAAGACGGCCTTCGGCGTAAAACGCTAGCCCCACAAGTCAAACGCCAGGCGATAAGCGTGATGATCGAGCAATGCCAACTGTCAGAACGACGCGCATGCCGACTTGTGGGGCTATCCAGAACGAGCTGGCGGGTGCCGCCAACGACTGATGCGCAGACACTGGCGTTGTCAGCACGCATCGTTGAGCTGGCTTATCAGCGGCGCCGCTTTGGATACCGACGCATCCACGATTTGCTGCGCGCCGAAGGCCGTCACGAGAACCACAAGCGCGTGTGGCGGTTGTATAGCGAAGCAAAGTTATCGGTTAAACGGCAAGAAGGCAACTCGGCCGATGGGTGAACGCACGAAGCTATCGCAAGCATCGCGACCGAATGAAGTGTGGAGCATAGATTTTGTGATGGATAGTTTGGCCAATGCCAGACGGCTAAAGTGTCTGACCGTGGCTGACGATTTCACCCATGAGAGCGTCGACATCACGGTGGATCACGGCATCTCTGGCGGCTACGTGGTGCGCGTACTCGAACAGGCAGCTCGATTTCGAGGTTATCCTCGGGCGATCCGAACCGACGGCGGACCTGAATTCACCAGCCGGGCCTTTCTGGGATGGGCGCACGCGAGGGGCATAAGCATTCTATTGATAGAACCAGGGAAGCCGACACAGAACGCCTACATCGAGAGCTTCAATGGCAAGTTCCGGGACGAATGCCTGAATGAACATTGGCTTGAAACGCTGGCGCAGGCACGGATAGAAATTGCGGCGTGGCGACGCGACTACAACGAAGTGCGACCGCATAGCAGTTGTAACAGGATGCCGCCAGCGAAATTCGCGGCACTGCACCGGCAGAACAAAGATGCTGAAACGCAACCGAGCGACGAAATAGTTTAAGCTCGCAACCCAAGGGCTTTGCTACTGATTGATGGTAGGGCTACGGGGGGCAGGTCAGTAATAGCTAGCGCTATATTTTTTGCCAACAAGCCAGCATCTTCAGGTGTTTGACACGCTTGCTTGAAATTAATACAGCAGGAAGATGGTGATCCTGTAACCAAGCAAGAGATTTCTCCTCATACTCAATGGCTGAAGACGTATTGGTATCGTTTCCTCCGCCCTGAAGAATAACAATCTTTGTGCGTTCATTTACTTCTCTACTGGTCATTCGATTGTAGATTTCATAGAACTTCTGCCCATCGATTCCTGCATTTATTACTACTACATCATATCCATCTGAACGTAGTATTGTCTCTAGCTGAGCAGGATAGGCAGAACTTTGAGGAATACCTTTGCCGTTAGTCTGGCTATCTCCTATGGCAAGTATTTCGATAGGATCAGCAAAGCACAGTGGCACGCTTACAAAAAAGGCAACCGTCACATTCAACAACCAAAGCTTCATCTTAAATTCTCCTTCAGAAATGTGATGCTTTATGTTCTTGTATCCAAATTTCTAACAAGGGAAGAAATTAGAAAACACTGTCTATCGTCCGCAGTTTGGACTACTCCGCCAATATACGCCAGACCGCTTCCCGATACTAACTAACGGACGCCACAGCATCCGCGCGCTACTTTCTTGGAATCACCCTGAGTTCGACCTGATCCAGCCTGACAAAAACGAAGCCTTTGCTGCGCAACTGAGTCAGCGCCGCGGAGAGCCCTTGGCGGAATCCGACGCCGGTCTGTTCATGTGGGCGATGATGACATCGCCCGGCTGGACGTTCTTGAGCCGCTTTTCGATGGCGAGCTTGCTCAAGGTCGCTCCCTCATCGGCATTGATCGAAAAACCGGCGATCTTGTATCCGAGCTTTGTGATTTCCGCGATCGACTGCGCGTCATACTCGGCTGTGGCACTTCTGTACCAATGAGGCGTGACGCCAATGGCCCGCTCTATCGCTCGCGCCCCCACTGTCACTTCACGCCGGAGGTGGACGATATCCGGCTCCCCGGGAATGCCGTAGACTTTTTTGCCAGCCCCGATCACCGCCGGGATGTGGTTTTCGCCATGATCTTCGACGTCGAACAAATTAAGGTGAGCTTTGATGACGGAAACGCCGAAAGGATTTCTATCGAGCCATTTCTTCGTTGCAAAGATCGTCGCGGGTATCCGGTTGCGGATCAGGAATTCGATCAGGTCATAGTCGAATTTTCCGGTACACGCATCGAGGGTCAGGGCAATTTCCTTGGCATCTCCGGCACGAGGCGCCAGCTTATCGTGGATCTCGAGAGGCTTCTCATCTGCCCAGGCCGGTATCAGGACAAGACAGCCCAATATGACCAAAACTATTCGTTTCATATCCATAGGGCGGGAAGTGTATCTGTTCCGGATCGGGTTGTGTTCCGTGGCCATGCAAATCCGGGGATAACCGTCTGATTAACCCCTCCGTTCGTGTCGAACCATGAACGGAGATGCGCAACAAATCAGCGGCTTTAAATGTTCACCCTTCGACATAACCAGCGACTTGTTCGCTTGCGAACTTAGTCGAATGGCTAGTAGTTTCATCAGGCTCAGGGCGAACGGATTTGCTGCGCACTTGAAACAAGCCTTGCAGCCAAGCTAGTGGCTGGTGCCAGTCGAGCGCGTGATC
>CAVTMV010000017.1:0-229361 GCA_963735945.1 uncultured beta proteobacterium
TGAAGACAAAGAGAAGACGAAGAGAAGATCTCCTAGAAGGTAATAGGGCCCCGGCGACGCCGGGGCCTTTTTGTTGCGGCTCGCAGCTCTTCGCGCGCTCAGCGCGCGAAGAGCGCGTCGCGGCTCGTCTTCGGGAACTCCCTCAGGCGGCGCTCCGGCGGAGCGATGCCCGAGGGCTCGACGAGCGACTGCGCTCTTTCGCCGGTCCTCACCCAGTAGCGGAACGCCCGGAGCGCGGTGTCGTACGCGCGGTCGTCGCCGCCCTCCTCGACGTACCGGCGGATCTCCTCGGCCGCGGCCTCGGGCCCGAGCTCCCCCTCCGCGAGCGTCGCGTAGACGAGCGTGTCCGACCAGCGGTGGCGGGCGTCGTAGATCGTCGAGGGCAGGAGGGGGACGAGGGAAAGCGCGGCTGCCGGCACGGCCAGGAAGGCGACGGCTCGCCAGCGGCGAGCGCGAATTTCTTCGAAGGTGAAGAGAAGAAAGAGGCCCGCGCCGAGCGCGAGAGGCCCGATCGCGCCGACCCGGTAGCGGGACGTCGTCTGGACGAGGAGACACGCCGCGAGCGGAGCGAGGATGCCGACGAGCGCGAGCGCAAATTCGTCCCTTCGAAGAACGCGGCGCTTCAGCGCCGCGCAAATCCCGACGCCCCCGATCCCGAGGAGGCACGCGAAGACCGGGAGCATTCTCAGAATCTTCAATCGGTCGCGGAAGAAGTAGAAGTTCGCGTTGTCGGGGACCTCGAAGCGGTTGAAGAACGTCGCGAGCTTCTTCAGGAACAGCTTCGGCAGCTCGAGCGGCTGTTCCTTGTAGCCCGGCCAGGACGAGCCTCGCGGTCTTCGACGTCGAGCCGCCGGCTTCTTCCAGGATCTCCTTCATGCCCGGCGGCGGGTTCGTCGTCGCGTCGGCGCCGAACCCGTTCCCCCACACGAGGCCGATCGACTGCCGCGTGTCGAACGTGAGCGGCGGGACGCCGGCGGAGACGTTGCGGACCGCAAGGACGCCGAGAGGAAGAGCGAGGCCGAGGAAGACCGAAGAGGAGGGAGCGGCCGCGTTCGCGGCCGCCGGGATTCGGATTTCCTTGAAAGTGAATAGAGGGAGAAGAGCGCGAGGGGAAGGACCGTCTGTTTCATGAGGACGGCGGCTCCGCCCAGGAGGCCGAGGCCGAACGCAGCGCCGCCGCCGACCACGAGCGGCAGGGCGACGAGGAGCGTCGAGAGATGCGCCACGGGCCCGTCGCGGTAGAGGAAGAAGTCGTGGAAGACGAGCGGGCCGTAAGCGCCGTACAGGACACCCGCGGCAACCGCACACCACGACGCGGCACGGAACGAACGACCCGTCGCCCGCCGCCTCTCCCCTCTTACCCTTTCCAAGAAAATCCTCTCCGAGTCTTTGGACCGCAGCAGCAAGCGCCGCGGAAGCGAGGCACGCGAGCAGCAGCTGCAGGAGCCGCGCCGGCAGGAACGGCGAGCCGAAGAGTTTCCGCAGGACCGCGAGACCGTACGGATAGAGCGGACCGGCGTAGTAGGCGTTCTTCTGGTACCAGCGCTCCCACGCCTCCGGCGGGCCGTACTCCCTCTGCCAGTTGAAGTACGCGCGGTAGGCCGGGACGTCCGCCCAGTTCCCGGCCGCGAGGCGCGCCGACCACTCCACGTAGCCGTGCTCGTCCGTCTCCGTCCAGAGGTGCCACGAGGCGAGCGGCGTCGCGAGGAGCGACACGAGCGCCGCTCCGCGCACGGCCAGGACGAGCGCGAAGACGGCGAGAGGCGCCGCCAGCCGCCGTGAAATTCGCTCGGAGGGCACGCGAGATTCTAGGCGACGGGCATCGGGCGGGAAGGCAACTCACTCTCAGACGCGATCTGGTAAATTCCCGGCCTTCCCGGCCGGAGAGATACCGGCGAACGAAAAAGAGAATGTCGCAGATCTTCAACCGATCCACGAATGCCATCGCGCGGCTGTCCATCTGGGGTGCGGTGTTCATCGTCTCCGGCGTCGTCTGGGCGGCGTCCGTCCTGAACCGTTCTGCCTACAACACGAACCAGGGCGTGACGATCAAGCAGCCGATCCCCTTCGCGCACGAGCACCACGTCGCCGGGCTCGGGATCGACTGCCGCTACTGCCACACGGCCGTCGAGAAGAGCGCGTCCGCCGGCATCCCCCCGACGGCGACCTGCATCAACTGCCACAAGCTCATCTGGAACGACAGCCCGATGCTCGAGCCCGTCCGGGAGAGCTTCCGGACCGGCCGGCCCCTCAACTGGGCGCGCGTCTACGACCTCCCGGACTTCGTCTACTTCGACCACTCGATCCACGTGAACAAGGGCGTCGGCTGCGTGTCGTGCCACGGCCGCGTGGACCGGATGCGCCTCACGTACCAGTTCCCGTCGCTCCAGATGGAGTGGTGCCTCGAGTGCCACCGCAACCCCGAGAAGAACCTCCGCCCGAAGGACAGGATCTTCGACCTCGCGTGGAAGGCCGACGACCAGGCCGCCCTGGGCGCCGCCCTGAAGAAGGAGTACGGCATCCGTTCCGCCTACGCGCTCACGAACTGCAGCACGTGCCACCGATGACCGACCACACGCACACCCCCGACCTCCGCGAACGCCTCGCCGCGCAGAAGGGCAGCGCCTTCTGGCGCAGTCTCGAGGAGCACGCCGGGACTCCCGAGTTCGCCGAGATGCTCGGCCGCGAGTTCCCGCAGCACGCCTCCGAGTGGGACGAGGGCGTGAGCCGCCGCCGCTTCCTCGAGCTCTCCGCCGCGTCGCTCTCCCTCGCGGGCCTCTCGGCGTGCGTCAAGCAGCCGCGGGAGGGGATCGTCCCCTACGTGAAGCAGCCCGAGGAGGTCGTCCCGGGCCGTCCTCTCTTCTTCGCGACGTCCGCAACGCTCGGCGGCTTCGCGTCCGGGCTCCTCGTCGAGAGCCACACGGGCCGCCCCACGAAGGTCGAGGGCAACCCGGACCACCCGGCCAGCCTCGGCGCGACGGACGCCTTTTCGCAGGCGCTCGTCCTCTCGCTCTACGACCCCGACCGCTCCCAGACGATCCGGCGGCTCGGCCAGATCCGGACGTGGGGAAACTTCACGGACGAGCTCGCCCAGCGCGTCAAGGTCCACGCCGCGCTCCAGGGCGAGGGGTTCCGCGTCCTCACGCAGACCGTCACGTCCCCGACGTTCGCGGCCCAGATGCGGGCCGTCCTCGCGGCGCTGCCGAAGGCGCGCTGGCACCAGTGGGAGCCGGCGGGCCGCGACGCCGTCCGCGCGGGCGCGCGCCTCGCCTACGGGCAGGCCGTCGAGACCCGCCACGACTTCGGCAAGGCCGACGTCGTCCTGACGCTCGACGCGGACCCGTTCGTCTCGGGCCCGGGCGCTCTCGCGTCGGCCCGCGCGTTCGCGCGCCGCCGGCGCGAGGCGGCGGCCTCCGGCGGCACGCCGCCGCGCTTCTACGCCGTCGAATCGACGCCCACCGCGTCGTCCACGCTCGCGGACCACCGCTTTCCCGTGAAGCCGTCGGCGCTCCTCGCCGCCGCCCGGGCCCTCTACGCCGCCGTGACGGGCGGCTCTCCGGAAGAGGTATTTCCGGGACTCGCCACGGCCTCGGCCGATCTCCGCGCGGCCGGCGCACGCGCGCTCGTCGTCGCGGGGGACTACGCCCCGGCGGAGGTCCACGCGCTCTGCCACGCGATCAACGGCGCCCTCGGCGCGATCGGGACGACGGTCCTCCTGACGGACCCGGTCGAGGCCGAGCCCGTCGACCAGCTCGCCTCCATTCGCGACCTCTCCTCCGACCTGAAAGCCGGCCGCGTCGACACGCTGCTGATCCTCGGCGGGAACCCCGTCTTCGACGCCCCGGCGGACCTCGCGTTCGCGGACGCCGTCCAGCGGGCCGCGTTCCGGGCCCACCTCTCGCTCTACGACGACGAGACGAGCGCCTACTGCACGTGGCACGTGAACGAGGCGCACCCGCTGGAGTCGTGGACGGACGCGCGCGCCCTCGACGGGACGGCGTCGATCGCGCAGCCACTCGTCGAGCCGCTCTACGGCGGCAAGTCGGTCCACGAGGTCCTGGCGGCCGTCCTCGGCCAGCCGGCCGCGAAGGGCGGCGACCTCGTGAAGGCGACGTGGCAGAAACAGCGCCCCGCGGGCTTCGACGCGTTCTGGCGGAAGTCGCTGCACGACGGCGTCGTCGCGGGGACGGCGCTGCCGGTGCGCAACCTCGCGCCGAAGGCGCCCGCCGCTGCCGCGCCGCCCGCGCCGGCGCCGGCGGGGTCGTTCGAGCTCGTCCTGAGGCCCGATCCCGGCCTCTTCGACGGGCGCTTCGCGAACAGCGGCTGGCTGCAGGAGATGCCCAAGCCGCTCACGAAGCTCGCGTGGGACAACGCCGCGCACCTCTCGCCGAAGAGCGCCGAGGGCCTCGGCCTGAAGAACGAGGACGTCGTCGAAATCGAGGCGAACGAGCGGAAGATCGAGCTCCCGGTCTGGATCCTCCCGGGCCAGCCCGACGGCGTCGTGACCGTCCACCTCGGCTTCGGGCGCACGCGCGCGGGGCGCGTCGGGAACGGCGTGGGCGTGAACGCCTACCCGCTCCGGATCTCCGCGGCGCCCTGGAACGCGACGTCCGCCCTGCGCAGGACCGGGGGCAGGGCCGAGCTCGCCTCGACGCAGCACCACTTCAACATGGAAGGGCGGCACCTCGTCCGCACGGGCACGTACGAGACGTTCCGCAAGGACCCGGAGTTCGCGAAGAAGATGGAGGAGGTCCACGAGATCTCCCTCTACCCGGGCTGGAAATACGAGCACCACGCCTGGGGCCTCGCGGTGAACCTGTCCTCCTGCACGGGCTGCAGCGCGTGCGTCGTCGCGTGCCAGGCCGAGAACAACATCCCGACGGTCGGGAAGGACCAGGTCCGCCGCGGCCGCGAGATGCACTGGCTGCGCATCGACCGGTACTACGAGGGCACGCCCGAGAACCCCGCGGCGCACAACCAGCCCGTCATGTGCATGCACTGCGAGAAGGCCCCGTGCGAGGTCGTCTGCCCCGTCGCGGCCACGACCCACAGCGACGAAGGCATCAACGAGATGACCTACAACCGCTGCATCGGGATGCCGCATGGGTGACCCCGAGACGCAACCGATCATGATGCGCCTCAAGAGCGACCTCGCCGCCATTGTCGAGCACGCCGTCAACGGCACGCTGGACAAGGTGGAGGCGGAGTGGGACAGGCGCACCGCGCTGGGCGTGGTGATGGCCGCCGCGAATTATCCCGAGACTCCGCGTAAAGGTGATGTCATCACCGGCCTGCCGAAGAAGCTTGAGGACGCGCATGTATTTCATGCCGGCACGACTATGCAGGACGGAAAGGTCGTCACCAACGGCGGACGTGTGCTGTGCGTCGTGGCGCTCGGTGATACTGTAAAGCAGGCGCAGAAGCGAGCCTACGATGCTGCCGACATGATTCATTTCGACGGGCAGCAGATGCGCAGGGATATTGGCTTCCGCGCTATCGGCAGGAAATAAACTCAACACCCTCTCCCGCGCTGATGCGCACCCCTCTCCCGCAGGCGGGAGAGGGGCTGGGGGTGAGGGGCTTAATTCGGAGAGGTGTCTGTTTGTCCGACTGCAACCACCCGATCAGTTGCTGCCTACCTCAAGCGCGGCGGCGTGATCGCCTATCCCACCGAATCCTGTTACGGCTTCGGCTGCGATCCGGCCAATCGCAGTGCGGTGCAGCGCATCCTCAGAGTTGAAGCGGCGCCCGCAGAAGAAGGGGCTGATTCTCATCGCTTCCAGTTATGAGCAGGTGGCGCCTTACATCTTGCCCGCTTACGCCTGCCGAGCAGCAGCAGGTTGCGGGCCGATGGCGCGCAGGCCATCACCTATCTGATGCCCGCCAAACCTTCCTGTCCGCGCTGGTTGCGCGGCGAGCATGACTCGCTGGCGGTGCGGCTGACGGCGCATCCTTTTGCCAAAGACCTTTGCCGGCGCGCGGGTAGCGCGCTGGTTTCCACCAGTGCCAATCTCGGCGGGCAGCGCGCGGTGAAGACTTACCGCGATTGCCAGCGAATGTTCGGAAAAAAAGTGTGGGTACTGCGCGGCAGAGTGGGAAAACGCAAGCGGCCTTCGACGATCAAGGCGTGGGGCGGTGATAAAATTGTTCAGAGATAATTTATGGATTGCTGCATAAAGCGAATCCTACACAACCTGTTCCCTCTCCCTTGAGGGAGAGGGCTGGGGAGAGGGTGAAATCTTCGCAACCCTCTCCCCCAGCCCCTCTCCCGCCAGCGGGCGAGGGGAGTCAAGTCCCGGAGAGAAAATGGATAGCGCCGCCGTAAAAACTTACCTGCTCGAACTGCAGGAACTCATCGTCGAACGTCTGGAACAGGTGGACGGCAAGAAATTCCTGCGCGACAAGTGGGAGCGTGCGACGGGCTCACAGGTGCATGACCAAGGGCGAAGGCCTCAGCTGCATCATCGAGGAAGGCAATGTGATCGAGCGCGGCGGTGTGGCGTTCTCGCATGTGCACGGGCGACAAGATGCCGGTCTCGGCGACGCAGCACCGCCCGGAGCTGGCCGGTTGCAGTTGGGAGGCGATGGGCGTGTCGTTGGTGATGCATCCGCGCAATCCCTATGCGCCGACTTCGCACTGCAACGTGCGCATGTTCATGGCGCACAAGCCGGACGGCGAAAAAGTATTCTGGTTCGGCGGCGGCATGGACCTCACGCCGTATTACGGCTTCGAGGAAGATGCGAAGCACTTTCACCAGATCTGCAAGAACTCGCTGGCGCCGTTCGATCCGTCGCTGCATCCGAAATTCAAGAAATGGTGCGATGAATATTTCTTCCTCAAGCACCGCAACGAACCGCGCGGCGTGGGCGGCATTTTCTTCGACGATCTGACCGAGCCGGATTTCGACACCTGCTTCGCCATCCAGCAGAGCGTCGGCGATCATTACCTGTCGGCGTATGTGCCCCTCCTGGAAAAGCGCAAGGACACGCCTTACGGCGAACGCGAGCGCGACTTCCAGCTGTATCGCCGCGGCCGCTATGTGGAGTTCAACCTGGTGGTCGATCGCGGCACCATCTTCGGCCTGCAATCGAACGGCCGCACCGAATCCATCCTGCTCTCCATGCCGCCACTGGTGAAATGGCGCTATGACTGGCACCCGGAGAAGGGCACGCCGGAAGCGGAGTTGTACGACAAATATCTGGTGCCCGAGATTGGGTCTGAGGCGCTTCACCCCTGCAAAACTGCTGCGCTTTTTCGAACGTATTGCAAAGATTGCGTTAAAACCCGATCACCCGAAAGAGGCATATCGGAGCACCGGTTCCTGCCCTAGAATCAAAACGAGAATAACCCTCTCGGGAAAATCAGCATGCAATCCAAAGATCACTGGGAAAAAGTCTATACAACCAAACCAACCGATGCGGTGAGCTGGTTCCAGCCGCACGCCGACTTGTCGCTCAATATCATTCGCTCGACGGCGTGGGACGCGATGCGGGCATTATCGACGTGGGCGGCGGCGCATCCACGCTGGTCGACGATCTTGTGGCAAATGGCTACACCGACCTGACGGTGCTCGATCTTTCCGCTGCCGCGCTGAACGCGGCACGCAAGCGCCTTGGCGCGCAGGAAAGCAAAGTACGCTGGATCGAAGCGGATATCACCAGGGTGGAGTTGCCTGCCAATCGTTACGACATCTGGCATGACCGCGCGGTGTTCCATTTCCTTACCGATGCGGCTGATCGCGCTGCCTATGTGCAGACGGTGTTGCGTTCGGTGAAGCCGGGAGGTCATGTCATTGTTGCCACGTTTGGCGAAGACGGTCCCCTGCAATGCAGCGGCCTCCCGGTTATGCGCTACAGCGCGGATGAGTTGCACGACCAGTTCGGTGCCGCATTCCAGTTGCTGGATCACCGCAGGGAAGAACATCACACCCCGTCCGGGGCGGTGCAGCAATTCGTGTATTGCTATTGCCGCCGCACCAATTCCTGATTCTCGGTTGAGCGGGGCTCAAGACTGGGGTTGTTGCATTAACCAGGTTATGCCGCCCAGTGCGCCGAAGAATATAACGACATGCGCCCAGGCCCATATCTTGTAGCGGCGCGCGAGCCTGTCCTGGTCGAAATTGCTGATCAGGAATAACCGCCCATCCCGCGGCTGTAGCATGAAATTGGTGTCCGGTTCGGCCAGCACCTCGTTCATGCGTTTTTCCGCTTCACGCTTTGCGGCCGAACGCGCCAGCATCCATTCCTGCATGTCGAGCACCCCGTTGTTATCGAGGTCGAAGCGCTTGAGCAGGTCGGCATTGTCCGTCTTCCATTCGGACAGGACTTGCTTCACCAGTTCGTCCTGTGTGAGCGTGGTGTTGCTGCCGCCCACCGTCCTGAATTCGCCGAGGGCGTATATGAAATCGATATCCAGCAGCTTCCATTCGGTGTAGCGATAGTCGCCCTTCATCCAGCTGTCCTTGTGCCGGGTGAGAATCTCGGCACCTTCCGGATCGACAACGCATTTGCCGGTTCCGTCGTCGATAACGAAGAGGGCGTTGCTCTCGCCGGACTCTTCGGTGTGCCATCCCTTGTTGTCGCTGCTCCTGCGTTCCATTTTGTAGCGGCACCACAGGCAGGGCAAATTCGAATATCTGGAGAGAACGGGTGTTTGATACACGTCGCCGCGCCCCGTTAATTCGACATAACCTTGTGCCGCAGAGCCGATACGGGAAGTTGCCGTACCGCTGACCGTGCGCAGGCGATACAACGCGGAATACCAGGCGGGCAGACTGATAAGAGCCATGCTGCCCAGGCACCATACCCAGCCTGTGCGGGAGGAAAAATGAAAGCCGACGAGCAGCAGCAGGAGCTGCCCGCCGGAAGTGATGAACTGCGCGTATTCGCGGCGGAGGGTGACTAGCATCGACGTCCTCGTCGAGCTACGCGCAACGAGAGCAGGAATGCTAGAAGCGGAAACCCCATTTCACACTGACAGACTGGATGCCGCCGGTTTTGTCCCATTCGGCGGCCAGATTGCTGAAGCCGAGATTCAAGTTGGCACCGATGAAGGCTTTGCCCTGGGAGAATTTTTCCGCAGCCAGACTTGCTGCCTTGTTTGCCGTACTGTTGACCCATACCTGGCCGACACCGGCATAGGGGGTGAACATGGCGAAGCCTTTGGAAATGGAAATATCCAGGCCATTGGTATTCAGGGCCAGCTGATCCACGCCGCTTAATCTGGTGAAGGAGCCGCGGAGGCCGATGGCGGGCGTGGGCGATGCCTCCGTCAACGATGGCATAGCGCAATTCACCGCCGTACAGCGTGAAGTTGGTGCTGGGTATTTTCGAATAGAACGCAGCGACATCAATGCCCAGTGGCAAGCCTTTGGCGACGTGCAGCTTGGGGACATACAGATGGTTGACCGTGCTGCCGTCATTGGTGATCCTGCGCCACAGGGGGGCACTCTTGCTCATATCGGTCTGCGTGACTTCGATGCCCAGGTCGAATCCGGTGGTGCCGAGCGGTGCAGCCGGGGTGACGGGCTTGTAGCTGAGCGCGGCGCCGAGGTCTTCGGAGAGTGTCCTGAACTCGGATTGGCTCAGGACGCCCAGATTGGAAATGCTGGCCGCCATGGCAGGTTGTGCAATACCCAGCGTGCAGAACAATGCGAGCAGTTTCTTCATGATGCTTTTCCTTTTGTTGTTATGAGAATGTTTTGTTGATGCCGATGAGCGCGTATCGGGTTTTCTTAACTGAACAAGGCCTTCATATCCACATCGGCCTTTTCGGCAGTGGAGAATTCCAGCAGGGGTTTTTCGGTATAGGCGAACATGTTGGCAATGAGCACGGCGGGGAATTGCTCGATGCCGACGTTGTAGATGTTCACCGAATCGTTATACACCTCGCGGCGGTCGGCGATGCCGTTCTCCAGGCCGGTGATGCGGGTCTGCAGTTGCATGAAATTCTGGTTGGCCTTCAAGTCGGGGTAGGCTTCGGCCACGGCGAACAGTCCACCGAGGCTGGCGCGCATCACACCTTCCGCCTTGCCCAGCGCCTCGATGTCTTGTCCTTCGCGCGCCGTTTGCACTTGCGAACGGGCGGCGATCACGCGCTGCAGGGTGTCCTGCTCGAACTGTTTGTATTGCTTGCACACCTCGACCAGCTTGGGCAGTTCGTCGTGGCGTTGCTTGAGCAGCACGTCGATGTTCGCCCAGGCTTTGGAAACGCCGTGCTTGAGGCTGACCAGGTTGTTGTAGAGGCTGACGCCGTAGATCAGGACGACGACGCAGATGCCGAGAAGGATGAGGGTGCTGCCCATGGTGATACTCCTTGTGCGAGTTGGACGACGCGGCGAATCATAAAACAAATCGCCGCGCCGTTGCACAAGATTGCCGAGCTTGTGGCGACCGTTCGTCCTGAGCGTGTCGAAGGAACGAACGGCGCTGAACAGGTTGACGCAGAAACAGAATCGGATCTGTGCCACCACAGGATTACTGCCCGAAGAACTCCTTCACCTTGCCCATCCACGACTTGGCGCGCGGATTGTGGCGGGCGCTGTCCTGCTCGCTGATGGTCTCGAATTCGCGCAGCAATTCCTTCTGGCGTTCGGTCAGGTTGGCCGGCGTTTCCACCACCACGTGGCAATGCAGGTCGCCGTGCGCATGGGTGCGCATGCCCTTGATGCCCTTGCCGCGCAGACGGAAGATCTTGCCGCTTTGCGTTTCGGCCGGAATCTTGATGCGCGCGGAGCCGTCCAGCGTGGGGATCTCGATTTCGCCGCCCAGTGCCGCGGTGGTGAAGCTGATCGGCATTTCGCAATGCAGATCGTCGCCGTCGCGCTGGAACACGCTGTGCGGCTTGATGTGGATTTCCACATACAGGTCGCCGTGCGGCGCGCCGTGGCTGCCGGCTTCGCCGTGGCCGCTGTGGCGCAGGCGCATGCCGCTGTCGATACCGGCCGGGATCTTGATTTCCAGCGTCTTCTGTTTCTTGACGCGACCGGTGCCGTGGCAGGTGCCGCAGGGCGAGCTGATCTGCTTGCCGCTGCCGTGGCAACGCGGGCAGGTCTGCTGGATGGAGAAGAAACCCTGCTGCATGCGCACCTGGCCGTGACCGCCGCAGGTCTGGCAAGTGGTGGCGCTGGTGCCGGGTTTGGCGCCGGAACCGTTGCAGGTTTCGCACTCATCCATGATCGGAATGCGGATCTGCTTTTCCGCACCGCGCGCCGCTTCTTCCAGCGTGATTTCCATGTTGTAGCGCAGGTCGGCACCGCGATGCGCCTGGCTGCGGCCGCCGCGTCCGCCGCCGAAGATGTCGCCGAAGATGTCGCCGAAATCGAAGCCGCCTGCGCACCGCCCGCGCCGAACGGATTGCCGCCGCCCATGCCGCCGCCTCGAAGGCAGCGTGGCCATACTGGTCGTAGGCCGCGCGCTTCTGCCCGTCGGACAGGGTTTCGTAGGCTTCCTTGGCTTCCTTGAAATGCTCCTCCGCTTTCGGGTTGTCCGGATTGCGGTCGGGGTGGTGCTTCATCGCCAGCTTGCGATAAGCCTTCTTGATTTCTTCCTCCGACGCGTCGCGGTTGACGCCGAGGACTTCGTAATAGTCGCGCTTGCTCATGTTTTTTCCATGTGACGATGGGGCGCACGCGCCCCACCGGTTACAGCATCAAGAAATGTCCGGCTTATTTCTTGTCTTTGACTTCGGTGAACTCGGCATCCACCACGTCGCCTTCATCCGCCTTGGCTTCGTTGTCGGGAGCCGCACCGCCTTGAGCCGCCTGCGCCTTGGCCTGTTCGGCGGCATACATCTTCTCGCCCAGCTTCTGCGCGGCAGTGGCCAGTGCTTCGGCCTTGGCGTCGATGGCGTCCTTGTCGTCGCCCTTCACCACGCCTTCGGCATCCTTCACCGCGGCTTCGATGGCGGCCTTTTCGTCGGCAGACAATTGCTCGCCGTATTCCTTCATCGACTTGTTGGTCGAGTGGATCAGCGCGTCCAGCTGGTTGCGCGCGGTCACCAGTTCCATCGCCTTCTTGTCTTCATCGGCGTGGGCTTCGGCATCGGCCACCATGCGGTTGATTTCTTCCTCGCTCAAGCCGGAGCTGGCCTTGATGGTGATGTTGGCTTCCTTGTTGGTGGCCTTGTCCTTCGCGCTCACGTGCAGAATGCCGTTGGCGTCGATGTTGAAGGTCACTTCGATCTGCGGCATGCCGCGCGGTGCGGGCGGAATGTCGGACAGGTTGAACTGGCCCAGGCTCTTGTTGCCGGAAGACATTTCGCGCTCGCCCTGCAGCACGTGGATGGTCACGGCGGACTGGTTGTCGTCGGCGGTGGAGAACACTTGCGATGCCTTGGTCGGGATGGTGGTGTTCTTCTTGATCAGCTTGGTCATCACGCCGCCCATGGTCTCGATACCCAGCGACAACGGGGTCACGTCCAGCAGCAGCACGTCCTTCACTTCGCCTTGCAGCACGCCGCCCTGGATGGCTGCGCCAACGGCCACGGCTTCGTCCGGGTTCACGTCCTTGCGCGCTTCCTTGCCGAAGAACTGCCTTAACCTTCTCCTGCACCATCGGCATACGGGTCTGGCCGCCGACCAGGATCACGTCGGCGATGTCGGCGTTGGATACGCCCGCATCCTTCATCGCGATCTTGCACGGCTCGATGGTGCGTGCGACCAGGTCTTCCACCAGGCTTTCCAGCTTGGCGCGGGTGATCTTCACGGCCAGGTGTTTCGGGCCGGTGGCATCGGCGGTGATGTAAGGCAGGTTCACTTCGGTCTGCTGTGCGGAAGACAGTTCGATCTTGGCTTTTTCCGCCGCGTCTTTCAGGCGTTGCAGGGCCAGCATGTCCTTCTTCAGGTCGACGCCGCTTTCTTTCTTGAATTCTTCCACCAGGAACTCGATCACGCGCATGTCGAAGTCTTCGCCGCCGAGGAAGGTGTCGCCGTTGGTGGACATCACTTCGAACTGGTGCTCGCCGTCGATTTCGGCGATGTCGATGATGGAGATGTCGAACGTGCCGCCGCCCAGGTCATACACCGCGATCTTGCGGTCGCCTTCCTGCTTGTCCAGGCCGAACGCCAGCGCAGCTGCGGTCGGCTCGTTGATGATGCGCTTCACTTCCAGACCGGCGATGCGGCCGGCGTCCTTGGTGGCCTGGCGCTGCGAGTCGTTGAAGTAGGCCGGAACGGTGATGACGGCTTCGGTGACGGGCTCGCCCAGATAGTCTTCGGCGGTCTTCTTCATCTTGACCAGCACTTGCGCGGAGATTTCCGGTGCGGAGATTTCCTTGTCGCGCACCTTCACCCAGGCGTCGCCGTTCTTGGCCTTGACGATGGAGTAGGGCACCATGTCGATGTCCTTCTGCACCATCGGCTCTTCGAAGCGGCGGCCGATCAGGCGCTTCACGCCGTACAGGGTGTTCTTGGGATTGGTCACGGCCTGACGCTTGGCGGGCGCGCCCACCAGCACTTCACCGTCTTCCATGTAGGCGATGATGGACGGGGTGGTGCGAGCGCCTTCGGCGTTCTCGATCACCTTGGTCTTGCCGTTTTCCATGATGGCCACGCAGGAGTTCGTCGTGCCCAGGTCGATACCGATGATTTTTCCCATGATGCTTTCCTTTCAGTTGAATTCGTTAAGTGGTTGAATACTGTTGTTGCCTTGCCACCTAACATCAGGGCGACATTGGATATTTCAAGAGGCTTATTCTTTGGCCTTTGCCACCATCACCAACGCCGGGCGCAACACGCGGTCGTTCAGGCTGTAACCCTTCTGCATCACGTTGACCACGGTGTTGGCCGGCTGGTCGCTGTCGATCATGCCGATGGCCTGATGCTTGTGCGGGTCCAGCTTTTCGCCCATCGGGTTGATTTCCTTGATGTTGAACTTTTCGAACACGCTGGAAAGCTGCTTCAGCGTCAGTTCCATGCCGCTCTTGAAGCTTTCGATGTTGTCGGTCTGCACGGCCATGCCGGCTTCCAGGCTGTCTTTCACCGCCAGCATCTCGTTGGAGAAGCGCTCCACGGCGAACTTTTGCGCCTTGCTCACGTCTTCGGCAGCGCGGCGGCGGATGTTTTCGCTCTCGGCCTTGGCGTACATCCAGGCGTCGTAGTGTTCCTGCGCCTTGCGCTCGGCTTCCTTCAGCATGTCTTCCAGGCTGGGCGTGTGCTGTCTGCCGGCGTTTCGGTTGCTTGCGGCTGCTCGTTTTGCGGGGTGTTTTCTTTCTGTTCCATGCGGCTCTCCTGTTTTCGACTTGTGCCTTATTGGGGCAGGGTTTTGGATTTCAAGAGCCAAAGCGAATATTTTTATCGGCATGAGATAATGCTCGCCGTTTCCGAGCTTCTTTCCTATGTCCGCCTCCAAGAATTACCACTGGCGCATCGCCGGTTTCTATTTTTTCTACTACGCCTTCGTGGGGATGTTTTCGCCCTACTGGAGCCTGTACCTCAAATCCATCCATTTCGACGCCATCGAGATCGGCATCCTGATGTCGATCCAGCCGGTGATGCGCATGGTCGCGCCCGGCGTCTGGGGCTGGCTGGCTGACCACACAGGCAAGCGCCTGCTGGTGGTGCAGGTGGCGGCGAGCCTGAGTGCGCTGTTCTATCTGGGGGTGTTCGCCACCACCAGTTTCTGGGGCTTGTTCCTGGTGCTGGCGCTGATGAATTTCTTCTGGAGCGCCTCGATGCCGCTGGTGGAGGCGACCACGCTGACTTATCTGGGCAAGAATACCGCGCATTACGGGCGTATCCGTTCCTGGGGCTCCATCGGCTTCATCGTCTCGGTGGTGGGGCTGGGCTATGCCTTCGACTACATCGCCATCGCCTGGCTGCTGTGGGCGGGGCTGGTGTGCGAGGTCGGCATCCTGATCTTTGCGCGGCAGATTCCCAAGACCGAGGTGCTGGCGCACCACACCGATCAGCCAGCCGATCCGGCAGATCGTGCTGCAGCCGCGGGTGCTGGCCTTGTTTGGCGCCTGTTTCCTGATGGCGGTGGCGCACGGCCCGTATTACACCTTCTATTCCATCTACCTGGTCGAGCACGGCTACGCCAAGAGCGCGGTGGGCGTGCTGTGGGCGCTGGGGGTGATCTGCGAGATCGGCGTGTTCTTCCTGATGCCGAGGCTGGTACAGCGCTTCGGCTTCACGCGCATCCTGCTGATCAGCTTTGCCGCGGCGGTGCTGCGCTTCCTGCTTATCGGCTGGGCGGTGGATATCGTCGTGCTGTTGCTGTTCGCGCAGGTGTTGCACGCGCTGACCTTCGGCTCGTATCACGCCGCCTCGGTGGGGCTGGTGCATGAGTTCTTCCAGGGGCGGCACCAATCCAAGGGGCAGGCGCTGTTCGGCAGCGTCACCTACGGCGCGGGCGGCATGCTGGGCGGGCTGGCGAGCGGCCCGATCTGGCAGCACTGGGGGGCGTCGGCCTTGTATTCGTTCAGCGCAGGTGCGGCACTGCTGGGCATGATGCTGATGTGGTGGAAGCTGCGCCGCATGGCGTAGGGGCGCACGGCGTGGCATAATCACGCGCTCTATTAGGAACAGCAATGAGCGCAAAAACCTTATACGACAAACTCTGGGATTCGCACGTGGTGCGGCAGGAAGCCGACGGCACGGCGTTGATCTATATCGACCGTCAATTGGTGCATGAAGTCACCAGTCCGCAGGCCTTCGAAGGATTGAAGCTGGCCCATCGCAAGCCTTGGCGCACCGCGTCGATGCTGGCGGTGCCGGACCACAACGTGCCGACCACCAACCGCGCGGCGGGTATCGCCGATCCGGTCTCGCGCCTGCAGGTGGAGACGCTGGATGCGAACTGTGCCGAGTTCGGCGTGGTCGAATTCAAGATGAACGACATCCGTCAGGGCATCGTGCATGTGATCGGCCCCGAGCAGGGCGCGACCTTGCCCGGCATGACCGTGGTGTGCGGCGACTCGCATACCAGCACGCACGGTGCGTTCGCCGCGCTGGCGCACGGTATCGGCACTTCCGAGGTCGAGCATGTGATGGCGACGCAGTGCCTGGTGGCGAAGAAATCCAAAGCCATGCTGGTAAAGGTGGAAGGCAAGCTGGGACGCGGCGTGACCGCCAAGGACATTGCGCTGGCGGTGATCGGCAAGATCGGCACCGCGGGCGGCACCGGCTATGCCATCGAGTTCGCGGGCAGCGCCATCCGCGGCTTGAGCATGGAAGGCCGCATGACCTTGTGCAACATGGCCATCGAAGCCGGCGCGCGCGCCGGCATGGTGGCGGCGGACGACACGACCATCGACTACGTCAAGGGCCGTCCGTTCGCGCCGCAAGGCGAGGATTGGGATAAGGCGGTGGCTTACTGGAGCACCTTGCACAGCGATGACGGTGCGAAATTCGACGCGATGGTGGAGCTGGATGCAGCGGCAGATCAAGCCGCAGGTGACCTGGGGCACTTCGCCGGAGATGGTGACGGCCATCGATGGCCGCGTGCCCGATCCGGCTTCTGCGCCGGATGCGGTGAAGCGCGGCGATTGGGAACGCGCGCTGCAATACATGGGTCTTAAGGCTAATACGCCGATCACCGAGATCAAGATGGACAAGGTGTTCATCGGTTCCTGCACCAATGCGCGCATCGAAGATATGCGTGAAGCGGCCGCAGTGGCCAAGGGCAAGAAGGTTGCACCTAACGTGAAGCTGGCGATGGTGGTGCCGGGTTCCGGGCTGGTGAAGGCGCAGGCCGAAAAAGAAGGGCTGGACAAGGTGTTTGTCGCGGCGGGCTTCGAGTGGCGCGATCCGGGTTGTTCGATGTGCCTGGCGATGAATGATGATCGTCTGGAGCCGGGCGAGCGTTGCGCATCCACTTCCAACCGCAACTTCGAGGGCCGGCAGGGCCAGGGCGGACGCACGCATCTGGTCAGTCCCGCAATGGCGGCGGCGGCGGCGATCGCCGGGCATTTCGTCGATGTGAGCAAGGAGTGATCATGAAAAAAGTTCTGGTATTGCTGGTGTTGGCCTTGATGGCGCTGGGTGCGTCGGCTGAAGAAAGCACGGGGCAGAAGATCAAGGATGTCGTGAAGAAGGGCGAAGACTCGGCCGGACGCGGTATTGAAAAAGGCGAAGAAGTGGTTGGCGGCGGGATCAAGAAGGGCGGGGAGTTCGTCGGCAAACACGTTGAAAAGGCCGGTAACTGGGTGGGCAAAAAGCTGGAAAAAGGCGGCGTGAAACAGGAAGGCGTGAAACAGGAAAAGGATGGCAAGTAATGCGCAAGTTCTCCTTACTGGATGGTTTGGTCGTGCCGCTGGATCGCGCCAATGTGGATACCGACGCGATCATCCCCAAGCAGTTCCTGAAGTCGATCAAGCGCACCGGCTTCGGCCCCAATGCGTTCGACGAGTGGCGCTATCTCGATCACGGCGAGCCGGGCATGGACAACAGCAAGCGTCCTTTGAACAAGGATTTCGTGCTGAACCAGCCGCGCTACCAGGGCGCGCAGATCCTGCTGGCACGCGAGAACTTCGGTTGCGGCTCGTCGCGCGAACATGCGCCGTGGGCGCTGGAAGATTACGGCTTCCGCGTGATCATCGCGCCGAGCTATGCCGACATCTTTTTCAACAACTGTTTCAAGAACGGCTTGCTGCCGATCAAGCTGGATGCGGCGAAAGTGGATGACCTGTTCAAGGAGGTCGAGGCCAATGCCGGCTACAAGCTGAAGGTCGATCTGGAGCAGCAAAGCCATCACTGCGCCGGATGGCACGGTATACACGTTCGAGGTGGATGCCTTCCGCAAGCATTGCCTGTTGAACGGCCTGGATGATATCGGCCTGACCTTGCAGCATGTGGACGAGATCAAGGCATTCGAGGCGAAGCACGTGCGGCGCAGCCGTGGCTGTTCGCATAACTGCAAATTTCAGTTATTTGACTGGAATGAGAGCTATGAAGATCGCAGTATTGCCGGGTGACGGCATCGGGCCGGAGATCGTTGCCCAAGCCGTGAAGGTGTTGGAGGTGTTGCGCAGCGATGGCCTGAAGATCGAGATGGAACACGCGCACATCGGCGGCGCCGGCTATGACGCAGCGAAAGATCCGTTGCCGGAAGCAACGCTGAAACTGTCGAAAGAATCCGATGCGGTATTGCTGGGCGCCGTAGGCGGTTACCAGTACGACAACCTGCCGCGCCCGATGCGTCCCGAGCAAGGTCTGCTGCGCATCCGCAAGGGCTTGGGCCTGTTCGCCAACCTGCGCCCGGCGATGGTCTATCCGGAGCTGGTGAATGCCTCGACGCTGCGTTCGGATATCGTGTCCGGTCTGGATATCATGATTCTGCGCGAACTGACCGGCGACATTTACTTCGGCCAGCCGCGCGGCATCCGCACGCTGGAGAACGGCGAGCGCCAGGGTTTCGACACCATGCATTACAGCGAATCGGAAGTGCGCCGCGTGGCGCATGTCGGTTTCCAGATCGCGATGAAACGCAACAAGAAGCTGTGCTCGGTGGACAAGGCCAACGTGCTCGACACCAGCATGTTCTGGCGCGAGATCGTCACCGAAGTGGCGAAGGAATATCCGCAGGTCGCGCTGTCGCATATGTACGTGGACAACGCCGCGATGCAGTTGGTGCGTGCGCCCAAGCAGTTCGACGTGATCCTGACCGGCAACATCTTCGGCGACATCCTGTCGGACGAGGCTTCGATGCTGACCGGCTCCATCGGCATGCTGCCGTCGGCGTCGCTGGACGAGAACAACAAGGGCTTGTACGAGCCCTGCCACGGTTCCGCGCCGGACATCGCGGGCAAGGACATCGCCAATCCGCTGGCGACCATCCTGTCGGTGGCGATGATGATGCAATACACCTTCGGTCGCGCCGACATCGCGCAACGCATCGAAGCGGCGGTGCGCAAGGTGTTGCAGCAAGGCCTGCGCACCGGCGATATCTACGAAGACGGCAAGCAGAAGGTCGGCTGTGCCGCGATGGGCGATGCGGTGGTCGCGGCGCTTTAAATTGAAAAGCTAAGGAAGAATCATGAAAGTAGGTCTGATCGGTTGGCGCGGTATGGTGGGTTCGGTGCTCATGCAGCGCATGCGCGAGGAGAAGGATTTCGATCTGATCGATGCGGTGTTCTTCACCACCTCGAATGTCGGCGGCGCATGCGCCGGCCGAGGGCAGGGGCGTGCCGCTGAAGGATGCGCACGACATCGAACGAACTGAAGGCGATGGACGCCATCATCTCCTGCCAGGGCGGCGATTACACCACCGAGATGTTCCCCAAGCTGCGCGCGGCCGGCTGGCAGGGCTACTGGATCGATGCGGCTTCCACGCTGCGCATGGAAAAGGATGCGGTCATCATCCTCGATCCGGTGAACCTCGACCTGATCAAGAAATCGCTGGCGAACGGCGGCAAGAATTTCATCGGCGGCAATTGCACCAACAGCATCCTGCTGATGGGCTTGGGCGGCCTGTTCCATGCCGGGTTGGTGGAGTGGGTGTCGTCCATGACCTACCAGGCGGCTTCCGGTGCCGGTGCGCAGAACATGCGCGAGTTGCTGAACCAGATGGGTGTGGCGCATGCCTGTGTGGCAGACCTGCTGGCCGATCCGAAATCGGCCATTCTGGAAATCGACCGTCGTTTGGCGGAGAAGCTGCGTTCGTCCGATATGCCGACCGAGAATTTCGGCGCGCCGCTGGCGGGCAGCCTGATCCCGTGGATCGACAAGCAGCTCGACAACGGCCAGTCCAAGGAAGAGTGGAAGGGCCAGGCCGAGGTCAACAAGATCTTGGGCACCAGCCAGCGTATCCCGGTGGACGGCCTGTGCGTGCGCATCGGTGCGATGCGTTGCCACAGCCTGGCGCTGACGCTGAAGCTGAAGAAGGATGTGCCGTTGAGCGAAATCGAAGCGCTCATCAAGGGCGGCAATCCTTGGGTCAAGTTTGTGCCGAACCAGCGCGAAATCTCGGTGCGCGAACTGACGCCGGTTGCCGTGACCGGCAAACTGGATGTGGCGGTGGGGCGCGTGCGCAAGATGGAGCTGGGCCCGGAGTATGTAAGCGCTTTCGTCTGCGGCGACCAGTTGCTGTGGGGGGCGGCGGAACCGTTGCGCCGCATGCTGCGTATCCTGTTGGGAAAATAGTTCGGCAGGGTAAATCTGGTTTTTTACTGGCGGTTAACGCATAAACTTAAGGGAATAGTGAGCTTGCATCACTAACCCTATGATGTTAATCTGAATAACGTCTGGGATAATAAAAGGGTGGCGGCGTGCTGAAATCACTTCTGAAAACGTCTGTATATATTGCTTGCTTGGCTTGGTCCGGCTTTTCATTTGCTGCGGGTCTGGGCGGCATCAACGTCACGTCAGCACTCGGGCAGCCGCTAAAAGCCGAGGTCGATGTGACCTCCCTCGACAAGGCCGATAAATCAAGCCTCAGGGCCAAATTGGCTTCTGCTGAAGCGTACAAAAACGCCGGCCTGGATTACCCCTATGCATTGCCCAAACTCAAGTTCCAGATCGACGAGCGCAGCAACGGCGATTCCTTTATCAAGATCACATCGACCCAGCCGGTGAACGACCCGTTCCTCACTTTGCTGGTCGAACTGAGCTGGTCCTCCGGAAAACTGCTGCGCGAATACACCTTCCTGCTTGATCCGGTCGGCTACAAACCGGAACAGCCCAAGCCTGAGGAAGTAAAACCCATCGAGCCGATCGTGGCCGAGCCTGTTGTTGAGCCGGCTCCTGCGCCGCTTGCGGCTTCCGAACCCGCACCCGCCGAAGCCATGGCTGAGAAGCCGGCCAATGTCGAAGCAGCTTCCGCTGTCGCACCTGCAGCAGAGAATGCACCTGCTGCCGAGAATGCCGCAGCAGCGCCGGTGGCGCAAAGTGCGGTTGTCGCGGCACCGGAAGAGGCCGCACCCGCAGAGAAAGCTTTGACCGAGCAGACATTGGCTCCCGCAAGTGAGCCGGCAGCGGCTCCTGCAGAGGCGGCAGCCCCGTCAACCCAGGATGCGCTTAGCAAGGAAGAGGCGCTGCCGGAGGGAACTGCCGAGCCTGAACATATCGTCGTGCAGCGTGGCGACACCTTGGGCAAGATCGCAGCCCAGATCAAACCGGAAAACGTCAGCCTGGAGCGCATGCTGGTTGCACTGTATCGCGAGAATGCCGGTGCGTTCGACGGCCATAACATGAACCGGGTACGGGCGGGAAAGATACTGAATATCCCGCAAGAAGGTGCGGTTGCAATGTTGCCGCAAGCTGATGCCGTAGAAGAAATTCGTGCGCAGGCTGCGGACTGGAATGCATACCGCCAGAAGCTGGCCGCAGCGCACACTGCGGCTCCAAAAGCCGAGGTCAAGCAGGAGGCCTCCGGCAAGATCAGCGCAGCAGTGATCGATAAGGCATTTGCAGGTAAAGAGCCCGCCAAGGAAGTGCTGAAACTTTCCAAGGGCGAAGCCCCGAATGACCAGGCTGTGGGTGGTGGAAAATCCACAACTCAGGAGAAGGTCATCGCCAAGGAAGAAGATGCGATTGCCAAGAGCAAGGCCTTGAAAGAGGCGCAGGAACGTACGGCACTCCTGGAAAAGAACGTTGCAGACATGAAGCGTCTGGCGGAGTTGAAGAAAGAATCCGCTCCTGTTTCCGCTCCGGCGGCGGCTGTGACGATGCATGCCGCTTCCGCACCGCAGGCAGCGAGCGCTGTTGCTGCGGCAAAACCAAAAGCCAAGATCGTGCCGCAGAAGGTTGTGCAGCAACCGTCACTGATTGATCAACTGCTGGGCGACCCGCTTTATCTGGCGGGCGGTGCAGCTTTGTTGCTGGCACTGGGTGGCTTGGGCTTTGTGGTTGTCCGTCGCGGCAAAAAAGGTGGCGGCAAGAAGAAGGAAGCGCCTGCAACGAAGAGTGCGGATGATGTGGGTAGTTCAACCGGCCGTATTGCTGCACCGATCGCACCTTCTCCCGAAACCGGCGACTTCACGCATGCCACTTCGCAGCCGGCTCCAGCGGCTGGCAGTGCTGAGACCGAAGAGGTGGACCCCATCGGCGAAGCGGATCTGTTCCTGACTTTCGGCCGCGATGCGCAAGCCGAGGAAGTGCTGAAAGAAGCGCTGAAGAAGAATCCGAACAACATGCCGGTCAAGCTCAAGCTGTTGTCGATTTACGCCACTCGTAAGGACACCAATTCTTTCTATAGCTATGCGCGCGAGGTGAAGGAGTCTGGCGACGAATCCGCCTGGGAGCAGACCGTTGCGATGGGGCGTGCGCTTGATCCAAGCAATCCGTTCTATGGTGGCGATGCAAGTGCTGCACCGGCTCCCGAGGCCAAGGCTGATACTGCTGCTCCTGCGGTCGATTTTGACTTGGGGTTCGGTTCTGCAGCACCCGCCGCAGCGGAATTCGGCGGCCAGAACACCGTCGTGATGGAAACGCCGTCGCAGGAAAGCACTGCCATCATGTCGCCGGAAGTGTTGCGTGCAGCGGCGCAGCAGGCTACGACCATGGACTTCGATATCACCGGAACCAATCCCGGGATACCCTCGATGGCCGGGCATGAGCAGGAAGCAACGACTGCACTGAACATGGATGACCTGGTATTCGATGTGACCACGACCCATCCCAAGGTTCCGGCTGCCGCAGCTGCTTCCGCAGCGCCTGCAGAGAGCGATACCATGGAATTCACGCTGGATTTCCCCATGGAAAGCAAAGCGGCTGAGGCTCCGGCGAAATCAGCTTTCTCCACGCCTGACCTTGGCTTGGGCGAGATCAGCCTGAATCTGGACAAGACTGGATCGCCAGTAGGGATGGGTGCTGGCGGGGCCAAGGGCGAACGCTGGCAGGAAGTCGCCACCAAGCTCGATCTGGCCAAGGCATACCAGGAAATGGGCGACGGCGCCGGTGCGCGCGAGATACTGGAAGAAGTATTGCGCGATGGCGACGAGCAGCAGAAAGAAACCGCCCAAACCTTGATGCAGCAACTGTAACCTACTGGAGCGAACAGAACGGCAGCCCAAGCGGCTGCCGTTTTCATTTGAACCCTATGAAACTCATCCCGCACCCGTCAGTGCAGATCATCGTCTGGATGTTGCTGGCTTTGCTGGCGCAACGTCTGCAGCCGCTGGCATTGTCGGTTCTGTGCGTGATCCTGTTCGGCCTGGCGCTGAGGGTGAGTCCGGCGTTATTGTTGAAGCTGTTGCGGCGCACGCGCTGGATACTGCTTTCCCTGCTGTTGATCTATGCCTATACGACGCCGGGCGCGGCATTATGGGCGCAGCTTGGTGTCGTTTCGCCAACGCGGGAAGGGCTGCTGGACGGGCTGTTGCAGCTGGGGCGCTTGCTGAGCGTATTGTCCGGCCTGGCGATCTTGCTGGCGCTGCTGCCCCAGCAGGAGCTTATCAGCGGGCTGTACACCCTGGCGTACCCGCTGCGCTGGCTGGGACTGTCGCGCGAGCGCATCGCCGTGCGTCTGGCCCTGACGCTGGAATATGCTGAAACTGCCATGAGCGATACGGCGGGCGATTGGCGAGCGACCGTTGGCGAGGCCATGCAACCTTCGTCAGCAGGCGTGGCGCATATCGAAATGAGGCGGCAGCCTTTCAGCTTGATGGATTTCATCCTGCTGATGGCGGTAGCCGCTGTGCTGATAGGAGTGTGGCGATGAGGATTGCGCTGGGGGTGGAATACGACGGCAGCGGCTACAACGGCTGGCAGAGTCAGCCCGACGTGCCCAATGTGCAGGATGCCCTGCAAACGGCATTGAGCGGCATCGCGGGCGAAGATATCGCCATCCTGGCGGCAGGGCGCACCGATACCGGCGTGCATGCGCTGGAGCAGGTGGTGCATTTCGATACGAACACCGACCGGCCGCTGACGGCCTGGGTGCGCGGAACGAATGCGTTGTTGCCCAAAGACATTGCCGTGCTGTGGGCGCACCAGGTGCCGGATGAGTTTCATGCCCGTTTTTCGGCACAGGCGCGCAGCTACCAGTATGTGCTCATCAACCGGCCGTCGCGCGAGCGCCGTGCATCACGGCAAGGTTGGCTGGTTCCATATGCCGCTGGATGTGGCCGCCATGCGCCAGGCGGCGCAATTTCTGCTGGGCGAGCATGATTTCAGCGCATTCCGCGCCGCCCAATGCCAGGCCAATACGCCGATAAAGAATCTTGCCCAGCTCGATATTCGGCAGCAGGGCGAAACCATCATCTTCGATCTGACCGCGAATGCCTTCCTGCACCACATGGTGCGCAACATCCTCGGTTGCCTGCTTTACGTCGGCAAGGGCAAGCATCCACCGCAGTGGCTGAAGGAAGTACTGGAAGGGCGCGATCGCAAGTTTGCCGCGCCGACCTTTGCGCCGGATGGCCTCTATCTGCGGCATATCACCTACGATGCGAAGTGGGGCTTGCCGCAAGGTACAATGTCACCTCATCCTTGAATAGAACTTCCTGAAGATGACCCGAATCAAGATCTGCGGCATCACCCGCGAACAGGACCTGTCGGCTGTCGCCAGCAACGGCGCGGATGCGTTCGGTCTTGTGTTCTATGAGAAAAGCCCGCGTCACGTCAGCGTGCAGCAAGCGGCGCAGCTGGCGCATGCGGCCCCGCCATTCGTGACGGCGGTTGGCTTGTTCGTGAACCCAACAGTCGATTACGTGCGCGAAGTGCTGGCAAAAGTGCCGCTGGATGTGTTGCAGTTCCATGGCGAGGAAACGCCGGAGTTCTGCCGGCAGTTCGGCAGGCCTTACCTGAAGGCGATCCGGGTCAAGCCGGGGGTGGATTTGGTACAATGCGCCGCTTCTTACACTGCTGCCCAAGGCTTGTTGCTGGATGCCTTTGTCGAAGGCACGCAGGGCGGCACCGGCGAGTCGTTCGACTGGGCGCTGATTCCGCGCGATTTGCCGTTGCCGGTGATCCTGTCCGGCGGGTTGCATGCGGGCAATGTGGCGGCGGCGATCCGGCAAGTACGACCTTACGCGGTGGATGTGTCCAGCGGCGTAGAGGCGGCAAAAGGCATCAAGGATGCGGCGAAGGTCGCCGCATTCATCAACGAGGTTAAACAGATTGACGTACAACTTTCCTGATGTCATCCGGCCACTTCGGCCAATTCGGCGGCATCTACATGGCCGAAACGCTGATTCCGGCAGTGGAAGAGTTGCGCCAGCAATACCTGCGCTTCCGCGACGATCCCGAATTCAAGGCCGAATTCGCCTACGAACTGAAGCACTACGTCGGCCGTCCCAGCCCGATCTATCACGCCAAGCGCCTGTCGGACGAGCCTGGGCGGCGCGCAGATCTACCTCAAGCGCGAAGACCTCAACCACACCGGCGCGCACAAGATCAACAACGCCATCGGCCAGGCGCTGCTGGCCAAGCGCATGGGCAAGAAGCGCGTCATCGCCGAGACCGGCGCCGGCATGCACGGCGTGGCGACGGCCACCGTGGCGGCGCGCTTCGGCATGGAGTGCATCGTCTACATGGGCGCGGAAGACATCCAGCGCCAGGCGCCCAACGTGTTCCGCATGAAGCTGCTGGGCGCGACCGTGGTGCCGGTCGAGAGCGGTTCGCAAGACGCTCAAGGATGCCTGCAACGAAGCCATCCGCGACTGGGTCACCAACGTCGAGAGCACCTTCTACATCTTCGGCACCGCGGCCGGCCCGCATCCGTATCCGATGATGGTGCGCGATTTCCAGTGCGTGATCGGCAACGAAGCCAAGGTGCAGATGCCGGAAATGATCGGACGCCAGCCGGATGCGGTGATCGCCTGCGTCGGCGGCGGCTCCAATGCCATCGGCATGTTCTATCCCTACATCGAAGAAAAGAGCGTGCAGATCATCGGCGTGGAAGCCGGCGGCCACGGCATCGCCAGCGGATCGCATGCTGCGCCGCTCACCGCGAATGCCAAGGTCGGCGTGCTGCACGGCAACAAGGTTTATCTGATGCAGGACGAGAACGGCCAGATCATCGAGACGCATTCCATTTCCGCCGGGCTGGATTATCCCGGCGTCGGCCCCGAGCATTGCCTGCTGAAGGACATGGGGCGGGCGCAATATGTCGCCATCAACGACGACGAAGCGATTGGCTGCATTCGATGCGCTGTGCCGTTTCGAAGGCATCATCCCCGCGCTGGAATCCAGCCATGCCCTGGCGCATGCGATCAAGATCGCGCCGACCATGGGCAAGGACAAGGTGCTGCTGGTGAACCTGTCCGGCCGCGGCGACAAGGATATGAATACCGTCGCCAAGCTGAAGGGGATCACGCTATGAGCCGCATCCAGACGACCTTCGACAAGCTCAAGCAACAACAGCGCAAGGCGCTGATCCCGTTCATCACCGCCGGCGATCCGTCGCAGCAACTCACCGTGCCGCTGATGCACGGGCTGGTGGCGGCAGGTGCGGACGTGCTCGAACTCGGCGTGCCGTTCTCCGACCCGATGGCGGATGGCCCGACCATCCAGCGCGCTTCCGAGCGTGCGCTCAAGAACGGCATGTCGCTGCGCGGCGTGCTGGGCATGGTGGCGGAGTTCCGCAAGCAGGATACGACCACGCCGGTGGTGCTGATGGGCTATGGCAATCCGATCGAGGCGATGGGCTGGGAAGATGTTCGCGCAGCGCTGTGCCGAAGTCGGCGTGGATGGCGTGCTGACGGTGGATTTTCCGCCGGAAGAAAGCCATGAGGCGTTCGAGCATCTGCAGCGCCACAACATCGCGCCCATCTTCCTGCTGGCGCCGACCACCAACGAGGCGCGTATCGAGCAGGTCGCCAAGCTGGCGCGCGGCTATGTGTATTACGTTTCGCTCAAGGGCGTGACCGGCGCGGGCAACCTCGACCTGTCGGCCATCGAGCAGAAGCTGCCGCAGCTGCGCAAGCACATCAAGCTGCCCATCGGCGTCGGCTTCGGCATCCGCGATGCGGCGACCGCCAAGGCGGTATCGAAATTGTGCGATGGCGTGGTGGTGGGCAGCCGCATCGTGCAGGAGATCGAGAATTCGACCGAGCAGAATGTAGTCGCCAACGTGGGCAAGTTGGTGAAAGAATTGCGTCAGGCGATAGATCAATAAAGAGGAGAGCACCATGAGCTGGTTCCAGAAACTGTTACCGCCCAAGATCAAGCGCAGGGGAGAGTCCGATGCCAAGAAGAGCGTGCCGGATGGCTTGTGGCACAAATGCCCGTCCTGCCAGGCAGTGCTGTATCACGCCGATCTGGAGAAGAATCACAGCGTCTGCCCCAAGTGCAACCATCATCACCGCATCACTGCGCGCACCCGTCTGGATTGGCTGCTGGACAACGAAGGCCGCTTCGAGATCGGCTCCGAAGTGCTGTCGGTCGATACGCTGAAATTCAAGGATCAGAAGAAATACAGCGACCGCCTGGTCGATGCGAAGAAGAATACCGATGAAGACGATGCGCTGATCGTGCTGCAGGGCAGCATCCATGCATTGCCGGTCGTGGTTGCCTCGTTCGAGTTCAATTTCATGGGCGGTTCGATGGGCTCGGTCGTCGGTGAGCGTTTCGTGCGCGGCGTGCAGGTCGCGCTGGAGCAGCAATGCCCGTTCATCTGTTTTGCCGCCAGCGGCGGTGCGCGCATGCAGGAAGGCTTGCTGTCGTTGATGCAGATGGCCAAGACCAGCGCCGCGCTCACCCAGCTTTCCGAAGCCAAACTGCCGTTCATTTCCGTGCTGACCGACCCGACCATGGGCGGTGTTTCCGCCAGCTTCGCTTTCCTCGGCGATGTGGTCATTGCCGAGCCCGGCGCGCTGATCGGCTTTGCCGGTGCGCGCGTGATCCAGCAGACCGTGCGCGAGACCTTGCCGGACGGGTTCCAGCGTGCCGAGTTCCTGCTGGAGCATGGTGCGATCGACATGATCGTGGATCGGCGCGAGATGCGTAAGCAGCTGGCAACGTTGATCACCTTGCTGACCAGGCAGCCCGCCGTGCCGGAGATCGAAGCGGCCTGACGCGGATGCTTTACTACGTCCTCAAGGTGGTGATTTCCGCAGTCGTCATCGTGGCGATTACGGAGATCGCGAAGCGCAGTAGCGGATTTGCCGCGCTGCTAGCCTCATTGCCGCTGACGTCATTGCTGGCATTCATTTGGATGCGCATCGACGGGGTCGAGCCTGTACGTATCGCCGAGCTTTCCGGCCAGATATTCTGGCTGGTGTTGCCTTCACTGGTCCTGTTTCTGCTGCTGCCGTTGCTGATCAGGCAGGGGCTGGGTTTCTGGCTGAGCCTTGCAACTTCTATTGCTGCCACCTCCGCCTGTTACCTGGCGATGCTGCCGGTATTGCGCAAGTTCGGGGTGCAGCTGTAATTCCTGAAGCCCTGTTGGGAGGGCAAGTCTTTGTGGCCATGTTGATTCTCGCGCCGCGTGGGCACAGAATCGTGCCCACCCTACCGAAAATAATTTGAGTTATGCCCAACACTCTGGCCGAATGGCTGTCCTACCTCGAATCCCTGCATCCCAAGACCATTGCGCTGGGCCTGGAGCGCGTGGCGCAGGTCAAACAGCGGCTGAATCTGCAACCGCAATTCCCGGTCATCGTCGTTGGCGGCACCAACGGCAAGGGGTCGGTGTGCGCGATGCTGGAAAGTATTCTGCATGCGGCCGGATACAAGGTCGGCTGCTACACCTCGCCGCATCTGCTTGATTACAACGAGCGGGTGCGCATCGACAAGCAGCAGGTGACAGATGCCGAGTTGTGCGCGTCGTTCGCGCGATCGAGCAGGCGCGTAAAGGACAGCTCCCTCCCCCATGCAGGGGGAGGGAGGGGGGGGTAGACTCTGCATGGGGACAGTTCACCCATCCTAGCTTCCCCCTGCAGGGGAAGGAATGTCGGAGGTTTCGCTTACCTACTTCGAATTCGGCACCCTGGCCGCGATGCAGCTGTTCATCGAACACAAAGTGGATGTCGCCATCCTCGAAGTCGGTCTGGGCGGCAGGCTGGATGCGGTGAACGTGTTCGATGCAGACTGTGCGGTGGTGGCCAGCATCGACATCGATCACGTCGATTACCTGGGCGATACGCGCGAGCAGATCGCGTTCGAGAAGGCGGGCATCTTCCGCAAGAACTGCGTGGCGATCTGTGCGGACAACGACGTGCCGCTGGCGATCCGCACCCAGGCGCAACAGATCGGGGCGGAACTGTGGTGCATCGGCAGCGAGTTCGGCTTTACCCCGCATGCGGGGCAGTGGGATTTTCACGGCAAAGCCGGCTCGCGCAGCGCCTTGCCGGTTCCGGCCTTGCGCGGCGCGTTCCAGCTGCACAACGCCAGCGCGGTGCTGGCGGCGCTGGACGCACTGAAAGACAAACTGCCGGTGAGCATGGAGGCGGTGCGGCGCGGGTTGGTCGAGGTGCAGCTTGCCGGGCGCTTCCAGTTCGTGCCGGGCAAGCCGCAGCTGATCCTCGATGTGGCGCATAACCCGCATGCCGCGCGCTCGCTGGCGCAGAATCTGGCTGGTTTGCCGCCGGCCAGGACATTCGCCGTGTTTGCCATGCTCAAGGACAAGGATATGGCCGGTGTCGTCCGGGCGCTGGATGCGCAGATCGACGTGTGGATGGTGGCAGGCATAGATGCACCGCGCGGGGCGACTGCCGCCGAACTGGCGCAGGTGCTGCAAAATGCTGCAGGTTCGCGGTGAGGTCAAAACCTGCCCCACCATCGCCGACGCGCTGCATGAGGCCAGCAATCGGGCATCCGAAAATGATAGAATCGTCGCGTTCGGTTCCTTTTATACAGTGGCAGAAGTGATGCGTGCGCGCAGTTTGCGCAACCGCTGATCTTCCAGACAGAGCGATGGCAAAACAGACGACGGAAGAAGAATTCAATATCAAGCGGCAGACAAGGCGCCGCCTGATCGGCGCAGTTGCGCTGGTCTTGTTTGTGGTGATCCTGCTGCCTATCGTATTCGACAGCGAGCCGGCACCTTCGACCCGCAACGATATCGAGCTGCGCATCCCGGATAAGGACAAGGCGGGCGAGTTCCAGCCCAAGATCGACTTGCCGGAGTTGGACAAGATGGCTTCCGAGGTGGCGGCCGCTTCTGCAGTGACGGTGCCCGCTGCCGCAAGTGCTCCAGTGGCCGTGCTCACGCCTGCTGTTCAACCAAAACCGGTTGCGTCTGCTCCGGTAGCAAGCAAGCCGAAGGTGGAGTCCAAGCCCAAAGCCGAACCAAAGCCGGCACCCAAAGTCAAAGCGAAGCCGGAAAGCAAACCGGCCGCCAAGGCAGCGGCAGTGCCCAAGACCGGCTGGGCTTTGCAGGTGGGCGCGTTCTCCAAGGCGGACGCCGCCAAAAGCTTGCAGGCCAAGTTGAGCAAACACGGGTATCACGCCTATACCGAAAAGGCGGGCAACGTCGTGCGCGTGCGCGTGGGCGGTTATCCGACACGCGAGGCGGCGGAAAAAGCGCAGCACAAACTGGAGGCGCAGGGGACGCATGCCAACGTGGTCAGCCTCGAATAAGGTTCGCGTGTGACGTCGTTCGATTACGCGGTCATTGCGATCATTGTGCTTTCCGCGGCGGTGGGCTGGTGGCGTGGTTTCATGTATGAGCTGTTTTCGCTGATCGGCTGGGTGGCGGCATACATTGTGGCGCGTACCTTTTCTGCGGATGTGTTGCCTTATGTGCCGGCATCGGTGGGAGCGGACAATATCCGTTCGGCGGCGGCGTTCGCCGCCTTGTTTGTCGTGACGTTGATCGTTGCTGCACTGTTCGCCTGGATGCTGGCGCGGCTGGCGAAATATGCCGGGTTGTCCGGCATGGACGGCAAGTTCGGTGCGATATTCGGCATGTTGCGCGGCGTGCTGGTGGTGATCGCGCTGGTGTGGCTGGGCGGGTTGACCGATTTGCCAAAGCAGCCGTTCTGGCGCGATGCCCTGACCAGCAAACCGTTGCAGGAAGTGGCGTTAAGCGCCAAAGACTATTTGCCGGAAGAAGCGGCCCGTAAATAATCACTCTTATTGAAAAGCAGATACGAATATGTGTGGGATTCTAGGTGTTGTCGCGCAAACCCCCGTCAACCAGCTGCTGTATGACGGATTGCAGGTTTTGCAGCATCGCGGGCAGGATGCGGCAGGTATCGCCACGCTGGATCGCAACACATTCCACCTGCACAAGGGCAACGGCCTGGCGCACGATGTGTTCCGCACACGCAACATGCGCGCACTGACCGGCAACGCCGGTATCGCCCATGTGCGCTACCCGACGGCCGGCTCTGCAGTCGATCACAACGAGGCACAGCCGTTCTATGTGAATTCGCCGTTCGGCGTGGTGCTGGGACACAACGGCAACCTCACCAACACCGCGCAACTGCAGAAGGAACTGTTCCTCGAAGACATGCGCCACGTGAACACCAACTCCGACTCGGAGGTGCTGCTCAACGTGCTGGCGCACGAACTGCAGGCCAACGCCAAGAATTTCCGTCTCGATACCAAAGCCATCTTCGCCGCCGTCTCCGCCGTACATCGCCGCTGTCGCGGCGCCTATGCGGTGGTGGCGATGATCTCCGGTTACGGCCTGCTGGCTTTCCGCGACACGCACGGCATCCGCCCGCTGGTGGTGGGCAGCAACCAGACCGACAAGGGCGTGGAATACCTGGTGGCGTCCGAGAGCGTGGCGCTGGATACGCTGGGCTTCAAATTCCTGCGCGACGTCGCGCCGGGCGAGGCGGTGTTCATCGACCTCGATGGCAACTTCAATAACCAGCAATGTGCGGAGCAACGCACAGCTGAATCCCTGCATCTTCGAGTATGTCTACTTCGCTCGCCCCGATTCGGTCATCGACGGCATCTCGGTGTACGAGACGCGCCTCAACATGGGCGAATATCTGGCCGACAAGCTCAAGCGCGAATGGCCGGATCACGACATCGACGTGATCATCCCCATCCCCGATTCCAGCCGCCCCAGCGCGCATGCAGATGGCCAACCGCCTCGGCATCCCGTTCCGCGAAGGCTTCGTGAAGAACCGCTACATCGGCCGCACCTTCATCATGCCGGGGCAGGCCATGCGCAAGAAATCGGTGCGCCAGAAACTCAACGCCATCGGCGTCGAATTCAAGGGCAAGAACGTGCTGCTGGTGGACGACTCCATCGTGCGCGGCACCACCAGCCGCGAGATCGTGCAGATGGCGCGCGATGCCGGTGCGCGCAAGGTGTATTTCGCTTCCGCCGCTCCTCCCGTCAAGTTCCCCAACGTGTACGGCATCGACATGCCCAGCCGCAAGGAGCTGATCGCCACCGGACGCACCGACGACGAGATCTGCCGCGAGATCAGCGCCGACCGCATCATCTATCAGGATCTCGACGACCTGAAGGCGGCCGTGCAGAAGTGCAACCCCAAGATCGCCAAGTTCGATTGTTCCTGCTTCGATGGCGAGTACATCACCGGCGACATCACCGGCCGAATATCTGGACCGCGTCGAAGCGGCGCGCTCGGGCGGCAAGGCGAACAAGGCGGCGGAAGAGGACCAGATGGAACTGGATCTGGTGATGAGCGCTTCGTCCATGTAAGTTGACGGCTTGTGGCAGGTGGTGCTACTTTCCGTTTGCGCCGATTTGAGGAACAGCTTGCGGGCGCATTACAAATACTGCTAAAGCGAGGGAAACCCGGTTTAGCGCTAAGCTTTCCGGGTTTTTTTATGAGCGGCACTGTCGGCGTGGACAAGCTCGCAAGGACGAAGAACATGACTGAATCATACCAACCAGAAACGCTGGCGGTGCGCGCCGGCATCGTGCAAAGCCAGTTCCACGAGCACAGCGAGGCGCTGTTCCTCACTTCCAGTTTCACCTTCGACAGCGCCGAGCAGGCGGCCAAGCGCTTTATCGGCGAAGAGCCGGGCAACATCTATGCACGCTTCACCAATCCTACGGTCACTATGTTCGAGGAACGTCTGGCCGCGCTGGAAGGTGCGGAGCAATGCGTGGCGACTGCTTCCGGCATGGCTGCGATCCTGTCGACCTGCATGGGGCTGCTGAAGGCGGGCGACCATATGGTGGCGTCGCAGAGCATCTTCGGTGCGACGGTGAATCTGTTCAACAACGTACTTGAAGAAGTTCGGCGTGGAGACTCACCTTCGTTTCCGCTACCGATGTGGCGCAGTGGCAGGCTGCGGTGCGCCCGAACACGAAATTGTTCTTCCTGGAGACGCCGTCCAATCCGCTCACCGAGATTTCCGACATTGCGGCCATCGCCGCGGTGGCGAAAGGCTGCGGCGCATTGCTGGCGGTGGACAACTGTTTCTGCACGCCCATCCTGCAGCGCCCGCTGGAGCTGGGCGCGGACATCGTGATCCATTCCGCCACCAAGTACATCGACGGCCAGGGCCGCGTGCTGGGCGGGGCGGTGCTGGGCAGCAAGAAGCTGATGGAGCCGGTGTACGGCTTCCTGCGCACGACCGGCCCGACCATGAGCGCGTTCAACGCCTGGGTGTTCCTGAAAGGGCTGGAGACGCTCAAGCTGCGCATGGATGCGCACAGCGCCAATGCGCTGCAACTGGCACAATGGCTGGAGAAACAGCCCAACGTGGCGCGCGTGTTCTATCCCGGCCTGCCGTCGCATCCGCAACATGCACTGGCGATGAAGCAGCAGAAGACCGGCGGCGGCATCGTCGCGTTCGAGGTGAAGGGCGGCAAGGCTGCCGCGTGGCGCGTGATCGACAACACCAAGCTGCTGTCCATCACGGCGAACCTGGGCGACACCAAGACCACCATCACCCATCCGGCGACCACCACGCATGCGCGCATCTCGCCCGAAGCGCGGGCGGCGGCAGGCATCGGCGACGGCTTGATCCGCATCGGCGTGGGGTTGGAGGCGGTGGTCGACATCCAGAACGATCTGGCGCGGGGGCTGTGAGGATGAAACGGGCAAAGAGAACTGAGCGTCCTGCCGCTGCCAGCGTAAGCGATGCCGGAGCTGGCCAGGCAGGTCGGCGTGGCGCTCAAGGCGCAAGGCATGACGCTGGTGACGGCGGAATCCTGCACCGGCGGCGGCGTTGCGCAGGCAGTCACCCGGGTCATCGGGCAGTTCCGCCTGGTTCGATCGCGGTTTCGTGACCTATTCGAATGCGGCCAAGGAAGAGATGCTGGGTGTTTCGCCGGAGACGCTGGAGCAGCATGGCGCAGTGAGCGAAGCAGACGGTGCGCGAGATGGCGCAAGGCGCATTGGAATACAGCCGGGCCCAGCTGGCGCTATCGGTGAGCGGCATCGCCGGTCCCACCGGCGGCACGCCGGAGAAGCCGGTCGGCACGGTTTGGTTCGCCTGGGCAACGGGCGATAGCGTGAAGACAGCCTGCCATCAGTTGTCCGGCGATCGCGATGCCATACGCTCGAAATCGGTGCAAATCGCCTTGCAGGGTGTGATTAACATGCTGAATAGCATGACAAAAATCGCCTGAATCAAAAAGAGAACGAACGTTCTGTACAACTCCGAATTGTTGTGCCACAATCCGCCCCATCGAATTTTTGAAAGGGGAAATACAAATGGATGACAACAAGAGCAAGGCACTCGCGGCGGCACTGAGCCAGATCGAAAAGCAGTTCGGCAAGGGCTCCATCATGCGCTTGGGCGAGAGCGAAGTCGGCAAGGACATCCAGGTCGTTTCGACCGGTTCGCTGGGGTTGGACATCGCCTTGGGCGTGGGCGGCTTGCCGCGCGGTCGCGTCATCGAGATCTACGGCCCGGAATCCTCCGGCAAGACCACGCTCACCTTGCAAGTCATCGCCGAGATGCAGAAGATGGGCGGTACCGCCGCCTTCATCGACGCAGAACACGCGCTTGACCCGCAATATGCGAAAAAGCTGGGCGTGAAGGTGGAAGACCTGCTGATCTCGCAGCCGGACAACGGCGAACAGGCGCTGGAGATCGTCGATATGCTGGTGCGCTCCGGCTCGGTGGACGTGGTGGTGGTGGACTCCGTCGCCGCGCTGACACCGAAGGCCGAGATCGAAGGCGAGATGGGCGATGCACAGATGGGCCTGCATGCCCGCCTGATGTCGCAAGCCCTGCGCAAGCTCACCGCCAACATCAATCGCTCCAACACCATGGTCATCTTCATCAACCAGATCCGCATGAAGATCGGCGTGATGTTCGGCAATCCCGAGACCACCACCGGCGGCAACGCGCTCAAGTTCTACGCCTCCGTGCGCATGGACATCCGCCGCACCGGCGCGATCAAGAAAGGCGACGAAGTCATCGGTAACGAGACCCGCGTCAAGGTGGTCAAGAACAAGGTCGCTCCTCCGTTCAAGGAAGCCAATTTCGACATCCTGTACGGCGAAGGCATCTCGCGCGAAGGCGAGATCATCGAGCTGGGCGTGCAGCACAAGATCGTCGAGAAATCCGGCGCCTGGTATGCCTACAACGGCGAGAAGATCGGCCAGGGCAAGGACAACGCGCGCGAATTCCTGAAGAGCAATCCGGCTGTCGCCGCCGAGATCGAGAACAAGGTGCGTGCGGCGTTGGGTGTCGTCGTCCTCGGTGCAAGTGAACTCGAAGCAGAAGAAGCCTGAGTTAAGCCTGCGCGTCCGCGCCATGCGGTATCTGGCGCGGCGCGAGCATAGTCGCGCCGAACTGCACAGCAAGCTGCTGCCTTACGTGCAGGAAGGCGAAGACCTCGATGCTGTGCTGGACGAGCTGGAGAAACGTAACTGGCTGTCCGATGCGCGCGCCGCCACGCAGTGGGTGGATGCCAAGCGCAGCCGCTTCGGCACCCAGCGCATCGCCCACGAACTGCGCCAGAAAGGCATCGCCGAGAACCTGATCGCCGATGCCATCCCTCAACTGAAAGAGACCGAACTGGAAGCCGCGCGCGAGGTGTGGCAAAGGAAGTTCGGCACTCTCCCGCAAGGCCAGAAAGAAAAGGCCAAACAAGTTCGTTTCCTGCAATCGCGGGGATTTTCGATGGATGTCATTTTCAAAGTATTGCGCACTTTGGAGACAGAGGAGTGAGGTGCACATCGCATTCTGTGGTCGGTAATCTCTTGTTGCTCATTATCCCTGTTTGGGACTAAAATTCGCCCATGCGCGTGATCGCTTTATCCACCCTGAGAGCCTTCTGGGAAAATAATCCGCAATATCAGGATGCACGTGAACCTTGTTTGGCGTGGTATCGGCATGCGCTGGTGGCAGATTGGCCTTCGCCGGTCGAGGTGAAGGCGGATTTTGGCAATGCCAGTGTCTTGAAGGATGGGCGGGTGGTCTTCAACATCGCGGGCAACAAGTATCGGCTGGTGGTGTGGATCAATTATGCGTATCGCGTTGCTTACGTCAGGTTCATCGGTACGCATAAGCAATATGACGCAATTGATGCGCAAACGATTTAAGGGGTAGACATGGACATTAAACCGATCAAGACCAAAGCGGATTACCGCGCCGCACTGAAGGAGGTCGAAAGCCTGATGTCGGCCAAGGCCAATACGCCGGAAGGCGAGCGGCTGGATGTGCTGGTGACGCTGGTGGAAGCTTACGAGCGTAAGCATTTTGCGATGGAATTGCCCGATCCCATCGAAGCGATCAAGTTCCGCATGGAAAGCGCCGGACTGAAGCCGAAAGACCTGCAGCCGATGATCGGCGGGCTGAACCGAGTGTATGAGGTGCTGAACTACACCCGTCCGCTGACTTTATCAATGATTCGCCGTTTGCATGAAGGGCTGGGCATTCCGGCCGAGTGCCTGATCAAGCCTTCCTCGCATCAACGGCACGCCGCATAAGACGACAACAATACTTTTTGATTCAGGACATCCAGATGAAAAGCAGTGAAATCCGCCAGAAATTCCTAGATTATTTCGCCTCCAAGGGCCATACCGTGGTCGCCTCCAGCTCGCTGGTGCCGCACGACGACCCGACGCTGCTGTTCACCAACGCGGGCATGAACCAGTTCAAGGACGTGTTCCTCGGCTTCGACAAGCGCCCCTACACCCGCGCCGCCTCTTCGCAGAAATGCGTGCGCGCCGGCGGCAAGCACAACGACCTGGAAAACGTCGGTTACACCGCGCGCCACCACACCTTCTTCGAGATGCTGGGCAACTTCAGCTTCGGCGACTACTTCAAGCGCGACGCGATCAAGTTTGCCTGGGAGCTGCTCACCGACGTGTTCAAGCTGCCCAAGGACAAGCTCTACGTCACGGTGTATGCCGAGGACGACGAAGCCTACGACATCTGGACCAAGGAGATGGGCCTTGCCGCCGACCGCGTGATCCGCATCGGCGACAACAAGGGCGCGCGCTACGCTTCCGACAACTTCTGGATGATGGGCGACACCGGCCCCTGCGGCCCCTGCACCGAGATCTTCTACGACCACGGCGCCCACATCCCCGGCGGCCTGCCCGGCACGCCCGAGGAAGACGGCGACCGCTACATCGAGATCTGGAACAACGTGTTCATGCAGTTCAACCGCGACGAGGCGGGCGTGATGCATCCGCTGCCCAAGCCCTCGGTCGATACCGGCATGGGCCTGGAGCGCATCTCGGCGGTGCTGCAGGATGTGCATGCCAACTACGAGATCGACCTGTTCCAGGCGCTGATCAAGGCCGCGGCGCGCGAGACCAATTCAGCGCCGACCTGAATTCGCCCTCGCTGAAGGTGCTGGCCGACCACATCCGCGCCTGCTCCTTCCTGATCGCCGACGGCGTGATTCCCGGCAACGAAGGGCGCGGCTACGTGCTGCGCCGCATCATCCGCCGCGCCATCCGCCACGGCTACAAGCTGGGCGCACGCGCCGCGTTCTTCCACAAGATGGTGCCCGACCTGGTGGAACAGATGGGCAGCGCCTACCCCGAGCTGGTCGCCGAGCAGGTGCGCGTGAAGGGTATTCTGAAGCAGGAAGAAGAGCGCTTCTTTGCCACCATCGAACACGGCATGGCGATCCTCGAAGCCGAGCTGGCCGAGATGGAGCAAGGCTGGCGTCAAGGTGTTCAACGGCGAGACCGCATTCAAGCTGCACGACACCTACGGCTTCCCGCTCGACCTGACTGCCGACATCTGCCGCGAGCGCGGCGTGAAGGTGGACGACGCGGCATTCAACGCGGCCATGGCGCGCCAGCACGAACAGGCGCGCGCCGCTGGCAAGTTCAAGATGGCGGCCAACCTGGAATACTCCGGCCCGGCAACCACTTTCCACGGCTACGACACGCTGGAACACAAGGGCAACATCCTGGCGTTGTACAAGGACGGCGCGGAAGTGAACGAACTGGTCGAAGGCGACATGGGCGTGGTGGTGCTGGACGACACGCCGTTCTATGCCGAATCCGGCGGCCAGGTCGGCGACCGCGGCGAGCTGCGCAGCGTGCACGGCATCTTCGCGGTGGAAGACACGCAGAAGATCCAGGCCACCGTGTTCGGCCACCACGGCGTGGTGAAGACCGGCAAGCTGACCGTGGGCAACGGCGTCACCGCCAAGGTGGATGTCGCGGCGCGCAGCCGCACCATGCGCAACCACTCCGCGACGCACCTGATGCACAAGGCCTTGCGCGAGGTGCTGGGCAGCGCACGTGCAGCAGAAAGGCTCGCAGGTCGATGCCGACAAGACCCGCTTCGACTTCGTGCACACGCAGCCGATGACGGATGCCGAGATCCGCAAGGTCGAAGAGCATCGTCAATGCCGAGATCCTCGCCAACGCCGATTGCCAGGCGCGCGTGATGGCGATCGAAGATGCGCAGAAGACCGGCGCGATGATGCTGTTCGGCGAGAAATACGGCGACGAAGTGCGCGTGCTCGACTATCGGCAGCTCCAAGCGAATTGTGCGGCGGCACGCACGTGAAGCGCACCGGCGATATCGGCCTGTTCAAGATCGTGGCGGAGAGCGGCGTGGCCGCAGGCGTGCGCCGCGTCGAAGCAGTGACCGGCGAAGGCGCGCTGGCACTGGTGCAACAGCAGGAGCAGCAGTTGCAGCAGGTGGCCGACGCCGTGAAGGCGCAGCCGCAGGAGGCTGCAACCCGCGTCGCGCAGATCCTCGATAACGTGAAGTCGCTGGAAAAAGAACTGGCCGCGCTGAAATCCAAACTGGCCTCGGCGCAGGGCGACGAGCTGCTGAGCCAGGCGCAGGATATCAACGGCGTGAAGGTGCTGGCCGCCAAGCTGGACGGTGCCGACGCCGCTACGCTGCGCGAGACCATGGACAAGCTGAAGGACAAGCTCAAGAGCGCGGCTATCGTGCTGGCGGCGGTGGCCGACGGCAAGGTCAGCCTGATCGCCGGCGTGACGGCCGATGCGACTGCCAAGGTGAAGGCGGGCGAGCTGGTGAACTTCGTCGCGCAGCAGGTCGGCGGCAAGGGCGGCGGACGCCCGGACATGGCGCAGGCGGGCGGCACGCAACCCGAGCATCTGACCAAGGCGCTGGCCTCCGTTCCGGACTGGGTAAAAACCAAACTCTGATCCCCATGAGCGCTGCGCATCTGGGGCTCAGGTTGCCAAAGCCCGCAACGCTAGTGTAGGGTACGGCCGGAAGTGGGGGGCGAGCAGGGTGGTTCGTGCAACACAGCCACGCTGCATCGTTCCAGATAGTGATCAAAGCGGAATGCACGATGCTCAGACAAGCGAACGAGACGATACTGTTGGTTGAGGACGGGGAGGCGGAGGTTCTTCTCATCCAGCAGGCGGTGGCGGGTTGCCCGGTCGAGTTGCATCTTGCCGTGGCGCGCGACGCCGGCGATGCGCTGGAATGGCTGAACGATACCGTGGAACGCGGCTATGACATGCCGCGCCTGATCCTGCTTGATTTGAAACTTCCAAAACTTGCTGGTTTGGCCGTGCTGCGCACTTTGCGCAATGAAGTGCGCCTGCAGAATGTGCCCATCGTGGTGTTCTCCGAAGTGCATGAACCTTCCGACGTGGTGTTGAGCTACCAGATCGGCGCCAACAGTTTCGTCAAGAAACCGGCCAATCTGACCGAATTCACCCAGCTCCTGCGCGAACTTGCCGATCTCGGCTGGTTGAGCGGCAAGGGGCTGCACCAAAAACACCCCCAATCGATAACGGCCTGAGCCAGACTTTTCTGCGGCAAGGCGAATTCCGGCAGCAACCTAGAACGGCAGCGACAGATCCGGTGCGGCGCCCAGCAGGATGCGGCGGAAGTCGTTCTGGATGCGCTGCAAGGCAGTGGCGTTATCCGCTTCGAAACGCAGCACGATCACCGGTGTGGTGTTGGACGGGCGCATCAGGCCGAAGCCATCGGCGTATTCCACGCGCAGTCCGTCGATGGTGATGATGTCCTTGGCGTCGGAGAAACGCGCTTCTTTCTGGAGTTTCGCGATCAGCGAGTGGTTCACGCCTTCGGCGGTATGGATGTGCAGTTCCGGCGTGCATACGGCATCCGGCAGGGCATTCAGCGTGGCGTTCGGGTCGGCCACCTTGCTCAATATCTCCAGCAAACGCGCCCCGGCATACAGTCCGTCGTCGAAACCGTACCAGCGTTCCTTGAAGAACACATGCCCGCTCATCTCGCCCGCCAGCAACGCGCCGGTCTCGCGCATCTTGGCCTTGACCAGCGAGTGGCCGGTTTTCCACAGCGTCGGCTTGCCGCCGTGTTCGCGTATCCACGAGAACAGGTTGCGCGTGGATTTGACGTCGAAGATGATCTCGGCGCCCGCATTGCGACTCAGATACATCGGCAGCAAACAGCATCAACTGACGGTCGGGGAAGATGATCTTGCCGTCCTTGGTGACCACGCCCAAGCGGTCGCCGTCGCCGTCGAAGGCCAGACCCAGTTCGCTGTCGTTGTCGCGCAGGGTGGCGATCAGGTCTTCGAGATTGTGCGGGTCGGACGGGTCGGGATGGTGGTTGGGGAAGTTGCCGTCCACTTCACAGAACATTTCCGTCACGCTGCAGCCGATGCCGCGATAGAGCTTTGCCGCGAAGTCGCCAGCCACGCCGTTGCCGCAGTCCACGGTGATCTTCAGCGGGCGCGCCAGCTTGATGTCGCCAATGATGCGCGCAAGGTATTCCGGTGCGATGTCGTATTCCGAGTAGCTGCCGTTGCCGTGAGCCAGGTTTTCCGTTTCGATGCGGGTGCGCAAGGACTGGATGGTTTCGCCGGACAGTGTTTCGCCCGCCAGCACCATTTTCAGGCCATTGTAATCGGGCGGGTTGTGGCTGCCGGTGATCATCACGGCGCAGTCGGTCTTGAGCTGATAGGCGGCGAAGTAGGTCATCGGCGTGGCGACCCGGCCGACATCGATCACGTTGATGCCGCTCTTCTGGATGCCGCGCGCCAATGCCTTGGCGAAGCCGGGACCGGACAGGCGGCCGTCGCGGCCGATAGCGATGCTGTGCTGCTTGCGGGCCAGTGCTTCCGAGCCGATGGCGTGGCCGATACTTTCGACGATGTCGTCGGTCAGTGTTTTGCCGACGATGCCGCGGATGTCGTAAGCCTTGAATATTTCCTTGGGAACGCTAGCCATGTTTAATCTTTCGGGAGGGTGGAGATATGCCGCACAACTTCCTTGGGCGTCAGCTTGATCATGCAATTGAAATGGCCGAGCGGGCACTCACGCTTGAAGCAGGGGCTGCACGGCAGGTCGAGTTTGAGCACCTGCGCCTTGTTCGATAGCGGCGGCGTGAACTGCGGGCTGCTGGAGCCGAAGATCGCCAGCAGCGGCTTGTCCAGCGCGGCAGCGATATGCATCAGGCCGGAATCGTTGCTGACCACCAGCGAGGCGCACGACAACAGCGCAATGGCGTCGGCGAGGTCGGTGATGCCGCACATGTTGCGGCAGGGCTCGTTGCCCATCGCAACGATCTTGTCGGCGACTTCCTTGTCCTTGGGCGAGCCGATCAGCCACACGGCATGGCCCTGCGCACGCAGGTGCTGGGCCAGTTCGGCGTAGTATTGCGGGGGCCAGCGCTTGGCCGGGCCGAATTCCGCGCCGGGGCAGAACACGGCGACCGGCTTGTCGAGGGCTCAGGCCGAATTTTTCCAGTGTCTGCTTGCGCAGTGCATCGCTCACCTGCAGTTGCGGCAGCGGCACCGGACGCGGTATCTCCTCCATGCGGTGCTTCGGCCAGTTGCATGAAGCGCTCCACCATCAGGGGCAGCTTCTTCTTGTCCAGTTTGCGGGCGTCGTTGAGCAGGCCGTAACGCATTTCGCCGACGAAAGCCGGTACGCACCGGGATCTGTGCGAAGAAGGGAACCAGCGCCGACTTCCACGAGTTGGGCAAGACGATGGCCTGGTCGTATTGCGCGGCGCGCAGTTCGCATGCCGAGCCGCCGGCGCGCGAACAGGCCGAAATCGCCATGCGGGAAGGGGTTGACGATGACCTCGTTCACTTCCGGCATCTGCCGCAGCAGCTTCTCCGTCCAGCGCGGCGCCAGCACGTCGATGCGGGCATCGGGATGACGTTGCAGCAGGCGATGCAGCATGGGCTGCATCAGCATGCAGTCACCGACCCAGCTTGGCGCAACGATGAGGATATTGTTCATGGATGAGAACGGGCATGCAGCATGCCCATCCCGGATGTTAATGATGCCCTTTAGGCAATTCGCCCTTGAACTTGTATAACGTGCCGCAATAAGGGCAGCGTGCTTCGCCCAGTTTCTCCACCGGGATGGCTACGCGCGGATGAGCGCTCCACAGGCTGACTGCCGGAGTCGGGCAGAACAGCGGCAGCGCCTCGGCGCTGATCTCGATATAGCGTTGTGTGCTGCTTTCGCTGGACATGCTCATCCCCTCGTGTCGAGTCTGTTATACGTGTGCCAGCCAGTTGGCGTACTTGGCGTTCTTGCCGGCGACGATGTCGAAGAATGCCGATCTGCAGCTTGGCGGTGATCGGGCCGCGGCTGCCGGAACCGATGGTGCGGGTGTCCAGTTCGCGGATCGGCGTCACTTCGGCGGCGGTGCCGGTGAAGAACGCCTCTTCGGCGCAATACACTTCGTCGCGCGTGATGCGCTTCTCGATCAGTTCCAGCCCCAGGTCCTTGGCCAGCGTGATGATGGAGTCGCGCGTGATGCCTTCCAGGCAGGAGGTCAGGTCGGGCGTGTACAGCTTGCCCTTCTTCACGATGAACAGGTTCTCGCCGGCGCCTTCGGCCACGTAGCCTTCCGGGTCGAGCAGCAGCGCCTCGTCGTAGCCGTCATGCGCCACTTCCTGGTGCGCCAGGATGGAGTTGGTATAGGAGCCGACCGACTTGGCGCGGCACATGTTGATGTTCACGTGATGGCGGGTGAAGCTGGAAGTCTTCACGCGGATGCCCTTGGCCATGCCTTCTTCGCCCAGATAGGCGCCCCACGGCCAGGCGGCGATGGCGACATGCACCGACAGGGTGGTGGCGGCGATGCCCATCGCCTCGGAGCCGAAGAACACGATGGGGCGGATGTAGCAGGATTCCAGCTTGTTGGCGCGCACCACTTCCTTTTGCGCTTCCATCAGGGTGGCCTTGTCGATACGGCATCTTCATCTTGAAGATGAAGGCCGAGTTGAACAGGCGGTCGGTATGTTCCTGCAGGCGGAAGATGGCCGTGCCCTGCGTGGTCTTGTATGCCCGCACGCCCTCGAACACGCCCATGCCGTAATGCAGGGTATGGGTGAGCACGTGGGTGGTGGCTTCGCGCCAGGGTACGAGCTTGCCGTCGTACCAGATGAAGCCGTCGCGGTCGGACATGGACATGATGATTTCCTTAAATTCGTATGGTTGTTGCGAGGGGAGCGATTCTAGCTGTTTCTGCACCGATTATGAAGGGTGCGGATAGGCCGAGCGGGAGGTATAGGCCCCCGGGCATATTTCCTTTATGGGCAGTTCATGTAATCATCCGTCCAGTTTTGCAGCGGGATATCCGGGGGCAGCATGGTGCAGCACATCGATTCGAATGAAATCAGTCCGGAAGTGATGGACACGCAGGAAGAAAAACTGCGCAAGAGCCTGCTCATCTTCGCGGCTGCTTTCATGACTTTTGCGGTCATGCTGTGGCTGGCCATCTACTGGATGATGGGGCTGAACTTCTCCAGCAACGTCCCGCTCGGCTACCAGGCCATCTCGGTCGGCTCGCTGGTCTATTACATGCAGACCCGCAATTTCGAGGTCCTCCGCTTCGTCCAGCTCACCCTGTTCCTGTTCGCCCCCTTCATCATGCAATGGAGCATCGGCAGCTCGGTCACCTCCAGCGGCGTGGCGCTGTGGGCGTTGCTGGCGCCGATCGGCGCGCTGGTGGTGTCGGGCTGGAAAGAGTCCATTCCCTGGTTCTTCGCCTACATCGTGCTGACGGCGGTGTCCGGTTTCTTCGATTTCTATCTGGGTGCGGGCACGGCGACCGGCATACCGATGAATACCATAGGCGTGTTCTTTGCGCTCAACTTCGCGGCGATGTCCTCCATCCTGTATTTCCTGGTGCGCTACTTCGTGCATCGAGACCGAGAAGATCAAGAGCCAGCTCGACCAGCAGCATGCCTTGCTGGCGGAAGAGCAGAAGAAATCGGAGCGGGTGCTGTTCAACGTGTTGCCTTCCAACATCGCCGAGCGCCTGAAGAACAGCCAGGGCCTGATCGCCGACGGCTATGCCGATGTGACCGTGATGTTTGCCGACCTGGTGAATTTCACCCAGCTCACCGAACAGATGTCGCCGGAGCAGATGGTCGGGCTGCTGAATACGGTGTTTTCCGGTTTCGACGAACTTTCCGAGAAATACGGTCTGGAGAAGATCAAGACCATCGGCGATGCCTATATGGTGGTGGGCGGGCTGTCGCGCGAACGGCCGGATTATGTCGAAGACATGGCCAACATGGCGATCGAGATGCTGGATTTCGTCGCCAGGCACCCGGCTGTTGGTCAAGCGCGATCTGGGCATCCACATCGGCATCGCCACCGGCCCGGTGGTGGCCGGCGTGATCGGCACCAAGCGCTTCATCTACGACCTGTGGGGCGATACGGTGAACATCGCCAGCCGGCTGACCGACGATGCCACGCAGGGAAACATCCTGACCGACAAACTGACCTACAACCGGCTGCGTCACGATTTCCTGTTCGAGCCGCCCAATGTGCTCAACGTCAAGGGCAAGGGCGAGATGACCGTCGTACCGCCTGATCGGGCGCGCAGGACAGCATGCGGGCAATGCCATGCATACGCCGTTATCCCGGCGCGACGATGCAGCAACTCAGGCTCTGATCCAGCAGTACTTCCACAAGCTCCGTCACCGGCAGTAAGTGTCGAACCGCCCCTGTTCGATGCGGCACTGGGTCTGGTTGTTCAGGCGCATCTGATGCTGCACCCGGCGCAGTTCCCGGTACAGCTCGCGCACCTTGCTGCTGATTCCCTCATCGATCAGCTCCAGCCTTGCTGCGGTGTTCAGCAGCGCCAGATTGCCGCTGTTGGCGGTGAGTTCGGGATGGCTGGCGGCATGGGCCAGCACCAGGAACTGCACCATGAATTCGATGTCCACCATGCCGCCGCTGTCGTGCTTGATGTCGAACAGCTCGCGTGTGGTTGGGGTGGCCGTCGTGCATCTTCTGGCGCATCTCGACGACTTCCTGCCGCAGCTTGGCGATGTCGCGCGGCAGGCGCAGCACTTCGTTGCGGATACGCTTCGAACTGCTGCGCCGACAGCCGCATCGCCGGCGCAGAAACGGGCGCGCGTCAGCGCCTGGTGTTCCCATACCCAGGCGTGTTGCCGCTGATACTCCTCGAATGCGTCGATCGAGCTGACCAGCAGGCCGCTCTCGCCGTTGGGACGCAGGCGCAGGTCGACTTCGTACAGGCGGCCGGACGAGGTGTAGCTGGACAGCATGGTGTTGATGCGCTGTGCCAGGCGGGCATAGATTTCGCCGGCATCGGGATGATCGTCGTCATAGAGGAAGATCAGGTCGAGGTCGGAGGCGTAACCCAGTTCGCGCCCGCCCAGCTTGCCGTAGGCGATGATGGCGAAGTGCGGCTGCTCGCGATGTTTCTTGCGCGCGTCGCGCCAGCACAGGCTGCAGCACATGGCGCAGGATCAGATCGGCCAGGTCGCTCAGGTGGTCGCTCAGTTTTTCCAGCGGCAGCAGGCCCTGCAGGTCCATCGCCAGCAGGTGGAAGGTCTGGCTGTGCTGGAACTGGCGCAGCACATCCATCTGCGCGCTCGATGTCGTCGCGGCATGTCGGCCAGCTGCGCCGCAGGCCGCGCATCGAGTGCCGGCCAGTCCGGCGCGCCATAGATTTCGCGCGCATCCAGCAGTTCGTCGAGCAGGATGGGGTGCTGCGTCAGGTAGTCGCCGGCCCAGGCGCTGGCGGCGAGCAGCCGCACCAGGCGCGGCAGCACCTGCGGGTATTCGGCCAGGAAGGCCAGATAGGAAGCGCGGCGGCGATGGCTTCCAGCAGGCCGAGCGATGCGCGCGCAGCGCCTCGTCCGGATTGGCCTGTCTCGGCGCACAGTGCGATGAAGCGCGGCACCAGCTTGTCCAGGCGCTGACGGCTGGTCTCCGGCAACTGGCGATAGCGGCTGCCATCGCGGAATTGCAGCAGGTGTTCGGCGAGCTGCGGCGGCATCGCGATAACCCAGGGCGGCCAGGGCGGCCTGCGAATTCTTCCGGCGTCGACCTCGTCGCGCCACCAGTGCGCTGTCTGCGTTCGTCCTGCTTTGCGCCGAACACGGTCTCGAATTGCTGGCTGACGAACTCGCGCAGCGGGATCAGCGCGGCAAGCAGGGCTCGTAGTCGGCATAGCCCATCGCGCTCGGCAACGATGGCCTGCTGTCTCGGCCTTTTCCGGCAGTTCCTGGGTCTGCTGGTCGTCCAGATATTGCAGGCGGTGTTCGAGGTTGCGCAGGAAGACATAGCTGCTATCCAGCGCGCGACTGACGTCGGCGTCCAGTTCGCCGTCTAGCGCCAGTAGCTGCAATACTTGCTGGGTGGGCGCGATGCGCAGGCGCGGCATCGCGTCCGCCGCGTATCAGCTGGAATACCTGGGCGATGAATTCGATCTCGCGGATGCCGCCGGGCCCGAGCTTGATGTTCTGGTAACGGTCGCGGCGCGCACTTCCGCGCGGATCTGCGCATGCAGTTTGCGCATGGAGTCGAAGGCGCCGAAATCCAGATATTTGCGGAACACGAAGGGTTGCGCCAGGCTTTCCAGCTCGGCGATGTGCGCGCGGTGGCCGGCCGGCGAGATGACGCGCGCCTTGATCCAGGCATAGCGTTCCCATTCGCGTCCCTGCGCGACCAGGTATTCTTCCAGCGCGGCGAAGCTCATCACCAGCGGGCCGCTGTCGCCGTAGGGGCGCAGGCGCATGTCCACGCGGAACACGTAGCCGTCGGCGGTGAGGTCGTTGATGAGCGGCGATCAGCTTGCGCCCGAGCCGGGTGAAGAATTCGTGGTTGCTCGAGCGTGCGCGCGCCATTGGTCTCGCCGTCTTCGGGATAGACGAAGATCAGGTCGATGTCGGAGGAAACATTCAGCTCGCCGCCGCCCAGCTTGCCCATGCCGATCACCAGCAGTTCCTGCGGCGTGCCGCTGCTCGCTGCCGATGGGCTGCCGAATTGTTCGACCAGCGCTGCATGGTGAAGGCCTGCGCACGCCGCACGCCAGTTCGGCCAGCGCGGTCATGCTGCGCATCACTTCGTCGAGATCGGCCAGACCGCCCAGGTCGCGCGTCAATCAGCTTGCAGCATCACGCGCTTGCGCAGGCTGCGCAGCGAGCGTGACAGCTGCTCCTCGCTGCCGGCAGGCAGCGCATCCGACCAGGCTTGCATGACCTCGCTATCGCAGGGGTCAGGTGGTGTTCGCGCAGCCAGTCCAGCAATTCCGGCTCGGCATCCAGCAGGCGGGCGAGATAGCGGCTGCAGTGCCTGGCATGCTGTACCAGTTCGTCGAAATCGTCCGGAAGGCTGGGGTTTGCGGTATTCATGGCAGGGGGTTCGGGTTAAAATGTGCTCACTGTCTTTCTCGCTGCATTATAGGTTCTCCATGTCGGACTGCCTTACTTCTTCATGCTGTCACTTCCTTCTCGCGCGCGATGCTGAAAAACTCTCTTCTTCTGGCCTGGCGCAGTATGGGGATGGGTGACACGTATCGCGCTTGAGCTCTCACTGCTGCTGGCAATTGCCGGCGCCGTGGTGCTGTTGACCTTGCGTTATCGAATATTGCCCGATATCGAGCACTATCACACTCAGATCACCGTGGCGGCGAGCGGGGCCCTCGGGCAGCCGCTCAGCATCGGCAGGATCGAGGCGGATTGGGATGGCTTGCGCCCGCGTCTTTTGCTGTCGAATGTGCAGATACTGGATAAACAGGGGCAGGTCGCATTGACTCTGCCGCGCCTGGAGAACACTGTCGCATGGACCAGCCTGTTCACGGCGGAGTTGCGTTTCCACGCCTGGAGATCGACAGTCCCGACCTGTCGGTGCGGCGCGATGCGCAAGGACACTGGTATGTGGCCGGCATTCCGCTGGATGCGACAATCTGCCGGGGGACAGGATGGCGCAGACTGGTTGTTGCACCAGTCCAGCGTCGTGATGCGCGACGGACGCGATCACCTGGCAGGACGAGTTGCGTGCCGCGCCGCCACTGGCGCTGGAGCATGTCGATCTGAGCATCGAGAACCGGCGCGGGCGCCATCGCTTTGCCGTGCGTGCCTCGGCGCCGGAAAGGCTGGCTTCCCGTCTGGATGTGCGCGGTAATTTCTACGGCGACAGTTTCGCCGACATGAACGACTGGCGCGGAGAGCTGTTTACCCAGCTCGATTATGCCGATGTGCAGGCATGGAAACCCTGGGTGCCGTTGCCGAACGCATTCAAGCGCGGCAAGGGCGCGTTGCGGATGTGGCTGGGCTTCGAGCAGGGACAATTGAGCAGTGTGGATGCCGATGTTGCGCTGGCGGGCGTGCAGGCGCGACTGTCGGAAGAGTTGCCGCAACTCGATTTGAAGGAATTGCGCGGCCGTATCGGCTGGCAATCGCTGGAGCGCGGGTTTGAGGTGTCGACCCGCCGGCTGGCACTGCAGATGCGCGATGGCTTCGAATTGAAGCCCACCGATTTCTACCTGCGCCTGGTGCCGGGGGAGGGCACCCAGTTGCCCTCGGGCGAGATACGGGCGAATGCCTTGAGGCTGGGCGGTTTTGTCAGGATGATGAATTACCTGCCGCTGAACAAAGAGGTCAAGGATCGCTGGACTCAGGCGCAACCGCGTGGACAGGTCACCGACCTGCATGCGGCATGGCAAGGCAGTGTCGGCGAAATAACCCGCTACGAAATGAAGGCGCGTTTCGCTGATTTGTCGATGCGCCGGGTTGGCGATCTGCCCGGTTTTTCCGGTTTGAGCGGGGAGGTGGATGGTGTGGATAGCAGCGGCACGCTCACGCTCGACAGCCGCAAGTTCTCGCTCGATGCACCGAAACTGTTTGCCGAGCCGGTGGCGTTCGACACGCTGACTGCGCGGCTCGGCTGGCAGCGGAATTCGCGCGGACTGGAGATCAGGCTGAGCAATGTCGATCTTGCCAATGCCGATCTTGCCGGAACCATCTATGGCAGTTACCAGTCCGAGCCGGATGGTCCGGGCATGGTGGATGCCACCGTCGATATGACGCGTGTCGCGGTTCAGCGCACCGGGCGTTATACGCCGTTGCCGGCGGTGAACAAGGAGACGCATGACTGGCTGCAGGCAGCCTTGCAGGGCGGGCAGGCGGACAGGTTCCGTGTGCGGCTGCGCGGCGATCTGCGCGATTTCCCTTTTGTCGGCAACAAGCGCGGCATCTTCCGCCTGGAAGCGCGAGCCAAGGGAGTGGTGATGGAGTTCGCCAAGGGGTGGCCGCGCCTCGAGGATGCGCAGACCCACCTGGTGATCGAGGGCAACAAGCTGGATATCGATGCCGCGAGCGCGACGACGGCGGGCGCGCATCTGCAGAATGTCAAAGTGAGCATCCCCGATCTGCTGGCCAACAATCTGTTGCTGCAGGTGCGGGGCGAGGCGGTGGATACGACCCAGCGTTGCCTGGATTACATCGGCAAGAGTCCGGTGAACGGCTATCTCGACGGCTTCACCGAAGGGGTGATGGCGCGCGGCGACGGCAGGTTGGGCTTGCAGCTCGACATCCCGCTGACCGGCGATGACCCGGTCAAGGTGCGCGGCGACTATCGTTTCGTGAACAACGACATCGATTTCGGCAAGAGCGTCCCGTTGTTGCGCCAGGTCAACGGCGTGTTGCTGTTCACCGAATCGTCGGTGAATGCGGGCGACATCGGTGCGCAGATACTCGGCGGTCCGGCAAGTCTGATGGTGACGAGCGAGAATGGCGACTTGCTGACCAAGGCGCATGGCAGGTTCGATCTGGACAACCTGAACAAGCTGGCGCCGCATCCCCTGCTGCGACGTGTACATGGCAATGCCGACTGGAATGCCGATATCCGCGTGCATGACAAGCTGGTCGATGTGTCGGTGGATTCGGATTTGGCGGGCGTCGTGTCGGATTTGCCGGCCCCGCTTTCGAAACGTGCCGGCGAGCATATCCCGCTGCACTTCGAGCAAAAAAGCATCGATCCCCGGCAGGATGAGCTGAGCTTGAGCTGCGGGACGCTGGTCGACGCCAGGCTGGCGCGTCAGCATGGGCCGGACGGGGCATGGAACGTCAGCCGCGGTCTCGTCAAGTTCGGTGGCGCCCGATCTCTGGGCAGCAGGAATGGGATTTGGATCGTGGGCAGATTGCCGCATTTGTCGCTCGAAGGCTGGAGCGGCTCTGGGGTTGGCATCGGGGAGTGGCGGTGTTCTGCCCAACATTGCCAGGATCGATGTGAATGCGGATCAATTGACCGGCTATGGCAGTACGGTGAATGCGTTGAGCATCAAGGGGAGCGGACGCAATGGTTTGCTCAGCGTGCGGCTGGCATCCAGGGAGTTGAATGGCGATGTGATCTGGCAGCCGCAAGGGCAGGGCAAACTGCTGGTGCGCTTGAAGGATGCGATGCTGGGCGAGGGACAGGGACAGGCGAAGAAGACGCCGGTTACCACCGCGCTTGCGAAACCGGGCAAGTCGCCCGATCTTACCTCGTTCCCGGCCATCGACCTGGCTGTCGACCGGCTTGTTTACAAGGGACGCCAACTCGGCAGGCTGGAGATGGAGTTAAGCGAATCCGACGGTAATTTGCTGCTGGATAATCTACTGCTCACCAATCCGGACGGCACCGTGAAGATGACCGGGAAATGGCAGGCGGTACCCGAACAGACCCAGGTCAACCTGCGCATCGACATCAGCGATGCGGGCAAGATCCTGTCGCGTTCCGGTTATCCGGAAAGTCTCAAGGACGGCAGCGGCTCTCTGGATAGCGAGCTGCACTGGACGGGGGCGCCCGACAGCTTCAACTATTCCAAACTGAACGGCACCTTGCATTTGAACGTCGGCAAGGGGCGCTTCCTCAAGGTCGACCCGGGCGCCGCCAAGCTGCTTGGCGTGCTGAGCCTGCAATCCATCCCCAAACGTATCACGCTGGACTTTACCGATGTGTTCAGCGGCGGGTTCCAGTTCGACAGCATCACCGGCAATGCGCAGATATCGAACGGCTTGTTGCAGACCGGCGACATGACACTCACCGGCGCGGCGGCTAAGATCACCATGACCGGCCAGGTCGACATGAACCGGGAGACGCAGGAGCTCAAGGTGCGCATCATGCCCACCATCGGTGACAATGTGTCGCTGCTTTCCTTCGCCGCGGGCCCGGCGGTAGGGGTGGGCGTGTTGCTGGCGAACAAGTTATTGCGCGATCCGCTCGATAAGCTGGTCTCGTTTGAATACAATGTCAGCGGTAGCTGGGCGGAGCCGAAGGTCGAGAAAGTCGTCAAGCCCCAAGCCGTTCCGAACGGCCCCCTGCTCGGAGAATGATTCATAGCCAGCATCATGGTAGCAACCGAATAACCGAAAATTTGAAAGCCATAGAATATGTCTTCACTTGATAGCACCCAATCCCGTATCGCGGCACAACTCAATGCCTTCAAGGTGGCAGCCATCCAGATGGCTTCCGGCCCCAATGTCGAAGGCAATCTGAGCGAGGCGCGCCGTCTGGTCGCCAAGGCGGCGGAGCAGGGGGCGAAGCTGGTGGTGCTGCCGGAGTTCTTCGCCATCATGGGCATGGACGAACAGGACAAGGTGAAGGTGTGCGAACAGCCCGGGCAGCGGGCCGATCCAGAATTTCCTCAGCGAGACGGCGCGCAAGCACAAGATCTGGCTGATGGGGCTCGCTGCCGCTGGCGGCAACAGGCCGGACAAGGTGCGCAACAGCCTGCTGGTGTTCGACGAGACCGGCGCGCAAGTGGCGCGTTACGACAAGATCCACCTGTTCAACCTGACGCTGGGCAACGAGAGCTACAACGAGGCGCAACACCATCGAGCCGGGCAAGCAGGTGGTGGTGGTCGACAGCCCGTTCGGGCGCATCGGCCTGGCGATCTGCTACGACCTGCGCTTCCCCGAGCTGTTCCGCGCCATGAAGGATGTGGACATCATCGTGCTGCCCTCGGCATTCACCGCGACCACCGGCAAGGTGCACTGGGAGCCGCTGATCCGCGCCCGCGCCATCGAGAACCTTTCCTATGTCATCGCCGCAGCGCAGGGCGGCTACCACGTGAGCGGACGCGAGACGCACGGCCACAGCATGATCGTCGATCCCTGGGGGCGCGTCATGGATGAGCTGCAGCGCGGCTCCGGCGTGGTGATCGCCGACGTGAATCCGTCGTATCAGGCCAGCTTGCGCAACAGCCTGCCCGCGCTGTCGCACCGCACGCTGACTTGCACCTGCTGCAACAAGCCATGAGCGCAACCTCCGCCCTGCAACTGGCTAAACAGGCACTGCTCACTTCGCACGGCCTGGAAGCACGCCATCTCGAACAAGTGTTCGGCAAGATGCTCGCCCATCGGGTGGACTATGCCGATCTCTATTTCCAGTATGGGCGTTCCGAAAGCTGGTCGCTGGAAGAGGGGATCGTCAAGTCAGGCAGCTTCAGCATCGACCAGGGGGTCGGCGTGCGCGCGGTCAGCGGCGACAAGACCGCCTTCGCCTATTCCGACGACATCACCCTGAACGCGCTGGAAGACGCCGCACTGGCGACCCGCGCCATCGCGCGCCAGGGCGGCAAACAGAAGCCGGCGCACCTGCATGCGGGCAAGTCGCACGCGCTGTACTTGCCGCACGATCCCATCGCCACCTTGAAGGCCGACGAAAAAGTCGCGTTGCTGGAAAAGCTGGAGCGCATGGCGCGTGCGCTCGATCCGCGTGTCACCCAGGTGATGGCGAACCTGGCCGGCGAATACGACGTGGTGCTGGTGGCGCGCAATGACGGCCTGATGAGTGCCGACATCCGCCCGCTGGTGCGCCTGTCGCTGCAAGTGATCGTCGAGAGCAACGGCCGCCGCGAACAGGGCTCGGCCGGCGGCGGCGGCCGTTTCGGGTATGACTATTTCAGCGACGAGATGCTGCAGCGCTACGCCAAGGAAGCGGTGCACCAGGCCGATCGTCAACCTCGATGCGCGCCCCGCGCCGGCCGGCAACATGACCGTGGTGCTGGGCTCGGGCTGGCCCGGCATCCTGCTGCATGAGGCGGTGGGGCACGGGCTGGAAGGCGATTTCAACCGCAAGGGCAGCTCGGCTTTCTCCGGCCGTATCGGCGAGCGTGTCGCCGCTCCCGGCGTCACCGTGGTGGACGACGGCACGATCAAGGACCGGCGCGGCTCGCTCAATGTCGACGACGAAGGCAATCCCACCCAGCGCACCGTGCTGATCGAGGACGGCATCCTGCGCGGCTACCTGCAGGACACGATGAACGCTCGCCTGATGGGGGTGCCGGTGACCGGCAATGCGCGGCGCGAGTCGTTCGCCCACCTGCCCATTCCGCGCATGACCAACACCATGATGCTGAACGGCGACAAGACGCCGCAGGAGATCATCGCCTCGGTCAAACACGGTCTGTATGCGGCCAACTTCGGCGGCGGCCAGGTGGATATCACCAGCGGCAAGTTCGTGTTCTCCACCACCGAGGCCTACATGATCGAGGATGGCAAGATCACCTACCCGGTCAAGGGCGCGACGCTGATCGGCAACGGCCCCGAGGCACTGATGCGCGTCAGCATGATAGGCAACGATCTGGCGCTCGATTCTGGTGTCGGCACCTGCGGCAAGGAAGGGCAGAGTGTGCCGGTTGGCGTGGGGCAGCCGACGGTGAGGATAGATGGGTTGACTGTGGGTGGGACGGGGTAGGAGGATAAACAATCCTGGACATGTTTCAGCATGTCCAACACCGCCGGGGGTTGCCCGGCAGCAAGTCACTTTCTTTTGCTTCGCCAAAAGAAAGTAACCCAAGAAAAGGCGACCCCGGTGCGCCGCCCCTGCGGGGTTCCCTGCGTTGCTCGGCCGGTCAGGTGGCTGCGGAACTCGCGCTGCGCGCTCAGACAGTCCTCGCCGACTACCCCTGACCAGCCTGCGCTACTCGGCGGCGTACAGGGGAAAGAAAATCAACAGCGGTTTTGTGTGGGCACGGCCCACGTTGCTTTTAGTTTGGGCAGGAGGGCGCGTTGCGCCCTCCTGCGGGGTTGGGGTAGGTTTTCGCCTTACCCTCCCCTGTGCGACGCCGAGTAGCGCAGACCAGACAGGGGTAGTCCGACGAATATGTTTGAGCACGTGGCCGCGCAGCGGATCGTGCGAGTTTATGAGGAGGCCTGTCTGGTTGAGTAACGGAGGGAACCCCGCAGGGGCGATGCGCTGGGGTCGCCTTCTTTTGGTTACTTTTTCTTTGGCGAAGCAAGAAAAAGTGACTAGCTGTCGGGCTACCCCCGACGGTTTTCATCAGCCTAGAGGTTATATTCAGCTATGCCCTTCTGACAGGAACCGCGCGGTGATGTAGTCGCGCGTGTTCACGTGCTTCATGAACCAGTCGGCCAGGCCCGTTTCGATGAAACCCAGCATGGCCTCCCGGTCGCGCTGACCTTTCCAGTTCTCGATTCTCCCGGCCAGATCGGCATAGGCCCGGTCATGGTCTGCCTTGTGGGCGGCGGCGGGCGGGAACTTGGCGGTTTGCATCGCCTGCTCTTCGCGGCCGAACTGCTTGCGCATGTGGGCGAGCAATTCGTCGAGCTTGGCGTCGATGTCTGTTTGTGGGGCATCGTGGTCGAACAAGTCCATCACCTGATCGCGCAGCAGGATGAAGTGGTTGTGGTCGAACAGTTGGGGGTCGTATTGCGGGGTGGTCTTCTGGTCTTGCATGGTAAGTTTCCTGATGGGTCTATTGTTGGGATGCGATGAAGCGCGCGGTCACGAAATCCATGGTGCTGACGTGATTGACGAACCAGTCGCCCAGATCCTGTTCCAGCCACTGCTGTAACGCTTTCGTGTCGCGCTCTGTTTTCCAGCGTTCTATCTTCGCCGCCATATCGGCCAGCACGCTGTCGTGTTCCGCCTTGTGCATGGGGTAGGGCGGGAAACGGCAAGCCTGCATCTGGCGCTCTTCCTCCGCAAAGTGATGACGGGTGTGTTCCAGCAGTGCATCGAGCTGTTTATCCATCTCGTCATCGAGGGATTGGGCTGCAAGAAGCCCAAGCAAGTGCTTGCGCAGGGCAACGAAGTCGGCATGGTCGCGGTTCATGAAATCGAGCGCGACCTGGGGGTACTGCAACATGGCTTTTCCTTATGTACGGTGGGCGTGGACAGGGGTTCTCACGGTATAATCCGCGACCTATGAAAATTCTACGCGGACTACATTCTACCGGTACACAGGCGATGGCGGTCACCATCGGCAATTTCGATGGCGTGCATCTCGGTCATCAGGCCTTGCTCAATGAGTTGAAAACAGCAGCAAAGATGCGCGGGCTGCAAACGGCTGTGGTGATCTTCGAGCCGCACCCGCGCGAATTCTTTACGCCGCAACAGGCGCCGGCACGGCTCACCAGCCTGCGCGAGAAGCTGGAACTGTTCGAGACCATGGGGCTGGATCGTGTGCATATCTGCCGTTTCGATGCGCTGTTTGCGCAGAAATCGGCAGCGGATTTCATCCAGGCACTGCATGAGAAGGCTCAAGCCAGATTCGTGCTGATCGGCGACGACTTCCGTTTCGGCAGCGGACGCGCGGGCGATTTCGCCCTGGTGCAGAAGATCGGCGCCCAACGCGGATTCTCGGTACAGGCGGTGCACAGCGTGCTGCACGACGGTGTGCGCGTCTCCAGCACGGCGATACGCGCCGCATTGGCCGCAGGGCAGATACGCAAGGCGCGCGAATACCTGGGCCGCCCCTACAGCATCAGCGGGCGCGTGGTGCATGGCGATGGCATGGGGCGCAAGCTGGGTTACCCGACCGCGAACATCCAGATGAAGCACAACCTGCCGCCGCTCAAGGGCATCTACGTGGTGCATGTGCACGCCGAGGGATTGGGCGTATTGCAGGCAGTGGCGAGCCTGGGCGTGCGACCGACGGTGAAGCAGGATGCCAAGCCGGTGCTGGAAGTGCATATGTTCGAGTTCGCGCAGCAGATATACGGCAAACACCTGCGTGTGGAGTTCCTGCAGAAACTCCGCGACGAAGAGAAGTTCCCCAACCTGGAAGCGCTGACGCGGCAGATCGCGCTGGATGTAGAGAATGCCAAGAAATGGTTCAAAGAACATGACTGACGACAAGAAGAAATACCCGCTGAATCTCCCCGACACGACTTTCCCCATGCGCGGCGACCTCGCCAAGCGCGAGCCGCAGATGCTGGCGCAATGGCAGGCGCAGCAGCGCTACCAGCGCATCCGCGCGGCGGCCAAAGGACGCAAGCAGTTCATCCTGCACGACGGCCCGCCCTATGCGAACGGCGACATCCACATCGGCCACGCGGTGAACAAGGTGCTGAAGGACATCATCATCAAGAGCAAGACGCTCTCCGGCTTCGATGCGCCCTATGTGCCGGGCTGGGATTGCCACGGCCTGCCGATCGAGCTGCAGGTGGAGAAGAAACACGGCAAGGCCATTCCCGCTTCGCAGTTCCGCGAGCTGTGCCGCGACTATGCCAAGGAGCAGATCGAGCGGCAGAAGAAGGACTTCATCCGCCTCGGCGTGCTGGGCGACTGGGATCGTCCCTACCTGACCATGGATTTCCAGACCGAGGCCGACATCATCCGCGCGCTCGGCAAGATCCATGAGCGCGGCTACCTGTACCAGGGGCGCAAGCCGGTGAACTGGTGCCTGGATTGCCAGTCGGCACTGGCCGAAGCGGAAGTGGAATACGAGGACAAAGTCTCGCCCGCCATCGACGTCGGCTTCGAAGTGAAAGACAAGCATGCGGTGGAGAAGGCCTTCGGCGTGTCGCTGCCGGGCAGCGCGAAGGTGTATGCGGTGATCTGGACGACCACGCCGTGGACGCTGCCCGCCAACCAGGCGGTGAGCGTGCATCCCACATTGCAATACGATTTGATCAGCACACCCAAGGGCTACCTGATTCTGGCTTTCGATCTGGCGACCGCCAGCTTGAGCCGTTACCAGCTGGGCGGCAGCAACGACCGCGGCGATGGGCTCGCCGCCACCTGCTACGGTTCGGCGCTGGAAGGTTTGCCGTTGCAGCACCCGTTCTACGACCGCATCGTGCCGGTCATCTGCGGCGAGCATGTCACGCTGGAAGCGGGTACCGGGCTGGTGCACACCGCACCGGCGCACGGCGTGGACGACTACGTGGTCGGCCAGCGCTACAACCTGCCGAACGAGAATCCGGTGGGCGACGACGGCAAGTTCATTTCGACCACGCCTGCTGTCGGCGGCACGCCCTTGGCCGGCGTGTTCGTGTGGAAGGCCAACGACATCGTGCTGCAGGCGCTGGAAGCGAGCGGGCACTTGCTGCATCAGGAAAAGATGAAGCACAGCTACCCGCATTGCTGGCGCCACAAGACGCCGATCATCTTCCGTTCCACGCCGCAGTGGTTCATCGGCATGGAGCAGAGCGAAGAACAAGTCGCTGCGTACCTGGCCAACAAGGCCGTTGAGCAGACCGAATTTTTCCCGTCATGGGGCCGCGCGCGTCTCGAAGCGATGATCAGGAACCGTCCCGACTGGTGCGTGTCGCGCCAGCGCAACTGGGGTGTGCCGATGCCGTTCTTCGTGCACAAGGAAACCATGGCGTTGCATCCGCGCACGCCGGAGTTGCTGGAGCAGGTCGCCAAGCTGGTGGAGAAGTCCGGCATCGAAGCCTGGTTCAGCCTGAACAGCGCCGACCTGCTGGGCGAAGATGCAGCGCATTACCGCAAGCTCAGCGACACGCTGGATGTGTGGTTCGATTCCGGTGCGACGCACTATGCCGTGCTGGCGAAGCGCGAAGGGCTGCGCTCGCCTGCCGACCTGTATCTGGAAGGTTCCGACCAGCATCGCGGCTGGTTCCAGTCTTCGTTGCTGACCGGTTGCGCCATCAATGGCCGCGCGCCTTACGATGCGTTGCTCACGCACGGTTTCGTGGTGGACGGCAACGGCCACAAGATGTCGAAATCCAAGGGCAACGTGATCGCGCCGCAGAAGATTTTCGACACGCTGGGCGCGGACATCCTGCGCCTGTGGACGGCTTCGACCGACTACTCCGGCGAGCTGACCATCTCCGACGAGATTCTGAAGCGCGTGGTGGAAAGCTACCGCCGCATCCGCAACACCTTGCGCTTCCTGCTGGCGAACATCGCCGACTTCGATGCGCAAGCGCGATGCGATGCCGGTGGAGCAATGGCTGGAGATCGACCGCTATGCATTGGCACTGGCGCAGAAGTTGCAGGATGAAGTGTGCGGCGATTACGAGCGTTACGAGTTCCACTTCGCGGTGCAGAAACTGCAGGGCTTCTGTTCGGAAGACTTGGGCGGCTTCTATCTCGATATTCTGAAGGACCGTCTGTATACCGCAGGCGAGAATTCCAAGGCACGCCGCTCGGCGCAGAATGCGCTGTATCACATCACCCAGTCGCTGGCGCGGTTGATCGCGCCGATCCTGAGCTTCACCGGCGAGGAAGTGTGGGCGACGCTGAGCGGCAAGGATGGATGTCAGCGTGTTCGAGCAGCTCTGGTATGCATTGCCCGATGCCGGCATGGATGGCGCGGCGAGTGAGTGCCTGGAGCGACATTCGTGCGGTGCGCGAACAGGTGAACAAGAAGCTGGAAGAGCAGCGCGCAACCAGCGCCATCGGTTCGGCGTTGCAGGCCGAGGTGGATGTGTATGCACCGAAAGCGACCTTCGAATTGCTGGCCCGACTGGGCGATGATCTGCGCTGGTGTTCATCACTTCGCGCGCCAATGTGCATCTGCGCGAAGGCGAGCTGGAGATCAAAGTCACCCCGAGCGGACATGCCAAATGCGAGCGTTGCTGGCATTACCGTGCCGATGTGGGCAGCGATGCCAACCATCCGACACTGTGCGGTCGTTGCGTGAGCAATCTGTACGGTCACGGCGAGGCGCGCCGTTATGCCTAAGCGTTGGCTGGCGGTTGCAGCAATCGTCATCGTGCTCGACCAGTTGAGCAAGATGGTGATCAGCAGCCATTTCGTCTATGGCGAGAGTTTTGCGGTGACGCCGTTCTTCAATCTGGTGCTGGCGCACAACACCGGCGCGGCATTCAGTTTTCTGAGTGATGCGGGCGGGTTGCAGCGCTGGCTGTTCAGCGTCATCGCCATCGTCGCTTCGGTGTGGATCGTCTGGCTGTTGCGCAAGCACCAGTCGCAGAAGCTGTTCTGCTTTGCGCTGGCATTCATCCTCGGCGGCGCGCTGGGCAATCTGATCGACCGCATCGCTTACGGCTATGTGGTGGATTTCCTCGATTTCTACTGGGGCGGCTATCACTTCGCCGCATTCAACCTGGCCGACTCCGCCATCACCTGCGGCGCGGCATTGCTGATCTGGGATAGCTTCAAAGGCAAAGAACATGGAACTGCTACTCGCTAACCCGCGCGGCTTCTGCGCCGGCGTGGATCGCGCCATCGAGATCGTCGAACGCGCACTGGCCTTGCACGGCGCGCCGATCTACGTGCGTCATGAAGTGGTGCACAACAAGTTCGTGGTGGACGGTCTGAAAGCCAAGGGCGCGATCTTCATCGAAGATCTGGCCGATGTGCCGCCCGGCAGCATCCTGATCTTCAGCGCGCACGGCGTGCCGCAATCGGTGCGGCGCGAGGCCGAGGCGCGCAACCTCACCGTGTTCGATGCGACCTGCCCGCTGGTGACCAAGGTGCATATCGAAGTCTCGCGCATGCGCGAGCAGGGCAAGGAGATCGTCATGATCGGCCACAAAGGCCACCCCGAAGTGGAAGGCACGATGGGGCAGAGCGAGGGCGGCATGTATCTGGTCGAATCGCCTGCCGATGTGCAGACACTGCAAGTGAAGGACGAACAGAATCTGGCCTATGTGACGCAGACCACGCTGTCGGTGGACGATGCCAGCGCCATCATCGCCGCGCTCAAGACGCGCTTCCCGTTCATCACCGGCCCGAGGAAGGACGACATCTGCTATGCCACGCAGAACCGCCAGGACGCGGTGAAGCTGCTGGCCAAACAATGCGACCTCGTCATCGTGGTCGGTTCGCCCAACAGCTCCAACTCCAACCGCCTGCGCGAAGTGGCGAAGAACCTCAACGTGCCTGCCTACCTGGTCGATAACGCCAGCGAACTCAAACCGGAATGGCTGCAAGGCAAGCAGCGGGTCGGCATCACCGCCGGCGCTTCTGCACCGGAAGTGCTGGTGCAGGACGTCATCGCCCGGCTGAAGGAACTGGGGGCGGACAGCGTGCGCGAAGCGGAAGGCATTCGGGAGAATGTGGTGTTTCCGTTGCCGAAATCGTTGAGCACGAATATCCAGCATTAAGCGAAATTCGACGCCCTCATTGGCGTCAAGCAATTATCCTCCCCGGCTTCAACCGCCCTGTTTCCAATCGCGAGTCATCGATGGCAGAAAAACAAAAGCGGCCCTTGGGCCGCTTTTGTTTCAGGTGCAGTTACCGATCAGGGTATCAATTCGCGCCAGATCGTCCGTTTGCCGGCTAAACGCGGCTGGCGGTGGCGGGAATGTCGGCTGCAGGATCGGCTTCTCGGGCGTCGGATTCGTGGAGGTCACGATCTCGACTTGGGGTATGCCTTGTACGTAGATAATGTTGACACCGACGATGGTCGAGTCAGATTTCACCGAAATCGGCGCCGCATGTCGTGTAGTCGAAGTAGTTGAGCCAACCGTACCCGCCGGGTGAACAGGCGGTATTCGAAGGAACGATCGTAGGGACGATCAGGATACCCTGCACCAGTTTGCTGTCGATGTTGGCGCGCTCTCCGGTGTCGGGGAAATCGAGCATAACAACCTGCGACCGCCAGGCGTAACTGGAGTGTTGGCGGGATCGGTAAGACGGGTTGCCGTTCCGTCCGGGTTGGCGATCAGAGTCTGTCTTCGGCAAACGTGTTGCGCGGATTGACCAGGGTGCGGTCGCATCGTCGTCCTTGATGGAATACATCGTTGTGTCTGCTGGGTGGGTAGTGCTAAGGTCGCCGAGTCTCCAGATATTTCCCGGTGCTGATGAATACGAAGCGCTTGCCATTGATCTGCCCCAGCACCGGCGTGGTGGTGATGGGCTGCGGGAGGGTGCCGGCTGTATCCGAGAACAGCGTGGCGAATTTCAGGACACCGCCGGTGCCGGTCACTGCGCTGGTCGCGGTGCTGTTGATGTCGAAACGCCAGACATTCCCCAGCAAGTCGCCGCCATAGACATAACCCACCTTGTTGCCGCTGGCTTCGTTATTCCAGCCGACGATCTTGGCCAGACCGCTCGGTGTGGTGGTGCTGCCCACACCCGTGGCGATCTTGCTGATGATCGCACCGGTGCCGGCATTGAGCACGTAGAGATAGCCCTTGCCGTCACCCGGACTGGTGTTGTTGTAACCGGAAGTGACCAGCACCACCCAGGTGCCATCGGCCTTTCTGGTGATGACGGGCTGCGCCGTAGCTGTAGCCGAGATCGTCGTCCTTGGTGCTTCCGATGCCCGCGGTCGTCGTGAATTCCCACAACAGGCAGGCGTGCTGGGATTGGTGATGTCCAGCGCATAGTAGCCGCGACCGCCGCCGTTCAGGCCGGCCACCAGAATGGTCTTCCAGACGGCAGTTGCCGCATCGGTGCAATTGGCGGTGCATACATCCGGTAGTGATCGGGCTGCCGTTGACGAAATTGACGTGCAGGGTGGCGTAGTTCGTGTCCGCCAGCTTCCACATGTTCGGTATCACCATGCTCGGCACGTAAGCCCAGCGTTCCACCCCGGTGTCGGCCGCGAAGGCGTGCATCATGCCGTCGTTGGCGCCCATGTACACCGTCCCGGCGCGGCTGGCCTGCGCGGTTTTGAAGTTGCTGTAGCCGGGGTAGGGATAGCTGAATACCGGGCTGCTGATGATAGGCAGGCTGGGATTCCAGCGCATCGCCCAGCACCGCCTTCGCGGTAGCGATACAGCTGGTTTGCCGCAGGATTGGTGGTGCGATCCTCATACCCGTGCTGTCCGCGCAGATAATTGATCAGGTTGTCGCCTGCGGCCGCAGCCTGTTGCGCCGCGAGTACAGCGTAGTCCACTGGCTGAGCGCTGCTGATATGCGCGGCGTCGAAATACGCCGGATTGGCGGTTGCACAGGTGGCATAAGTGAAGTCGATGAGCGCGGTGCCGGTGCTGTTGGCGGTCTTGATCGTCCGCGTGTCGCTGGTGTCGGACACTATGGCGTTCATGGTGCCGGTGCAGGCGGTCGCCACCGGCACGTAGCAGTCCGTGCCGTTCACGGTGCCGCCACGTGCCGCCGGTGCAGATCGACCGAATTGGGCGTGACGCAGTTATAGGCGGTGGTGGCGCCGCTGGTGTCGGCGACAATGGTACCCGGTGCCGCGCAAGTGTCGGCAGCCACGTTTTCCACGCACCAGGTGGCGTTTTCGCTGACCACGCCGGTATCCACGTTGATGCCGCGCGCTTCCAGATTGCCTTTCCAGTCGACCGTGGTGTAGCTGGCGACGTAGGCGAAGTTGTTGCCGGCAACCGGATTCAGCGTGCTGGTGGCGGCGGCGGCGGCGGAACCTCTCTTGCGAATTGATGCTCGGACAGCGCATTGGACAGGCCGGCGACAACGTGGTCGGGATTGGTGGCGCTGAAATAGGCGCCGTGTCCGTTCACCGCCGCATGCCACAGGTCGTCGATGTTGGCGATAAAACCATTGCCATGCTAGCCATGCCGGGGAGCGGCCAGTTGCAGATCGTGCCATCCGTCTGCCAGGAGCAGACCGGCGGCGTAACGGTCGAATTGGCGGGACAGCCCAGCTTGACCGCAACATAGTCCGGGCGAGTCGCCGGGTGTCGACCGGTGGTATCGGTCAGGTAGCTGGACGAATAACTCATCCTGCCGCTTGCGCCCAGCCCCAGCGTGAAGGTGGTCATATGCTGCTGAGATTGTTGTCCGTGCTGCTGGTGAACACGTTGTTCGCGCACACATCCGCTACCGAGCGCGCCGGTGCAGTTGCCCAGCGCCGTGTGCGCAGGTCGGTCTGGTAGTAATACATGGCGACGTCAGCCAGCGTGTTGCTGGCTTCCGCCGCTGGTGTTCTGCAGTTGTGCTCACCACGAACAGGGGTTGGTTGTGGATCGGCACCACGTAGGATGTCGACACAGGTACCTGATAGTAGTCGCAGAGCCGCTGTTGGTCCAAGCTGGCTGGGGTGCAACTCCCGGTACTCGTCGTTACCGTGGCAAGAACCGGTTTGCGGCTGGTCTAGAACCTTTCTAGTCTGCTGCCTGCAATCCTGTTGAAGTTGCTCGAGTATAACTGGTCCGCGTATAGCTGATTCGTCCAGGTGTTGGCTGCATGTGCCCCGTCATACATCGGCCGCTGCTGCGGTGCCCGTCCTGGTTGTCCATGATCGGTGCTGCCATCCAGCTTGTAGCCGTCACCCGTGTTCCAGTAACCGTCGGTGGAGAGGATGGTGAAGTTCTGCTGGCAGGAATACTGCATCGGATCGGTTCCCGCCCAGCTTGCCCGCAAAATACCTTCCCGCATTCGACAATGCCGTGCGTAGCGGCGTGCTGCCGCTGGCTGCCAGTGTTGTAAAGCGCGCTGTACCAGTTGGTGCGGTTGGCGCTGCTCGAGACGCAGCTGTTGACGCCGTTGTCGCAGAACGTGTCCACATTGACGACTGGGGTGCTGGAGCTGATCTTCATCAAGCCGACGCGGTAATTCGGTCCGAGGTTGCTGAATGCGCGCCCGGCAGCGGTTTTCATCATCAGCATGCGGGTGCGGTAGTAGCTGTACCAGTTGGCGAAGTTGGTCAGGTTGGCGGCAGTGGCTGTCCGGGAATATGGTCGGTCGTAAACGTCATGGTGCCGCTGGAGCCGGTGACGGTCAGGGTGTTGTTGCCGCTCGAGGTCGGCCCGGTGATGCGTGACCGTGCTGGACGCCGTGAACGTGTAGCCATGAGCCGCCCGAGTGGTGCAGTTGCCGCTTGCATGGTGCAGAGATTGATCTGCGTCGCGATGCTGGTGGCAACGGTGCTGGTGCTGGTGCTGACCGCGGCGAGTGCCGGACATGATCTGCTGGACGCCGTTGACGGTGATGCCGCTGACCGACGCGTGCTGCTGGTCGAGCTGCCCACCACGATGGTAGTGGTGTCGGCTGCGAGGCCGACCGGCGATTTGGTGAACACGGCCGTGCCGGTGATGAGTCACCTTGGGCGCTGTGGCATTCGTTGTAGAAGGTGTTGGTGGTGCTGTTGTAGTTCTTTTGCAATGGAGTGGTCTGTGAGCCGGAATAAAGGTAGTAATAGGCGCCCGTACTGGAGTCGGTCCCCCGGCGTTGCCGCCCAAGCCGGACTGATTGGCCTGGAATGCGGTATTCAGGTTGTCCTGCGTGGAAGAGGTGTTGAATCCATTGTCCCACGCGCTGGTGAAGCTGGCATTGGGATAGGAGTCGATGGTGAACAACAGCCCGCTGCCGCTGGCAGTCGCATTGGCGCTCAGCGTTACCTGGGTGGTGCCGGAGACCGCTGTGATGTAGGTCCCGTCCGGGATGCCGGCGCCGTCCACCTCTTGCCCTACCTGCAATGTTGCGGAGGTGCTAGTGAAAGTGATGACATTCGATCCGGAAGTCGTATTGCCGCCCGATAGGGTGATGACATTGGGTAGGGCCGGTGGAAGATAGGTGAAAGTAGGATCGTAATAGACCATGTTGCATTGGCTGCTGCGCACACCATAGTAGCCATAGCTGAACGTCACCGCGCTGCCGCCGTCGGATGCATCGTCCGGCATGTGGTCCCAATCCATACTTCCCGAATTGTCCACCACCATGAACAGGAGATTCGGATTTACCGTGGAGGTGGTGGAGGTCGCCAGGGGCGCCGTCGCCAGCGCGATCGAGGCGGCCAGCAGCGGCATCGGCAGGGTGAGGCCGATGGCGAGGGCAAAAGTGCGCAAATGGAGATGGCGGTGAGTGCGTTTTTCCAGGTGGTGTTTCATGGCTGTCTCCTAATAGACAAAGGCTTGCACGTAACTGACGGTTAATCTCGGGCCGACGATCCTGGCGGTGACGCGGATCTGCGGGTTTTGTGCTGCCAAGGGGCAGCCGGGACCATTGCAGATATCCTGGGGTAGCGGGATGTCCCTGCGGGCCTGTTGGGTAGATCGGGGGCGCTGAACAGGCAGTCCGTTTTGGGGGCACCGCCAAAGGCAGCTCCTGCGTGGCAGGCAGTGCATTGGCGGTACGGCACATGCGCTGGATGACATAGCGGATCGAGTTGCCGTTGCCGTCGTCGTTGGTGACCAGCATGCTGTCGGCGTTGGTCCACTGAATCCCTGTGCCGTCGGTAAGGTTCACGCTTTGATTCAGGTTGGGGTAATAGCCGGGGTTCGTCCCCGCTGCACCTGGCTGATTCAAGGGATCGGCGACATTCATATAAACGTTCGCGCTGGTGTTTGCAGTCAGCCAGGCGATCGCCTGTTCGACCCCTTCGTCGCCGGCAGTCGTTGCCGCACGCTTGAACGACAGATTGCCGGCGATGATGGTGCTGGTATCGACCGAGCGTATCAGCGCTACCGCTGCGAGCGACATGGCGAGCAGGGCGACGAGCGCGAAAAACAGCACCACACCGCGTTGGCGTGTCCGCCCGGAATGGGTTTTGATAATGTGTTCATAACGTACCTCTGGACCAGATCACGTTGCGCAAGGGAACGATGGTGTCGAAGACGCGATAGCGATAACTCGCCCAGTTCGGGTCGCTTGCGCTCAGGTCGACTGCTGGGGCGGGCGATGCAGTGGGGGGATTGGCTGAGGTGGCATCCCATGCACACAGGCCGGTAGGTGCGGCAGTCGTTCTTGAACTGCATGCGGTCGTGCCTGCAGCAGGGTCCATTTTTGCATTGCGCGCGATGACCGCGATGCGGACGGCCTTGATGCGGTTGCGGTCGGTATCGACTGGGTGCGCCCCATGTACCACCCGAGGCGTCTACCCATTGCACGATCTGGTTATAGTTGGCGCTGGAGGAAGCCACGCCAGTTGCGGAAATCCCATATTGCGCCTGAAGATTGACGATGCCGGGCAAGATCGGGACGCCGTTGCGCTCCAGATTGCCATTGTTCACTGCATAGGTGACCGTGTTCCAGCTTCCCAGGCAGGCCAAGCTCGCGCCGGTTACAGCGGCACCATTGGTAATGGGGGTATTGTTCTCAATGGTTACGGTCGTCGCATTCGGCACGCCACTTGCCGGCACCTTGGTGATCGAACATTTGTTTCCGTTAATGATCAGGGCAATGTCATTGGCTTTGCAAAGCTGACTGCTGGTCACGGGAACGTCTTGTGCAGGCGGAGCAACAGTGATGGATGTGGTGGGTGCTGCGGTGATCAGGGTGGGCACGCCCCCGTTGAGGGAATTGCCATAGCGTATGGTGATCGAGTCGCTGCCTTGCGCTCCGCCCTCGACAATGGTGACTGGCGCAATGCTGGTAATGCCTGTGGTGCCATAAGTCATTCCTGCCGTACTGCATTCGAGCGGCGAATCGGGCGTTCCCGCCTGTCCGTAAGGGAACAGCGCGTAGCCGGCCAGTTGAAGGTCGCGCTGAACGTCATACAAGGCGATGTTGCCGTTGGTTTGCGCATCGGCAGAGCCGGTGGTGGTGCGCTTTTGCGCTTCAAAGACCGATAAGACCTGCATGATGATGATCGTGGCCAGCATGCCGATGACCAAGCCCACCATGATCTCAACGAGCGTGAAACCGGCTTGAGGCGTGGGCGAAAATTTTTTGCATTTCATGGTATTAACCCCCGGCGATGCTGGCAGTGGTGACGTATTGGTGCGGATCCCCGCCCGGTTCCTGCCATCTTACGGTTACCGTATACAGAACACCTGATTGGGCGGTGGTTCGTGTGCCGCCGGGCAGCATGGTGGAGATGTTGGTGTTGTTCTCGACATAGCTGGTGTAACCACCCCTGGTAGGATCGGGGTCTGCCCATATCTGCCCGATCCTTTGCTGGGCGATGTTGCTGGCGTCGGCGCGATATTTCGAATCCGAAGTGTTCTTGACCATGTTGGCCTGCATGCCCACGATACCCAGTATGCCTATGGAGAAGATCAGGATGGCGATGAGGGCCTCTATCAGCACAACACCCTGTTGGGTATATCCGGAAGGAGAGGGAGTTTGTTTACGCATGATCGATTCTCCGGTCAACAGGCGCTTGAGCTGCCTGCAGGGGCGCTGGGGTCGCACATTTTGGCATTGCCGCCCACGCCGATCTCGACGCGCAGATTCCGGGTGCCGCCAGTCGCCGTAACGTTCACTTGCGCGAGGGTCGGAGGAGTAGTTCCGCCAACTAACGCATTGGTTGCCACCGACCCGAAATTATTGAACGTGACGATGGTTGCTGTTGTTGCTAAATCTGCTGCCACAGGAGTGATCGTGACATCCTTGGAGCCTTCGAGGCTGGTCCTGGAATCGATTCCGGAGGCAGGTGTCACTACGCTCACGCTCCAGGAAGAATTCCCGGACACACCGTTTATTCCCGTCAAACTGAAGGCGATATTGGTGTTGCGAGCCACTGCCTCGGCGCGCGCTCGTTGCAATCCATTCGCGATCGACTCGGCCGCATTGCGGATCTGCGAATTTTTCAGCCACGTCTGGAAATTGGGCGCGGCTATGGCCGCCAAGATGCCCAAAATCAGAATGGCGACCATTACTTCAACCAGCGTGAAGCCGGACTGTCTGGATGTCGGATAAGTGTTCAACATCCCCCTCCTTTTTTCACGACCCAGCATGTGTTGCTGGTGCCCCAGGTGGTGTTTGAAGTTTTTGTGTTCGCTTGGTCGATGGTGTAGGTAAAGCCGCCCGTGCCTTCAGTTGCGACACCGGTGGCGGTAACCGTGTAGGTCTGGTTGGTCCCGCCTGCGCCCCAGTTGCATGAGTAGGTGAAGTATTTTGCGATCGGGGCGGTTGGCGCCGCCAATCCGCAAGCCGCGGCAGACGAGCCATAGTTCTTGTTGTCCTGATAGTATTGTTCCAGCCTTATCCTGAAGTTGGAAAGGTTTGAGGTGGCTTCAATCAATTTTCCCCGCAAGACATGCTCCTGATAGGCGGGCAGCGCGACCGATGCTAGGATGGCAACGATGGCGACAACGATCATCAGTTCGATCAGGGTAAAGCCTTTTTGCAGTTTCATATTGCTCTCCAAATGTTAGTGGAACGAAAGTTAGATCAGGACATACGGTATGGCTAGCCAAAACCGACAAGTGGGCATTTTGCCAGACCAGCGGCAGTGAGGGGAATGTATTGAGCCATGAATTCATAGTGATAGGTGCGGGCGCGCTGGGCCTGGCGACGGCGGTGGGGGTGTTGCAGCAAGGCGCTGCGGTGACCGTGCTGGAACGCGGGGCGGTCGGTCAGGAATCCTCCTGGGCGGGCGGGGGCATCCTGTCGCCGTTATGTCCCTGGGATTATCCGGACGAAGTCAACCGCATGGCATTGCGCGGGATGGCGCTGTTTGGCGGGATGGCGGAGACCTTGCGCCGGGAAACGGGCATCGATCCGGAATACCAGCGCAGCGGCATGCTGGTGTTGCCGCCGCTGGACATTGAAGCTGCGGAGAAATGGTGTGCGGCACATAAGATGAAAGCAGAAGTGCGTGACAATGGGCTGTTTTTGCCCGAGGTCGCGCAGGCCCGCAATCCGCGTTTGCTGCAGGCATTGCGGGCGCGGGTCGAACAGCTCGGCGGGCGCATCGTCGAGCAATGCGAGATCAGGGAGATCGTCTCCGAGGCGGGGCAGGTCAGGCATCTGGCAACGGGGCAGGGTGAATTCAGCGCGGATGCGTACATTGTGACAGCCGGGGCGTGGAGCAGGGCGTTGCTTGGCGAGCATGCGTTGCGCCTGGACATCAAGCCGATCCGCGGGCAGATGCTGCTGTTCAAATTCGACACGCCGCCGTTGCCGCATATCCTGCTGCAAGGCGAGGTCTACCTCATTCCGCGCCGTGACGGGCACCTGCTGGTGGGGAGTACGCGCGAGGATGTGGGGTTCGACAAAAGCACGACCGAGGAAGCGCGTGCGATGTTGCTGCAACGAGCGGTGGCGCTGCTGCCGGCCTTGCGCGGGATGCCCATCGTCCAGCATTGGGCGGGGTTGCGCCCCGCATCTCCCGGCAACATCCCGACTATCGGAAGACATCCGCAACTGTCCAACCTTTATATCAACAGCGGCCATTTCCGCTATGGCGTGACGATGGCCCCGGCGGCGGTGGAAGTACTGCTGAATACCATCACTGGCACGCCGCAACCGTTCGATGTTTCTCCTTATCTGTGGCATTAAGCGTTGCTGCATCGCGGCCGCTCCGCTTATAATCCGCGCCGGAAGGCCGATGTAGCTCAGTCGGTAGAGCAACGCACTCGTAACGCGTAGGTCACCAGTTCGATTCCGGTCATCGGCACCACCTTCCCGTTTCATCCTATCGCAGTGAACAGTCAGGAGTAGCAATGACTTTCCCGCAGCTCGGCAAGCTCCTCCCGCAGTACAAAAAGTTCGTCATCATTGTTATCGCGGTCATCGTACTGGCGGCCGGGATCGGCTATTTCACCCGCAGCAAGCCCATTGCCGTGGTGCTGCAACAAGTTGAACGCGGTACGGTGGAGGCTACCGTCAGCAATACGCGCGCCGGGACGGTGAATGCCTGCCGCCGTGCCAAGATGTCGCCGCCCGCCGGTGGGCAGATTTCCAGGCTGCGGGTGAAGAAGGGGCAGCGCGTGCGCAAGGGCGAGATACTGCTGGAATTGTGGGATGAAGACCTGCATGCGCAGGAAAGATTGGCGGAAGAGCAATTGAAGACTTCCGTTACGCGAGTGCAGGAGGTCTGCACTTTGGCCGAGGCCGCCCAGCGTGAGGCGGTGCGCTCGCAAGAATTGAAAGACAAGGGATTCATTTCCCCGCAGTTGCTGGACAAGGCAGTCAGCGATGCCGCTTCGCGCAAGGCCTCTTGCGAGGCGGCGCGCGGTGATATCGAGCAGAGCAAGTCGCGTATCGCTCTGGCTCGCGCAAGTCTGGAGCGTATGGTGCTGCGCGCTCCGTTCGATGGTGTGGTGGCGGACATCAGCGGCGAGCTGGGCGAATACGCCACCCCTTCGCCGCCCGGCATCCCCACCTTGCCCGCCATCGATCTGATCGATGACAGTTGCATGTACGTGAGTGCACCCATCGACGAGGTGGATGCATCGAAGCTCAAAGTGGGACAGTCCAGCCGCATCACGCTGGATGCCATCAAGGGAAAAGCGTTTGGCGGCAAGGTCCGGCGCATTGCGCCCTATGTGCTCGATCTGGAAAAACAGGCGCGCACGGTGGAGGTCGAGGTCGAGTTCGACAAGCTGGCACAAGAACGATAACCTGCTGGTGGGTTACAGCGCCGATGTCGAGATCATTTACGACGTTCACAACCAGGTGCTGCGCATTCCGACGCAGACGCTGCTGGAAGGCAATCGTGTGCTGCTGTATGGCGCAAAAGGCGTGCTGGAAGAGCGCAAAGTGACCATCGGCTTGTCCAATTGGGAATATGCCGAGGTGCTGTCCGGCTTGAATGAAGGCGACCGGATCGTGTCGTCGCTGGATCGCACCGGTGTGAAGGCGGGCGTGAAAGTTGTGCCTGAAGAACCCCTGCCTGCGAAATGATCGAACTGCAAAACGTCTGCCGCACCTTCTCCGTCGGCGACCAGCAAGTCGCCGCGCTGCGCGACATCAACTTGCGCCTCGATGCCGGGGAATATATCTCCATCATGGGGCCGTCCGGTTCCGGCAAGTCCACCATGCTCAACATGCTCGGCCTGCTCGACCGGCCGACCTCCGGCACGTATCTGCTGGATGGCGGCAATGTCACCGACCTGAACGACGAGCAGCAGGCGCGGGTCCGCAGCGAGAAGATCGGTTTCGTGTTTCAGGCCTTCCACCTGGTGCCGCGCCTCACCGCTGCACAGAACGTCGAGTTGCCGATGATCCTGGCGGGTATCCCGGCGGATGAGCGCAAGGCGCGCGTGCAGGTCCTGATGCAGAACTACGGATTGGCAGAACGCGCCGACCATCGGCCGGACCAGCTTTCCGGCGGCCAGCGCCAGCGTGTGGCCATCGCCCGTGCCACGGTGATGAATCCCACGGTACTGCTGGCCGATGAACCCACCGGCAACCTCGATCGCAGCACCGGCTGGGAAGTGCTGAAGCTGCTGGAAGGCTTGCTGGAAAAAGGCATCACGCTGGTGGTGGTCACGCACGATGCCGAGATCGGCGCGCGCGCCAGACGCCAGATACACATGCTGGACGGCCGCATCGTGTCCGACGAGCGGCGCGCAAAATGAGACTCGCCGATACCTTTAGTTGTCCGTTCGTGCTGAGCCTGTCGAAGCATGAACGCCCTTCGACAGGCTCAGGGCGAACGGTGTCTAGATGAAACTCACCGACACCCTGCAGTTCGCCACCGGCAGTTTGCGCGGCAGCCCTACGCGCACGCTGCTGATGATGCTGGCGATGTCCATCGGCGTGGCGGCGGTGGTGGTGCTCACCGCGCTGGGCGAGGGCGCACGCCGCTATGTGGTCAACCAGTTCTCTTCGCTCGGCACCAACCTCGTCATCGTCTTGCCCGGCCGCACCGAAACCGCCGGCATCGGCCCCGGCCTGATGTCCGGACAGACGCCGCGCGACATCACGCTGGAAGATGCGCAGGCCTTGCTGCGCAGCCGCGCCATCAAGCGCATCGCGCCGCTGACGGTCGGTTCGGCCACGCTGTCGCGCGGCGCGCTGAACCGCGAAGTAGTTGTGCTCGGTTCTACGTCCGACCTGCTCGAAGTGCGCCACATGAGCATCGGCATCGGCAAGTTTCTGCCGCCGGGCGATATCCACGAAAGCGCTTCGGTATGCGTGCTCGGCAACCAGATGAAACAGGAGCTGTTCGGCAACGAGCAGGCCGTGGGGCAATGGGTGCGCCTGGGCGACCGGCGCTTCCGCGTCATTGGCGTATTGTCGCTCGCAGGGAGAATCCATGGGCATGCGCACCGACGAACTGGTCATCGTTCCGGTCGCATCCTCGCAGCAGTTGTTCAATACGACGGGACTGTTCCGCGTACTGATCGAGGCCAAGAATCGCGATGCCATCGAGCAGACCAAGCACGATGCCGAAGAGATCATGGTCCAGCGTCATGGCGGCGAGAAGGATGTGACCGTCATCACCCAGGATGCCGTACTCGCCACCTTCGACCGCATCCTCACCACGCTGACCATGGCCGTGGGCGGCATTGCGGCGATCAGCCTGGCGGTGGCCGGCGTGCTGATCATGAACGTGATGCTCATCGCCGTGGCGCAGCGCGTGAAGGAGATCGGCCTGCTCAAGGCACTGGGGGCGCCGGGCCGGCAGATACGCCTGTTGTTCTTCGCCGAAGCGGCGCTGCTCTCCACGGTGGGCAGTATCGCCGGGCTGGTGCTCGGTTATGCCGGCAGCATCGTCATCGGGCAGATCTATCCCAGCCTGCCGGTCAGCCCGCCCTGGTGGGCGGTGCTCGCGGCCTGCGGCACGGCGCTGGGAACCGGCATCCTGTTCAGCGTGTGGCCGGCGCGGCGCGCGGCCAGGCTCGATCCGGTGGCGGCGCTCGCGGGCAGGTGACGACATGTACTTGCGCGACTTGGTCACCCTCACTTCCTCCAGCTTCCTTACTTACCGGATGCGCAGCTTCCTCACCGGGCTGGGCATCGCCATCGGCATCGCTGCGGTCATCCTGCTCACCTCCATCGGCGAGGGGCTGCACCAGTTCATGTTGTCCGAGTTCTCGCAGTTCGGCACCAACATCATCAGCGTGCAGCCCGGCAAGACGCAGACGCAGGGCGGCAACGTCGGCATCTTCGGCTCGGTGCGGCCGCTGACGCTGGAGGATGCGGACTCGCTGCGCCGGCTCCTGTATGTGGAGAACGTTAACGCCAGCGTGATGGGGAATGCCGAACTGCGCTACAACGGCAAGACACGCCGCACGACCGTGTTCGGCGAAGGGCGCAACTTTGCCAGCGCCTTCACCATGAAGGTGCAAAGCGGCAGTTTCTGGCCGGACGAGGACAATGAGCAGGCGCGCGCTTTCGTGGTGATCGGCGCCAAGATACGACAGGAACTCTTTGCCGGACGCAATCCGCTTGGCGAATATCTCCGCGTCGGCGGCCAGCGTTTCCGGGTGATTGGTGTGATGGAACCCAAGGGGCAGATACTGGGTATGGATCTGGACGACACGGTGTTCATCCCGGTGGCTCGGGCGATGGAACTGTTCAATCGCCCCGGCCTGATGGAGATCCAGGTCAGCTACCGCGCCGATGTCCCGGCCGACACGGTCATCCGCCTCATCAAGGATCGCATGGTCGAACGGCACGGACGCGAGGATTTCACGCTCATCTCGCAGGAGGAGGCGCTGGATGTGCTGAGCTCGGTGCTGAACATCCTCACCTTCGCGGTCGGTGCGCTGGGCGGCATCTCGCTGCTGGTCGGCGCGGTCGGCATCCTCACCATCATGACCATGGCCGTCACCGAACGCACCGCCGAGATCGGCCTGCTGCGGGCGCTGGGTGCGCGCGAAAACCAGGTGCTGACGCTGTTCCTGAGCGAAGCCATGCTGCTCTCCGCGCTGGGTGGGCTGATGGGGCTGGCACTTGGCACCGGCATCGCGCAGGGGCTGCACTGGCTGTTTCCGGCGCTGCCGGTACACACGCCGTGGCTGTATGCCGTCCTGGCCGAATTGACCGCCATTACCATCGGCCTTGCAGCCGGGGTTGTACCCGCCATGCGTGCGGCCAAACTCGACCCGGTGGAGGCGCTGCATGCGGAATGAATCCTGCGACATCTTCTGCAACGTCGTCGACAATTACGGCGACATCGGCGTGTGCTGGCGTCTGGCGCGGCAACTGGCGAACGAGCATGGTTTGAGGGTGCGCCTGTGGGTGGATGATCTGGGCAGCTTCGCCAGATTGTGTCCGGAGGCTGATGCGACGCTGGATGAGCAGCGTTGCCGATGCGTGGAGGTGCGGCATTGGCCGGCAGAGTTCCCCTCCGTTGTCCCTGCCGGACTGGTGATCGAGGCGTTCGCCTGCAAGCTGCCGGAAGCCTACCTGCGGGCGATGGCCGCGCGGGAGCCGAAACCGGTCTGGATCAACCTGGAATACCTGTCGGCGGAAGACTGGGTGGAGACGCACCACGGCTTGCCATCGCCGCATCCCCAGTTGCCGCTGACCCGGCATTTCTTCTTTCCGGGTTTTACGCCCAAGACCGGCGGCCTGCTGCTGGAGCGCGATCTGCTGGCGCGGCGCGATGCCTTCCAAGCCGATGCGCAGGCGCAGCGGCGCTATTGGCAAAGGCTGAGCGTGCCGGAGCGGGCGCCGGGTGAGTTGCGCGTCTCTTTGTTCGGCTACGAGAACGCGGCAATGGAAGGCCTGCTGCAAAGCTGGGAGCAGGGCGCACAAGCGGTGACCTGCCTGTTGCCGGAAGGGCGTTCTTTGCCGCAGGTGGCGGCTTTCTTCGGCCAGCCGGTGGGCAGGGCAGGGGATGTCTGGCAGCGCGGGCGGTTGAGCGTCCATGTGCTGCCTTTTGTCGAGCAGGAGCGCTACGACGAACTGCTGTGGGCATGTGACGTCAATTTCGTCCGTGGCGAAGATTCCTGTGTGCGCGCTCAATGGGCTGCCAAGCCCTTCATTTGGCAGATCTATCCGCAGCACGATGGCGTGCATCTGGAAAAGCTTGAGGCCTTGCGGATGCGCTATACGGCGGGTTTGCCGCCCAAGGCCACACAGGCGGTACGTGATTTGTGGCTGGCCTGGAACGGCGGGGAGGGGGTTGCCGCAGCTTGGGCTCACTTCGTTGGGCAGCAAGGCGTGCTGGCGGGCCATGGGGCAGTGTGGGCGCGGCTTCTGGCGCGCAATAACCTCGCGTTGAATTTACTGGATTTTTTCCGCCAAACTGAATAGAATCCGCGCCTTGATTTTTGAGGGGCAGTAAACATGAAGACAGCACAAGAACTCCGCGCCGGTAACGTCATCAATGTGGGCGGCGAGCCGATGGTTATCCTTAAGGCCGAATACAGCCGTTCCGGCCGTAACGGTTCCGTGGTCAAAATGAAGATGAAGAACCTGTTGACCGATTCCGCCAAGGAAACGGTTTACAGCGCGGACGACAAGTTCGACCAGATCATCCTCGACAAGAAAGAGTGCACCTACTCCTATTTTGCTGATCCGATGTTTGTGTTCATGGACTCCGAATACAACCAGTACGAAGTGGAAAAGGAAAACGTCGGTGACGTGGTGAACTATCTGGCCGACGGTATGGAAGACATCTGCGAAGTGGTGTTCTACGACGGCAAGGCCATCTCGGTCGAACTGCCGAACACCATCGTGCGCGAGATCGAGTATACCGAGCCTGCAGTGCGCGGCGACACTTCCGGCAAGGTGATGAAGCCGGCCAAGCTGAAAGGTTCCGGTTTTGAATTGCCGGTGGCGGCGTTCATCGAGATCGGCGACAAGATCGAGATCGACACCCGCACCAACGAGTACAAGAAACGCGCAAACTAAGCCAGTTTCTTCGACGCAATGAAAAAGAGCCGCTGTAAAGCGGCTCTTTGTTTTTCCCGCAGATTACGCAGATTTGCACAGATTAAACACCAACCTTGCCAAGCTTGGATTTTAAATCTGTTTAATCTGTGTAATCTGCGGGGAGGTGCCTTTACAGCTTTTCCACGCTGTACACCGCCACCAGCCGGTGCGTCTCGCCGGGGGCCAAATTGACAACGTTGTCGTAGGAATTGCCGCTTTCCACGCATACCATGTCGCGGTGCAGCGCCGGACCGAAGTCGCCCATCTTCTCGGCTTTTTCGGTCCACGGGTTCCATACCACAGTGGACTTGCTGCCCTGTTTGGCGATGCGGATGGCGCGCTTCAGGCCTTTGTCCTCGATCACGCAATCGGCTTCGGTGTTGACATAGACGCGGTCCACTTCGCTTTCGATGACGATACCGCCTTGTTGTTTACGGCGGGCGGTCTCGCCGACCTTGTCGATATATTCGCAATCTTCGAGACCGCGGATGGTCATCTTCGCAACATCGCTGATCTGCAAATAGGTGTGCAGTGCTTCCCCGAGTTCAAATGCTGTTTTGCCTGTGTTGGTCGTGATGAGCTCAACGCGCAGCGCCTTGCCTACGGTCGCTTCCAGTTGCACGGTGGAAGGATGCGGCCATTGCGCGCGCGTCGCATCGCTCTCGACCAGGCCGAAGCGCAGGAAGGTAGAGCCGTCCGACAATGCCTTGGTCTCCAGCACCTCCCATGGCACGGTGCGGGCGTAGCCATGGCCGGGCAGCTTGCTGTCGTTCTTGTGCGGCCCGAACCAGGGCCAGCAGACCGGCACGCCGCCGCGGATGGATTTGCCCGGAGCGAACTTGGCCTTGGGCGACAGCCAGATCACCGGCTCTTCGCCGCGCGGCTGGAAGGTGGCGACATGCGCGCCCTGCAGCGCGATGTTGGCGAGCGCATGCTGGTTGGCGACTTCGGCAATGATCATGCCTTCGGCGATCTCCTTGAATTGCACGTGGTTGCTCGATGGCGAAACGCTGGTTGAGTTCGGTCAGTGTCATGTCGATTCCTGTTGGACGATGGGTAGAAAGATTCAACTTTGGTCGGGCGGTGGCGCGCTCTTCAATACTTCGTCGAGCGTGGTCAGGCCGGCGGCAATCTTGAGCGCGCCGGAGATGCGCAGCGGTTTCATGCCTTCGCGGTTGGCCTGTTCGCGCAGGGCGGCGATATCGGTCTCGGCGTTGATGAGCTTGCGCAGTTCCGGCGACATCAGCAGGATTTCGTAGATGCCGATACGCCCGGAGTAGCCGGTCATGCGGCATTCCAGGCAGCCGTGCGGGCGCTGCAACTGGGTCGGGCGTGTCGCTTTCCAGGGGGCGACCAGGCCGTTCCACAGGTCGATGTCATCTTCCCGTATCGGCGTCGGCTGTTTGCACTTCGGGCACAGCGTGCGCACCAGACGCTGCGCCATGATGCCGAGCAGCGTGGCGTTGATCATGTAGGACGGCACGCCCAGATCGAGCAGGCGGGTGATGGCGGAAGGCGCATCGTTGGTGTGCAGCGTGGAGAGCACCAGGTGGCCGGTCAGGGCGGCCTGGATCGCCATGTCGGCGGTTTCCAGATCGCGTATCTCGCCCACCATGATGATGTCCGGGTCCTGGCGCATCAGCGCGCGCACGCCTTCGGCGAAGCTCAGGTCCAGCCCTTGCTGGATCTGCATCTGGTTGAAGGCGGGCTCCACCATTTCGATCGGGTCTTCCAGCGTGCAGACATTCACTTCCGGCGTCGCCAGATGCTTGAGGGTGGAATACAGCGTGGTGGTTTTGCCGGAACCGGTGGGGCCGGTGACGAGGATGATGCCGTTGGGCTTGGAGGTCATCTGCTCCCAGCGGGCCCGGTCGTCTTCGGAAAAGCCCAGCTCGGAAAAATCGCGCACCAGCACTTCCGGGTCGAAGATGCGCATCACCAGTTTTTCGCCGAAAGCCGTGGGCAGGGTGGAAAGGCGCAGCTCGATCTCCTGTCCGTCTTCGGTGCGCGTCTTGATGCGGCCGTCCTGCGGGCGGCGCTTCTCCATCAGGTCCATGCGCCCGAGCAGCTTGATGCGGCTGGTCATCGCGGTGACCACCGACATCGGCAGTTGATGCACCTGATGCAGCACGCCGTCGATGCGGAAGCGCACGATGCCCATTTCGCGGCGCGGCTCGATATGGATGTCCGATGCGCGCTGGTCGAAGGCGTATTGCCACAGCCAGTCCACGATGATGGACGATGTGCTGGTCGTTGGCGTCGAACTGTTTGTTGGTCTTGCCCAGTTCGACCAGTTGTTCGAACGAGGCGAGATTGGGGGAATCCGCATTGGGTTTGGTCGCGCTCTTCACCGACCGCGCCAGATTGTAGAACTCGACCAGATAGCGGTTGATGTCGGCGGGCGAGGAAACGACGCGGCGGATATTCTTGCGCGAGGTCTGCTTGACCACAGCCTCCCAGTCGCGCAGGAACGGCTCTGCGGTCGCCACGACCAGCTCGTTGCCGTCGATGCGGATCGGCATGATGGCGAAACGGTTCGCATAATCGATCGACATCAGGTCGACCAGGTTGGTGAAATCGATCTTCAACGGGTCGATGTGCAGGTATTCGAGGCCGACCTTGTTGGCCAGCCACTCGGTCAGGTATCCAGAGTCAGGATGCGCTGCGGCGGAATTCGTGATCGCCAGGCTTTTCCTGCGATGATCACCAGCGGATGGTCGTCATGCCGGCGGAGATGCCGCTCGTTGAAGAGCGCCTCGCTATCTTCTTTGCCGACCATGCCGTCGGCGACCAGCATGTCCAGCACTTCCGCCAGTTTCAGTTTGTGTTCTGCGACTTCTTTAGAAGCCATTTTTTGTACCTTGCTCGGAGTTTGGCGGACTATACCGTTATCGGGCGGGGGGTTCAATCGACTTGCAGGTGAGCCAAGGCTGACAGGTGCTGCAGAAACGAAAAAGCCCATCCCTGACGGATGAGCTTTTCGTTTTGTTGGTGGAGGCGGGGGGAATTGAACCCCCGTCCGCGAGCCCTCTACAGGCAGTTCTACATACTTAGTCTGGTTATTTGATCTGATCCGGCAGACGCCAACCGACGGGCTGCTGACGGACGAGTCACCTTAAGTTTAGCTTCGTACAAAGTGACCCTGCACGACACGATTCCGTGTAAATGACCTCACTCATCTCAACCTTGCGGTATCGAGCCCCTCCACGGACAGCAGGGTGTGAGGTCTAGCCGTTAGGCGGCTAGAGCGTACTTTTCGTCGTTTGCGACTATTGGTTTTCCAGCTGATTTACGAGGTGGCGGGTCCTCGGTATGCCCTACACTGCTTTGCAACCCACGTCGAAGCCAGGTCGCCCCCGGTTCGGTTTGCTGCTTGCGGCTTACATTATAGCAGTATTAGGCTGGTCTGGCGTTCTGCATGAAACGGGCGAAGTGGCGGTCGGCCTTGGTGGCGTGTGAGGCAAACCAGTCAAGCAGCAGCAGCTGGGTGCGGAAGGCGAGGTAGCGGGGATCTTCGGTATTGTCCCCGGATCTCTTTTCCAGTTCGGAGAAGTTCTCGATGAAGCGCTTGTGCTCCTGCATGTGTCCTTCCACAAAAGGATAGTTATGTTCGTGCATCAGCTTCTCTTCCAGAGGGAACAGGCGCTGGCAGTGCCGGGTGAGGAAAGGGAAGATGTCGGCGAAATCGCGGCACTTGTCCTGGTCGATCTCGGCGGAGAGGTTGTTGATACGCTCCATCAAGGCGCGGTGTGCATCGTCGACTTCCGGTATCCCGGTATGTTGCTCTTCTTTCCAGATCAGGCCGGTCTGCAGTTCGCCGGTGCCGAGGTGCTGTCCGGTCGCCTGGTACTCGTAGCAGCGTTCAAGATAGATGATCGCGGCGTAGTCGCCGGGCGAAACGTCGAGGCATTGCTTGAGCAGCGGGATGGCTTTGGCAATGTCGTTCATGTGGTAGTAAGCGACAGCCTTTTCGAATATCTCAAGGCTCTTGCGTTTGCTGTTGCGCAGCTCTTCCGGGTTGTTGTCGAAGACCTCGTAGATGGAGAGCGGCTGCGATTTGCCTTTGACGCGGATGCGGTCAAGGAAACGGATGTCGTATTTGTGCGGGTCGGCCAGGTCGTACAAGGTGTTCTGGCTGATGATGAGCGGGGCGTGATAGGTCTTGGTGGCTTCTTCCAGGCGCGCGGTCAGGTTCACCGCATCGCCGATCACTGTGCTGTCCATGCGGTTGATGCCGCCCACGGTGCCGATCATGACCATGCCGGTATTCAGTCCGATGCCGATCTGGATGGGTACGTAGCCGGCACGCTCGCGTCCGGCATTGTAGTAGTCCAGCCGTTCCAGCATGGCGATGGCGCCCCTGCACGGCATCGTCAGCGCCGTGTTCGAACAGCGCCATGATGGCGTCGCCGATGTATTTGTCGATGATGCCGCCATGGCGGCTGATGACCGGTTCCATCTGGCTGAGGTAGGAGTTGATGAACTCGAAGTTCTCGCTCGGCGTCATGGACTCGGACAGCGGGGTGAAGTCGCGGATGTCCGTGAACATGATGGTCATCTTGCGCTCGACCTGGTCGCCGAGCTTGACGTCGACGATGCTTTTTGCTTCGAGCAGGTTGAGCAGTTGGTGCGGCACCAGGCGGCCGTATGCCGCCTCCGTTTGTTGCAGCAAGGCCAGCGCCTGTTGGTGGGCGATGATGACCTTGTGCAAGATCTCCTGGATGCTGTCTTGCGTCGGATTGACGGGGATATCTCCCCAGTTGCCGCCTTCGTTCATGCTCCTCCGCACACCGTGCCTTTTACGGCAGTCATCATACCGCCGTTCAGTCCTGGATGTAACGCAGTAACGCAAAGGGGGTGGGGACTCTGCCGGCTGCCGGCCAGGTGTCGAGATCGGCCGCCGGATCGATATAGCCGTAGGATGCAATGATGCCCGTCATGCCTGCCGCGCTGGGCAGCCTCCATGTCGCGCAGATCGTCCCCCAGGTAGAGGCAGTCCTCTGGCGGGATACCCATCAGCTCGGCTGCGTGCAGCAGCGGCATCGGGTGCGGCTTGGAGCGCGCGCAGGTGTCGCCGCTCACCAGGCAGGCGGCACGTTTGGCATAGCCGAGCTGTTCCATGAGCGGAACGGTGTAGCGGTGCGGCTTGTTGGTGACGATGCCCCAGGGCAGCTCATGCCGTTCCAGTTCGGCGACCAAGTGCGGCCATACCCGGGAACAGCGTGGTGTGGTCGCAGATGTGTTCTTCGTAATGCAGCAGGAAGGCCTCGCGCATCTCGTCGTAGCCGGGGGCTGTCCGGCTCGACATCCATCGCCAGTTTCAGCAATCCGCGCGAACCGTGCGATGCCTGCGGACGGATGGTGTCGATGGTCAAAGGCGGCAGGCCGTGCAATGCACGCACATGGTTCGCTGCCGCCCCCAGGTCGGGGGCGGTATCGGCGAAGGTGCCGTCGAGATCGAAGAGAACGGCCTGGATCACGTCAGTCTTTGCGGCAGGCAATCATGTAATTGACGCTGGTGTCGCGGCCCAGGGAATAAGTCTTGTCCAGCGGGTTGTAGCTCATGCCAGTCACGTCGGTCACGGTCAGTCCGGCATTGCGACTCCATTGCGCCAGCTCGGAGGGTTTGATGAACTTGGCGAAATCATGGGTGCCGCGCGGCAGCAGGTTGAGCACATATTCCGCGCCGATCACGGCGAACAGGTAAGACTTCGGGTTGCGGTTGAGCGTGGAAAAAAACACATGCCCGCCCGGTTTCGCCAGCTTGACGCAGGCCGCGACGATGCTGGCCGGATCGGGCACATGCTCCAGCATCTCCATGCAGACCACCACATCGAAGGAAGCGGGGCGCTCTTCCGCCAGCGCCTCCACCGCCACCTTGCGGTATTCCACCTGCTTGCCGCTTTCCAGCAGATGCAGCTTGGCCACCTGCAACGACTTGTCGGCTAGGTCGATGCCCATTGTTTTGGCGCCCAGCCCGGCCATGCCCTCGGACAGGATGCCGCCGCCGCAACCCACGTCCAGCACGGTCTTGCCGGAGATGGCGGCGATGCGGTCGATATAGCTCAAGCGCAGCGGGTTGATGTCGTGCAGCGGCTTGAATTCGCTGTTCGGATCCCACCATTTGTGGGCGAGTTGCGAGAATTTTTCGATTTCGACGGGATCGGCGTTGGACATGGGATTGACCTCGATTGACAGGTGGGCGACTTTAACAAAACTGCCCGCCAATAGCCAAACAAAGAAGGTGGTCTGCGGGTAGGCGGCGGGTTTGGTGGCTGTGCTAGAATAAGGACTTCGTTTTTTGCCCTGTTGTCTTCTTTTTGGGGTTCATTAATAGGTCGCTCATGGAACAACAATTCGCCAAAGAAACCCTGCCAGTCAGCCTTGAAGAAGAGATGCGCAAGTCCTATCTGGACTATGCGATGAGCGTGATCGTAGGCCGTGCCTTGCCGGATGTGCGGGACGGCCTGAAACCGGTGCACCGCCGGGTGCTGTTCGCGATGCACGAACTCTCCAACGACTGGAATCGCGCCTACAAGAAATCGGCGCGTATCGTCGGCGATGTCATCGGTAAATACCACCCGCACGGCGATACGGCGGTGTACGACACCATCGTGCGCATGGCACAGGATTTCTCGCTGCGTTACACGCTGGTAGACGGCCAGGGCAACTTCGGTTCGGTGGACGGCGATAACGCGGCGGCGATGCGTTACACCGAAATCCGCATGGCCAAGATCGCGCATGAGCTGCTGGCCGACCTGGATAAGGAAACCGTCGATTTCGGGCCGAACTACGACGGCTCCGAGAACGAGCCGCTGGTATTCCCGGCGCGCTTCCCCAACCTGCTGGTGAACGGCTCCTCCGGCATCGCCGTGGGCATGGCGACCAACATCCCGCCGCACAACATGAGCGAAGTGGTGGATGCCTGCCTGGCGTTGCTGCGCGAACCGGAGATGGATATCGAGCGTCTGATCGAGCTGGTGCCCGCACCGGACTTCCCGACTGCCGGCTACATCTACGGCCTGGCCGGGGTGAAGGAAGGCTACCGCACCGGCCGCGGCCGCGTGGTGATGCGCGCCCGCACCCATTTCGAGGACATCGGTAAGGGCGACCGCCAGGCCATCATCATCGACGAGCTGCCGTATCAGGTGAACAAGGCCAACCTGCTGATGAAGATCGGCGAGATGGTGCGCGAGAAACGCATCGAGGGCATTTCCGAGATCCGCGACGAATCGGACAAGTCCGGCATGCGCGCGGTGATCGAGCTGAAACGCGGCGAGAACGCCGACGTGATGCTGAATCAGCTGTACAAAGACACCCAGATGCAGGACAGCTTCGGCATCAACATGGTCGCGATCGTCGACGGCCAGCCCAAGCTGTGCAACCTGAAGGACGTCATCGAGGCGTTCCTGCGCCACCGCCGTGAAGTCGTCACGCGGCGCACCATATTCGAGTTGCGCAAGGCACGCGAGCGTGGCCATATCCTGGAAGGTCTGGCGGTCGCGTTGTCCAACGTGGACGAGATCATCGCGCTGATCAAGGCGGCGCCGACCCCGCCGGATGCCAAGCGCGAGCTGATGGCGCGCGGCTGGCACTCGTCGTTGGTGGAAGACATGCTGTCTCGCGTCAGCGATGCGTCGCGTCCCGATGGTCTTGCTCCCGAATTCGGTCTGGTGAAGGGCAGCGGCTACTTCCTCTCCGATGCACAGGCGCAAGCGATTCTGGAATTGCGCCTGCAGCGTCTGACCGGTCTGGAGCAGGACAAGATCGTCGGCGAATACCGCGAAGTGATGGACAAGATCACCGACCTGCTCGACATCTTGGCGAAGCCGGCGCGCGTGACGCAGATCATCAGCGACGAGTTGATCACGATCCGTTCGCAGTTTGGCGACAAGCGCCGCAGCGAGATCATCACGCATACGCAAGACATGAGTATGGAAGACCTGATCGCGCCGGAAGACGTGGTGGTCACCATGTCGCACGGCGGCTACATGAAGGCGCAAAAGCTGGACGAGTACCGCGCGCAGAAACGCGGCGGACGCGGCAAGCAGGCTACGGCGACCAAGGAAGACGATTTCATCGACAACCTGTTCATCGCCAATACCCACGACTACATCCTGTGCTTCTCCAACCGCGGCCGCGTGTACTGGCTCAAGGTCTATGAAGTGCCGCAGGGCACCCGCATCAGCCGCGGCAAGCCGATCGTCAATCTGCTGCCGCTGGAAGCGGGCGAGAAGATCAATGCCATCCTGCCGGTGAAGCAGTTCGATGAGGACCATTTCATCTTCTTCGCCACCAGCGAAGGCACGGTGAAGAAGACCCCGCTGTCCGATTTCGCCAACCCGCGCAAAGCCGGCATCATCGCCATCAGCCTGGACGAGGGCGATTTCCTCATCGGCGTGGCGATCACCGATGGCAAGCACGACGTGATGCTGTTCTCGGACGAAGGCCGTGCAGTGCGCTTCGACGAGGACGATGTGCGCGGCATGGGCCGCACCGCGCGCGGTGTGCGCGGCATGAACCTGGCCAAAGGCGGCAAGGTCATCGCCTTGCTGGTGGCCGAGAACGAAGAGCAGACCGTGCTGACCGCGACCGAGAACGGTTACGGCAAGCGCACGCCGATCGCCGAATACACCCGTCACGGACGCGGCACGCAAGGCATGATCGCGATCCAGACTACCGAGCGCAACGGCAAGGTGGTGGCGGCGACGCTGGTCAAGCCCGAGGAGGAGATCATGCTGATCGGCACCAACGGCGTGCTGATCCGCACCCGCGTGAAGGAGATCCGTGAGATGAGCCGCGCCACACAGGGCGTGACGCTGATGAATCTGGGCGAGGGCGAGAAGCTGGCCGGCCTGAGCCGCATCGCCGAAACCGAAGAAGAGGATGCCGAGCAATGACGATATTCAATTTCAGCGCAGGCCCGGCCGTACTGCCGCACGAGGTATTGCAGCAGGCGCGCGAGGAGTTGCTCGACTGGCACGGCAGCGGCATGTCGGTGATGGAGATGTCGCATCGCGGCAAGGAATTCATGGGCATCCATGCCCAGGCCGAGGCCGATCTGCGCGAACTGATGGGCATCCCGAACAACTACAAGGTGCTGTTCCTGCAAGGCGGCGCGCACCTGCAGTTCTCGATGATCCCGCTCAACCTGCTGCGCGGCAAGCTCTCCGCCGACTATGTAAACACCGGCGACTGGTCGAAGAAGGCCATCAAGGAAGCGCAGAAGTTCTGCTACGTGAACGAAGTCACCAGCGCTGCCGACCGCAACTTCACCTATGTGCCCGATTTCAAGGGCTGGAAGCTGGACAAGGATGCGGCTTATGTCCACTACACCACCAACGAGACCATAGGCGGCGTCGAGTTCAACTGGGTGCCGGACACTGGCGACGTGCCGCTGGTGGCGGACATGTCCTCCAACATCCTGTCGCGTCCGTATGACGTGTCGAAGTTCGGCCTGATCTATGCCGGGGCGCAGAAGAACATCGGCCCGGCCGGGGTGACCGTGGTGATCGTGCGCGAGGACCTGGTCGGTCACGCCGATCCGCGCCTGCCGACCATGATGGATTACAAGACGCACGCCGATGCCGACTCCATGTACAACACGCCGCCGACCTATGGCATCTACATGGCGGGGCTGGTGTTCCAGTGGCTGAAGAAGCAGGGCGGCGTGGCGGCGATGGAGCAGAAGAACATCGCCAAGGCCAAGGTGCTGTACGACGCGATCGACACCAGCAGCGGTTTCTACAGTTGCCCGGTGAATCGTCCCGACCGTTCGCGCATGAATGTGCCGTTCAAGACGCGCGATGCGGTGCTGGATGCGGAATTCATCAAACAGGCCGAATCTCGCGGTCTGCTGCAGCTCAAGGGCCACAAGCTGGCCGGCGGCATGCGTGCCTCCATCTACAATGCCATGCCGCTGGCTGGCGTGCAGGCGCTGGCAGATTTCATGGGCGAGTTTGCCCGTGCGAAAGGTTGAGCGCTCCATGTCCGATGAGTTGAAAAAATTCCGCGAGCAGATCGATCGCATCGACGACCAGCTGCTGCGCCTGTTCAATGATCGCGCCGGTCTGGCGCAGCAGATTGGCCATGTCAAAGGCAATGGCGCGGTACTGCGCCCCGAGCGCGAGGCACAGGTGCTGCAACGCATGGTGCAGGCGAACACCGGGCCGCTGTCAAACCAGGGCGTGACGCAGCTGTTCACCGAGATCATGTCGCAGTGCCGCGCTCTGGAAGCGCCGCTGCGTGTGGCGTATCTGGGACCGCATGGCACCTTCAGCGAAGCGGCGGTTTTCCAGCGTTTTGGCCAGGCTTCCGAAGGGCTGCCTGCCGACTCCATCGACGGTGTGTTCGCGGCGGTGGAGAGCGGTGCGGCGAATTACGGCATGGTGCCGGTGGAGAACTCCACCGAGGGCGCCGTTGGCCGCACGCTCGACCTGTTGCTGAGCAGCAATCTCAGGATCTGCGGCGAGGTGATGTTGCAGGTGCACCAATGTATGCTGTCGAACGAGAATGACCTGTCGATGATCCGCAAGGTTTATTCGCATCCGCAATCATTCGGCCAGTGCCAAGGCTGGCTGAATGCACATCTGCCGCATGCCGAGCGCATCACTGCTTCCAGTAATGCCGATGCGGCACGGCTGGCGGCGGAGGAGTCGTTTGCGGCGGCGGTTGCCGGTGCGCAGGCGGCAGGACATTTCCATCTAAAGGTGCTGGCGCAGAACATCGAAGACGATCCGCGCAATACCACGCGCTTCCTCGTCATCGGCAAGCAGGATGTGGCGCCATCTGGCAGGGACAAGACTTCGCTGGTGATGACCACCGCGAATCGGCCCGGCGCGATGCACGATCTGCTCACGCCGTTCGCGAGCAACGGAGTCTCCATGACCAAGATGGAATCGCGCCCGAGCGGTGCCGGGCTGTGGGAATACGTGTTCTATGTCGATATCGAAGGCCATCAGTCCGATAGCCGGGTTGCTGCGGCATTGGCGCAACTCAAGCAGATCGCCGCTTTTGTCAAGGTGCTGGGTTCTTACCCGGTCGCTGTTTGAATAATGATTATTAATTAACCGCTGGGATGCGAAACAGAACTAAACGAAAGTAGAATCGTTTTTCTGTTTCCGGTTGTCTCAGTGTCTCCGTGGTGGATCTTGATTTTATGAATTACTGTGATTTGGCACCGTCCTATATTCGCGCCATTGCGCCCTATCAGCCGGGCAAGCCGATTTCCGAGCTGGAGCGCGAGCTGGGCATCACCGGCATCGTCAAGCTGGCCTCGAACGAGAATCCCCTTGGCGCCAGCCCGGCAGCGGTTGCGGCCATGCAAGAGGCGATCAAGACCATTGCGCTGTACCCGGATGGCAACGGTTTCGACCTGAAAGACGCCCTGGTCAAACGCTATGGTGTTACCCATGCCAATGTGACGTTGGGCAATGGCAGCAACGACCTGCTTGAGCTGGCTGCGCGCGCCTTTCTCGCGCCCGGCGACAAGGTGGTGTACTCGGCCCATGCTTTTGCGGTGTATGCCCTGGCGACCCAGGCCGTAGGGGCGACGGGTATCACCGTGCCTGCCGCCAAGGGGTATGGTCATGATCTGCCCGCGATGTTGAATGCGGCAAAGGATGGCAAGGCCAAGATGGTCTTCATCGCCAATCCGAACAACCCGACCGGAACCTTCCTGTCTGCGGACGAGTTGCTGGCGTTCATGCGCGGCTTGCCGCCAACGGTGCTGGTAGTGCTGGATGAGGCATACAATGAATACCTGCCTGAAGACAAGCGCTACGACAGCGTGAGCTGGCTGAAGGAATTCTCCAATCTGATCATCTCGCGCACCTTCTCCAAGGCCTATGGTCTGGCCGGGCTGCGCGTGGGCTATGCACTGGCGCATGAGCAGGTGACGGATATGATCAACCGGGTGCGCCAGCCGTTCAACGTGAACAGCGTGGCGCAGGCGGCAGCGGTGGCGGCATTGCGCGACACGTCATTCGTGAAGAAAACGTTCGAGTTGAACCGGCGCGGCATGCTGCAGGTCACCGAAGGCCTGACCAAACTCGGCTTGGAATATATCCCCTCGTTCGGCAACTTCGTAGCGTTCCGCATCGGCAACGCCGCGTCAATGTACCGGCGTTTGCTCGAACTGGGGGTAATCGTTCGCCCGATCGCAAACTACGATATGCCGGACTGGTTGCGCGTGAGCATCGGTCTGGAAAGCGAGAACGCAAAATTTCTAGCTGCGCTGGAAAAAGCCATCAACCAGCAAGCTCATGGAGAAAGCAAATGATCATCGTTATGGGCAGTGAAACCACCGATGCACAAATCGCCGCCGTGGTGAAAAAGATCGAAGCTGCCGGACTCAAGGCCAACATCTCGCGCGGCGTCGAGCGCACCGTCATCGGCGCCATCGGCGACGAGCGCAAGCTTGAGGCGGAGATGTTCACTTCGCTGCCGGGCGTGGAATCGGCGATGCATATCGCCAAGCAATACAAGATCGTGTCGCGCGAATCACACAAGCAGAACACCGTCATCGATATCGCGGGCGTACCGCTGGGCGGCACTCAGGTGCAGATCATCGGCGGCCCCTGCTCGGTGGAGACGCAGGAGCAGATGGACCTGTCGGCCAAGTACGTGAAGGAAGCCGGCTGCCGCCTGATGCGTGGCGGCGCGTTCAAGCCGCGCACCAGCCCGTATGCCTTCCAGGGGCACGGGGTGGAAGGGCTGGACATGTTCCGCAAGGCGGCGAGCAAATACAAGCTGCCCATCGTCACCGAACTGATGGATGCGCGCCAGCTGGATGCCTTCATCGAGTACGACGTGGATGTGATCCAGATCGGCACGCGCAACATGCAGAATTTCGACCTGCTCAAGGAAGTCGGCCGCGTCAACAAGCCGGTCATCCTCAAGCGCGGCATGTCGGCGACCATCAGCGAGTGGCTGATGGCGGCGGAATATATCGCTGCCGGCGGCAACCACAACATCATCTTCTGCGAACGCGGTATCCGCACCTTTGAAACGGCCTATCGCAACGTGCTGGACGTGACCGCCATCCCGGTGCTGAAAAAAGAGACTCACTTGCCGGTGATCGTCGATCCGTCGCATGCGGGCGGCAAGGCATGGATGGTGCCGGCGCTGTCGCAGGCGGCCGTCGCCGCTGGTGCGGACGGCCTGCTGGTCGAGATGCACCCGAGTCCGTGCGACGCCTGGTGTGATGCCGACCAGGCGCTGACACCGGATGAGCTGAAGAAGCTGATGGGCACGCTGGGTGTCATCGCCGGCGCGATCGGGCGGACGTTGTAAGTTCATGCAGCAGCCTGCCTTTCGCAAAGTCGTCATCTTTGGGGTCGGTCTGATCGGCGGCTCGTTCGCACTGGCGTTGCGCCGCGAGGAGGCAGTATCCGAAGTGGTCGGTTTCGGTCGCAGCCAAACGACGCTGGACGAGGCCAGGCAACTGGGCATCCTCGATCGCATCGGCAACGATGTCGCCAGTGAAGTGGGCGATGCCGACCTAGTGCTGATTGCCACGCCAGTGGCGCAGATGGCGGATATCTTCAAGCGTATCGCGCCGCATCTGGGGGGGAGTACGCTGGTCACCGATGGCGGTAGCACCAAGGGCGATGTGGTCGCCGCGGCGCGCGCCAATCTGGGCGACAAGATCGCCCAGTTCGTTCCCGCGCATCCGATTGCCGGAGCCGAGAAGAGCGGAGCTGCAGCGGCGCTGCCCGAGCTGTATATGGGCAGACGGGTCGTGCTGACGCCGTTGCCGGAGAATTCGAAAGAGTCCGTGGCCCGTGTGCGCGCGGCTTGGGAAGAGTGCGGTGCGAACGTGAGCGAACTGACCGCGCAGCAGCACGACGAAGTCTTTGCCGCCGTGAGCCATCTGCCACATCTGCTGTCCTTTGCGCTGGTGCATGACTTGGCGCAACGCAACAACCGCGACCTGCTGCTTTCTTTTGCTGCCAGCGGTTTTCGCGATTTCACCCGTATCGCCGCCAGTTCGCCCGAGATGTGGCGCGACATCTGTCTTGCCAACCGCGAGGCGCTGCTGCGCGAGCTGCTGCAGTATGCCAACGAGTTGCACGTGCTGTACCAGGCGCTGGAACGGAACGATGCCGCCAAGCTGGAAGAGGTTTTCAGCGAGGCACGCAAGGTGCGCAGCGCCTGGACTCAACAATAACCAATCATTCTTTTGTATGTCACAGCAAGAATTTCTCGAACTTCCTCCCTTGATCTCCGCGAACGGCACTGTGCGTCTGCCCGGTTCCAAGAGCATTTCCAATCGCGTGTTGCTGCTGGCGGCTTTGTCCGAAGGAGTGACGGATGTGTGCGACCTGCTGCATTCGGACGACACCGAGCGCATGCTAGACAGCCTGGAGAAGCTGGGCATCAGGATCCAGTATCCCGGCAAGGCTGACCTTCCAACTACACACAGAATCACTGGTTGTGGTGGCAACTTTTCGAACAAGCAGGCCAAGCTATTCCTCGGCAATGCAGGCACAGCGTTCCGCCCGTTGGTGGCCGCATTGGCATTATCGGGCGGGCATTACGAGTTGCTCGGCGGAACCGCCGATGCTCCCGGTGGACGCATGCATGAGCGTCCCATCGGCGACCTGGTGGATGCCTTGCGCCAGTTGGGCGCAGACATCCAGTATCTGGGTAATGAGGGGTACCCGCCACTGAAGATTTCTCCGGCGAATCTGGCGGGCGATACGGTGCAGGTGCGCGGTGACGTATCCAGCCAGTTCCTGACCGGCCTGTTGATGGCCTTGCCGTTGATCGGCCAGACCGTGAAGATCGACGTGGTCGGCGAGCTGATCTCCAAGCCGTATATCGAGATCACTCTGGCGATGATGAAGCGCTTTGGTGTCACGGTGGAAAGAAAAGACTGGCAGAGCTTTGTTGTATTCGGTGGTCAGCGCTACAAGAGTCCCGGCGTGGTTTTCGTCGAAGGTGATGCCTCTTCCGCTTCGTATTTCCTTGCCGCTGGTGCGATTGGCGGCGGCCCGGTGCGCGTTGAAGGCGTGGGCAAGGATAGCGTGCAGGGCGACGTGCGTTTTGCCGAAGAGCTGCAGAAAATGGGCGCGCAGATCACCATGGGATCGAACTGGATGGAAGCGACCGGTCCGGTAAACGGCAAACTGAATGCTATCGATCTCGATTGCAATCACATCCCCGATGCCGCGATGACGCTGGCGGTGGCGGCGCTGTTCGCCGACGGCACCACCACGCTGCGCAACATTGCCAGCTGGCGCGTAAAGGAGACCGACCGTATCGCGGCGATGGCGACAGAACTGCGCAAGGTCGGTGCGACGGTGGAAGAAGGTGCGGATTACATCCGTATCACGCCGCCGGCACAGATCAAACATGCTGCCATCGATACCTATGACGACCACCGCATGGCGATGTGTTTCTCGCTGGCCGCATTCGGTGGAGCGGGGGTGCGCATCAACGACCCCAAGTGCGTCGCCAAGACTTTTCCAGACTACTTCGAAGAATTTAGAAAAATATGTCACCAGTAACTCAATCCATTCCGGTCATCGCTATCGACGGCCCCTCCGCTTCCGGCAAAGGCACAGTGGCGCAGCGCGTAGCCGATGCCTTGGGCATGCATTACCTGGATAGCGGCGCGCTGTACCGTCTGCTCGGCCTGGCTGCGCAACGGCACGGCGTGGCGCTGGACGATGAAACCGGGCTGGCCGAACTGGCGGGCAAGGTGGATATCCGCTTTGAAAAAGGGGATACCTGGCTGGACGGGGTCAAGGTTGGTGATGAATTGCGTACGGAGGAGGCGGGTGCGGCGGCCTCCAAAGTGGCGGCGCTGCCCAAGGTGCGAGCGGCTCTGCTGGACAAGCAGCGCGCCTTCCGCCAGGCGCCGGGACTGGTCGCGGATGGTCGCGATATGGCCTCCGTGGTGTTCCCGGACGCGGTTCTGAAGATATTCCTGACCGCCTCTGCCGAGGCACGCGCCGAGCGTCGATATAAGCAGTTGAAGGAAAAAGGAATGAGTGCTAATATCGCCGCCCTTTTGCAGGATATACAGGCTCGCGACGAGCGAGATACTCAACGTAGCGTGGCCCCGCTGCAACAGGCGCAAGGTGCGAGCTTGCTGGATACGACCCCTCTGAACATCGAGCAGGCGGTACAGGAAGTGCTAAGTCGCTACCAGGCAGTGAAGTAATAACACGTGCAGCGTTTCGTTTGCGTCCTCGCCCTCCGGGAGAGGATTGAGGTGAGGGAAACGGGCATGCTGTTAAATACGGGAGATTCTTAGGCCCGTTAGGAGTCCAAATAGAGCCTTTCTGTTTGGGTTGATTAACTAACCCCCGCTAACAACGGGTTTGTCCTCAAGGTATACCAAATGAACGCAGTTGCAGATATGGAAAGTTTTGCCTCCCTGTTTGAAGAGAGCCTCACACGCAAAGAAATGCGCGCTGGTGAATTGATCACCGCCCAAGTCGTTCGCGTCGAGCAGAACGTAGTGGTCGTGAATGCCGGACTGAAGTCCGAAAGTTTTATTCCTGTTGAAGAATTCAAAGACGCAACAGGCGCAGTTGAAGTCAAGGCCGGTGATTTCGTCACCGTGGCCATCGAATCCCTGGAAAACGGTTACGGCGAAACGCGCCTGTCGCGCGAGAAGGCCAAGCGCCTGGCAGCCTGGATCGATCTGGAACAAGCGATGGAAGAAGGCCGCATCGTTGAAGGTTATGTCAGCGGCAAGGTCAAGGGCGGTCTGACTGCCATGGTGAACGGCATCCGTGCCTTCCTGCCCGGCTCGCTGGTGGATACACGTCCGGTCAAGGACACCACACCGTACGAAAACAAGACCATGGAACTCAAGGTCATCAAGCTGGATCGCAAGCGCAACAACGTGGTGGTTTCCCGCCGTGCTGTGCTGGAAGCGTCACAAGGCGCCGACCGCGAGTCCCTGCTGGAAAACCTGAAGGAAGGCGCGATCGTCAAGGGTATCGTCAAGAACATCACCGACTACGGTGCATTCGTTGACTTGGGCGGTATCGACGGCCTGCTGCACATCACCGACCTGGCATGGCGCCGCGTGAAGCATCCATCCGAAGTGCTGACAGTCGGCGACGAAGTCGAAGCCAAGATCCTGAAGTTCGACCAGGAGAAGAACCGCGTTTCCCTGGGCATCAAGCAGATGGGCGACGATCCGTGGAATGGCCTGGCTCGCCGCTACCCGCAAGGCACACGCCTGTTCGGCAAGGTGACCAACCTGACCGACTACGGTGCATTCGTGGAAATCGAACAAGGTATCGAAGGTCTGGTGCACGTGTCCGAAATGGACTGGACCAACAAGAACGTACATCCGTCCAAGGTTGTAGCGCTGGGCGACGAAGTCGAAGTCATGATCCTCGAGATCGACGAAGCTCGCCGCCGTATCTCCCTGGGCATGAAGCAGTGCAAGTCCAATCCATGGGACGACTTCGCGCTGAACCACAAGAAGGGCGACAAGGTTAAGGGCGCGATCAAGTCCATCACCGACTTCGGCGTGTTCATCGGCCTGGAAGGCGGCATCGACGGTCTGGTGCACCTGTCCGACCTGTCCTGGTCCACCCCCGGCGAAGAGGCTGTGCGCAACTACAAGAAGGGCGACGAACTGGAAGCACTGGTTCTGGCCATCGACGTTGAGCGCGAGCGCATCTCCCTCGGCGTGAAGCAGCTGGAAGGCGATCCGTTCGGCGGCTACGTTTCCGGCCACGACAAGGGCGCGATCGTAACCGGCACCGTGAAGTCGCTGGATGCCAAGGGCGCTGTGGTGACGCTGGAGGGCGACGTGGAAGCCTACCTGAAGGCCTCCGAAGTTTCCGCCGACCGCGTGGAAGACATCCGCAACCACCTGAAGGAAGGCGACAGCGTCAAGGCTGTCATCATCAACGTGGATCGCAAGAACCGCGGCATCAACCTGTCGATCAAGGCCCTGGACAAGGCTGATACGGCAGCGGCGATGCAGAAGTTCGCTGCGGAAAACACCAGCTCTGCCGGCACCACCAATCTGGGTGCGCTGCTCAAGGCGAAACTGGATACCAGCAAGGCAGAATAAGGAGGAACGATGACCCGTTCTGATCTTATTGCCAAGCTTGCAGAGCGTTACACGCAACTGATAGGCAAAGACGCCGAACTGGCGGTCAAGGTGATCCTTGACAGCATGTCGTCGACGCTATCAAAAGGTGGACGTATCGAGATCCGCGGTTTTGGCAGCTTTGCCTTGAACTATCGTCCGCCGCGCCTGGGGCGCAACCCCAAGTCCGGCGACAAGGTTCAGGTACCTGCCAAGTATGTGCCGCATTTCAAGGCTGGCAAGGAACTGCGCGAGCGGGTGGATTATCCGCAAGCTTGATGCGGTTCTGATGTAATTCGATTGGCGGCACTGATGTGCCGCCAATTTTTTATCTGTTCGTGATATCGTTGCAAACCGATTTACTGGCGGCAAATTCATGATGCGATACCTGACCTGGTCACTGCGCGCTGCGTTGTTCCTGCTGTTGCTGGGCTTTGCGGTGAAGAACGACCAGCCCGTCGCGTTGCGGTATTTCTTCGGCTACGAATGGCAGACCTCTCTGGTCGTTGTGCTGCTCTGCTTCTTTACGCAGGCGTTGCACTCGGCCTGCTCGCCATGCTGGGTACCCTGTTCCGCCAACGGCGCGAGCTTGCTGCCGTCAAACGCGAGCTGCAACTGAAGAGCAAGCTGGATGAGAGCACTTCCCGGCACCATCCCGTTCAACCTTCTTGAGATAGTGCACTAATGGAATTTGAACCGTGGATGCTGCTGGTCTTCCCACTCTTTTTCGGCATGGGCTGGCTGGCGGCGCGCATCGACATCAAAGCAGTTGCTTTCCGAATCCAGCGCGTTGCCGCGCTCGTATTTCCAGGGGCTGAACTTCCTGCTCAACGAGCAGCAGGACCAGGCGATCGAAGCCTTCATCGAAGTGGTCAAGGTCGACCCGCAGACGGTCGAGTTGCACTTTGCGTTGGGCAGCCTGTTCCGCCGCCGCGGCGAGGTGGATCGTGCGATGCGCATGCACCTTAACCTGGTTGAGCGGACCGATCTGGAAGAGGACAAGCGGCAGCAGGCGCTGTTCGAGCTGGCACAGGATTACCTGAAGGCGGGCATCCTGGATCGGGCCGAAGCGGCTTTCCAGGAGTTGCACGGCACGCTCCTACGAAAAGTCGTCGCTGGATTTCCTGCTGGAGATATATCAGAAGGAAAAGGACTGGCTCAAGGCGATCGACATCAGTCAGCGGCTCACAACGTTGACCGGTGAAGCGCACGGCACGGAAACGGCGTTCTATTTCTGCGAGCTGGCGGACAGCGAGCTGGCGGCAAAACAAACCGAGGCTGCCGTGGTGCATCTGGAACAGGCGCTCGGCGCCGATCCGCATTGCGTTCGCGCCAACATCATGCTGGGAGATATCGAGCTGGCCGCCGGCCATCTGCCGCGAGCCATCGAGATCTGGAAACACGTCGAGCAGCAGGACGCGCAATACCTGCCGCTGGTGGCAGAGCGGTTGCTGCAGGCCTATCGCCAGAGCGGGGAAGAAGAGACCGGCGTCGAAATTGCTGCAGAACTATCTGCAGCAATACCCTTCGCTCGATCTGATGAACGTGCTGTTCAGCGCGCTGCTGCAGCGCGATGGTTCGCAAGCGGCTTACCAGATGGTGCGCGACGAATTGAAGCGCAACCCGACCCTGCTCGGGCTGGATAAGCTGCTGGAAGCGCGCCTGCTGGAGACTTCCGGAGAGCGGCGTGCCGATCTTGAGCTGGTGAAGAACCTCATTCATCAGCGCACCCGCGCTCTGGCCATGTACCGCTGCAAGCATTGCGGTTTCAAGGCGCGCCAGTTCTACTGGCATTGCCCGGCTTGTCATAGCTGGGAAAGTTATTCGCCGAAACGGAGCGAAGAGAATGGAGTCGCCATATGACAGATCCGAAAATCATCGTTGCCCTTGATTTTCCGCAGGCTGCCCCGGCATTGGCACTGGTGCAGCGCCTGGAACCGGCGCTATGCCGCCTCAAGGTGGGCAAGGAATTGTTCACCTCGGCCGGGCCGCAATTGGTCGAGCAATTGCAGCAGCGCGGGTTCGAGGTGTTCCTCGACCTGAAATTCCACGACATCCCCAACACCACCGCGCAGGCATGCAAGGCCGCCGCTGCCTTGGGCGTGTGGATGGTGAACGTGCATGCCCTGGGCGGCAAACGCATGATGGAAGCCGCGCGCGAGGCGCTGGAAAACGTCGCCCAGCGCCCGAAACTGATTGCCGTGACCATGCTCACCAGCATGGCCCAGGATGATCTGCACGGCATCGGCATCAACGCCAGTCCGGCGCAGATGGTGCGCGCCTTGCGCAACTGGCGCACGATAGCGGACTGGATGGCGTGGTGTGCTCCGCGCAGGAAGCCCCTCTGCTGCGCCAGCAACATGGCGCGAATTTCAGTCTGGTCACGCCCGGCATCCGCCCTGCGAATGCCGCAGTCAATGACCAGTCGCGCATCATGACGCCCCGCGCGGCATTGCAGAATGGCGCGAGTTATCTGGTGATCGGCCGTCCGATCACCAAGCGCCCGATCCGCTGCAGGCATTACAGGATATTGTGAAAGAGATAGGAGAGTTGGCATGAAGCTGCCATCGTTCGAAAAAGCGCGCGTGCTGGTCGTCGGCGATGTCATGCTGGACCGTTACTGGTTCGGCGACGTGACGCGCATCTCGCCGGAAGCGCCGGTGCCGGTGTTGAAAGTAAGCAAAGTGGAAGAACGCCCGGGCGGCGCGGCCAACGTGGCGCGCAACATCGCCTCGCTGGGTGCGCATTGCACCCTGCTGTCGGTGGTGGGCGCCGACGAGGCGGGCGATTGCCTGCAGCGGCTGCTGACCGAACAGGGCGGCGTGGAGGCGCTGCTGCACCGCGATGCCAGCATCTCCACCATCGTCAAGCTGCGTGCCATCGCGCGCCACCAGCAATTGCTGCGCATCGACTTCGAGACGCCGCCCAGCCATGAAGTGCTGAACGCCAAGCTGGCCGATTTCCATCTCAAGCTGCCGCATGCCGACGTGGTGATCCTGTCGGACTACGGCAAGGGCGGGCTGGCGCATATCGCCGAGATGATCAAGGCGGCGCGCGCGGCGGGCAAGCCGGTGCTGGTCGATCCCAAGGGCGACGATTACGCGCGCTATCAGGGCGCGACCCTGCTCACACCGAACCGCAGCGAGTTCCGCGAAGTGGCGGGCGGCTGGAAGGACGAGGCGGAACTGAACGCCAAGGCGCAGAAACTGCGCGCCGAACTGAAACTGGATGCGCTGCTGGTGACGCGCAGCGAAGAAGGCATGTCGCTGTTCCGCGAAAAGGATGTACTGCACGAACCGACACAGGCGCGCGAAGTGTTCGACGTCAGCGGTGCGGGAGATACCGTCATCGCCACGCTGGCGGTGATGCTGGCGAGCGGTGCGGACATGCCTGATGCGGTGCGCATCGCCAACCGTGCGGCAGGGGTTGTGGTGGGCAAACTGGGCACGGCGGTGGTGTCGCGCGAAGAGATTCTTGAAGATATGAAGAACTAGGATTCAGGATACGGGATACAGGATACGGCCGAGCTGGTTGTTCCCTGTATCCAGTGTCCTGTATTCCGAAACCTGGGAGAAAAAACATGTACTACGTCGTTACCGGCGCAGCCGGATTTATCGGTTCCAATCTGGTCAAGGCGCTGAACGAGCGCGGCGAGACCAACATCATCGCGGTCGACAATCTGAAGAACAATGCCGACAAGTTCAAGAATCTCACCGATTGCGATATCGCCGATTACATCGACAAGGAAGATTTCATCGGGCTGCTGCAGGACGGCTCCTTCGACGGCATCCTCGCCGCGGTGCTGCATGAGGGCGCCTGTTCCGACACCATGGAGACCGATGGCCGCTACATGATGGAGAACAACTACCGCTATTCGCTGGAGATGCTGAATCATTGCCAGAACGAGGAAGTGCCTTTTCTGTATGCCTCCTCTGCGTCGGTGTATGGCGGCGGCGGCGTGTTCAAGGAAAGCCGCGAATATGAATCGCCGCTCAATGTCTACGCCTATTCCAAATTCCTGTTCGACCAGGTGGTGCGCCGCCGCTGGGCTACACGCACATCGCAGATCGTCGGTTTCCGTTATTTCAACGTCTATGGCCAGCGCGAACAGCACAAGGGGCGCATGGCTTCGGTGGCCTATCACTTCTTCAACCAGTATCGCGCCGACGGCTATGTGAAGCTGTTCGAAGGCTGCGACGGCTACGCCAACGGCGGACAGTTGCGCGACTTCGTCTCGATGGAGGACGTGGTCAAGGTCAACATGTACTTCCTCGACCATCCGGGCAAATCCGGCATCTTCAATCTCGGCACCGGGCAGGCGCAAAGCTTCAACGACGTGGCCGTGGCGACCATCAATACCCTGCGGGCGGCAAAGGGCGAAGCGGCGCTGACGCTGGAACAGATGCATCAGCAGCAGATCATCCGCTACATCCCGTTCCCCGAACAGTTGAAGGGCAAATACCAGAGCTACACCCAGGCCGACATGGCGGCCATGCGCGAGATCGGCTATGCCGACCCGTTCCTGACGGTGGAGCAGGGAACCGCGCGTTACGTGAATCATTTGCTGAAGAAGTCAACCTAATAGCCGGCGCAGCGTTTCTGGAGAAACGGCATGTGTCGTTTCACTTAACCAAGGAGAAAAACATGAAGAAGATTTTGTGGGTACTGGCGATGTTCTTTGCGTTTACCAGCATGGCGTTCGCGGCGGTCAACCTGAACACGGCAACCAAGGACGAACTGGATGCGGTCAAGGGCATCGGCCCGGCCAAGGCACAGGCCATCATCGATTACCGTAGCAAGAACGGCCCGTTCAAGAGCGTGGACGACCTGAAGAACGTCAAGGGTTTCGGCGACAAGACCGTGGCCAAGATGCGTTCCGAGTTCTCCGTGAGCGGCGCCTCCTCGGCACCAGCCGCCAAGGAAGAGAAGAAGGCCGACAAAGCCGCAAAGGCTGAAGACAAGAAGGGCGGAAAAGCAGTCAAGGCAGAAAAGAAGGCAGACAAGCCGGAAGCCAAGCAGGAAGAAGTGAAGGACACCAAGGCTGACAAGAAGGCAGCAAAGAAAGCGGCAAAAGCAGCAAAGAAGGAAGCCAAAAAAGCAGCAGCTGATAAGGCTGACAAGAAGTAAGAACACCTACCGAACAGGCCCGTCCGGAGTCATCCGGGCGGGTTTTATCATTTCTGTACCTGTATTTTGTGTACACGAATAGCGAGCCTGACACGATGACCATCCTGAATATCGCACCTATCTTTACCCCCGTTGAACATTTTGCGGAAGAACTTCGCGCCCAGGGCTATGCCGCGATGAGTCCTGCCGATGTGCTCGCCTTCGCGCAATGCCAGCCCGCTGAACTGGAGGCGCTCAAGGCTGCGTGGGACGACCTGCCGCCGGACAATTTCCTGAAAGACGGTGGCCGTTACCGCCGCCGCCGTCATTCCTGTTTCGTGGTGGAGGATGCAGCGGTAAGACAGGTGCCGCATCGTGCGCATTACCAGCCGGTGGAATACAACGCCCTGCATGGCGGTATGCACAGGATGTTCGAACCGATCAAGCCGGAGGATGTGCTGCGGCCGGTGTGGTCACGGTTACTGACCGCCATCGGAAGCGTCTGTTCGCAAGTGAAGCAGGCACAGCCCTGGTTCGTCGAAGCGCACCAGTTCCGTATCGACACCACCGGCGGTATCGGGCGCCCGACACCGGAAGGCGCTCACCGCGATGGCGTGGATTTCGTGGCCATCCTGCTGGTCGCCCGTGGCGGCATCAAGGGCGGCGAGAGCCGCATCTTTGAATTCAATGGCCCGTCGGGAAAACGCTTCACCTTGTCGGAACCCTGGACGTTGTTGATTGTCGATGATAAACGAGTGATACACGAATCCACACCTATCCAACCCACCGCAGCTGGCGGGCATCGCGATACGCTGGTGCTGACGTACCGGGCGGGTGGTTTTCTGGAAGAGGCCTGACGCATCCTGACCAAAGCAAGCGCATCACAACATGTCTAATCCTTTTTCTGCGAACTGGACCGCCAAGGGTAACAATCTCTGCAATGGCCATTGGGAGATTCACTACCAGGGGAAGTTGCTGGCGTTGAGTCCGGAAAGGCGCGACGAGGATATGGGGACCTACGGCATCTTCAGCTACATCTTTCCGGACGACGAAGACTTTGCCGAAGGCCTGCCGGAGGATCGCTGGATCGAGGAGAATGTCACTTGGCTGGCGGAAATGTTCATATCGAACGGAGTCCCGTGCGATGAAGCCCATATGCGCTGGTTTTACCAGGCCGTCAATCCGCATGACTGGCGCTGCGGCAGTTGCGGCGGATGCCTGTAGCCGGCTGCGGAAGAGTTTTCCGCCGGGTACGGCTGAAAATCGGTCACAGGCTGCGATAGGTCAGGAAGACTCGTGTCTTGGGCAGCCCCGTGTCCAGGAAGAAGCGCTCGGCAAGTGTACTTGCGGCTTCCGGCCCGGCAATATAGATATCCCCGTCCGCCATTTCGGGATGCTGGTTGAGCATTCCTTCGAGCATCGTGCGTAGCGATTCCATTCGCATCGCTGAAAGGTGGGAGAGGTCATACCCGGCCACCATCGTCGAATAATGGAAGTTATCCATCGCATCCGCCCATGCCCGCGGAATATTGGGAAGGTAGAAGCTGTCGTCGCCGGAGCCTATCCAGAACAAATGGATGCGCTCCGGCTTGTTCAGGGACATGGCATGTTCGATCAGGCTCTTGACCGGCGCGAAGCCGTTGTTGAAGGCGATGAAGAAGAGCGGCCGGCCGGTATCGGTCTGCAGCACGAACTCACCGTCCGGCCCTTCGATATCGACCACTTCATTGGTCTTCAGGCGATTGAAGACATAATCGGAAAAGAGGTTCCCGTCCATACGCCTGACATGGAACAGGATGTTGTGCTCATCGCAAGGGCAGCTTGCAATGGGAAGCTCGGCAGTCAGCGATTTTCCCAGCTGGAGCGTCGCGTATTGTCCGGCCAGGAAACGCAACCGGCTTGAACGGAATGTGTGCAAATGCAGCAAGGCCATATCGCCGGCGATCGGAGTGACCGACTTCACTTTGGTGGAGATCTGCTGGAAGGGGATGTCCTGCACGCCGCCGGCAGCATCGGCCTCGATCTCCAGGTCCGTCACTGCGGTATTGGAGCACATCAGGACATAGCCCTGTGTCTTCTCGGCTTCGGTCAATACATAGTCGTGCAGCCGGGTCTTCTTGACCTGCCCGGAGATGACCTTCGCCTTGCACAAGCCGCAATTGCCGCTGCTGCAGCCGTAGTTGAGCGGGACTCCCGCGCGCAAGGCGCTTTCCAGGATGGTATCCGCGCCATCGACAAAGAAATCATGCCTGCCGGGCAGCACGGTCACATGCGCCGCCATGACCCGAAGCAAATGATCTTTCACGCTCAAAGGGTTGATGGGTTCGGATTCCATAGCGTTTTTGATCTCCTTGTCCAGCCAGGCCTCCAGATCATTCAGGGCGGTACTGACATCCCCGGCGGCCTGTTTGCGAATCGAGGCCAATTTGTCGGATAACTGGTCCAGCACGAGTTTGAGCTGTTCTGCCAGTGTCTGGTGCAGTGTCAGTTCCTTGCTGAGTTCGATGATACGCGCGGCCAGTGCTTCCGCGCTAGGCATGGCAGTTTCATAAACCCGTTTGCCAAAAGCCTTTTCCTTGATTTGCAGCACGCGGTTGTATTCGGCGTCGTCTTCCAGTTGCGCATTCGGATAGGCCCGGATCAGGTCGTCGATGCTGACCATGCCGTCGAATGCATGCAGCACACCCCGCTGGATGTTTTTCTGCAGCTCGCCCCGCGCCACCCCGATCAGGCGCGCAGCCCGGGACAAGCTAAGCATATGCGGCGGGTGTGACATGCAACTCTCCTTCAAAGGCGTGCAGGGCAGGGCTCCGGCGTTCAAGCGGTATTGCCTTGACCCTGTGCGCCCCGTCATTTGTACCATGTGATCATGGATGCTTCCAGCGGGACCCTGACAGCGGCATGTGCCGGAACGATGCGCGGGGTGTAATCGCTAACGGGCCGGTCATCCTTGACGGTGCCGGCATACAGATAGCTGTTGCTCGCGCCCACGAGCGTAGCAGTCTGCGCCAGGGGATGGCGTACCGGCTCGCTGCCGTTCAGGGCTTCTGCATAGAGTTCGATGCAGACGGCCTCGGCGGGCATGCCGTCCAGATAGACCTGAACCAGGAACCGGTATTCCCCGTCGCTTTTTTCCGAGCTGACATTGCCGAAATACATCTTGTCCCAGTACCGTTTCAGATTCGCATGCCAATCCTCGATCTCGGCGGCAAGCTTGGCGTTGTCGGCGCTGCGCTGCCGGTATGCGCTCTCCAATGGCGCATAGAAGCGCTCGGAATATTCCCGCACCATGCGGTTGCTCGAAAAACTGGTGGTCAGTTGCGCCATGCTTTCGCGCATGTGCGCGACCCACTCCCGCGGCAATCCGCTCTCGTCCCGCCGGTAAAAACAGGGGATGACCTCTTCCTCCAGCACACGGTAGAGTTGTTCTGCCTCGGCAGCGTCCCAGGCGGCAGTGCCGGCATGTTCCTGGCCGTCGCCTATCGCCCAGCCGACCTCGGGCCGGTAGGCTTCGGCCCACCAGCCGTCCAGTTCGGACAGGTTGAGCCCGCCGTTCGCCAGCACTTTCATGCCGCTGGTGCCGCTGGCCTCCCAGGGACGGCGAGGCGTGTTGACCCAGACATCCACGCCGCGGACCATCTCCGCCGCGATGACCAGGTCATAGTCTTCCACGAAAACCACTCTGCCTTGCAGCTCCGGCAGGCGCAGATAATCGGCCCACTGGCGGATCATGCGTTTGCCCTCGCCATCAAGCGGGTGCGCCTTGCCGGCGATCACGAGCTGCACCGGCTTGTTGCGGTTGGTCAGCAGGCGGGTGAGGCGTTGCGGGTCATGCAGCAACAGGTTGTTGCGTTTGTATTCGGTGAAGCGCCGCGCGAATCCGAGGGTCAGGAAGTCGGGGTCCAGTCCCTGGTCGTATTCATGCATGGTTTCCTGCCAGCTGTTCTGGCGCGCAAGGCGGGTGCGCAAGAACCTGACCAGGCCGTGCCGCCCTTGGCTGCGAAAATTCCATAGCGTCTGCTCATCCAGGCAGCGCAAGTCGGTCTCAACCGTTTCCAGCGTCCCCAGCCAGCGCGTCTTGCCGCAGGCATTCGTCCACAGGTCGTCGGCTGCGGGTGAGTCCCACGATGCCACGTGCACGCCGTTGGTCACATGACGGACCGGCACCTCCGCCGTCGTCCAGTGCGGGAACAGGGGCTGGAAGATGCTCTGGCTCACTTTTTCGTGCAAGCGGCTCACGCCGTTGACCTCGCCCGCGCCGCGGAAGGCAAGATAGGCCATGTTGAAGGGCTGGGCATGGTCGCCGGGGTCGCCGTCGCGCCCCAGTGCCAGCAGCCGGTCTTCCGGCACCCCCAGCTGTTTTGCGTAGTCGCGGAAATAACGCAGGAAGAGCTCGGGCGGAAAGCGGTCGAACCCGGCTTCCACCGGGGTGTGCGAAGTGAACAGGTTGCCGGCGCTGGTCGCGCGCAACGCCACCTCGAACGATTGCTTGCTGCGCAGCATGAAGCTGCGGGCGCGTTCCAGGATCGCAAAGGCGGCATGGCCTTCATTGAGGTGGCACACCGGACAATCGATGCCCATGTTTTCCAGCAGCCGCCAGCCGCCGATACCAAGCACGATCTCTTGCTGGATGCGCATTTCCTGACCGCCGCCGTAGAGTTCGCTGGTGATACCGCGGTCGCCCGGATTGTTCAGCGGGTCGTTGCTGTCGAGCAGGAAAAGCGAGCGCCGCCCGACTTCGGCGTGCCAGACGCGCAATCGCAACATCCTCCCCGGCAGCTCGACGGCGACATGCACCCACTCGCCCTTGTCATCCGTGAGCGGGGTCACCGGCAGCATGGTCGGATCGTTGTAGGGATAGAACTCGATCTGTTCGCCTTGCGAATCCAGTGCCTGCCGGAAATATCCCTGCTGATACAGCAAACCGATCCCGATCAGGGGCACGCCCAGATCGCAGGTGGTCTTCAGGTGGTCTCCCGCCAGCACGCCCAGGCCGCCTGAATAGATAGGCAATGACTCGCTCAGCCCGAACTCCATGCTGAAGTAGGCCACGTATCCCTTGAATGAATTGCCGAAGCGGGAAGCGAACCAGGTTTCGCTCTGGAAATGCTGTTCTCTCGCTTCGAGCTGGCGCTGGAGCGAGGCAATGAAATCGGCTTCCTGCGCCAGATTGTCGAGCCGCTCGTCGGAGATGTGTTCAAGGATCAGCCACGGGTTGCGGGTTTCCTCCCAGAGGTCGGGATCGACGGTCTGCCACAGCTTGTCCGTGCTGTGGTGCCAGCTCCAGCGCAGATCAAGTGCGAGCGTGCTTAATCCGGCGAGCGGTGCGGGAAGGGTGCGAGGAAGGTAATGCGATGCAGGCATGGCGGAAACTCCGTTTCGGGTGAATCACGCTTCGATGCGATCAGCAGCAGGATAGCACGAGGCAGGTCCTGCAAGAATCCATACTATTCCCACTTGAAGATGTAGGCGCCAATGGCGAGGAACAGCGCGCTCATGCCCGCCATCACCAGCACATGCGGCATCACCTGCGCGAGTGTGGCGCCTTCGTTCATGATGGCGCGTGAAGCATCGATGAGATGGGTGAGCGGGAATATCTGCGCCAGCTGCTGCACCCAGCGGTGCGTCCCCTCGAGCGAGAACCATGCGCCGGAGAGCAACATCATCGGCCAGGTGACGGTATTGAGGATGCCGCCGGCGAACTCTTCGCTGGCGGTGCGTGCGGCGATCAACAGCCCGATGGAGATCATGCTCATCGCTCCCAGCGTACCGATCAGCAGCAGGTTCCAGTACGAACCCTGCATGTTGAAGTCGATGAACAGGTTGCATCCGGCATAGACCACGATGGTGATGCCCATGATCAGCAGCAGGCGCGAGACCAGTTGCGCCAGCAGGAAATGGAACGCGCCCAGCGGCGTGGCCTTGAGGCGTTTCAGGAACCCGTTCTTGCGATAGCGCACCAGCACATAGCCGACGCCGAACAGGCAGCTGAACATCATGTTCATGCCCAGGATGCCGGGCAGAAACCAGTCCACATAGCGTATCTCGGCGCCTTCCACGACCTGGCGCGTGAATTTCTGGCCTTCGCTGCCCCACAGTATGCGTTCCAGCAGGTAGCCGTTGGGGGAGGTGGAATTGATCCAGTATTTGGTCTGGCCATCCACATCGATGAGCATGTCCAGTTGCTGGTGGCTGACCTTGCCGATGGCGGCATCGAGATCGTCATAGTGGATGAACTGCAGGTAGCGGGTCGCTTTCAGTGCAGGCGCAACGTGGCTCAGGGTGTCGATGCTGCCGACGAAGCCGATCTTGTAGATGTCCTTCGGGCCGCCGGAGAACGTGAAAGCCAGGCCGATGACCAGCAGGAACGGCATCGCCAGGTTCCACGTCAGGGCCGAGCGGTCGCGCAGGAATTCCATGTTGCGCGCATGCAGAACCGCGAGGAATTTCTTCATGACTATGCCCTCAATGCCTTGCCGGTGACGTTGATGAACAGGTCGTCCAGCGTCCAGGCGCGGATGCGCAGCCGGTCGAGGTTCACCCCGCAAGCGATCAGTTGCACCAGCGTCTGATGGATGGCGCTGGTCTTGATCTCGATGAAATCGGCGGCATGGGTGAGGGCCAGGCCGGACTCAAGCACCTTGCTGCCGGCATCCTCCCTGGGGATCTGCAGCACCACGTCGCCGAAGTGCTCCGACAGCAATTGCGCCGGCGTGCCTTGCGAGACGATGCGCCCCTTGTCCATGATGACGATCTCGTCGCATAGCGCATAAGCTTCTTCCATGTAATGCGTGGTGAGGATGATGGTCTTGTTGCGCGACTTGACCAGCGTCACCAGTTCCCAGAAGTTGCGCCGTGCCTGCGGGTCCAGCCCGGTGGTCGGCTCGTCCAGAAAGATGATCTCCGGATCGTTGATCAGCGCCAGCGCCAGCAACAGTCGCTGGCGCTGCCCGCCCGAGAGCTTGCGCGTGTCCCGGTCCCAGATGTCGCCAAGCGAGCACAGCTCGACCAGCTCGGCGATGGGGATGGTGCGCTGGTACAGCTGTTCGAACAGTTCCATCGTCTCGCGCACGGTGAGGAACTCCTGCAGCGCGGTGTGCTGGAACTGGATGCCGACCTCTTCGCGGTAGCGATCCGCCAGCGGCTCGCCCTTGTAAAGCACGCTGCCGCTGGTGGGGAGGTGGATGCCTTCCAGGATCTCGATGGTGGTGGTCTTGCCCGCGCCGTTCGGCCCCAGCAGGCCGAAGCAGATTCCCTGCGGAATGGCCAGGTCGATGTTGTCGACCGCGACCACCCCGGGGTAATGCTTGACGAGAGCGGTGGCGCTGATGATGGGAGTCATGGCTTGGTCATTCCTGGTGGACTAGCGGCAAACCTTGGGTTCAAATGCAGCATAGGCTTTTATCATCTGGCTCTCCCATATACTGGACGACGTCCGGAATACTACTCCAACTTGCGCCGGTTCTGCGGCGGGGGCGCCGGCTCAAAGCAGCACCGCAGGAATGGTTTTGCCGTTATTGATTGAAACCCCGAAGATGTAGAGAATGCACAGTTCATAAAGTGCAAAGGCTTGGTTAGACTTGCACCCTCTTCAATCCATTTCAGGTAGCGAACCATGTCGAACCAGTTTGCAGATAACGCGCAGTCCATCGGGAACACACCACTGGTCAGGCTCAATCGCATTTGCGACGGTGCGAAAGCGACCATCCTGGCCAAGATCGAAGGCCGCAATCCGGCTTATTCGGTGAAGGATCGCATCGGTGTCGCCATGATCGACGATGCCGAGAAACGGGGGCTGCTCGGACCGGGCAAGGAGATCATCGAGCCCACCAGCGGCAACACCGGCATCGCCCTGGCATTCGTTGCGGCGGCGCGGCGCATTCCGCTGACGCTTGACCATGCCGGAGACGATGAGCATCGAACGCCGCAAGCTGCTGGTCGCCTACGGCGCCAAGCTGGTGCTGACCGAAGGTGCCAAAGGCATGAGCGGGGCAGTGGCGAAAGCCCAGGAGATCGCCGACTCCGATCCCAAATATGTGCTGCTGCAGCAGTTCGAGAACCCCGCCAACCCGGCCATCCATGAAGCGACCACCGGGCCGGAGATCTGGAACGACACCGGCGGCAAGGTCGATATCTTTGTTGCCGGCGTCGGCACCGGCGGCACCCTTACCGGGGTGTCGCGTTACATCAAGAAGAAGCGCGGCAAGGCGATCAGGTCGGTGGCGGTGGAGCCGGCGGCCAGCCCGATCCTGACGCAGAAGCGCGCGGGGTTCGATCTCAAGCCGGCGCCGCACAAGATCCAGGGCATCGGCGCCGGTTTTGTGCCCGGCGCACTGGACCTGTCGCTGGTGGACGACATCGAGCAGGTGACGAACGAAGATGCGGTGTCGTATGCGCTGCGTCTGGCGCGCGAGGAAGGCATCATCTCCGGCATCTCCAGCGGCGCAGCCGTGGCAGTCGCAGTGCGTCTGGCGCAGAAGGAAGAGAATGCGGGCAAGACCATCGTGGTGATCCTGCCGGATTCGGGCGAGCGCTACCTGAGTTCCATCCTGTTCGAGGGCATGTTCGATCCTTCCGGCATCGCGCTCTGAATCCATCGGGCAGTGCAAAAGGAGACGCCAGCCTTTATCATGCTGGCGTTTTCCTTTTGTGGGACAGCCTATGTACAAGACGCTGGATGACTATGTCGGCAATACGCCGCTGGTTCGACTCAAACGCATTCCGGGCAACACCTCCAATGTCATCCTGGCGAAGCTGGAGGGGAACAATCCTGCCGGCTCGGTGAAGGACAGGCCGGCGCTCTCCATGATCCGTCGTGCCGAAGAGCGTGGCGATATCAAACCCGGCGACACCCTGATCGAAGCGACCAGCGGCAACACCGGCATCGCGCTGGCGATGGCGGCGGCGATGCGCGGCTACAAGATGATCCTGGTGATGCCGGAGAACCAGAGCATGGAGCGCCGCCAGACCATGCGCGCGTTCGGTGCGGAACTGGTGCTGACGCCGAAAGCGGGCAGCATGGAACTGGCGCGCGACACGGCGGAGAAACTGCGCGATGCGGGCAAGCGGCATCATCCTCGACCAGTTCGCCAATCCGGATAATCCGCTGGCGCATTACGAAGGCACGGCGCCGGAGATCTGGCGCGACACGCAGGGCAAGATCACGCATTTCGTCAGCAGCATGGGCACCACCGGCACCATCATGGGCTGCTCGCGTTTCTTCAAGGAAAAGAATCCCGCCATCCAGGTCATCGGCGCGCAGCCGGAAGAGGGCGCGCAGATCCCCGGCATCCGCAAATGGCCGGAAGCCTATCTGCCGAAGATCTACAACCCGCAGAACGTGGACCGGCTGGAGAACGTCGGGCAGAAAGATGCGGAAGAATTGACGCGGCGGCTGGCGCGCGAAGAAGGCATCTTCTGCGGCATCTCGTCCGGCGGCGCGTTGAGCGTGGCACTGCGCATCTCGCAGCAAGTGCAGAATGCCACCATCGTGTTCATCGTCTGCGACCGGGGCGACCGTTATCTTTCCACCGGGGTGTTCCCGGCCTGAGGCGCATGGCTTTCCGTTTCGCATCTGCTTTTCAAAGTCGCGGCGTGCCTGGTGTTGGGCGCGGCGCTTTCGGTTCCGCTGGCCGTGCTGGGCGACGAGATGGTCGGTCCGCCTTGCCGGAGCAGGCGGGGCCGCCGCCAGAGCTGGTCGGCCCGCCGGCGCCCCCCTCGGCTCGCGGAAAAGGTCATGAGCATGATGGATACACCGCGCGATTACCTGTCCGGGAAACTCGTCGGCTTTGTGAGCAGCGTCGATCGTTTCTTCGGCGACGATCGCCATTACCAGGAAACCAACGATAGTGTGTTCCAGCTGGATATCTACCGGGTGATGGGGTATGGCGGGGAGCACCAGTTCGTGCTGGCGGGCAGGGCCAATGTGCACTTGCCCATTGCGGAGAAGAAGCTGCATTTGCTGATCGAAACGGACCCGGACAAGAATGCAACCGTTAACCCGAATCAGACTCAGACGCCGCCACTCACGCAACCCACTACGCCGCAGAGCTATGGCGCTGCGTTGCGCTTTATAAGGGCGGAAGCTGAACGCTGGCACTTCAGTGCGGACGGCGGACTGAAATTCCGCGGCCTGAACACAACGCCTTTCGCGCGCACACGAGCCAGTCTGGAAGCGCCGGTAGAGCAATGGCGCATAAAGCTGGCAGAGACGGTGTTCTGGTTCAATACCGTCGGTGTGGGCGAAACTACTCAGCTGGATCTGGATCGTCCCATCAGCGAGCCGCTCCTGTTTCGTGCCACCAGTGTTGCCGCTTGGCTCAAGGATACGCAGAACTTCGATCTGCGCCAGGATTTCGCGCTCTTTCACCAACTGGATGAACGCACCGCCTTGCTGTATCAGGCCAGCGTGATCGGCGTGAGCCAGCCGGTCACGCAGGTGAACGATTACGTCGTGTTGATGCAATACCGTTACCGTCTGCACCGGAAATGGATGTTCTTCGATGTCAGTCCGCAACTGCATTTCCCGAGAGACAGAAGTTTTCATCTCAGTCCGCCACTCAGTTTGCGGCTGGAGATGATGTTCGACGAATCGAAGTGATGAGTGGCGGAAACTGCGCGGCAGTCAATGCATGAACAGTTCGGACCGAGCCGGGCTTTTGAGTCATAACCAGCTCGACATCTTTCTGCGTCAAGGCCCCATCGTGACGGCCGACCAGTTTGCCGGACGGTGAATAAAGAAAACTGGTCGGCATGCCCACCAGCTCGCCAAAATCGCTGGCGATGTCCTCGTTGCCCAGCACGACAGGATAAGAAACGGATTTGTCCCGGGCGGTATCGATCACTTCCCGTGCGTTCTTGTACATGATCGCCACGCCGATCACCAGCACGTCCTTGTGCTGTTTTTGCAGTGCATTGAGTTCCGGGATCTCTTGCAGGCAGTCCGGGCACCATGGTGCCCAGAAATTGACCAGGACCCATTTCCCTCTTTGTTCGGAGAGCCGGTAATGAACGCCATCCTTGTCTTTCAGGCTCCATTCATCCGCCAGCGCAGGCTGGGCCATGCAGAGTGAAAGAAGCAGTGCCAGCAGCACTGCTTTCCATACGACCGGAGATTTTGTTCTTGCCTTCATGTCCACAAGCTCCTCCGCCGGCCCATGCCCGTTGCGTCAGAAAGATTGTCGCACACCCAGCGTCAGGATATAGCCGGGCGTCAACTGGAGAGAGTTGACATGCTGGTATACGGGAATCTGGACGAAGCCGTAGACGGAGGCGCCGCCGCCGACGCGCACCGAGACCCCTGGCGCCAGATAGGCCAGCGTGCCGCCGCTGACCGGAACGCCGGTGACCGGGTCGAGCGGGACGTTCACGCCGGTGTTGTTGTCGCTGTCGGCCTGCCGTTTGATGATGTTCAGCTGCAGCATGGGCGAGACCTTGGCGCCGAACACCGCATAGCGAATGCCTGTATTCAGCGAATAAGCGTCGCCCGGACGATACTCCGCGCCGTTGAGGGTCTTCGTTGCAACGGCATGCTGTACCGTACCCTGCACAAACCAGCCATAGGTATCGAAGGCACCTGTGGTGTACGCGCCCAGGATGACATCCGTAGAGCCAGTTCCGATCTGCAGCCCTGCATCGAGCGTCGACCCGTCGGAGAAAGTGCCCGAGGTACTGCCGGTGGGCAGCTTGATGCCGCCGATGATGCCGGACGACCGATCGGCGGTGAAACCGCTGTAACGTCCGATGATCCTGACATCGCCGATGCCGCTATTGGATGACGTGAGAACCGGGTTGGCATCGTATGTTGTCGCACCCGTAACGTTGTCGCCATACGTGCCGTGATTCCGCGTGACATACGGGACTGCGACGCTGACGCCCCAGTTGTCTGCGTTATAGATCAGCGATGCGGTTATCGTGGACGTCTTGGTGAACGCTTCGACTTCCTGCCCATTGTTGAACTGGTTGTTGACCAGCGAAGTCGATGCGGTACTGCCGCCATAGCGCTGCTTGTCCTGGTTGAGGTAGTCATAAGAGAAATCGGCGGTAAAACCGGGTTTGCTGGAAATGCCCTGAGACTCCCAGTCCTTGGAAAGCGTGCATCCGCAGGCAGCACAGGCAAGGGCATCAAAACTGGTAACGAGACACGAAAATCCAAGCGCTATCGCAAGCGACACCGGCAGTTTTGCCGGAAACCGCGGGTTGGTGCCGAGGTGAGGATTTCGCATGATGACTCCCTGAGTTGGCGATGAGCTTATCGATGGCGCTCAAATGGTCGATGACGGACGGGCCATTATAGGACTGCGGTCGCAGCCATGCTGCGACAAATTGCCGCAGGCGCCTAATCGCCCTGCGCCAGTCTGGGTTTTGCGAGTGCCGGGCTTTGCGCGAAGTAGCGTTTGATACCGCCCAGAATGGCGTGCGCCAGTTTTTCCTGATAGGCATCATCCTTCAGCCGCAACTCTTCGCTCGGATTGCTGATGAAGGCAGTCTCGACCAGGATCGAAGGGGTGTCCGGCGATTTCAGCACGGCGAAACCGGCCTGTTCGACATGGCCGCGATGCAGCGTGTTGATGCCGCCCAGTTCCCTGAGCACCTGCTTGGCCAGTTTCAGGCTGTCGGTGATGGTGGCCGTCTGCGACAGGTCGAGCAGGGTGCGGGCGAGGTAGGGGTCTTTCACCGCGAGGTTCACGCCGCCGATGAGGTCGGCATCGTTTTCCTTCTTGGCCAGCCAGCGTGCGCTGGCACTGGTGGCGCCGTGTTCGGACAGGGCGAACACCGACGAACCGCGCGCCGTCGACTTGACGAAGGCGTCGGCGTGGATGGAGACGAACAGGTCGGCATGCGCCTTGCGCGCTTTCTCCACGCGTCCGCCTAGCGGGATGAAGTAATCGCCGTCGCGGATGAGGATGGCACGCATGCCCGGGGTGTCGTCGATCTGGGCTTTCAATCGCCGGGCGATGGCGAGGGTCACGTCTTTCTCGTGTGTGCCGCGCCGTCCGTGTGCGCCGGGATCCTCGCCGCCGTGACCGGCATCCACGGCGATGAGCAGCACCCGGTTCCGGAGTTCGGGACGCACCGGCAACGCTGGTGCGGCAACGGCTGGCGCGTCGTGGGCTCGGCAACAGTGGGCTTGATCTCGGCCGCGGGCGTTTCGACCACGTGACTGGCCGCAACCGGTTCGCTGCCGGTGAGTTTGGTCTCGCCTTGTTGGGCGAGCGCCATCAGCGGATCGATGGCAACCAGCGGATAGACATCCAGAACCAGGCGGTGGCCGTATTCGGCGACCGGCTGCAGGCTGAACAGCTGCGGTTTGACCTGAGCCTTGAGGTCGAGCACCAGCCGTACCACGCCGGGCTTGAAGCGGCCGACGCGCACGCTCCTGATGTAGGGATCTTCGTTGCCGACCTTGCCCGGCAGGTCGTTCAGCGTCGCATTGATCGCGACATCTTCCAGATCCACGACCAGACGGTCCGGATTCTTGATGATGAAGAGGTTGTAGCGGATGGGCTGTTTCGACTCCAGCGTGATACGGGTGTATTCCTGCGCCGGCCAGATACGCGCCGCACTGATGGCGATCTCTGCCATGGCGGATGGCAGCCAGAACAGCGAAGCGATGAAAATCAGGCGGGCAAAGCGTCTATGCATTTCTGTCCTGCAGCGGTGTAGGCATGGAGGGTGAGTTCCCGTCCATCCTGGAGGATGTCGAGAGTGATGCTGATATCCGCAGGGGGAAGCAGTCCCGTGGCCTGTTCCGGCCACTCCACCAGACAAATGTTTTGCCCGTCGAACTCATCGCGAAAACCGGAACTCTCCCATTCTTCGGCATCGCGGAAGCGATACAGATCGAAGTGGCGCAAGTGTAACCCAGCCACTTCATAGCGTTCAACCAGCGTATAGGTCGGGCTCTTCACGCGGCCGGTATAGCCCAGCGCATGCAACAGCGCACGCACCAGGGTCGTCTTGCCGGCCCCCAGGTTGCCGCGCAGGTAGATCACCAGCCCCGGCTGCAGAACGAGTGCCAGCCGCGCCGCGAAAGCCATCGAGGCCGCCTCGTCGGGCAGGTTCGTGGCGAGCCTCCGCCCTTCGGCGGAATGCCTGCTCACACCACTTCGGCTATGATTCGATTCATGCAAAACGGGACACCTCAAACGGATTACGCCGCATTTGCCGCGCGCATCAAGGCGTGGGGCAGGGAGCTCGGATTTCAGGCGGTGGGCATCAGCGATACGCAGCTCGATGCAGCCGAAACCCATCTGCTGCAATGGCTCGCGGGAGGCCATCACGGCGCGATGGATTATATGGCAAAACATGGCGTCAAACGCGCGCGTCCGGCGGAATTGGTGCCGGGTACGTTGCGGGTGATCTCGGCGCGCATGAACTACTACCCGGAACATGCCAGGGACACGCACGAAGTGCTCGCCGACGGCAGCCGGGCCTTCGTTTCCCGCTATGCACTGGGACGCGACTACCACAAGGTGCTGCGCAACCGGCTGGAGAAACTGGCGCAGCAGATACGCGCGGAAGCCGGCGATTGCCAATGCCGGGTGTTCACCGACAGCGCCCCGGTGCTGGAAGTGGAACTGGCACAGAAAGCCCATCTGGGCTGGCGCGGCAAACACACCCTGCTGTTGTCGCGGGAGCAGGGCTCCTGGTTCTTTCTCGGCGAGATCTACATCGACCTGCCGTTGCCGGTCGATGCAGCCGGAGAAGAACCATTGCGGCACCTGCCATGCCTGCATCGATGTCTGTCCCACCCGGGCGATCACCGCGCCGTATCAGCTCGATGCACGGCGCTGCATCTCCTACCTCACCATCGAGCACAAGGGCAGCATCCCGCTTGAGTTGCGTCCGCTCATCGGCAACCGCGTCTATGGCTGCGACGACTGCCAGCTGGTGTGCCCGTGGAACCGCTTTGCCCACAAGACCGTCGAGCCGGATTTCGCCGTGCGCAACGGCCTGGACGACGTTTCCCTCGCCGAACTGTTCGCCTGGGACGAAGCGACATTCCAGGCCCGGCTGGCGGGGAGCGCCATCTATCGTATCGGTCACGAACAATGGCTGCGCAACATCGCCGTGGCCTTGGGCAATGCACCCGCCACACCGGACGAGGTCATGTGGCCTTGCAGGCACGCTCGCAACACCCGTCCGGCCTGGTGCGCGAGCACGTCGAATGGGCGTTGCAGCGCCATTGCAAGGCATAATTTCCTTGACAATTCCGGCCGCTCCCATAAAATGCGCGCCTCTTCCGGGTCGTTAGCTCAGCTGGTAGAGCAGCGGACTCTTAATCCGTTTGTCGCAGGTTCGATCCCCGCACGACCCACCAAACCCTTAATAATCAACGAGTTGCGCGAGTTGCAGTTCGTTGATTTTTTCATTTCTAGCCCCATTTTTTCCGGTCGACAAGCGGATTCATAATCCGTTATTCGACTGTTCGAATCGTTCACACCTTAGCTAAAATAATTAAGGGGTTATGTGGTGTGTAATCCACTTGATTTTGTATATGTGCACCTTGTGTGTCCTCTGTGTGTCCGTCTTCCTTAGGCTCAAATTCTTCAGTCCTATTTTCTTTGTGTGTCCCCATTTTGTGGGGATTTGAGTGTTTGCTCTGTGGGTGGCTTAGTGCATTTTCATGAAAAAGCTCAAAGACGAGATTCTTAAGTGCTTAGCTGAGTCAGGCTGGCAACTACACTGTAGTACTTCAGATTTGATCAGACAGGCATCGTCCGATGATCGGTGCGGACTCTAGTGGTTTGCTAAGAAGGTGGCCTATGCGGGCCGAGGGGATGTCCGTTCCTGCGTCAGAAGCGGACATCGCTGCAGGTAGTCTGGAGAAACTCAAAGGGCCGTTGTTAACTGCGGTTTCAACCGGTCGATGCAACACACTAGAATCTGCGTAAGCAGAAGGAGTGTTGCAGATGAAACAGAGACCGCGCATCTATTACACTGAAAGCCAGAAAAGCTCTGATGTGGGAGCGCTGGCAGGCAGGCGATTCTCTCCAGCAGATCGCCCAGTTGTTTGATCGATACCATTCATCAATCGAGCGCATTCTCGCCGAAAGCGGCGGGATACGACCGGCTCAGCGACGACGTTCAAGATTGGCTCTGACTTTGGCTGAACGCGAAGAGATATCGCGTGCAGTCGCGGCAGGTCAATCGATTTACTCGATTGCCGCATCCCTCGGACGAGCGCCCTCCACCATTTATCGCGAGATCAAGCGCAACGGAGACCAAGAAGGCTATCGAGCCAATCAAGCCGACCAAGCTGCCTGGGATCGGGCACATCGCCCGAAGACCTGTAAACTGGCGGAGAACCGAACATTGGCGCACATCGTGGCAGGGAAGCTCCAGATGCAGTGGTCGCCGGAGCAGATTGCTGGATGGCTGAAACATACTTACCCGGACGACGAGAGCTATCAGGTGTCACACGAAACCATCTATCGCAGTCTCTACATTCAGGCTCGTGGGGCGCTTAAGAAAGAGCTGGTGCAGCATTTGAGGCGAACACGAGTCATGCGCCGTTCACGCCATCATATGCAGGAGACAGACAATCGCGGCAGGATTGTCGATGCGGTATCGATCAGCGAGCGTCCGGCCACAGTAGAAGATAGAGCAGTGCCCGGACACTGGGAAGGCGACTTGTTGTGCGGCACTTTGGATAGCCAGATTGTGACCCTTGTCGAACGTCATACGCGCTATGTGATGTTGATGAAAGTCGCGAGCAAAGATACCGAAACAGTCATCAACGCACTCATCAGAAACTCTCGCAAGTTACCGCAGGAACTCTACAAATCGCTGACCTGGGATCGAGGGTCGGAGATGGCCGACCATAAGCGTTTCACCTTGGCGACCGACATACAGGTCTATTTCTGTGATCCGCAGAATCCTTGGCAGCGTGGGAGCAATGAAAATACGAACGGGCTATTAAGGCAGTACTTCCCCAAGGGAATGGATCTATCTGGTTACTCGCAAGCCCAACTCAATGGCGTGGCGAGGAAATTGAATCAGCGTCCAAGGAAGACGTTAAACTATGAAACACCAGCTGAACGATTTAACCAACTTGTTGCATCGACCGGTTGAAACCGCAACCCTTATGGGACATTCAAGTTTTCACAAAGCGGACATTTCGTTTCTGGTTTTTCCGAAGCGGCAGTTAATTCGGATAGATTGCAGTTTCGGACATAGTAATTTTTGCCATCTGTTGTTAATGGGTAATTTCCTTCAATTTTCAGACGGCATGTGCGGCTTTGAGGAGGGAAAGTCAGCAAGTAATTCGAGTATTGTATTGAGGCGGTGGGATCATTTACTGCGATATCATCTGAATAGAGTTTGTCGCCAAATGAATATGCAATCTTCCTCGCTCTAAAGACAAAGTCTTCCTGACCATCGAAATTGACATCCAGAACCCATAGGTTCTCGTCCTCTAGCAACTCATGTTTGAAAGATGGCCACGCTTCTCGAATTCTGTTGAAAAGCAATCCTCGCTGAGCTTTGCTAAAAACATGCCTAACATCTTTACCTTCAATAATCCATGCGCGTTTTTCATCTGGATATGCGAGGCAAATCGTTTTATCGTGACCACTAAGCACCGGGGAGAGAGCGTAAAAGACGGTAATATTTCCTCTATATTTGATTTCAAGGCTGGCACTATCCTTAATCTCTGTTCCGTTTTTTACCAAATCAAATAGCTCATTCATTCGACCTTGGCGCTTGTATTCGTAAACGTCCATACTGTACGAAGCCCAGTCATCCGCCAGTTTTACCAAGGCCCAAACTTGCTGCTTTTCTCTACTCAATTTGCGATGAACGTCATACACAAATGCTTCGTAATGGGTATATCCAATCATTTTCTCTTTGTCGATCCACTCCACCTTAAGAAAGTTATCGCACATCGGAAATTTTCCCCTTAACTCCCTAGGCGGATTTTCCATAAAACCAATATTGCTGAGAGCAGGCAGAACGATTTCAGCCGCATAAAGCTGCGGAGTGGATAAAATCAACAATCCGAATACAACCCAAGAGAATCGATTCATGCTGTCTATTTTTCAGTGCTGAAACTCATAATTGGAAGGCTCCTGCGAATGACTACAACTGGCCGTTTTGCCCCTTTGCCGTTCAAACCTACCAACGTCAGTTATGCAACCCGAAGCTGACATCAATTTGCCAGACAGGTCATGGCTCATGAAACTCATAAAGCCTTTTCCAATTTGCTTTGATCGCTAAATGATTTCACCAGTGACGTAAATGACGGGGAAGCATCAATTAACTCCTGCTCATTGTGGGATGTCAGGACGACCATTAATACGGCCTGATCTGACACATCAAGAAAACTAATTGTTTCGTGAACAATATTGTTTGAAACGATTCCGAACGGTGAATCTGTCTGTTGGACTGGCTTATAACTTATAGTCTTTGAAATACATTTTCTGCCATTTCGCAAGAGATCATTTGCTATGTTCTTCTCGGAATATTCAGCAACATTTTCTCGAAAATCCTCGGCGTCATTCTTTACAAGATTATCGAAGGACACACCCTTCTTAAAAAGAATTCGCATGTATATATTTGGCCCAGTGCCACGCCATGAGTCCCCTTGCTTATAGAACACTAGTGGCGTTTGTTCTTTTTTTCCTGCTTCAATGTCAGGAGTCCAGCCGAAGGGTACTAAAAAAGAAAATGATTGTGCCGCCAAATCCACGACTGCTTTCGCTTCAGGTGTGAGTTTCACAACCGGTATTGGAGGGCTAAAACCTTTAGGGTCTAATTGGTCTGCAATGATCTTGCAAGATTTTGTTGGGAGCGAAAATAGACCATTGCCAAAATCACATTCAGCTTTGACGGTTCCGTTCTTGTCCCAATATGTCCATTTCCCAATCTTCCCGCTACGCAAAGATGCCCCAGCCGCCTGTTTCTTCCCTGATGGGTAGTACTCCGCCCAAAGATTTCCGTTCTCAGAATATGTGACTTCGGTCTTCAACCAACCGGATGCATCCCAATATTTCCATAGGCCAGATTTCGTGCCGTTCTTGAAAGTACCGAGCGAAGAAGGCTTTCCATTTTCATACCATGATGGCCATTCGCCTTCAGCAGCACCAAATACGTAGAATTCTTTCCCTTCCATTTGACCACTTGGATACCAACGCCATACAGAGCCGTGATAAAGAAGACGCCCATCCTTCACAATTTCACACCACTGAACGACATTGCCGGGTTTATAGGGGGCTGGATTCTTGGCACCTTCTAGGCACTTAAATTCCTCGTCCGATTGGGCAGCTCCAGAAAAACAGATCAACACTAAAGCAAACCGAAAGAATCGTTTCATACAGCCCCTTTATTAATGCCTGATGCCAAAACTGGAAGGCATACGTGAATGACCGTTACTGGCTGCGCGTTCTGCCCATTCGTTAATGCTGATGCCACTGTCCGTTGCTCGCCCGTTAGCAGACATAAAACTTATTTGCATGGGTACTTTTGGCGCAACATTTCAATGATCACTGGCCCAGCCGTCTTTGAACCCAAGTAAGGCTTATGATCCAAACTATCTGCAGGTTCAGCAATCTGAAGCGCTTCCCATGGCGCAAGCGTTACCGGGAAACATGCTCTTTTTTCTTTAGGTATCGAAGCTCTAACCGCCAGGTACGAATCAAGTACTCCGTACACATAGGACTCGCAGTCGAAGTATGGAATGCTTCCTCTGGCCGTTTCACCCACAACGCTACAAGCTTCATATAAGCCATCAAGCGTGACTTCCTTTCGTGGATAGCGTGTATCAACCCAGGGATTGACAGCTAGTGCAGGTGTCACCCCATACAAGAAGCAAGATAATGACTATTCGTGATCGAGCCTTAATTTGGAATTCTCCCTGACTGTCTGCTTGTGGCCGCATTCAGCCCCTTGTTTATCATCATGCTTAATGTCTCTTTCTCTATCCAGAGCGTCAGTCAAGGCGCCGTCGTCTTAGACCGTTTTCTTTTTGTTAACGGTCTAAGTTCACCACCAAATATATGCTCTGCCTTCTCATTGTTATCATCGCTTGGCTCAAGCAAAAGTCTTAGCGTTGTGGGATCGACAATTCCCCAATTGTTGTCGGCGGCCTGGCAAGCCTGATCTTCGCAAATTGGATAAGCCTGATAGACAATATATGACTTATTTTCCGGATTCTTTTTACAGTCAATTTGAAAGTGGACGGACTGAGCTAGCCCGCCTTTCCCAGACAGTTCAATTCAGCACCACACAGTTGGCCTCTTCAAACGCAACCGGGCTGACATAACCCAGCGTCTGATGAATCCGCTGGCGATTATAGAACAGCTCGATGTAGCTGAAGATTGCTGTTCTTGCCGCTTCCCGACTTGCGAAGTCTGCATGATGAATCAGTTCGTTCTTCAGGTTCGAGAAGAAACTCTCCGCCACCGCGTTATCGTAAGCCGTGCCTTTCGATCCCATGCTGGGCAACATACCAACACTTGCCAATCGTTCACGATACTCATTGCTGCGATAAATGCCGCCCTGATCGGTGTGATGAATCAGTCCGGGCTTGGGTGCTCGATGTTCAATTGCCATGTTCAGTGCACCCAGTGTTAATGCCTCGTTGGGGCGGTCACCCATCGACCAGCCCACGACCTTGCGTGAGTACAGGTCGAGCATGATCGCCAAATACAGCCAACCGGCTCTCGTCCGCACGAAGGTTACATCGCCGACCCATGCCAGGTTCGGCTGGCTGGCGTGGAACTGCCGCTCTATTCGATCTGGTGCAGCCGCAGCAATCTTGCGATGTTCAACCGTTACGCGGAAGCGGCGCTTGCGTTGTGCCTCGATACCAGCCTCGCTCCTCAGCCGTGCCACGCGATGTTTGCCGCAGGTGATACCGGCTTGGTTGAGCGCTTTCCAGGTCTTGACCGCACCATAGGCCTGTCTCGCTTGTTCGTGCACGCGGCGAATGTCGCCAAGTAACTGTCGATTGGCAATCGTACGTGCCGATGGTGCGCGGCCCAGCCATTCATAAAACCCACTGCGCGAAACATGCAGCACACGGCACATAGCCGAGAGGTGGAACTGCCGCCGATGCCGGGCGATGAATCCGTACTTCACGGCAGTTCCCTCGCAAAGTACGCTGCGGCTTTTTTTAGGATGTCGCGCTCTTCGGTCACCCGTTTGAGTTCTGCGCGCAGCCGTTCATTCTCGCTACGTTCATCTTCTGGCTTGCGCCCCGGACCTTTGAAGGCGTGCTCTTTGCCGACCTTGCCCAGTTGCTCCTGCCATTTGTACAACTGGTTGCGCGCGATCCCCAGTTCCAATGCAAGCTGGGTGGCAGGTTTCTGTCCTAACTCCAACAGCCTGACTGCTTCCAGTTTGAATTCCTTGCTGAATCGCACTCGCTTGCGCTCGGGATTCTGCCTGACCTTGCTCGTAACCATTTGACACCTCCGTTCACATTGTCTACCTTCAAATGTGTCCGGAAAAGCCGGGCTAGCTCAGACCTCATCCCATCAAAATTGCTGTGCTTCCAGCGAATGGTTAGACTGTAACGCAACATCAAGTGCGCTTACTAACCCAGATAGAGCTTCTGACGCTGGCACTAATTTCCAAGCACGATTCTTCAGTGCGCTGACCTTGTTCAGGTTCTTGAAGTAGCCTGCTTGAACTAAAAAGGCTGCATCCTTGAGAAGAGTTTCCATTTCTCGTTCACTCAGAACACTTTCGGTAATCCGCTCAGAGTATCTCTTGATTCTTCGCTTGAGCTCTTGGTTTGAAGCCCGACACTCCGGGCATAGGACGCAGTCGGCATCTACGAAGAAACCAAGGGTTTCAAACCAATATTTTTGTTCTTGTGCAAAGAACAAGAAAGACCTCTGACATTCGCGGCACTGCTTCAGCATATCTACGTAGTATTTGCGGGGGAAAATAGCGAAGTTCTGTTTGTCTATATCCGCTGGAATTGCAGATTCTGGGAATACTATTCTGGAGCGATACATCCAGAAGCCATCTCTTACCTCGTTCGGATCAAAGCCATACCCGGAAGCAATAACCGCCGCTCCATACTTTGGATGAGGTACAAGATTTTTCAGTTTGTTGTTAGATGCCTTCATCGAAATGTCCGCTCCTGGCCGTTTTTGACTGCTTGTCTCCGCGAGCATGAGGGTCTCTTCCTATCCCAATACCCGACGTTCAGAGCATCTATGCATTGTACAAATAGATACATCCGATACTTGCGATCACAAAAGAAATAGTTAACCCTCGCCAATCAATAATCCCAAGTCTATATGCCCCAAAAACAATCCATGCCAAGGCTCCGGACATCACTAAGCTAACACTCGTCCATATGACACGCGCATAGAATGGTTCTACCCCAGTAATTGTCATTATGGCTTTATTTGCAGAGTAAAACATGAGCGCCCCGATTGTTACGAGCGCGGCGTATCGTGAACGGCCAAGAAAGAAGGAAGCCACCATCAGGGAGATGAATAGCCCAAAAAGTAGAATGGCCGATTCGGCTCTATGGAAGTGTGTTGGAAATGCACCAGACATATATTCAAGACTTGGTGCAAGTCCAATCAACTGGACAGCAATCGCAGCAACAAATATCGCAAGCGACACTCTTGAACGGCGAACTAGCATATTCATCTTTGTTTTCGGATTTGCCTTATTTATCTAAACCGAAGGGCACCTTCAACCGGCCGCTATTGGCCGAACTCAGTCAACCCGATTACTGCTTTTAAAATACTGTGCGTGTCCGCATGTGGGCAAAGCGGAAGTCCACCCACATTCACACAAACTGCCGCTGCAGAATTATAGGCAGATACACTGAGCGTTTCCAGAACCACAGCATCAACACTTTCCGACCAACGGCACAAACCGCACCGGCTCGATATTCTTGCGTTGGAACACTCCCTCGCTCTCCTTGGTGATCAGGAGCAATTGCTGGATATCCAGCCAGCCGCCCACCGGGATCACCATGCGCCCCCCGATCTTGAGCTGATCGAGCAGCGCCTGTGGCACATGGGTTGCCGCTGCAGTGACGATGATGCCGTCATAAGGCGCATGTTCCGGCCAGCCTGCGGAACCGTCACCCGCCCTTACTTCGACGTTGCCATACCCCAGTTCGCCCAGCACCCTTGCGGCAGCGGCGGCAAGCGGCTCGACGATCTCCATGCTGTAGACCTTGCCAGCCAACTCTGAAAGCACGGCTGCCTGATAACCCGAGCCTGTGCCAACCTCCAGAACAGTCTGCTGCTTATCCAGCTGCAACAGGTCGGTCATCAACGCCACGATATAGGGCTGAGAGATCGTCTGTCCATGCCCGATGGGCAATGGATGATTGTCATAGGCACTGAATATCTCCCCCTGCGGAACAAAGCAGTGGCGCGGCACGCGGCCGATGATGCTCAGCACTTTTTCGGAAACTGCCGTAGCTGCAAAGTCGCCGATGTCGCGCGACATCTCGCGGATCTCTTCGACCAGTCTGCTCCGCTCCCTTCTGTACGGATCATCGTCCAGTGCTCCTTTGCCTGCAGGATTCGTGGTCATCACTCAGCCTTTCTGCCACTAATGGCTCGCCAGCATTCTGCACCGCTCACTCGCGAGTTCTTCTTCGCAGCGGCTCTTTTTGCAGGCTGCCGCGCGAACGATTTCCTGATCTTGGTCAGTTCAGCCAGCCGCTCCGCAACCTTGCGATTGACGCTGCCCTGCGGGTAGTTGCCCTTGGCATCGGCCTCGCCTGCCGGCAATCCGGTCAGCAAAGCGATCGCCTGATCGACATTCTCCACGGCGTAGATGCTGAACTTACCGGTCTCGGCAGCGGCAACCACATCGTGGCGCAGCATCAGGTGCTTGATGTTGGCGGCGGGAATCAGCACGCCCTGCTCGCCGGTCAGTCCGCGCGCCTTGCAGATATCGAAGAAACCCTCGATCTTTTCGTTGACGCCGCCGATCGCCTGCGCCTGGCCATGCTGGTTCACCGAGCCGGTGATCGCCAGCGATTGCCTGATCGGCACATTCGCCAGGTTGGAGAGCAACGCGCACAGCTCCGCCATCGAGGCGCTGTCGCCATCGACCATGCCGTAGGACTGCTCGAACACCAGGCTGGCCGAGAACGACAAGCGGCTGGTTCTTCGCGTAGCGCGAGGCAAGGAACGAGGACAGGATCAGCACGCCTTTGGAGTGGATCGCGCCGGAGAGTTTTACTTCGCGCTCGATGTTGATCATCTCGCCGTCGCCCAGCCGGGTGGTCGCGGTGATGCGCGTCGGCTGCCCGAAGGCGAATTCGCCCAGGGAAAGCACGGAAAGCCCGTTGATCTGGCCGATCACTTCTCCCTGCGTGTCGATCACCAGCGTATCGCGCAGGATCGCCTCGTACAGCCGGTCGCGCATCCGGTCCTGGCGGCGGATCTGCGCATCGATGGCGCTCTGCACGTCGGCCGCCGTCCACCACGTCGTGGCCTGCTTCGCGCGAACAGTAATCGGCCTCGCGCAACAGGTCCGACGATGCTGCGCATGTGGGTGGACAGCCGTTCCGAATCGTCGACCAGGCGCGCGCTCTGCTCGATCACCCGGGCCACGGCACTGCGGTCGAACGGCAGCAGTTTTTCCTTGCGTGCCAGCGTCGAGATCAGCCGGGCATAGAGCTGGTGGGTGTCGGCATTGCGCTCGATGCGCTCCTCGAAATCCGCCGCCACCTTGAACAGTTCGCCGAACTCGGGATCGTATTGCTGCAGCAGGTAGTAGAACATGCGGTCGCCGAACAGGATGACCTTGGTGTCCAGCGGGATGGGTTCCGGCTCCAGCGATACGGTGCTGACCAGGCTGTACATCTGCCCCAGCGATTCGATGCGGATCTCGCGCGATTTGCAGCGCGCGCTTCAGACCTTCCCAGGCGAACGGCTGGGTCAGCACCTTGCGGACGTCCAGCAGCAGGTAGCCGCCGTTCGCGCGGTGCAGTGCGCCCGACTTGATCAGCGTGAAATCGGTGACCAGCGCGCCGAACTGGGAGCGGTGCTCCACCCGCCCGACCAGGTTGCTGTAGGTCGGGCTGTCTTCGCTGACGATGGGCGCGCCCGGCTGTTTGCTGTTGCCCACCAGCACGTTTACCTTGTATTGGTGGAAGCTCTGGTGGGTGACCATGGTCATGCCGCCGACCGTGGCGGTTTCTTCCGGTTTGCGGAAATCGTCCGCGTTGTCGACCATGACCTGCCTGACCTGATCGAGATAGTTCAGCACCTCCGGCAGGTCGGCATAGGACTCCTTGATCTCGTTCACCAGATGTTCGACCGCCGACAGCGTGGTTTCGCGGTCAAGCTGCTTGATGCGGTCGTGATGCTCCCTGCGCCATTGCGGCATCTGCCGCATGATCTTTTCCAGCTGCTCCTGCAGCACGACGATCTTCTCGTCCACCTGCTCGCTTCTCTTCCTCGGGCAACTTCTCGTATTCGTCGGGTGGCATCACCTCGTCGTCGCGCATCGGCGCAAAGCCGAATCCCTCGGGCGAGCGCAACAACGCGATCTGCTGCTCCTGCGGCGACGTCGCCCAGTTCGTTGAACGCCTGTTCCTGCCGCTTGCTGAATTCCTCCTGGATCGCGCTGACCTTGGCGTGGTATTCGTCGCTCTCGAACAGCGCAGGGATCGCGCTGCGCAGATATTCGACCAGCTGCTCCATGCGCGAGCGCAATTCTTCCCCCTTGCCGGAAGGCAGCCTGAGCACATGGGGTTTATGCGGCTGGTCGAAGTTGTTGATGTAGCACCAGTCGTCCGGCTTGTGCTCGCCGCCGGCCTTCTGCTCGAGGAAACGCCGCACCATGCTGCTCTTGCCGATGCCCGAGGGGCCGAGCACGAACAGGTTGTAGCCATCGTGACGGATGCCGGTGCCAAAGCGGATCGCATCCATGGCGCGCATCTGGCCGATGATCTCGGTCAGGTCTTCCAGTTCGGCGGTGGTCTGGAAGGTGAATTGCTGCTAGGTCGCAGGATTGGTAAAGTTGTTGCGGTTGCAGCGAGAGAGGGTTGTTGTTGTTCGTTTGCATGACTGTTCCCCTTTGCGTTGACTCCAGACACACTGGATTCATTCTACTGCGCTTTTTAGATGCTCTATTCCATCGGTTTGTTGCTCACCTCAGCTTGATCTCGGTCCAGATGCGCGACAGCACGCGGCGCTGGTGCCGGTCCAGGTCGCGCAGCATCTCCAGCCGCGCCTGTTGCGTTACGCTCGGGAAACACCGCCGGGCTTTGCGCGATCTCCGGCAGGATGTATTGACGCGCGGCGCGGTTGGGGTTGCCGGAACCGATCAGGTTGGTGAGCTCGGACGAGTTCTCGCCGTCGAGCATGAAGTTGATGAAACGGTGCGCCAGGTCGGGGCGCGGGCCGGATTTGTGCAGCACCATCGAATCCAGCGCCAGCACCGCCCCCTCCTTCGGGATGCTGGCGAGGATGCGGAAGCCGCGCTGCGCCTTTCTGCGCATCGAGGTCGGCCTGGAAGATATCGTTGGAATAGCCGTGCACCAGCCAGATGTTGCCGACGGTGAGTTCCTTGATGTAGCTGGAGGCGTTGAACGCGGCCCAGTACGGCTTGGCGCGGATGATCAGGTCGCGCGCCTGCTTCCAGTGCGCCTCGTCGGTGTCGTTGACTCCATAGCCGAGATACTTCAGCGCCGCCGCCAGCAGTTCGCGCTGGCTGTCGAGCACGGTGACGCGCCCTTTCAGCTTCTCCAGATAGCGCGGCTCGAACAGCACCGCCCAGCTGTCCACCGGCAGACCCAGTTCGCGGATCTTCTCGTCGTTGTAGCCGATCAGCGTGATGGTATAGGCATACGGCACCGAATATTTGTTGCCGGGATCGAACCAGGTATTCAGGTAGGCCGGGTCGATGTTCTTCAGGTTCGGCAGCAGGCTCTTGTCGAGCGGACGCAGCGCGTGCTGGCGGATCAGCGCTTCCACCGCGTTGCCGGTCGGCACGATGAGGTCGTAGCCGGATCGCACCGGCGGCCAGCTTGGCCAGCATCTCCTCGTTGTCGGAATAGTAGTCCTGCACCACGCGGCAGCTGCACTGCGTCTCGAAGCGCGCGATGGTGGTGTCGGAGATGTAGTTGTTCCAGTTGTAGAGGTGCAGCACGTCGTCGGCGTGGGCGCTGCTAATGCAGAGCAAGAACAAAATAAGCAGAGTGCTGGTAAGCCGTTCATGGTTCGACAAGCTCACCACGAACGGCTTACAGAGCCGCTCCATATTTTTCCGTTCGCCCTGATAACCAGCGACTTGGCTGGCGTCTTGTGACAGCCTAGTCGAATGGCTAGTAGTCCCATCAGCCTGTCGAAGGAAGTACGGAATCAATCGTGAAGCAAAGATACTGATTCTCATGTCTTCCCCTTCAGCACATCCGGCGCAAACCGCGAGGCCAGCACGATCAAGGTCAGCGTCAGCAGCATCAGCAGCGTGGACACCGCGTTCACTTCCGGCGTCACCGCGATCTTGATCATCGAGTAGATGCGCAGCGGCAGCGTCTGCACGCCCACCCCGGCAGTGAAGAAGGTGACCACGAAATCGTCGAGGGATAGCGTGAACGCCATCAAGCCGCCTGCAATCACCGCTGGCAGGATCAGCGGAAAGGTGACGAAACGGAACGTCTCCCACGGCGAGGCGCCAAGGTCGCGCGCCGCCTCGAACAGGCTTTCGTCGATGCTGGTCAGCTGCGCCCGCACGATCACCGCGACGAAGCCGATGGAAAAGGTGATGTGGGCCAGCACGATCGAAAGCATGCCGAGGGTGAGGTTGAGCACCTGGATGAAGAACAGCAGCAGCGATACGCCGAGCAGTATCTCCGGCATCGCCACCGGCGCCAGCACCATGAAGTTGAGCGGCCTTCAGGTCATAGCGATGGATGGCGAGGCCCGCCATGGTGCCCAGCAGGGTGGCCGACAGGCTTGCAGTCAGCGCAACGAACAGCGAGTTGCCCGCCGCGATCAGCATGTCTTCGTCGTGCAGCAGCACGTCATACCAATGCCAGGTGAAGCCGACCCACTCGGCGTTCAGGCGCGAATCGTTGAACGAGTAGGCGACGACGATGGTGAGCGGCAGGTACAGGAAAGCGTATGCCGCCAGCGCCGCGCCCCATAGCCACGGCCCCCTACGCATAGCGCCCTCCCCTAGCCGATAACTTCGCCGTGAGCCAGACCACCAGCAGCACCGCGAGGGTCAGCAGGATCGACAGCGTGGAGCCGAACGGCCAGTCGCGCGTGCCGAGGAACTGCTCCTTGATCAGGTTGCCGATCATGATGTCGCCGGTGCCGCCGAGCAGTTCCGGCACGGCGAACATGCCGACAGCCGGAATGAACACCAGCGCCGAACCGGCGAAGATGCCGGGCTGCGACAGCGGAAAAGTCACGCGCCAAAAACGCTGCCAGGCGTTCGCGCCGAGATCCTGCGCCGCATCGAGCAGCACGGGGTCGTGCTTCTCCAGGTTGGTGTAGAGCGGCAGCACCATGAAAGGAAGGTACACATACACCATCGCGACCAGCACCGCGAACGACGAGAACAGCAGCTGCACCGGTGCTGCGCCGAACGTCCCGAGCAGCACGTTGATGATGCGGTTGAGCGCGGCCTGCGGCCCGAGGATGATCATCCAGGCGTAGATGCCGATCAGGAAATTGGTGGTGAACGGCAATATCACCATCAGCATCATCAGGTTGCGGCTCTTCTTCGGGCTGCGCGCGATCAGCAGCGCCAGCGGATAGGCCATGACCAGGCAGATCAGGGTGGTGGCGAGCGCCATGGCGAAGGATTTGAGGAAGACCTCGGCGTAAATGAAGTCGCTGAAAAAGAACCGGTAGGTCTCGGTGGTAAGCCCCTGCAAGGTCTGCGGATCGCTGGCCGCGAGCGGCGCCAGTCCGCCGAATTCGCCAGGATAGCGAAACGAGGCGAACACCATGATCACACTGGGGACCGCGACCAGCAGCAACAGGAACAACAGCGGCGGGCCGCTCACCAGCCATTTGGTGAGGCGTGCGGAGCGCAACGTTTTGTCGCGTTGGTCACTCATGCAGGTATACCCCCGCATCCTGGCGCCAGCCAACCCTGACCTCGGCCCCCACCTTGAACAGCTCGGCCTTGCCGGATGTCGAATTGGGCAACAACGCTTCGACCAGTGTCCCATTGGGAAGCCCGACCCGGTACACGCTGACGTCGCCCTGATACAGCAGACTTTGCACCGTTCCCGTGAAATGGTTCTTCAGTTCGGCCAGCTCGGCCTGTACGCCGATGCGTATCTGCTCCGGGCGGATGGCGAACACCCCCTTGTCGCCGACGGCCACCCCCTGCTGCATCGGCGTGACGACCTCGCCCAACCCGGCAACCGACAGGTGCAGGTGGCTGTGGCCGATCCGCTCCACCTGCGCCGCCATCATGCTGATGTGGCCGATGAAATCGGCGACGAAACGGTTGCGCGGGTAGCCGTATAACCTCGATGGTTCATCCACCTGCTCCACCCGCCCCTGGTTCATCACCGCGATGCGGTGCGACAGCGCCAGCGCTTCTACCTGCGCATGGGTCACGAACACAAAGGTGATACCGACATCGCGCTGCAGGTTGATCAGCTCGACCTGCATCTCCTCGCGCAGCTTGGCATCCAGCGCGGACAGCGATTCGTCAAGCAACAGCAGGCGCGGCCGGTTGACCAGCGCCCTCGCCAAGGCCACGCGCTGTTGCTGCCCGCCGGAAAGTTCATGCGGATATTTGTCGGCCTTGCCGCTCAGGCGCACCTGCTCCAGCGCACCCTGCAAGCGTTGCCGGATCTCTCCCGGGCCATGGCGCGCCATGCGCAACGGGAAGGAGATGTTTTCCGCGACCGTCAGGTGCGGGAACAGCGCGTAGCTCTGGAACACGGTATGGATCGGGCGTTTCTCGGCGGGGATGGCGGCGAGATCTTTGCCGTCCAGCAGGATCTGTCCGGCATCCGGCAGGTCGAAGCCGGCGATCATGCGCAGGATGGTGGTCTTGCCGCTGCCGGATGGACCCAGCAAGGTAAAGAACTCGCCCGACTCGATCGTCAGGCTGACGTCGTCCACGGCGACGAAATCTCCGAAGCGGCGCGTGACGTTCCTGAGTTCCAATCGAGCCATGTGTGTCCACCCGGTGATTGCCTGTGCAGATATTACTGCATCGGCTCTACCTTGGGTTCAAGACGGCCGTCCGGGTGACTTGGCCGGCCTCAGGCCATACGATCACCCACACGCGCCACGGCATACCAGGCATTCAGTTCGGCCGCGCTACGTCCCTTGCCCCATGCCGCTACGTCCGCATCGGCAATCGGCGCATAAGGGCCATGCTTCACCTCGAAGATCACCGCCCCGGCATCGCGCGACAGCACGGCATGCCAGCCGCCGGCGGGTATCTCCACCACACTGGTATCCTCGCCCAGTTCCGCACGCTCGATCACCTTGCCGCCATCGTCGAACACCAGCACGGTAAAGCGCCCGCGCAACGGGGTCAGCACTTCCCAGGTGTGTGGATGGCGATGGGGCAGGATCAGCGTGTCCGGCTCCATGGCGATGGCCAGGCGCTGGATGGGATCGCTCAGTTCCTGATGCAGGTTGGAGTTGGCGCGCAGGCGCGGCGACTGCCGGGCTTGCTGGCCGAGCGCGGCCAGGTCGGTGAATGTCAGTTTCTTCAAAATAGCTCTCCATGGAAAGGCCAAATTCTCTCACGCTTTTATCGGCGGACGACAACAGATAGAATCGCTCCCCATGCCTTCCCTCTCCGTCCACCTTCGCCTCCTCTGTCTCGTCGCCGCGCTCTGCACTTACACCTCGTTTGCACTTGCCGATGAGATCGCCACTGAAAAGGCAACGTCGGGAGAGAGTGCCGCCGGAGACGGGAAGCAAGGCCGAACTGGTGTTCGAGGCCTCGCCCTACTACACCAACGTCGATTACAACATACCGCTCACCGACAAGCCCATCCCCACCATCACGTCGAACAACGAGGCGGTCATCTACCGCGAGCTCATCAAGGGTTCGCTGATACCGCGCTACATGGTGCTGGAAGCCAGCGTGTATCCGGTACCCTGGGGCAGCACCTATCTCAAGACGCATTCGCCCAACACCTACCGGCAGTTCGAGATCGGCAACACCGGCCTCAACCTGCTCGAATCCGCCACGGTCGGTTTCCAGGAACCCTGGGCGGTGTCGGCCTTCTTCGGCAACATCGCCAAGCTGGTGCGACCCGGCGAAACGCGCGTGGGCAACAATTACGGCTACACCGGCTATCTGTTCAGCGCCGGCAACCGGCACATCAAGAGCAACACCTTCGTCGCAGGACGACTGGTACGAATTCGAGTGGAAGATCAAAGGCAATCTCGACTACCCGGACGAGAAGCTGGACTGGAGCTTTCGCGTCGGCGGGCGCTTCAACACCAACAAGGAAATCAACGATGTGACCTACATCAACCTGCGCCGCAGCAATCTCGATCTGCATTACTCGTTCCTGGAGTGGCTGGAGAACACCAATTACGACCTGCGCATGCACTTCCTGCAGCAGCGGCGGCAAGATGGTGCGGCTGGAACTGATCGCCGGAAAGAAATTCCCGGTGCAGGGATGGAAATACACGCCGACGGTCGATGTCGGTGTCGTCTGGGCCAGCCCGAACGAATACTCCGGCGCGCTCAGGGACATGCGCGGCAACACGACGACGCTGGTATTCCGGCCTTCCATCGAATTCTGACCTGCCGTGGTGCGATACCGCCGGAACACAATCCGCCGCGCAGGGACAAGACATGAGTAAAACGACAGACCTGATCTCCGCCGAGGCCGCCGTCACGCTGGACGGCCTGTTCCGCGAACGCGTGCGCCGCTCCCCGGACAAAGTGGCCTACCGTCATTTCGACGACCATGCCTGCGAATGGCGCGAACTGACCTGGCGGGAAATGGAGCACGAGATCGCGCGCTGGCAGGCAGCCATGCTGCACGATGGACTGAGACCGGGCGACCGCGTGGCCATCATGCTGAGGAATTCCCCGCAATGGGTGATGTTCGACCAGGCGGCACTGGGACTGGGACTGGTCACGGTGCCGCTGTATGTCGCCGACCGCCCGGAAAACGTCGTCCATGTGCTGCAGGATTCCGGGGCGAAGATGCTGCTGATCGACAACGCGACCCACTGGCACCCGCTGCATGAAGCCTGCACCGGCCTCGACACGCTCACCCGTATCGTCACCTTGCGCACGCCGCCCGAAGGCGACAACGACGAGCGCCTGCGCGGGCTGGAAGAATGGCTGCCGGACGGCCACGAAGGTTTCCGCCACCTGGTCGACGATCCCGGCACGCTTGCCACCATCGTCTATACCTCCGGCACCACCGGCAAATCCAAGGGGGTGATGCTGAGCCACCGCAACCTGCTCAGCAATACCGCAGCGTCGCTGCAATGTTTCGACGTCTATCCCGAAGACATCACCCTGTCCTTCCTGCCGCTGTCGCACTCGTTCGAACGCACCGCCGGCTATTACGTGCAGGTGATGTCCGGCGCGACGGTGGCCTACGCGCGCTCGGTGCAGCAGTTGCAGGAAGACCTCCTGCTGGTGCGGCCCACCGTGCTGATCGCCGTGCCGCGCATCTTCGAACGCATCCATGCCGGCATCCGCAGCAAGCTGGACAAGGGGCCCGCCCTGACACGCCGCCTGTTCAGGCTTGCCGTCGATATCGGCTACCACCGTTTCGAACATGCGCAGGGTCGCGCCCCTTGGCATCCAAAGTTGCTGCTGTGGCCGCTGCTCAAACGGCTGGTGGCGGACAAGCTGATCGCGCGCCTCGGCGGCAGGTTGCGCTATGCCATCACCGGCGGTGCGGCGCTGTCGCTGGACAACGCGCGCACCTTCATCGGCCTCGGCCTTCCGATCCTGCAGGGCTACGGCCTGTCCGAGACCAGCCCGGTGATCAGCGTCAACCGCGCCGGCCACAACCTGCCGTCCAGCGTCGGCCAGCCGGTGCCCAATCTCGAGATCCGCCTGGGCGAGCACGATGCGCTGGAGGTGCGCGGTCCCAGCGTGATGATGGGCTACTGGCAAAACGAAGAAGCAACCAGGGCCATGATCGACGCCGACGGCTGGCTCAACACCGGCGACGTCGCCCGTATCGATGAACAGGGGCGCATCTCCATCACCGGCCGCATCAAGGAGATCATCGTGCTCTCCAACGGCGAGAAGATTCCGCCCAACGACATGGAGGCCGCCATCCTGGCCGATCATCTGTTCGAGCAGGTGATGGTGGTCGGCGAAGGCCGTGCCTACCTCGGCCTGCTGGCCGTGGTGAACCGCGAGCGCTGGACTGCCGCCATGCGCGAACGCGACCTGCCTGCCGACTGGCCGGCCAGCCTGAGTTCGCCGCAGACCCGGGCCTATGCGCTGCAGCGCGTCACCCAGCAGCTGCACGCCTTCCCCGGCTACGCCCGCATCCGCCGTGTCGCGCTGCTAAGCGAACCGTGGAGCGCCGACAATGGCTTGCTGACTCCCACCTTGAAGCTCAAACGCGCTAAAGTACTGGAACGTTACCGGGAAGAGTTCGCCAGCCTGTACGATGGCTATTGATGCAGCGCATTAACCGACGCATGCATCCCGTGCTTGCCGGCAGCAGACACCTACCTGACAGAGAGGGATGAAAAATGAAAGGCCGCGTCACCTTCCGTGCTGTTCGACCATTCATTTCGGCCGTAGTCGTCATCGCCAGCACTGGCGCGCTCATCTACGCGATATTCTTTTCCCACCTGGATATGCAGTGGATCACCTTCCTGGCCGGGATCCTGGTCGCCGCGATGCTCGCCGAGGCGACACGCATCGCGCGAGTGGAGTGGCTGGCCAACCTGCGCGCGGCGAAATTGTCGGTCGCCAAGGAAAAGCTGGAACACGAGATGCAGCTGCGCAAAAGAGCGGAAGAGACAATTGCCGCCAGCAAACCGAGGCTACAACTGATCGACGAGGTATTGCCGACGATGATCGCCTTCATCGACACCGAGGGAGATTGCCAGTACCAGAACCGCTCATTTGCTGACTGGCTGCATCTGCGACCGGAACAGATCAAGGGACAGCCCATCCGCAAGGTACTGGGTGCAACCACTTACCAGGAAATGGCAACCTCTATCCGCCAGTCCCTCGACGGACATCATGTTCACTATGAACGGACTCAGACGATGCCGGATGGCGCCGTCTACCGGCTGCTGGTGGAGCACATCCCCCAATTTGGCGAGGATGGCAAGGTGACCGGGTTCTATATGCTGATCAACGACATTACCGCGCCCGGCGATATTCATGCATCCAGCCAACCCGCATCACCCCATGCCGGCGCCGAGGCTGCCATGCCGGCTTATGCCCATGAGGCGATGTCCAGCCAGGATTCGTTCGTCGATTCCTTCTCCGAACAGGTCTCGGGACAGACGGATGTCCTCAATATCAAGGCGGCTATCGAGAAGGGCGATTTCCAATTGTTCTGCCAGCTCATCTCCCCCATACCGGCCGATTCCGGCGAACCCGAACATTATGAGATCCTGGTCAGGTTGCTGGAGGAAGAGGAAGGCATGATGCCGCCCGGCGCGTTCTTCCCGCTGGCCGAAAAATACGGCCTCATGCTGCACCTGGACCGCTGGGTCGTACAACATGTCGCCGACTGGGCTTCCCGCCAGCAGTCCCCCGATGAAAGAATGAAGAACTCGATGTTCTTCATCAATGTTTCCGGCAGCACCATCGAGGATCCGGACTTCCCCCGCTTCCTGCAAAAGACCCTGACCGAATACGGCGTGCCCAGCGCCTCGCTGTGTTTCGAGATACCGAACTCGGAACTTTCCGCGAGGCCCCCGGCGGTTGCCGAATTCGCGCGTCGCGTCAGGCAGATCGGCTGTCGTGTCGCGATAAGCGGCTTCGGCCAGGACCGGATTTCCTTCGACCTGATCCGCGGGTTCCAGGTGGAATTCCTGAAGATCGACGGCGGCATCATCCTGGATATCCTGCGCGACCCCGTGGACCTCGCCAAGGTGACGGCCATCAACACCGTGGCAAAGAAGATCGGCGTGAAGACGATCGCGGAACTGGTGGAAAGCGAAGAAACCATCGCGAAGCTGAAAGAGATCGGCATCGATTTTGCGCAAGGCTTCGGGATCTCGCGGCCAAGGCCGCTGGCGGAAGAGTAAAAGCTGCACCGCTTGAGCCATCACAATCCGATTGGCTATCACCTGCATGAAGGCAGAAACGCAAAGCGCCCCGAAGGGCGCTTTGTTACTGCTGTAGTGGCGGAGTGGACGGGACTCGAACCCGCGACCCCCGGCGTGACAGGCCGGTATTCTAACCAACTGAACTACCACTCCTAAAACTCTGAAGACTCCTGATGGAGCGGGAAACGAGACTCGAACTCGCGACCTATACCTTGGCAAGGTATCGCTCTACCAACTGAGCTATTCCCGCAAAACACCTTCGGCAACCAGTCCAAATCAGTTTTCTGGTGCTTACACTATTAGTAAAAACGAAAAAGCCCCGCATCGCTGCGAGGCCTTGAATCTGTTGGTGGGTCGTGCGGGGATCGAACCTGCGACAAACGGATTAAGAGTCCACCAACTAATTATGCTAAATGCATAATCTAAAACCCAATTACTCAATTAAAACAAAGTTCAAAAGCCCGTGCCTATTGGGTTAAACGGCGACTGCAAGCATTATAGCAAGAAAAATCCTCATTGTTGAATTTAAAGTGAATCCCCCCAAATGCCCCCAAACGGACGGACACATGGCGGACACATGGAGGGACACAGAGATCCGCTGCTCAAGCCGCCAATGCCTCTATTAAGATCGAGCTGGTTTCGAAAACCGCTCTAACCATTAAAGGCGTCTCCCCCCCATCCGCCGGGATGCTGGGATTGGCATGTTTGAGAGCACCTGATTTGCTGTTATGCCGAGCTCTACCTGTTCACGCGCTGAACGAAGAATGCCTTTCGTCTCATCATTACGCGCCACATCTTCAGGCAATTGCTTTTGGTGATTGAGTATTGTGGGATCCGCGCCACCTTTCAATAGAACTTGAACAGATTGAGCATTATTCATCTCTGCTGCTGAATGGAGAGGCGTAGCTCCATATTGATTTTGCGCATTCACAAGAGCACCCGCTTGAAGGAGCATTTGAATAGCATCCAAGTTTCCATGGCTAGCAACCGAATGAAGCATTGAATCTTCACCAAGTTCAACATTCACGTTTGCCCCCACTGACCTGCACCCCCTAGACCGTACCAACTAGAAGTTAGTAAAGTCCGCTTTTGAAGAGAGGCGGAAATGAAGAAGAGTCGATTTAGCGAAGAACAGATCATTGGATTCATCAAGGAAGCAGAAGCCGGAATGCCAGTTGCGGCGATCTGCCGCAAACACGGATTTAGCGATGCCAGTTTTTACAAATGGCGCGCCAAGTTCGGCGGAATGGACGTGAGCGAAGCGCGACGATTGCGCGACCTGGAAGGCGAGAACAACAAGCTGAAGAAGCTGCTGGCTGAAGCCCATCTGGATATTGAAGCGCTCAAGACGGCCTTCGGCGTAAAACGCTAGCCCCACAAGTCAAACGCCAGGCGATAAGCGTGATGATCGAGCAATGCCAACTGTCAGAACGACGCGCATGCCGACTTGTGGGGCTATCCAGAACGAGCTGGCGGGTGCCGCCAACGACTGATGCCGAGACACTGGCGTTGTCAGCACGCATCGTTGAGCTGGCTTATCAGCGGCGCCGCTTTGGATACCGACGCATCCACGATTTGCTGCGCGCCGAAGGCCGTCACGAGAACCACAAGCGCGTGTGGCGGTTGTATAGCGAAGCAAAGTTATCGGTTAAACGGCGCAAGAAGGCAACGCGGCCGATGGGTGAACGCACGAAGCTATCGCAAGCATCGCGACCGAATGAAGTGTGGAGCATAGATTTTGTGATGGATAGTTTGGCCAATGCCAGACGGCTAAAGTGTCTGACCGTGGCTGACGATTTCACCCATGAGAGCGTCGACATCACGGTGGATCACGGCATCTCTGGCGGCTACGTGGTGCGCGTACTCGAACAGGCAGCTCGATTTCGAGGTTATCCTCGGGCGATCCGAACCGACGGCGGACCTGAATTCACCAGCCGGGCCTTTCTGGGATGGGCGCACGCGAGGGGCATCGAACATTTATTGATAGAACCAGGGAAGCCGACACAGAACGCCTACATCGAGAGCTTCAATGGCAAGTTCCGGGACGAATGCCTGAATGAACATTGGTTTGAGACGCTGGCGCAGGCGCGGGTTGAGATTGCGGCGTGGCGACGCGACTATAACGAAGTGCGGCCGCATAGCAGTTGTAAGAGGATGCCGCCAGCCAAATTCGCGGCACTGCACCGGCAGAACAAAGATGCTGAAACGCAACCGAGCGGCGAAATAGTTTAAGCTCGCAACCCAAGGGCTTTGCTACTGATTGATGGTAGGGCTACGGGGGGCAGGTCAGTGCCACCGTCCGCTCCTCTCTCGATACCTGCCGTTCATAACTCATTGCCGACGATTTCCAACCGTACAGTCTATGTTGGGCTAAACGCAATATGTCCTGCTTCTAATAGAGCGATTGTTCCCGGACAGTCTGCTTGGCTGATTGGCCCCTGTGGCGCCAACTTTACCCAGGCCAAAGGCATTGAAATACCCGCACGCATCTGGGAAAAGAGCCTTTGAAAGAACAGGCCGAATGTCTCACCGTTTCTATTCAGGGTAAATACGACGTTTGCTGGCCAATCATTTTTTGAATTTAGGTGGCGCTGGAAGTCGGGACTGGTAAGGACATCAGGCCGATTTTCCGATGCTACGACAACGATGTGTGCGCCAGATGCACGGATAACATCCCGCAGAGAGAATTGCTGACCAACGATACGTCCGGATGGGTCAAGAATGCAGTAAAGAAAGAGAACATTGCATGACGGAATCTTCTGGTTCCCGACATGAACATTCCTTGGGAATAGTTCTCCCAGTTTTTCGAGATCCTTTGCGATCAGGGAATGGCCCGGCTCATTCAGGTAATTCAGCAACCCAAGCGATGGTGTGCGTATCAGGTATGGTTTCTCCGCAGTTGTCTTGATCGTGTTACGTGCGGTAGCGGGGACAGGTGTATTGCGAACTGGGCTTGTGGGTACGTTACTGCGTGCTGATGCGACAGATATTCTCTTGGTGACCCTTGCTATTGCCATCTTAATAAACGTGACACCAGCGATAAGTGCGCCCCCCATTGCGAGCGCTTCACCAACATAGAAGTGGGTTTTCATAATTTGAATTCCCAAGAGTGAAAGGCCAATACCAACGAGCAATAAAATAGACTTCATTCCTTATTCCTCTAGAGAGAAAGATGGTGAACCAGAATCCAATCCAAGCCAATCAGTGAAAGCCGTTACTGGCCCGAAGCCATGCCAGACAGAATCGTGATTGAAAACTTACGTCCAGGCAACATTAAAGAGTATCTAGATATCCAGACCGTATTGGTCAACTTCCTTGGAAATCAAGTCAACAGCCTTCAGCACCTGTATTGAGCTGCTTGAATCCTTCCCGCAGAAAAGCGCAAAGTGAACCTTCTTCTTACAGAAGGAGATCATCATGGAAACCAATATTGACGTTCGTCACCACGAGCCATGGAACAAAGGAAAGCTGACAGGCCAGAAAGCTCCACTGAGACTGCAGGACATCTGGGCCATTCGCGTCCGATTGCAGCTGGGTGAACATCCGCGAGATCTCGCATTGTTCAATCTAGCCATCGACAGTAAGTTGAGAGCATGTGATCTGATGAAACTGAGAGTACGGGATGTATCGCATGGAGAACACATAGCCGCACGTGCCATTATCCTGCAGCAAAAGACGCAACGCCCGGTACAGTTCGAGATAACGGAGCCAACGCGTGCTGCCCTGATGAGTTGGATCAAAGTCGCAGGTTTGAAGTCAGAAGATCATCTCTTCCCCAGCCGGATAGATGGCTCTTCTCATCTATCAACACGCCAGTACGCAAGGATTGTGCACAAATGGGTAAGCGATATCGGATTGGATACGACGTGCTATGGCACGCATACGATGCGTAGAACCAAACCTACGTTAATTTACCGCCGAACCAGGAATCTCAGAGCAGTACAGATATTACTTGGGCATACCAGAGTGGAGAGTACGGTTCGCTATCTTGGGGTCGAAGTAGATGATGCGCTGGAGATGGCTGAACAGACGGAGGTATAGATGTCGGTCTATATACTTTCTGGTGTTGCTCAGCCGACATAATTCAGGGAGGATTCGACATTGCGAATGACCGCATCCGAGGTCGGAGCGGTCGTCTGTAGTTGAGTTTGATTATGGCACCGGTCGGCCAGGAACTGCCCTTCGCACACGGCAGCTTTGGCGAAGGCAATTTCGCAACTCAAGCCAATGCTTAATTACGCCCCGTCAACCAGATTGAGTTCCACTTCTCAACCCAGCAACAGACATGATCAAAATTCGGAACCGTGACAATCTCAGGTCTCTGATCCGATGGAAACCGTGATGCGTAGGAATCGGCCACATGTCGACTGACAACTTCATCACGCTCTCCAACAAAATGCTTTTGCGGAATATGAAGCAACGCGCGCCACTCGTCCGCCGGATTCAATGATCCATCAAGCGGTGGGACATGATACTGTGCCGTCCATGCACGATGATCCAGATTCCCCGCTATGGTCACCAGCCGAACGACATCCTTGCGATGCGCCGCCACCAGTGCCGCGACCGCACCGCCACCCGAGTAACCGACCAGCACCAGGTTAATTGCACCGACACGTTGTTTTAAGACACTGATCGCCTGATCGCTGGCCTCAATCACCTCGGGCGCGAAACGGCCATTCGTCCAATAGAATTGGCGGCAGTTTTTCGTATCGTTTGCCTCGACATATTGACAGGGCCTTGCCAGATAAGCGGCAGCACCTTGCGGATCACGTAGCGCCAATTCCAGTCCAATAGGATTGCGCGGAGTGGGATCATCCGAAGCCTGCGATGGACTCAGCCACGCAAGTCCATCTCCTTCGATGTACACGGTCAAGGTATCGGCCTTTGCGCGGTTCTTTGGAACATAGGCGGACAGAACAAACTTGTCAGTCGGAATCCGCAGCTTTTGCCAGCCTGCCTTATCTGCCAATTGATCTGCGTGTTGCCAGCGAACCTGCGGCGAAAAATCGACGCAACCGGCCAACCCTAACAGGATAAATACAAAAAGAAGCCGCAAGGTCATCCCCGTAAAAAAAGCCCGGTCAAGCCGGGCTTTCGATGCGCGATTATATGCCGGATGAAGCTCAGAACGGCCAACGCGCCTTGAACGAAACGGTCTGATCAACGAATCCGCTTCGCGCCTCTACGTCATAGCGTGCTGTAACCTCCGTTGCCTTGCTGGATTTCATCACCACGCCGAGGCCGCCGTTTACTATCGTGGGCGAGGGGTTGATACCTGGCGTGGTGAATGCTGCACCACCTCCCGAATAGGCTGCCGTGATGGACGATTGTTTAGCCATCGTGTCGTAGCCCACGCCCAAATTGGCCGTCAAAGTAGACATGTCACTTAGCTTGTGCGCCATCTTGCCGTCTATTGCCAGGATGAATTCGTCCGTGGTCTGGGCGTCAACCGCCAAATTAAGCGCGCCTGCGCCTGTTTCGGTGTAGGCGTTGCTGTGGATGGTGGTGTAGTCGGCCCGGAACGATGGCGTAAAGCTGGTTTCCGGGCTTATATCCTGCGTGCGTCCGATGCCTGCCCCAAGGTGAACGCTGTCGCTGGTGTAGTTCGCCGCTGCGGTACGGGCCATGAAGGCAATGTTGCGGCTGCTCGTATTCTGGTTGCTAGCGTAATCAGCCTGCCAGTTGAACTCGGTGCGCTTGTCGTCCAGAGTGCGCGAGCCGTAGAGCACGGCCTGGTAGCTGGATATCCCGGCGCTTTGCGAACCCAGATTGTTATTCACATTGCTATGCGTTACAGCCAATGCCGCACCGATGCGTGTGATTGGAGAAATCGCACTGTCTGCACCGAATACCAGGCCGGATGTTTGAGCCTTGTAACCGGACGCACCATTGCTGTCGCTCTGATTCGCCCACGAGCCAACCGGTTTGACCCACGCATTGCGGTCAGTGATGAAGTTGTCGCCGGAGGACAGGCCAATGTTCACGTCTTGACGCGCCTGAATGATATGGTTCATGCCGTGCAGCGTATCGCGGCTGGCTTGCACCATGCCGCCTTCCATCAATGGCAAGGTTTGTGAAGCAGCATTAGAGACCGTTAGCTGGGTGGGCAATTGGCCTAGCGCGGTAACGACCGTGCCCATGTCGCCGCCGGGAGCGGCGGCAATGATAGAGTCCAATGTTTTGGCTGCACCATAGGTCGGGGTGTTTTGTTCTGCGACGGTAGCAGCATAGACGCCACTGTTTGCGGAAACAACGGTCAAGTCAACGTGAGTGCCGTAATAAACCGGCGTGAAATTAAACAAGGCACTGTTGTCGCTGACCGTGGCGAAAGTGCCGCTGACGGATCCTGCTGAAATCACATTGGCCAGCGTTCCGCCATTGGTGAGACTGGGGCTACCGATGACGTTTACACTGATCGTCCCGGCTAAAGTTGCGGTGCCGGTTACGGCCAGTTTGCCGTAAGAGGTCATGCTGGAGACGTTCGTCTGAAAAGTTCCTGCGGACAGCTGGGCGTAACTCGCTACGGTCTGGCTGTTGCCGTTCAGATTGAACGTGCCGCCGTTTACTGTGAGCGCGCTGGTAGAAACGAGGCTGGCACCATTGCCAAGGGCAAGAGTTCCGGCACTGATCGCCCAGTCCGTCTGTGCAATCGCAACACCCGTCAGCGTCCAGGTGCTGGCGCCGGTTTTCTGGAAGACGCCGAAGCCCCGGTACTGGGCGGCGGCGCCGATCTGCGACACATCGAAGCTCGCGTTTGAGCTGCCACCGAGCGCCAAGGTGTCGGCAGTGCTAAACGCGACGACATTGCCGGTAATGGTAGAGCCCGATTGCAAGGTGAGGCTGTTGGTACCACCGGTGAAGGTGATCGCGTTGGCGCGCGTCATGCCGCCGCCACCGATGCCGCCGGTGATGGTGCCGCTGTTGAAGATCGTAAGGTTGCCCCCGACAATACCGGCCCCGCCCGCACCGCTTATGCCGAAGATGATGCCGCCACCGCCACCGCCGCCAGCGCCGCCCGTGACCGTACCGGAATTGGTGAAGGTGGCGCCGGCGGCGGAAAACTGCACTCCGACCCCTCCGTCGCCGCCATTCCCGCCGGGGCTGCTGCCGCCGCCGCCGTTGCTGCCGCTGCTGCCGCCGCTGCCGCCGCTGCCGCCAGCGATGGTACTGTTGTTGTTGCTCGCCCCGCTGGATGTGACCACGGCGCCATCCCCGCCGCTGCCGCCGCCGCCGCCGCCGCTGGCGCCGGCACCGCCGACGGCGTTGCCGCCGCTGCCGCCGGCACCGCCTTTGCCGCCGGACAGCGGCGATGCATTGGTGATGGTCGCAGCGCCTGCCCCGTTGCCGTTGTAGCCGCCGCCGCCGCCGCCGCCTCCGCCTCCGCCGGCGCCGCCGCTGATGGCTCCGGCGAAGCCGACCGCTCCATCTAGGCTGCCCGACGTGCCACCGGCACCACCGGCACCACCGGCACCGGCACCACCGGCACCGGCACCACCACCACCACCGGCACCACCACCGGCACCACCACCACCACCACCACCACCGCCGTTGAGGCCGAGGCCGATGGGTGCGCCGCCGCCGCCGCCGCCCAAGTTGCCGGTGTAGCCGGCACCGCCAGCGCCAGCGGTGCCACCGTGGGAGGCGGTGGCGTCACCACCCGCACCTCCATCCGCCAGCGCGGGTGGGGTTACGCCAACAACGAGGGCGGCGATTACGGCAAGTGTGAGTTTGCCGACTGCGGGTTTGGGCGTCATGTCACTATGCGCCACGAAGTTAAGACCGTTGAGCTTGTGCCGTGAGGGCGATTGGGCGCGTCCTGATTTTCCGCGCCCTTTGGCGTTCTCGCAAACAGCAACCCAGGCGTTCTGCACATGGCTCCATACCAGACGGTAAATGCGATTCATCGATGCTTGTCGTTTCATGTTCCTATCTTCCCCGGTCTATTTAACCTTTATTAGTATTCCAACCGACCAATCCTCCAACGTCGGGAAACACCCCTGTGACGCTGCCGGTCACATAACTATCGGCAATGCTGCCGTTGTTCAGGCCCACCAAGCCGCCAACCATGTCATTCGCGGTGACCGACACTTGAGTCAGGCCGACATTGGACACCGTGCCGGTCGAGCCTCCGAACAACCCCTGAAACACACCTCCACTACGGTTGATGGTCAATCCATTGAGGGTATGGGCACTTGGCATTGTGCGGTGTCGTTCCAGACCAAGCGGTAGATGCGGTTCATCGAGGCGTGCTTTTTCATGTTTCCTGTTCCTTAAGTTTTTTATTGCCCGTATGCGGTCTTTAAATGTGCAGCCAGCCGCAACACAGGGTGAGTACACAGGGAGGCATAAGCTGCATCCCTTTGATGCTTTTTCACTCGACATACATTTCAACATTGCCGATCTGAGGATAATTTTTTTGCAATATATCCTCCGAACTGTTCATGGCTAAATTCCCTAACAGGTGGGAACGACCCTGAAACGCTTTCATGGGACACGTCCCTGTCATAACAGAAATTCTAGCGGGTACCTTGATGCAAGCGTTATCACGGATCGGCAAAAATAAGCCCATCTGTTAGCCATGCTGCAATATTGCCGATGGGCGAATAACCATGTTTTAAACATTGGTAGATTGCCAAAATGTGATAAATTTTTAACCCATAACCATTTAAAATGCACGGGTTAATCTGTCCGCCTAAAATCCCTTCACAATGATTCAACTTGGCTCAGCCGGAACCAACGGTCTTCATGAAATTTTGGCTTCAGACTCCGAGGAGCAGATGGCAAGTCTCGGGCTTGAAGGACGATACTTGCAGTTAATGCCAGGGAAATATCGCGGCTCCATAACGGCGCTGGATATTCCCGGAATGCAGCTCATCAAGGAAACGCAGAATCAGGCCATACTGAAACAGGTGATGCTTCCCAATGACATCTGCACGGTTTCGTTCACATGGGGAGGTGATGGCAACGCGCGGAACGACAGCCGGCGCATCGCGCATGACACCATCGTTTATTTGTCGGGTGGCACGGAAATCGATTTCCAATCATCGGCGGGACTTGGCTCTATGATCTTTGTTTTCGACAAGAAAGAATTTCATTCTGCCGCCATGTCACTCGACGAAGCGTATTGGAGTATCCGCAGTAGCGACAGCAGGATGTTCAATTCAAGCGATGTTGGGGCACTTTATCTGATGGCTGAAAAGATACTTGCACGTTCGACCCTGCCACCGTCAGACCTGCAGTCAACCTGCCTGTCTCATCTCCTGACCGCCTTGGGCGTTGCGCAGGATGCCATGATCGACTATCGGGAAGAAGTTGCTTATCGCCGCGCATATAGCATTGTCCAGCGGGCGAGGGAATTTATTGAATGCCCCGCCATTGAGTCGATCACGGTTCTGGACGTGTGCCGAAATATAGGCGTCAGTCGGCGCACTTTACAAAATTCATTCGAAAAGATATTGCAGATAAGCCCGATCAGCTACATGCGCATGATACGTCTGAACCGTGCCCGTGCATTACTGTCGGGTGCTACCCCTGTCGCAGGCTTGGTGGGGAATGTGGCAGCACAGTGCGGCTTCTGGCACTTGAGTAAATTTGCGCAGGATTATCGCAACATGTTCGGGGAAAGACCATCGGAAACCCTGCGCCTCAATAATGGGCGAAAAGATAATACCGTAATATCATTTATTTCATTGGCGAATGGCTGCAAACGGGCTGCGAATTTAGATGGCCGACTGTCGCCTTCGGGTTAGCCTGGGACGAGTGAAGAAATGAAAATCGAGTGTCTCAAGCTGTGCGCATTTCGGACGTTGGTATTAGCAGCGACAAACGGGCAAAATCGGCCACAAGCAGCCATTTGAGGATGTGCTTGAATTTTGATATTTGGCAAAGCTAAACACAGCACTGAGGAATCGCCGTGATTTACTTAATGTTTCTGATCGGGTCAGTCCCCGTCTTCTTAGCTTTCCTTTTGATTGCCTATTTCATTAGTCGCTTTGCAAAAAAAAGTGGTAAGAGTCCGTGGTTGTGGGGAGCGGTGAGCTTTCTGCTGCTCTCAGCCATATCTTGGAAGCAATTGCCATCATTGGCTGCATTCATCTATTACAAGGGGATGGTCGCCGCGCAAGCAGCAAAACCAAATGACGTAACCTCACTTGCCGAAGCAAAAACAATCAATATTCATTCCAGCTTGGATGGCGTGGATTTCGACGTGCCGCTAACTTACCACTTTCGCGGTTTCAATCAGAAATCGAAGGGCTGGCCCGGTGTATCCAAAGGGCAGATCGATGGCACGGAAAGGCCCGCCGTGGACTTCATCCACATCTACGCATTGCTGCCGGATTTGGCACCGATGAATGAAGAAAATCTCGCCGAGTTTGAAGTGTTGGGGAATGGCAAAGTAGTGCGTGCATCGCTTACGCATTACAGGCCGTGGGGCTATGATTTTAATCTCCTGCAATCGAAACCAGGTACTTCAGAGACGCAAGAAATGCTGCATTACTATAAACAAAATTCAAAAGAAGATCTGTATTTGAGTCATAACCACGTCACACCTGATTTGACAGCTATAGAGTGTCATGATTTAGATTTTTGGCACGACGTATCTCCCGCTTGCAAAGTCGTAACATTTTACCGCCCTGCCCCTGAACTTGTTGGCGACAAACATATAGAGGGGGCGATATTCCGATTGGAATATTCCTTGCCCAGTCAATATCTCTCGCAATGGCGCGATATCGATAAAAGACTTAAAACCCTGTTTGACCAATTCTTTAGAAACGCGGCGCGCCGTAGCGCCAATAATTAATTCCAAATCAATTCAGAATTGAGTGTCCATTATCGGGAAGTGGCGATGTCGGAATTGGGTTGCGGTTTCAACCGGTCGATGCAACATACTAGAATCTGCGTAAGCAGAAGGAGTGTTGCAGATGAAACGGAGACCGCGAATCTATTACACCGAAAGCCAAAAAGCTCTGATGTGGGAGCGCTGGCAGGCTGGCGATTCTCTCCAGCAGATCGCCCAGTTGTTTGATCGATACCATTCATCAATCGAGCGCATTCTCGCTGAAAGCGGTGGGATACGACCGGCCCAACGACGACGTTCAAGATTGGCTCTGACTTTGGCTGAACGCGAAGAGATATCGCGTGCAGTCGCAGCAGGGCAATCGATTTACTCGATTGCCGCATCCCTCGGACGAGCGCCCTCCACTATTTATCGCGAGATCAAGCGCAACGGAGACCAAGAAGGCTATCGAGCCAATCAAGCCGACCAAGCTGCCTGGGATCGGGCGCATCGCCCGAAGACCTGTAAACTGGCGGAGAATCGAACATTGGCGCACATCGTGGCAGGGAAGCTCCAGATGCAGTGGTCGCCGGAGCAGATTGCTGGATGGCTGAAACATACTTACCCGGGCGACGAGAGCTATCAGGTGTCACACGAAACCATCTATCGCAGTCTCTACATTCAGGCTCGTGGGGCGCTTAAGAAAGAGCTGGTGCAGCATTTGAGGCGAACACGAGTCATGCGCCGTTCCCGCCATCATATGCAGGAGACAGACAATCGCGGCAGGATTGTCGATGCGGTATCGATCAGCGAGCGTCCGGCCACAGTAGAAGACAGAGCAGTGCCCGGACACTGGGAAGGCGACTTGTTGTGCGGCACTTTGGATAGCCAGATTGTGACCCTTGTCGAACGTCATACGCGCTATGTGATGCTGATGAAAGTCGCCAGCAAAGATACCGAAACAGTCATCAACGCACTCATCAGAAACGCTCGCAAGTTACCGCAGGAACTCTACAAATCGCTGACCTGGGATCGAGGGTCGGAGATGGCCGACCATAAGCGTTTCACCTTGGCGACCGACATACAGGTCTATTTCTGTGATCCGCAGAATCCTTGGCAGCGTGGGAGTAATGAAAATACGAACGGGCTGTTAAGGCAGTACTTCCCCAAGGGAATGGATCTATCTGGTTACTCGCAAGCCCAACTCAATGGCGTGGCGAGGAAATTGAATCAGCGTCCAAGGAAGACGTTAAACTATGAAACACCAGCTGAACGATTTAACCAACTTGTTGCATCGACCGGTTGAAACCGCAGTTAGGAAGAGACCTCCGATAGCCATCAAAACCCTGCCTAGCGAGGTCCGCTTGTCTGCGGATAACGGACATACCCCCAGCCTGCGCAGACAGCCTTTTCATCAAACCGATGATGTCCCCTTTGGCCGAGAACCGGCCCTACGAGCTGCTTTGACTGAGTAACCGCTCGGATGCGCTGTTTCGCCACACGCATTGTTCCACCGGCTCATTATTTCCAAAGCCGCAAAGGAAGCTGCAAAAACACACAGCCTCTGCCCGCCCCGGGATAACCCGATGCAGGCAGAGGCTGCGCAGTGCAGAACCTTCAAGCGCTAACCTCTGAAATCACGCAAGGTCGAAACGATCCAGGTTCATCACCTTGCTCCATGCCGCCACGAAGTCGCGCACGAACGCCTGTTGCGAATCGCTGCAGGCATAGACTTCCGCGAGCGCCCGCAGCTGGGAGTTCGAACCGAAGACGAGATCGACGATGGTGCCGGTCCACTTGAGTTCGCCCGTCGCCCGATCGCGTCCCTCCAGCACGCCTTCGGACGTGGCGGACTTCTGCCACGTCGTCTTCATGTCGAGCAGATTCACGAAGAAATCATTGGTCAATGTTTCAGGCCGCTTGGTGAAAACGCCGTGTTTGGACTGGCCGACGTTCGCATTCAGCGCGCGCAGGCCGCCGATCAGCACCGTCATCTCGGGGGCGGTCAGCGTCAGCAATTGCGCTTTGTCCACCAGCAGCTCAGCCGCCGCTCCTTCGAGTCCCTTGCGGACGTAGTTGCGGAACCCGTCTGCGTGCGGCTGCAATACGGCGAACGAGACCACATCGGTCTGCTCCTGCGATGCATCCATGCGCCCCGGCGCGAAGGGAACCTGCACGTCGTGGCCGGCCTTTTTCGCCGCGGCCTCGACGGCTGCGCAGCCGCCCAGAACGATGAGGTCGGCAAGCGAAACTTTCTTGCCGCCGGACTGGGCGCTGTTGAACGCGCTCTGGATACCTTCCAGCGTCTTGAGCACCTTCGCCAGTTGGGCAGGCTGGTTGGCTTCCCAATCCTTCTGCGGCGCCAGACGGATGCGCGCACCGTTCGCACCGCCGCGCATGTCGGAGCCGCGGAACGTGGACGCCGATGCCCAGGCGGTGGCAACCAGTTCCGCGACGGACAGACCCGAGGCCAGTATCTTGGCCTTGAGGGCGGCAATGTCCTGCGCATCGATCAATGCATGATCGACTGCCGGGATGGGGTCTTGCCAGAGGAGTTCTTCCGCCGGCACTTCCGGGCCGAGATAGCGCGCGCGCGGCCCCATGTCGCGGTGCGTGAGCTTGAACCACGCGCGGGCGAACGCATCGGCGAACTGATCCGGATTATCGTAGAAGCGCCGCGCGATCTTTTCGTAGGCGGGGTCGAAGCGCAGCGCGAGGTCGGTGGTCAGCATGGACGGCGCGTGACGCTTGGACGGGTCGTGGGCATCCGGCACTGTATCGGCGCCCACGCCACCCTTCGGCCGCCACTGGTGCGCACCGGCCGGGCTCTTGGTCAGCTCCCATTCGTAGCCGAACAGGTTCCAGAAGAAGTTGTTGCTCCATTTCGTCGGCGTGCTGGTCCAGGTGACTTCCAGGCCGCTGGAGATGGTGTCGCCACCTTTGCCTTTGCCAAAGCGGCTCTTCCAGCCGAGGCCTTGCTCCTCGATGCCGGCAGCTTCCGGCTCGGGGCCCACCAGCGCCGCATCGCCGGCACCGTGGGTCTTGCCGAAGGTGTGACCGCCGGCGATGAGCGCAACGGTCTCTTCGTCGTTCATCGCCATGCGGGCGAAGGTCTCGCGGATATCGCGCGCGGCAGCGAGCGGGTCCGGGTTGCCGTTGGGGCCTTCCGGGTTCACATAGATCAGGCCCATTTGCACCGCAGCGAGGGGATTCTCCAGGTTGCGGTCGCCGCTGTAGCGTTCGTCTGCCAGCCACTTGCCCTCGGCCCCCCAGTAGATGTCTTCTTCCGGTTCCCAGATGTCCACCCGCCCGCCGCCGAAACCGAAGGTCTTGAATCCCATCGATTCCAGCGCGACGTTGCCGGCGAGGATCATCAGGTCGGCCCAGGATATTTTCCGGCCGTACTTCTGCTTGATCGGCCACAGCAGCCTGCGCGCCTTGTCGAGGTTGACGTTGTCGGGCCAGCTGTTGAGGGGAGCAAAGCGCTGGTTGCCGGTCCCTGCGCCGCCGCGACCGTCGCCGGTGCGGTAGGTGCCGGCGCTATGCCAGGCCATGCGAACGAACAAGGGGCCGTAGTGGCCGAAGTCCGCCGGCCACCAGTCCTGCGAGTCGGTCATCAGCGCCAGCAGATCCTTCTTCACGGCCTTCAGGTCGAGGCTGTTGAACTCCTCGGCGTAGTTGAACGCTCTCGCCCATGGGATCGGACAGTGGGGAGTGCTGGTGCAGCATGTTCACCTTCAGTTGATTGGGCCACCAGTGGGTGTTCGATTGGGCACCGGCGACCGCGCTGGTGCGCGCGTGGCCCGGGAATGGGCATTTGGATTCGGTTGACATGGTGATCTCCTTTCAATGTTGAAATAGAGTGCATGGTCAGCATAGGGCGCGAGCGCAGATTTATCCAATATATTGTTTATATGCTGCTGATAGCTTTTACCTATCGGAAAATCTGCGCGCAATAAGGGGACGGGTGTGTGACTGCTCGGCCACTTTCAAAACGGTTTCCTTCTCACCGCGTCAGCTGCGCATACAGCATCGGCAACTCGCGCGGCAATTCCGATGGCTTGCGGATCACCACATAACCGTTGACGCCGAACAGGTGCGGCAGGTAGCTGCTGCCCTTCTCGTCGATGGTGACGCAGAACGGCCTTAATCCCATCTGCCGTGCTTCGTGGATGGCGACGCGGGTGTCTTCCACACCGTAGCGTCCCTCGTACTGGTCCAGATCGTTCGGCTTGCCGTCGGTGAGGATCAGCAGCAGCCTTTGCGTTGCCGCCTGCTTGGCGAGCAACTGGCTGGCATGGCGTATCGCCGCGCCCATGCGGGTGTAGAAGCCGGGCTTGATGGCGGCGATGCGGCCGCGCACTTCGTCGTTGTACTTGCGCTCGAATTCCTTCAGGATATGGAAGCGGATGTTCTCGCGCTTGAGCGAGGAGAAACCGTAGAGCGCGAAGCGGTCGCCGGTGGCCGAGAGCGCTTCCGAGAACAGGAACAGCGTGTCGCGGATCACATCGATCACGCGCGCCTCGTCGCTGACGTAGGCATCGGTGGAAAGCGACAGGTCGGCCAGCAGCAGGCAGGCCAGATCGCGGTCGCGGTAATGATGCGCCTTGTACAAGCCCTGTTCGCGCGCTTGCAGGCCGCTGATGCGGTCTGCACTGAATTGCACGCAGGCATCCAGGTCGAGTTCGCTGCCGTCGAACTGGCCCTTGAACCACACCTTGGACGGTGTCAGCGCCGCGAACTGGCTGCGCAGGCGGCGCGCCGTGGCGGACAGGTGCGCGGGCAGCTGCCAGCGGTTCGGCGTTGCGCGCCAGCATGGGCTGCACGCAACAGTGGTTGGGTTGCAGCAGCTGCTTCTTGTAATGCCACTCGGGCAACAGTATGCCCTCGCCCAGCGGCATGTCGTCCGACGCGGCCGAGGGCAGATCGAGATCGAACTTCAGACGCGAGGCGGCGGTCTTGCCGTCCTGCGCCACGCTCAGACGATCCAGGTCTTCCGCCGGCCGGTCGTCGGGCGGCTCGTCCTCTTCGGTGGGGCGATTGACCTTGATGTATTCGGCCCAGCTGAAGATGCTCTCGGCGCGGAACGACATCATGAAGCTGTTCTTGTCTTCCGGCATGTCGACGCGCTCGGCCTGATAGCGGCGGTCTTTCTCGTTCTTGATGTTGTTGCCGCCTTCGTGGCTCTGCGGGTCTTTGCTGTTGGCAGTGGCAGCCTCGCTGACCGGCGGGTTCGGGATGCAGCCACAGGTACACCGGCTGCGGCGGACGATTGGCCGGCGGCAAGCGCTCCACGCTGCCGGGATGCTGCAGTGCAGCGCGGATGGCTTCTTCCTGTTCGCGCTCGCCCTGCGGCAAGCGCTCGGGACGGGGACGCATGGCCAGCACGGCTTCCACCAGGCGGTGATAGCGCGAGGTCAGACCGGGAAAACGCTCCAGCACATCCAGCGTGGCGCGCTGGTTGCGCTGTATCCAGCGGCAGCGTCGGATTCGCCGCTGGTGGCCGCCAGTGCGATCAGCCAGAGGTACAGATCGCGGTTCAAGTTGCCGCTGCGGAAAGAGATCGATGCTTGCGGGCAGGTTCAGCGTCGCCCCGTCCAGCCAGGTGAGCTCGGTTTTCAGGTTGCTGCCGGCGATGCGCTGCAGCAGGCGTGCGCCTTGCGCCATGCTGCGTCGCGGTGGCCGACTTCACCGCCAGCCCGCTGTCGCCGCCCCAGGAGCGGAACAGGATGCCGGCGGTCTTGCCGATCTGCTCCAGCGTCACCGCTTCAGCCGGGTAGCGCTTGTCGGCTGCATCGGTGATGAGCTTGTGCCACAGCGCGCCGACATATTCTTCCATTTAGTTCTTTCTAAAAACCGTTTTTGCCCGCAGATTACACAGATTAGCGCAGATTATTCGGCGGCCAGAATTCAAGGTTGTTTGTTGTTTAATCTGTGTCAATCTGCGGGCAAACTAAGGTTTGTTTTTCTGTTCATAACAATGCAGCGGAATCTCATCATGATGCCCGAAATCGCGCGCCGATTTGTCCAGCGCGCATTCGTCCTTCACCCACTTCAGCAGCGCCCCCTTTGGATTGCCGGCCTGCACTTGCGAACAGGCGTTGGCGCACTGGCCGCACTGGGTGCAGGTGAACATCATGCGTTTGATCTTGCGCGGCTTGATGCGCATCGGGCAGATGTTGTCGCAGGCGGCATTGCAATCGATGCACTCATCCACGCGGCGGCGGTTGAAGCCGATCACCATGGCCTTGCGGTTGCCCATCCAGGCGATGCTCTGGAACAGCCCGACGGCGCAGGCGTAGCGGCAGAACAGGTGGCGGGCGAACATGAACTCGATGTAAGAAGGCGAACGTGCCGACGCTGAGGAAAACGCTCTGGTTGCGTGTCAGCGTGCCGTGCCACAGGTTGCCGTAGATCTCCGCCGGGGGGAGCAGGTAGGTCAGCAGCACGATGGCCCACACGAACGCGAAGGCCAGCACCAGCGGCAGCAGCACGAACCAGTAGAGCGGATTGGCCGGGTGATGCGAGCCGTCGGCATTCTTTTCCGGCAGTGCCTCGCGATCCCACAGACTCTGCCGGCCGATGGTGCGGCGCATCAGCTGGTTGATGGTTTCCACGACCGAAAAATGCGGGCACAGCCAGCCGCAGTAAAGCCGTCCGTATTTCCACGACACCCACACGCCGACGGCGATGGTGCCGAGGATGGGCAGAGCCGCCGCGCAGCACGATGTTGAGCGCGGCCTGGGTCACATCGATCTTGCCGGCGACGAAGTCGTCCAGCCCCAGCGTCCAGTCCATGCCGAGGAAGAAGAAGTGCTTGAGATTGAGGTCGAGGCGGAACAGGTCGAACACCGGCGCCAGCACGAACAGCATGAAGAAGCCGGACTGGAACAGTAAGCGTTTGCGCTGAGTGTCGAACTTCATGTTGATCACCTGCGCCATCCAAAAAGCACATGATCCCCTCCCCCTTGCAGGGGGAGGGCTAGGGTGGGGGTAAGAGCGATGTCATTCCGCAACTCCACCCCCATCCTAACCTTCCCCCTAAAAGGGGGAAGGAATAGGTTCCGCTCAAATCGATCACCCGAGCTTATGCCATCATTTACCGAAGCTGGCATAGACGATCTCCATCAGCGCCTCGGCTGTCTCCTCGTCGTCGGTCAGCGGCTCCACCAGCGCGGCACGGCAGGCATCCACCGGATCGAAACCGCTGCCGATCAGCGATGGCGGCATAGACCAGCAGACGCGTGCTGGCCGCCTCTTCCAGGTCGTGCTCCTTGAGCGCGCGCAGGCTGTTGGCGAGGTTGACCAGTCGCTTCGACAGCATGGCATCGGCGCCGGTCTCGCCGACGACGATCTGCTGTTCCAGTTCCGGCTTGGGGAAATCGAAGCGCAGGCTGACGAAACGCTGGCGCGTGCTGGGCTTCATGCCCTTGAGGAAATTCTGGTAGCCGGGGTTGTAGGACACGATCAGCATGAACTCGGGCGGCGCGTCGAGTATCTCGCCGGTGCGCTCGATCGGCAGGATGCGGCGGTCGTCGGAGAGCGGATGCAGCACCACGGTGGTGTCCTTGCGCGCTTCCACCACTTCGTCGAGATAGCAGATGCCGCCTTCGCGCACCGCCCGGGTCAGCGGGCCGTCGTTCCAGTAGGTCACGCCGTCGCCGATCAGATGCCGCCCGACCAGGTCGGAGGCGGTGAGGTCGTCGTGGCAGGCCACGGTGTAGAGCGGCAAGCCGAGCTTTGCCGCCATGTGCGCCACGAAGCGCGTCTTGCCGCAGCCGGTCGGCCCCTTGATCAGCAGGGGCAGGCGGTTGCGATAGGCGTGCTCGAACAGCTCGATCTCGTTGCCGTGCGGCTTGTAGAAAGGGAGGTCGCTCATATTCAGAACCTTTGAAAGGATTTGTTTCAGTCTAAGTCCAGATCGGACGGATTATTTACTTGACCGAGGTTAAGTAAGCGATGGTGATCAGCCCCGACCACCAGCAGCAGCCAGCCCAGCACGATGCCGCGCCACAGCCAGCGGGTGCGGCGCAGACCCATGAAATAGTTGGCCACCATCTGCACCTTGACCGCGGCAGTGCCGAGCACGGTAAACATGACGGCCATACCGCCCAGCCCGGCTTCGCCGATGGCGTAGGTGGTCCCGGTCAGCGCCATCAGCAGCAGCCAGATGACGGTGCAGGGGCGGATGAAATGGGGTTTGTGTGGTGTGTCCATGTGCGCCTTTATCATTTAAGGTTCATCCGACTTTTGCATGGGTTAAGTCCGGACTTAGTCAGTAGTTAGAAAACTAAGGCTTCTCACCAAGTATTCCCCCACCCCAGCCCTCCCCCGGTGGGAGAGGGAGTTTGAGCGGAGAGGTTTGGGGTTTAGTCCCTCTCCCACCGGGGGAGGGATTAGGGTGGGGGAACACTCGGAATTCTTCAGCATCAATGACGCGATCTTTAATGGATCACGTAAACCAGCGGAAACAGGATGATCCACAGCAGGTCGACCATGTGCCAATAGGAGGCGCCGGTTTCCACGCCGGTATGGTTTTCCACGCTGTAGCCGCCGCGCCGCGCTTTCAGCATCACCGCCGCCAGGATCACCATGCCGAGGATCACGTGCATGAAATGGAAGATCGTCAGCGACAGGTAGAACATGTAGAAGGTGTTGGTGCTGAGCGAGATGCCGGCGGAGAACTTGGCATGGAACTCGAACAGCTTGATGACCAGGAAGATGCCGCCGAAACCGATGGCGGCGGCGATCCAGCGCGCGCATTCGCGCGACAGACCCTGCTTGATGGCCGCGACGGCGCGCACCATGAAATAGCTGCTGGTGATCAGCACCAGGGTGTTGACGGCACCGGATGCGATGTTGAGGTGCTGTTGCGATTCGTTGAACAGCGCCACGTTGTGCGCCCGCGCAAATGCGTAGGCGACGAAGAAGACGCCGAAGGCCAGCAATTCGGCAAAGATGAAGAACCAGATCGCCAGGTCGCCCGGCGGCGTGGCATGAATCTGATGTGTAGTGAGCGTGTTATTTGTCAAAGCAGAAGGGCATAGTTAAGGCTACCTCTAAAAATTCAAAATTCTAAGCAAGACAAGGCGCGAGCAAAAAATTGCGACGCGGCATACATCTGAGTATGTAAGGAGCGATTTTTTGTGAGCAACGCCGTATTGCGACGAAGTTTGGATTTTTAGAGGTGGCCTGAAAAAGAGGGGCGCAAGCGCCCCTCCCCGAGGAAGCAGTGCTACGCCACTGCTTTTACTTCACCTTTCTTGCAGAAGAAACTCCAGACATAAAGCACCAGGCCGAGCAGGAATACCCGCCGGCGATCTCGCGCAGCCAGTAGAACAGCGGACCTGGTCCTGCGCATCCATGAAGCTCATCGGCGAGCTGCCCATGCGCTGCAGCCAGATCTGCAGGATGCCGGCGGCGGTCAGGAACAGCGTGATGAACACGATGGATACCGTCATCAGCCAGAACGACCACATCTCCATGCACTTGTGCCGAGTCGGAGTTGGCGCTGCGCCCGCGCAGCATCGGCATGGCATAGGAGATCATGGTCAGGTTCACCATCACGTAGGCGCCGTAGAACGCCATGTGGCCGTGGGCCGCGGTGATCTGCGTGCCGTGGGTGTAGATAGTTCACCGGGGCCAGCGTGTGCAGGAAGCCCCACACGCCGGCGCCGAGGAAGGCCATCACGCCGGTGCCCAGCGCCCACAGCGTGGCGGCCTTGTTGGGATGCTCGCGGCGGCGGCGGTTCACCATGTTGAAGGCGAACACGGTCATCATGAAGAACGGGATGGGTTCCAGCGCGGAGAACACGGAACCGAACCATTGCCAGTATTCCGGCGTACCGATCCAGAAGTAGTGGTGGCCGGTGCCGATGATGCCGGTGATCAGCGTCATGGCGATGATGATGTAGAGCCACTTCTCGATCACTTCACGGTCCACGCCGGTGATCTTGATCAGCACGAAGGCCAGCATCGCACCGAGGATCAGTTCCCACACGCCTTCCACCCAGAGATGCACGGTCCACCACCAGAAATACTTGTCCAGCACCAGGTTGGACGGGTTGTAGAAGGAGAACAGGAAGAAGATCGCCAGGCCCCACAGACCCATCAGCATCACCAGGCTGATCGAAGTCTTGCGGCCCTTCAGCACGGTCATGCTGATGTTGAACAGGAAGGCCAGTGCGACGATCACGATGCCGACTTTGGTCGGTAGCGGCTGCTCGAGGAATTCCCGTCCCATGGTCGCCAGGATGTCGTTGCCGGTCATCTGGGCCAGCGTGGCATAGGGCACCAACAGGTAGCCGACGATGGTCAGCGCACCGGCGACCAGGAAGATCCAGAACATGAGCAATGGCCAGCTTGGGACTGAACAGCTCGGTCTCCGCCTCCTCGGGTATCAGGTAGTAAGCCGCGCCCATGAAGCCGAACAGGATCCACACGATCAGCAGGTTGGTGTGGACCATGCGGGCCACGTTGAAGGGAATGGCCGGGAACAGGAAGTCGCCCACCACGTACTGGTAGCCCATGATCAGGCCGAACAGGATCTGTCGCGACGAACAGGCCAATGGCGGCAATGAAATATGGCTTCGCCACCGCTTGAGATTTATATTGCATCTTGAGTTCCTCCAAAACCGTTTTGTGTCAGGGTATCTACTGGATTCAGCCTTCGATGTTGGGCGGCCAGTTGTTGGTGTTGATCTCCGAGGTCCATTTCAGGAAGTCGACCAGTCGTCGAGCTGCTGATCGGTCAGGTTGAATTGCGGCATCTGGCGGCGGCCCGGCAGCGCCGGTGGGTTGGCCCTTGATCCATGCCTTGATGAAGTCGGCGCCGCGGCGTTTGTAGACATTGCCGAGTTCCGGGGCGAAATAGGCGCCTTCACCCAGGAGCGTGTGGCATCCGATGCAGTCGCGTGTTTCCCAGATGTGCTTGCCGCGCACGACCGAATCGGTGATGTTTTCACGGTGATCCCGCTTCGGCAGGGTCTGCACTGTGTCGAAGGTCAGTGCGAGAAACAACAGGAAGAAAAAGACCGCCCCCCCGTAGAATATGTTTCGCGCCATCCCCTTGGTAAATGTTTCGCTCATTTATTACCTCCCTGAATGAATAGCCCTGCATTGGTTGTTGCCCCGAACCTGATGATCACCTCTCCATTCCGCAGATTGTCGAGGCCGGAATCAGACCCATTGATCACGGCGACCGCACAGTAACCCAGCCGAGGTTTGTCCATCCTTGACCTCAATCAAGAGAATTCAAGCGGGGCAATTTGCCTGCCCCGGAGATCTTTCGCTGCGCTAAGATTGCGTCAATTTCTGACAGGCAAATTCCATGATTCTGGTGTTACTGGTATTGGCAGCCATGCTGGGCATGGTGGGCGCGTGGCTGCTGCCGCTCGTCGCCGATCTGCATCGTGCCGCGCATGTCCATCTGGCATTCGCGCTCGGCGTGATGCCGCTGATCATGGGCGCGATGACGCATTTCGTGCCGGTGCTGACCCGCACGCGCGCGGCACCGCGCAGCGTCGAGGGTTACGCCGCGCTGGCCTGGCTCGGCGGCGTGCTGATCGTGGCTTATTTCATCTTTGCGCTGCCGGAGATCTTTCGCAGCCTGGCCGCCCTCCTCGCGCCTGACTGCCGCCACCGGCCTGGCTGTATGGCAGTTGCTGCGATCAAGGGAGGCACTGGGCGGAGCGCATCCCGGCGTGCGCTGGTATCTCGCCGCGCTGGCATGCCTGATCGCAAGCCTGCTGGCCGTGCTGGCCATGTCGGTGTGGCCGCAGCAGTTCCTGGAGTTCAAACGTTTGCACCTGCATCTCAACCTGTTCGGCTTTGTCGGGCTGACTGCCGTCGGCACCCTGCAAGTATTGCTGCCTACCGCTGCCGGCCATCCCGATCCGCAAGTCGCCCAGCGTTTGCGTGCCGACCTGCCCGCCGCGCTGGGCGGCACCGTGCTGATCGCGGTGGGTGCTGCCTGGTTGCCGCTGTTGTGCTGGCTCGGATTGCTGCTGTGGCTGATCCCCTTGAGCCGATTGATGCGCGCCTGGCTGAGCCGCTTTCGCACCGCCATCTTCAGCCGGCATGGCGCGGTGCCGTTGCTGGCAACCGCACTCGCCGGATTTCTCCTCGCGCTCGTGGCCGGCGGCGTGCATGGCGCCGGATGGATCGATTCCACCGGCGTGGCGCATCTGTTCGTTTTTTCTTTTTTGTTCCCTTTGGTCAGCGGCGCGGCAGGACAGCTGCTGCCGCTGTGGCTCAAGCCGGGGCAGCAAACGGAGTGGCATGAACGGGCGCGCCGGCGCCTCACCTACGCAGCCGGCGTGCGTGCCGTGCTGTTCCTCATCGCTGGAATGCTGACGCTGGCCCGCATCAAATGGGCAGGTGCGTTGGCGCTGGCCGCGCTGCTGCCGTTCGTGATCGCGGCGTTCAGTTTGCTGCGGGAGAAAAGAAGAAGTTGAACCGGCGGTGGGAAGCTGGCTTTAGTGGCGACAAAACCTTATGGCATAGCACCAATAGCTCGCACAGCGCACTGTCCTAGTGCGCATCTCGCAATATCAAATTAGTTTCAACCCCATATTCTCTTGCTTCAGGGGCTTGGCTCGCTTATTGCTGCTTACGTCAGCATATGCAAGGAGAGACCTTGAAACGAATATTGATTATCGATGATGTAAGAGATAGAGCCGCATGGCTGAAGGCCAGCCTGGAACTGGCCGAATTCGACGTCGTCGGCATACTGGCGTGGGAACAGGTGGACGAACGTTCCATCCAGGCCGCATCAGCCGATGTGATCATCGTGGACGCCAACGCACCGGGGCGCGATACCCTGGAGCAGATCAGCCTGATGTCCACCACGCTGGAAAAACCGGTGGTGGTGCTAGGGCGCGCAAAAAGACCAGCACAGTATTCAGGAGGCGATGCGTGCCGGGGTCAGTGCCTATGTATCCCATGACGGTGCAGAGCGAAGATTTGAGCGGCATCATCCACGTCGCCGCCGCGCGTTTTCTGGAACACAAACGGTTGCGCGATGAATTGAAGGAAGCGAAGAGTCAGCTGGTCGAGCGCAAACTGGTGGATCGCGCCAAGGGCATATTGATGGAGGATCATGGTTATAGCGAACCGGAGGCCTATAAGCGCATGCGCAATATGGCGATGAGCAAAGGAAAACGATTGGCGGAGATCGCCGAGGCGATCATCTTCGCGAAGGAATTGAGTGCGTAAGGAGCGTGGTGTACTGCACCAAAACTGTTCGATCATTCGCTGCGATCGAACCGACCGGAAATGATGTTTGCGAATGCACGCCCATCCGGTTGAATCTAATTGAAGATAGTTAAGTAATGTGATTGCTGGCATGACTGTTGCATTGCTTAGGGAACATCAACGAATCAACGGCGGTTCGGAGAATCAGACATCAAAGGACAAAGGCGTCCCACTGCGTATTCGCAGTCGGACGCCTTTTTTTATTTTCGAACACAGATTTTTCTATAAGGAGATTTGAAGATGGATAAGCCAACACAGGAAATAGTCACCGCGAATGCGCACGCTGCCTGAACAAAACAGCCGGAGGGATTTCATGAAACAGACAGGTGCAATTTTGGGTGCGGCAGGGATCATGTCCATGGTGCCGATGGGTACGCGTTCTGCCGCGTGGGCGGCCGGTTCCGATGCGCCGGAATTGAAGACCGTGAACATCGGTTTCATTCCGCTGACCGATTGCGCCTCGGTGGTGATCGCCTCGGTGATGAAGTTCGACGAGAAATACGGCATCAAGATCAACGTGTCCAAGGAAGCCTCCTGGGCGGCGGTGCGCGACAAGCTGGTGAACGGCGAGCTGCATGCAGCGCATGTGCTGTACGGCCTGATCTACGGCGTGCAGCTGGGCATCGGCGGGCAGAAGAAGGACATGTCGGTGCTGATGACGCTGAACAACAACGGCCAGGCCATCACGCTTTCCAACCAGCTCAAGGACAAGGGCGCGACTAACGGCGCGGCCCTGAAGAAACTGGTGGACAGCGAGAAGCGCGACTACACCTTCGCACAGACATTCCCCACCGGCACGCACGCGATGTGGCTGTATTACTGGCTGGCCAGTTACGACATCAATCCGCTCAGCGATGTGAAGACCATCACCGTGCCGCCGCCGCAGATGGTGGCCAACATGCGCATCGGCAATATGGACGGCTTCTGCGTCGGCGAGCCCTGGAACAACCGCGCCATCTACGACAAGATCGGCTTCACCGCCGCCACGACGCAGGACATCTGGAAAGACCATCCGGAGAAAGTGCTGGGCAGCACCGCCGAGTTCGTGCAGAAATATCCCAACACCGCACGCGCCTTGATCGATGGCGGTGCTGGAAGCCTCCAAGTACATCGACGACATGGCCAACCGCCGCAAGGTGGCCGAGATCATCGCCGACAAATCCTATGTGAATTGCCCGGTCGAGGTGATCGACCAGCGTCTGGAAGGCAAGTACGAGGACGGTCTGGGCAAGAAGTGGAACGATCCCGAACTACATGAAGTTCTGCAACGACGGTGCGGTGAATTTCCCCTACCTCTCCGACGGCATGTGGTTTCTGACGCAGCACAAACGCTGGGGCCTGCTCAAGGAAGATCCGGATTATCTGGCCGTGGCCAAGAAGATCAATCAGATCGAGTTGTATAAGAGGCGGCGTCGCAGGTCAAAGTGGCCCGTGCCCAAGGATGTGATGCGCACCTCCAAACTGATCGACGGCACCGTATGGGATGGCAAGGATCCGAAGAAGTACGCGGCCAGTTTCAAGGTGCGGGCATGATGAACCTCAGAAAACATCTGGCGGAGCATTGGCTCCGCCCGGCATCGGCATCGTCCTGTTCCTGTTCCTGTGGTCGATGCTGGCACAGGGCAGCGAGACGCTGCCGGGGCCGCTCAAGACCTGGGATTCGGCGGTGACACTGTTCAGCGATCCGTTCTACCAGAAGACGCCGAACGATCAGGGCATAGGCTGGAACATCCTGAATTCACTCGGACGCGTCGGCGTCGGTTTCGGGCTGGCTGCGCTGATCGGCATCCCGCTCGGGTTCATGATCGGTCGTTTCGGTTTCCTCGACAAGATGACCTCGCCTATCGTCAGCATGCTGCGGCCGGTATCGCCGCTGGCATGGCTGCCCATCGGTCTGCTGGTGTTCAAGGCGGCAAATCCGGCGGCCATCTGGGTGATCTTTATCTCCAGCATCTGGCCGATGATCATCAACACCGCGATGGGCGTGCGCCAGTTGCCGCAGGATTATCTGAACGTGGCACGCGTACTCAACCTGTCCGAATGGAAAGTCTTCACCAAGATACTGTTCCCGGCAACCCTGCCTTACATGCTGACCGGCATACGCCTCGCCATCGGTACGGCCTGGCTGGTGATCGTCGCGGCGGAGATGCTGACCGGCGGCGTGGGCATCGGCTTCTGGGTGTGGGACGAATGGAACAACCTGAACGTCGAGCACATCATCATCGCCATCTTCATCGTCGGCATCGTCGGCCTGTTGCTGGAAACGCTGCTGGTGCAGATCGCCAAACGCTTCAGCTACTGATCGGAGACCAGCATGAAGAAAACTATGTGCAAATTGAAAATGTGCAGATGTCGTTCGAGACCAGGCAGGGCACGTTCGTCGCGCTCAAGAATATCGCCCTCAAGATCGATCCGGGCGAGTTCATCACCCTGATCGGGCACTCGGGCTGCGGCAAATCCACCTTGCTCAATCTGATCGCGGGACTGCTGATGCCGACCGACGGCGTCATGCTCTGCGCGAATCGCGAGATCGCCGGTCCGGGGCCGGATCGCGGCGTGGTGTTCCAGAACCATTCGCTGCTGCCCTGGCTGACCTGTTTCGAGAATGTCCATCTCGCGGTCGAGCGGGTGTTCGGCGCCACGGAGAGCAAGGGCGCAGCTCGCGCAACGCACGCAGGAGGCGCTGGCCCTGGTGCACCTGAGCCATGCCGAGCACAAATATCCGCACGAGATCTCCGGCGGCATGAAGCAGCGTGTCGGCATCGCCCGCGCCCTGTCCATGCAACCCAAGGTGTTGCTGATGGACGAGCCGTTCGGCGCGCTGGATGCGTTGACCCGCGCGCACTTGCAGGACGAGTTGATGAAGATCGTGGCCGCCACCAACAGCACGGTGGTGATGGTCACGCACGATGTGGACGAGGCGGTGTTGCTGTCCGACCGCATCGTGATGATGACCAACGGCCCGGCAGCGACCATCGGCGAAATACTGAGCGTCGATCTGCCCAAGCCGCGCAATCGTGTGGCGCTGGCGAACGATGCGCATTACCACCGCCTGCGCGGTGCGGTGCTGGAGTTCCTGTACCAGAAGCAGGCGAAGAAAGCGGCCTGACGACATGAAAAGTTTCCTGCGATCATTCTATTGGTCTGACTACGCGAAAAGGCATCAGGTCGAGATCATGTACTTTGGCCGTGCCAGCGATGCATTGATGATGACATCGGAACGCATGGATATTCAAAATGGGAATTTTTCCATCACAAGTGCTGGATCGTTTGTGCCAGCGCGGCCCCCGATGGGAGCGTGTGCTGGCCTGCAGTGAAGTGATTTGCACCATCAATGGCCAGGCCGCGTTGCTGTCGCAAAACATCGCGGCCGGAGATGAAGTAGGCATCTTTTCCAGGATGTCCGCATACGCGAGGTAAGCGGCGTCGGCGAGGTGGAAGGGAAAGATTTAAAGTTCGGAAGTGGCAGCAGGAATCTTTGGATTCGACCCAACGGCGGGTTCTGAATTTGGAATGTAGCAACGACAAAGGCGTCGTTCCGGTGGGTAGCCGGACGGCGCTTTTTATTGAGAGGAGTACATGATGGCAACAAACAAAATACGCTTGGTGGTGATCGGCAACGGCATGGCCGGTATTCGCACCATCGAGGAATTGCTGAAGATGTCGGCTGACGAGTTCGACATCACCGTGTTCGGTGCGGAACCGCAGCCCAACTACAACCGCATTCTGCTTTCTCCGGTGCTGTCCGGCGAGATGAAATTTCAGGACACGATCCTGAACGACTGGAGCTGGTATGAACAGAACCATATCACCCTGCACACCGGCAAGACGGTAACGAAGATAGATCGCGCGCGCTGTGTCGGTCGAAACGGACAGACGGCATTGTCACGCCTTACGACAGGCTGTTGATCGCCACCGGTTCCAACCCTATCATGCTGCCCGTTCCGGGGATCGATCTACCCGGTGTACTGGGCTACCGCAGCATCGATGACGTGGAACAGATGCTCGCCGCAGCCACATCTGGCAAACGCGCCGTGGTGATCGGCGGCGGCCTGCTCGGGCTGGAAGCAGCAAACGGTTTGTCGTTGCGCGGCATGGACGTATCGGTGGTGCACCTGTGCGAGTGGCCGATGGAGCGCCAGCTGGACAAGGTCGGCGGCGGCCTGTTGCAGCAGGCGCTGGAGAAACGCGGGTTGAAGTTCTACCTGTCGCGGCAGACCGATGCCATCCTCGGCGAGACCGCGGTCACCGGCTTGCGCTTCAAGGATGGCGAAGAGATCCCGGCCGACCTGATCGTGATGTCGGCGGGCATTCGCCCCAACATCGCACTGGCCAAATCCGCCGGCATCCATTGCGAGCGCGGCATCGTGGTCAGCGACACTATGCAGACTTACGACCCGAAAATTTATTCGGTCGGCGAATGCGTGCAGCATCGCGGGCAGACGTACGGACTGGTCGCGCCGCTGTTCGAGCAGGCCAAGGTGGCCGCGAACCATCTCGCCCGTTATGGCGCGATGCGCTATGAAGGTTCGTCGGTATCGACCAAGCTCAAGGTGACCGGCATCGATCTGTTCTCAGCCGGCGATTTCAATCCCGGTCCGGGAGATGACGAGCTGCTGCTGCAGGATGCGGCACGCGGCGTCTACAAGAAGCTGGTGTTGCGCAATAACAAATTGCGCGGTGCGGTGATGTACGGCGACACCATGGACGGCCCCTGGTATTTCCAGATGATGCGCGACGGCACCGATGTATCCGAGATGCGCGAACACCTGCTGTTCGGCCAGATGCATATCGGCGATTCCGGCCATGGCGGTACGGCAGCCGTGGCAAACATGCCGGACTCGGCGGAAGTTTGCGGCTGCAACGGTGTATGCAAGGGAACCATCGTCAACGCCATCATCGACAAGAAACTGTTCACGCTGGACGAGGTGCGCTCCCATACCAAGGCGTCCGCCTCGTGCGGCTCATGCACCGGAATGGTGGAAGCGATACTGGCCAACACGCTGGGCGGTGATTATTCCGCCAGGCCCAGCAAGAAGCCGATCTGCGGCTGCACCGAGTATGCACATTCGGACATGTACCAAGACGATACGCGAGCGCGGATTGAAATCCATTCCCGAACTGATGAAGGCGCTGGAGTGGAAGACGCCGGACGGCTGCCATGTGTGCCGCCCGGCACTGAACTACTATTTGCTCGCGGCATGGCCGGGCGAGTATGTCGACGACAGCCGTTCACGCTTCATCAACGAACGCGTGCACGCCAACATCCAGAAGGACGGCAGCTATTCAGTCATTCCACGCATCTGGGGCGGCGTCACCTCACCGGCGCAGTTGCGCGCCATCGCCGAGATCGCCGAACGGCATGAAGTACCCACCGTCCATATCACCGGCGGTCAGCGCATCGGCCTGTATGGCATCAGCAAAGAGAATCTGCCCAGGATGTGGGCCGAGCTGGTCGAGGCCGGTTTCGTCTCCGGCCATGCTTACGGCAAATCGTTGCGCACGATCAAGACCTGCGTCGGCTCGGAGTGGTGCCGCTTCGGCACGCAGGATTCCACCGGCTTGGGCATCAAGGTCGAACAGATGACCTGGGGCTCGTGGACGCCGCATAAATTCAAGATCGCCGTTTCCGGCTGCCCGCGCAATTGCGCCGAAGCGACCATCAAGGATTTCGGCGTGGTGTGCGTGGATTCCGGTTACGAGCTGCACGTGGGCGGCAACGGCGGCGTCAAGGTTCGCGTCACCGATTTCCTGTGCAAGGTCTCGACCGAAGCCGAAGTGCTGGAGTATTGCGGCGCCTTCATGCAGCTGTACCGCGAAGACGCCCATTACCTGGACCGCACCGCGCCATGGATAGAGCGTGTCGGACTGGCTTACGTCAAGCGGCACATCGTCGACGATGCTGCGAAACGCGCCGAGCTGTATGCACGCTTCCTCGAATCGCAACGCTATTCGCAGGACGACCCGTGGAAGGAACGCGCCGAAGGCAAAAGAAGCGCATGAGTTCAATCCGCATTGGCCACGATCGTATAAGGAGGAATGAAATGAACTGGATACAAATCGGCAAGCTGGAAGATATTCCGCGTCAGGGTTCGCGCGTCGTCAAGACCGCAACCGGCGAGATCGCATTGTTCCGCACCGTGGACGATCAGGTGTTCGCGCTCAACAACCGCTGCCCGCACAAGGGCGGGCCAATTGTCGCAGGGCATCGTGCATGGCAAGCGCGTCACCTGTCCGTTGCATAGCTGGGTGATCGATCTGGAATCGGGCGCGGCAATCGCGCCCGATATCGGCTGCGCGCACCGCCATGAAGTGCGCGTTGCCCACGGCGAGTTGTTTCTCGAAGCAGAGGCGGGAGCATGCAAAGCATAACCGTGCCGCAGCCTGTTCGCAGCACCTGCCCGTATTGCGGGGTCGGCTGCGGCGTGGTCGCGAACGTCGGCGATGGAGTCACGCTGACTGGCGACCCGCATCACCCGGCCAATTTCGGCGGCTGTGTTCCAAAGGCGCGGCCCTCGCTGACACACTGGATCACGCGGGACGCTTGCTGCATCCGCTGGTCTATGGACAGCGAGCCTCCTGGGAATCGGCGCTGGATCGCGTTGCCAGCGGCTTCAGCAAGATCATTGCCGAGCACGGGCCGGATGCGGTGGCCTTCTATGTCTCCGGCCAGCTGCTCACCGAAGACTATTACGTCGCCAACAAGCTGATGAAAGGCTTCATCGGCAGCGCCAACATCGACACCAATTCGCGCCTGTGCATGTCCACAGCAGTGGCGGCACACAAGCGCGCGTTCGGCGCCGATGCGGTGCCGGTCTGTTATGAGGATATCGAGGCTGCGGATCTTGTCGTCATCGTCGGTTCCAACCTGGCGTGGGCGCATCCGGTGCTGTACCAGCGTCTGGCCGCAGCGAAGCAAGCACGGCCAAGCATGCAGGTAGTGGTGGTCGATCCGCGCCGCACGGCGACCTGCGACATCGCTGACTCTGCATCTGACGATCTCGCCCGGTTCCGATGCTTATCTGTTCAATGGCCTGTTGCACCATTTGCGCCGCGAAGACGCGCTCGATCTGCCGTATGTGGAAGCGCATGTGGAGGGTTTTGCTGCTGCATTTGAGGCAGCACGCTCCGTCAGTTCCATTCCACAGGTCGCGCAGGTTTGTGGAGTTTCAGAGGCGCAGGTCAGCGAATTCTTCCATCTGTTTGCGCGCACCGAACGCAGCGTGACCATCTTTTCGCAAGGCATCAACCAGTCCTCCAGCGGTGTGGACAAGGCCAACGCGATCATCAACGTGCATCTGGCCACCGGTCGGATCGGTCGTCCCGGCATGGGGCCGTTCTCGGTGACGGGACAACCGAATGCGATGGGCGGACGCGAAGTGGGCGGCCTGGCCAATCAACTGGCGGCGCACATGGATTTTTCCGAGGCGGAGAGTATCGAGCGGGTGGCGCGATTCTGGAACGCGCCGAACATTGCGCAATCCCCCGGGCTGAAAGCGGTAGAAATGTTTCAAGCCATCGCAGAGGGAAAGATCAAGGCAGTGTGGATCATGGGCACCAATCCTGTTGTGAGCATGCCGGATGCCGACCGGGTGCGCGCCGCTTTGCTGGGTTGTGAACTGGTCGTGGTATCCGATTGCGTGCGACACACCGACACCACGGCGTGCGCCGATATTTTGCTGCCCGCTGCAAGTTGGGGTGAAAAAGACGGCACCGTGACCAACTCGGAACGGCGCATTTCGCGGCAGCGCTCATTCCAGCCGGCGGCGGGCGAGGCCAGGCAGGATTGGTGGATCATCACGCAAGTGGCACAGCGCATGGGTTTTGCCGCAGCAGTTCTCCTATACCAAACCTGCGCAGATATTTCGCGAACATGCGCGCCTGTCCGGTTTTGAAAATACGGGGCAACGAGCCTTCGATATCGGCGCATTGGCGGAATTGGACGATACGGAATACGACACGCTGCAGCCGGTGCAATGGCCGATCAACAACCGCGCAGCGCAGGGGACGCAGCGTTTGTTTGCGGACGGGAAGTTCTATACGCCGACTGGCAAAGCACGCATGGTCGCCGTTACGCCGCAACGACCTGCCGTGTCGATAAGCGGCGATTATCCGCTGCTGTTGAATACCGGCCGTATCCGCGACCAGTGGCACACTATGACCCGCACCGGAAAAGTACCGCGTCTGAATGCCCATGTGTTCGAGCCGTTCGTGCAAGTGCATGCCTCCGATGCGCAAAAATTCCTGCTCACAGACGGCGGTTTGGCGCGCCTGACTAGCCGCCACGGCAGCATGCTGGCGCGAGTACAGGTCAGCGAAGACCAGCGTGCCGGCTCGGTGTTCGTGCCGATGCACTGGAACGATGCGTTTGCCAAAGCTGCACGGGTGGATGCATTGGTCGCACCGATCACCGACCCGATCTCCGGCCAGCCAGAATCAAAACATACACCGGTGCGGGTCGAGCCTTATCAGCCGCAGTGGTATGGTTTTGTGTTGAGCCGGGCCAGGCTGGAACTTAAGGACGCCAACTATTGTGCCTGCTCGCAGCGGGCGGAATATTGGCGGCATGAAATTGCCGGCGAGAAATCGCCGGAAGATAGCCGCGCCTGGGTCGTGGCGGCATTGGCCGAAGAGAGCAAACAGGTGGAGCCGCGGCAACACGGCACGCAGCACGCCGGCGAGTGGATCGAGTACCGCGATGCCGCAATGGGACGCTATCGCGCAGCATGTCTGCGGGATGGACAACTGGAAGCGGTGTTCTTCATTGCCGCCGATCCACGCTTGCCGGAGCGCGAATGGCTGGGCCGCTTGTTTTCCCGGACACAACTGGAACCGGCCGAACTGGCCGGCCTGCTTTCCGCCCGCCCGCCCAAAGGCACGGCCCCCGATTGCGGTCGCAACGTATGCGCCTGTTTCGGCGTGGGCGAAAAAACCATCCTGAATGCCATTCAGACGCAAGGTCTGGATAGCGTCGAAGCCATTGGCTTGCACTCGAAAGCGGGCACAGGCTGCGGCTCCTGCGTGCCTGAGATTCGTCAAATATTGGCGTTGTTACTGCGATAGATGCGGCCCGCCGCAACGATGTTCAGCCACAGCCAAAGGTTGGAAGCGCCGAACAGCAGCGCGGCCGGATAAGCAAATATCCCAGGAAAGACGATGGCGCCGAGCAGCGCAGCCAGCGCAGCGAAGTGCAGCCACATCTGCGGCCGGGTACTCGCTTCCGGCATGATCTCGCGCACATTCGGCACCGCTCCGCCGCGGGTGCCACGCCTGCCTTGCAAGTGGAACCACACCAGGAACGGCACGATCTTGTACAGCATGCCGTTGATGATGGACATGGCAAAGCCCGCGATCATCAGTACGCCCAGCAGCAGGCCGTAACTTTGCATATCACCCAATGACGGGCATACCTGGGCTGTGATCCAGAGCGATATCGCCAGCAACAGGCTGATCAGGCCGCAGCGCCAGAAGTTGAGCGACACATCGGGCAGCTTGCGCCGTCTTTTGTGCTGCAGCCACAGTGTGGTCAGCGCAAAGGTGGCGAATCCTGCCGCCAGCAGCATCCGCAACAGCAAACGCAGCGCTGGTGAAGAACCTGCCAGCAGCCAACAGCAGTAACAGGATGAAGACCAGCTCCGCCAGCCAGCGCGTGAGTCTGGCCGGATAGGCCGGCGTGAGCTGGAACATCGGCACGACCTGATAGGCGACCCCCACGATCAATATCCCGACCCAGCCCAGCAGTCCCCAGGTGAGGTGCAGGTTGACCAGCATCTCGCGCTGCTGCAGCCACCAGCCGAAGGCATGGTTGCTCAGCAGGATCAGGCCCAGCAGCACCGTGGCCGCGAGCATCAGCACAGCCAGACGCATCGCCCGCGCCGTCATGTTCTGCGGCAGCGCACGGCGCAACGTCACGACGACCAGCACAGCAAACAGCAGCAGCGTGCCGCCCAATACCGGCAGGGCGATCTTCAACGCGAGCGGTGCGGTGAATATCAACCCGCCACAGAGCAGCACGATACCGCCCGTCGCCAGCGCGTGAATGAAGGATGCGACCCGCGCGGGCTGCTTCATCGCCGTTCCCGCGACCACGGGCAGCATCTGCATGCTGGCTCCCAGCATGACCAGCCCCATGTAGCCGAGCGTCAGCAGATGCGTGATGCCCAGCAGGGCAGGGCTCCAGCGGCTATAGAACAGGCCCGGCCCCTGCCACAGCGCCAGCACAGAAGCTGCCAATGCGAACAAGGGCGCGGTGATGAAGAAACGCAGCGGCACACTGATCGGTGGCGCCTGCTCCAGCGACAGGCCGTCCAGCTGGTTCATGGCTGCTTCATTCCGCCGTCGTCACCGGTTTGTTCCTGATGCCAGATCGATACCTCATAACTGCCATCATCATTGGCGGTCACCTTGTATTCGAAACCCCATTCCTTGAGGATCGGGAACAACAGGAAAGGCATACGGTGGATCAGCAGGCGCAAGCGCTCGCCCGGCTCAAGCTCGTTGAGCGCCGCAAGCGTGAGCTCCATCGGTTCGGGCGGTTCCAGCCAGCGTGCATCGACCAGGCGCTCCGGCATGGGTCAGGACATGGCGCGCATGCGCCCGACCACCTCGTCCAGTTCGCCTGCCAGCGCGTGATCGGCCATCTGGTACAGGATCTGTTCTTCCTTGATGTTGTGCTGCTGCATGATGATGAGCAAGGTATCGGCATCGCCGAGAAAGGCGTTGGCATCCTTTCTCGCAAATGCGCCGGACATGCCGTTGAGCAGCTCGGTCATCTGGCGATGTTCGGAACGCATGATCGCCGTCGGGCCTTGCGTCATGCCGGTTCGCTCCTCGAAGGCCGGGAACATGACCTCTTCTTCCATGGCGAAATGATGCAGCAGTGCAGCATGAAAGCGCTTGTACTCTGCTGCGGCATCGTCCCAATCGCCCTGCGCCACTGCGGCCTCTGCGGCGGCAAACAGCTTGTCGCAATGCTTGTGGTCGGGGGCGAGAAACTCGCTGATAGTCGTCATCGAAAGGAACTCCTGCGGAATGTATGGCCTGAAACGGTTGGCGTGCATTCTCGGCGCAGGCCGTTTTTATTGCCTTGAGCAGAATCAAGGAAGCGATCCGCATGCTTGGTATGCTGCGCGCGTCCCACAATAACGACCACGGTTCCCGATGTCGTCATGCAAGAACGGCACGGGCGTATCCCCCTACATTGAACGATGACTCATACACCATGCCTGCCCCTATAATCCACCACCCGGACTTTAAGGAACTGCCGTGAGCAATCCAGTCAAGATCTCAGCTTTTCTTTCCCATCTCCCGCTGTTCTGCGAAATGTCACCCGAGGAGATCGAGCACATCGCCCTGGGCACGCGCGAGCTGCACTTGTCGCGCAACGACGTGCTGTTCCAGCGCGGCGATCCTTCCACCGGCTTCTATGTCGTGGTTCACGGCAAGATCAAGCTGGCGTTGAGCTCGCCGCAGGGGATCGAAAAGGTCGTGGAACTGGTCGGACCGGGACAGAGTTTCGGCGAGGCCGTGATGTTCATGGACAAGCCCTATCCGGTGTACGCACAATCCCTGACCGACACCCTGGCGCTGCATATCGGCAGGAATGTGATCGTTGGCGGCATCGACAGCGACCCGGCATTCTGCCGCAAGATGCTGGCGGGTCTTTCCATCCGCCTGCACCGCCTGATCCAGAACGTCGAATCGCTTTCGCTGCGCTCGTCGGAACAGCGGGTGGTCGATTACCTGCTGCACGACCTTGGGGAAGTCAAAGAAGGCCGGGACATCCATATCACCCTGTCGGCCAACAAGAATGTGATCGCATCCAATCTCAATATCACGCCGGAGACGTTCTCCCGCATTCTCCACAATCTGTCCGAAGCCGGATTGATCAAGGTGGAGGGCAAGGATGTATGCATCCGGGATATTGCCGAGTTGCGCGCTTACGATGCGTGATGCCTGTCCAGCTGCTGGAAACATTGATAAATAGTCAGGAGATGAAATGAAGAGTTGCAAGTTGAGTTGGGGGTTGGTGGGTGTGTTGTCGCTGGTCGTTGCCCTGTTCGCCTACAAATTCACCGTGGGGGAAGTGCAGCCCTCCGACGACGGACGCATGGCCGTCATGCTGAGCAAGGACGAACGCAATACACTGCTGCAGGAGATGCGCACCTGGCTGCAGAACTCGCAGACCATACTGGCCGCAGCGGCAGCCAATGATTTCGACACCGTGGCCAGGACTGCCACCGCATCAGGCATGCAGGCCGAGGCCGGCGTACCGGGGTCGCTGTTCAGGAAGATCCCAGCCGAAATGAAGATGCTCGGATTCGATACCCGCAAAAAATTCGATGTTATTGCGGCCGACGCTGCAAAACTCAAGGACAGCAAGCACACCATTACCCAATTGAGTGTAGCGATGAACAACTGCATCGCTTGTCACGCGACGTATCGTTTTGTCGAAGCCGGAAAGTAGTCGGCTGAGAACGACTTACGTTTTTTTGACGCACTAAATTTGCGCAAAGAACACAGCGACACTAATAATACCCCCCGTTAGAACAGAACCTCATCATCACCTGATCGATTGGACACCATGCCAGACACTCCGAACACAAAAAACATGACGGCTCCTGCCAGCGATGAAATGGCGGAGATGGAACTGACCGACGCAGACATCCTGGATGCGATGCAGCACATTCCGGGCTATCTCGACATCTCCACCGAGGATTTCCGGACGATCTATCACCTGGCTCACCACCATGCGGCGGAGCGCCTGTTCGGCAAGATCAGCGCGGGCAACCTCATGCGAACGGGGATCCCCCCCCTTTCCCCGGAAATGCGCCTCGATGAAGCGGCCAGAGCGCTCGTTCGGTCCGGCCACAAGGCACTCCCGGTGGCCGATGCAAATGGCCGCGTGATGGGCATACTCACCGAAAATGATTTCCTGCGCCGGCTCAAGGCCGATACCTTTCTGGAGTTGCTGCCGAGCATGCTGAACCAGTCGCTCGAACTGAAAGATTGCTGCCGCGAGACGCACGTGAGCGAAGCGATGAGCTCGCCCGCCATCACGGTGACCAGTGAGGCCGGGTTCGGAAAGATCATGGTTGCCTTCCAGCAACACATGGGGCGCAGCATGCCCGTCGTGGATGCTAGTGGCCGGTTGCTCGGGTTGCTGTGGCGCAAGGATTTCATCAGCGCTTACCACATGGGAAGCCTGCGATGAAGATACCCGAATACTTTCGCAAGATGCGCGGCACGACACAAAGCGGCCCGCCGCGCGTCAGCAGCGAAGAAATTGTCTGGTCATGGATCGGCGCTTTTCTGGGCATTACCGCAGTAGCCTGGGTGAGTCATTTCTTCTTCGAGGGGCACGATCTGTCGCTGATGATCGGATCCTTCGGCGCCTCCGCCGTGCTCGTCTATGGCGCGATACGCAGCCCGCTTACCCAGCCACGCAACCTGTTGGGCGGACACTTCATCTCCGCTATCGTCGGCGTCACCTGCTGGAAGCTGCTCCACGACTACCCTTGGCTGGCAGAAGCAATGGCCGTTTCCACGGCGATCGCGCTGATGCATGCCACCCGGACACTGCATCCGCCCGGCGGCGCCACCGCGCTGATCGCGGTGATAGGCTCTGCCGAAACACACAAGCTGGGATTCTGGTACGTGCTGATGCCGGCCACCATAGGCCCGCTGATCCTGCTGGCGGTGGCACTGCTGGTAAACAACATCCCGGCATCGAGGCGCTATCCTGAAATCTGGTTCTGACGCGACGCCAAAGTTCAGAACGACCATCGAGCGCTTCAGCCTACGCCGCGGGTGGGGCCTCTCCCTCCGGCTGGATTTGCCAGGCGTACATCAGGCTCGATTCGTTGAATTCCAGGCCGGTCTCCATGTCGCGCCACCAGACCTGCTCTGAGGCATCCGGGCCGAGGTATCGCCAGCGGCGGATTTCTCCGCTGCATAGCTCGATGTTGTAGACGTCATTCGGTATCAGCTCAGTCATGACGGCGAGTCCGGAAATGTCTTGCCTCGATCAAGCTCCGCGCCGGTTCAGACCGGCGCCTCCTGCAACCTCGGTTTCAGCAGCTTCTCGAATTCTGCCGGAGGTACCGGCTTCGAATACAGGTAGCCCTGGGCATAATCGCACCCCGCCGTTTGCAGCAGATCGCGTTGCATTGCGGTCTCCACACCTTCGGCGATCACCTTCAATCCCAGCTTGTGCGCCATCACAATGATCGCTTCACAGAGCGCCAGATCGTTCGAGTCCGGCCCCAGGTTATGGACGAATGACCGGTCGATCTTGAGGTAGTCGATGTCGAATTCCTTGAGATAGGCAAGCGATGAATAGCCCGTCCCGAAATCGTCCACGGAAACCTGAATGCCTGCATCGCGGAATCTCAGCAGCTTCTTATTGATCCTTGATTCCGCATTCATCAACACCCCCTCGGTGATCTCGATATTGATGCTTTGCCCGGGCATCTGATGCTGCTTGAGATATTCCGGCCAAGCAACATGCACCCTGTCATCCTGGCGGATCTGCACCGGCGACTTGTTCACGCTGATCTGGAATGATTCGCAATAGTTGCTGCGCCATTGCTTCACCTGCTGCACCGCCTCCTTGAACACCCAGTCGCCGATCGGCACGATCAGCCCCGTCTCTTCGGCCAGCGCAATGAACTCCACCGGGCTGACCAGGCCTCGTTCCGGATGCTGCCAGCGGATCAGCGCTTCCGCCTTGTGTATCTGTCCCGTGGCCAGTTCCACGATGGGCTGGTAGTAGACACGAAGCTGCTCACCTGACAGGGCGATGCGCAAGTCATTGGTCAGGCTCCGCCGTTTATTGGCAGCCTCCTGCAGATCGGCGGTGAAATAGCTGAAGCGGTTGCGCCCTTCATTTTTCGCGACATACATGGCCTGGTCTGCATTCTTGAACAGGTCATCCAGCCTGGTTGTGTCGTTCGGGTAAAGCGAAATGCCGATACTTGCCGAGATGAACGCCTTTTCCGGACCGAGCTTGAACGACGCAGTCAATTTGTTGATGATGTTCTGCGCGATCCGCTCGACGTTTGTCGGGTCATCCAGTTCGGACAGGATGACGATGAACTCATCGCCGCCCAGCCGGGCGACCGTATCGGATTCCCGCACGCAGTCGCCGATCCGTTTTGCCGTCTCGATCAGCAGCAGGTCGCCCATGTCATGCCCGAGAGAATCGTTCACCTCCTTGAAACGATCCAGATCGATCAGCAGTAGTGCCATCGATTGCCCTGTCCGGTGCGCTTTCTTGGCCTCCTGCTCCAGGCGGTCATGGAACATGCGCCGGTTGGGAAGCTTGGTGAGCGGGTCAAAATTGGCTTGACGCCAGACCAGCTCCTCAAAAGCTTTGCGCTCGGTAATGTCGGAAAACAGCGCGACATGACGGAACACCTCGCCCTTGTCATCCTTGATGACATTGATCGTCAATAATTTGGCATGCTCATCGCCATCCTTGCGCTTGTCCCAAACCTCGCCATGCCAGTGCCCTTCTGTCTTCAGGGCCTGCCACATGGCCCTGTAGAAATCCACGCCATGGCGGCCTGACTTGAATATCCGCGGATTCTTTCCGGACACCTCGTCCAGCGAATAACCGGTCGTTCTTTCAAAAGCCGGATTGACTGCCACGATCCGGTTCAACGCATCGGTCACCAGAATGGCTTCACTGCTGTTCTCGTACACCATGGAGGCGAGTTTCAATGCCTCTTCGGCCTTCTTGCGTTCAGTGATATCGAACACTGTCGACCGGCTCATCAGGTAATTGCCGTTGGCGTCGAAAATGGCCGAGGCATTTACAAGGCCGAGAAAGGTAGAGCCATCCTTGCGGATGATTTCGAACTCCAGGTCGTGGATATGGCCCTGTTTCATGAATTGCGGAAAGTTCTCCCGGAAAGTCTGGAGACTTGCCGGTGTGATGACATCCTGCCATTTCAACTTGCCGATCACCTCATCGCGCGCATAGCCCAGCCAGGCAAGCTCGGTCTCGTTGATCCGGACAAAGACGCCCTCCTTGTCCAGCGAATGGTAGCCGCAGGGTGCATGGTTATAGAGATCCTCGATCTCAGCCGCCGACCTGCCAAGTTCCTCCTCGGCATGTTTGAGGTCAGTGATGTCGTGCCACACGGTGACCGTCCCCACGATCTCGCCGCCCACGAGCATCGGTCTGGAGGACGTTTCCACTATGCCTGTCGTTCCATCAGCTCGCGTTACGTAATATACGACACTCTTTACCTTCTCCCCATGCAGGGCGCGTGGAGTGGGTTGCTCACTCAAGACCAAAGGCTGCCCGTCCAGATACCTGCACGAGACCCGCTGAATGATATCGCCGACGTTAAGACCCAGCGGATCGAATCCATAGTTGCTCATGAAAGATGGATTTGCCCGCCGCACATTCATCTCTGGGTCATACAGCAGGACTACGTCGTCCTGCGATGCCAGGATGGCCTCGATCTCGACTGCGTTCTGTTTGACGTCGAACATCAATCTGTCGCGTTCCTGCTCTGCCTGTTTCCGCGCGGTGATATCCATGCCCGATCCGATATAGCCGACGAAGTTGCCGTCCGCATCGAAGCGGGGCATGCCGGAATCAAGGATCCAGCGATACTCCCCGTCGTGACGCTTGAGCCGGAATTCCATCTGGAACGGCTGATGCGTCCTGGTGTACTGAGCGAATCTCTCCAGACAGGGGATATCCTCGGGGTGTATCCCCTCGATAAATCCCCCGGCCAATTCCTGCGCCAGGCTGCGTCCCCTGAATGTAAGCAGGGTGCGATTGAACCAGACGACCACATTATTGCTGTCGGTGATCCAGATGAATACCGGGGAGGAATCCGCCATATTGCGGAAGCGCGCTTCACTTTCCTGAAGTTCCCTGGTCCGTTCATCCACCGCGGCCACGACTCGAGCGGTATACCCTGTTCCGAGCAGAAGCAAAGCGCCGAGCAGGCCGGTCCCGAAGGTTCCCATTGCCAGTACGCCCCAGCTTTGCCAGCCGCGATGCCGCTGGAGATAGGCTGCCGTGGGTGTTGTCTGGAAGCGATAATGGCGCGAGCCGAATTCAAAAGTGCTCTCGAACAATGGCCTGGAAGAACCGGCCGCAAAACTGTCATACATCACGCTTTGCCCGTCTTCATCGATGAGCCGGATATTCAATTCATTGCTTGCAGACGGCAGGGTCTTGTTGATGAAATCCCGCACTTTCAGAACGGTCAGCGTAACACCCGCATCCCGCCCATCGATCCTGACCGACCGCACGATCAACATCCCGACCTGATTGTCCGTTTGAACCAGGCGGATGGGAGAGGTTGCAACAGGTTCTCCCGTCGCGATTGCCTTGACCAATGCTTCCTGACGCTGGGGGGATGAATAAAGATCGAAGCCCAATGCCTGCTCATTGCCGGCCATGGGTTCAAGATAGGTGACGGGATAATATCGATCCCTGTTGCCGGCACGATGCAACCGGCCATTGGCATCGCGCTCCCTGATCTCGAAACCTGGAATCTCCTTGCGCTGACTGGCTTCGAAGCCAGCTCTCTGTGACGGGGCGATCAGAGGCGCCCATTCCAGTGCCTGGATCATCGGGAAATGATTCAGTGTGCCTTGAGTAAAACGACGGAATTCCTCCCTGCTGATGTTTTTCCTGATGTCATGAACGAACAGGCCATGCATATCCGTGATCACGGTTGCCTGTTCTTCGAGCCTGGTCTGGATCTGGCTCAATGATTGCAGGGAGGTTTGACGGAACTCCATCAGCTCATCGTCCTGCTCCCATTGGTTCGATTTCAGGAACATCGCGATGATCAGCGCAAGGATCAGGACCATGGGAATGGCCACCGTATTCATGCGGCTCCGCCACAGTTCGCGCGGCTCCCCGGCAATGACCATGACGATGGGAAGCAACACAATGACACCAAGGGAATCGCCGACCCACCATGTGACCCAATTGCTCGCCAGGCTGGCAGCATCGAAGATGCCCAGCGCCCAAAGTCCGGCTGCGGACAAGGTCGCGCTCGTCAGGCAGATGACGGGAGCAAGCCACAGGAAACGGAATATGTCGCGGACATTATCAAACGCGGCCGGATACCCGATCGCACGCCGAAAAACCCATCCTCCTGCAGCTGCCTGCAGCATCGATGCGACGGCGATCATCAAGGCGGCGGCCAACCCGATCAGGCTGACCTGCTGGCTGGCCGAGTAACCGACCCACATGTTCAGCAAGAATGAGCCGAGAAGAATCCAGGGCAGTGCTTTGCCGCGCAGGATGAAGACCGCTGCGACAGCGATGCCGGCAGGGGGAAAGATGGCAGACGCATAGCCGGGCGGAAGTGCCAGCATCAGCGCGCCCTTTCCGCTGACCACATAGGTGGCTACTATCAGCAGAAAAGCGATTGCATTTTTATTGACTACTCTCATCCCGGTTTCCGCTCTTAATTATCGTGCGTTTAAGCGGATCACATTGGCCACAGAACTGCCCTTGGCCAATTGTTCGACTTCAACTTGCATTGCTGTCTTTTGCGTAAATCCTACCCTCGTTCATTAAAAGTGTCTAACCGGTAAACCCTCCGCTGACTGGTGGTTCTACCTGCCGGATTGACGGCTCATTTCCACATCACGTCTGCTTTGGCCTTGGCTGCGGCAGCAAGGAGTTCAAGCAACGGCAGCGCCCGGTGAGACGTGCTCACCACCGGCTCATCCGCATCCTTATCCTGGGCTGGCGGGGAGGACTTGCCTGCCTCGACAGCGACCTTCAACCGGCTCAGGGCGGCGGGCACATCTTCTGCCAGGATCGCGCCGGGCACGGTTCCGCTATGCCCCATCATTCTCAGCAATGCATGCGCGTCATTTCCGAACATGATGATGCTGGCGTAGGCGTCGGTCGTAAAAGTTACCAGCATGGGATACCTCTCAAAAAAATTGGATAGTGAACGAATACAACAACCAGGCATGGCAATTCGCAACGGAACACGCCCTCTCCGAGAGGGTCAAACGGCGTGAAAATTCCGATTTGATTTTGTTAGTGTAACTGGGCAAAGGAGAATGGCCATGAAACCATTTCAACGATTCGTCATCGCGCTGGCAGGACTGTCCTTGATCGGCTGCGCAAGCTGGATGGCCCCCTCGGAACACAGCATGGCACAAGTGCCGGTCGTCCGTTTCGGAACCACTGCGCCAGCCGCGAAGGATTTTGTAATGCTGTATCCGGCAGGCACGCCGTTACCGGTCGTTGCCTCCGTGGGCGGCACGCTGATGGAACAAGGCGACAAGGCAACGCTGCACGCCACATTGAAGCGGGATGTCTATGTGTACAAGCATTGGGTCAGCTTCGACGGCAAGAACTGGGAATATGGCCGCCACGCGATCAAGGGCAAGTTCGAGATCAAGCTGCCCGGCATGGAGAACGGCAGCAACCCCGGTGCACTGGGGTTGGAGTTCAATACGAAGTGATTGCGTCAATTCGCAAGCAGGGTTATTTCAAATAAAATCCGGCCTCGGGATTTTCTTCCAGGGCCGCGGGGGTGACTGCGGCCAACCCTATGTCACTTGAAAGGATGTTGATGATTCGAATCTTCGCGGCGATTTTGCTCGGTCTGTCTTTTGGAGTTTTCAGCGGCTGCACGACCACGACTGCAAGCGGGGCGGTCGGCGCCAATCGTCCGCAGCTGATGCTGTTGTCATCGGAAAAGATCAATCAGATGGCTGCGCAGAGCTACACCCAGCTCAAATCAGGCGCAACCACCAAAGGCACCCTGAACGCAGACCCGGTGATGCTTGAGCGCGTGCGCGCAGTCGCCGCGAGGATCGAGCCGGAAACGGCGGTATTCCGCCGCGATGCGCCAGCCTGGAAGTGGGAAGTGAACGTCATCAGCAGCGATGAGCTCAACGCCTTCTGCATGCCCGGCGGCAAGATCATGTTCTATTCCGGATTGATCAACAAACTCCACCTGAGCGACGACGAGATCGCCATCGTGATGGGGCATGAGATCTCGCATGCGCTGCGCGAACATTCGCGGGAACAGATATCCCAGGCGTATGCCGCCCAGACCGCGATCGATCTTGGCGCTGCCCTGCTCGGTCTCGGCGGAGGAGCGTCCGACATTGCCAATTTCGGCTACAAGAACTTCATTGCAACGAAGTTCAGCCGGACCGATGAGAGCGAAGCCGATCGTATCGGCCTCGAGCTTACCGCGCGCGCCGGTTACGATCCGCGCGCCGGCGTTACCCTGTGGAAGAAGATGATCCAGGCAAGCCAGGGCAGCAGCCGGCCCCCGGAATTCCTCAGCACCCACCCGGCAGAGACCGATCGCGTCCAGCAGATCGAAGCTTTGCTGCCCACCGTCATGCCGCTATATGAAGCAGCACGTCAGCGCCACCAATAGAAAGGTCTACCCCGCCAACCTGCCCTCCCCGCAAATGCCGGTTCGCGATTTTGTCGCCTTCGCCACAAGCCTCATTCAGTGTCATGTGCCGTTTACAACAGCGGTGCATGCTCGCCCGATCCGGATTCTTATAAAACAACGGGTTAACAGCCACAACTGACCGGGCACGCTGTTTGCTGATACCAAGGCAAACATCAGTCGGAGGACAGTACCGTGCAATTGCCCGTCATCAATATCGCAGTAGCCGACGCACCAAAAGGTGGTTGCTCTGCCGGATCGTGCGGATCGAAGGACGAACAGCTGAGCCACCTGCCGGAGCATATCCGCCAGAAGGTGTTCAACCACCCCTGCTATTCCGAAGAGGCGCACCACTACTTCGCCCGCATGCACGTGGCGGTGGCCCCGGCCTGCAACATCCAGTGCAACTACTGCAACCGCAAATACGATTGCGCCAACGAATCGCGCCCCGGCGTGGTATCCGAGTTGCACCATCCGGTGCAGGCGGTGAAGAAGGTGCTGGCCGTCGCGGCGACCATCCCGCAGATGACGGTGCTGGGCATCGCCGGCCCCGGCGATCCTTTGGCCAATCCGGAGCGCACGTTCGAGACGTTCCGCATGCTGTCCGAGCAGGCGCCGGACATCAAGCTGTGCGTGTCGACCAACGGCCTGTCGCTGCCCGAGCAGGTGGAACGGTTGGCCCAGTACAACATCGACCACGTGACCATCACCATCAACTGCGTCGATCCCGATGTCGGCGCGCAGATCTATCCGTGGATCTTCTGGCAGAACAAGCGCATCAAGGGCCGCGAGGCGGCCGATATCCTGATCGCGCAGCAGCAGAAAGGGCTGGAGATGCTGGTCGCCAAAGGCATCCTGGTGAAGGTGAATTCGGTGATGATCCCCGGCGTGAACGACAAGCACCTGGAAGAAGTGTCGAAGATCGTCAAGGCCAAGGGTGCTTTCCTGCACAACGTGATGCCGCTGATCTCGGAAGCCGAGCACGGCACTTACTACGGCCTCACCGGCCAGCGCGGCCCGACCCACGACGAGCTGCAAGCGCTGCAGGATGCGTGCGAGGGCGACATGAACATGATGCGCCATTGCCGCCAGTGCCGCGCCGATGCGGTCGGTTTGCTGGGCGAGGATCGCGGTGCCGAGTTCACCATGGATAAAGTCGAGAAGATGGAGATCGACTATCCGGAAGCGATGAAGATGCGCGCCGAAGTGCATGCCGCCATCAACGAGGAGCTGGAGAGCAAGCGCCTGGCGAAGGAAGCCAAGGTGCAGGTGGTCAACATCCAGAACCTCAAGTCGAAAGCGGCTTCGCGTCCGGTGATGATGGCGGTCGCCACCAAGGGCGGCGGCGTCATCAACGAACATTTCGGCCATGCCGGCGAGTTCCTGATCTACGAAGCATCACCCGACGGTGTGCGCTTCATCGGCCACCGCAAGACCACGCCTTACTGCGAAGGCGGAGACACCTGCGGCGACGGCGAGAGCGCGCTGGACAAGACCCTGCGCGTGCTGGCCGGTTGCGAAGTGGTGCTGTGCAGCAAGGTCGGCTACGAACCCTGGGGACCGCTGGAAGCCGCCGGCATCCAGCCGAATGGCGAGCATGCGATGGAGGCCATCGAGGACGCCATCCTCAAGGTGTATGAAGAGATGCGCGTGGCGGGCAAGCTGGAAGCGAAGGTGGACGAACAACAGAAGGTGGCTTAAACTAGCCGAAGGCGGTCATCACCTCCCACAGGGGATGCAGGGACGGGTAAAGCTCCCTACCACGTTTACAGGGAATAGTTGAAAAGGAAATAATCATGGCACTCGAAATCATCGAACTCTGCACCAATTGCTGGGCCTGCATATCGCTCTGCCCGAGCAAGGCGATCTATGAGGCAAAGCCGCATTTCCTGATCGATGCGGAGAAATGCAACGAATGCGCCGGCGATTTCGAGGATTCGCAATGCGCCTCGCATCTGTCCGATCGAGGGTGCGATCCTCAACGAGGACGGCATGCCGCTGAACCCGCCCGGTTCGCTGACAGGCATCCCGTTGCAGAAACTGGCAGCCTGAAGAAAACGAAAACCATGGCCACTATCCACTTTTACGAAAAGCCGGGCTGCGGCAACAACACCAAACAGAAGGTGTGGCTGGCCGCGTCCGGACATACCGTATTGGCGAAGAACCTGCTCACCGAGAAATGGACGGCAGAACGTCTGCGCGCCTTCTTCGGCGAGCTGCCCGTGGCGCAATGGTTCAACATGGCCGCGCCGCGCGTGAAGTCCGGCGAGATCGATCCCGCCGCATTCGATGCACAGACCGCACTGAACATGATGCTGCAAGAGCCGCTACTGATCCGCCGCCCGCTGATGGAAGCGGATGGCGTGATGCGTGCCGGCTTCGATACCGACGCGGTGCGCGCATGGATCGGCCTCAACGACGCCAAGCCTACCGGTGACATCGAAGCCTGCCCCAAAGGACACCAATCCAACCCCTGCCCCACACCAGAGGAAAACACCCATGCCTAAAGCCAACGTCACTTTCGCGAACATCGGCCTCACCGTCACCGTGCCGGCCGGCACGCGCCTAATCGAGATATCGGAAAAAGTCGGCGCCGGCATCACCTACGGTTGCCGCGAAGGCGAATGCGGCACTTGCCTGGTGTGCATCACCTCCGGCATGGAACACATGAGCGAACGCTCGGTGCTGGAAGACAAGGTGCTGCAAGAGAACATGGCGGCGAGCAACCAGCGGCTGGCCTGCCAGGCGCAGGCGCTGGGCGGCGACATCGCAGTCAAGGCCTGAACAAGAAAAGGAGCAGACATCATGCGACCTCATACGCAGCCTCCCGAAACCGCCGGCATGCAGCATACCGGCCTGTATGCAGAACTCATGGCGCATGCAGCCGGCACGCCGAACGACGAATTGTTCGCACAAATGATCAGCAGCCAGATCGGCGGCGTGGGCGCATTGCCGCCCGGTCTGGGACTGAGCGAGCAGGATTTCGCCGAACTGCTGGCGCGGCACTTCCCCGGCGTGGAACTCGTGATTCATGGCATCCCTGCCAACGACGACGAACGCGCGCTGGAACGCGACGACGTGCTCGGTCTGCTGCTCGAACACCGCGTGTTCCGCCACCAGTCGGAACAATGGATTGCGGAGATCGTGACCATGGCCTGCATGGCCAACGATCACCTGTGGCAGGACCTTGGGCTGCACTCGCGCGTGTACCTCGGCAAATTGATGACGGAGAACTTCCCTGTGCTCGCGGCAATGAACGTGAAGGACATGAAGTGGAAGAAGTTCCTCTACAAACAACTGTGCGAACAAGCCGATATCAAGCTGTGCCGCGCTCCCAGTTGTGAGGTGTGTACCGACTACCAGAAATGCTTCGGGCCGGAAGTGTAGAAATACCGTTCGGACTGAGCTTGTCGAAGTCCGAATGTCGTTCATGTTTCGACAGGCTCAACACGAACGGAATATCCTGAAATGACCCTTGCCGACCGCGCCACCGCTGCCTACCTCGGCCTCGCCATCGGCGATGCGCTCGGCGCCACGGTCGAATTCATGATGCCGCGCGAGATCAGGGCGCAATACGGCACGCATGACAAGCTCATCGGCGGCGGCTGGCTACACCTCAAACCGGGCCAGGTCACCGACGACACCACCATGTCGCTCGCGCTGGGCAACTCCATCCTCGAACAAGGCAGGGTGGATGCGCTGGCCGCAGCACGGGCATTCGACGCCTGGATGCGCGCCAAGCCGGTGGACATCGGCAACACCGTGCGCCGCAACCTGCTGCAGTTCCGCAAGACCGGCAACCCGGAGGCTCCCTGTTCCGAACACGACGCCGGCAACGGCGCGGCGATGCGCGTGCTGCCGGTGGCGCTCGCCACGCTGGGTCAATCCGAAGATGCAGTGCGCGCCGCCTGCCGCGCCCAGGCCCATGTCACCCACCACAGCGCGCTGTCGGACGCGGCGTGCGAATGCCTGGTGTTCATGGTGCAGGACGCGCTGCATGGCGCGAGCAAGAATGAGTTGCTGCACCGGCATGCCCATCCGCTCGCCGCTGCGCATCCCGAGTTTCGCTTCCGCGCCGTGAAGCAGCAGCATAACCCGAGCGGCTATGTGGTGGACACGTTGCAGGCGGTGTTCCAGAGTTTCTTCGATACCGACGATTTCTCCAGCTGCCTGATCGACGTGGTCAACCGCGGCGGCGATGCCGACACCACCGGCGCCATCGCGGGCATGCTGGCGGGAGCATTGTATGGATTGGAGGAGATACCGGAGCAGTGGTCAAAGACACTGGACACTGTCACGGCCAGACAATGCATGGACCAAGCGCGTGGGCTGTGCAATGGCGAACGAGTTTAATCTTGGATGGCAGTACGTTAGATCGCAGCTGCGATGTTGCCCAACAGTACGTTGCACGAAACCGGACATTATTGGAGAGCAGAAACCATTTCGGACATGGCGGCTTCTCCAAAGCGAACGCCCATTCGTAAATGCGGCTATTAACTCATGTCGCCATGAGCCAAACATGATGAGGCAAGGGATAGCGCCGCATGATTCGAGGCATGTGCCAACGACGTAGAGTTGCGGCCAAGGATTTCCATTGGAGAAGTTCTGGATGACTTCAATTAATGGGGGTGTTTTGCTGCACCACTCAAATAGTTCAACCTGGCCCTCTTTGTGCTGCAATCAGTAAGCTGCGCCTTCGCTGCCGGATGCTCGCGGAATTCTGAATACTGGTTTTAGAGTCAACTGCCATTCCAGATTTTCCACTCCGCCAGCACCCAGTGTGAATTTTCGCAAGGTGGTTTCTTCCCCCCCCTTCATGTTTGGCTGCCATACCCGCACTGAATATTCGCCAACCGGCAGATCGGTGATGAGTATCTTGCCATCTTGGGCACTCTTGCCGAAATACGGTGTATCAGCCACGTAGATGTAGCCTAGCATCCAGTCATGGATGTTGCAGCCGAGTGACTGGTCCTGGCTTGTCGAACAGCACAGGCGCCGCCGGTGTGCCGGAATAGAGCGGCAGCTCGAATACCTTGGCCGGAGAAAAAGAATACACATGGTGCCGGATGTTGTCCTTGTTTGGGAAATACACTTTGGAGCCGAGCATGACCACCTTCACGTGGGGCACGTACTCCTTGTCTATTTGGTCCATTTCATCGCGCGCTTGTTTGGGCGACTGCACTTGGCTGCCATCGAGCGGAGTTGCCAGCACGACCGCGTCTTCTACCGGTTGGCCATTCTGGTCTTTGATGAGCGCATGCAATTCGCCGGCGTCTGAGAGAGCAGCCCAGACAGCCGTGAGCACGGCTAGCAAAATGCGCATGTTTAGCTTGAGTGTTGGCATGTCAGTTTCGTTTTAATAATTATAGTTCCAGGAAATCATTTGTATGGTCTTGGCGTAATTATTGTCGCCTGTGGTATGTGTGATCAGGCGTGATATGGAAGCACGCAACAAGCTGTGGGTGGTCATCGAATAATTCAGATCCACATTCAAACCATGAGTTGTGCCATCCATTTTGTAGGCATAAAAAGTCGGGCCGAATACCGGGTCAGCCGCGATTGCGCTGGAAGCTGAGATTATTTGTGGCGTCTCGCTGGTGGATGCGACTACATCGCCGCGGCGATACAGGACGCCACCGGTCAGGAACGTATTTTCATCCAGCAGGTACTCGGCATTAAGCATCACGTTTTGGCTGTTCAGGCTGAATACGTCGCCGGAAATTCCCGGCTGATCCGGCGGCAGAGAATTGGCAGTGCGCCTTTCGTACATATACTCGGCACGAATATCCAGCCGCTCATGGATTCTCTTGCCGCCACGAAGGGCAATCTGATGCTTCCATCCGTTACGGATATTGTTGGAGTAATTCAAATGTGCCGAAGACAGGGACAGGGCGGTCCAGGGGGCATAAGCCCCTAACGCCCATTTTTTGCGGAAGGCCAGCGCTGCGCCCAGGGAGACATTGTTCAATCCGGTGTAGCGATCGAAGGCCTCGCCTTTCACGTCTGCTGAAAAGTTTATGCTGTTGCCGTTTTCCATGGGAAAGCGGTTTGTTGCTGAAATTCCCGCGCTGATTGCCGAGACTGCGGCAATGTCGCTGCTCATTTGCTTATGTTGCTGTCACCTGCCTACTCGGCATCGTCTATTCCGCCGCTCCAATGGGGGAAAGCAACAACGATAATTCACGAGGCGCCATTCGTCGCCATCTGCCTCCCATTTTGTCGCGCTGATCATCGCGCTGCAGTCATTGCAAAAAGATAGTTCAGTCTCAATAACAAATATTCACATAATCTTTGTCAACTGCGCTACATTCCAGCTTGCGTCAGCCATTTCCGCAATGTTGGCACTATCTTGCCTCATGGTTTCCATAGAAGGAGTCCATGTATGAATCCATCATCCCATCCTCTTCCTCGATTCGACCTTCGGTGGCTGCCACCAGACCGCAAAGCCTCTTTGTTCCACAATCGCCGGAGACCATTTTGATGTCCCGGTGTCGGCAGGGATACGATAAGACGGGTCTATCTTCAACATCCCAAAAGTTGCTCACATGGCCATTGTGCCGGTAGAATTCCACTTTAAATTTCCAATATTTTGCGCGCGATCATCATCGCTCCCGGCGTGTCGCAATCCGAAAGCAGTACAGCAAATTCATCGCCGCCCAGCCGAGCCAGCGTGTCGGAATCACGCTCGAGGATGGCCGCAAGCCGGCTGGATGTCTCCTGCAACAGCAGATCGCCGATGTGGTGACCAAGAATGACGTTGACCTCTTTGAATCTGTCCAGGTTGATAATCAGTAACGCAAAGTTCTGCCCGCACGACTTGTTAACTTGGCCGCCTGTTCCAATCTGTCGTGGAACAGAATGCGATTGGGTAATCCGGTCAGCTGGTCACGGTAGGCCAGCTCGGTAATCTTGGCCTCCCGCGTGGCCAATCCATCCTTCATGTGATTGAAGGCGGAAGCCAGTTCGCCGATTCTCATCTTCCCGATCAACCGTTGCAGGTTGCGAATAGTCGCCTTGCTGTATGCGTCTGGCCAAAGAACCTAGCACACTGATCGGTTTGGTAATGTTCCGTGCAATTTTGTAGCTCGCAACCAGCATGGCTAACAGGGAGATCGCGCTCAGGAAAAGTCAGGAACATCTGCAAACGGCGTAGCGGCTCCAATGCCTGTTGCAGCGACTGTTGCAGGACAGCGATGATTTGTGTGCCGCCCTGCTTGCCCATGTCCGAAGAGAGCGCCAGGTAATCTTCATCGTTCATGCGTAGCGTGGCGATATCGTCCGGTTTCGCTCGATCAATAGACATGCCACGCAGCTCTTGCTGGAAAGTCGCAGATGTCGCTTCAGGCAGCGTACTGACCAATAACTGCCAGTCGCTCCCGGAAGTGGCTCTGCCAAGAAACGAAATATTCAGCGCAGTAGCCGACTGCAAGTTGTGAACGAATTTGTCGTCAATGCTGAAGCCCACAATCAGCCATGCGATAGGCAACGGACCCAGCACCGGCACAACCACCATTTGATAGAGCTTGCCATCCAGCGCCACCATGGCCTCTGATTGGCCTTGTTGTTCTGCAATTGCGATGAGTTCCTGAAATTGTGAGGTCCGTTCGGCATGACCGGCGGGCAGAGTGTCGGCAATCATTTTCCCGTCGATACCGGCAAGCAGCATCACATCCGCCTTGATTCTTGCGCCATGATTGTTCAGCGTTGAAACTACCGTGCCGTAATCGGCAGTGGCGATAGCTTTGCGGAATGCAAAATCCGACGACATGATGCTTGCCGACTGAATCAATTGACGGTTGTTGTCTTCGCGCACTAGATTGAAGACATGCTGCCCGGCCAACAGATTGCGCCGAATATCCTGGTTCGTGCTACTCGACAAAACGCTATTGATCATCACCAGACTGATTGCCTGGATCAGCAGCAAGAGCAGGCTAAAAGCCAGTACGATACGTGTTTGAAGTTTGTGTATCCGCGGTTTGGGGAGCTTCGCAGATTTGGCTGCGTCGAATTGGTTGTCTACCCCATCGAGAATTGAGGTAAGTAAGGCTTTAGCGTCCAGACCATGTCTATTTGAATACATGAATCCCCCTTAACCGGCCACCAGACCTTATTAGCCGCCCCCGCAACCTAATGACAATCAGTAAAGCTGCCATGCCTGAACGTTATCCTTCCATCATTCTTCGCGCCATGGTTATTAGTTAACAAACGTAAACTACTGTACTCACAGCATAGAGCAGAAACTCTATAGAGATAACCTGACAGGCGGTATCGGACAAACACCGATGGAACAATCCAGACCGGCTAGGTGGATCAGTTCCGTTTAAGCGGGAAAGGGGAATGGGCGAAGTAAGGTCGCCCCAATTCTCACTGCTTCGTATTCATCCTCCACCGTAGTATCGCATTTTTAGATTGCTGAAGGCTGAAAGCGTGACGTGGAAGATAATCTTGAATGACTCATGTTGGCCGGTTGCAGAAGTCTGCTCGTCAACATTCGCTACCGCAAAGCTGCCGTCAGCACCGCCAAAAAATTGTCGAGCCCCACACTACCAACAATCATTCACCCTCACAATATGCCAAAAGGCATAGACCGTTTTCCCAATACCCGAAAAGCAGATCGGCACCTTCCAGAGGTGCCGATCCATTTCCTTACCGCCCAGTTGTTCCTGCTTACCCCGCAGCAACGCGGCCGGCGATATGCGCCAGCGCTTCTTCTACCTGGTCGACCAGCACCAGGCACAGGTCGCCCGGCTGCAGCCGCGCCAGCGCCGTGTCGATGGCGATGAACTCGCCGGTGATTTCGTCGATGTGGGAAGCGCGCTTGGCCTGCGTCAGCCCTTGGCGCAGCAAGCCCAGCACTTCGCCGTCGGCACGGCCGCGCTGGCACTGATCCTGGTACAGGATGATCTCGTCGAACGCGTCGCCCAGGATCTCGGTCTGGCGGATGATGTCGTCGTCGCGCCGGTCGCCGGCGCCGCTGATCACCACCACGCGCTTGTTGGCCGGGATGCTCTCGACGGCGGGCACCAGCGCGAGCATCGCATCCGGGTTGTGGCCGTAGTCGGCGATCACGGTGGCGCCGCGGTAGTCGAACACGTTGAAGCGGCCCGGCGCGGTCTGCGCGTCGTTGACGAAGGAGGCCAGCCCCGCGCGGATGCGCTCCCAGTCCAGCCCCAGCGCCCAGGCCGCGGCCACGGCCGCCATCGCGTTCTCGACCTGGAAGCCGATGGTGCCGTTGCGCGTGAGCGGCACGGCGGCCAGCGGCACGCGATGTATCTCGCCCTTGTGTGCGGCGACGATGTGGCCGTCGTCGACATACACGACGCGCTGCCCCTGCGCCTTGCGCGTGGTCATGACCGGGTTGTGCGGGTCGAGCGCGAAGAAGGTCACGCTGCCGGGGCAGGCATCGGCCATCTGCACGCACATCGGGTCGGCCGCATTGAGCACGGCGACGCCGTGCGGTGCGACGTTCTGCACGATCACGCGCTTCACCACCGCCAGGTCTTCCACGGTGCTGATGTAGTTCAGGCCCAGGTGGTCGCCCATGCCGATGTTGGTGACCACGGCCACGTCGCAGTGGTCGAACGCCAGGCCTTCGCGCAGCACGCCGCCGCGCGCCGTCTCCAGCACCGCCGCATCGACGTCGGGATGCAGCAGCACGTTGCGCGCGCTCTTGGGTCCGCTGCAGTCGCCGGTGTCGATGCGCTTGCCGTCGATGTAGACGCCGTCGGAATTGGTCATGCCGACGCGCAGGCCGCTGCCGCCGAGCAGGTGCGCGATCAGGCGCACGGTGGTGGTCTTGCCGTTGGTGCCGGCCACCGCCACCAGCGGGATGCGGCCGGTCTCGCCCGGCTGCGAACATCGTGGCGACGATCGCCTCGCCCACCGCACGGCCCTTGCCGTAGGAAGGCTGCAGGTGCATGCGCAGGCCCGGCGCGGCGTTCACTTCGACGATGCCGCCGCCCTGCTCCTCCAGCGGCTTCAGCACGCTGTCGCACACCACGTCGACGCCGCAGATGTCCAGGCCGACCATCTGCGCGGCCGCCACGGCGCAAGCGCGCCACCTCGGGATGCACGTCGTCGGTGACGTCGGTGGCGGTGCCGCCGGTGGACAGATTGGCGTTGTTGCGCAGAAGCACGCGCATGCCCTTGCCGGGGATGGAATCGGCCTGCAGGCCCTGCGTCGGCCAGGCAGGCCAGGGCGATGTCGTCGAAGCGGATCTTGGTCAGCGAGGTGGCGTGGCCCACGCCGCGGCGCGGGTCGCCATTGACCTGCTCGACCAGCTGGCGCACGGTGTGCACGCCGTCGCCGATCACCTGCGGCGGCTCGCGGCGCGCGGCGGCGACCAGCTTGTCGCCCACCACCAGCAGGCGGAAATCGTTGCCGGGCACGAAGCGCTCGACCAGGACTCCGCGCTGATCTCCGCGCGGCGGCATAAGCGCGCTGCCAGACTGCTCGCGGGTGGCGATGTTGACCGTGACGCCCTTGCCCTGGTTGCCGTCCTGCGGCTTGACCACCACCGGCACGCCGATCTCGCACGGCGGCGGCCCAGGCGTCTTCGGCGTCATGCACCGGGCGGCCGCAGCGGCACCGGCACGCCGGCCGCGCCGAGCAGCTTCTTGGTCAGTTCCTTGTCCTGCGCGATCGATCTCGGCGATGGCGCTGGTACGGTCGGTTTCGGCCGCCTGGATGCGGCGCTGCTTGCTGCCCCAGCCGAACTGCACCAGGCTGCCGCGCGTCAGGCGCCGATAGGGAATGCCGCGCGCCGCGGCGGCCTAGACGATGGAACCGGTGCTGGGGCCCAGGCGCTCGTCCTCGTCCAGTTCGCGCAGCGCGGCGAGCGCGCGGCCAGATCGAACGGGCGCGTCTTCCAGCGCGGCCGCGCACAGCTGCTGCGCCAGTTCGAGCGCCAGCGCGGCCGACCGCTTCCTCGCTGTATTCGACCACCACCTGGTACACGCCGGGCTCGAGCGTCGCCGTGGTGCGGCTGAAGGTCACCGGGCAGCCGGCCTGGGCCTGCAGGCCCAGCGCCGCCAGTTCCAGCACGTGGGCCAGCGGCACGGCTCGCTGTGGCCCGTCGGCTGCAGCGGCGCGATCTCGGGGAAGCGGGCGCGCAGGCGCGCCTCGAACCCGGGCAGCCCGGCGATGTCGCGCTCGCTCGTCGTGCAACGTGACGATGGCCTCGATGGCGGTGTGGCGGCTCCACAGATTGGGGCCGCGCAGGGCGCGGATACGTGAGACTTCCATGCATGCTGTAGTCCTTTGTGTTGACCGGTTGTGGCCATTTCGAAGGTCGCGCAGGCCGGCGCGGATCAGCTCGCTGCGTGACCTCCAGCGCCCAGCGCCGCGCGCGCACGGCGGCCAGCACACTGTCGGGCGTTGCCGCATCCGCAGCGTTCGCCGGCAAGCGTGGCCAGCTCGATCAGCAGCTGAGCGTTCGTCCTGCCCGGGCCAGCAACGATGCGCGCCGTCGCGCAGGAACACGGCGCGCCCGCCCTGCGCGCGAGTGTGCGGCGATCAGCTCGGCAGCTGTCTGCGTGGCGCGTAGAAGATCACCTCGCCGTCGCACAGCGACGCCATGCGCCGCCACGCAGCGGATCGTCGGCATTCAGCACCGCCGCGCCGCTCGGGCAGCACCACGTCGACCTGGGTGCGCAGCACGTTGAACACCTGGTCGGCGTCTCGATGTAGAACTCGGCCGAGATGCCGCGCCGCCTCGAGGTCGGTGACGACGCCGACCTGGCAGCGGTCGTAGGCCAGGCCTTCGGCCAGGATGGTGCGGCTGCCGTTCTCGAACACCGCGGCTTCGAGCGAACGGTTGATCAGCAGGCGCTGCGCCGCGTCCCAGTTGGCGCAGTCGCTCGGCTCGACCTGGCGCTGGCCGAGGAACAGAGCCGTCGCGCGCAGGCCAGGCCGACATGCTTGCCGTGCAGGTGGAGCAGCCAGGCGACCAGGCGCGCGATGCGAGGTCGTGCCGCGCGGTGCCGGTGATGCCGACGATCGGGATGCGGCCGTTGTCGCCCGCCGGGGAACAGGTGTGTCGACGATGGCCTGGCCGACCGGTGCGCGGCTTGCCCTCGGCCGGCTTGAGGTGCATGAGCAGGCCGGGGCCGGCGTTGACTTCGACGATGGCGCCGCCCTGCTCGGCCAGCGGGCGCGAGATGTCCTCGGCGACCAGGTCGATGCCGGCGATGTCCAGGCCGACCACGCGCGCGGCCAGCGCGACGGCGGCGGCGACCTCGGGGTGGACCTGGTCGGTCACGTCGAAGGCCACGTTGCCGTTGCGCTGGATCAGCACACGTCTGCCCGGCGGGCGGCACCGAGTCGGCCGTGTAGCCCTGGCGCTGCGAGTTCGAGCCGGATCGACGGGCTTCCGTCCAGCATGCAGCACGCTCGAGCGGGAATTCTTCGCTGACGCCGCGGCGCGGATCGCTGTTGATCTGGCTGTCGATCAGCTGCGGCATGGTCGAGCGGCCGTCGCCGTCCACACAGGCGGTTTCGCCGCGCGCGGCCGCCACCAGCTTGCCGCCGACCACCAGCAGGCGGTGCTCGTCGCCGCGGATGAAGCGCTCGACCATGCACCTCGCTGCCTTCGGCATCGGCCAGCGTGGTAGGCCGCCTCGATCTCCTCGCGGGTGATCAGGTCGATGGACACGCCGCGGCCGTGGTTGCCGTCGCTCGGCTTGACCACCACCGGCACGCCGATGTCCTGCGGCCGCCTCCCAGGCATCTTCGGGGCTGTCGACGACGCGACCTTCGGGCACCGGCACGCCGCAGGCTGGCAGCAGCTCCTTGGTCAGGTCCTTGTCGCTGGCGATGCCTTCGGCGATGGCGCTGGTCGCGTCGGTCTCGGCGGTCCAGATGCGGCGCTGGCGCGCGCCGTAGCCGAGCTGCACCAGGTTGCCGTCGGTCAGGCGGATCGACGGGATGCTGCGGTCGGTGGCCGCATCGACGATGTAGGCGGTGCTGGGGCCGAGGCAGAGGCGGTCCACCAGGTCGCGCAGACGTTCGGCACGGTCGCCGGCACGTCGAACGGCGTGTCGTTGATCGCCGCCATGCAGCAGGTCGCGCGCGGCGTGCAGCGCGGCGCGGGTGACCTCTTCCTGGCGCGAGCGCACCACCATCTTGTAGATGCCGCGCTACGCCGGTGCTCGCGCGTCTTGCCGAAGCCGGTCTGCATGCCGGCCAGGTTCTGCAGCTCGAGCGTGACGTGCTCGAGGATGTGGCCCGCCCAGGTGCCTTCGCGCAGGCGCTGCAGGAAGCCGCCGCGTTCGCCGACGCCGCAGCGATGCTCGACCAGCGACGGCAGCCAGGCGGTCAGGCGCTCGTAGAAGCCGGGCATGGTGTTGGACGGCGTAGTCTTCCAGCTCGCCGATATCGACCCAGGCTTCGAGGACCGGACGGTAGGTCCAGATGTTCGGGCCGCGCAGGCGGCACCGGAATTGAGAAACTTCTCGGTCATGATAGCTAGCCGGGGCGCATGTCAGGTCTGTGTGCCGCGGACCCGACGGTGTACATGTTCGCCGGATTGAACGCTGACTGCGATGAGTGTCTGCCAGTTTCGGCACGATGAAAGCGGCGACGATCAGTATCAGCAAATCCTGCACCTTCAGGTTCTCGTACGTTCACTGACAAGCAGTGAACCCGCGTCACGCATGCCCAACAACTTACCTCTCAGCCGACCCGTTCCCGCCGACCTGGCCGAACTGAAGCCTGCGCAAGACCCAGCTGCATCGCAGGAAAGACGTCCTGGCCCATGCTGGAGGTTGACCTCGACGCCCAGCTGCGCTTCGGCAGCGGCCTGCTGGTGGTCACCGACCGGCGCCTGCTCGGCGCGCGAACCGGGCAGCGAAGCCTGGCGACAGCTGGCACTTCCGCGCCGGGCCTGACGCTGCGCCAGCACGACCATGCCGGCGTCGGCCACCTGGAGCTGCTGCGACGGCGCCGCGCCGGCTGGCGCGCTGGCGCTACACCCTGGGCCAGAACGCTGCAGGCCGTCCGCCTGGCACGCGCCAGTTCGCGACCGGCCCTGCACAGCCTCGGCACCGGCCAGGCCGTGCCGCCGCCCCGCCGGTCCATATTGCCCGACCTGCAAGGCGCCGCTGGAGCCCGGCCAGGACGAATGCCCGATCTGCCCAGCGAAGTCATCCACACGCCGCCCTCGACCTGGACGCTGCTGCGCCTGTGGCGCTTCGCCCGGCCCTACGCGGGCAGCTGCTGGCCGGCTTCCTGCTGACGCTGGCTTCGACCGGCCGCCACTCTGGTGCCGCCCTATCTCACCATGCCGCTGATGGACGAGGTGCTGATTCCGTACCAGAACGGCAAGCCGATCGATCCCATGCTGGTCGTGCTGTACCTGGGCGGGCTGCTCGGCTGTCGGCGCTGCTGGCCTGGGGGCTGGGCTGGGCCAAGACCTACATCCTGGCGCTGGTGTCCGAGCGCATCGGCGCCGACCTGCGCACCACCACCTACGACCACCTGCTGCGCCTGTCGCTCGAATATTTCGGCGGCAAGCGCACCGGCGACCTGATGGCGCGCATCGGCAGCGGAGACCGACCGCATCTGCGTCTTCCTGTCGCTGCACCTGCTGGACTTCGCCACCGACGTGCTGATGATCGCTGATGACGGCGGCGATCCTGTTCTCCATCAACCCCTGGCTGGCGCTGGCCACGCTGCTGCCGCTGCCGTTCATCGCGTGGATGATCCACGCTGGTGCGCGACCGCCTGCGCACCGGCTTCGAGAAGATCGACCGCGTCTGGTCCGAGGTCACCAGCGTGCTGGCCGACACCATTCCCGGCATCCGCGTGGTCAAGGCCTTCGCCCAGGAGAAGCGCGAGTCCGCGCGCTTCCGCGAGGCCAACCGCCAGCAACCTGGCCGTCAACGACCGCATCAACAAGATCTGGTCGCTGTTCTCGCCGAGCGTCTCCTTGCTGACCGAGATCGGCCTGCTGGTGGTCTGGGGCTTCGGCATCTGGCAGGTGTCGCACAACCAGCATCACGGTCGGCGTGCTGACGGCCTTCCTCGCCTACATCAGCCGCTTCTACGCGCGGCTCGATTCGATGAGCCGCATCGTCTTCGGTCACGCAAAACGCGGCCTCGGCCGCCAAGCGCATCTTCGACATCCTCGACCACGTCTCCAGCGTGCCGGAGCCGGCCAGCCGGTGCACCTGGACGCATGTGCAGGGGCGCATCGAGATGCGCGACGTCGGCTTTCGCTACGGCAACCGCGACCGTGATCAACGCGGCATCAACCTCGACCATCGCGCCGGGCGAGATGATCGGCCTGGTCGGGCCACAGCGGCTCGGGCAAGAGCACGCTGGTCAACCTGATCTGCCGCTTCTACGACGTCACCGAAGGCTCGATCCGCATCGACGGCGTCGACATCCGCTCGCTGCCGGTCGCCGAGTACCGCGCGCAACATCGGCCTGGTGCTGCAGGAGCCGTTCCTGTTCTTCGGCACCATCGCCGAGAACATCGCCTACGGCAAGCCCGGATGCCACGCGCGAGCGAGATCGTCGCCGCGGCCCGCGCCGCGCACGCGCACGAGTTCATCCTGCGCCTGCCGCAGGGCTACGACTCGCTGGTCGGCGAGCGCGGCCAGGGCCTGTCCGGCGGCGAGCGCCAGCGCATCTCCATCGCGCGCGCGCTGCTGATCGACCCGCGCATCCTGATCCTCGACGAGGCCACCTCCTCGGTCGACACCGAGACCGAGAAGGAAATCCAGAAGGCGCTGGACAACCTGGTGCACGGCCGCACCACCATCGCCATCGCGCACCGCCTGTCGCACGCTGCGCAAGGCCGACCGGCTGGTGGTGCTGGATCGCGGCCAGGTGGTCGAAGAGGGCAACCACGACGAGCTGATGGCGCGCGAAGGCGCCTACTACCGTCTCTACCAGGCGCAGGCGCGCAACGTGGATACCGATCTGGATGACCAGGATGTCGATGCGCCGGCAACCGCAAAGGAACCTGCCGCATGAACGCTGTCGACTTCAAACTGCAGCGCAATGCGGCCGGACGTCTGGTGCTGACCGATGCTCAAGGCGCGATTCACGATAGCGTCGTGCCGGTGCGCGCCTTCCCGATCAGCGAACCCGGGGAAGGATTGTCCCTGCTCGGCGACGATGGCCACGAACTGGCCTGGATAAACAGGCTAAGCGATCTGCCGGAAGAAATGCGCGCCCTGATCGAAGCTGAACTGGCGCATCGCGAATTCATGCCGGAGATCGAGCGTATCAAACAGGTCTCCAGTTTCGCCACGCCGAGCAAGTGGCAAGTTTCGACCAATCGCGGCGATACCGAACTCTTGCTCAAGGCGGAAGATCACATCCGCCGTCTGAGCAACACCACTTTGCTGATCGTGGACGGCTACGGCGTCTCGTTCCTGATCCGCAATGTCGACGCGATGGACCATCACAGCCGGAAGTTGCTGGACCGGTTCTTGTAGTGCATGAGACCAACACTTGGATACGGACAGATTGAATGTCGAACAAGAGTAAAGGCGGGATCATGATTCACCTGACAGATGCGGCGCATGCGTCTGTGCAGCGCCGTCGTTTTCTTGAACTGGCCGACAAGTTCGGCATCGCCCAACATATCGAATCCAGCGATGAGGACAGGGGGCACGCTATCCGCTTCCGGCTGCGCTCAGACTTGCAGCACCAGCTGGCCCCGGATTACGACACCTTGCAGCTTGGCCAGAAGCTCAACCTCGATACGCTGACGAACACTGACGATCTGGAGAAGGAGATCCTGCTGGCGATGCTGCTGGGACCGGTCACCTTCGAATTCCCCAGCCACGAGGAGCTCGTCGCCTCGATCCACATTCGCCGCAACATCGTGGAAGCAGCCCGGCGCACGGCACTGTCCTTCCACACCACCAAGATCGAACGGCCCGCGGGCTACTGGACTTACGACGAGGAGAACGGTTTCACCGTGTTGCCGGGCAAATCGCTGGTCGAGGCACTGCGCCTGGCGACCCAGCCGGAAGTGTCGGGCCAGCAGTATGCGTTCGCCTGCTACCGCGCCAGCGAATATGTAGTCCTGCTCGGCATCGCGCAGAAACTCGCCGAATGCAATCCGGCGTTATCGCAGCAACTGCAGCGGCAGTGGGAATCGCGCGCCATCATGTCGCAACAGTTCCATGACGTATTCATGCGCGAGTATGGATCCATGGCCGAACCTTTGCCGCCCAGGTACTACGTGCCCGGCGATCGCCTGTGGTTCCGTAATCCGGACGAATACTCTTCCGACGTGACCGGCTACGAGGGCTCCTGGGTGCTTTATCTCGGCGGCGGTTTGTTCAACAACTTCTGGAAATGCGACAAGCCCTACACCATGACCGAGAAGTGCGTCGAGATTTACCACTGGCGCAACGGCGTTTATCGGGACGCCAACGGGGAACTGCAGATGGATGAGGCCGTGGTCGAGCAGCGGGTACACGCCAGCATGCGCGATCCGGCCGAACTCGATCGCATCCTTGCTCTGATGATACGGATGCGCGACCCCTTTGGCGTCTATGCCGACGGCGGCTGCATCGACAGCACCCGCGAATATCCGCGCCGGGTTTGTCCGGGTAGTGCCGACATCATCTTACCCGGCAGTTGAGGTGGCTTCACCCAGCCTCATTGCTTGTTGAACTGCTCGATCGCCTTCTTCATGGCCTCTACTTGATCGCTCTGCTTGCCGTCCTTTTTCGGCGTTGCTGCCGGCGCAGCGTGAGTCTGCTTGCCAGCGCCGACCGGCTGGCGTTTGGGCTGGGCGGCCGGCTTCTTCTCCGCGGCTACTGCTGACGCAGGAACAGCCGGTGCTTGCCTGACTGCCTCTTTCGGTACCGGAGCGGCGACAGGGGCAGAAATCGCGCTGGCCGCAGCGGGTACGGGTGCATTGGGGGCAGCGGCTCCCTGCAACTGTTCGGACAAAGTGGGGGATATCTTCAACTTTGCCTGCAAGTCGTCGATGGCCTGGATGATCTGCTGGTCCTGCCGGTCCGTTCTCTTGCGCTCCTCTTCGCGGATGGATTTCTCGCGCGCCAGGATCACCTTGAGGCTCTCCACATCGCCTTTGGCATCCGAAAGAGCCGCATTCAGGCTGTCGATGCGGGAAGCGTATTCGCCGTGCTGCACCTGATCGGTCCGGTCATGGCCGGCGGTCACCGCGACGATCAGGGCAAGGATGGCAACGACAGGCGCGAAAGCCAGCATCGCATAATGCGCGACCAGCTTCAGCCTCGCGCGGGCAAGCCCTGCTTTCGAAGGCTCCGGACTTTCATTTTCAGTATTGATGTCACTCTCCATGCTGTCTCCCTTCAAGTTTAAGGTTGACGGAGGCTGGGAATAGCCCTTATGTTTTTTAGTCTATCATTTATCGAACCTGATACAGCCTTCGAGTCAATTTGCCGGGCTCCGCTTCCGCTCAACTCAAACCCAAAAAAGGCTACAATTGCTCGCTGAAACTGCAACGAAACAAAAGGGGAATATATTTTGAGTAATCTTCAAAAGAGTCTGATAGTTGTTTTTTTCCTGATTTGCGCACCCGCATTTGCCGACAACACGACTGACTCATTTCAGGAAGTCGTCAAGCAATACCGGGCCGCGAAACACAAGCCGGAATTATCTGAAGAAGCGCACAAATACAAGGTTCAGGCCGAGTTCATGGTACAAGAAAAGCAGCTAGACAAGGCCATCGCCCTGTACGAAAAGGCGCTGGATATCGCCCCCTGGTGGCCTGAGGGACACTACAAGCTGGCGTTGATTCTGGGGGAAAAAAGGCAATATCACAACGCAATGGGCGAAATGAAGAGCTATCTGGAGCTTGAGCCTAAAGGCGCCGATGCACGTGCCGCACAAGACAAGATTTACCAGTGGGAGCTCGTAGCCCAGCCATTTGCCGTGGACGCAAAGGGGAGCGCCGCCGTAACCACAAAAGATACCGCCGCAAACCTAAAGGCGATCAAGGACTGCCCGGACTGCCCGGACATGGTCGAAATTCCGGCAGGCGACTTTGACATGGGTTCCAACTACGGCGAATCAGACGAAAAGCCGGTGCATCACGTCACCATCGCCAAATCGTTTGCCATCGGCAAGACCGAAGTCACCCAAGCCCAATGGCAGGCAGTAATGGGCAACAACCCGAGCAATTTCACTACCTGCGGCGACACCTGCCCGGTGGAGCAGGTCAGCTGGGATGACGTTCAGGCGTACATCAAGAAGCTCAATGACAAGACCGGCAAAAATTATCGTTTGCCGACCGAAGCCGAATGGGAATATGCCTGCCGCGCTGGCGAGCAGCAGGAATATTGCGGTAACGACAATGCGGACAGCGTGTCGTGGAACAGCTTCAATAGCGGCAGCTTCCTGTTCAATACGCCCCATCCGGTCGCGACCAAGCAAGCCAACGGATTCGGCTTGTACGACATGAGCGGCAACGTGTGGGAATGGGTGGAGGACAGCTATCACGATAGTTATGCCGGCGCCCCGACGGACGGCAGCGCCTGGGGCGGCGACTCGATGCGCGTACTGCGCGGCGGTTCATGGGGCTACGATCCGAAATTCGCCCGTGCGTCTTCCCGTTCCAAGTTCGGCACGACCTATCGCTATTACAGCTACGGTTTCCGTCTGGCAAGGACACTCCCGTAGCAAACAGAGCAGAACGGGTTCTGCATTTTCCCTGAGACCCGCTGACCGGGCACTCCGCAAGCATGCTTGCGGAGTGCCCGGTCAGCGGTTCAGGTTCCTCAAATCGCGTACCTTCTTGGGTCGCACCTCGATAATGACCATTTCAACCTGCCCAGGGGCATGAAGCCGATCAAGCTCCCCTTTTTTCCGTAGGCCTAAAGTCCCGGCCACTTTTGCCGTTAGCTAGTTAGCACACCCGCATATCGTGGTGGAAAGTGCCAAAGAGCACCAGAGTCTGCCCAATAAGCTGAAACAACAGGAGCAATCTATGTTTGACCACCTTTCATTGAAGTCCCGCCTTTGGCTACTTGGTCTTATCAGTGCGCTGGGCATTGCGATCCTGACTACCTCGTCCATCTGGTACGCTCACCACAGCAAGGAAACCCTGCTCAGTTTTGTCGATGAGAAGATCGCGCTCAACCGTTCCGCCACTGCCTCCTATGCCAACGGCCTGCAAATGGGGCAGGCACTCCGCAACATCCTGCTCGATCCGGCCAACAGGAAGGCCTACGATAACTTCGATGCGGCCAATTCCGTCTTCGGCAAGGAAACCGACAAACTGGTTTCACTGATCTCGAAGAGTGCCAGCGGCAAGGAAGTCTCTTCCCGCTTGAATAGCAATATCGCGCTGTGGCAACCCATGCAAAAGGAGATCATCGAGCTCGTCAAGGCAGGCAAGAACTTCTGAAGCCATGAGCCTGCTCGTAGCCAAGGAGACACCGGCATGGCGCGCGGTGAGGGAAGACTTGCTCAATGTCGTCAAAAGCTCGGCGGCTGACGCCGACCAGGATCGCGTCAGCCTCGTGAACGGTCTCGACAACTCGCGTACTTTGTCCATCATTCTCGGCCTGATGAGCTTCCTGTCGGTGACTGCGATCGCCATGTACGTGGCACGCGGCATCTTCAAGCAGGTGGGCGGAGAACCTGCATACGCCGCTTCCGCGCTGCAGCGGATCGCGAACGGTGACCTCACCCAGAAAGTCATCGTCCAGCCCGGCGACACCACCAGCATCATCGCGGCAATGAACAACATGCAATCTCAAATGCACGATCTCATCGGCGGGACCGTTTCCAGCGCCGAATCGGTGGTGCGCGAGAGCGAGGGAATACTGGACGATGCGGCGCGCTTGTCGAAGTCCGCCGAAGAGCAGAGCTCGGCGACCTCCGCCATTGCTGCTGCAGTTGAACAGCTGACGGTCAGTATCAGCGTCATGTCGGAAAACGCCAATGAGGCAGGCAAGCTCTCCGACCTTTCGGAAAAACAGGCTGCCAACGGCCTGAATGTCGTGTCCGCAACCGCGAACACCATCAAGAATGTGGCTGAAGGGATGACCGCAGCGTCGTCCACCATGGAAGAACTGAACCAGAAAGTGAACAGCATCACCAACATCGTCCAGGCCATCCGCGAAATTGCCGATCAAACCAACTTGCTGGCACTTAACGCCGCCATCGAAGCTGCCCGCGCAGGCGAACAGGGCCGCGGCTTTGCAGTGGTGGCTGACGAAGTTCGAAAACTGGCCGAGCTCACCACCAAGTCGACACAGGAAATCTCGAACATCGTCGGCGGGATCAGGCAGACCACCGATGCGGCAGTGAAGTCCTTGTCGCAGGTCAAAACGCTGGCGCTGGATGGCGCAAACCAGACGGATACCGTGCACCAGGCAGTGAAGCTGATGGACCAGTCAGCGCTGGATGTCGGCAAGGCGGTCGAATCCATCGTCAACGCCCTGAGTGAACAGAGCGCGGCCAGCACCGATATCGCACAGCGCATCGAGCTGATCGCCCAAGGCATCGAACAGACGCATGCTGCGTCATCGGAATCGGGCCGACGCTCGGAAGTGCTGGTCGATCTTTCACATACACTGAAAGAAAGCGTGCGGCATTTCAGGGTGTGATGCTTCCATCCGATGGAAGCCTGTGTATCACTCAGGCGAATACCAGCTGTATCTTACTGAGGACTGTGGCAGCCGAACGCGATATGCCCTTCATATCGCGTTCGACCGCGCCACAGGATGGATGCCATTCCCGCCCGGGGCGAACCTTCGCGAAAATTCGTCTAAGTACCTGTCCGTTTGAACAGCGCATTCATGCCATCGATGGCGAACATCTCGCGTTAACCAATCACATTCCCTCAATTTACCGGCTGCTGACCCGCTCTCCATTTGTTGCACATGCGATGCCTGGTTTGACGAAGTCGCGTCTGCATTCCAGCACTCCGTTCATTCCGCACCTCCATTCCTGTTGCATGCAACTGACAAACCGTTGAGCTTGTGCGAAATACCAAGCAAAATGCGACATCTCTGTTGAATACCACCTTCTTCCAACGATGCGCCTGATCCGCCTATTCCCTATCCTGCTGACCATGCTTGCGCTGACCGGTTGCGCCAGCTTTGCCACGTCGGCCACCAGCAAACTGGCCAACAACTTGTCCAGCGCGATTCTCAACCAGAACGACCCGGAGACAGTGGAAGCCGGCATGCCCTCCTATCTGCTGTTCGTCGACAGCCTGATCGAGGGCGATCCGCACAATGAAAATTATTTGCTGGCCGGCAGCAAGTTGTATGGCGCTTATGCTTCCGCTTTTATCAAGGAACCGGAACGTGCCAAGCGGCTTTCGCGCAAGGCACGCGACTACAGCGACCGCGCGCTTTGCGCCCATGACGTGAAGCTATGCAATTTGCTGGAACGTCCCTATGACGATTTTGCCGCCGCCATTGCCACGCTGAAAATGGATGATGTGCCGTTGCTGTATGCCAGCGGCACCGCCTGGGCCGGCTGGATACAAGCCAACAGCGGCGATTGGAATGCGATTGCCAGCCTGGCCAAGGTCAAGGCCCTGATGACGCGAGTGGTCGAACTGGACGAGACTTATAACCACGGCGAGGCGCACTTGTACCTGGGCGTATTCGCCACGCTGCTGCCGCCGGCGCTGGGCGGCAAGCCGGAAGAAGGGCGCGCGCATTTTGAGCGCGCCATACAACTTTCGGCCGGACGCGATTTGATGGCGAAGGTAGAATATGCTCGCCGTTATGCTCGCATCACTTACGACAGGCCGTTGCATGACCGCCTGCTGCAGGAAGTGCTGGATGCCGATGCTGTGGCACCCGGCCTGACGCTGAGCAACATGCTGGCCAAGCGGCAGGCGAAAGAACTGCTGGCGAATGCGGATAGTTACTTCTGAGCGTTGCCAGCCATTCGCCCTGAGCTTCTCGAAGGGTTAGCGGTACCAGGCAATTTATATGGGATTAAATCCGATCATGGTTCGACAGGCTCACCACGAACGGATTTAATCAGCAAAGTTGGCCGATCAAAGGGAAGAAAATGCGTTCACTGCTATCACTGATGGTTGCCGCACTGCTGGCCGTTCCATGCACCCCTGCCCTGGCATTAACACTGAAGATCGCCACGTTCGCGCCGGATGGCACGCAGTGGATGCAGGAGCTGCGCCGTGGCGGCGAGGAAATCGAGAAGCGCACCGAAGGACGAGTCGCCCTCAAGTTATACCCGAGCGGCAGCATGGGCAGCGACCGCGTGGTGCTGCGCAAAATCCGCGCCGGCCAATTGCAGGGCGGTGCGCTCACCGGCGGCGCGCTGGCTGAGGTTTACAAGGACGCGCAGATCTATAGCTTGCCGATGCTGTTCCGTTCCTACGATGAACTGGATTACGTGCGTGCGCGCATGGACAAGAAGATTGCGCAGGGCATCGAAGACCACGGCTTCGTGACGTTCGGCCTCACCGACGGCGGCTTTGCCTACCTGATGTCGAGCTCGCCGCTGCGGCATGTCGATGACCTGAGGAACCAGAAGATATGGGTGCCGGAAGGCGACGACATCAGCCGCGCGATGTTCGAGACGCTGGGCGCGCCATCGCTGCCCTTGCCGCTCACCGATGTGCTCACCGGACTGCAGACCGGGCTCATCACCACCATCGGCTGCACCCCAGCGGGCGCCATCGCCTTGCAATGGCATACCAAAGTGAAATACCTGACCGACATACCCACCATGTCCATCTTCGGCGCGCTGGCCGTGGACAAAAAGGTTTTTGCCAGCATGAGTGCGGCTGACCAGGCGGTCGTGCGCGAGGTGATGGGGCGTGTTTATGAAGCAATGAACAAGCAGACGCGCATCGACGACAGCGCCGCGCGCGATGCCTTGCGCAAACAGGGCATCGAGTTCGTCACGCTGGCGCCGGAAGAGGTCGCCAAGCTGCGCGCTGCCGCCGACCAGACCATCCAGCGCCTGAGCGACCAGGGCGTATTCTCGCCGGTGTTGGTCAAGGAATTGCGCGCCAATCTGGATGCGTACCGCAAAAGCCATCCCGTCCCGTTAACGCATGCCGACACGCAACCTGCCCCCTGCACTCACTCGTCTGGTAAAGATCGTCACCTGGACCGAGAACGCGCTGCTCATCGCGATGCTGGCGCTGATGGTATTGCTGGCCGCCGCGCAGATAGTGCTGCGCAACTTCTTCGATGTGAGCATTTTCGGTGCTGACCAGATGCTGCGCCTGCTGGTGCTGTGGGTGGCCTTCCTGGGTGCCGTTGCCGCCAGCCGTGAAGGCAAGCACATCCATGTGGACGCGATTGCGCGCTGGCTGCCCGGCCGCATCAAATCGGCCGTGGTGGCGTTGACCGATCTGTTCACGCTGGTCGTGTGCCTGCTGCTGGCATGGCAGGCGCTGCGTTTCATGCACAGCGCACGCGAGTCGGGTGAGATGGCTTTCGGGGCGTTGCCGGTGTGGGTTGCCGAGCTCATTTTGCCGCTGGGCTTTACGCTGATCGCCCTGCGCTACGGCCTGCGCTTCATGCACCATGTGCAGCAGGCCCGCGGACGCGAGGCAGCAGAATGACCATGATCCTGATCGGCATCGCCCTCATCGCCATGGTGCTGCTCGGCGCGCCGCTGTTCGCGGTCATCGCCGCGAGCGTGATGGTGAATTTTGCGCGCGACGATGTGGACCTGACCGTCGTCATCATCGAAATCTACCGTCTGGCCGAGATGCCGGTATTGCTCGCCATCCCGCTGTTCACCTTCGCCGGTTACCTGCTGGCCGAATCGAACGCGCCGCATCGTCTGGTGCGCATCACCAATGTCTTCTTCGGCTGGATGCCCGGCGGGCTGGCGGCGGTGGCGCTGGTCATCTGCGCGATGTTCACCGCCTTCACCGGCGCCTCCGGCGTCACCATCGTGGCGCTGGGCGGCATGCTGTATCCGGCACTCAAGCAAGCGGGCTATTCGGAACGCTACAGCCTGGGACTGGTCACCACCTCGGGCAGCATCGGCCTGCTGTTCGCGCCCTCGCTGCCGCTCATCCTGTATGGCGTGGTGGCGCAGCAACTCAACATCGGCGCGCCGGTATCGATCAGCGACCTGTTCCTGGCCGGCATCCTGCCCGGCTTGCTGATCGTGTTCCTGCTGTCGCTTTACGGCTTGTGGCAAAACCGCGGCCCACAGGCGGAGCACCAGCCGTTCAGCTGGCGCGAAGCGCTGGCTGCCTTGCGCGAAGCGGGCTGGGAATTGCCGTTGCCCGTCATCGTGCTCGGCGGCATCTACAGCGGCTACTTCGCCGTGTCCGAGGCCGCCGCGGTGACGGCGATCTACGTGTTCATCGTCGAGGTGCTCATCCACCGCGAGATCACCTTCACCAACCTGCCCAAGATCATGCGCGAATCCATGGTGCTGGTCGGCGCGATCCTGATCGTGCTGGGCATGTCGCTGGCCTCCACCAACTACCTGCTCGACGCCGAGATCCCGAGCAAGCTGTTCAGCTTCATCCGCGAGCATGTGGACAATGCGTTCACCTTCCTGCTGCTGCTGAATGTGTTCCTGCTCTTGCTCGGCATGATGCTGGATATCTTTTCCGCGCTGGTGATCATGGTGCCGCTGATCCTGCCCATCGCGGTGGGCTACGGCATCCACCCGGTGCACCTCGGCATCATCTTCCTGGCCAACATGGAGATCGCCTACCTGATGCCGCCGATGGGCATGAACCTGTTCATCGCCATGTATCGCTTCGACCGGCCGATGCTGGAGATTTTCCGCGCGGTGCTGCCGTTCGTCGCGATCCTGCTGGTTGCCGTGCTGATCATCACTTACTGGCCGGCGCTGTCGCTGGCGCTGATCAAGCACTGATGTCGCTATCAGCACTACCTAGCGAACAAAAGCCAATATCAATTATTCGAACATCCGCGCCATAGCGGGTGCTGATCACGATAAAAATGTGCCACTAGAAAAAGGCTAATTGCGTCCGTACTCACCATTCATTACTATGCGGATGGGCCTGTTTTTATCTTCACAATTTTGAAATGAAAAATACAATGAAGTTATCGAAAACTTGGTTATTGTTGTGCAGATGCTCGCGTCCACTTAATAACTATTAATCGTCACAAGTAACTCCAATGTCGTTCCCTCAAGATAAGCCCATCGCGCAGTTGCTAATCGAACATCTCGTTGGTCCGAACGCACTTGCGGAGTTAGAAGCTGCTTCTCGAAGAATGCAGGAAGCATTTTCTGGATTCCTAATAGAAAACCCGAACTTTCTCAGCAATCTACAGACATTTATCGATGGCCTTCGTGACCTTCCCGAGAAGCAACGGCAGGCATGGTCCGAAGCTGCGCAATTAGGCTGGTACCCGAATAGTGAGTCTTCGATCATTATGAAGAGCGAGCTTCAGAAGGGGCCCGCAGACTTAGATCAGTACATGATTCTAAGCCTACGTGCTGATTGGCCCCTACTTACGGCGGAACTTCTTGCCGCACATCCTGAACGTCGTGAGATCCTGGAGTGCGCCTTCCAACTGCACGCCGAAGGTCGCTATATAGCATCTGTTCCCTTATTCCTCGCCCAAGCCGATGGAATCTGCGCCCATAGGCTCGGCGCCCACCTATTCACGGACCAAGAGGAGCGAGAAGAAAAGCTTACGCAACTGGCAGCCAACTCCAACGAGTTTACAAGGATACTCATCGGCCTCCTTGGCCTGAAGACTCAGTTCACAGCAGGAATCAGCAAAGCTTCGCCAAAGCGGAAAGCGTTGGCGCCTAATCGGAACGGCATCTTGCACGGCTCAAGAAGGCACTTGGACTATGGAACAGAAGCAAACAGTTTTAAGGCATTCTCGCTGCTGACATTCGTCGCGTATGTCTTCTCCGATCTCGATGCTACAAGTGACGCCTAATTCAGCCAGCGTAGCCCGGATGGTATGCAATGAAATCCGGGATTTTCGGAGATGGCGCTTCCCGGATTGCGCTACGCTTCATCCGGGCTACACGAATCGACGAGGGCAGTCTCCATTGATCCACTTACGCGGCTGCATTGCTCAATCAATAAGAAGGAAGTTGGCGTCATGTATGACCGCGACAGCATCCAGCTCCTCAACCAAACGACACGCACGCGCAGAATTGCATTCGCATTTATCCTGCTCGCGCTGACGGTGCCATCCTTGTTTGCCTGGAGCGACCATATCGAGCTCACCAGCGCGGGCCAGCTCACCGCCAAACTGGCGGCGGTGACGCTGCTCGCCTTCATGGCACGGCTATGGCTGGCGCGCCATTACTCACCCGGGGTGCAGGTGCAAGTGCTACTGGCGTTTGCGTTGGTGCTGCTGGGATGGTCTGGCTATGGATCGCGGATCGCGCATGAAGAACGGATGGCCGCAATGGCACACCCGGCGAGTTCGATGCCGTCGCGCATACCCGGCCAGGGCGGGAACGGGACAGAAAGGTAAGTTCGCCTTTCACGATTGCTCGCTGGCCTTACTATGGCTGGTGTCGCTTCAGCTACTTCCCTTCCAGCAACTGCTTCACCCACGCCTGCTGACACACCCGCTTGCGTTTCTGCTCCAGCAGTTTGCGGATATGCGGTTTGGCCTGGTCGAAGCCGAGCACGCCCGCTTCGGTGATCGCATCGCAGCGCAGGACGTGAAAACCGAGTTCGGATTCCAGCACACCGCTCACCTCGCCCGCCTTCAATTCGAATAGCGCCTTATCCAGTTCCGGGAAAAGTTTGCCGCGCGGCAGGTCGCCCAGTTTGCCGCCGTCCAGCGCGGTGGGGCATTCGGAATGTTTGAGCGCCTGCTCCTCGAAGCGCTGCGGTTCTTTCGCCAGCCGTGCGGCGATCTCCTCGATGCGCTGCGTGCGCCGCCTCGCGCGTGTTCTCGGCGATGCTGTCGTTGATGGTGATCAGGATGTGGCGCGCCAGCCGCGTCTCGGGGCGGCGGAATTGTTCGGGGTGGTATTGGTAATACAGTTCCACATCCATGTCGCTGACGCTCTCTGCGCGCGTGCCGACTTTTTCCAGGATGGCTTCGACTTTCAGCTCGCGCTCCAGCGCGGCGGCGAAGCTGGTCTCGTCCAGGCCGTTGCGCGCCAGGTCGTCGGCGAATTCTTCCTCGTTCGGATAGCGCCCGCGTATCTCCTGCATCGCAGCTGTCCAGCGTGGATGGCGGCACCATGACATCGCGCGCTTCCGGTGCGGCCAGCACGCGCGTTTCGAGCTGGTGTTGATGCTGCGCCATGCTCTGCACGCGCTCGAATTCGTCCGGCTGCAAGGCGGCAGCGCCTTGCCGTAGAGTTTTTGCGCGGCCTTGAGCGCGAGGTAGGCTACGCCGGATTCAATGTGCTGCGGCATCTTGGGTTCTCTTCGTCGTCATAAACATGCGTCGCCTCCAGCGCGGATTCCGGCACTTGCAGCACATGGTCGTGGAAGATCACGTGGTACTGCACGCCGTCGCTTTCGTCGCGAAACACTTTCAGTATCTCGCCTTCCATGCCCGGCGTGACGCGCACTTCGCCGCGCACGGCCAGCGTGATCTTGCTGCGCACTTTTTCGCGGCTTTCGAATTTGCTGGGTATCCACGGATCGTCGATGCCGATGAGCTCTTCTTCGCGGAAACCGACGATCTTGTTCTGTTCGAGGAAGTTGACGGTGTAGATCAGCTGGTCCTGCAGAAAGGTGCCGACGTTCATGACGAAGCCGGTGGAGCCGCGCCGGATCAGCAGCGTGCCGGTGGGCACGCCCGGATAGGTGCCGTCGTTGCGCACGTTGCGAATGATGCGGACTTCGTCGCCGAATTCGAATTTAGGCAGCATCTCTCTTGTTCACCGTGATGGAGCTGATCGGCACGAACTTCACCTGCGGCTCGTGCATGTGGAACACCTTGAACACCTTTTCGGTGAGCGCGTCGGATTTCACGAAATCCTGGTAGGCCTGCTGCAGCAGCGTGGTATAGACCACGCGGCGCGCCTCCTCGTTCTCGGACAGCGTCGCCTTGGCGAGATAGTTGTGGAAGCGCTGCAGGATGTGCAGGCGGTTCACCTGCACCACCGCAGGGTCGTATTCGATGCCGAAGTAGTTGAGGAAATCTTCGGCGGAAACCAGTTCTTCCAGGGCCTCGTCCAGTGTCAGTTCGTCCATCTTGTACCTCTCTCATTGCTATCGTTATCCAAACGCTGGTACAGCACATCCAGCAGTGCCTTGCCGCCCATGCGGTCGTGGCTGTCCAGTTCGACCAGTTTCTCCAGCATCGCCTGGCCTGTGGTCAGATTGCCCAGACGCAGATTGATGTAGCCGGTCGCCTTGAGCACCAGCAGGTAGAAGCGCACCAGGCCCATCGAGCGCATCACGCCCTCGCCGAGATTGGCCTCGTTCAGGTACCTCCAGCTCTCGGGAAAATCCAGCCGGCGGCCGACCACCGCCAGCGTGCTCTCGCCCACCAGCAGCGCATCTTCCAGCCGATGCTGGTAGAAGTAATAGCGATACAGCGCGACCAGCACCATCAGGTGCTGCGGCGCCATCAGGTTGGCGCGCAGCAACAGGCTCTCGGCTTCGTCGCTGCCGTAGTTGTCGGCCGCGGCGACGATCAGGCGCGCGACATCCGGCGCCAGCGGTTCGTCGAAGTACAACTCGGCTTGTTCAAAATCGAGCAGGTCCATGTTCACTCCTTTCCTGACGAGTGCGCGCCACTTCCGTGCCGCATAGATTCGTCCGCATCGCAGCTGCGGCATTGCCCGTCCACCGGCTCGCCCTGCTTGCGCAGCTGCCCTTCCAGCACTTCGATGCGCTCCATCAGGCAGGCGATGGCGCGGCCGACCGGATCGGGGATCAGGTGATGATCGAGGTTGATGCCGTAGATGTTGTCGGCGCCCGCCTCTTCGGTGCGCAGCACGACCTTGGCGGGAATGCCGACCACGGTGCGGTGCGGCGGCACGTCTTTCACCACCACCGAATTGGCGCCGACGCGCACCTGCGCGCCCAGCGTGATCGCGCCGAGTATCTTCGCGCCCGCGCCGACCACCACGCCGTCGCCCAGCGTGGGATGGCGCTTGCCCTTGTTCCAGGTGGTGCCGCCCAGCGTGACGCCGTGATACAGCGTGACGTCGTCGCCGATCTCGGCGGTCTCGCCGATCACCACGCCCGCGCCGTGATCGATGAAGAAGCGCCGGCCGATGGTGGCACCGGGATGGATGTCGATGTTGGTGACGAGGCGCGCAAACCAGGACAGCAGGCGCGCCGGATAGCGCAGGCCGAACTTCCACAACCGGTGCGCGATGCGCTGCAGCAGGATGGCATGCACGCCGGGATAGGTGGTCAGCACCTCGAAGCGCGAACGCGCAGCCGGGTCGCGCTGGAACACGCAGCTCACGTCTTCGCGCAGCAGGCGCAGCCAACCTGTAGCCCGGATGCAGGCTTCAGGCCGGAATCCGGGGTATCCCGGATCACTTTGTCCATCCGGCTACGAGTGCGATGTCTTTTCCATGTCCGTCTCCTAGTGCGCCGCGCCGGGCTGGGTGCGCCCGATGTAGCGTTGATACAGGAACAGCAGTTCCTGATCGGCCGGCGAACGCTTGGCGCGCTCGGCGAAACTGCGGATGTCCGGCAGCAGTGCGCGCGCTTCGGCCTGGCTCAGGTTCAGGCCCATGGTGGCGTAGGCGGCGATGATGCCGTGCGCGCCGGAATGCTTGCCGACCACCAGCTTGTGCTGGCGGCCGACTTCGACCGGATCGAAGCCCTGATAGGTATCCGGGTCCTTGAGCAGGCCGTCGACATGGATGCCCGCCTCGTGCGTGAACACGCCCTCGCCCACCACGCTCTTCTGCCAGTGCACCGGGCGGCCCGATGCGGCGGCGACCAGTTTGGACAGATCGGTGAAATGCGTGAGGTCGAGGCCGGTGTCCATGCCGTAGAGTTTCTTCAGGCCGAGCGCGACTTCTTCCAGCGGCGCATTGCCGGCGCGTTCGCCCAGGCCGTTCACCGTGGTGTTGATGTGCGTCGCACCGGCCACGGCGGCGGCCAGACTGTTGGCGGTGGCCAGACCGAGATCGTCGTGCGCGTGCATCTCGATCTCGATGTCCACTGCGCTGCGCAAGGCCGAGATGACCTTGTGCACGCCGAACGGCTCCATCACACCCAGCGTGTCGGCATAGCGGATGCGTTGCGCACCGGCAGCTTGCGCGGCCTCGGCGACTTGCAGCATGAATTCCGGATCGGCGCGCGAGGCATCCTCGCAGCCGACGATGATGCCCATGCCCTGCTCGCAGGCGAACGGCACGATGTCGTAGATGGTCTCCAGTACCCAGTCGCGGTCGCGCCCCAGTTTCTTCTTCAGGTGGATGTCCGACACCGGAATGGACAGGTCGAGCATGTGCACATCGACCAGTTCCGCCGCGCATGATGTCCGCCTTGCACATGCGGCACCAGGCGATCAGTTTCGCATTCAGGTCGAGCGAGGCGACCGCATTGATGCTGTCGCGCTCCTCCTCGCCCATCGCCGGGATGCCGACTTCCAGCTCCGGCACGCCGAGCGCATCGAGCTGGCGCGCGATGTCCAGCTTCTCCTCCAGCGTGAACGCCACCCCGGCGGTCTGTTCGCCGTCGCGCAGGGTGGTGTCGTCGATGATGATGGTGCGGGACATGATGGTCACTCATTCACGGTAGCCATAGGATGAAGGCCGCAGGCCGTAATCCGCGGCAATGCTCCCGTGATTGCGCTTCGCTCCATCCGGGCTACGAGTATCGCAATGGTTTTCATGCGTAGGTCGGCGCGAACGCCTTCTCCGGTTCGGCTGCGGGCCGTCGCCTTCCCAGTACGGCGACAGCTTGCGCAGTTGCGCGATGATCTCCGGCACGACGTGCGATCACGCGATCCACTTCCGCTTCGGTGCTGTAGCGCGACAGCGAGAAGCGCACGGTGCCGTGCGCGGCGGTGTACGGAATGCCCATCGCGCGCATCACGTGCGAAGGTTCCAGCGAGCCGGAAGTGCAGGCCGAGCCCGAACTGGCGGCGATGCCGAACTTGTTCAGCAGCAGCAAGATCGCTTCGCCCTCGATGAACTCGAACGCGATGTTGCTGGTGTTGGGCAGGCGGTCATCCGGATTGCCGGTGACGAACGAGCGCGGCACCTTGGCGAGGATGCCCGCTTCCAGTTTGTCGCGCAGACGTGCGACTTCGGTGTTCTCGAAGGCCATCGCTTCCAGCGCCATCTCGGCGGCCTTGCCCAAGCCGACGATGGAAGTGGTGTTCTCGGTGCCGGCACGGCGACCGCGTTCCTGATGGCCGCCGCGCAGCAGCGGACGGAAACGCGTGCCGCGCTTCAGGTACAGCACGCCGACGCCCTTGGGCGCATGCAGCTTGTGGCCGGACACGGACAGCATGTCGATCTTGGTGTCCTTCAGGTTCAGCGGCACCTTGCCCACCGCCTGCACCGCATCGGTGTGGAACATCGCACCGGCGGCATTCGCCAGCTCGGCCATCTCGACCACCGGGAAGAACGTGCCGGTCTCGTTGTTCGCCCACATCACCGACACCACCGCGACCTGGTCGGTGAGCAGCTTTTTGTATTCGTTCAGGTCGAGGCGGCCCTTGCCGTCGACCTTGAGGTAGTGCACCTTGTAGCCGTCCTTTTCCAGCCAGGCGCACAGCGTCAGGATGGCCGGATGCTCGACGATGGTGGTGATGATCTCCTTGCGCTCGGGCTGCGCCTTCAGCGCGGAAAGGATCGCGGTGGAATCCGACTCGGTGCCGCAGGAGGTGAAGATGATCTCGGAGTCGTGCTCCGCGCCGAGCAGCTCCTGCACTTGCATGCGCGCCTTCTTGATGGCGAGGCCGACCTTGTTGCCGAAGCTGTGCATCGACGAGGGGTTGCCGAACTGCTCGGTGAAATACGGCAGCATGGCTTCCACCACGGCTTCGTCCACCCGTGTGGTTGCGTTGTTGTCGAAATAGATGCCTTCCATTTTTAAGCTCCCAGTGTGTTTGGAGATTCCACCCCCACCCCAGCCCTCCCCCTCAATGGGGAGGGAGCCAGACTTCCTTCCCCATTGCAGGGGGAAGGTTAGGATGGGGGTAGAAAATGTCGTATTCATCACCATTCCCCAAATCACGGGTGGCAAGTCGCCCTGCTCAACGCGCCGGCCTTGGTCGGCACGATCTTGATGAACTCTTTCAGTCTCTTCCATCAGCTTCTGCTGGATGCCTTGCAGCGTCAGCGCTTCCATCTGGCAGCCGGAGCAGGCGCCGGTCATGTTGACGTAGATGGTCTTGCCGTCCACGTCCACCAGCTCGATGTCGCCGCCGTCGCGCTTCAGTTGCGGGCGCACGGCTTCCAGCACCGCTTCGATCTTGCGGATGCGCTGCAGGTTGGTCATGCCGGCGGGCTTGGCTTCTTCCTTGGCGGGCGTGCCGGGCTTGAATGCCTCGCCGCGCTCGCTCATCACCTTCACCAGAATCTCTTCGATGCCTTCGTGGCAGGAGGAACAGCCGCCGCCGGCCTTGGTGTAGTTGGTCACGTCCTGCACCGAGCACAGGTCGTTGGCGCGGATGGTGTCTTCGATCAGCACCGCGTCGATGGCGAAACATTTGCACACCAGCGCGCCCTCTTCATGGTCGTCGCTCCACACTTCGCCGCGATAGTTGGCCACGGCGGCCTGCAGCGCCTCGCGCCCCATCACCGAGCAGTGCATCTTTTCCGGCGGCAGGCCGTCGAGGTAATCGGCGATGTCCTGGTTGCTCACCTTCGAGCGCTTCATCCAGCGTCTTGCCCTTGATCATCTCGGTGAGCGCGGAAGAGGACGCGATGGCCGAGCCGCAGCCGAAGGTCTGGAAATGCGCGTCGAGAATGATGTCGGTCTCCGGCTCCACCTTGAGCATCAGGCGCAGCGCATCGCCGCACGAGATCGAGCCGACATCGCCGACGCCGTTCGCGTCTTCCAGCACACCGGCGTTGCGCGGTTGAAAGAAGTGTTCTTTGACCTTTTCCGAGTAGTCCCACATGGCGTGCTCCTTATGCGTAGAACGATGAGCCGCACGCGCAGGTCGAGCTGGCGTTCGGATTTTCGAATTTGAAGCCGCTGCCGGTGAGGCTATCGACGAAATCGACGGTGACGCCTTCCAGCAACGGCGCGGACAGCGGATCGACCAGCAGCGTGACCGCGCCGTATTCCAGCACGGTGTCGTCTTCGTTCTTCGCTTCTTCCAGCGACATGCCGTACTGGAAGCCGGAACAGCCGCCGCCGGCAATGGCGATGCGCAGCCCGGCTACGGGTGTGTCCGCGCCTTTGATGAATCTCTCCACGGCTGAGATGGCGTTGGGTGTCATGGTGATCATGGTTCGCTCCTGATCAGGGTTCTGTGCCTGAGTATTCGCAAACTGCGTGCCAGCCTTCGCCAGACGAGCTCAACCAGCTGTTTAATTGAAGAATTACGAAAACGTATCGCTCAACCCGCGTGTGTGGAACAAGACGGGTGAAGGTGCTTGTAGGGTTTGCGACAAGCAATAACTGGTAGCATGAAAACCTGCTCGCATGAACCGGCCTGCAATGGATGGATGGACATGTTCAGTTTTGATTTTTTCCGGCCGGTTCATCTGAGCAGTGTTGTTCACCTTGCTTCCCCCAGCGACTCTCGCGGCCGCATTGGACGACGTCAAGGCAGTGCCACACCTCGACAGCGCAGGCCAGGAGGGTTACCGCGACTTCCTCAATTTCGACCAGCATCGCGCCTTCGCTATTGCGCCGGGTGGCGCCTGGTCGTGGAAAGGCGGTGAAGCCGATGCCGACTCCGCATCCAGCGCTGCGCTGCAGTCATGCCGCGACAGACAGCGGGCAACCATGCACCTGTATGCGCTGGACGACAAGGTGGTGTTCGATACCCAGGCCTGGACGCGACTGTGGGGGCCCTACCTGAATCGCGCCGAAGCCAGCCAGGCCCGCACCGGGCTGAGTCGCGGCGATCGTTTTTACGATCTGGCGTTCAGGAACGCAGACCGGCAAGAACCGATGAAACTCTCCGAGCTGCGCGGCAAAGTGGTGGTGCTGCACTTCTGGGGTTCATGGTGCCCTTCGTGCCGCCGCGAAATGCCGGACTATGCAAAAGCTGCAGCAGGTTCTGGGCACGTCGAAGGATATCGGATGGTCCTGCTGCAGGTGCGCGAAGAGTTTGATATCTCGCGCCAGTGGACAAGCAACAACGGCTGAGCCTACCGTTGTTCGATTCCGGCGTGACCAGCAAGGAAATGGATGCGCTACCCTGGCTGACGGCAAGCATCTCAATGACCGGGATATTGCCGCCGTCTTTCCCACCACCTTCGTTCTGGACAAGCACGGGATCGTGTTGTTTGCGAATGTCGGCTCGGCCTCGCACTGGCCGCAACTCATGCCACAGTTGCAGGATGCGGCGATGCGCTCCGGCAAGTGACTCGAAATATAAAACCTACAGGCAGATAGTCAAGGATCGGCTCAGCAACAGCAGCCGCTCAGTGTGCGCTCGTGACGCTCTTGTTCCAGGTGCGCATGTGGATTGGCCGCCTTGACCGTGCCGCTGAGGTAATCACGCACCGCCTTGCGCGGATCGCTTTCTCCGCAGGTGATCACCTGGACGCCCCGCTGGGCCAATTTCGCGATGAACCCTTGGCCAGCACTCGCCGTCAGGATCACATCCATATCGTCCAACGGGTGCTTGCCGCCGGAAAATTCATGGAAGGACATTTCCATGGGCAGATCGAGCCACACCACCTCAGGTACATCGCAAGGCGTGCCAACGTCATAGATGATGAAGCGGCGGCTCTTGCCGGCATGCCCGCTAACACTCTTGAAGTTCTGACTGGTAACAGCGATTTTCATGATGGTGTCCTTTGCTTTGGTTGACCTGGAATTTCCCGGAATTCAATTCATTTGAATGTTGTGCGCGATCAGCCAGTTCTGGTCCAGCTCCCATTTCACGCTGCTTACGCCTTGCTGGCTGAGGACGATCTGGCGCGCTTCAGACTGGATTTGCGCCAATTCCTTTTCGGCTGCGACGAAGTCTGGATCGTTCGCCGCCCTGCCGGACAGATTGGGATAAATGGCTCCTATCATTCGATAGACCGGCACTTCGGATGAGCGCGGCGTACCCATCACTGCCAGTTCGCCATCCAGCCGCACCACCCTGAACAGATATGGATAGTTCCGTAAAGCCGCGCTGCCGGTATGTTCGATCTGCTGGTTCAATGCATCGACCTTTGGGATCGGTCCGCAACCCGAACCAGTAGATCGCCCCAAGCACAAAAACCGCGAACAGGATTTTGACGATTCGTTTATCTAACACAGCCAGCCCCATTTCCGTTTCAGTCAGCTGCCAGGCCGGCAGGTTGGATGTTGTTTGCTGCCATGAAAGAACTACGCTTTCACCGCCATCAATTTTTCAAACTTGGCGTGCAATTGCTCGGGGCTTTCCGCGTGTGCAGGATCTTGCTGGATACAGTCGACCGGACACACTTCCACGCATTGCGGCACATCGAAGTGACCTACGCATTCCGTACATTTGGCCGGATCGATGACGTAGATTTCCTCGCCTTGCGATAGCGCGCCGTTCGGACATTCCGGCTCACACACATCGCAGTTGATACATTCTTCAGTAATGATCAATGCCATTTTTCGCTCCTATCACGTTGATCTATTTATCTCGCGCCACTCATGAAAACCGAGACTGCTCTCACCCTTAATGGATGCAAAAAAAAACCTGTGACGCATTGCGCCACAGGTTGAGGCTGATGGACGGGAGCGTCCTATCAGGGAGGTTAGCAACCGGCACATGTTCCAGACCAGCTGTCTTCGCTATTAATATAGCAATCACCGTGCCACATCTTGTAATAATCATAATATTTCAATATTTATCAACGAGATACAAACTATCCAGGCAAGTGATGCCTGACACAAAATATTGATTGATCATGTCATAAATGACATAATATGACTGCCATGACTGCCTTAATTGACAGCAAATCCAGCCCAACCCAAAATCCCGGCAGAAACGCTCCGCTTGCTGGACAGCCTCCCCGAACCCAAGATTCTGCTCGACGCGCAATACCGCATCGTCGCCGCCAATGCCGCCTACCAGCGAGAATTCGGCCCAGACCGGAAAATCGTCGGGCAGCTTCTGCTATGAACTTTCGCACCACTACGACAAACCCTGCGACCAGGCCGGCGAGAGCTGCCCGCTGCGGGACTCGATGGATAGCGGCGAACCCAAGCGGGTGCTGCACGTGCATCACACCTCCGCCGGAAGAGAGCACGTGGAGGTGGAGGTGGTGCCGGTCAAGGATGAGGCCGGAAAACCAGTCTATTTCATGGAGATCCATGCACTTCCTGCGCCATGCTCGCGGAGAGCAGCCGCGAACGGGAGATGGTCGGCTATTCGCGCCCGTTCACCCGCATGCTGGAACTCGCCAAGCGCGTCGCCGCGCAGGAAAGCTCGGTGCTGCTGCTGGGCGAATCCGGCACCGGCAAAGAACTGGTCGCCCATGCCATACACGACATGAGCCCGCGCGCCTCGGCGCCATTCGTGGCAGTGGAATGCTCCGGACTGACCGAGACGCTGTTCGAGAGCGAAATGTTCGGCTACGAAAAAGGCGCCTTCACCGGCGCGGCCGGCCGCAAGATCGGACTGGTGGAAGCGGTCAGCGGCGGCACCTTGTTTCTGGATGAGGTCGGCGACATCCCGCTGTCGCTGCAGGTCAAACTGCTGCGCCTGATGGAGGCCGGAACCTACCGCCGCATCGGCGGACTGGAACCGCTGCGCGCAGACTTCCGCCTGGTTGCCGCGACTCACCGCGATCTGGCGCAAATGGTACGGGAAGGGACTTTCCGCCAGGACTTGTTCTTCCGCATCAACGTCTTCCCCATCCAGTTGCCGCCGTTGCGGGAACGAATGGAAGACCTGCCGATGCTGGTAAAAAGCCTGCTGTCCCACCTGGAGCCGGCGCGCAAGATCAAGCTCAGCGATGAAGCCATGGCGGCGCTGATGAAACATGACTTTCCCGGCAATGTGCGCGAACTGCGCAACATCCTGGAACGCGCACTGATCATGGTGGACGGCAATATCATCCAGCCACAGACATCTCTACCTGGACACGATGAAGAGCGGCGCGAAGATCGCTACCGGAAATCAGCCCGTTTGCGGAGATCGCACCGCTGGAAAATCTGGAAAAGCGCTATCTGGCATGGGCGACAGAAAATTTCCAGGGCGACCGGAAAACGCTGGCAGAACGTCTGGGAATCAGCGAGCGCACCCTGTATCGCAAACTCAGGAACAGCGAGTCAGACTCGCATTGAAAAGGGCGCGCCCCGTTGGGAACGCGCCCTTGTGCAAAACGCACCGCCCGGATCAGCGGCCGCGACCGCCGGGTCCCATCCCGCCTCCCGGCCCCATCATGCCACCTCCGCCGGGCCCCATCCCGCCGCCGCCTCGCATGCCGCCCCCCATGGGCGGCTGATCGGGAAGCGTCACGCCACGTTCCTTGGCTCGCACTTTCATTTTCTCGTGATGTTCATTGCGGATCTGCTCGCGCTCCTCGACCGTCTTGGCAGCGCGCATCCTGGAACGGTATTCGGAGCGTTCCTGCCGCGTCATCAGCTGGCTGCCATAGATGCGGTCCTGATCCTGCTTTTCCAGCCGGGTTCTATCCTGATCCCGAGTCCTGTCCTGGTCTGCCGCCAACGCCGATGCGCTCGAAATCATCAAAGCCGCCGTCAGGGCAGGCATCGCCAATGTACGTTTCATCATCATGAACTCCTTTCGAAAAAAATAGGGAGATGTGATAGTCGCCGCGGCAACAACCCCTTCAACAGCCACGCTGGCTATCCGGACTGCGTACCCACTCTACAACTTTCGGCTCATAAAAAACAATACCGCATTGACCCGATAACCTTTACGGCAGCACAGGCACATATTTGCCATGAATCTCATCCCGCTCCCCGTGGCGCAGCCAAAGCTTCGAAACCGGCGATCACATCGAACAGTTCCTCATCGATCGAGCTCTGGCGCTGACGGTGGAACGTCTGATTGAGCTCCTCCAGCAGTTCCTCGATATTCTTCTCGGCGCGCTGCATCGCCGCCAGGCGGCTGGCATTCTCGCTCGCCAGAGATTCGGCGCAGGCCCTGAACAACGATATGAAAAGATATTCGCGCGTAAGTGATTGCAGCGTCGCGCCGGCATCCCCCACCACCTCGGGCAGGTTTGCGGTCGGCCAGTCGATCTCGGTCAATCCGCGCTGCCATGCATCGTCCAGCGGCAGCAAGCGCTGGATGACGGGCGCATAGAAAGCGCCCGATTGGGGACGGTTATGGATCAGGTACACCTGCAAGTCCTTGCCATGCTCGCGCTGCGCCTCGATCGCGCCGAGGATGCGACCGATCAGCGTGGTGACGGCGGCGATGGAATTGGGCACGGCATAATTTCCCGTCACCGGCAGCGTGGCATCGGCAAAATGCCCTTGCACGCGCTCGCCGATCGCCAGGATATTCTTGGCGCCAGGCATTTGGCTCAGCTTAGCGGTGGCGAATTCCGCCAGTACCTCATTGAATTGACCCACCAGTCCCTGGTCCGAACCGAACACGACAGCACACAGATCATCGGTCTCAGTGCCGCTCCGTTGCCGCATCGTCACTCCCGACTGCTGCAGACAGGCAACCAGACCCAGCTCCACGGTCCGGTAATAATCGTCGAGCGAAAGCACCGCACGCTCGTACTGGGTGATGCTCGATGCCGCCAGCGCCTTCATCGTACGCACCACGGACTCGAGCTCGTCAGCCCCGTCGATCTTGCGGCGCAAATTTTCCAATGAATCACTCATTCAGTTTTCCAATCAGGCCGTCCTGAGATTCTGTCCATTACCTGCTATCCGCTTGCGCTTTTCATACATGTTTCAGGCGCTCGTATATCTCCATCACCCGGGGTAGCGCCCGGTGCAACGCGGTGACAACCGCCGGATCGAAATGCTTGCCGGCATCGTTGCTGATGGCCTCCAGGGCTTTTTCCATCGGCCAGGCTTCCTTGTATGGACGCTTCGAGGTAAGCGCATCCAGCACGTCGGCCACGGCGATGATGCGTGCCGAGAGCGGAATGGCCTCACCTTTCAATCCAGCGGGATAGCCGCTGCCGTCGAATTTTTCGTGGTGGCCTTCGGCGATCTCGATCCCGATCTTGAAGATGCTGTGTCCGAGGGTGTTCATTTGCGACTCGCTACGGCGCAATACCTGTCCGCCGATGACCGGGTGACGCTCCATCTCGGTGCGCTCGTCGCCATCCAGACGCCCCGGCTTCAGCAGGATGCCATCACGAATCCCAACCTTGCCGATATCGTGCATCGGGGCAAAACGGAACACGTCCCGCACATAGGCCGAAGTGATCCGCTCGCGGTAAACATCATCCTTGCCCAGTTCTTCGGCGAGGATGGCGGAATAAAGGCTCATGCGGACCAAATGGTCGCCGGTTTCCGGGTCGCGGCTTTCCGCCAGTTTGGCCAAGCCTTCTACCGCAGCCACGATCAATCCTTCCATGACGATGGTCTTTTCCAGGATGTGCGCGATCTGGGCCGCAAGGTTGGAAAGGAACTCCACATGTTCCGGGGCATAGGCACTTGCCTGGGAAGAAGCGAAAACCAGCACCGCTTCGCTTCCGCCGCTTTCCTTCAATGGAACGAACAGGGCAGAACGTTTGCCGTCACGCGCCAGTTTCGCCGACAGGAATGCGGGGCTTTTGTCGCTGGAAAAGGAAGCCAGATCGTCGATGGCGAGCGCAATCCCCTTGACCAGTGCCGTTTCAGGCGCACCGAGCGCAAATTCGAACTGGTCGTTCTCCCGCAAGCTGCTGGGAGATTCGCTGTATAGCCGCTCCAGTGCAACCTGGCGGCCGTCAGGTGTGCGCACCAGCACGCCCACCCACTCTACCGGCAGAAAGGTGCTGAACTCCTCGCACACGAACTTCAACGCATCGTGCAGGTTGGTGCCCTGGCTGATGCGGTCGGTGAGGCGAAACATGCTGCGCATCCGCTCCGAGAGCCGGTTGAAGGCCTGCGTCATGCGACCAATCTCGTTGTTCACCACCAGAGGAACCTGATAACCCAAGTCGCCATTGGCCACCCGGGAAAACCCATCCACCGTGGAAATGAGCGGGCGCAGTATCTTTTGATACACCAGGGTGCCGATCAGCACAGTCAGCAAGGCTGTGGCAAGGAAAGCCAACTGATTGAAGAGACGGATCGTGGCAAGCTTGCCTTCCATCATGTACTGGAAGGCCCGACTCAGGTTGTCGGATGAGCGCGCCAGCTCTTCGCCATGCTGTTCCGCATAGCGGGCCGCCGCGATGTCAGGGCGGGATGGATTGGCGGCAATCGCCTGTTGCATGCCACCGCGGAACTCTTCCCATGCCGCCGCACTGACATCCAGCTGATCGCGGGATTGCCTATCCCAGGAACATCTCAGCGGTTCGTCGCGTCCGGTGATCTCGGGATCAAGGCGGCGATTGCGGAAGCTGCTGATAATCTTTTCGTAGAGCGCCATGCTCTGCTGCAGATTCCTCGAGTAATACCCCGCGTCATGCTGGCTGGCTACGGCGCTTATCAGGTTCTCTTTCAGATAATTGTGCGACTGGTACGCAATGGTATGGCTGATGACCCGCGTCTGGCCTGCGAGATTGAGTATCTCGTAGTCATGCTTGCGCAGATCGACTTCGTACAGGGTGAAGCCGACGGTGCCTGCCTGAAGCACGAAGAGTGCGAACAGTGCGAGACTGATCCGGAACCGGATGGTGTTGTACCAGGGGAAACTCAGCATGGAACCTCCTTCTTGCCATCATGTCATCGCGTTGATGCAACGAACCGCCTTTTCGTGGAGCTCATCATCCTCAAGCAACATGCGCCATTGATGCTGTCTTCGTCAGGGGATTCGAACGCGCCCTGCAAAAGGTTACATAAGGAACTATGTAAATCCAGATGGCTGAGTAACCGCCATTCAACCAATAGCGATCCTCACGTTCATCACTGATGCTGAAATGGCGCAAGCGTCTCATTGGCGACTTGCAGGATCGCTGCCCGATCCGCGTCGCTCAACTGCTCGGCTGTGACAAGCCGCTGCAGCGTTGCCTCGGGTATCCCGGCAGCTGCCAGACGCAGCGCACGCTCGGCGGCACGCATCCTGTCCAGCGGTACGTTGTCGAAAAGTTTTCCGGTCAATGCCAGCAGCACGGTGATCTGCTCGGGCACGGAGGCCGGTTCGAATTCCGGCTGCTTGAGGCAGGTGCGGATGCGCTGGCCGTGATCGATGATCTTGCGCGTGTTCTCGTCCAGGCGGGTGCCGAAACGGGCGAACGTTTCCAGCTCCTCGAACTGCGCATAGGCCAGCTTGAGATCGCCCGCCACCGCACGATACGCCGCCGACTGCGCCTTGCCGCCGACGCGCGAGACGGACTTGCCGACATCGACTGCAGGCAGGATGCCCAGCTCGAACAATTTCGGCGAAAGGTAAATCTGCCCGTCGGTGATGGAGATCAGGTTGGTGGGAATGTAGGCGGCGATGTTCTGCGCCTCGGTTTCGATGATGGGCAGCGCGGTGATCGAACCGCCGCCGAGTTCTTCGCGCAGGTGGGTGCTGCGTTCCAGCAGGCGCGAATGGATGTAGAAGATGTCGCCGGGGTAGGCTTCGCGCCCGGGCGGACGGCGCAACAGCAGCGACAGCTCGCGGTAGGCGCGCGCATGATGCGTGAGGTCGTCGTACACGATCAGCACATCGCGGCCCTGCTCCATGAAATGCTCGGCAATGCTGGTGGCGGAATAAGGAGCGATATAGGACAGCCCCGGCGGGTCGTTGCCCTCGGTCACCACCACGACAGTGTATTCCAGCGCGCCGTTCTCGCGCAGGTCGGCGACCGCCTTGGCCACGGATGACGCACGCTGACCGATGGCGCAATAGACGCACAGCACGTTCTTGTCGCGCTGGTTGAGGATGGTGTCGATGGCGATGGCGGTCTTGCCGGTCTGGCGGTCGCCGAGGATCAGCTCGCGCTGGCCGCGCCCGATGGGAACGAGCGCATCGACGACCTTGATGCCGCTCTGCAACGGCACCGTGACCGGCGCGCGATCCATGATGGGCGGCGCGGGGCGTTCGATGGGCAGGCGTTTTTCCGAGAGTACCGGCCCTTTGCCGTCGAGCGGACGGCCCAGCGGGTTGATGACGCGCCCGATCAAGCCGTTCCCCACCGGCACGTCCATCACATGCCCCCGGCGTTCGACTTCGTCGCCGGCATGCAGCTGCCAGTAGTCGCCGAGCAGCACGACGCCGATCTCGTCCTCGTCGACGTTGAATGCGATGCCGTACAGATCGCCGGGGAACTTCACCACTTCTTCGAAGCACACACCGGGCAGGCCGGATACCCGGGCGATACCCGTCGAGAGACTGGTGACGGTGCCGACCTCGCGCGGGGCCAGCTTAGGCTGGTAGGTCTCGCGCACCTGACCGATCTCCGCAAAGGTGCGGTCGAAGACGCCTCGCAGGGTATTGTCTGTCATGTTCATGGTGCTTTGCCGCCGGCCTTGCGACTTGTTTGCAGGAGCACGCCCACGCTCTTGTCCAGCGCGGCGAGATGGTCGGCGATGCTCCAGGCGACCTTCCGCCCCTGCATGATGAGTTCGATGCCGCTGATCAGGTTGGGCACCGTCTCGAAGCTGACATCCGTCACGCCGGATATGAAAACATCCTTGATCGTTTCTTCGATCAGGGTGCGCTGCGCCGCTGAAAGTTCGAATGCGCTGCGCACCAGAACCGGGGAGGATGGCGAATGCGCCCCGATCAGCTGCGCTTTCCCGGCGTCGTCCATCTCGCGCAGGCGCTGGACGAAGATTGCGGCCATCTGCTCTTCCAGATCTTTCCCGGCAAGGTCGGACAGCGTCTGGCGCGCGATGGCGAACACCTCAGCCTGCATCCGGCGGGCGATCTCGGCATTCATGGCCTGGAACTCGGTGTCGAGCAACTCCAGCTGTCTGGCGCGCAAACCATCCACTTCATTCCGGGCGCCATCGAAAAGCCGCTTGCGCTCGGCGGCGGCTTCTTCGGTCACCTTGCTCTTCTGCGCGGCAACCTGGCGCTCGAACTCGTCGTTCCTGCGCTTGAACTCTTCCCGCTCTGCCAGTGCTTCGGCTTTCCTGGCATTGGCATCGGCAAGACCGGCAGCGATGCGTTGCTCGCGGGCATCGATGGCATCGAGGATGGGCTTGTACAGGAAGCGCTTCAGCAGCCACACCAAAATGAGGAAGTTGGCGGCCTGGGCGATGACGGTGAACCAATCTATCAACATGGCTACTTGGCCGCCGCCTGTGCAATGACAGTGTTCCAGAACGGATTAGCGAAGATCAGGATCATCGCCACCACGAAACAGTAGATCGCGATGGACTCGATCATCGCCAGGCCGACGAACAGCGTGCGCGTGATCGTGGTCGCGGCATCGGGCTGTTGCGCCAGCGAACTCAGCGCCGTCGAGACTGCGCGCCCTTCGCCCAGCGCCGGGCCGATCCCGCCGATGGCGATGGTCAGGCCGGCGGTGACGATTGAGGCCACCGCGATGAGTGTCGTGCTATCCATGATGTTTCCTTTCGTAGGATTGAGTTGCCGCATTGCATTCCGGGTGTTCATTCCCCCTCCTCCTCTCGCGCTCGCCCGCGTCGCGGCAGTGATGTAGACCGCGGAGAGGATGCTGAAGATATAGGCCTGCACCATCCCGGTCAGCAGGCCGAGCAGGCTCATCACCACCGGGAAGATAAATGGCGTGACGGTCAGCAGGATGGCCAGGATCATCGTGCCGCTCATGATGTTGCCGAACAGGCGGATGGCCATCGCCAGCGTGCGCGACAGTTCGCCGATGAGATTGAACGGCAGCATGAGAAGGGTCGGCCTGGCATAGGAGCGAAGATAAGCAGCCAGACCGCTCTCGGCGATGCCGAACAGCGGCACAGCCACGAATACGCTCAGCGCGAGCGCAGCGGTGGTGGACAGCGACCCGGTCGGCGGCTCGTAAGCGGGAAAGATCGTGCACAGGTTCGACAGCGCGATGAACAGGAACAGCGTGCCCAGAAAGCCCATGTACCTTTGCGGATGGCGCAGCCCGACTTCTTCGATCTGCTTGCGGATGGTGACCACGATCACTTCGAGCAGGCTCTGCCAGCGCGAGATGTGCACATCGCTGGTGAGATTGCGTGTGACCAGCCGGGCGCCGACGACCAGGACGAACATCAGCACCCAGGTGGTCGCGATGGTGACGTTGATCTTGAAGAAGCCGTGTTGCCACAGGATCAGTTCGTCGGAACTAAGGTGCATGGCCGGCCTCCTCTGCCATCCGTGTTGCCGTCAACCTGGTCACGATCAGGCGCGTGATGATGAATCCTGACAGGCACAGCAGCAGGCGTTTCCAGTCCGCCCCGGCGACCCAGATAGAACCCGGCCAGCGTGATGCCGGTGCGCAGCAGCAGGCTCACGCCGAACCATAATGCGGGCTGCCTGGCCGTGACGCCCTTCTGAACCGTCCACCACAGGCCGCCGAAGAAAACCCCGCCGATCAGCATGCCTGCGGGCAAGACCAGCAACATCTGCAACAGCTCACTCATGTCCGTCACTCCCATTGTCCGGCGACTCCTGTTCCCTGCGGATCTCCTTGTCCTCTTTCGCCACCCAGTGCCAGGCATTCAGGCAACCGACGGTCATGCCGAGGATCAGCAGCGTGAGCATCCAGGAATGCATGGCCGGATAGTGTTTGTCCAGCCACACTCCCAGCGCCGCGCCCAGCAATGTCGGCACCGATACCGACCAGCCGACCAGCCCCATCATGCCCAGACCCGACCAGATGGTGCGCGTGACCTTGCGTTGCGCCCTGAGCTTGCGCGCTTCCTTCGCCCCGATCCGGCGCAGGAATTCGGCGCTGTCGTCGCGATCGTCAGCCACGATGATACTCCGTGAAGTGACGCACGAACCCGCTCTCCAGCCGTGCCAGCACCGCGCGCACCTGCCGCTCGTTCTCGTCGAGATCGACGAATTCCTTCGTCACCGCCTCGCGCAACCGGCCCAGGTCGGTCCCGCCGATCGCATTGCGCACCGAGACCAGCACCTCCGCTCCGGCCTTGACCAGTATGCCTTCATCCACCGCGATATAGACCTCGCCCTCTGCCTTCGTTTCGTAGGTCAGTATCCCCGGCTCCAGCACGGCCACACAATCGAGCCGCCGCGGCAACAAGCCGAACGATCCCTGCGGCGTCTCCGCAACGATGCGTTCGACCTCGCCGATCTCGGCGAACACCTGGTACGGCAACAGCACCTTGAGCCTCATGTCGCGGCCACCTGTCGTTTCGTTGTGGATGGGGGCCGGCCGGTTCCGAGCTTCTGCCATGCTTCGTCCGCCGTGCCGATCATGTACAGCGCACTCTCCGGCACATCCTTGAATTCGTCGCGCAGGATGCGCTCGCAACCGTCCAGCGCATCGGCAAGGCTGACCAGCTTGCCCTTGATGCCGCTGAATTGTTCGGTGGTGATAGAACGGCTGGGTCAGGAAGCGTTCCAGCCGTCGGGCGCGCGCGACCACGGCGCGGTCCGTTGCGGACAACTGTTCCAGCCCGAGCATGGCGATGATGTCCTTCAGATCGTCGTATTGCGCCAGCGTGTTCCTGATCTCCTGCGCGAGCGCGTAGTGGCGCTCGCCGACGATGCCGGGCGTGGCCATCTTCGAATTGGACTGCAGCGGATCGATGGCCGGATAGAGGCCTTCGCTGGCCCGTTTGCGCGACAGCACGATGGAGGCGGACAGGTGCGAGAAGGTGTGCACCGCGGCCGGGTCGGTGAAGTCGTCCGCCGGCACGTACACCGCCTGGATCGAGGTGATCGCCCCGCTGTCGGTGTTGGCGATGCGCTCCTCCAGCCCGGACAGCTCGGTGCCCATGGTCGGCTGGTAGCCGAGGCGCGACGGCATCTGCCCCATCAGGCCGGAGATCTCCGAACCGGCCTGGATGAAGCGGAAGATGTTGTCGATCAGCAGCAGCACGTCGCGATGTTCGTCGTCGCGGAAATATTCGGCCATGGTCAGCGCCGCGTGGCCGACGCGAAAGCGGCTGCCCGGCGGCTCGTTCATCTGCCCGAACACCATCACCATGTTCGGCAGCACGCCTGCTTCCTTCATGTCGCGGTAGAGCTCTTCGCCTTCGCGGCAGCGTTCGCCGATGCCGCAGAAGATGCTCACGCCTTCATGGTGCCCGACCATGTTGTGGATCATCTCGGTGAGCAGCACGGTCTTGCCCACGCCCGCGCCGCCGAACAACCCCGCCTTGCCGCCGCGTTCCAGCGGCGCCAGCACGTCGATGACCTTGATGCCGGTTTCGAATATCTCCGACTGGGTGGAGCGCCGCGCCAGTGGCGGCGGCGCGCGATGCACCGAGCGCCATTCGGCATCGGCCAGCGCCGGCTGCCGGTCGATGACGTTGCCGAACACATCGAACATGCGCGAGAGGGTCTGCTTGCCGACCGGCGCCTGCAACGGCCCGCCGGTGTCTTCCACCGCCATGCCGCGGGCCAAGTCCTTGCGTGGGTGTCAGCGCAATGCCGCGGATGAGGTGCGCATCGAGCTGGGACAGCACTTCGATGGCGACATGCCCGTCCCTGCCTGCCCGCAGCAGCGAGTAGATCGGCGGCAGATAGTCATTGAAACGGACGTCGACGACGCTGCCGCGCACGGAAACGACGGTACCGATGTTCGGAGAACTGGACAGCCTGCTCATGTTTGCCTCATCCACAGGAATTCATTCCGTTATGCAACACGTGAATCCGATCTGCCCTGATTATAGCCAATCAGCGTGCATGTGCCCCGGTCTCGTATTTCGCCTTGCATCAAACAGGATATATGATTAAATACGGCTTGAAGAAATCACCCAACAGCAAGGGGAAATCAATTGAAGAGGCGCAGCAAAAGTCTGCTTTCACTGCAGGTACTCAAGAAATTCCGTGTCATTTACGGCCCTGTCCGACAGCAATCCCGGGAAATCGAACAAACCTGCGGCATCACTGGATCTCAGTTATGGATTTTGCAGGAAGTTGCCAAAGCGCCCGATATCGGGATTTCCGATCTGGCGGAATGTTTGTCGATACACCAGTCCACCTGCAGTCAGCTGGTTGAGAAGCTGGTCACGCGAGGCCTGCTCAAAAAAGAACGCAGTAAGGAAGACCAAAGACGAGTCGGCCTGTGCCTGACTGCAGAAGCCGAAAGAATATTAAAGAATGCCCCAAGTCCGTCGGAAGGGGTGCTGCCGGAAGCATTACAGGCACTGCCCGAATCGGCGTTGCTTGCCCTGGAAAACTCCCTGATCGAGGTTATCGGGCAGCTACGGCTTCGGGGAGACAAGCTGGCCCTCGGATTCATGACCGTCTCGTTCTATCTCTCTGAAGGCTTTCCGTTATTTGTGTAAGCCCTCCTCCTCGTCCCCCATATAACCCTCAATTCTTTCCCGGCACCTATCGCCAGCTTTTGTCCTTCCGGATACCGCCGGCGTGTTTAGCCGGCGAACCTGCCAGCTCATCGCAAACTGATCACTGCCTTTCCTCGGCATAGGACAAACGCCGATGGGGTATTGCCAGCTTACCCTAGCCGATATCGAGCCCGCCTCCGATGTTATCCGTCACTGTTCCCTTCCAGAATGTGCTCCCCGCTCGATTTTGTTTGCAAGAGATCGGCACCTTGAAAAGGTGGATTGCAAACCCGATCCCGGGAATTGGCAAAGGAGGGAGTAATCATGTCCCGCACATTGACTGACTTCGCTCGCTTCATTGGAAACGTTCGTTATTACTGCCGGAACGGATGCAATTTGAGAAGGGCATGGCAACTTGCGCGGTTGACCCTGCCGTGAGTAATGGCCCGCCTACTACCTGCCTGCGGCTGTTCATAACCGCAAAATGGATAGGGGCCGCAGGCTGATTGCGTTACGGATTCAGATGCGGAAAGCGTCAATGCGGCTTGAAGATTGATTGTTGTAATAAACCTGCAGGGGGTGTCCCTGTTCTAGCAAGGAGAGAGTCACATGATTACCGGTACAGTTAAATGGTTCAACGATGCCAAAGGCTTTGGTTTTGTCACCCCGGATGATGGCAGTGTCGATGTGTTCGCGCACTTTTCCGCCATCAACATGAATGGTTTCAAATCGCTCAAGGAAGGTCAGAAAGTGAAATTCGACATCACGCAGGGCCCTAAAGGCAAACAAGCCTCCAACATTCAGTCCGTTTAACCGAGCCGGCGAATCCTGTTCCACAGAAGATCCTGCAAATGGCCGCCCGCGAGGCGGTCATTTGTTTTGCACTTCAGAAATACGCATATGACCAGCCGACATAGATCATGAAGGCCACCCCCCAGATCAACGACTGACGGCAGGATGCCGTCACGGATTTCCCTTCATCGATTGCCACGTCGAAACTCAGGAACATCACCGTCATCAGCAGAATGACCACCACCAGCATTTGCTCGAAAAGACCTCTATCCATTTCCGCCTCCGCAGTCATCTCTTCCGCTGGAATACCCCCGGAGCGCGCATTGAGTGGATGCATGCTTCGGCCCAATGCCGTTTTCGCGATGTCTCATTGGCATCACCGCCCCCAATACTCCCTGTGCAACCTGATCTGCTCATCCAGCAAGTTATCGTCATTGCCGCTGAGCCGCTCCCACTCGAGCGTGATCTGGAATTGCTCTTCTGAAAGTATCGACGTCAGCACCATGCCGTTCCCTTCAACGAACCGGCTTGAAGCTTCCGGCTTGCTCTTCGGCAGCATCAGGACCAGCTTGCAGCGGTGGCCCGGCTTCAGATCATGGTCGCTCCCCATGGTCAGTTTGTCCTTGCCAAGCTTGCGCAGCCTCCCGTGGACCGGGCTCACCCCATTGGCGGGGACGATGACTGCCCGCCAATTGACGCGGATCTCCTCCTTATTCATTGCCCGCCTCGGTATAGATCGCGTTATCCAGGTGATCCAGTATCATGAATTCGGCCAGCGAAACTGCCGCGACCAACGCCAGCACAAGGCCAAAATCTCAACAATGACTTCCCGATTTTTTGAGTTCTTAAACATATCGCCACTCCCGCCGTTATTGGGTTGGTACGATATTGCCTTTCGGGGAGACAGGAAAAAAATCAGCGTTTGCTGATTCTCGGTGTAGGAAAACAGGAAGGTGGGAGGCGGCAGGAATTCACCCTGCGAGCACTGTGCAGGACAGGCTGATGTTCAACGGACATTACCCCACCCCGGCTTACCGATACAAACAGGGCGGCTTTCAATCTTGCCGGGAAGACATTGCACGCCCAATGCTCAAGGCGACTCGATCACGGGTTCTTGCTCTGACTGATGCTGCTGCAAGTATTCTTCAATCACGCCCTTTGGAACAGGGCGGCTGTATAGGTAGCCCTGGACTTCTTCGCAACCACAGGTGCGCAGATACGCCGCCTGCTCTTCGGTTTCCACCCCCTCGGCGATCACGTCAAGTCCAAGGTTGTGCGCCAGCAGCACGATGCCTTTTACCAGCGAGCAGCTGTCCTCCTGCTCCGATATGTCCCGGACAAAAGACCTGTCGATCTTCAATTTGTTCACCGGGAGGCGCTTGAGGTAACTCAGCGAGGAATAACCCGTTCCGAAATCGTCGATCGCAAGGCCAACGCCCAGC
>CAVTMV010000018.1:0-15174 GCA_963735945.1 uncultured beta proteobacterium
TTAAGGAACGCGGCGAATCCGGAAAATGAATCGGGGGTTCCCCGCAATCAGGATCGCGGGGAACGGCAGAGGTGTTACAGGGGACGCTTGATGCTGACGCCGCCGCGCAGCTGGCCGGGGGTGTAGCCGGTTGCCTGGTCATGCGGATATTCCTCGGCCAGGCGGGCCTTGACCGAGGCATCGATTGCATCGCTCGGACCGTGGCAGGCCACGCAGCCGGGCTGCAGCACGATGCCCTTCATATAGCGAAAATACTTGCCGTTCGGCTCGGTGACGATTTCTGCCGCTTCCAGTGTCTCCGGCTTGTCACCCTTGGCCAGACGGGCTTCGAACTGTTTCAGGGTTTTCTGCTCCCACTCATCCGGCGTGCCCAGCAGCGGATTGCGAACCTTGAGGCTGACACGGGTGAGTTTGATGCCATGCTGGCGGGAAAGATCGCCAGCCATCCTGGGGGCAATTTCCTTGCACACCTTGATGGCAGAAGCCGGGCCGCCTTCCTTGATGGCTTTCTGATTTTCAGCGCCCAATTGCTGCATGAACGGGCCGACGATGGTGCGGCTTTCCTGCTGGTATTGAGCCAGGTCATCGGCGAATGCCGGGACGGCAAGGGATGCGAGCAGCGCGCTGCAGAGAATGGTATTACGCATGGTTATGATCCTCAAATAGAAAGCGCCCGGTTTGCGCCGGGCGCATGACTGGAAATGCGGCGATTTACTTGTTTTCCATCGGGCAAGTGTTCAGACCGAGCAGGGTGTAAGCCGGGCAGAACTTGAACAAGCCGGTGACTAAAGGAACGACACCGATCCAACCCCACACCGGGAGCATGCCAGCCAGTGTTGCCCCGATCAGCGCCAGGCCAACGATGATGCGCAGGATACGATCGATACCGCCAACGTTGAATTTCATGTTTGCTCCTTGGATGAAGTTAATGGAGCGCTCAGGATAGGGGCAAAGGCAGTCGCTGTCTGTGACATACATCACAGAGACGGCAGCCCATGAAAAACGCCCGGCTGGATCGGCCGGGCGTCAGTTATAGAGTGCAGCAAATTCTATTCTTTTGCCATGGGGCAAGTTTCCAGGCCGAAAATGGCATAGGCTGGGCAGTACCTGAAGATACCCGTCAGCAAGGGAACGATGCCGATCCAGCCCCACAGCCCGATCATGCCCGACAGCGTCAGGCTGACGAGGGCCAGATCCGATGACAACACGAAGGAAACGGTCGATACCGCAAACGTTGCGTTTCATATTTTCTCCCTGGACGTGGTTAGTGGAGCACACAGGATAGGCTCAAAACGCCCGACTGTCTGCAGGAAAATCCCAGACACGGAATTTCAGAGCTCGGAGAAGTTGCTTAGTGCCTTTTTATCAACGACTTCTATCTCTTCCCGGGCCAGCTTCACCCAGCCTTGTTCGGCAAACCCCTTGAGCAGGCGGCTGACGATCTCGCGGGCGCTGCCGAGTTCGTCGGCCAGGGCCTGATGCGTGGTGTGCAGCGGGCTGGGTTTGGCGACGAGCAGGGCGGCGAGGCGCTGGTCGAGTTTCTGGAAAGCGACGGCGGAAACCAGTTGCATCAGGTCGGTCAGGCGGTCGGAGAACAGGTGGAAGACATAGTTGCGGAACGCCTCGTGTTTGCCCAGCAGGGCATGGAACGACGGCGGCGGGCAGCAGCACCATTTCCAGAGGCTGTTCGGCGATGCCGCGCGCCTGGTAGCGGGTATGCCCAAGCAGGCAACTGCTGGTGAGAATGCAGCTTTCGCCGGGTGACACGCGATAAAGCTGCAATTCGCGTCCGTTCGGGGCGGACTTGATGACGCGGATACTGCCGGAAAGCAGCATCGGGAAACCTTGGCAGGGCTGGTTCTCGTCGAATACCACGGTGCCGGCCGGAATCGGCATCAGCATCGCATTCGCCAGCAATCCATCCAGCTCTGCTGCGGGCAACTCGGCCAAGGCCGGGTAGTGCTGCAACAGTCGGGAGCGAATGTCGCTGGCGAGCATCTTTACTCAGGACGCATGTGCGGGAACAGGATCACGTCCCGGATGCTGGCGCTGTCGGTCAGCAGCATCACCAGGCGGTCGATGCCGATGCCTTGCGCCGGCTGTCGGCGGCAAGCCGTATTCCAGCGCGCGGACATAATCGCTGTCCTTGAACATGGCTTCTTCGTCGCCGGCGTCCTTGGCGGCGACCTGGGCGTCGAAGCGCGCTTCCTGGTCTTCCGCGTCGTTCAGCTCGGAGAAGCCGTTGGCGATCTCGCGGCCGACGATGAACAGTTCGAAGCGTTCAGTGATCTCCGGGCGCGCATCGCTGCTGCGTGCCAGCGGCGAGACTTCGACGGGATAGTCGATGATGAAGGTCGGTTCGAACAGATGCGATTCGGCCAATTCCTCGAACAGCGACAGTTGCAGGCCGCCGACTGCGTCTTTCGGGTTGTATTTGGCCTTGAGGTCCTTCAGTTCATTGACCAGGAAAATCGCGGTCGTTCAGCTGCGCATCGGTGAACTGCGGATGATATTTCTGGATCGCCTGCACCATGGTCAGGCGATGGAACGGCTTGCCCAGGTCCAGCTCCTTGCCCTGGTAGGTGATGACGGTGGTGCCGAGCACCTTGCGCGCCACTTCGGCGAACAGCTTCTCGCTGAAGTCCATCAGGTATTTGTAATCGCGATACGCCTCGTAGAATTCGATCATGGTGAATTCCGGATTGTGGCGCGTCGAGACGCCCTCGTTGCGGAAGTTGCGGTTCACCTCGAACACCTTCTCGAAACCGCCCACCACCAGGCGCTTCAGGTACAGCTCCGGCGCGATGCGCAGGTACATCTGCAGATCCAGCGCGTTGTGGTGCGTGACGAACGGCTTGGCCGATGCGCCGCCGGGGATGGGGTGCATCATCGGCGTTTCGACTTCCAGGTAGCCGTGGCGCACAAAGAACTCGCGGATCGCCTGGATGATCTGGGTGCGTGCGATGAACACCTTGCGCGATTCCTCGTTGGTGATCAGGTCGAGGTAACGCTGGCGGTATTTCTGTTCCATGTCGGTCAGGCCGTGGAACTTCTCCGGCAGCGGACGCAGTGCCTTGGTCAGCAGGCGCACCTGGGTTACGCGTACCGAAAGCTCGCCGCTCTTGGTTTTGAACAGCACGCCGACGGCGCCGAGGATGTCGCCCATGTCGTAATGCTTGAACTCGGCATGTGCAGCTTCGCCGGTGATGTCGTTGCTGATGAACAGTTGGATGCGGCCGCTCATGTCCTGCACCGTGGCGAAGCTGGCCTTGCCCATCACGCGCTTCAGCATCATGCGTCCGGCCACGGCAACATGGATCTGCGCGGCTTCCAGTTCGTCATGCGATTTCTCGCCGAACTCGGCATGCAGGTCGGCGGCCATGTGCTCGCGCTTGAAATCGTTGGGGAAGGCGACGCCTTTTTCGCGGATCGCCTTCAGCTTGGCGCGGCGCTCGGCGATGATCTGGTTCTCGTCCTGGGCTGGGATGTTCGGTTCGTTGCTCATGATGATTCTGAATAGTTGAGTTAATTTTTAGCGGCGTGAAATATAGCACAGGGGCGGGGTTTTCAGGACTACAGATACCCCTCTTGCTCACCCTTTTCGCCATGTTCGAGCATCCACTCCAGCAGACCGGCAAGTGGGAAGGGAGTGCGGGGCCTTGCTGCATGGCGGTCAGTTGTTGCCGGTTGACCTCGGTCAGTGGCTTGCGTACACGCAAGGAGGCGAGATCGGTGGCGGCCATTTTCCACGGTTGCCACGCGAGTGCGCGTTCCTGCCACAGTTCGGCGGCCTGGAGTGTGATGGCAATGCCTGCCGGGTCTGGATCGCAGGCGATATGCGCCGGGGCGGGGACAAGGCTGATCAGGTGGCCCACGGCGTTTCGCGCCACCAGCTCGGCGGAAAGCCGGGCAGCCAGATTACGCCCGCATCCGGCTCTCGGTTTCTTGCGACGCGTTCGAAACTGGTGCGATTCTCCACCAGTTGCCAACGACTGACCGTGCCGGAAACCGCCGTCACAGCTTGCACGGTGGAGGGCGTGAGCGCGGCAAAGTCGGGACTGGCAGCAAGGTCGATTTGTCCGTGCGTCATGTGCAAATGTCAGCGGTGCGGCGATCAGCAATAGCGGCGTGTGACGCTCGATGCCGAATTCCGCGAGGTCAATCACGGATTCCAGCCAGCTCCATTCGCTGTCGCTGAGCGCCTTGGTGTCGCCGCGCGCAAACAGCGCGAAGTCGCGGCGCGTACCGCTTCGTTGCTGCGCCTGCCAGTCGTGCAGTTTGAAAATCAAATCCTGCCGCGCCAGTGCGCGTTGTACCGGTAGTACGTCGAGGGAGAGTATGGTAGGAGAGAGTGTCTTGTTATCCAACGCTTGCAGCAAGGAGCGAATTCCTTGCCAGCGTTGTGCTTCGTCATCCTTGTCGCGCAGGCCAAGCGCGGTGCGCAGTTGCGGCAGATGCTGCAGTTCAATGTGTTGCGGCCACCACTCGCTATGCTTTCGCTGCTCTATCACTGCTGCCCAGCCCGCGCGCAGCAGCCAATTCAGCAAGTCTTGCGCCATCTGCACATGGGTGTTGCCCGCATCGTTGCGCAACGTTTCCCATCTGCTGTTTCCGCCGCGCCGTACCCAGCGCGCTAACAGCTCGCGCCATTCGCCGGGCAGGGTATCGAGCGATTGTGGTGAGCCGGGCATCGAGCATCGCCGCTTCTGATAGACGCGGCGCTTGTCCAGCGGCTCGATCAGCAACTCAGCCATTGCGTTCGCGCACCAGTACTTTCACTCCCGGAGCCCAGGCGTCCGTCGGTTTCTTTTTGAAAGTCACCAGCGTGAGCATGGACGGGTCGTACACGCTGACGTTGTGGGTGACCGGCGTGGTCAGCAGGTATTGCGCGCGGGTGGCCTTGAGGAACTTCGCCACGCGTTCGATGTTGACGATGTCGAGGTGGGCGAACGGTTCGTCGATGAACACGAAGCCACCGGGACGTGACTCTTCCATCATCAGCGCCACCAGCAGGATCAGCGATTTCATCACTTGCTGTCCGCCGGAAGCATCGCCGTCGTTCATGCCCATGAAGCCCTTGTCGTCGAAATTGAAGCGCACCGCGAGCCCGGCCTGCGCCAGCGACAGATCGTTGTTCTCCAGCGCTACCGGCTCATGCTCCACCTTGATGCCGGCCAGAGTCACCCAGCACCTTGAGATTCTTCACGTAGCGACTGACCGTGTAGCGCAACACGGCGATGTAGGATTCGCGTGCCGCATCGGTCTGACTGCGCGACATCTCGTTGTCGCGGCGGCGCGTACCGATGTCGCTCTCCATGTGCTGGTAGTCGTCCTTGATCTTGTCGCGTAGCGCCACCACGGTGTTGTCGGTTTCCCAGGATTCTTCCTTGAAGCGCTGTTCAATATCCTCGATACGCAGGTTGATGGTGGTCATGTCGCGGTACTTGTCGGCGATCTGCTGGTTGGCGCGCATGTCGCACCAACCCGTCGGGAAGGTCTTGCGGTTGGAGCGCAGCGTCTGCACGCGGCGGATCTGCTCTTCGCGCGCGCTGTGGTTCTCCTTGCTGGCGATCTCTTTCTCCAGATCCTGAAAGGCGTGCTCGATGTTTTGCAGGCTGCGAAGTGCCGTGTTGACGGTCTTGTCGGACTGTTCGCGTTCCTGCTGTGCCTGCAACACCGTGTTGTCGCGGCGGCGCAGCACCAGCGCGTCGTAGTGCTGGCGCGCATCGGCAAACTCAGCGGCACGCGCCGCCAGTTGTGCGGTGGCAGCTGACGCCTGCCAGTTGCGCCTGCTGGTTGCGGATGCGGGCGGTGAGGTCGCCCAGTTGCTGGCGCAACGGAGCCAGCGCCTTGTCGAGGCTGCCGCGCTGCTCGCGCAACGATTCCAGCCGCGCCTTGCCGAAGCGTGCCTGATCCGGCGCAGCGTAGCGGCCGCCGCGCCGTTCGCGCAGATAGCCCTGGCGGGTGATCCAGTCCTCGCCGCGCGGCAGCTTGGCCCCGGCAGCGGCATCCTCCACGCGGCGGGTGCGTTCCAGCGTGCGCAGCAGCCATTCCGGCACCGGCTTGGCGAAGCGCACCACTTCCAGCAGCGAGCCCTTGGGCGCGAGCCCGGCAGCGACGCAATCGGGCACGATGAAGTGGCGGTAGCGCAGCTTCTCGCCCAGCGCCATCGCCGCTTCGGTGTCCTTCTCCTTGCCTAGCAGCACCAGATGCGCGAACGGCGCGAGCACGGCTTCGACCGCCGATTGCCAGCTGGGATCGGCGATCTCCACCACGTCGGCGAGCAGGTCGTGCGCGATGCCGGCCTGGCTCAGCGCCTGGCGGAAAGCGCCGACATCATGCGGGTCGGCGCGGCGTCCGGCGGCGAGGTTCTCCAGCATCTCGTCGAGCTGGCGCTGCTTTCTGTTCCAGTTCGGCGATGCGCACCAGCAGCCCGGCGCGTTCGCCTTCCAGCTTTTCGATCTCGCGCGCATCGGCGACCTTGCCGCCTTCGCTCGCTTGCGCCTGCTTCAGCAATTGATCGTGCTGGTTGACGATGGTCCTGAGCTCGCCGATCTGTTCGCTCAGCACGTTCAGCGCCTCGGTCTGCACGTGCTCGTTTTCCTGCGCCGCCTGGCTGCGCAGTTGTGCGGTTTCCAGGGCCTGTGCTGCACCTGCAATTCCAGTTGCAGCGTTTCGCGCTCGGCGCGCTTGGCACGCCATTCGCGGCGTTGCGAGAGCAGGGTGCGGCGCGCGTTGTCGGCTTCGCGCTGCAACAGGTAGTGCTCCAGCCGTGGGCGAATCTCGGAGACTAGCGATACGCGCTCCTGGTTCAGGCGATGCCATTCCAGGTAGCGGTTCACCTTCTGTTCGTGCTTTTCCAGATTGTTGCCGAGCGCTTCCAGCTGGTTCTGCGCCGCGTCCAGTTCGCGCGAGGTGTGCTCCTGATGGTGGCGCGCCTCTTCGTAGCGTTCCAGTACTTCCTTGTCGCCGAACACCTGGAACACCAGGTCGAGCAGAGTCCTTGTGCGACAGTTCGCACAGCTTGTCGGTCTGGCCCTGTTCCAGCGACAGCACGCGGGCGATGGCGGGCGACAGTCCGGCGCTGTGCAGGATGCGCTGGTAGTCGCGCACGCCGAACTCTTCGCCTTTCTGCTCGATCTCCTGCAGGCTCACTTCGCCGTCGGCGATCCAGTATTTGCGCGACCAGTCGCCGCCTTTCTTGTCGATGCGGCAGGCCAGCGTGATCTTGTCCTGCTGGTAGGGCAGGCGGAACGGGCGGTAGCTCGCACCGGGTGGGCACTGGTTGTCCACCACGCCGCGCAGCCAGCAGAAGTCCTCGCCGTTGCGACGCACATAGCGCTTGTAGTCGCGCTTCTTCGAGCATTCCAGCGCCAGCAGCGTGCGCATGGCGTCGAGCAGCGTGGTCTTGCCGGAGCCGTTCGGTCCCGAGATGGTGATGATGGGCGCATCCAGCGGCAGCTTGAAATTGCGCCAGTAGTCCCAGTGGACGGTTTCCAGTTCCATCAACCTGAACATTAGGATGCCTCCTCGTTATGCAACTCCCCAAGCGTCACATCGCGCAGGATGCCGCGCTGTTTCAGCAGATCGGACAGTCGCGCCTTGAGGATGCGCGGCGCCATTTCGGCATAGTCGAAGGCGAGGTCGAGCAGCGGCCCTTCGTGGATGACCTTGTTCTTGCGCTCAATGAAGCCCAGGCGCGACAACTGCGGCAAAGCGAATTGCTGCAATCGCGCTTTGCCGCCGAGCAGCTTGCCGTAGTCTTCCAGCAGCACGTTTTCGGCAATGCCGCGCGAGGCTTCGTGCGCCAGCGGCGTGAGTTTTACCGTCTCGAACATCTCGCTTTGTTCTTCCTGCTGTGTTGCTTCGCCGGACAATTGGCGTTCGCGTTTGGGCAGGATGATCAGCGCCCACAGAATGACGAGCAGTGCCACCGCATCCTTGGGCAGGCCGAGATTGCTGGATTGCCAGGTGTCGTTCTGCTCGAACACTGCGCTTTCGCATGCGCGCGTGAGCGCGATGCCGACATGGGCGGCGAAGGGGTGCGCCAGCAAACGCAGACCACTGCTGGCCAAACGCTGTTCCACTTCGTCTCGGAATCCGGCATCGACCAATAGGCGGCGCACTTCCTTGTCTTCGCGCGGCAGGTAGCGCAACGCCAAGAGGCGGGCGATCAGGCGGGCGGCATGATCCTGGTTCATTTGTTTTTCTCCTGTTGCGGTTCGATGTGACCGTCGCTCATGGCAGCGATCTCGTCACGTCCGATGTGCTGCAGTTCGCAGGCTCTCGTCCCAGCGTACGCGCAGCGGCAGCTGCGGCCAAGGGCGCCAATTCGGGATCGACATTCTGTTCGCCGAGGAAAGACAGCAGCGACAGGCGGTACGAGGCATCGCTGAAGTCGCCGCCGACGATGCCGTCGGCCAGGTTCAGCGGCGCTTCCAGACCCGGACAGCAGGCGCATCAGCGCGGCCAGCTGATACGGCGGTTCGTAGCGCAATGTCGTCCACGTATTCGACTTCGGCTGGCGCGGGCATGGCGGAGACACGACGGTTCGGCAGGTCGCGCGTGACGAATTCTTCGGTGTTGTCCACCATCACGTCGGGCAGGATGAAGGTGCTTTCCGGCGTGATGGAGAGTTGTTCGGCGGCGAGTCCGACCAGTTCGTCCATGCTGCGCTGCTTGAGCCAAGCCGCGAGTTCGGAAGAACTCAGGCCGCCGTGCGACAGGTGCACCTGCTGGCGGCGTGATTTCGGCCAGCTCGCGCTGGAACACCGACGACATGCGCATGATGCGCGATTGGCGCGAACCGATCTCCTGCGCCAGCCGCCAGCTGGCATCGTCGGCAAAGCCTTCGGCGGAGAGGTTGCGCATGACCTCGTTGGCCTTGTCCATCCATTGCCTACACGAGCTTCCAGCTTGCTTTGCGCCTCGCGCAGGCGGAATTCGGAACCGGAGGGGACGGCTTGCGAGAACTCTTCTTCCAGTTCGGACAGGCGCGCCAGCAGGTGCGCCAGCGCTTCCGGCGACAACTTGCCGACGGCAGCACCGGCAGCAATCTGCGAGGTGAGGAAGCCGAGTTCGCCGTCCTGTTCGGTGCTGAACGACAACAGGCTGGAGAGTGCGGACAGCACCATGCGTCCGGCGGAGGAGATGCTGGTAGACGTGGCGCTCGTTGTCCCACAGCAGCAGGTCGTGCTCGCGCAGGCGGCCGAGTACGGTGTTGAGCTTGGACTGGTTGATGAAGGCGAAGTGGCTCTGCAGGTCGCGCGGCGACCATTCCGGCGCTTCGGCGCGCAGGCCGATCTCGCGCAGCACCATCAGGCGCACCATCACCTCGTCGTCACCGCCGCGGAACAGCGCGATCATCGCGCCGATCAGCGGCTTGGCCGCGAACAGCGCGTGGAATTGCGGCACATCCGAGGGCTCGACGCCCGCGACGAAGAACTCGGAAAGTCCGTTGTCTTCCGGCACGGACATGCGTTACACGCCCTGTTTCAGGCTGGCTTCGATGAAGGGGTCGAGATCGCCGTCGAGCACCTTCTGTGTATTGGAGATTTCGACGTTGGTGCGCAGGTCCTTGATGCGCGACTGGTCGAGCACGTAGGAGCGGATCTGGTGGCCCCAGCCGACGTCGGTCTTGGACGCTTCCAGCTTGTCTGCTTCGGCCTGGCGCTTGCGCAGCTCCAGTTCGTAGAGGCGTGACTTCAGCATGGACATCGCCTCGGCCTTGTTGCGGTGCTGCGAGCGGTCGTTCTGGCATTGCACGACGATGCCGGTCGGCATGTGGGTGATGCGGATCGCCGAGTCGGTCTTGTTGATGTGCTGGCCGCCGGCGCCGGACGCGCGGAAGGTGTCGATGCGCAGGTCGGCCGGGTTGATGTCCACCTCGATGGAGTCGTCCACTTCGGGAGAGACGAACAGGCTGGCAAAGGAGGTGTGGCGGCCGCCGGAGGAATCGAACGGCGACTTGCGCACCAGGCGGTGCACGCCGGTCTCGGTGCGCAGGTGGCCGTAGGCGTATTCACCCTCGACCTTGAGCGAGGCGCTGCGGATGCCGGCGACGTCGCCGTCGGTCTGCTCCAGCACTTCGGCCTTGAAGCCTTTGCGTTCGCAGTACCGGAGGTATTGGCGCAACAGCATGGAGGCCCAGTCGCAAGCCTCGGTGCCGCCGGCACCGGCCTGGATGTCGATGAAGCAGTTGTTCGGGTCTGCCGGGTTGGAGAACATGCGGCGGAATTCGAGCGCGGCGACGCGCTGCTCGATGTCCTGCACGTCGGCGGCGATGCTGTTCAGGCTGTCGTCGTCATTCTCGGCTTGCGCCATCTCGAACAATTCGGCGGCATCGTCGAGGTTCTGGCCGATCTGGGTGAGGCCGAGCACCACGTCTTCCAGCGACTTGCGTTCGCGGCCCAATTCCTGAGCGCGCTTCGCATCGTTCCAGATGGCCGGATCTTCGGCGAGTTGATTGACTTCGGCTAAGCGTTCCTGCTTGCTGTCGAAGTCAAAGAAACCTCCGTAATTCGATGTTTCGGTTGCGCAAATCCTGCAGGGAGTTGGAGAGGGCGTTGAGTTGTTCGGCTTCCATGGTGTTGTCTTCTGTCGCAGCTTTGAAAGGCAGCGATTATACACGCACTGCATTCCCCGAAGGGCTGCCCCCTGCGGACTTACAGGAAAAACAAGCCGAACAGCACGCCGCAGGCGATCGCCGCGAAACCGACCGCGACTTTTCTGGCGAGAACCTTGCCGCCGATGGCTACGACCATGCTGAACTTGAAAGCGAGATTGGCAAGGAAACCGAGGACGATGGCGATAACGGCCTGGTGTTCGCTCAGTTGTCCGAGATTGAGCAGGCGCAGGCTGGATAACACGATGGCATCCACATCGGTCAACCCGGAAGCGAATGCGACGGCATACAGCCCCTGGCTACCGGCAATATTGGCCATCCACGCGGTTATCAGCAACACAACCACATACAGCATGCCGAATCCAAGCGCAGTATGCAGTTCGGCCGGGTTGGAGGTCTTCGGGATGTCGGGTTCTGTGGCCTTGTCCAGCTTGCGCCAGTTGTACAGGGCAACGATCAGCCCACCCATCAAGCCCCCCAAGAATGGCGGCAACAGCGCGGGCAGGCTGCCATAGGCGAATGCCGAAGTCACCATGATCAACCGCAGCAGCACCACCATGCTGGCGATCACGATCACCAGGGCGGGGAAGTTTTGCACCGGCAAGCTGTTCTTGGCGCGCTTGGCGTAGATCAGTGTGGTGGCGGTGCTGGAAGCCAGGCCGCCGAAAAGACCCAGCATGGGCGCACCATAACGTTGTCCGGTCAGGCGCAGGGCGACGTAACCCGTCAGGCTCAGGCCGGAGATCAACACCACCATCATCCAGGCCTGGTGGGGATTGAAGGCTTCATAAGGGCCGTAGTTCTGGTTCGGCAGGATGGGCAGTACGATGAAGGTGAGCACCGAGAATTGCAGGATGGCGACCAGGTCGCGCCGGTCAAGGCGTTGCGTGAATCCGCGCAGTTCGGGCTTGAAATAGAGCAGGGTGGTGATGCCGATCGCCAGCATGACGGCAAGTTCGGGAAGACCGAACCAGATCATCACGCCCAGGCCATAACTCAGCAGCAGGGCGACAACGGTGGTGGTGCCGGGATCGTTCTCTTCGGTGGGAAGGTTGATGTAGGCTGCGATGATCATGCCTGCGACAGCCAGGAGTCCGGCGGCCACCAGCCAGGGAGAGCCGCTCTTTTGCGCCAGCAAAGCGATGAGCGTACCGAATACGGCAACCAGCGCAAAGGTGCGCAATCCAGCCTTGGCGGAAGGATTGCGTTCCCGTTCCAGCCCGATGAGCAGGCCGATGGCGAGACTGGTCAGGAATTGCGGCAGCGCTTCGAAGCCGTTGCCTTGCAGAAAACCGATGTCCATTGCTATCTCTCTCTACCAGTGGCGCACGATGAGCTGCAAACTCTCGCTGCCATTGTACTCATTGATGCTCAGACTATACACCGCATGGATATCGTCCGGCGCCGGTTCGGCAGAAAAGAAGCGGATGGCCTCGAAGCTGCCGGCAGGCGAAGACAATTTGAGCTTGAGGTGTTTCTCGCCGACGACGCGCTGCGACTGGACGCGAAAACTGCCCTCGAACAGCGGTTCCGGGAAGCCCTGGCCCCATACTTGCCGCTGCAGGTCGCGGGCGATGGACAATGTGAATTCGTCAGCATCGAGTACGCCATCGGTGGCTATGGTCTTTACCAGGGCATCGGCATCGAGCAGTTCCCTGGCAACGGCTTCAAAGGCAAGGCGGAAATCTTCCAGGTGTTCCTCGCGGATGCTCAAGCCTGCCGCCATCGCGTGCCCGCCGAATTTCTGGATCAGGTGCGGTTGGCGCTTGGATACCAGATCGAGCGCATCGCGCAGATGCAGCCCGGCAATGCTGCGCCCGGAGCCTTTCAGTTCGCCGGTCTGGGACCGGGCAAAGGCAATCACCGGGCGATGGAACCTGTCTTTCAGGCGCGAGGCGAGGATGCCGATCACGCCCTGATGCCAGTCTTCGTCGAACAGCGAGAGCGAGTAGCCATCCGCCGGGTCGAAAGCATCAAGCGTCGCCAGCGCGCTGTCCTGCATGTCGGCCTCGATGCTGCGCCGCTCCTGGTTAAGAGCATCCAGCCTGGCGGCGATCTCGCCGGCCTCGGAAGCATCGTCGGTCAGCAGGCATCGGATGCCAAGCCCCATGTCTTCAAGCCTGTCCCGCGGCATTCAGGCGCGGCCCGACGATGAAACCCAGTTCGTAAGACGAGGCCTGTGCCGCCTGTCGGCGGGCCACGCGCAGCAAAGCCTGGATGCCCGCACAGCACTTGCCGGCGCGGATGCGCTGCAAGCCTTGTTGCACGAGGATGCGGTTGTTGTCGTCCAGCCTGACCACGTCGGCCACAGTGCCAAGCGCGACAAGGTCGAGCAGGTTGCCGAGGTTCGGTTCGGCATTGTTCGCGAATGCACCGCGTTTGCGCATCTCGGCCCGTAACGCCATCAATACATAGAACATCACCCCGACGCCGGCCAGGTGTTTGCTGGGGAAGACACAGCCCGGCTGGTTCGGATTCACGATGCATTGGGCATCCGGCAAGGCGTCGCCGGGCAGGTGATGGTCGGTCACCAGCACCTGCATACCCAGCCGTTTGGCTTCGGCCACACCTTCCACGCTGGCGATGCCGTTATCCACGGTGAGCAGGATGTCCGGCGTTGACTGTGCGGCCAGCCGCACGATTTCCGGCGTCAGGCCGTAGCCATATTCGAAACGGTTGGGGACGATGAAATCCACTCTGGCGCCGAGTGCGCTCAATCCGCGCATGGCAACGGCACAGGCCGTCGCGCCGTCGGCATCATAGTCGGCCACGATCAGTATCTTTTTCCGGTCGGCGATGGCGTCGGCCAGCAAACAAGCCATTGATTCTGCGTTCTTCAGCTGGGCAAAAGGCAGCAAGCGCCTGATGTCGGTGTCCAGTTGCGCCGCATCCGCAATGCCGCGCGCTGCATAGATGCGCGTCAGCAAGGGGGCGATGCCGGAACCGGCAAGCTGGGAGGCGATTTGGGGGGAATAAGGGCGCTGGATGATCTTGCTCATGTCTGCCGGAAGTGTAGCAGAGGAGGAATCGTCTTTTATTGTCAGTTCAGTTAGAATGCCGCCCTCACAAAAAACGACACAGGCATATCGTGGCATTGATTGTTCAGAAATACGGCGGTACTTCCATGGGAAGTCCGGAGCGCATCAGGAATGTCGCTCAGCGAGTAGCAAAATACAAGGCGCAGGGGCATCAGGTCGTGGTCGTGGTTTCCGCAATGAGCGGCGAGACCAACCGGCTGATCGCACTGGCCAAGGAAATCCAGAAACATCCCGATCCGCGCGAACTCGACGTGGTGATCTCCACCGGCGAACAGGTGACCATCGGCCTGCTGGCGATGGCGCTCAAGGAAGCCGGCCTGGAAGCCAAGAGCTACACTGGAGCGCAGGTCAAGATTCTGACCGACAGCGCCTTCACCAAGGCACGCATCGTCAGCATCGACGAACAGAACATCCGCGCCGATCTGGATAGCGGCAAGGTAGTCGTGGTTGCTGGTTTCCAGGGCATGGATGAAGAAGGCAACATCACCACGCTGGGCCGCGGCGGTTCCGACACCACGGGTGTGGCCATCGCCGCCGCACTGCGTGCCGACGAGTGCCAGATCTACACCGACGTCGACGGCGTCTACACCACCGACCCGCGCATGGTGCCCGAAGCGCGCCGCCTGAAGAGCATCACCTTCGAAGAGATGCTGGAAATGGCGAGCCTGGGTTCCAAGGTGCTGCAGATCCGTTCGGTCGAGTTCGCCGGCAAATACAAAGTCAAACTGCGTGTGCTCTCCAGCTTTCACGGATGAGGGCGAGGGTACGCTGATCACGTTCGAGGAAGGCAATAAAATGGAACAGGCAATCATTTCAGGTATCGCGTTCAACCGCGATGAGGCAAAGATCACCGTGCGCGGCGTGCCGGACAAGCCCGGTATCGCCTATCAGATCCTCGGCCCGGTGAGCGAAGCCCACATCGACGTGGACATGATCATCCAGAACGTCGGCGTGGACGGTTCCACCGACTTCTCCTTCACCGTGCATCGCAACGAATTCGCCAAGGCGATGGATATCCTGAAAGAACAAGGTGCAGCCGCATATCGGCGCACGCGACGTCATCGGCGACAACAAGACCGCCAAGGTCTCCGTGGTCGGCGTCGGCATGCGTTCGCATGTGGGCATCGCCAGCAAGATGTTCCGCACCCTGGCGGAAGAGGGCATCAATATCCAGATGATCTCCACTTCCGAGATCAAGATTTCTGTCGTTATCGATGAAAAATATCTGGAACTGGCCGTGCGCGTGCTGCATAAAGCATTTAATCTGGATCAGGACGCATAAAACGTTTGACCGCCTAGCCTCTAATCAGTATCATTCGCGGCCTTCGGAGAGGTGGCCGAGAGGTCGAAGGCACACCCCTGCTAAGGGTGCATACGAGCTTAAACTTGTATCGAGGGTTCGAATCCCTCCCTCTCCGCCAGAGTAGTAAAAAGTTAACAATGCGCCCGTAGCTCAGCTGGATAGAGTACTTGGCTACGAACCAAGGGGTCAGGAGTTCGAATCTCTTCGGG
>CAVTMV010000019.1:0-123601 GCA_963735945.1 uncultured beta proteobacterium
ATAGAACGGTGTAGTTTCCTTTTGCGGCGTCTCTTGCACCAAACCAAACAGCTCAGGAGGTTGAAGCCTGGTAAAAGCGCGTCTTCTTGGTTAAGCCGAGCATGCGAATCGCTTCCAGGATTCGCAACGAGCCCAGTGCGTCGGAATTGGCAGTGTATTCGGGCTCTTCGAATGAGACCGCGACATGACTTTGTGCCGCAAGGTTGTAAATTTCGTCCGGTTGCACTTTCTGGATGATGTGAGTCAAGCTTGAAGAGTCTGTCATGTCGCCATGATGCAGATAGAACGGCTTGCCCTGCTCATGTAGATCATGGAACAAGTGGTCGATTCGTGCCGTATTGAATAACGAGCTTCTTCGCTTTATGCCATGCACTTCGTAGCCCTTATCCAGCAGCAGTTCAGCGAGATACGCTCCGTCTTGTCCGGTTACGCCGGTGATCAGTGCGACTTTCTTGGTTTGGCTCATTTCACAGCTTCCTTTTCGATTGGTTATCTGCCGTAGTTATCTTCATAGCGCTGGATATCGTCTTCACCCAGATATTCACCGACTTGAATCTCGACTATGTGCAATGGCTCATTACCCAAATTTTCTAGACGATGCTTGGCACCAATGGGAATGTAGGTACTCTGATTCTTATAGACGGTGATGACGTCATCACCATTGGTGACGGTGGCCGTGCCCGACACCACCACCCAGTGCTCGGAACGCCGTGCATGGCTTTGCAAGCTGAGCCTTGCGCCCGGCGCGACTTCGATGCGTTTGAGCTTGAAGCCTTCCGGATCTTCTTCCAGCACGGTATAGCTACCCCACGGGCGATTTACCTTGGCATGGTAGATATGTTCGGTTGCACCTTTTGCATGCAGCGCATCCACCACCTCGCGCACACGCTGGGTCTGGTCGTTCTTCGAGATCAACACAGCATCTGCTGTCTCGATCACGCACAAGTCTTCCACGCCAATGGCGGCAACCAGGCGTTTCTCGGCGCGAATCAGACTGTTCGTGCAATCAACCGCGATGACATTTCCTTGCAAGGCATTGCCGTTTTCATCTTTGGGCGATATTTCATGCACCGCCTGCCAACTGCCGACATCGTTCCAGCCGATATTGCAGGGAATGAGCGAGACGCGATCTGATTTTTCCAGCACGCCATAGTCAATTGAGATGGATGGCATGGCAGCGAAGTGTTTTTCCACGGCTTGCTGAAAGGTGCCTCCAGTGCGGCTTTCAGCAAGAATGGTTTGAACAATCTGATATACCGCTGGCAGATGGCGCTGTATTTCGGCGAGGATCACCGAGGCGCGCCACACGAACATTCCCGAATTCCAGTAGTAACCGCCCTCTTTCAGGAATGTTTCTGCAGTTGCGTGGTTAGGTTTTTCAGTGAAGCGTTCGACCTCTAAAACACCGGACTGAGTGCCAAAAAGGCTGTTCTGGGTGCTGAGTGCTGAGTGCTGAGTTCTGAGTCGATCACGGGCCCCTCCTCCTTCGTACTGTATGTCAGTCTCTTTTGTTTTGATATAGCCGAATCCGGTATCTGCGCGCGTCGGCTGAATCCCGAAAGTCACCAGTTTGCCGTTTTGTGCTGCTTGAATTGCAGTATCCAAGTGTGAGCGAAAATTTACTTCATCTTTGATGATATGGTCTGCAGGCAGCACAACCATGACCGGATCACCTCCGCCAGCCGTGAGGTATGCAGCTGCCAGTGCAATTGCCGGCGCAGTGTTGCGCCCGATGGGCTCATATAAGGATTGATAGGGCAACAACGCGTGGTATGCCTCGCCCTTGGCATGTGATTCTTGTGTAACGATCAGTACGTTTTTTCCGTCAATCGTCGGCGACAAGCGGTTGATGGTTGTCTGCAGCAGCGATGCTTCTCCATCCAGCACCAGGAATTGCTTGGGCAGATGCTGCCGCGATAAAGGCCATAGCCGGCTGCCACTTCCGCCTGCCAGGATAACTGCGTGTACTTCACTCATGCACATTCTCCAGCAATCCTTGTTCTTTCGCTTCGCGCTGCAGTTCTTCGATCTCTTTGCGCAAATGTTCGTATTCCTGCACCTTATATTTGAGGAATTGAACTGTGATCCGGGCCTTTTCCTCTACGCCATGAGGGGTAAGCAGATAGGCATAGGCGAGTTTGTTGTCACTGTTGCGGAAGTTGTTGATCTTGAGGCAGCCCTTTTCAACCAGGGCATTGAGGCAATAATTGATCTTGCCAAGGCTAACGCCCAGCTTCTTCGCCAAATCTCTTTGCGAGAGCCCGGGGTTTTCTTCCAGAGTCTTCAGCAGGCCGTAATGTGTGGTTTCGTCAAGCATTTTTAGTGCGTTCAGTCTGTGAACGGCGCGCATTACAGCAGGCAGGGGCCAATAGTGTCAAGCATGGTCAACTTCGAACTCCCCCTTAATTCCTGATCAAGCTTTTGGGAATCAGGAATACAGAACAATAGGTGTATCCGAAATTCATGATTGATTTGCTGTTCAGCCCTACACTGATTCATGGCGCGCATTGATTGCGGCATCATCTGGTGTTATAAAGTATGCATCCATAATGGAGATATTAATTATGCGTACTACCATTGCACTTGATGACGACTTGATTGAAAAAGCTCAGGCATTTACCGGCCCAATGGATAAGACGGCCTTGGTTCGCGAAGCTCTTAAAGCATTAATCCAGCGCGAGAGCGCCAAACGATTGGCGTTGCTCGGCGGATCAGAGCCTTTGCTTGATAATATTCCGCGTCGTCAGTCTGAACCGGCATGATTCTCGTGGATACATCGGTCTGGATAGACCATCTACGTCATGGTGATGTGGAATTGATAAGACATTTGAACGCAGGCCAAGTGCTGACTCACCGATTTGTGATTGGTGAGCTGGCCTTGGGAAGTTTGCAGAATCGCAATATCGTACTCAGTACCTTGCAAAACATACCGCAGGTCACCGTCGCCTCTGATGAGGAAGTATTGCACTTCATCCAGAACCAATCACTTTTCGGCACAGGAATCGGTTATATCGATGCACACTTGTTGGCCGCTGTTCGGCTTACTCCAGGTGTTTTGCTTTGGACGCGTGACAAGCGCCTGTTAGCAGAGAGTGCCCGCCTTGGAATGTGCGTGAATTTAACTCATTGATCAAGCCGTCGAACATCCCCTTTGTGACCGACCCAAATCAATCCACTTTGCGCATCGCCATCGTTCGCTTCTCCGCTTTGGGTGATGTTGTTATGGTCTCGGCCGCTATACGCGCTTTGCAACATAATTTTCCTTCTGCGACTATCACCTGGATTACCAGCCCACTGGCTTATGCTTTGCTGAAGGGAATGGATGGCGTGCAGTTTGAGGTCATCGAGAAGCCGCGCTCTCTTGCCGACTATCGCACCTTTTATCGCACATACCGGCAGCGTCAATTCGATGTTGTGTTGGCGATGCAAGCCAATTTGCGCATCAACCTGCTATATCCCGCCTTGCATGCGCCGTTGAAAATCGGTTTTGATCGCATTCGCGCCCGCGAAGGGCAATGGTTGTTCTGTAACCGGCGCATTCCTTTTCGCGATTCGCATTTGGTCGACAGCTTTTTGTCTTTCGTTGAAACGCTTACCGCCAAACCCGCTACAGCTGTCTGGGCATTGCCGGTCGAAGCCAGCGATACCGACTGGGCGCGCAATCAATTGCATGCAAAGCCCCAGCCCTGGATAGCGATTCATCCGCATGCCAGCAAGGCTGAGCGCAACTGGTTGCCGGAACGCTACGCTGAGGTGGTCCGTGAGATCGTTTTCAAACGGCAAGGCAGTGTGGTGCTGACGGGCGGCAATTCGCCTGCCGAAATGTCTTTGTGCGCACAGCTTTCGCAGATCGCACCTGACCGCATTCTTAACCTTTGCGGCAAGACTTCGCCCAAGCAGCTGGCTGCGCTGTTGGGTCAGGTTGAAGTCTTGATCGCCCCGGATACCGGCGCAGTCCACATCGCAAGGGCCATGGACACACCAGTGATTGGCCTGTATGCGGTCGCCTCACCCGCATTGACCGGTCCTTATCAACGAATGGAATACTGTGTGAACCGATACCCCCAGGCGGTAAAGAAATTTTTGGGCAAGGACGTCGAACATCTTGCATGGAATACGCGCGTGCATCACCCTGATGCGATGGCTTTGATCGAGGTTGCCGATGTGATGCGCCAGCTGGATAAACTCTTGGAGCAGCATTGATGCGTAGGCTCTTCGACTCACGTCTCGCTTATACCGCCCTGCTCTGGTTGCTGCTGCCATATGCTTTTTTTCACTTGTGGTGGCGTTCGCGCAAGCAGCCGGAATATCTGCTTCACATTGGCGAGCGGTTTCGGGCGTTATAAGGTTCGTTGCGACAAGCCGGTTATCTGGCTGCACACTGTTTCCGTCGGCGAAACCCGTGCCGCCGCATCCTTGGTGCGTAGCTTGCGCGAACAGTATCCCGATCACCAGATATTGCTCACGCACACAACACCAACCGGGCGCAGCGCGAGCGAGCAGCTTTACGGCGATGACGTTTTGCGTGTTTATCTTCCTTATGACTACCCATTTGCCGTGAAACGGTTCTTGCACCATTTCCAGCCGCGCGTCGGCATCCTGCTGGAAACCGAAATCTGGTTCAACCTTATTCATGCGTGCCACGCGCAAACGTTGCCGCTCCTTTTGCTCAATGCGCGCCTGTCGGAAAAGTCGGCCCGAAAATATGCGCGCTTCCCCAAACTCACCCGGCTGGGGCTGCATGAGCTGTTCCTCATCGCAGCGCAGACCGAAGACGACGCGACTCGGCTCGCCAGCCTCGCGAATCACGCAGTCCCGGTGATGGGCAACCTTAAATTTGATATTGTGCCGCCGACCGCGATGCTGGAGCTGGGTAAACAATTGCGCGAATTGTTCGGACTGCAGCGCCCGGTCTTCCTTGCTGCCAGCACCCGGGAAGGCGAGGAAGAGCTGCTGCTAAACGCATTGCAACATGCCGAAATTGGTCGCTTGCTTGTCGTGATCGTGCCGCGCCATCCGCAACGATTCGACGAAGTTACTGCGCTCGTGGAGAAACTTCAGCTGCGCATGCAAAGGCGCAGCACCAATATACCCATCTCTCCCGACACACAGGTCGTATTGGGCGATAGCATGGGCGAAATGTTCGCCTACTACGCCGCATGCGATATCGCCTTTATCGGCGGCAGCTTGCTCCCCTTTGGCGGCCAAAATTTGATCGAGGCTTGTGCCGTGGGCAAGCCCGTGCTTATCGGCACCCACACCTATAATTTTGCGCAGGCCACGCAGCAGGCAATCAGTTGCGGCGCGGCACTCCAGGTTAATAACGCCGACGATCTGCTGCGCCAATTGAATCGACTGCTGCATGACGAAACGGCCCTGCAGAGAATGGGCGAGGCCGGCATGCAATTCGTCGGCAGCAACCAGGGCGTTACCGCTCATGCCATGACGCACATCGCACTTGCGCTCAACCAGGCGCTTTATCACGAAATTGTTTCCAGTCAGGTAAAATCCGCACCATGAAAAAGATCCTCGTCACCGGCGGCGCCGGCTTTATCGGCTCCGCCGTCATCCGGCAGTTCATCAACGATACCGATTGCAGCGTCGTCAACGTCGACAAGCTGACCTATGCCGGCAATCTGCAATCGCTGGCTTCGGTATCGGACAACCCGCGCTATCGCTTCGAAAAAGTGGACATCTGCGATCCTGCCGAGGTTGCGCGCGTATTTCGCGAACACCAGCCGGATGCGGTGATGCACCTGGCTGCCGAATCTCATGTCGATCGCTCGATCAGCGGCCCGGCTGCGTTCATCCAAACCAATATCGTCGGCACCTACGCTTTGCTGGAAGCGGCGCGGGAGTATTGGAACGGCCTGGATGCTTCGCGCAAGGCGGCTTTCCGCTTCCATCACATCTCTACCGACGAGGTGTATGGCAGTCTGGGCGACAGCGGCTTCTTCACCGAAGAGACCACCTACGAACCCAATTCGCCCTATTCCGCCAGCAAAGCATCGTCCGACCATCTGGTGCGTGCCTGGCACCACACTTACGGCCTGCCGGTGGTCACCACCAATTGTTCGAACAACTACGGTCCCTATCACTTCCCCGAGAAGCTGATTCCGCTGGTAATCCTAAATGCGGTCGCCGGCAAGCCCTTGCCCATCTACGGCAAGGGCGACAACATCCGCGATTGGCTTTTTGTCGATGACCATGCGCGCGCATTGCGCCTGGTGCTGGAGAAAGGAAAGCCCGGCGAGACCTACAACATCGGCGGCTGGAACGAGAAGACCAATCTTGAAGTAGTGCAGTCCATATGCACGATCCTGGACGAGCTGCATCCGCAAGGCGCACCGCATAGCAAGCTGATCACCTACGTCGCCGACCGCCCCGGCCACGACATGCGTTACGCCATCGATGCCAACAAGATTGCACGCGAATTGGGCTGGAAGCCGCTGGAAACCTTTGAATCCGGCCTGCGCAAGACTGTCGAATGGTACCTGCACAACACCGAGTGGGTGCGCGGCGTGACCAGCGGCGAGTATCAGCAATGGGTGCAGAAAAACTACACCAACAGGAGTGCAGCATGAAGGGCATCATCCTTGCCGGAGGCTCCGGCACCCGCCTCTACCCGGTGACGCAAACGATCTCCAAGCAGCTGCTGCCGGTGTATGACAAGCCGATGATCTACCATCCCCTTACCACGTTGATGCTGGCGGGCATACGAGATGTGCTGGTCATCTCCACGCCGCAGGATACACCGCGCTTCGAACAACTACTGGGCGATGGTTCGCAGTGGGGGATGAACTTCTCCTACGCCATACAGCCCTCTCCCGACGGCTTGGCGCAAGCCTTCATCATTGGTGAATCATTCATCGGCAACGATGCCTGTTCGCTGGTGCTGGGCGACAACATTTTCTACGGTCACGGTTTCGAAACTCTGCTGGTTCCTGCTGCGAACAAGACCAGCGGGGGTACGGTATTTGCCTATCATGTGCACGACCCCGAGCGTTATGGCGTTGTTGATTTCGATGCATCGGGTCGCGCGCTCAGCATCGAAGAAAAACCGGCCAAGCCGAAATCAAATTATGCGGTTACCGGTTTGTATTTTTACGACAACGATGTTGTCCAGATCGCCAAGTCCATCAAGCCTTCTGCTCGCGGCGAGCTGGAAATCACCACCGTCAACCAGATCTATCTCGATCGCGGCAAGCTCGACGTGCAGTTGATGGGGCGCGGTTACGCCTGGCTGGATACCGGCACTCATGAGTCGTTGCTGGAGGCCTCCATGTTCATCCAGACGCTGGAAAAGCGCCAGGGTCTGAAGATCGCCTGCCCGGAAGAGATCGCCTTCCGTAGGGGTTACATCACAGCAGAGCATTTGCAGAAACTGATTGTTCCGTTAGCCAAGAACGGCTATGGGCAATATCTGCAGCGCGTGCTGCAGGAGGAGAAGCGCTGATGCAGCTCGTTGCTACCGCTATCCCGGATTTGGTCATTATCGAGCCCAAGGTGTTTGGCGATGATCGGGGGTTCTTTTATGAAAGCTTCAATCAGCGCCGTTTCACTGAGTTGACTGGGGTAACCGATACTTTTGTCCAAGACAACCATTCCAAATCTGCGCGCAACGTATTGCGCGGACTGCATTACCAGATACAGCAACCGCAAGGAAAACTGGTGCGTGTCGTGGCCGGCGAGGTCTGGGATATCGCGGTGGATATTCGCAGAAGTTCACCCAGTTTTGGCAAATGGGTCGGCGTTCGTCTGTCTGCCGATAACAAAAAGATGCTCTGGATACCCAAGGGATTCGCGCACGGCTTCGTCGTATTAAGCGATTCCGCAGAGTTCCTGTACAAAACCACCGATTACTGGGCACCAGAACATGAGCGTTGCATCATCTGGAACGATCCGGATCTGAATATCGACTGGCAGCTTGGTGGCTCGAAACCCCTGCTTTCCGGCAAAGACCAGGCAGGAAAAGCTTTCAAGGACGCCGAGGTGTTTGCTTGAAGAAAATTCTGCTTACCGGCAAAAACGGTCAGGTCGGTTGGGAACTGCAACGCGCCCTTTCTGACTTTGGCCATATCACTGCGTTGGATGCCGAAGAGATGGATCTTGCTGATCCAGACGCTATCCGGCGCATGGTTCGCGATGTTCGCCCTGACATTATCGTCAACCCCGCGGCTTATACCGCCGTCGACAAGGCCGAGAGCGATGCAGACTTGGCGATGGCCGTGAATGGCATTGCCCCCGGCATCCTTGCGGAAGAGGCGCAGCGGCTCGGTGCCGTGCTGGTGCACTACTCCACCGACTATGTCTATGACGGCAGCAAGTCCTCAGCCTACGCGGAAGACGATGCCCCGAACCCGCAAAGCGTCTACGGTCGCACCAAGCTTGCCGGAGATCTGGCCGTGCGCGCAGTGGGCGGCAAACACCTCATCCTGCGCACAAGCTGGGTGTATGGCGTACATGGCAACAACTTCATAAAAACGGTATTGCGGCTGGCAAAGGAGCGTGATGAGCTGCGCATCGTCGCCGATCAGTTCGGCGCGCCAACCTGGGCCAGGGACATTGCGCAAGCCACGGCTTCTGCTTTGGCTTGCTGGCAGGGAAAAGATTGGGATAGCGCTCTGGGCGGGCTTTATCACCTCACCGCGGGTGGCCGCACCGATTGGCATGGCTATGCCGAGGAGATCGTGCGCCTGGCCCGCAAATATGACGGCTTGCTCGCCGCCAAACAGCTCGATATCCGTGCCATTGCCACACACGAATATCCGCTGCCGGCCAAACGCCCGGCCAATTCCGTCTTGGCTAACGACAAGTTGGTGCAGGCTTTCGGAATCAGGCTACCTGCTTGGCAGGACAGCCTCGCTGAGTGCATCAGGCTGCTTTACGAGCCTAATGCAGCGCCTGATTGACCCTGCTCAGATCCTCTTCGCCCAACCCGCCGACCGCTGCCTTCAGGCGTAATTCGCTGATCAGGTAGTTGTATTCCGCCTGATAAAGATCGCGGCGAGTGGAGTAGGCTTGCTGTTGCGCGTTGAGCACATCCAGATTGGTTCGCACGCCGACCTGATATCCCAGCTTGCTGGCATCCAGCAGGCTTTCGCTGGATTTCAGCGCTTGCTGCAAAGCCTGGACCTGGGCGATGCCGCTCACCACGCCAAGATAGGCCTGGCGCGTTTGCAGCTCGACATTGCGGCGGGCATTTTCCAGTTCCTGCCTGGCGCGTTCGCGATTGGCTTCGGCCTCGCGCCATTTGGACTGGATCGCACCGCCCTGGAACAACGGCATATTGAGCTGCACGCCGACGGTGGTGGTGCGTGTCTCCGTTCCTCCGAACATGCCGCCGGTTGCGGTGTTCTTGCCATAGGTTGCCACCATATCCACAGTCGGCAGGTGACCGCCGCGATTGCGATCCACTTCCTTGTCGGCCAGTTCGGCAGCGGCTTGTACGATCGCGATCTGGTGGCTGTGCAGTTGCGCATCTGCCACCCATTTTTCCTGGTCGGCTGGTAGCGGCGGCTCAAGCTTGAAAGATTCCCCCAGCGGGCTCAATTCAGCGGGAGTGGCGTTGATGAGTTGCTGCAGAGCGCGCCGCTTCACTTCCAGGTTGCTCTGCGCCGCGATCTCCTGCGCAACGATCAGGTCGAAGCGCGCCTGGGCCTCGTGGGTATCGGTGATGGTGGCAGTGCCGACCTCGAAGTTGCGCTTGGCTTGTTCGAGCTGTTCGGAAATGGCGGTCTTCTGCGCTGCGGTCAGTTGCACGCTGTCTTGTGCGATCAGCACATCGAAATAGGCCTGGGCAACACGCAGCACCAGATCTTCTTCAGCAACTTTGAACTGCGCCTCGCTCTGCACTACCTGCAGTTCGGATTCGGAATAGGCCGCCCAGTTTTGTTCGCGAAACAGCGGTTGCACCAGACTCACGCCGTAGCCGTGGGTGTTGTATTGGAGGTTGCCGCTTACCAACAACGGCGGGTTCGGCGTTGCATAGGTGGTCGTCACGTCGTTCTTGGTGGTGTTGGCATTGAGGTTGACGCTGGGCAACAGCAACGAGCGTCCTTGCGTCAGCTTCTCCTGTCCCGCCTGTCTGGACGCACGGGCTGCCGCAAACACGGCATCCTGGCTTTGCGCTGCGTGGTAGATATCGAGCAGGTCCGTCGCCCCGGCCAGCGGGCTGATACCCAAAGCCAGCAACACACTTAACGTCGTTTTGGAAAGTTTCATCGACCGCCCCAAATATTAGAGATTTCTAATATTACATGCTGCGACTGCACAATTCAAGCTGGCCCATGTTGGTCATGGGCCGGGAAATCAGAATACAAAACGTTGCGGTTGCGGCGCGTTGAGCAGCGGGGCAACGCTGGTTTCGAACAGCGTGGTCGTTTCAAACACACCGGGTGCAACGCAGGAAACCAGCATCGCATGCATTGCCGGTGCATCGCCCACGATGGCGAAAAGCCGTCCACCGACGTTCAGCATCTCATAGAACGATTCCGGCGCCATCGGCACCGAGCCGGTCAGGACGATGGCATCGTATTTCTCGCTGCCCCAGCCTTTGGACGCATCGCCGACTTCCAGCGTGACGTTGTCGTAGTGATGCGCAGCCAGACTGCGCGCTGCACGGGCGCTCAATTCCTGCACCAGTTCCACGCTGGTGACATGCTGCGCCATGCGCGACAGCAGCGCGGTCAGAAAGCCGCTGCCCGTGCCCACTTCCAGCACGCGATCGCTCAGCTTCAGCTTGAGCGCCTGCAGCGCGCGCGCTTCCAGCTTGGGCGACCACATCGTCGCATCGTGGCCCAGCGGAATCTCCACATCCATGAAGGCCAGCGACTGCTTGTCCACCGGCACGAAATGTTCGCGCTTGACCTTCTTGATGAGGTCGAGCACGTTCGCATCCAGCACATCCCAGGGACGTATCTGCTGTTCCACCATATTGAAGCGAGCGAGTTCCATGTTGTTCATCCCCCTGTCCCCTTGCTGCGTAGTTATATGTCCCGGCGCAGTATAACAAGCACCCCCTCCCCGCTCAACGCTTATCGGCTTGCCTTTACTGAAGGTTTCCAGTACCTTGCGACCATCGCTGGGGGTCTTCGAATTGAAGTGAGAAACACCCTTTGAACCTGTACGGGTAATGCCGTCGTAGGGAAGCATCCGCCGATGCTTCCCTATTTATTCTGGAGCATCGCATGAACGCCAATCCCCAATTCCTGGCCACTGCCGCGCACGTCGACGAAGCTGCGATCAAGCCGTTGCCGAATTCGCGCAAGGTCTATGTGCAGGGCAGCCGCCCCGACATCCGCGTGCCGATGCGCGAGATCACGCTGACCGACACCCACCTGAACAACGGCGTCGAGAAGAATCCGCCGATCTACGTGTACGACTGCTCCGGCCCCTACACCGACCCGGCGGTGAAGATCGACATCCGCTCCGGTCTGGCCGAGATGCGCGCACCGTGGATCGCCGAGCGCAACGACACCGAGGCGCTTGCCGCGCCTGACTTCCGAATACGGCCAGCAGCGCCTGAACGACCCGGCACTGGCCGACATGCGCTTCAACCTCAAGCACACGCCGCGCAAAGCCAAGCCGGGCAAGAACGTCACGCAGATGCACTACGCCCGCCAGGGCATCATCACGCCGGAGATGGAATACATCGCCATCCGCGAGAACCAGAAGCGCGACGGCCTTTCCGAGATGATGCTCAAGCAGCATCCGGGCGAGAACTTCGGCAAGGCGATGCCCAAGGAGATCACGCCCGAGTTCGTGCGCAGCGAAGTCGCCGCCGGCCGCGCCGTCATCACCGCCAACATCAACCACCCCGAATGCGAGCCGATGATCATCGGCCGCAACTTCCTGGTGAAGATCAACGCCAACATCGGCAACTCCGCGCTCGGTTCCAGCATCCAGGAAGAAGTCGAGAAGATGACCTGGGCCATCCGCTGGGGCGGCGACACGGTGATGGACTTGAGCACCGGCAAGAACATCCACGAGACGCGCGAATGGATCATCCGCAACTCGCCCGTGCCCATCGGCACCGTGCCGATCTATCAGGCGCTGGAAAAGGTGAACGGCAAGGCCGAAGACCTGACCTGGGAGATCTTCAAGGACACGCTGATCGAGCAGGCCGAACAGGGCGTGGACTACTTCACCATCCACGCCGGCGTGCTGCTGCGCTACATCCCCATGACCGCGAAGCGCATGACCGGCATCGTCTCGCGCGGCGGCTCCATCATGGCGAAGTGGTGCCTCGCGCACCACAAGGAAAACTTCCTCTACACGCACTTCGAAGAAATCTGCGAGATCATGAAGGCCTACGACGTGACCTTCTCGCTCGGCGACGGCCTGCGTCCCGGCTCGATCTACGACGCCAACGACGAAGCGCAACTGGGCGAACTGAAGACGCTGGGCGAACTGACGCAGATCGCGTGGAAGCACGACGTGCAGGTGATGATCGAAGGCCCCGGCCATGTGCCCATGCACATGATCAAGGAGAACATGGACCTGCAACTGAAGTGGTGCCACGAAGCGCCGTTCTACACGCTGGGCCCGCTGACGCAGGACATCGCCCCCGGCTACGACCACATCACCAGCGCCATCGGCGCGGCGATGATCGGCTGGTTCGGCACCGCCATGCTCTGCTACGTCACGCCCAAGGAACACCTCGGCCTGCCCAACAAGGCCGACGTGAAGGAAGGCATCATCACCTACAAGATCGCCGCCCACGCCGCCGACCTCGCCAAGGGCCACCCCGGCGCGCAGATCCGCGACAACGCCATGAGCAAGGCGCGCTTCGAATTCCGCTGGGAAGACCAGTTCAACATCGGCCTCGACCCCGACCGCGCGCGCGAATTCCACGACGAAACCCTGCCCAAGGAATCCGCCAAAGTCGCCCACTTCTGCTCCATGTGCGGCCCGCAGTTCTGCTCGATGAAGATCAGCCAGGACGTGCGCGACTTCGCCGCGAAGGAAGGCATTGCCGAAGCCGAGGCGCTGGCGAAAGGCATGGAAGTGAAGTCGGTGGAGTTTGTGAAGCAGGGGGCGGAGGTTTATCACAAGGCATGAAGCTGCCGTGCCGGGAAGGCTGCGGCGCCTGCTGCATCGCCCCTTCGATCACCTCCCCATTGCCGGGCATGCCGCACGGCAAGCCTGCCGGCGTGCCGTGCATTCAGCTGGATGACGAATTGCGCTGCAAGGTATTCGGCAAGCCGCAACGCCCGGCCTTCTGCGCCGGACTGCAGCCCTCTAGCCGAGATGTGCGGAGCATCGCGCGAAGAAGCCATGTTCTGGTTGTCGGAACTGGAGCGGGCCACGCTGCCGGTATAATCACACCATGCACACTTCCGAAGTCACCCTTGAAATCACCGCCGATTCACCCTGCATCGGCCATTGCACGACAGTGCTCGGCGATGACGTTTGTCGCAGCTGCCTGCGCACCTTCGACGAGGTCACCCGCTGGCTGGAGATGAACGAAGCGGAACGCATGCAAGTCAACCAACGCATCGCACTGTGCAGCCGAAACAATGACGTGGCTATAATCCACGCCTTCACATGCTCAGAACTAACGACCCTCACACTATCCCTCTACCTGCAAGACATGGATATACTCTGCTCCTCATCAAAGCCGCCATCCTCGGCGTGGTCGAAGGTCTGACCGAATTCCTGCCCATTTCTTCCACCGGCCACCTGATCATGGTGGGCGATCTGCTGAACTTCAACGACGAACGCGGCAAGGTGTTCGAGATCGTGATCCAGTTCGCGGCCATCCTGGCGGTGTGCTGGGAATATCGGGCCAAGATCATGACGGTGGCTGAGCGGCATTCCGAGCCAGAAATCGGCGCAACGCTTTACCGTCAATCTGCTGATCGCTTTCATGCCCGCCGCGGTGCTGGGTCTGCTGTTTGCCAAGGCGATCAAGGACCATCTGTTCGCACCGGTGCCGGTGGCGATGGCCTTCATCATCGGCGGCCTGGTCATCCTGTGGGCGGAGAAGCGCAAGCACACCGTCACGGTAAAGTCGGCGGATGACATGAACTGGAAAGATGCGTTGAAGGTGGGCTGCGCGCAGACGCTGGCGCTGATCCCGGGCACGTCGCGCTCCGGTGCCACCATCATCGGCGGCCTGTTCTTCGGCCTGTCGCGCAAGGCGGCAACGGAGTTCTCGTTCTTCCTCGCCATCCCGACGCTGTTCGGGGCAACGGTCTATGAGGTGGTGAAGTACCGTCATCTGTTCCACGCACATGACTGGAGCCTGTTCCTGGCCGGCGGGCTGACATCCTTCGTCAGCGCCTTCTTGTGCGTGCGCTGGCTGCTGCGCTACATCAGCCACCATGATTTCACGGCTTTCGCCTGGTATCGCATCGTGTTCGGCCTGGTCGTGCTGGGTACTTATTACACCGGCGTGGTGAACTGGTCGGCCAGCTAAAAGAAAAACCCGCCGCGGCGGGTTTCTTTGATTTAGGTAACCTCTGATTTCCGTTCGCCCTGAGCTTGTCGAAGGGTGAACATTGCATGCCGATGATTTGTTGCATGTCTCCGTTCATGGTTCGACAAGCTCACCACGAACGGAGAACTACATCAGAGGTTTCTGTCAGCTCTGTTCCCACGGCAGCTTCTTGATACGCCAGCCGCTCAGGGCGTTGCGCTGTTTGGCTGCGTTCCGGTCGCCCTCAAAACCTTCCAGTATGTTGTAGCAATCGGTATAGCCCGCCTGTGTGGCCACCATGGCCGTGGTATGTGAGCGGTGTGCGCTGCGGCACAGGAACATGACCAGCGCTTCTTTGTCGACCTGCTGTTCCAGCGCTGCCATGAAGTTCGGATTCTGCTTCAGTCCCGGGTAGGTCAGCCATTCGATCTCAACCGCACCGGGGACGCGCCCGACCCAGTCGATCTCGGCACGAGTGCGCACGTCTACCAGCTTGGCGCCGGGCGCGTTGCGCATCAATTCATAGGCTTCTTCAGGCTTGAGGGCGCCCGCATAGGGCAGGTTCAGTTCTTTCGCACGTTGCTGGGCGACATTCAGGATTTCCGTGATCTTTCCCATGATGATCCCCTGTGTTTTACCTTTAACCTGCCAATGCTATCCTGCGCGGCACAGTTGCATACTATCCCAACAACAATGAAAAATCACACGCACGCCCACGCCCACAATGTCTCTGCGGCTTTTGAACCCGCCCATCCGGTGCGCTTCGCCGCAGCACGCAAAAGCACCTGGGTCAGCATCTTCGTCAACCTCGGTTTGACGGTGATGCAGATGCTGGCGGGCTTTTTCGGCAAGTCGCAGTCGCTGATGGCGGATGGCCTGCATTCGCTGGCCGATCTGCTCTCCGATGTGCTGGTGCTGTTCGCCAACCGCCACGGCAACAAACATGCCGATGCCAACCACCCCTATGGTCATGCGCGTATCGAAACTGCCGCTTCGCTGATCCTTGGGGCCAGCCTTGCCGCCTTGGGTGTCGGCCTGCTGATTGCCGCAGGCATGCGCCTGCAGCACCCGGAGCAGGTGCAGGCCGTACACCCCGCCACCTTGTGGGTTGCCATCGTCGCACTGGCCGCCAAGGAAGGCATGTTCCGCTACATGCTGGCTGTGGCGCAGCGGGTGCGTTCGCAGATGCTGGTGGCCAATGCCTGGCATGCGCGATCGGACGCCGCCTCTTCGCTGGTGGTCATCATCGGTATTGTCGGCAATCTGCTGGGATATACCTTCCTGGACCTGGTTGCCGCCGCGGTCGTCGGGGTCATGATCGCTTACATGGGCATCCAGTTTGCGCGCGACGCCTTGCTCGAACTGGTGGATACGGGACTGGACGAAAAAGAAGTGCGCGCCATCCGCAACACCTTGAAGGCAGTGCCCGGAGTGATGGGGTTGCATGAGCTGCGCACCCGCAAGATGGCCGACAACGCACTGGTCGACGCGCATATCATCGTTGAACCGAAGATCAGTGTGTCGGAAGGGCATTACATTGCCGAGGCAGCCCGAACTGCGGTGTTAAAAGGCCATCATGTGATGGATGTCATGGTGCATATCGACTCGGAAGACGATGCGCAGGCCAAGCCCAATGCCCATCTTCCGCAACGCCATTTGTTGCTGGCCCATCTGGCCAGTCGCCTGGGCGAGGACCTGCCTCCCTCGACGCGGGTTGTCCTGCATTATCTGGCTGGCAAAGTTGAAGCTGAATTACTGTTCGATTCGCCCGTCGACCTCAAGACATTGCAGGATAAGTGCGCCGCAATCACAGCGAACGACCCTTATTTTCGCAACATCCTCCTCTTCCAAAGTGGCGCACCATAATGGTGCATTAGAGGGCCTTCGCGCCCCATTCGTGGGCACTCGTTGGGCGCACGCCTGCAAAACAAATATGGCACAATGCGCGCCTTGTAGTCATTTTGTATTGGCATGGTTTCTGCTGTTCTTGGCCTCGTTGTACAAATAATTTTGTTTCACTAAAAGCATCGTCTTAATTTTTCTTGGGAGATTCGAGTATGTCTAAAACAGCCGCCGACGTTCTGAAGCTGATCAAAGAACAAGGCATCAAGTTCGTTGATCTGCGTTTCACTGACACCCGTGGTAAGGAACAGCACGTGGGCGTGCCGGTTTCTCACTTCGACGCCGACAAGTTCGAAAGCGGCCACGCTTTCGACGGTTCCTCCATCGCCGGCTGGAAAGGCATTCAAGCTTCCGACATGCTGTTGCTGCCGGATCCCGATTCCGTTTATGTCGACCCGTTCTTCGACGAGCCGACCATCGTGTCTGTCCTGCGACGTGATCGAGCCGACCGACGGCAAGGGCTATGACCGCGACCCGCGCTCCATCGCCAAGCGCGCTGAAGCCTACCTGAAGTCTTCCGGCGTTGGCGACACCGCCTACTTCGGTCCGGAACCCGAATTCTTCATTTTCGACTCCGTGCAATGGCACATCGACATGTCCGGCTGCTCGGTCAAGATCAACTCCGAAGAAGGCGCCTGGGCAACCGGCCACTCTTTTGAAGGCGGCAACACCGGCCACCGTCCGACAGTCAAAGGCGGCTACTTCCCCGTCCCGCCCGTCGACAGCCTGAACGACATCCGCGCTCAAATGTGTCTGCTGCTCGAAGAGATCGGCATCCCGGTCGAAGTGCACCACCACGAAGTGGCGAATGCCGGCCAGTGCGAACTGGGTACCAAGTTCAACACACTGACCAAGCGCGCTGACTGGACCCAGACCCAGAAGTACGTGATCCAGAACGTCGCGCACCAGTACGGCAAGACTGCGACCTTCATGCCGAAGCCCATCGTTGGCGACAACGGCTCCGGCATGCACGTGCACCAGTCCATCTGGAAGGGCGGCAAGAACATGTTCGCAGGCAACGGCTATGCCGGCCTGTCCGAGATGGCGCTGTACTACATCGGCGGTATCATCAAGCACGCCAAGGCGCTGAACGCGATCACCAACCCCGGCACCAACAGCTACAAGCGTCTGGTTCCGCACTACGAAGCTCCGGTAAAACTGGCTTACTCCGCCAAGAACCGTTCCGCCTCGATCCGTATCCCGCACGTCGCCAGCGACAAGGCTCGCCGTATCGAGACACGTTTCCCGGATCCTTCCGCCAATCCGTACCTGTGCTTCGCTGCGCTGATGATGGCCGGTCTGGACGGTATCCAGAACAAGATCCACCCTGGCGATCCTGCAGACAAGAACCTGTACGACCTGCCGCCGGAAGAAGATGCAAAGATCCCAACCGTGTGTGCATCGCTGGATGAGGCACTGGCCGCTCTGGACAAGGACCGCGAGTTCCTGACCCGCGGTGGTGTGTTCTCCAACGACTTCCTCGACGCTTACATCGAGCTGAAGATGGAAGAGGTGAACAAGATCCGCATGACGACCCACCCGGTCGAGTTCGACATGTACTACAGCCTGTAATCGTTCACCGGTTGCAACGCAAAGAACGGAGCCCTCAGGGCTCCGTTTCTTTTTGCCGTCTTCTCAGCGCATGCACCTTGACCTATACTGCGCGCATCCCATTCCAGGAACAGCCATGAAACTTCGTTATCTGTTCGTTTTGTGTTGCTCGACACTTCTCGCCATCAACGCTCACGCGGACATCTATAAACGCGTCGATGAAGATGGCCGTGTCACCTATTCCAGCACCCCGATCAAGGGCGGAAAGAAACTCCATCTGGAGCCGCTTCCAACCATGGAGCCGCTGCCAAAGGCTAAAAGCAACTCGGAATTCCGCGTTGATTCAGAGACGCAGAACCGGCGCGACGATAAACGCCGCAAGATCCTGGAAGATGAGCTCGCCACCGAACAACAGGCCCTTGATCAGGCGCGGACCAATCTGAAGGATGGGCAGGACAGTCCGGATGTATACAGGGATGCAAGCGGTCAAACTTTTCGCAACGTCGCAAAATACGACGAAAAGGTGAAGGCACTGCAGGAAGAAGTGGATCTGCACGAGAAAAACGTCGAAGCACTCAAGACCGAACTCTCCCACCTCAAATAGCATTCACGTATGGCATGTTTTCTGCTCTGTAAACTGTCATGCCAAACGCACCGCTTCCCTCGCTGGAATATTTAGCCACTGCGACCATCTTGCTTGATGAGCAGTCGCGCATCGCCTATCTCAACCCGGCGGCCGAGCATCTCTTTGGCCTGAGCAGCACCAACCTGGTCGGCCACCCGCTGCAATTCGCCTTTACCCATACCGAGCAACTGTTCAGCACCATTCAGGCGGCGCTTGCCAGCCGCGCCAGCCATATCGAGCATGAACTGACGCTGGGTACGCATGCGACGGGGAACAAGCTGCACTTGAGCTGTACCGCCACGCCGCTGCAGCTTTTGCCTTACGCCCTGCTGCTGGAGTTCCATACCATCGATCGTCCGCTGAAACTGGCGCGCGAGGAGCAGATGCTGGACCAGACGCAAGCCAACCGTCTGCTGCTGCGCAATCTGGCGCATGAAATCAAGAACCCCCTCGGCGGCATCCGCGGTGCGGCACAGCTGCTGGAGCAGGAGCTGGAAAAGCCCGCCTTGCGCGAGTACACGCAAGTCGTCATCCAGGAAGCCGACCGCCTGCGTTCGTTGATGGAAAAACTGCTTACCCCCCAGCACGTGCCCCATTTCAGTGCGCTCAATATTCATGAAGTACTGGAACGGGTGCGCAGCGTGGTGCTGGCGGAGTTGCCGGAAGGTTTGGTCATCCAGCGCGATTACGACCTGAGTTTGCCTGAACTGCATGGCGACAAAGAGCAGCTGATTCAAGTCGCGCTCAACATCGTGCGCAATGCCGCCCAAGCCATGAATGGCAAAGGCATCATCACCTTGCGCACCCGCATCACGCGTCAGGTCACGCTGATGAAGAAACTGCATCGCCTGGCGGTGATGGTACAGATCATCGACAACGGCCCCGGCATCCCCACCCATTTGCGCGACAAGATCTTTTACCCGCTGGTCTCCGGCCGCGCCGACGGCCATGGGCTGGGACTGACACTGGCGCAGGATTTCGTCAGCCAGCACCAGGGCAGCATCGAATTTGAAAGCGAACCGGGGCGCACCTGTTTCACCGTCATGCTCCCGCTTCCCCTTAGGAAAAACATCATGACTGAACATGGATGCTCTAAGAAATTCGTTTTTCGGGATGAAGCGCAAGGAGCCGCGCAGCGAATGACGAAACATACCGTGTTGGTAGGCGAGGAATGAGCGAGCACGCGACGCCGCGATTCGCCCAAAAAACGAATTTATGGGAGTGACAGAAGCCTGTCTGGATTATCGACGACGACCGCTCCATCCGCTGGGTGCTGGAAAAGGCTCTGGCGCGCGAGCAGATCGACTACAAGAGTTTCGCTTCTGCCGACGAGGCCTTGGCTGAATTGCCCGGCAATTTGCCGCAGATGGTCATCAGCGATATCCGCATGCCCGGCAGTTCGGGGTTGGAGCTGTTGCAGCAGCTGCGCAACGAGCACCCCAACCTGCCCGTCATCATCATGACTGCCTACTCCGATCTGGAAAGCGCCGTATCGGCCTTCCAGGGCGGCGCTTTCGAATATCTGCCCAAGCCCTTTGACGTGAACCACGCGGTCGAACTGATACGCCGCGCTCTTGAGCAAAGCCAGCGCAAGAACACGCATGCCGAAGATGCCCAGGCCGCGCCGGACATCCTCGGCCATGCCCCCTCGATGCAGGAAGTGTTCCGCGCCATCGGCCGCCTCGCGCAATCCAACGCCACGGTGCTCATCAATGGTGAATCGGGAACCGGCAAGGAGCTGGTCGCACAGGCGCTGCACCGCCACAGCCCGCGTGCCGACAAGCCCTTCGTCGCCATCAATACCGCCGCCATTCCCAGGGACCTGCTTGAGTCTGAATTGTTCGGCCATGAGCGCGGCGCCTTTACCGGCGCCACCACCACGCGTCATGGACGTTTCGAGCAGGCAGAGGGCGGCACGTTATTCCTCGACGAGATCGGCGACATGCCCGCCGAACTGCAGACGCGCTTGCTGCGGGTGCTGTCGGACGGCAATTTCTACCGCGTCGGCGGCCACCAGCCGATCAAGGCCAACGTGCGCATCATCGCCGCCACCCACCAGAACCTGGACGAGCGCGTAAAGCAGGGCCTGTTCCGCGAGGACTTGTTCCACCGGCTCAACGTCATTCGCTTGCGCTTGCCGCCGCTGCGCGAACGCCGCGAAGACATCCCGCTGCTGGCAAAATATTTCCTGCAAAAGAGCGCCAGGGAATTGGGCGTGGAGCAAAAGACATTGAGCGAGGCAGCACTGAACTTCCTTTCCGCCCAGGACATCCCCGGCAACGTGCGCCAGTTGGAGAACCTCTGCCACTGGCTCACGGTGATGACGCCGACGCGCATCGTGGAGATCGCCGACCTGCCTTCGGAATGGCGCGATGCGCAGACCAGCAGCACGCTGAATCAGGATTGGCGTAGCGCGCTGGCGCAACAGGCCGCGCTCGCGTTGCAACGCGGCGAACCCGACATCCTCGACACCTTCACCAAACAGTTCGAGAGCACGCTCATCACGCAGGCGTTGCAGCACACCGGTGGACGGCGCATCGAGGCCTCAACGCTGCTCGGCATGGGGCGCAACACACTGACGCGGAAGATTCAGGAACTGGGGCTGGATGGAGAGCACGAGTAGCGTAAACCGCCTCTCGTACCGGTTTTACGGCATCACTTCGGCGATGACCAGCGTGTGATCGGACGGGCGCTCCAGTTTGCGCGGCGTCTTGTCGATGATGCATGAGGTGCATGGCAGCGCATTACTGACCAGGATATGGTCGATGCGCAAGCCCATGTTGCGGCGGAATGCCATCATGCGGTAGTCCCACCATGAATAGCTTTTTTCCGGCTGCTCGAACAGGCGGAAGGCATCGCGCAGCCCCAGACCCTGCAAGCCGCCGAAGGCTTCCCGCTCCGGCGCGCTCACCAGCACATTGCCTTGCCAGGCCACCGGGTCGTAAACATCGCGATCTTCCGGGGCAATGTTGTAATCGCCGAGCAGCGCAAGCTTGGGATGTTTTTCCAGCTCGCCGTTCAGCCACTGCGTAAGCGCGCGCAGCCATTTGAGTTTGTACTGGTATTTCTCGGAGCCGACTTCCTGTCCGTTGGGGATATACACGCAGACCACGCGCACGCCGCCTATGGTTGCGGCAATGACGCGTTTTTGTTCGTCTTCGAAGCCGGGGATGCCGTATTGGATATCGCTGAGCGGCGCCCGGCTGAGGATGGCCACGCCGTTGTATGTCTTCTGGCCGCTATAGGCGGCCTGGTATCCTACCTGCTGCAGCTCTGCCGCCGGAAAATTCTTGTCCTCGGTCTTGGTCTCCTGCAGGCACACCACATCCACCGGATTTGCAGCCAACCACTCCAGCAGATGCGGCAAACGCACCTTGAGCGAGTTGACGTTCCAGGTGGCTAATTTCATTGCGCGGGCTGGGCGGGTTCTGCCGGAGGTGCTGGTGGTGCTGGAGGTGTGGCTGGTTTGGGACGATAGCCTGGATTGCTTTTGGGATATCCCGCGAAATCCAGTTCCTTGTTCCATTGCTCGGCAAGAAAACCCTTCAGCCAGGTCTTGCCGACCGAGAGTGCCGGCAAATCTGCGCTCCCGGATTCCTTACGGAACTGGTCCATGTCTTGCTGGGTAGTCAGGCTTTTTTCTGTATAAGGAATACCACGATTGCTCAGAAATTCTCTTGCATGCTGGCAGGAGGCGCCGCAATCCGGGAACGCATACAAGGTCACCGGAAAGTTTTGCATGGCGCGCTGGGTTTCGTAAGGCAGACTGATCTCGGGCGCAGGCTCCTTGCCTGATTTCAGCTGTTCAACATCTTCCGAACCTTGCAAGGGCCTGTCGCTGTAATGCACGTTGCCGCTGCTATCGATGGAACGATACAACTCCCCGGCTTGTGCACCCGCAAAAACCAGCAGCCCGATCAGCAGAACATAACTCTTCATCAGCATCTCCTTTTGTCTAAGCTTCCACCAGTCCATTATGCCTCAGCAATGCGTCGATCTTGGGCTCGCGCCCGCGGAAGGCGATGAAGGAATCCATCGCATCCCGGCTGCCGCCGACCGCGAGGATCTGTTCGCGAAAATGGCTGCCGGTGGCTGCGTCCAGCACGCCATTCTCTTCGAACAGGCTGTATGCATCTGCCGACAGGACTTCCGCCCATTTGTAGCTGTAGTATCCCGCGGCATAGCCGCCGGAAAAGATGTGCGCAAAACTGTTCTGGAAGCGGTTGAACGCCGGCGGGATCAGCACCGCCACTTCAGCACGCACTCCATCCAGCAGCTGCTGGATGGTTTGTTTTCCCTGCGCATCGTAATCGCTGTGCAGCCGCAAGTCGAACAGCGAGAACTCGATCTGCCGCAGCATCTGCAATCCGCTCTGGAAGTTCTTTGCTGCGATCATTTTGTCGAACAAGGCTCGCGGCAGTTTCTCCCGCGTCTCGCTGTGCCGGGTCATGCCCTGCAGCACGTCCCACTCCCAGCAGAAATTTTCCATGAACTGGCTGGGGAGCTCGACCGCGTCCCATTCCACACCGCTGATGCCGGAAACGCCCAGCTCTTCCACTTGCGTCAGCAAGTGATGCAGGCCGTGGCCGAACTCATGGAACAGGGTAATGACTTCGTCGTGGGTGAACAGCGCCGGACGCCCGCCCACCGGGGCGGCAAAGTTGCAATTGAGATACGCCACCGGCGTCTGGATGCCTTTGCTTGTGCGTCGCCGCGTGATGGCATCGTCCATCCAGGCGCCGCCGCGTTTGCTGGCTCGCGCATACAGGTCCAGGTAGAACTGGCCGATCAGGATGCCCTTGTTGTCGAGGATGTCGAAGAAACGCACGGCCTCGTGCCATACCGGCGCGGCCGAATGCCTGATGGTGAGGCCGAACAAAGTCTCGACCAGGCCGAACAAGCCCGACAGCACGGCATCTTCGGGGAAATACTGCTTCACTTCCTGTTCGGAGAACGCATAACGCTGCTGGCGCAACTTCTCGCTGGCGTAGCCGACATCCCACGCCTGCAGACCTGTCCTGAGCTCCGTCGAAGGGTCATCCATGCCCAGCTGCGCTGCCGCAAACCCGCGCAATTCGGCCAGATCCTTTTCCGCAAACGGCTTGGCGCGCTGCGCCAATTCCCGCAGGAACTCGCCCACTTGATGCGGCGTATCCGCCATCTTGCTTGCCAGCGACAATTCGGCGTAATTGGCGAAGCCCAGCATCTGCGCCTCTTCCGCGCGCAGCTTCAATATCTGCGTCATCAGCGGCGTGTTGTTCCATTCGGCCTTGCAGCCTTCCGCCAGCAGTTCGCTGGCGCGCGTGGTGTAGGCGCGGTACATGCTCTCGCGCAGCCTGCGGTTGTCGGCATACTGCATCACGGGACCGTAGGAAGGGGCCTTCAGCGTGAACAACCAGCCGTTCTTGCCTGCTTCCTGCGCCGCCTCGGCGGCGACCTGGCATTCGTCGGCGGGGATGCCCGCTATGCCTGCTTCATCTTCGATCAGGCAGGTATAGGCATTGGTTGCATCCAGCAGATTGTCGGAGAACTTCGAGGTCAATGCGGAAAGCTCTTCCTGTATCGCCATGAAGCGCGCCTTCTTGTCTTCCGCCAGTTCGGCCCCGCCCAGGCGGAAATCGCGCAGTTCGTTCTCGATGACTTTCTTCTGCGCGGCGTTCAGTACCGCATAGCCTTCGCTGTTGCGGATCGCCTTGTATCTTTCGAACAAGGCATGGTTCTGCGACAGCTCGGCGTAATACTGCGTGACCTTGGGCAGGTTGGCGTTGTATACCTCGCGCAACTCGGGCGAATTCATCACCATGTTGAGGTGGCCGACCTGGCCCCATGCGCGCGACAGGTGCTCGTTGGCATCCTCGAACGGCTGGACGAAGTTCTCCCACGTCGGCCGCTGTTTATCGGCCAGCAATGCCGCCAGCACCGCCCGGTTGCGCGCCAGCAACTCCTCGACTGCAGGCGTTACATGCTCGGTTTTGATCTCCGCAAAGCGCGGCAGACCGGAAAAATCCAGTAATGGGTTCATACGATCAACTAGTAAGAGTAAGCGACTTTGCCTTCGACGATGGTGTGGCGCACCCGGCCCTGCATGGTGTATCCGTTGAACGGGGTGTTCTTGCCCTGGCTCTTCAACGCTGCCGGTTCGACCTTCCATGCCGCTGCCGGATCGAATATGCATACATCGGCATGCGCGCCGACCGACAGGTGGCCCATCTTCACGCCGAGCAACTGTGCCGGATTGATGGTGACACGCGCCAGCGCCTCCAGCATGGATAGCTTTTCTTCTTCCGCCCACTTCAGCACCAGCGGCAGCAGCAGTTCCATGCCTGTCGCGCCGGCTTCTGCCTCGGCGAACGGCAGTTGCTTGGCATCCTCGTCCACCGGCGAATGGTTGGAGCAGATCGCATCGATGGTGCCGTCGCGCAGCCCGGCACGCAGCGCATCCTTGTCGCGCAGGCTGCGCAGGGGCGGCATCAGGTGGCAGTTGGCGTCGAAGAAACCGATATCCATCTCGGACAGGTGCATATGGTTCATCGATACATCGCAGGTCACCGGCAAGCCCTGGCGTTTGGCGGTGCGCACCATTTCCACCCCTTCCGCGCTGGAAATGCGGCAGATGTGCAGCTTCACCCCGGTTTCGCGCGCCAGTTGCAGCATGGTGGACAGCGCGATGGTCTCTGCCACCACCGGGATGGCGGGCAAACCCAGGCGGGTCGCCACTTCGCCGTCGTGCGCCACGCCGTCCTTGGCCAGGAAGGCATCCAGCGGGCGCAACCAGACGCGGTAACCGAAAGTCGCGGCATATTGCATGGCGCGCAGCATGACGCGCGTATCGGTAAGCATGGTGTCCGCCTGGCTGAATGCCTTGCACCCGGCCTCGGTCAGCTCGACCATCTCGGTCAGCTCCTCGCCTTTCAATCTGTAGGTCAGCGCACCGACCGGGAACACTCGTGCCTGGTTGAGCGATTTCGCGCGGTGCTTGAGCATCTCCACCAGTCCCGGCTCGTCCAGCGGCGGATCGGTGTCGGGCGGGCAGGACAGCGAAGTCACGCCCCCTGCCATCGCGGCATCCATCTCGGATTCCAGCGTGGCTTTGTATTCGTAGCCCGGTTCGCGCAGGCGTGCAGCCACATCGACCAGTCCGGGCATCACGATCAGGCCGCCGGCATCGATGACCTGCCCGGCCTCGAATCCCTGCGGCGCATTGCCGATTGCGGCAATCCTCTTGTCGACGATATAGACATCCTGCCTGGCATCGATCTTGTTCAACGGGTCGATCAGGCGACCGTTCTTGATATGGATGTTCATGCTGCCTTCCCCGCAAGTGTGCTCATCACTGCCATGCGAACTGCGATGCCGAAGGTGACTTGCGGCAGGATGACGGACTGCGTGCCGTCGGCCACGCTGGAGTCGATCTCGACGCCCCGGTTCATCGGCCCCGGGTGCATCACGATGGCATCGCTCTTCGCCAGCGCCAGCCGTTCCTGCGTCAAGCCATAGTATTTGAAATATTCCTGCGCCGACGGCAGCAGTGCGCCCTGCATGCGTTCGTTCTGCAGGCGCAGCATCATCACCACATCGACATCCTTCAAACCTTGCGCCATGTCGTGATAGACCTGCACCCCCATCTTTTCGACATGGCTGGGCAGCAGGGTCTTGGGTGCAACCACGCGCACTTCCGGTACACCCAGGGTAGTCAGCGCATGTATCTGCGAACGGGCAACGCGCGAGTGCAATACGTCGCCGACGATGGCGACACGCAGGTTATGGAATTCCTTTTTATAGTGGCGGATGGTGTACATGTCGAGCAAAGCCTGCGTGGGATGCGCATGGCGGCCGTCGCCGGCATTGATGACATGGATCTCCGGTGCAACATGCTTGGCGATCAGGTGGGCCGCGCCGCTGCTCGAATGGCGCACCACGAACATGTCGGCGTGCATGGCGCACAGGTTATCCACCGTATCGAGCAGGGTCTCGCCCTTGCTGGTGCTGGACGAGCCGATGTTGAGGTTCACCACGTCGGCAGACAGGCGCTTGGCGGCGATCTCGAATGTGGTGCGAGTGCGGGTGCTGTTCTCGAAGAAGATGTTGAATACCGACTTGCCGTGCAGCAGCGGCACTTTCTTGATCTCGCGTCCTTCGGCAACGCTGACGAATTCAGACGCTTTATCCAGAATGTCGCGCAAGATGCGCGCGGGCAGTCCTTCGGTGGTCAGCAGGTGCTGCAGCTCGCCGTTCTTGTTCAGTTGTGGGTTGTTCATGCGAGGATTCCTGCGCTGGGTTCATCAAAATACGCTTGCAGTATCTGCTGCGCGGCATACTGGTCGATGAGGGTCTTCTGCTTGCGGCCGTGTATCCCTTCCTCATCCAGCACCGAGCTCGCGGCGGCCGAAGTATAACGCTCATCTACCAGCAAGGTGGGCAAATCGAAACGCCCTTTCAGGCGGTTGGCGAAGCGGCGGCACAGTGCGGTCATTTCGTGTGGTGTGCCATCTTCGTTGCAGGGCAGGCCGACGACCAAAGCCACCGGTTGCCATTCCTCAAGCAGCCTGGCAATCGCAGCGAAGCGGATGGCGTTCTTCTCGTCGTTGATGGTGGTGAGCGGCCGGGAAGTTCCGGAGACGGTATTGCCGATTGCGATGCCGATGCGTTTGGTGCCGAAATCGAATGCGAGTAGCGTGCCTTGAGGATGGCTGGCGCTCTGGCTCCGACTTCGTAGTCGAAGCAAGGTCGAGGCGGATGTCCATCGGGCGACGCAGACAGTACAGGGCAGTACGGCAAGGAGCCCGATGGACGTCCAACGAAGAGATTGCGAAGGATACGATGCCGTCAGGCATGTCCGGCCTCGTCGGACAGGGTGGCGTAATCAATCCCCAGCAGGGCCATCGCGGCCGGCAGGCGCTCTTCGGCCGGCAGATCGAACAGGATGTGCTCATTGGCCGGAACGCTGAGCCACGCATTGTCCGCCAGTTCCTGTTCCAGTTGTCCTTCCGACCACCCGGCATAGCCCAGTGTCACCAGCAGGTGTTGCGGCCCCTGTCCTTCCCCCACTGCCTGCAGAATGTCCTTTGAAGTCGTGAGGCCAATGTTGTCGTTGACCTGCAGCGTCGATTGCCATGGCCCGCTCTTGTCGTGCAGCACGAACCCGCGATCCGTCTGCACCGGGCCGCCAAAATGCACCAGCACGTCATCCAGTTCCGAGGGTTTGAGCGGCATGTTGATCTGGGCGAACAGTTCGCTCAGCGTGAGGCTGATGGGGCGATTGACCACGATGCCCATGGCACCCTGATCGTTGTGCTCGCACACATAGGTCAGGGACTTGGCAAAAAACGGATCGGTCATCGCTGGCATGGCGATCAGGAAGTGATTCGTGAGATTCAACTCGGACATGGCGGCATTGTAATCTGTCGGCGTCCCAATCTCAATTTCCGCCGGTTATGAATGGACAAAACGTGCGATGTTGGCCAGCAATTCGTCCTCCTGGAACGGCTTGCCCATGTACTCGTTCACACCCAGTTCCAGCGCATAGTGGCGGTGCTTGTCGGCCGTCCGTGAAGTGATCATGATGATCGGAAGATCCTGGGTCCGGCTATCCTGGCGCAGGTGCTTGGTCAATTCGAAGCCATCCATGCGCGGCATTTCAACGTCCAGCAGCATCACATCCGGCAGGACCTCGGCCAGTTGTTCCAGTGCATCCACGCCATCCTTGGCGGTCAGGACCTGATAGCCCGCCCGCGCCAGCAGGCGGCTGGTGATCTTGCGCACGGTCAGCGAATCGTCCACCACCATCACCGACGGCGCGCGATGAACTTCTTCCACCACCACGGCCGGTTTGGCAGTCTTGCGCGCCACGACGATGCGCTGGGTAAAGGCGATCGGGTCGAGGATGAGGATGACCGTGCCGTTGCTGGATACCGTCGCCCCGGCGATGCCGGGCAAACGCGCCAGCTGCGGGCCGATGTTCTTCACCACCGCTTCCTGGTTGCCAAGCAGCTCGTCCACATGCACGGCAATGCGGTTGTCGCCGGAACGCAGCTGCAGCACCGGGTTATACGGCTGGCTCTCGATCTCGGCCTCATCGTCGCCAAGCAGCCGCGCCATGTAATGCAGGGGATAGCGCGAACCCTGCCATTCGACATATTGCTGCTTGTAGCTCGCCTGCAGCGCTGCCGGCTTGAGCTGCTGCACGTTCTCGATCATGGTCGAGGGCAGCGCATAGATTTGTTGTCCGGCTCGCACCATCAATGTCTTGGTCACGGCCAGGGTCAGCGGCAGGTGGATGGTGAAACGCACGCCCTGCCCCAGGGCGGAAGCCACATCGATGCGACCGCCCAGCGCGGTGATCTCGCTGCGCACCACATCCATGCCGACGCCGCGTCCCGAAATTTCGGTGACTTCCTGCGCGGTAGAAAGCCCCGGCGTGAAGATCAATTGCATGGCCAGTTCGTCGCTGATCTCCTCGCCTTCCTGCAGCACGCCGTTCTCGACGGCTTTTTGCTTCACGCGCGCGATGTCCAGTCCGGCCCCGTCATCGCTGAGTTCAAACACCACCTCGTTGCTTTCCTGGCGTAACGCCAGGCGGATTTCGCCGATCAGGTCCTTGCCTGCACGTTCGCGCTGCTCGGGCGTCTCCAGCCCGTGGGCGACCGCGTTGCGCAGCAGATGCTCGAACGGCGCGGTCATCCTTTCCAGCACGCTGCGGTCCAGCTCCACTTCGGTGCCGGACAACTCCAGGTTGACGCGCTTGCCCAATTCCTTGCCGGTCTGGCGCACGATGCGGTACAAGCGCTCGCTGAGGCTGGCAAACGGCACCATGCGGATCGACATCAATCCCTGCTGCAGATCGCGGTTGAGGTGGGATTGCGCGGTAAGCGCAGCCTCGGCTTCAGCCAGGTTCTTCAGCAGCGTTTGCTGCACGGTTTGCACGTCGTGCACGCTTTCGTTCATGAAGCGCGTCAATTCCTGGAAGCGGGTAAAACGGTCGAACTCCAGCGGGTCGAACTTCTCGGCGCTGTCCCCGGTGATGGTGACGCGCGCCTGCATCTGTCCTTCCGCATGGATCTCGATCTCGCGCAGTTGTTTGCGCAGCCGGTTGACGCTCTCGGTCAGGTCCAGCGCGCTGCCCTTGAGCTCGCGCAATCCCATCTCGGCGCGCGATCGCGCCACGCTGACCTCGCCAGCCTCGTTGACCAAGCGATCCACCGTGTCCGAGCGCACGCGCAACAAGGCCGTTTGCATCGCTCGCTCGGCGCCCACTTCCAGCATCTGCTTTGGAACAGCCTGGGTGGTCTCGAACTGTTGCTGTGCCCCATGCGCAGCAGCGGGCTGTTCCGCAGTTTCCGGCACTTCGGCTTGCGGATGCTGCAGTTGTTCGATGGCGTTGCCGATGCGGTCCAGATAGTTATCCAGCTCGTTCCAGAATTCCGCATTCATCCCGCCGATTGCAGCAGCCTTATCCACGCGGTCTTCCACGCGGTGCGTCAGTTCACCCAGGCGCATCGCCCCGGCCATGCGTGCACTGCCCTTGAGTGTGTGCAGGCTCCGTTGCAGATTGCGACCCAGCTGTGCGTTGCCCGGCTCTTCCCGCCATGCTCGCACGGTACTGCCGATCTGCGGATACAGCTCGTGCGCTTCTTCCAGGAAGATGGGCAGCAACTGCTCATCCACCTCATCGTGCACTGCTCGCTCTCTCTGGGCCGGCCTTGGTGCAGGCTCTTCCTCATCGGTCGTAGCGGTGACCTTCTTTGCCTCTGGTTCGACATGCGGTTTGGATGCGGCAGGCTGACTTTCCATTGGCATTGCCAGTTCCGGCGCGGCAACGCTCACCGCTGGCTCGGCAGGCAACTCAAAGCCCAGCGCTGGAATGATCTCCGGCATGGCCGCCGGTGCTTCAGGCATTGCAGCAAGCTCTTTGCTCGCCTGCAATTCCGCGATGAGCTCCACTTGCACTGGCGGCTCCTGGCGTTGCTCGCGCACCATGGCACACATCTCGTCCAGACGCTGCACCACCCGGTCGATGAGTTCCATCTGCTGCGCATCGACGATGCGCGGCTTGTCGATGCGTTCTTCCAGCCAGAGTTCCAGTGCGTACGCCAGTTCGGCGATCTGCACGAAACCCATGGTACGGTTCACGCCGGCCAGCGTGTGCGCGGCACGCATGAAATCGTAGCTGACTGTATGCGCATCGCTCTCGTGCAACACCGCCAGCTGCTCGCGCAGGGCATGAACATTGCCCACGGCTTCTTCGGTGGCAATATCGAACAATACTCGCGACAGACTGACCGCACCAACCGTGACCTGGTCTTCTTCAGGACTTTCGACGGCGATCAGTGCTGTCGATTCGGGCGGCTCCTGCGCTGCACCGGTTTCTGCCGGCGCGCTTTCTGCAGCAGGCGCAAAGTCCAATGTGATCTCGGGCACGAATGCCGCTTCGGCGGCACTTTCGGCGGCTATTACTGGCAGCTCGAATTCCTGAGCCGAGGGTTCTTCGATCTCTGCCGGCTGGCTTTCTGCTGCGGGAGCAAAGTCCAGCGTGATCTCGGGCATGAAGGCCGGCTCGGCGGGCCCCTTCGATTCTTCTGCAACCGCGGCTCCAGGGAGCTCAAACGCTTCCGCTGCCAAGGGCAATTCGAGTTCCGGCAATGCCGGCTCTTCTGCCGGCTTGCTTTCGCTTGCCGGTGCAAAGTCCAGCGTGATCTCAGGTGCGAAAGCCGGTTCGACGGCACTTTCGGCGGCTATTGCTGGCAGTTCGAGACCCAGGGCCGAAAGAACCCCGGCGTCTGCTGCCGTTGCAACGACCTCTTTGCTCGCCTGCAGCTCCGCGATGAGTTCCGCTTGCGCCGGCGGCTCCTGGCGTTGTTCGCGCACCATGGCGCACATTTCGTCCAGACGCTGCACCACCTGGTCGATGAGCGCCGTCTGCTGCTCATCGACAATGTTCGGTTTGTCGATGCGTTCTTCCAGCCAGAGTTCCAGTGCGTACGCCAGTTCGGCGATTTGCACGAAACCCATGGTGCGGTTCACGCCGGCCAAGGTGTGTGCGGCACGCATGAAATCATAGGTGACTATGTGCGCATCGCTCTCGTGCAACACCGCCAGCTGCTCGCGCAGGGCGTGTGCATGGCCCGCCGCTTCTTCGGTAGCGATATCGAAAAGCGCTTTCGACAGAGTGACCGAACCAACGACTACCTGGTCTTCTTCTCTGCTTTCCGGAGTTACTAGTTCTGCCGGTGCCGCAGGCGATACGGCCTCCGGCATTCCAGCTTCCGCTTGTGGAAGTTCTTTGCCGTTTTCGATGCAGTCCGCCACTTTGAGCAAGTAGGAAGTATCGATCACCGCCGTGGTACTGCCGCTGCGCAGCATATCCACCCAGTGCTGGAACAGCACCTCGGCATCGCCGATCATGTCGAGCAAGGCAGGCGTGGCGGGTTTGTTCTCCTGCAGCCATTTATTCATGGCGCGCTCGACCGCCCAAGCCACTTCACCCAGCTCGGTCAGGCCGACCATGCGTCCGCTGCCTTTGAGGGTATGGAAACCGCGTCGCATGGTCACCAGCGGTTCCCGGTTGTCCATGTTCACGCGGCTTATCTCGAGGTTGCTGCGCAAGGTCTCCATGACTTCGCGCGCTTCTTCCAGGAAGACTTCCAGCAGCTCCTCGTCCTCGCCGCCCGTGCGGATAGATACGCCGGCCGGTGAGGCGGACTCTTCGTGCACTGCCGCATCCTTGTAGTCCCCGGCCGAGCGCATTTCGGCAATTTCCCGAAGTACGCTGCTCAGTACGGAAGGGTCGGATTTCTGGCCAAGGACGAGGCCGTGAACATATTCTTCCAGGGTGCTGACCGCAGCGGCGACGGTTCGCATTTCGGCAGCGGAGGGAGTCTCTCCCTGCACGTAGCGTTCGGTCACCTGGCGCAACATCACCAGCAACTCGACCGCCACATCCAGCGAGAGTATGTGCAACCCGCCCTGGACCTGGCTCAACAGCCGGCTGATCTGGGTCAACTCGGTACGCTTCGCCGCATTGTTGAAGAAGGCATTCAGGTTCTGCTCGATGTTCTGCAGATTGCCCTGCATCTCGCTGGCCAGCGGCACCATCACTTCGTGCTGCTCCATCTGGCAGTAGAGCGAGACCAAATTGGCGAGCTTGTTCACGTCTTCCGGCATGCGCATCATGCCGGCCTGCAGGCGCGAACTCAGGATGCGCGCCAGCTCCTGAAAACCGCTGCCCAGATGCTGGTAGTGGCTGATACCGCTATCAAGCAGGAGCAGGGCCATCGCCATGTCCATGGAAATGCGCTGCGCGCGTTCCGGCTCCTCGGCATGCAGCGCGGCGGTCTGGATCTGCTTGCTCAGGAACTGCAAGGTATTGCGGTCAAGCTGCTCGGACAGCTCATAGAGCTTTTCCATGTCAGCGGCGAACTTCCGGCAGGCCCCCGCGTCGTCAGCAACGCAATGTTCCCAGGATTCCTCCGCGGCGTTGAGTTGCTCGCGCATGCTGTCGAGCAAGGCGGCGCTTTCCCCCGGCGGCATCGGCAAGTCTTGCGGCAGGTAGACATCCAGCTCGTAGACGTTCTTGATCTGCTCGACCATGTCGCTCACGGTATGGCTGCGCGCAATGATGTACAGCGCCTCACTCATGGCGGCCTCGTCGTCGAAGGCGCTTTCATCCATCAGCGATTTCATCTTGAGGTCGATGCGGCTGAGCGATTTCTTCACATTCAGCTCAAACGGGACACCTTCCTGGACCAGGCAATCCAGCAGCCCCAACGATACCCACCAGAAGGCACGCTGCTGATTCTGCGGCACGCATGCCAGGACGCTGCGCACAGCAGCCATCATCGTGCGCAAAGCTTCTGTCGTGCCATCCTGGCGCAGCCATTTCAGCAGTGATTGCTGGTAATGCAGCCGTGCGGCCTTGATGCGTGCCGGGGCATCGCTCTCCTGGGGTTGCCGCAATACCTCCTCCGGCAATTCCACCTGCAACGACGGGAAGAACAGGTCCACATCGAAAGCCATTTCCACCCCGCGCGCCTGGAGCAGCTCCTGGTATTCGTGGAAAAGGCGCAGCGTGGCGTTGGTTGCGCCATCCGCCAGGGCATCCAGGTAGTGGGTCAGGCCAAACAGCGCCCGGCGTATCGTGTCCCGTTGAGATGACGTCGACGGTCTGGGTTTGCGTGAGCTCTTGCAGGAACTTTTCCAGCTCCGAACAGAATACAACCAGGCCGGTCAGCGACAGCATCCGCAATACGCCGCCGATGCGGTGCAAATCCACCAGGGCGTTCTGCAAAGCCTGCTGGTCGCTTCCTGCGGATGAGAAATAGCTTTCCAGCTCACGGCTGATATTTGCCAGAGAACTGTCCAGCCCGGATTTAACCGATAACAACGGCAGCGGATTGAATTGCGCCTGCACGGTCGCCCTTTATAGTTTGAAGCCCGTTACCGAGCTGTTCAGTTCTGTTGCCAAGCTTTCCAGCTGTGTGACAGAAGCGTTGGTGCGTTGCGTACTTTGCGAAGTGTGCTCGGTAATCTTCAGGATGTCGCTCATGACGCTGGCCACTTCGCGCGCCATATCGGTCTGGACTTGCGTGGAAACCGAGATACTGTTCACCAGGTCGGTCAGTTCGCGCGTTGATTTCTCAATCTCGCTCAGCGCTTGGCCCGCCGTATCGGACAACTTGGCTCCGTCGACCACACCCTGGGTACTCTTTTCCATCGCCACCACGGCATCGTGCGTATCGCTCTGAATGGTCTTCACCAGCACGCCGATCTGCTTGGTCGCCTCGGCGGAACGCTCCGCGAGGCGCTGCACTTCTTCCGCCACCACCGCAAAGCCTCGTCCCGCTTCACCGGCCGATGCGGCCTGGATCGCCGCGTTCAGCGCCAGCACGTTGGTCTGCTCGGTAATGTCCGAGATCAGGTCCACGATCTCACCGATCTCCTGCGAGCTTTCGCCCAGCCGCTTGATGCGTTTGGACGTCTCCTGGATCTGCTCGCGGATGCCGTCCATACTGGACACCGCATTCTGCACCGCCCGGGAACCTTGCTCGGTCACCTCCAGCGTGCGCCGCGCCACTTCGGAAGATTGCGCAGCACTACTGTCGACTTCCTGAATGGATTTGGTCATCAGTTCAACCGCGCCGCCCGCATCGCGAATCTCTGCCGCCTGCTTCTGGGTGGAAGTCAGCAATTCCTTCGTCACCGACCCGGCTTCGCCTGTTGCACGCGCCACCTGTTGCGAGGCGGCAATCACGCGCGAAACCAGCTTGCGCAGTTCGTCCGTGGTGTAGTTGACCGAGTCGGCGATCGCACCGGTGATATCCTCCGACACCGTGGCACGAATGGTCAGGTCGCCGTCTGCAAGGTCCGACAGCTCGTTCATCAAGCGCAGAATGGCCTGCTGGTTGTTGCGGTTGGTGAAGCCTGCTTCGCGTTCGCGGCGCTTCGATTCGTCCAGATAGATCTTGGAGAGCAGCAACAGCAGCAGCAACAGCATGCCACCGGAGAAGAACACCATGAAGCTGGTGATTCGCCCGGCGGTCGATCCTTCATAGTCGTTCACCAGTCTTTGTGTCGACGCCAGCAATTGGTCGCTTTCCTCCAGCACGTGCTTGCCCGCCAGGCGTGAGGTCGACACATTGGCTGCATTGGCAATCACGAAACCCACGACCGACTGGTAGCCGTCAAAGTCATTCTTGAGTTGCGCCACGGTCGGGTCATTCTGCGGCAGTTCGCCGATCAGTCCCTGCGCTTCGGTCAGTTTTGGCTGCAACCCGGGCAGGTCTTCCGTCGACGACGAGGTCAACACCAGCTGTATCGTGCTGGTCATCTGCTCGATCAGCCGGTTCAAGCGGTCCGCTTTCTGCGCATAGGCCGGAGCAGCCTGCTGTGCAACCTGATTCGCCAGATTCAGCAACTCGCGCTGCCCGGCCGCTCCCCGTTCCAGCGTCACCAGCAATGGACGGCCCTTTTCCAGTTCATCCAGCAAGGTGTTCATTTGCTTCCAATGTGACAGCAGGTTGTCCAGTGATGGGCGTGCCATGCCTTCGGTGGCAGGCAGGTTTTCACTGCCTTTATCAAGCGCTTTAAGGATGTTGGAAAAATCTTCACGGGTCGCTTCCAGTCCCTCGAAAGCCGCCGTATCGCCGGAAGAACTGGCAGCAGCATCTTTTGCCAGGCGCTGCGACAACATCAGCAGTTTGGACGTTTCGCTTACATATTTTGAACTGTAGGAGGCATCCCGCGTGTCGACATAAGTGAATAACGCCGCAACCAGCAGGAAGAGCAACAGCAGGACACCGATGATGCGCAGCTGTTTGTCGAAAGACTGTTTGCTGAACCACGGGATATTGAGCGTGCGAACGTCTTTCTGCGTCCCGTCAGTTTTTTTGACAAAGCCCTTTGGCGCCTTTTGTGGCCATTTGAACGGTAACTTGAAAGCCATTTTCCTCTCCCTCTGAGCGCGCGCTACGCACCGATCTGTAAGAATTCCGGTTGCTGCAACAATTTCGCCAAATCCAGTTTATGCCACACCTGCCCATTGTCATCTTGCAGGCGAATCTCTCCGTTTTGCTCGGTTTGCTGCCAATCCTCTGCATTGCGCAAACCCAGCACACGCGATACCAGCAACCCTGCGTTGAAAGCAAACTTCTGTCCCGCCAGCAGTACGCGACTCTGCCCTTCCTGCGGGACAGGTGCGCCACCCAGGTACACGCTGAAATCCACGATGCTGTAAAGATTGCCGCGCACGTTGGCCACGCCGCAATACCAGGGCTTGGTCAAAGGTACTTGTGTCATGGGCGGCGGTGGCAGGACTTCGTTGATGTCCGACATGTCGACCAGCCAGAATTCTTCGCCCACCTGCACGCCCAGTGTGGACACGCGATTGCCGCCGCCCTCGACCTGGGCTTGCAGGCGATCCAACACACTTTGCTGGAACTCGCGCAGATTGAAGCGCTTCGACATACCGGTCCGGGGCCTAGCCTAATGCAGCAATCTTGCCGAGCAGTTCATCTGCCCCGATCGGCTTGGTGATGTAATCCTTTGCTCCCTGGCGCATCCCCCAGATCTTGTCGGTTTCCTGGCCCTTGGTGGTGCAGATGATGATCGGGATATGCTGTGTGGCCGGGTCTTGTGTGATCGCCTTGGTAGCCTGAAAACCGTTCAGGCCGGGCATCACCACATCCATCAAGATCAGGTCCGGCAATTCGGTCTTGGAGTTTGCCACCGCCTGTTCGCCGCTCTCGGCGTAAACGACTGTGAAGCCCTTCTTGCCCAGAACATCGCCCAGCACGTGGCGTTCCGTTGCGGAATCGTCCACAACCATCACTTTCTTAATTGCCATAATCCATTCCCTCAGAATGTTTTGTTGTATGCATGGTGACTGCCTCAATCAGACTTTTTTTGCTGAATGGCTTGGTCAGATATTGATCTGCGCCGACGAGCTTGCCGCGCGCACGGTCGAACAGGCTGTCCTTGCTGGTCAGCATGACTACAGGCGTATTCTTGAATTCGTTGTGACTTTTGATTAGTGCGCAGGTCTGGTAGCCATCCAGACGCGGCATCATGACATCGACGAAGATGATATCGGGTTTGTTGTCGACCACCTTGGACAGGCCATCGAATCCGTCTTCCGCCAGCACGACCTTACAGCCCGCCTGCGACAGGAATATCTCGCCGCTACGGCGTATGGTATTACTGTCATCGATAAGCACCACCCGGATACCTGACAGATCTTCGGCCACGTTGCCACCTTTATACTATTTTCACCGACTTCCGCTCTGCGGCGGAAGGCTCCCAGCCGCGATGCTACCGCATTTGTCCTCGAACGTTCAATGTTTCCGAGTATCTAGATACTTCAGCGCTTCCAGAATGCGGGCGTGAACAGAATCAGCACAGTGAATATCTCCAACCGCCCGATCAGCATGGCCAGAGTGCACACCCAGATCTGAAAATTGGTCAGCACGCCGAAGTTGCTCGCCGGGCCCACTACGCCCAGCCCGGGGCCGGCATTGTTGATGCAGGCGATCACGGCGGAGAAGGCCGAAACCAGATCCAGCCCACTGATCAGCAATGCGAAGGTCAGGGTCGCAATGCTCACGGAATAGAGAAAAATGAACCCCAGCACCGCAAACGCAATGTTGTTGGCCACGACGTGGCCGCCGATCTTCATCGGATTCACGACTGCCGGATGCAGCAATTTCAGAAACTCGCGCCCCGCCTGCTTGACCAGCACCAACGTGCGGATCATCTTGATGCCGCCGCCGGTGGAACCGGAGCTTGCGGTGATGCAGCTCAGCAGCAACATCCACAACGGCGCGAATATGGGCCATGTGTTGAAATCCGCACTGGCAAAACCACAGTCGGTCGCCAGCGAAACCAGATTGAAGCTGGCAAACCGCAGGGCCGAGCCAAAATCGGGATAGACCCCCCGCCACCATAAGAAGAATCCGATCCCCAAGCAACTGACGATGATCAGCTGCAGCATGGCCACCGCCTCGGCGTCTTGCAGATAGGCCTTGAGGCTCCTGCCGCGCCAGGCCAGAAAGTGTGTAGAGAAGTTCATGGCCGCGATCAGCATGAACACGATCAGCACGAATTCGATGGCCGGAGAATTGAAATAGGCGATGCTGGCATCGTGCGTCGAAAACCCGCCCAGCCCCATCGCGGCAAACGCATGGCAAATCGCATCCAGCCAACTCATGCCGGCCAGCTTCAATGACGCAATGCAGGCCACCGTGATGGCGGCATAGACCAGCCAGAGGTTGCGCGCAGTTTCGGTGATGCGCGGCGTCAAGGCCGTGTCCTTCATCGGCCCCGGCGTCTCGGCCTTGAACAATTGCCGGCCACCGATGCCGAGTAGCGGCAACACCGCTACCGCCAGCACGATGATGCCCATCCCGCCCAGCCAGTTGAGTTCATGACGCCACATATTGATGGCCGGCGGCAAGTTGTCCAGGCCAGTCAGCACGGTCGCACCCGTGGTGGTAATGCCGGACATGGTCTCGAAGTACGCATGGCTGAACGACAGGTTGTTGATCACCAGCAGCAGCGGAAAGGTCGCTACCGCAGGCATCGCCGTCCACATCACCACCACCAGCAGGAAACCGTGGCGTATGGATAACTCCCCTTTGTAACGACGGGTAAATATCCACAGCAGCACGCCGGTGCCAGCGGTCCACACCATCGCCAGCAGAAAATCGATCAGCGTGCCGTCGTGAAAAATGAGGGAAGTTAATATCGGCAAGGCATAGCAGGTGCTGAACACCACCAGCATCAGACCGAGCGCATTCAGAACCGTGAGCGTGCGGCCCATCAGAAGAACCCGGCGCCGACCTGGAAGAGCTTCTCCACCTTCTTCAGCATCTTCTTGTCGACGACAAACACAATCACATGGTCCTCGGCCTCGATCACGGTGTCGCGGTGCCCCATGATGACCTGGTCCCCGCGCACCAGGGCGCCGATGGTGGCACCCTTGGGCAGGTCGATCTCGTCGATGCGGCGACCGACGACGCGCGACGATTGCCGGTCGCCGTGCACCACCAGCTCCAGCGACTCGGCGGCCCCGCGACGCAGCGAATGTACCGCGGCCACATCACCCTGCCGCACATAGGCCAGCAACGACCCGATGGTAATCTGCGCCGGTGACAATGCGATGTCGATCTTGCCTCCCTGCACTAGGTCCACATAGGCGCTGCGGTTGATCAGCGCCAGCACCTTGCGTGCGCCACCGCCCTTGGCAAGCAAGGCCGACATGATGTTGTTCTCGTCATCGTTGGTGAGCGCGCAGAACACGTCAACTTCGTCGACATTTTCCTGCTGCATCAGTTTTTCGTCCGTCCCGTCGCCATGCAGCACCAGCGTGTTGGCCAGTTCGCCGGCCAGCTTCTGGCAGACCTTCTTGTTTACCTCGATGAGTTTGACCTGGTAATCGCGTTCCAGTGCCTTGGCCAGGCGCCGGCCGATATTGCCGCCGCCAGCGATCATGACGCGCTTGGCCGGCTTGTCCATGCGACGCATCTCTTTCAGCACACGGCGGATGTTGTCGGTCGCGGCAATGAAGAAGATCTCGTCGCCATCCTCGACCACGGTGCTGCCTTCCGGAAGGATCGCCCGGTCCTTGCGGAAGATCGCCGCAACGCGGGCGTGGACCTGGGGCATGTGCGTACGCAGGAAGCTGATCGGTTTGCCCACCAGCGTCCCGCCTTCGAAGACGCGCACACCGACCAGGGATACCTTGCCATCGGCAAATTCCAGCACCTGCAAAGCCTCGGGAAATTCGATCAGCTTGGTGATGTAATCGGTCAGGATCTGCTCCGGGCAGATCGAGAAATCGACGCAGAAGTTCTCCTTGCTGAACAAGGCCTCGCGATTGAGGTAGTCGCTGGTGCGCACGCGCGCGATACGGGTCGGGGTGTTGTACAGGCTGGCCGCCAGCTTGCACGCGACCAAGTTCACTTCGTCGCTCTGCGTCACTGCCAGCAGCATGTCGGCGTCGACGATGCCTGCCTGTTCGAGCGTGGAGGGGTGCGCGGCATTGCCAGTCAGCGTGCGCAGATCCAGCCGGTCCTGCAACAGGTGCAGTTTCTCGCCGTCCGAATCGACGATCGTGATGTCATTCTCTTCGCCGACCAGGTTCTCCGCCACCGTCGAGCCGACCTGCCCTGCACCCAGGATGAGGATCTTCACTCCTCGCCTTTCCACTTGATCGAACAGCCCATGCTGGCGATCTGTTCGCGCGGACCTTGCCCGGTCTTTGCCACCTGCAGCATGGCGTTGTACAGGTCGCGTGGCGCATCCGGCACGGCTTCCTTGCGCGAAGCATCCAGGCGGCCACGGTATTGCAGTTCCAGGTTCGCATTGAAGCCGAAGAAATCCGGCGTGCACACCGCGCCATAATCCTTGGCGATCTGCTGCGTCTCGTCCCAAACGTAAGGGAAAGGATAGCTGTACTGCTGCGCTATGAGTTTCATGTTGTCGAACGAGTCTTCCGCATAGTCGGCGGGGTCGTTGGACATGATGGCGATGCTGTTGATGCCGTGTTGTTGCAGTTCGCGCACATCGCGGATGATACGGTCACGGATGGATTTGACGTACGGGCAATGGTTACAGATGAACATCACCAGCAAGCCGTTCTTGCCGCGCGCACTTTCCAGGGTATGGCGTTTGCCATCCACCCCGGGAAGATCGAACGGCCGCGCCTTCCAGCCGAAGTCGCACAACGGAGGTTGCAGACTGACCATGGCTTTTTACTCCTTCAAAGACCAGCGTTATTGTTCTGGCCGTTATATTATCACGGCCGTACAGACGCCCTTTGCCGACCATGTCCGCCCCGAGATTCTACTGCCCGCCACCGCTTCCCCTCAGCACCAATTACGAGTTGCCTCCCGAAGCCGCCCACCATGCCAGCCGCGTTTTGCGTTTGCGCGCAGGCGATGCGGTGCAGATCTTCGACGGCCTGGGTAATGCGCTTGATGCCACCATCAACTCCATTCAAGGCAAACATGTCGTGCTCGGCAACCTGCAGACTTTCATGGGGCAGCAGGAATCCGGTTTGCATATCGTGCTGGCACAAGCCATGTGCACCAGCGACAAGATGGATTGGGTGGTGCAGAAGGCCACCGAGCTGGGCGCTGCGGAGATCGTGCCGGTGCAGACACAACGCAGCGTGGCGAAGCTTTCCGGCACGCGTGCCGGGAAACGCGCCGACCATTGGCGCAATGTCACTATCTCCGCCTGTGAACAGTGCGGCCGCAACACCCTGCCGGAGCTGCATGAGCCGCAGGAACTGGGCGCCTGGCTGAGCGGGATGCGCCAGACACCCGGCGTCAAATTCATCCTCCTGCCGGGGGGAGCCAGCAATCTGCAAAACCAGCCGCGACCTCAAGGCCGGGTGACTTTGCTCATCGGTCCGGAGGGCGGCTTTACCACCGACGAAGCCAACATCGCACAGCAGGCCGGATTCGTTCCCGTCCTGCTCGGCCCACGCGTGCTGCGCACCGAAACGGCCGCCATTGCCGGCATCGCCGCGCTGCAAACGCTGTGGGGAGATTTCAACTAATAGGAAAGGAACCGCCATGCCTTACGTCAACATCCGCATCGCCGGCACCCTGAGCCGGGAACAGAAGGCCAGGATCGCCGAAGAGATCACCGACACGCTGGAGCGCATCGCGCACAAGCCCAAGTCCTATACCTACATCGCCTTCGATGAACTACCGGACGAAAACTGGGCAATCGCAGGCAAGCTATTGGATGTCGAGTAAGGTATAGGCGGCTGTTCCCGCACCAAGGGCTCCGCCCCACCGTGTCACAGCCGCACCTACATCGCCTTCGATGAGCTGCCGGACGAAAACTGGGCAATCGCAGGCAAGCTATTGGATGTCGAGTAAGGTATAGGCGGCTGTTCCCGCACCGCGGGCTTCGCCCCACCGTGTCGCACCCGCACGTACATCGCCTTTGATGAGCTGCCCGATGAGAATTGGGCGATTGCCGGCAAACTGCTGGACGAGTCTTGAGCTGACCTTATGCGACCAGGCTTTGCAATTGATTGAACATCAGCACCCCGGCACTGAACGACAGGATGCTGAGGGTCAGTCCGGCGCTGGTCGGGTGCTTCAGCACCCAGCAATCGATCTCCATATGCATCTTGCCCAGGGCTATCGTGCTCTTGCGCAGCGTGAACCAGCGGTCAGTGTAGCTTTCCACCGATGACAGAATCCGCGGTGAAATAAGGATCATCGCGCCGACCAGCAGGCAAACCATGTTGCCTGCGATCAGGAACAGTTTCAGGTTTTCGGCGATGCCGGTCATCTCAAAGGGTGTCAGGCTGCCGTCAAACAGCGCCAGGGAAGGTCGCAGGTTTGCATCCTTGAGCAACAGGACTGAAACCATGGCGCCGATAATGATAGTCATGCCGAGCGCGACCCGGCGCTTGAGCAGCGCCGGCTCCACATAATGGGGCACCGAAAGCGGTTTCATCATCTTGCGCACCGAGACCCAGCGGTTCATGAACGCAAAAAACCGCAGCGCCCGGTCGCTCCTTATCGCCAGCGCCAGCCCGACAAGGAAAGCAAAGACACTCCCCATCAGGAAGAATAGAAACGTCAAATACAAAAATACCGGATGAGAGACTTGGCTGAGCAGGCTGTTCATTTTTGTTCCCTGATTATCGAGTTGATTGCGTGTTGCCTGTTTTGGTAGTCATTCTAGACCCTATTTTTTCATGCGGGTAGCCACTATGCGGGCGATGGCGCATGGCATTTTTTCCGTTCTGGGTGTTTAATTGCATGCGTTCCCAAAAACTTCAAAAAAATGACTGACATGCCACTTCAATCTAGCGAATTTGTTAACTGGTTTCGTTCTGTCGCACCTTATATAAATGCCTTTCGCGGTAAAACCTTCGTGGTGGCTTTCGGCGGGGAAGTGGTTGCAGACGGCAAATTCGTCGAGTTGACTCATGACTTCAACCTGCTCGCGGCACTAGGTATCCGGCTGGTCTTGGTGCACGGTGCACGACCGCAGATCGAGCAGCGGCTGGTGCAGAACAAGATCGAAGGCCGCTACCACCACGGTATCCGCCTGACCGACGCCGAGACCATGCAATGCGTGAAAGAGGCTGTCGGCCGCGTGCGTCTTGAGATCGAGGCGCTGTTGTCCGTGGGTTTGGCGAATTCGCCGATGGCGAACGCCGACATCCGCGTGGCAGGCGGCAACTTCATCACCGCACGGCCCATCGGGGTCATTCACGGCGTGGATCTCATGCATACCGGGATCGTGCGCAAGGTCGATGTCGCGGCGTTGAATGACCGCATGGAATTCGGCGAGGTCGTGCTGTTGTCGCCGCTCGGCTATTCGCCCACTGGCGAGGTGTTCAACCTCACGCTGGAAGATGTCGCCACTTCGACCGCGATCGCGCTCGATGCGGACAAATTGATCTTCCTGATGGATACAGACGGCGTTCAGGAAAAGGATGGCTCACTGCTGAAGGAACTGACCGTCGCCGAGGCCGGCAAGATCCTCTCCGGCAAGCGCAAACTGCCGGACGACGTGGGGCTGTTCCTGCCCTGCGCGATACGCGCCTGCGAGGCGGGAGTGGCCCGGACGCACCTCATCAGCCGCCATACCGACGGGGCATTGTTACAGGAATTGTTCAGTGACGAGGGTATCGGCACCATGGTGGTGGAAAGCACCCTCAACACCCTGCGCGATGCGACCATCGAAGATGTCGGCGGCATTCTGCAGCTGCTGCAACCTCTCGAGGCGGAAGGCATCCTGGTCCGGCGCTCGCGCGAACTGCTGGAGCGCGAGATCGACCGTTTCGTGGTGCTGGAGCACGACCATCGCATCATCGGCTGTGCGGCGCTTTACCCTTTCGCTGATGAAAAAGCGGCCGAGCTTGCCTGCCTCGCGGTGCAACCCGGCTACCACAACCACGGCTACGGTGACGCGTTGCTCAAACACATCGCTACGCAGGCTAAGTCCATGAAGCTGCAAAAGCTCTTCGTGCTGACTACGCGCACCGCGCACTGGTTCATCGAGCGCGGGTTCAAGGAGGCCGACGTCGAGCAGCTGCCGACCCAGAAAAAGACGTTATATAACTACCAACGCCGCTCAAAGGTGTTCGTCAAAACACTAAAGTAGGCCTATTCGTGCCGTTGCAAGCCTGTTCGCCGCTCCGGCCGCGCGCTGGATTTGCGGACAGATTCACGGTAATGTCACAATCCTCATTCATAATCACTGAAAGAATCGAATCATGGCAAGAATGGTACATTGTGTAAAACTCGGTCGCGAAGCTGAAGGCCTGGATCGCCCGACCTATCCGGGCCCCCTGGGTCAGCGCATCTACGAAAACGTTTCCAAGGAAGCCTGGCAAGGCTGGATCAAGTTCCAGACCATGCTGGTCAACGAGAATCGCCTCAACCTGGCCGATCCGAGTGCGCGCAAATACCTCGCCGAGCAAATGGAGAACTATTTCTTCGGTGCAGGCACACAAATGCCAACAGGTTTCGTTCCCCCGAAAAACTGAACCGGCACTGATCTGCAGGTGCGCTGAACATCCCGCTTATGGCAAAAAAATTCCCGGCGCAAAATTTCCTCAACCGTGAACTCGGTTTGCTTGAGTTCAATCGCCGCGTCCTGGCGCAGGCGGAAGACCCGTCCGTTCCCCTGCTGGAGCGTTTGAAATATCTGTGCATCGTCAGCAGCAACCTGGATGAGTTCTTCGAGATCCGGGTTGCCGGGCTGAATGAACAAGCCAAGCTGGGAGGCCTCGCGGCCGGTCCGGATGGACTGGAGGCGACGCAGATACTCAAGCGGCTGTACGAACCGACACACCAGCTCATCGCGCGCCAGTACCAGCTGTTCAACGAAGAGCTCGTCCCCGCCCTTGCCCAGCAAGGCATCAAGTTCTTGCGCCGTACCCACTGGAATGAGGCACAAAAAGCCTGGGTAAAGGATTTCTTCCTGCGCGAGGTGATGCCGGTGCTCACGCCCATCGGGCTCGACCCGTCGCACCCTTTCCCGCGCGTGCTCAACAAGAGCCTGAATTTCGCCGTAGAGCTGCAAGGCAAGGATGCCTTTGGCCGCAATTCTGCCAAGGCCATCGTGCAGGCGCCGCGCGTGCTGCCGCGCGCCATCCTGTTACCAACGGAGATTTCCGGCTGTCCCTACGGCTTCGTGTTTCTGTCGTCCATCCTGCACGCGCATGTCGGCGAACTGTTTTCGGGCATGGAGGTGCATGGCTGCTACCAGTTCCGCGTGACTCGCAACAGTGACCTGTTCGTGGACGAGGAGGAAGTAAAGAACCTGCGTATCAGCCTGCAGGGCGAACTGCCGCAACGCCACTTCGGCGATGCAGTACGCCTGGAAGTGGCAGACAACTGTCCGCCAGCCATGTCCGATTTCCTGTTGCAGCAGTTCGATCTGCAGCCTGACGCGCTATTCAGCGTAAAAGGGCCGGTGAATCTGGTGCGGCTGATGCGCATCCCCGACCAGGTCGCACGCGACGACCTGAAATTCCCGGCTTTTATCCCCGGCATGCCCACCTTGCTGCAAAAGAAGGGCGAGGACATGTTCAAGGTGCTGCGCAAGAACGATGTTCTGCTGCATCACCCCTACCAGTCGTTCAAGCCGGTGATCGATTTCGTCCAGCAGGCGGTTGCCGATCCCAATGTGGTTGCCATCAAGCAGACGGTGTACCGCACCGGTACTGATTCGGAACTGATGGAAGCGCTCATCGCCGCGGCGCGTGCAGGCAAGGAAGTCACCGTGGTGGTGGAACTGCTCGCACGCTTCGACGAAGAGGCCAACATCAATTGGGCCAGCCGCCTTGAAGCAGTCGGCGCACATGTGGTGTATGGCGTGGTGGGCCACAAGACGCACGCCAAGATGCTGATGATCGTGCGGCGCGAAGACAACAAGTTGCGGCGTTACGTTCATCTGGGCACCGGCAACTATCACCCGCGCACCGCCAGGCTGTACACGGATTTCGGCTTGTTCACCAGCAACGAGGAAGTTTGCTCCGACGTGAACGAGGTATTCACGCAGCTCACCGGCCTGGGCAAAGCCAGCAAGCTGCGTCATCTGTGGCAATCGCCATTCACCCTGCATAGCCAAGTGTTGGCGTCCATCCGCAACGAGACCGCTCTCGCCAAGGAAGGCAAGCGTGGCTACATCATCGCCAAGATGAATTCGCTACTGGAGCCGGAAACGATCACTGCGCTATACGAAGCATCGCAGGCGGGGGTGAAGGTCGATCTGATCGTGCGCGGCGTGTGCGCTCTGCGTCCCGGTGTCGCCGGTCTGTCCGAGAATATCCGCGTCATTTCCATCATCGGCCGCTTCCTCGAACATACCCGCATTTTCTACTTCCGCAACGACCTGGCGCATAACATCTACTTGTCCAGTGCGGACTGGATGGATCGCAATTTTTTCCGTCGTATCGAAGTCTGTTTCCCGGTGCTCGACGAGAAGCTCAAGAAGCGGGTGCTCGACGAGGGCTTGAAGAGTTACCTGAAAGACAACTGCCAGGCCTGGGAAATGGACTGCAACGGATTCTGGCACCGCAAGACACCCGCGCGCGGCGCAGAAACTTGCGCGCAGACCGCCCTGCTGCAGGAATTGGGGCAGATGCTCTCGGCGACGGAAGCCGCTTAGGCTTTCTTCGGACGGCCGGTCTTGATCTTTTCCAGCCCGGTCATGGCGCGCTTCAATTGCGCCGCATTAAGCTTGTCCAGCGCAATCAACCCAGCCCGCAGCAACTCGCTCTTTTTTACATGCAATCCCGCCTTCAGCGTTTTTTCCTTGAGCGCAGCGATCAGGTCGTAATCCGCCTGCGGCATGGTGAAACTGTCGCGCACCACCTTCAGTTTGCCCGGCTCCTTTTTCTCTTTCTTGCGTTTCTTTTCGGACTTGAACTCGTCTGCTACGGCCTTCGGCGATGTTGCTGGCCGGTTTTGCCGCCGTCTTGCGCGATGATGGCTTGGTCGTCATGTAATTCTCCTGTACCGGATATGGCAAAAACAGTATATACGGTATATCCTGCCGCAAGGAAGTGTAATAAATGGGGGGAGCATGGAGCTCATATTGTGGCGACACGCAGAAGCTTCTGAAGGCATGCCTGACGATTCTCGCCCGCTTACCGAAAAAGGGCGGCGGCAGGCGGAACGCGTGGCGCACTTCCTTTCCACCCACCTGCCGCCGAAGACCCGCATCCTGGTCAGCCCGGCATTACGCGCGCAACAGACCGCTTCCGCGCTGACCGCACAATTCATCACCGTCCCCGATATCGGCACGCATGCCACGCCGCAGACCGCAATCGCCGCTGCCGATTGGCCGATGGGAAGCGGTGCGGTATTGCTGGTCGGCCACCAGCCGTGGATGGGAGAACTTGCCTCGTTGCTGCTGACCGGCCATGCGGATTACTGGAGCATCAAGAAGGGCGCCGTCTGGTGGTTCAGCCGGCGCGAGCGCGAGGGTGATTTCCAGACCCTGCTGCGCCTGGCTATTTCGCCTGATTTTCTGTGATTGGGAGGTACTCATGTTCGAATCTGCCGAATTGGGCCACAAGTTAAGCAAGGCCACCTACGACGAGGAAGTTCCAAAACTGCGCGAGGCGCTGCTGGATGTGCAGATGGATCTGGCCAAACTGGCCAAATTCCCGGTGCATCATCATCATCGGCGGTGTCGATGGCGCCGGACGCGGCGAGATGGTCAATCTGCTCAACGAATGGATGGACCCGCGCTTCCTGCAGACGCACGGCATGGGCGAGCCTTCGGACGAGGAGCTGGACCGGCCGATGATGTGGCGCTTCTGGCGCGCGTTGCCGCCCAAGGGCAAGATCGGCATCTTCCTCGGCTCCTGGTACACCTGGCCCATCCTCAACCGGGTGCTGGGCCGCACCAAGACCTCTGAACTGGATCAGAGCCTGGAACGCGCCAAGCGCCTGGAACAGATGCTGGTCGCGGAAGGTGCGCTGCTGCTCAAGTTCTGGATGCATCTGTCCAAGGAAAAGCAGGAGAAGCGCCTCAAACTGCTGGAGAAAGATCCGAAGACCCGCTGGCGTGTCACCAAGCGCGACTGGGAGCACTACAAGATGTACGACAAGTTCCGCGTCGTGAACGAAAGCGTGATCCGCCACACCAGCACCGCGGAAGCGCCGTGGACCATCGTCGAAGGCTACGACCCGCGCTTCCGCAGCCTGACCATCGGCAAGGTGATCCTCGATGCGATGCGCAAGCGTCTGGCTGAAGCCAGCAAGAAAGTCACCGAGATCTCGGCGCCGCCGCCCCTGCCTTCGATAGACCAGCTCAATGTACTGAAGACGCTGGATCTGACCCAGAAGATCGACAAGAAGAAATTCGACACCGAGCTGGAGAAATACCAGGGCAAGCTCGCCATGCTGACCCGGCACGAGAAATTCAAGGACATGACCGTGGTGGTCGTGTTCGAAGGCAACGACGCGGCCGGCAAGGGCGGCGCCATCCGGCGCATCACCAGCGCACTCGATGCCCGGCAATACAACATCGTACCCATCGCCGCGCCGACCGAGGAAGAACGCGCCCAGCCCTATCTGTGGCGTTTCTGGCGGCATATCCCGCGCCGCGGCAGCTTCACCATCTTCGACCGTTCCTGGTATGGCCGCGTGCTGGTCGAGCGCGTGGAAGGCTTCTGCTCCAAGACCGACTGGATGCGCGCCTACACCGAGATCAACGATTTCGAGGCACAGCTGGTGCGCAACCGCACCGTGGTGGTCAAATTCTGGCTCACCATCAGCAAGGAAGAACAGCTGCGCCGCTTCAAGGAGCGCGAGAAGATCGGCTTCAAGCGCTTCAAGATCACCGACGAGGACTGGCGCAACCGCGAGAAATGGGACGACTACGAGCGCGCCGTGTGCGACATGGTGGACCGCACCAGCACCGAGATCGCGCCGTGGACGCTGGTCGAGGCCAACGACAAGAACTTCGCCCGCATCAAGATCCTGAAGACCTTGTGCCAGCGCATCGAGACGGACATGAAAAATCTCAAGGAAATGCGCAGCGTGAAATAGGCCTACTGCTTTTTCTCGGCGGACTGCACCAGCACATAAGGCCTGGCTACGACGGCCCACACATCGGCGTCGGCCTCATACCAGGCCAGCGCCTGCGCGTCGGACACACGGCCGACCTGGCCTGACTCCATCCACTTCGCCACTTGGGCCTTGTTGTCCTCGGAGATCTGGAACGCCACCTCGACCAGATCGAGATCGCTGCTCACATGGATCGCCACGCCGCTGGCAAAATAGCGCTGCAACTCCTTCCAGGCGATGCGCGCGGTTTCCAGGTTCACGCTGGCGCGTTTGAAGTCTTCGGGATTCATCGTGCTCATGCAAATAACTTTCGCTTACTGTTTCGTGCTGCTTAGATAATTGTCTTTCACCCGCATGTAATGCTCGGCGGAATATTTCAGGTAGGCGATCTCTTCTTGCGGTCAGTGCCCGCACCGCCTTGGCCGGGCGGCCCATGTAGAGCATGCCGCTCTCCAGCGTCTTGCCCGGCGAGATCAGGCTGCCGGCGCCTACCATCACGCGGTCGGGGATCACCACATCGTCCATGATGATCGAGCCCATGCCGATCAGGCATTCGTTGCCGATGCTGCAGCCGTGCAATATCACCGAATGCCCCACCGTCACATAGTCGCCGATGATCAGCGGCGAACCTTCCGGCTTGTCTGCCGTCTTGTGCGACACATGGCCCATGGTCAGGTCCTGGATGTTGCGTGCCGCGCCCGATCACGATGCGGTTCACGTCGCCGCGCAGCACCGTGTTGCACCAGACGGAGCTGTCGTCGCCGATCTTCACGTCGCCGATGACTTGGCAGGAGGAATGCAGGTAGACGCGGTCGCCAATTATGGGAGTGGTGTTGAGGTATGAAGATACGGGCATGGCGTACTCAGACGAAATTCAACTCGATGTAAAACTCATGCTCATTGAGCTTGATCGGCAGCAGTACCGTTTGCCCGGCATTGTGGTGCACGATCTCGTGTCCTTCGCCCGTCAGCAGTTCCGGTGTTTGCATATCGAAATCGTGCCCACGCTCAGACAGGATGCGCTTCGCCCCACCCGCCAGCATGTTGACCAGTTCTCCGGCGAGGTCTTTCGCCTCTTTATCCGCACTGGTGATCTCCTCACCCAACAAATGACGCGAAATCTCGCGTATCGTCGGCAGCGTAAGAGACAGCGCAACGCTGCCGCTGACCCCCTCGGCTTTCATGCCGATAAGACCGGTGACAACGCCATGTGCCGCATTGCCCTTCTTTGGTTCGGGGACGCCGGGCTGAATTTCTACTTTCGCCATCATGGTAAAAATCGTGAACAGCGATTCAATCAAAGCATGGGACATGGCAATGTCCATGTGCCCACCGTATTCCACCGCTATAGGCTGATCTTTTTCTACTGACTTGGCTGTCTTAGCTGTCTTTGCAGTTTTAGTTTTCGGTTTCATCAACGTTCTCCGGATGAGCTATGCAATGATTTTGCATAACGTGAAGTTGAGGGGCGCCGGTAGGCGTCCCTCTCGAATGCAAGGTTAGCCCACATCTTTAACCTCGTCGAAGAATAGATGGCTCCTAAATTTGTTTGCTTCATCGTGAATTGCAATGCGCAGTGCATGCGCCTCGCTGGCAATGGCACTAAGTCTCGGCTCAAGCCCAACTACTGCAGAGTAGCTAAGGCCTTGCTCATTGTCTATGCAATGTGTAATTGCCTTGTGACTTAAGAAATTTCTTTCGTCCTTCAACTTGTTTAGCCGGAGAACAAGTGTTTCGTTGTCACAAAGCTTTCGAAACACTCCGATTAACTTTTCAAGTGATGAGTCTTGATAGTCGTCACCAGAAAATTTAAATGGCAGCTGTCCAGTTACGCGCTTGCGAACTAGGTCGAATGCTTCCGTTATGTAAAGCTTAAGCTCCTGCTCAATAAGCTGGCAACCGGAGAGGGCTTCAGCTACTCGCAGAAAGAACTCATCTTCGTCAGCAGGAATGAAGGTCATATTGGCCTAACGTAAAGTAGACACCCTAAAAAACGGTGTATATCGTGCACCCTCAAGGTGCCTAATCTGGCGCATCTTCGTAGGAATGCCTCTGTTTTAATTAAGTGCAAAGTATTCGAACGCACCTAATGTTGATTCTGACAAAAACACCATCACCCCACCAACTTCCACTTCATCTTCTCCCCCGCCCTCAGCGGTACGAGGCGATGCTCGCCAAACCCCACCGATGCAGGCACTTCCCACTCTTCCTTGCGCAGCGTGACCTTGTCCGTGTTGCGCGGCAGTCCATAGTAATCCGCGCCGTAGAAGCTGGCGAAAGCTTCCAGCTTGTCCAGCGCACCCGCTGCCTCGAACGCTTCGGCATACAGCTCGATGGCGCTATGCGCGGTGTAGCAGCCGGCACAGCCGCAGGCGTTCTCCTTGGTGTGCTGCGCGTGCGGGGCGCTGTCGGTGCCGAGGAAGAATTTCTTGCTGCCGCTGGTGGCGGCCTTCACCAGCGCTTCGCGGTGCGTCTCGCGCTTGAGGATCGGCAGGCAGTAAAAGTGCGGGCGGATGCCGCCGACCAGCATGGCGTTGCGGTTGTAGAGCAGGTGCTGCGGGGTGAGCGTGGCGGCGATGTTGTCCGCCGCGCTGGCGACGAACTGCGCGGCATCCTTGGTGGTGATGTGCTCGAACACCACACGCAGGTTGGGCAGGTCTTTCAGCAGCGGCTGCATGACGCGCTCGATGAACACGGCCTCGCGGTCGAAGATGTCGATGTCGCTGGCGGTCACTTCGCCGTGCACCAGCAGCGGCATGCCGCAGCGCTGCATCTCTTCCAGCGCGGCGTAGGTCTTGCGCAGGTCGGTGACGCCGGCATCGGAGTTGGTGGTGGCGCCCGCCGGGTACAGCTTCACGGCATGCACTACGCCGCTGGCTTTGGCCTTTTTTATTTCTTCCGCACTGGTGATGTCGGTGAGGTAGAGCGTCATCAGCGGTTCGAACTTCATGCCGGCCGGCAGCGCCTTGAGGATGCGCTCGCGGTAGGCCACGGCCTGGGCGGTGGTGGTGACCGGCGGCCTGAGGTTGGGCATGACGATGGCGCGGGCGAATTGTCTTGCGGTGTCGGGAAGGACGGACTGCATCAGTGCATCGTCGCGCAGGTGCAGGTGCCAGTCGTCGGGTCGGGTGAGTGTGAGTGTATTCATGGTGTCATTTTATCCTAGGAACACCCAAACCGTTCGTCCGGTGAGCACGCAGTGCCGTATCGAGAGATCCCGGTGCATCAGCACCGGGTGGTTCGATATGGCCTACGGCCTACTCACCACGAACGGTCTGGATAAATTTAGTCGTTCGGTTTCTTCCTTCAGCGCCAGCGCCCGCTGGTACAGCTCGTTCTTGTTCGCGCCGGTGATCTTGACCGCCAGTTGCACGGCCTGCTTGAGCGGTAATTCGTCCAGCAGCACGGCCAGGGTACGTTCGGTCTCGGCATCCAGCCCTTCGCGGGCCGCTGCGCCGGAAACCAGCAGTACGAACTCGCCGCGCTGGTTGTTGGGATCGCTGTTCAGCCAGGCCAGCGCCTCGCCCAGCTTGCAGCGGTGGATGCTCTCGAACAGCTTGGTGATCTCGCGCGCAAACACGATTTCGCGGTCGTCGCCGAACACTGCTTGCAAGTCTTCGGTACATTCGAGGATGCGATGCGGGGCTTCGTAGAACACCAGTGTGTAAGGATGCTCGGCCAGCGCCTGCAGCGCATTGCGCCGGGCCGCGGATTTGTTCGGCAAGAAGCCGTAGAACAGGAAATGCGGCGCAGCAAATCCGGAGGCGGATAGTGCCGTTACCGCCGCACTTGCGCCGGGGATGGGGATGACCCGGAATCCTGCGGCGCGCACGGCTTCCACCAATACTGCGCCAGGATCGCTCACCGCCGGTGTTCCGGCGTCGGTCACCAGCGCCACGCTTTGGCCCTGCTGCAACAAGGAGATGACCTTTTCCGCCGCGCCGCGCTCGTTGTGCTGGTGCAATGCCAGCAGCCGCGCATCACCGATGCCGTGGTGTTGCAGCAAGTGTTTGGTGTTACGGGTGTCTTCCGCTGCGACGACATCCGCTGCGCCTAATACCTCAAGCGCGCGCAGGGTGATGTCACTTAGATTTCCAATCGGGGTAGCGACTACATATAATGCGCATTCTATTTTTTGACTGGCCTTGATATGCACACTGTCGCCTCTAAATTTGGTTGGTTACGCTGGCTTCTGATCGCAGCACTATACGTGAGCGCTTTTGGCTGCGCCACTGCGCCGTCGTCTACGCCCAGCGCCGCCGCGCCTGCTCCGGTAGCAAAGGCTGCCGCCGCGCCGGCCGCGGAGGCAAAAGCGCCTGCAGCTCCGGTTGCGCCGCCTGCGCCTGCTGTGACCCAGCAGCCGGTTATTTCTGCGATCCCCACCGAACCCGCGCCGGTCGTATCGGCCGTTCCGCCTGCCATCCCGGCGCAGCCGGCTACTCCCCACATCGCGCTGCTGCTGCCATTGAAGTCAGCTGCCTTCGGCAAGGCAGCCGATACGGTGCAACAGGGCTTCCTTGCTGCAGCCGGCATAGAAACGAACGGTCTGCCGGTGCGTGTCTATCCTTGCAACGATGAGGGCACCGAGGTCGCTTCGCTGTACCAGCTGGCATTGCGTGCCGGCGCCGTAGCGGTAGCCGGCCCGCTCACCCGCAACGGGGTCGCCGCGCTGGCTGCAAGCGTCCCGCAGGTGACGGTACCGACGCTGGCCCTGAACCTGATCGATGACACACGCACCGACAAGCTGCATTTCTTCGGCTTGCCTCCCGAGGCCGAGGCCCGCCAGGCGGCGCAACGCGCCACTGCTGCCGGTTTGCTCAGTGCCACCATCGTCAGCACCGATACTCCGCTTTCACGCCGCGTGGCTCAGGCCTTTGCCGACGAGTGGCAACGTGCCGGCGGCATACTCCGGCCGACGATCATCTATAACGGCGACCCGACAGAATTGAAAGACCTGCCGGAAGATCCGGGCAATTCGGTGTTCATCGCTGCCGAAGCCGACAAAGCGCGTCTGCTACGCCCTTACATCAATTCCGTGTTGCCGGTCTATGCGACCTCCCAGGTGTTCTCCGGCAACAACCACACGCTGACCAACTACGATCTGTCCGACGTGCGTTTTTTCGACATGCCGTGGATGGTGCAACCCGACCACCCGGCCGTCATGATCTATCCGCGTCCCGCCACCCCGCTGCCACCTGAGCTGGACCGCCTGTATGCGCTGGGCATCGATGCCTACCGCCTGCTGCAAGTGATGTACAAACATGCCGAGACAAAATCGCTTCCACTGGATGGCGTCACCGGCAAGATCACGCTTTCCGGCCATACCTTCCAGCGTGAGGCGGCCCCGGCCATCATGCGCCAGGGGCAAGGCGTTGTCGTGGATAGCAAATCGCGTCTATGAACACCGGCGCTCGGGCCGAGGCGGTTGCAGCGCAATATCTGCAACAACGCGGCTTGAAGCTGGTTGATTCGAATTACCGCAGCCGTTTCGGTGAAATCGACCTGATCCTGCGCGAGGGTGAAACCATCGTATTTGCCGAAGTGCGCCAGCGCAGCCGCAGCAGCTTCGGCGGGGCTGCAGCCAGTATCGATGCGCGCAAGCAGGAGCGCCTCATCCTGACCGCACAGCTTTATCTGGCCTCGCTGCCGCGCATCCCGCCCTGTCGTTTCGATGCCGTGCTGCTCGACGGTGCAGGCGGGATAGAGTGGCTCAAAAACGCTTTCGAGCTATAAGGCAATATCCCGCGCAGCGTCAAACTGTACTCCTCGCCCTCCGGGAGAGGGGGAACGGGGGTGAGGGAAACGATCAAGGCGCAAACGAATCATGGCCGTAAAATGGCATGCGCCATGATCGTTAGGGTAATATTCGCCCCTGTCATCAACCCTTTTCTACACCATGAAACTGATTACCCGTATCGGCAAACATTTCGACGACAGTGCCCAGATCAAGCTGCAAAGCAAGAAAGTGCTCGCGCAACCCATCGCTGACGCGGCCAAGGCGATGGTCACTTGTTTGATGAATGACGGCAAGATCCTGGTTTGCGGCAACGGCGGCTCGGCAGCCGACTCGCAGCATTTCGCCGCCGAACTGGTCAACCGTTTCGAAGTGGAACGCCCGGGCCTGGCCTGCATTGCCTTGACCACCGACAGTTCGGTGCTCACTTCCATCGCCAACGATTACGACTACGTGCAGATCTTTTCCAAGCAGGTTCGTGCCTTGGGCCTGGATGGGGATGTGCTGCTTGCCATCTCCACCAGCGGCAATTCGCCCAGCGTGCTGGAAGCCATCCAGGCCGCGCACGAGCGCAACATGCCGGTTGTTGCGCTGACCGGCAAGGATGGCGGCAAAATGGCCGCAATGCTTAAACCTACCGACTTCCACATCTGCGTTCCGGCGAATAGCACAGCGCGCATCCAGGAAGTCCATCTGCTTGCTTTGCACTGTCTGTGTGATCTCATCGATCACTTAATCCTGGGAGGAGAATGATGCGTTATCCGTACGTTTTGCTGTTCGCTGCATTGGCTCTGTTGCAAGGCTGTGTCCCCGTCGTCGCTGCGGGTGTGGGCGCCGGCGTGATCATGACCTCTACTGATCGCCGCAGTACCGGCGCGATCGTTGAAGACGACACCATCGAAAGCAAGGCGCAAAAGCGTGTGGAAGAGAAATACAAGAATACTGCCCGTGTGAGCGTCACCGCCTATAACCGCTTTGCCCTGGTCACCGGCGCGGCCGCTAGCGAAGAGGCGAAGATGGACATCGAGCGCATCGTCGGCAGCATCCCCAATGTGAAGGGCATCGCCAATGAACTGGTGGTATCCAATGCCGTCCCTTCTTCTACCAGCGCTTCCGATACGCAGATCACCGGCAAGGTGAAGATGCGCTTCGTCAAGAACCCCGCATTCAAGGCCGATAACGTCAAAGTCGTCACGGAAAACGGCGTGGTTTACCTGATGGGACTGGTCACCCGCGCCGAGGCCGATGCGTCTTCCGAGATCGCCAGCACCACAGTGGGCGTGCAAAAGGTCGTGCGCGTGTTCGAATACATCGACTGACGTGAAGTATCCCGCACCCAGCTTCGAAAACAAGATCTGCACGGCGAAAGACCTCGCCGCCAAGATCGCCTTGCTGCCGCGCCCGCTGGTGTTCACCAACGGTTGCTTCGACGTGCTGCACCGCGGTCATGTTACTTATCTGGCCCAGGCCCGTGCGCTGGGGTTTTCAATGATCGTCGGCGTGAACAGCGATGCCTCGGTAAAGCGCCAGGGCAAGGGCGACGACCGCCCGATCAACAGCGAGGCCGACCGCATGGAGGTACTGGCAGCGCTGGAATCGGTGAGCCTGGTGGTCAAATTCGACGAAGACACCCCGCTCAACCTGATCCTCGCCTGCAAGCCCGACGTGCTGGTGAAAGGCGGCGACTGGAAGCCGGAGAACATCGTCGGCAGCAAAGAGGTCAAAATCTGGGGCGGGTCGGTGCACAGCATCCCTTTCCTGCACGAACGCTCCACCACCGCATTACTGAAAAAGATACGTTCATTATGATACCAACCGAAATCACCCTGCATAACCAGTCCAGGCTGCTGGAGATCGCCTTCGACGATGGCGCGCGTTTCAAGCTGCCGTTCGAATTCCTGCGCGTGTATTCCCCTTCCGCCGAAGTGCGCGGCCACGGCCCGGGCCAGGAGACGCTGCAAGTCGGCAAACGCAACGTGATGCTCACCGACATCGAACCTGCCGGCAGCTACGCGATCAAACTGACCTTCGACGACGGCCACGACAGCGGCCTGTACAGCTGGGAAACCCTGTACGAGATGGGCAAGTACCAGGAAGGCATGTGGCAGGATTACCTGAACAGGCTGGAAGCGGCCGGCGCGAGTCGCGATAAATAAACACCCGCAGTTCCCTCTCCCCCTGGGAGAGGGGTAGGGTGAGGGGGAATCTGCAACGGGCCGCCCTCACCCCGGCCCTCTCCCGGTGGGAGAGGGAGTAAAAATACAGGAGCATCACCATGGCAAACACCCATTTCGGTTTCCAAACCGTCGCCGAGGAAGAGAAGGCCAAGAAAGTCGCTGGCGTCTTCACCTCCGTCGCCAGCAAATACGACATCATGAACGACCTGATGTCCGTCGGCCTGCACCGCATCTGGAAGCGCTTTGCCGTCGGCTTGGCCAACGTGCATGAAGGCCAGCGCGTACTGGACCTTGCAGGCGGCTCGGGCGATCTCACCCGTTTGTTCCTGGACAAGGTTGGCAGCAAAGGCCAAGTCATCCTCACCGATATCAACAACGCCATGCTGCGCGTAGGCCGCGACCGTCTGCTGGACGAAGGCAAGGCTACTCCCACGGCACAATGCGATGCCGAGAAGCTGCCCTTCCCCGACAACCATTTCGATGTTGTCAGCATCGCCTTCGGCCTGCGCAACGTCACCCACAAGGAAGCGGCGCTGCGCGAGATGCACCGCGTACTCAAGCCCGGTGGCCGCGTGATCGTGCTGGAGTTCTCCAAGGTGGCCAAGCCGCTGGAAAAAGCTTACGACCTGTATTCGTTCAAGCTGCTACCCAAGATGGGCGAGATCATCGCCAACGACGCCGACAGCTACCGCTACCTCGCCGAATCCATCCGCATGCACCCGGGGCAGGAAGAGTTGAAGAAGATGATGGAAGAGGCTGGGCTGGAACGAGTTGAGTACTTCAATATGACCGGCGGGGTAGTGGCGGTGCATCGGGGGTATAAGCTGTAGCGCCGAGTTTGTAAACGTGTATGTCGTGTTTAGTTTTGGAAATCCAAATAAATTAATGGCTTATAGGCAATGATCCAGAATATTTTGTGTTTTTGCCGTCTACCTTTAGTTATGCTTGCCCCTCACGAATGAAACTTGAGCCTGATTCGTTAAATATTCAACTCTCGCCATCTTCTTTTAATTGGCGCTTCCAGCGTTTATTCATTCTGGCCAGTGCACTCTTGGCGCTTTATGTGGTCTGGCCAACATCCATTGCGGTTGCTGTGGTAACTCTACTGGTAGGTACACCGCTTTTTTGGTTGATTTTTGGGTCGGGCATTTTTCATCGATTAACCGCAGGGCTTCCACGTCCTGTGCCAATGCTGGCTGTATTAGTGGGGTGCTACGCAGCTTCAAAACTCTTGGTGTGGTTCGTAGGTTGGTTTGGCGTGGTGTGGAATGGCTATGGCATGGCCTAACCTCCCGCTCCAGCAAACGTAGGGCGCACTAACCAACGGGCAGTGCGCCGAATGTGTGAAATAGACCTCCGGTGCAATGCGCTATGCTTATTGCACCCTACTTAGAGATATCCTTATGCCAAAACAATTTTCACAAGATGAATTGAAGCAAGTCGCTAATGATAAAAATTGCGCTCAACGAGCCTTCATAGAACGAGGTTTGGCTTCACTTGAGGCTGCAAAGAAGAGTGACGAATATATTTCATCGGAGGACGTAATGAGAAATCTTGATGAAATCCTCGCAAGCTCCAAAATAAAAGCACAGAAATAACTTCTCACAATTTAGTCAATTCTACGGAGTCGTAATGACCGCTTTACCCAAATGCCCCAAATGCAATTCCGAATATACCTACGAAGACGGGGCGAACTTTGTCTGTCCCGAGTGCGCGCATGAGTGGAGCAAGGATGCTGCTCCGGCAAGCGCTGACGAAGTGAAAGTAGTCAAAGATGCCTATGGCACGCCACTGGCCGATGGCGACACCATCACCGTGATCAAAGACCTGAAAATTAAAGGCTCGTCGTCGGTGGTGAAAGTAGGCACCAAGGTGAAGAACATCCGCCTGGTGGAAGGCGACCACGATATCGATTGCAAGATCGACGGTATCGGCGCGATGTCGTTAAAATCGGAGTTTGTGAAGAAGGCTTAAATACGTATTGCCGTTACCCTTCGACAAGCTCAGGGCGAACGGCATTTTTAATCTGGAGTAAGGAATGAGTGGCTGGGGATGTCCGCATGAAGTCGATAACAAGTGCCAGAAGGTGCTGAACAAGCCCTGCGACATCGGCATGAAAGGCTGCGTGCTGGCCGGACGCTTCCGTTTTGCCGACCCCAGCAAGAACAGGGTCAGGAAGGCAGCCGCCTCCCCTGCCGCAGAGCCCGCAGCCTCCGGCGATGACAAGCAGTAGCATTCCGGATCTGGTCTTCCGCGACGATTCGCTACTGGTAGTCAACAAACCCGCCGGCCTGCTGGCCGTGCCGGGGCGCGGCGAGGACAAGCAGGACTGTCTTTCGGCACGGTTGCAACGGCAGTTTCCCACCGCTCTGGTCGTGCATCGCCTGGATATGTCTACTTCCGGCTTGATGGTGTTCGCGCTCGGGATCGAGATGCAACGCCGCTTGTCGCATATGTTCCGCGAGCGCGAGGTGGAAAAGCGCTATCTGGCCGTGGTGGCAGGCAAGCTGGAACCGCCTGAGGGCGAGGTGGATCTGCCCATCGGGGCCGATTGGCCGAACCGTCCGCTGCAGCAAGATCGATCACCCTTCAGGTAAGCCCTCGCTTACGCGGTATCGCACTGTTTTCAATGAAATGCCGTAGGATGAGCATTCACACTTCGACAGGCTCAGGGCGAACGGCCGGAAGTGACGCGAGTCGAACTGGAACCTGTCACCGGACGCACCCATCAGCTGCGCTTGCACATGGCTTCGATCGGGCATCCTATCCTTGGCGATGCGCTTTATGGTGACGAGGCTGCTGCGCCGCGTTTGTTGCTGCATGCCTGTGCGCTTGCCTTCGCCCACCCCTTGAGCGGCGAACCTTTGAACTTTGTTTCCCGGCCGCCCTTCTAAGTGCCGGTTTGCTTGCCCGCGAAGATGGACGGCAAGCCACGGCTGTTATACTTGCCCATTGTTGTTTTACCTGACCTGAAGGAATCGAATGAAGCGTTTCACTCTGTTGTTGAGCATCGTTTTGACCTGTATCTCCCTGTTTGCCTCCACTGCTGAGGCCAAGCGCTTTGGCGGCGGAAGCAGCTTCGGCAAGCAGCGCACCATGAGTGCGCCGGTGCAAAGAGCGCCTGCCGCAGCCCCTGCTCCCGTCACTCCGGCGCAACCCGCTGCCGCACCGCAGCCTTCCGGCAACAGATGGCTCGGCCCCTTGGCCGGCCTCGCCATCGGCGCCGGATTGGGGGCATTGTTTGCCGGTTCCGGTATGGGCGGGGGGATGGGGGCGATGCTGGCGATCGTCCTGGCTGTACTCGCCGTGATGTTCCTGATCACCATGTTCGCCCGCAAACAGCAGCCGATGCAGTACGCTGCTGCAGGCGCGCCTTATGGAGGTGCCCAGGAACCTGCTCAGCAGCCTGTGGCCATCGCTGCGGCAACCCCAGTGGCGGCAGCCAACATTCCTGCCGATTTCCCGGTAGAGGGTTTCCTGCGTAGTGCGAGGACTTCGTTCATCCGCCTGCAGGCCGCAAACGACCGCAAGGATCTGGACGATATCCGCGAATACACCACGCCGGAAGTTTTCGCCGAGATCTCCATGCAGGTCAAGGAACGGGACAACAAGCCGCAGAAGACCGATGTTGTTTCCGTGGGTGCCGACTTGCTGGAGGTCGTTACCGAGAACGACCATGCCATCGCCAGCGTGCGCATGACCGGCTTGTTGACCGAGAACAACGGTCCTGCCGAAAATTTCGACGAGATCTGGCATATGCAAAAAGACCTGAAGGACGAGAAATCCGTCTGGCTGCTGTCGGGAATTCAGCAGGTTTAGGCAGATTCTCAAGTAAACTAGCGGGCGCAGAATTTTCTGCGCCTTTTTTCTGGACTGGTGGCAATGCGTTTCTTCCGGCTGATCAACATCATTTTCGTCGTCCTGCGTTTTGGTCTGGATGAATTCTTGCTGGCGCATGAGCGTACGAGCTGGTTGCGCCGCCCGCTCAACTTTGCTGCTGTTCTTCCGCAATACTTCGCGCCCTCGCGCCGAGCGCCTGCGGTTGGCGCTGGAGACCCTAGGCCCGATCTTCGTCAAGTTCGGCCAGTTGCTCTCCACCCGCCGCGACTTGATTCCCACGGATATCGCCGATGAGTTGGCCAAGTTGCAGGACCAGGTGCCGCCTTTCCCCTCAAACCAGGCTGTCGCCTTGCTGGAAGCAGCCTATGGCAAACCGCTGCGTGAGGTGTTTGCCAAGTTCGACGAAGTCCCCGAGGCCAGCGCTTCTGTTGCACAGGTGCATTTCGCGGTACTTGCCGGATGGACGCGAGGTGGCGGTCAAGATTCTGCGCCCCGGCATTTCGAATGTCATTGGCCACGACGTGGCGCTTCTGGAAATCTGTGCCGGCCTGATTGAGTACTGGTGGGAAGACGGCAAGCGCCTGAAGCCGAAGCTGGTGGTGGCCGAGTTCGAGAAATATCTGCATGACGAGCTCGACCTGATGCGCGAGGCAGCTAGCGCCAGCCAGTTGCGCCGCAATTTCTCCGATGCCAAATTGCTGCTGGTGCCGGAAGTACACTGGGATTGGTGTTCCGAATCAGTAATGGTGATGGAGCGCATGCACGGCCTGCCCATTAGCGATATCGCCGGGTTGCGCGCAGGAGGAATCGACCTGTCCAAACTCGCCTCCAACGGCGTGGAGATTTTTTACACGCAAGTGTTCCGCGACGGCTTTTTCCATGCCGACATGCATCCGGGCAATATCCTGGTGGCGCACGACGGACGTTATGTGGCGATGGATTTCGGCATCATGGGTACGCTTACCGATACCGACAAGAATTATCTCGCGCAGAACTTCATTGCTTTCTTTAACCGCGATTACAAGCGCGTTGCCGAGTTGCATATCGAATCGGGCTGGGCACCGGCTGATACCCGTGTGGACGAATTCGAGGCGGCGATCCGCTCGGTCTGCGAACCGATCTTTGACAAACCGTTGCGCGAAGTATCGTTCGGCCGTGTCCTGTTGCGCCTGTTCCAGACCTCGCGCCGTTTCGGCATCGAGATCCAGCCGCAGCTGGTTCTGCTGCAAAAGACCCTGCTCAACATCGAGGGCCTGGGTCTGCAGCTTGATCCCGAACTCGACCTGTGGAAAACCGCCAAGCCCTGGCTGGAGCGCTGGATGAGCGAGCAAGTCGGCTTGCGCGGCTTTATCAAGGCTTTGCGCACCGAGGTGCCGCGTTATGCCACCTTGCTGCCGCAACTACCGCGCTTGCTGCATGAGCGCTTGAACCAGGATCTCGCCACGCAGGCTGGGCCGGTGTTGCGTGAACTGCTCATTCAACAAAAAAAGCGCAATGCCTTGTTAACGGTCATTGCGCTTCTGTTGGGGGCCGGGCTGCTGTTCTTTGTTTACACCTACTTCATTTAAAGAAGCCGCTTTCCATCAGTTCGGCCGCCAGCAGTTTATAGTCCGCTGCGCCCGGACTTTGCGGTGCAAAGGCGAATACATCCAGTCCGTGCATCGGGCTGGCAGCCAGCGCCACGGTCTCTCCGATGCGTGTCTTGCACACCAGGTTCCCGTAACGCTGCTTGAGCTTGTCGTAAATGTCGTAGGACAGTTTGCGGCGAGAGTCGAAGCGTGTCACCACGATACGGCGCTCGAACGTGCGCTGCAGTTTCTTCTCCAGCACGTTCAGTGCCGAATCCAGACGATGCACGCCGTGCTGGGACAGATAATCTGCCGATACCGGGATCAGTACCCGGTCGGCTGCCAGCAAGGCATTCAAGGTGAGCACGCCCAATGTCGGGCAGCAATCGATCAGGATCGGCGCGCCGGTCAGGATCAACTCTTCCGCCAGGCCCTGCTTTAATAATTTTGCTGCTTGCGGGTCATTTCCGTACAAGGCATCGATCTTGGATAGTTCCAGTGTCGCCGGGATGATTTGCCATCCGGCAGGGGTGTTGTGCAGCAACTGGGCCAAAGGGATCTTGTCTTTAAAAAACGACACCATGCTTTTGACTTGTGCCGTGCCATTCTTCAATCCCGAAGCGAGGCTGAGGTGACCCTGCGGGTCCATATCCAGCGCGATGGGATGCCTCTGCGCCAGCGAAAGCGCGGCGGCAAGATTAAGGCATGTGGTGGTTTTACCCACTCCACCCTTTTGGTTGAAGACGGCGATGACCGCCATACTTTAAGCCTCCGAGGTTATGGGAACGGTCTGTTTTTCGTGGGCTTGTGGTTGCGACCGCCCTTCCGGGCGGTCAACCGCAAGCCCCGCACAAAGCTGGTCACTCTACCGTGACTGACTTTGCAAGATTGCGGGGCTTGTCCACATCCGTTCCCTTTTGCAATGCTACGTAATATGCCAAGAGTTGCAGCGGGATGGTATGCAGAATAGGGCTGAGAAATCCTGCGTGTTCGGGCATTTGCAGGATGTGGACGCCTTCAACTTCCTTGATATGGGTATTGGCATCGGCAAATACATACAGCTCTCCGCCGCGAGCACGGACTTCCTGCAGGTTGGATTTCAGTTTTTCCAGCAGGGAATCATTCGGCGCGACCGATACGACAGGCATGTCCTCATCCACCAGAGCCAACGGGCCATGCTTCAATTCGCCCGCGGGGTAGGCCTCCGCATGGATATAGGAGATCTCCTTGAGCTTGAGCGCACCTTCCAGGGCGATCGGATAATGCAGGCCGCGGCCAAGGAACAATGCATGGTGCTTGTCGGCAAAGTGCTTGGACATTTCGGCGATCTGCGGCTCCAGGGCCAGCACTTTCTGGACGGCAGTAGGCAGGTGGCGCAATTCGTGCAGGAACTGTTGTTCGCGTTCGGCGCTCAAGCGTCCGCGCAGTTTTGCCAGCACCAGCGTCAGCAGGAACAAGGCGGCCAGTTGCGTGGTGAATGCCTTGGTTGAAGCGACACCGATCTCAGGACCCGCCCGTGTCAGCAGGCGCAATTTCGACTGGCGGATGATGGCGCTTTCCGGGACGTTGCATATCGCCAGCGTGAACGCATGGCCGGTGTCCTTGGCATGGTTGAGTGCTGCCAAAGTATCCGCTGTTTCGCCGGATTGCGAGATAGTGACCACTAGCGTCTTGGGGTTGGCGACGCTGGTGCGATAGCGGTATTCGCTGGCGATCTCGACGGTACATGGTATCCCGGCCACCTCTTCCAGCCAGTAGCGCGCCACCATGCCGGCATGGTGGCTGGTGCCGCAGGCAAGGATGAGGATGTTCTCGACCTGCGGAAAGATGGTGTTCGCTTCCGCACCGAAGATACCCGGCACCAGCGATTGGCTGTTGCATACCGATTCCAGGGTATTCGCCAGTGCCTGGGGCTGTTCGTGGATTTCCTTTTGCATGTAGTGCTGGTACTCACCCAGCTCTACGCTGTCGTTATTCAGTTCGCTGACATGCACCTGGCGTTCAACGGCATTCCCTTGTGCGTCAAAGATACGGTAGTCAGCCAGATTCACTTCGACCACATCGCCTTCTTCCAGGTACACCACGTTCTTGGTGACCTGCAGCAAGGCCGACATATCAGATGCAACGAAGTGCTCACTCTGGCCTACTCCAAGCAGCAACGGGCTGCCCTTGCGTGCCGCGATAAGCTGGTGGGGATTGTCCGCTGCCACGACGCCGATGGCATAGGCACCGACCAGTTGCGACAGAGCCATCTGCGTTGCGACCAGCAGACTGCCTTGCGCGTAGTGGCTGTGGATCAGGTGAGCGATGACTTCGGTATCGGTATCGGAGGTGAATTCATATCCCTGCGCGGTCAGGTCGGCGCGCAGTTCTTCGTAATTCTCGATGATGCCGTTGTGCACGACTGCGATCAGGCTGCGGCTAATATGCGGGTGCGCATTGCGCTCGCTCGGTACGCCATGCGTGGCCCAGCGGGTGTGGGCGATACCCAGTTCGCCGGTCGTGCTGGCACTTTTCTGCGTCAGTTCTGCGACGCGCCCGGTGCTGCGCACGCGATCCAGCCTGCCGTCGTGCACCACCACCAGTCCGGCCGAATCGTAGCCGCGATATTCCAGACGAAGCAGGCCATTCACCAGAATGGGTACGACATTACGTCGCGCGACGGCGCCTACGATTCCACACATGTTATTTTTTTCCTTTTTGCGGGCGTTGCCACCCGGGGATGGTCAGTTGCTTGCTGCGTGACAAGGTCAATTCACCTGCCGGCGTATCTTTGGTGATGGTCGATCCGGCGCCGATGGTCGCTCCCTTGCCTACCGTTACCGGGGCTACCAACTGCGTATCCGAGCCGATGAATGCATCGTCCTCGATGATAGTGCGGAATTTGTTCGCACCATCGTAATTGCAGGTGATGGTACCGGCCCCGATGTTCACGCGACTGCCCACGGTACTGTCGCCGATGTAGCTCAGGTGGTTGGCCTTGCTGCCCTTGCCGATTTCGCTGTTCTTGATCTCGACGAAGTTACCGACATGCGCGTCGTCGTGCAATTTACTGCCCGGACGTAGCCGCGCATAGGGACCGATGTGGCAGCTGGCACCCACTTCGCTGCTATCTATGTGGCTATAAGGCGAGATCTGTGTTCCCTGGGCTACGGTTGCATTGCGAATGATGCTGTAAGCGCCTATTCGCACTCGATCGCCCAAGGTCACGTTGCCTTCAAAGATACAGCCGACATCAATCTCGACATCGCGGCCGCATGTAAGTTGGCCGCGGACATCGAGGCGTGCCGGATCGGCCAGTGTCACGCCTTGTGCCATCAATTTATCCGCTGCGTTCAGTTGCCAGACCCGCTCCAGCGAGGACAGCTGTACCTTGTTGTTGATGCCCTCCACTTCCCAGCGATGGGCAGGCTGTACGGTTTGTACGCTAACGCCTTGCTGAGCCGCCATCGCGACAATGTCGGTAAGGTAGTACTCACCTTGCGCATTGTTGTTGCCCAGTTTCGCCAGCCAAGCACGCAATTTCTCCGTGGGGGCCAAAAGGATGCCGGTGTTCACTTCGCGAATCTCGCGCTGCTCCGGGGTGGCATCCTTTTCTTCGACGATGCTTTGCACATCGCCTTCCGCATTGCGGACGATGCGCCCATAGCCGGTCGGCTTGTCCAGCTTCACAGTAAGCAGCACCAGGCCGTCACCAGCCTGCTGCATCTGATGCAAAGTGCTGTGCTGAATCAGCGGCACATCGCCGTACAACACTAAGGTGCGGCTGCCGTCCGCCAGATGAGGCATCGCCTGCTGCACCGCATGACCGGTACCCAGCTGCGGTTCCTGAATCACGAACTGTGCGCCGTATTGCTGCATCGCTTGAGGTACTGCTTCGCCGCCGTGCCCATAGATCACGCACACCTGTTTCGGCTGCAACGACACCGCACAGTCGAGTACATGCTGAACCAATGGCTTGCCTGCCAGTGCGTGTAATACCTTGGGCTTATCTGAATACATGCGCGTGCCTTTGCCGGCAGCGAGGATGACGATGTTCAAAGGACTCATGATGGCTCTGAAACTTGGGATTTCGCAGTATACCAAATCGGCTGTCGGGATTTCCCTGCCCAGTCCGTGTATTTCACCGTACTTTTTGCAATTTCCAGCCTGCTACACATTTGCATTCGCAAGCAGTAGACTGTCCGCACTACCTGAGTACATCCAGCCGGTATCTGCTCTCGTTTGCTTTCCGGCCGCTCAAATTTCCTCTCAATGCTGTTGCTGCGGGACGTCACACCAGTCCGGGACATTTGCCAGATATGGAACACAGCTACATCCTGAGTATCTTGTATGAAATGGCGCTCGCCATCGGCAGCGAGGTTAGCGTCAAACCCCTGCTCGCCAAGGTGTTGCAGCGCCTGCTCTATCACACCTCGTTCCCAGCCGGTTTCGTCTGCCTGCAGATACCGTCAACTGAACCCGATGCTTCAGGTTTGATCTCGGTCCAAATCGACGCTGCCGTCGGCGATTACGAATTGTCCGGTCTGGTCGGGCAAACTGTACTATTACCTGCGGCTTTGCTTCGGGGCAGTGCGGAACGTGCCGTGAATCCCTCCATGCTCGAAGCGCTACCCTGCAAGGATGTCCGCTACACCGCCTATTTGCGTCTCCCGATCGAGGGCAACGGTGTGGTTGTCCTGCTGAGTCAGCATTTGCCCGATACTGATCTGCCGCTGACCCAACTGTTTCAACCGGTGATGGCCAATCTGGCCAGGGCGATCCAGTTGTGCCACTACCACGATGCTTATACCGGTGGTTTGATAGCCGCCCGCGATGCCAGCGAGCAGGCACTTACCATCAGCGAAGAGAAGTTCCACGCGATCACAGCAGCTGCACTGGATGCGGTGATCATGGTCGATGACAGCAGTTCTCTGGTGTATTGGAACCCCGCCGCCGAACGCATCCTGGGCTACCGCGCCGATGAAGCGCTCGGCAAGCCCATGCATCAGCTGCTGACACCGCAGCGTTACCAAGGCCAGGCTGTTCAAGGTTTTGATAAGTTTCGTAGCTCGGGCCTTGGACCCGTAGTCGGTAAAACCATCGAGATCGAAGCGCTGCATAAGGACGGGCACGAGATCCCCGTCGAGCTTTCGATTTCGGCCCTCCAGCTCAACGGCCACTGGCATGCAGTTGCGATCTTGCGGGATATCAGCGAACGCAAAATTGCCCAGGAAAAGTTGCGCCATAGCGAAGCCGGACTCAGGGAAGCCCAGCGTATTGCGCTGCTGGGTAATTGGGAATTGGACCTGCAATCCGGTGTATTAAGCTGGAGCGACGAAATTTTCCGTATTTTCGAGTTGGATCCCGGTAATTTCGGCGCTTCCTACGAAGCTTTTCTGGCTGCAATCCATCCTGACGACCGCGATTCCGTTAATCAGGCTTATACGGAATCGGTAAAGAGCCGCACAGCGTATGACATTGATCATCGTTTGCTGATGCCGGACGGCCGGATCAAGTATGTGCATGAGCGTTGCGAAACCCAGTACAGTGATTCTTTCGTGCCTTTGCGATCGATCGGCACGGTGCAGGATGTCACCGCTCAGCGCTTGGCGGAACTGGCCATTCGAAAATCCAATCGCGCACTGCACACCTTGAGTGCCTGCAATGGTGTGCTTGTGCGGGTTTCAGATGAGAGCCAGCTTCTTAACGATGTATGCCGTATTCTCGTGGAAATCGGCAGTTACCGGCTTGCATGGGTAGGCTTTGCTGAACATGATACTGAGAAGAGCGTCCGGGTGGTGGCCCGGGCAGGCGAAAATACCGACTACCTGGATAACGTCAAATTCAGCTGGGGGGATAACGCTGAAGGACAGGGTCCGACCGGCACCGCCATTCGCAGTGGAGAGATGCAGGTAACTCAGGACATCAGGTTACATCAGAACTATCGCCCTTGGCTTGAACATGCCACGGCACGAGGCTTTGCATCCAGCATTGCCTTTCCCCTTTTTGATGAAGCTGGCAGTGTATTCGGCGCCATGAACCTGTACGGTAGTGAACCCAACACCTTCGATGCGGATGAAATCAGGTTATTGCAAGAATTGGCCGGTGATGTGGCCTTCGGCATTCGCATGCTGCGGTTGCGCACCGAACGCGACCACCTGCACCAGCAGCAACTGCACCATGATGAAACGGTCCGGCAGGCGCTGGCTGGAACGATCCAGGCCATCGCCCTGACTGTCGAAAAGCGCGACCCGTACACCGCGGGTCATCAGCGTCGAGTGGCAAATCTCAGCGTTGCCATCGCCGTGGAGCTGGGCCTGGACGAAGACCGGATCACCGGGCTGCGTTTGGGCGCTACGATCCACGATATCGGCAAGATCTATGTTCCCGCCGAGATCCTCACCCGTCCAGGCCAGCTTTCGCAGATTGAATTCGGTCTTATCAAGACACATGCGCAGGTCGGTTTCGACATCATGAAGGACGTGAGATTGCCCTGGCCGGTAGCAGAAATGATCCACCAGCATCACGAGCATCTGGACGGCAGCGGCTATCCTCGGGGATTGAAGGGGGATGCCATCCTGCTGGAAGCACGCATCCTGATGGTCTCGGATGTGGCCGAGGCGATGATGTCATATCGGCCGTATCGACCCGCTCTCGGGCTGGAGACGGCACTCGCCGAAATCAAAAAGTATCGTGGCATTTACTACGACACCGCCGTGGTGGATGCCTGCCTGCGGCTGTTCCGTGAAAAGGGATTCAATCTGACTGGTTGATGGCGCCCTCCGGCAAAGCCCAGGCTGGCACTCCCAAAAACAAAAAAGCAGCCGAAGCTGCTTTTTTGTTTATTGCTGTGTAACGTACGCTTAGTGAGTATGCTTGCGCAGTTGCTGGATGGTTCGCAGCTGGGCGATCGCTTCCGCCAGTTCGGCTTGCGCTTGCGCGTAGTCGATGTCGGAAGTGCGATTCCTCATTGCTTCTTCTGCAGACTGCTTTGCTTCCAGCGCGCGTGCTTCGTCCAGGTCGCCACCGCGGATTGCGGTGTCGGCCAGTACGGTCACGACGTCAGGCTGCACTTCCAGCATGCCGCCGGAAACATAGATCAACTCTTCTTCGTTCCTGGTCCGGGCGCTTGATGCGCACTGCACCGGGTTTGATGCGTGTCAGCAGTGCGACGTGACGCGGATAGATGCCGAGTTCGCCCATTTCGCCCGGAACGATGACGATCTCCGCCAATCCGGAAAAAATGGATTCCTCCGCGCTTACCACGTCCACATGTACAGTCATTGCCATGTTTGACCCCATTAGTCTTGATTATTGCAGTGTCTTGGCTTTTTCGACTGCTTCTTCGATGCCGCCCACCATGTAGAACGCTTGCTCCGGCAGGTGATCGTATTCACCGTCAACGATGCCCTTGAAGCCCTTGATGGTCTCTTTCAGGGTAACGTACTTGCCAGGGCTGCCGGTGAACACTTCGGCAACGTGGAACGGCTGCGACAGGAAGCGCTGGATCTTACGCGCACGAGCCACGGCCAGTTTGTCTTCCGGTGCCAGTTCGTCCATACCCAGAATCGCGATGATGTCGCGCAGTTCCTTGTAGCGCTGCAGATGTCTGCTGCACGCGGCGAGCCACGGTGTAGTGCTCTTCGCCCACGACCAGCGGATCCAGCTGGCGGGAAGTGGAATCCAGCGGATCGACCGCAGGGTAGATACCCAGCGAGGCGATGTCGCGGCTCAACACGACGGTGGAGTCCAGGTGCAGGAAGGTGGTCGCAGGAGACGGGTCGGTCAAGTCGTCCGCTGGCACGTAAACGGCCTGGATGGAAGTGATCGAGCCAACCTTGGTGGAGGTAATACGCTCTTGCAGACGGCCCATTTCTTCAGCCAGTGTCGGTTGGTAACCCACGGCGGAAGGCATACGGCCCAGCAGCGCGGATACTTCGGTACCGGCCAGGGTGTAACGGTAGATGTTGTCCACGAAGAACAGGATGTCGCGGCCTTCGTCGCGGAACTTCTCGGCCATGGTCAGGCCGGTCAGCGCCACGCGCAGACGGTTGCCGGGCGGCTCGTTCATCTGGCCGAACACCATCGCAACTTTGGACTTGGTGAAGTCTTCCTTGTCGATAACGCCCGCTTCGGACATTTCGTGGTAGAAGTCGTTACCTTCGCGGGTACGCTCGCCCACGCCGGCAAACACGGACAGACCGCTGTGCTGCTTGGCGATGTTGTTGATCAGTTCCAGCATGTTCACGGTCTTGCCCACGCCGGCGCCGCCGAACAGGCCGACCTTACCGCCCTTGGCGAACGGGCAAACCAGGTCGATCACCTTGATGCCGGTTTCCAGCAGGTCAACGGAAGGAGACAGTTCGTCGAATGTCGGTGCCTTCTGGTGAATGGCGCGCTTTTCTTCGCACTTGATGTCGCCTGCTTCGTCGATCGGGCGGCCCAGCACGTCCATGATGCGGCCCAGTGTGCCCGTTCCGACCGGAACCGAAATCGGGTTGCCGGTTGCCATCACCGCCATGCCGCGGCGCAGGCCGTCGGAAGAGCCCATCGCAATGGTACGCACAACGCCGTCGCCCAGTTGCTGCTGGACTTCGAGGGTCAGACCTGCTTCGGCCACTGTGCTGCCGGTATCTGCCAGCTTCAGTGCGTCATATACCTTGGGCATTTGGTCGCGCGGAAATTCGATGTCAACCACCGCTCCGATACACTGAACAATCTTTCCTTGACTCATTTTAAGATTCCCCGTCTAAATTAATTCTTAAGTCTGCGCGCAGCATTAAACCGCTGCGCACCGCCCACGATCTCGGAAATTTCCTTGGTGATCGCTGCTTGACGCGCCTTGTTGTAAACCAGTTTGAGTTCGCTGATGACGCTCTTGGCGTTGTCGGAAGCGGCCTTCATCGCCACCATGCGCGAGCTCTGCTCGGATGCCATGTTTTCCACCACAGCCTGATAGACCAGGGATTCGATGTAGCGCACCAGCAGTTCATCGATTACCAGCTTGGCATCCGGTTCATAGATGTAATCCCAGTTGCCTGTGCTTTGCCGACCTGTGCTGCGCTTGAAACGACAGCACTGGCCGTAACCTTGTCGTGGGCGTGGCTGGCATGGGTATCGGTTCCGGTGATCTCTTCGCTCAGCGGCAGCAGCTGCTCCATGCGCGGTTCCTGCTTCATGGTGTTGACGAAGTGGTTGTAGCACAGATGGATCGCGTCGATCTCGCCCGCAACATAGGCATCCAGCATGACCTTCACTGCACCGATCAGTTTCTCGATGTGCGGCGTATCGCCAAGGCCGGTCAGGTGCGATTTGATGTTGGCGCCGATGCGGTTCATGAAGCCGAACCCCTTGTTGCCGATCGGGCACACAACGATACCCTTGCCCTCGCCTTCCCATTCCTTCATGCGGTTGACCGCCAGGCGCAGCACGTTGGTGTTCAAGCCGCCGCACAAGCCCTTGTCGGACGTCACGACGATGACGCCGACATTCTTGACGTTGTCGCGCTTGACCAGATAGCGGATGCTTGTATTCCGGATTGGCACGCGACAGGTGCGCTGCAACCTGTGCGGATCTTTTCGGCGTAGGGACGGGCGGCACGCATGCGATCCTGCGCTTTGCGCATCTTCGCATGCGGCCACCATTTCCATGGCACGCGTGATCTTGCGCGTATTTTCTACGCTCTTGATCTTGGTGCGTATCTCTTTACTACCAGCCATGTTTCACCCCGGCTTAGTAAGACTGCCGGTTGCCTTGAAATGTTTCAATCGCTGCTTAGCCAACAGTTTTTCGTTGTCGGCGGACAGATCCTTGGAAGATTCGATCGCGTCCATCAGGTGCCTTGTTCTTCGACTCCAGGTAGGCATGCAGTGCCGATTCGAAGGCCAGCGCCTTTGGAACTGCCACGTCATCGAAGTAACCCTTGTTCACTGCAAACAGCGTGACAGCCATCTCGGAGACGGACAGCGGCGAGTATTGCAGTTGCTTCATCAGTTCGGTCACCAGGCGGCCGCGCTCCAGCTGCTTGCGGGTGGCTTCGTCCAGGTCGGAGGCGAACTGCGCGAACGCTGCCAGTTCACGGAACTGCGCCAGTGCCAGACGCACACCGCCGCCCAGCTTCTTGATGACCTTGGTCTGCGCTGCGCCACCGACGCGGGACACCGAGACACCGGCGTTGATCGCGGGACGGATACCGGCGTTGAACAGGTCGGCTTCCAGGAAGATCTGGCCGTCGGTAATGGAAATCACGTTGGTCGGCACGAATGCGGACACGTCGCCGGCCTGGGTTTCGATCACCGGCAGTGCGGTCAGCGAACCGGTCTTGCCCTTGACGGCGCCCTTGGTGAAAGCTTCGACGTAGTCGGCGTTCACGCGGGCTGCGCGCTCCAGCAGACGGGAGTGCAGATAGAACACGTCGCCGGGATAAGCTTCGCGGCCGGGCGGACGGCGCAGCAACAGGGAGATCTGACGATACGCCCAGGCTTGCTTGGTCAGGTCGTCATAAACGATCAGCGCGTCTTCGCCGCGATCGCGGAAGTATTCGCCCATGGTGCAACCGGCATACGGTGCCAGGAACTGCATCGCGGCGGAGTCGGAAGCGGTAGCTGCCACGACGATGGTGTATTCCATCGCGCCGTGCTCTTCCAGCTTGCGCACCACGTTGGCGACGGTGGAGGCCTTCTGGCCGACCGCAACGTAGATACAGGTCATGTTCTGACCCTTCTGGTTGATGATGGCGTCGACGGCCACGGCAGTCTTGCCGGTCTGGCGGTCGCCGATGATCAGTTCGCGCTGGCCGCGGCCGACCGGAACCATGGAGTCGATGGACTTCAGGCCGGTCTGCACGGGCTGGTCAACGGATTGACGTGCGATAACGCCCGGAGCGACCTTTTCGATCTTGTCGGTCATCTTGGTGTTGACCGGACCTTTACCGTCGATAGGCTGGCCCAGCGCGTTCACCACGCGGCCCTTCAGTTCGGGGCCGACCGGCACTTCCAGAATGCGGCCGGTGCACTTGACCGTATCGCCTTCGGTGATGTGTTCGTATTCGCCCAGAATAACGGCACCTACGGAGTCACGCTCCAGGTTCAGCGCCAGACCAAAGGTATTGCCGGGGAATTCCAGCATCTCGCCCTGCATCACATCGGACAAGCCGTGCACGCGGACGATACCGTCGGTCACGCTGACCACCGTACCTTCGGTGCGCGCCTGGGTCAGTGCCTCGAAATTCTCGATGCGACTGCGTATCAAATTGCTAATTTCGGAAGGGTTGAGCTTCATCTGAATTTCCTCATTCTTGATAATTCTTTATCAGGCCAGGGCGTTCGCCATCTCGTTGAGCCGAGTGCGCGCAGAGCCGTCGATCACTTGGTCTCCGGCACGAATCACCACGCCGCCCAGCAATCCTTTATTCACCTTGCATGTCAATTTGATCTCGCGACCCATGCGCTTTTTAAGCTGGCTGACGATCTTGTCTTGTTGTGCGGTGGACAATTCGAATGCTGAATCCACCTCCACATTTACGCTCTTTTCCGCTTCAGCCTTCAGCGCTTCGAATAAGGCAGCAATTTCGGGTGCTACCATCAAGCGCTGATTCTCGGCCAGGATATGTATGAAGTTCTTTTGCTGTGGTTTGAGCTTGCCGCCCAATACGTCTCCCAGCAATTCACCCATTTGAGCCTTGGCAACGCGTGGACTGCTGATTACGGTACGAATTTCCGGGAAAACGGTTGCTTCGGCGAGCGATTGCAACATTTCCGACCAGCCTTTCAAATCGGCCAGTTTTTGGGCTTCTTCGTATGCTGCCTGGGCGTAAGGCCGTGCTGTGGTTATGGCTTCAGACATGGCTATCAGAGTTCCGCTGCTAGTTTATCGAGCAAGTCGTTGTGTGCTTTTGCATCGATCTCGCGACCTAGAATCTTGCCCGCGCCCTGCAACGCAATTGCCGACACTTGCGTGCGCAATTGCTCTTTGGCACGGAATACTTCTTGGTCAACTTCGGCCTTGGCGCCGGCTACGATGCGATCTCCCTCGACCTTGGCTTGTGCCTTGGCTTGTTCGATGATCTCGCTGGCACGCTTTTCACCGCTAGCGACGATCTCGCCCGCCTTCTCTTTTGCTTCGCGCAAAATTTCGGCAGAACGCTTGGCTGCTATTTCCAGGTCGTGAGTTGCACGCTCTGCTGTAGCCAAACCGTCGGCGATGGTTTTCTGGCGCGCCTCAATGGCTCCCAGCAGGGGTGGCCAAACGAACTTCGCTGTGAACCATATCAGAATGGCGAACGATAGTGCCTGCGCGATCAGTGTCAGGGTAATGTTCATTTCGTTTCCTTAGGCGGGAGATCAAGCTCCCGCAATAATCAATTACTTGATGACAGCGAGCAGCGGGTTAGCGAACGCGAACATCATGGCCAGACCAACACCGATAATGAAGGATGCGTCGATCAGACCCAGCAACAGGAAAACCTTGCCTTGCAATGTGGGGATCAGTTCCGGTTGACGGGCTGCGCCATCCAGGAAGCTGCTACACATGATACCAATACCGATACAAGCGCCTGCAGCGCCCAGACCAATGATCAGACCGATGCCGATACCGGTGTAGGCTTGAATCATCGCCATGAATTGAACTGTGTTTTCCATTTTGTTTCCTTTCGATTTACAAAGTTGATTTAAAGTTAATTACAAATAAACAGTTAGTGGCTTTCGTGAGCCATTGCGATGTACACAACGGTCAGCATCATGAAAATGAATGCCTGCAGCACGACGATCAGAATGTGGAAAATTCCCCAGCCTGCGCCCAGAATTGCACCGAAGATCGTTCCTGCCAGACCGGTCGCTGCCCACATGCCCAGCAACAGGAAAATGATTTCGCCAGCGTACATGTTGCCGAACAAACGCAAGGAGTGCGACAGCGGCTTGGAAACGTATTCGATCAGGTTGAACAGCAAATTCGCAGGCCAAATCAAAGGATTGGAACCAAACGGTGCGCAGAACAACTCGTGTATCCAGCCACCCAGTCCTTTAACCTTGATGCTGAAGTAGATCATCATCAGCCACACCGACAGCGCCAGAGCGAAAGTCGTATTGATATCAGAGGTGGGTACGGCACGGAATTTTTCCTGGCCGAACACATTGTGGTAAACCCACGCCATCACGTCGATCGGCAGGAAGTCCATCGCATTCATGACCAGCACCCATACGAATACTGTCAATGCGAGGGGGGCAACGAATTTATGACGCTCGCCGTGGAAAATTCCCTTAACCTGTTCATCCACGAATTCAACCAGCAGCTCAACGAATGCCTGGCGCTTGGTTGGAACGCCAGCAGTTGCGCCGCGTACAACCAGCCAAAGCAGGCCGAAAACCACAATGCCCAGCAGCGCAGAAACTACCAGCGTGTCTAAATTGACAGACCAGAAGACGCCATCGGAAATCTGTCTGATGTTGAAGCTTAAATGGTGCTCAATATAACTGGATGCTGTCAGTTCGTGTTCGGTAGACATCACAGACCCTACTTGTCGTTCTCGTTATTCACGGCTCGCATGCCCGCGCCGGATGCCAGCGCAGAACCTGCCAAACCACCTATCAGGGACAAAGGAACCAGTCCCTGGTAATACTTAAATGCAATCAACAGCAGCACCGCGATTACCAGCACCTTGATCACTTCTGCTTTCAGCAATGCGATCAGAACTGCGCCCGGCGTACTACCATTTGGACTTTTCGCGATCATCAATGCGGCATAGCCGCCGATAATCACCGATGAACCCCCCAAGAAAGCTGAAATTGATGCGTTCACACCCGCAACCAACAGAGCCACACCCGAGAAGAGTAACGTGATGATGATTTGCCAGTGCGCCGCTTTGCTAAACGCACGGCTTATGTTTGAGTTTGTTACTTCGTCCATCTTGTGCCCTCGTGCTTAACAGTAAATTGACAGGGGCACTAAAAAAGCCCGCGCATTCTACTATCCATTTCCGCCAAGTCAAGCGCATTCGTGCTGAAGCCCTTTGTTTTAGCCCTATTGCGCTTGGTTGTATAGTTTCCCGGTCAGCTCATCCAGATGGTCATTGTTCGAATATTCAATGATCAGTTTGCCGCCACCTTTGCTATTAGGCTTGATTTCCACGCGCGCGCCGATTTGAGCGCTGATCTCGTCTTGCATGCGCAGCGTGTCGCGGTTGTCTTTTTTGGTCTTCTTGTCAGCGCCTGCTGCCTTGGCTTCAGGTTGTTCACCTTGTTGCTGCACCAGTTTTTCGGCTTCGCGTACCGACAGGCCTTCCAGGATGATTTTGTTTGCCAGCAACACTTGTTGGGCGCCTTCCAGCGACAACAGTGCTCGCGCATGGCCCATGTCCAACGATCCTTCCATCAGCATGTCTTGCACTGCTTCCGGTAGCTTGAGCAGGCGCAACAGATTGCTCGCCGCGCTGCGTGAACGGCCCACGGCATCGGCGGCAGCCTGGTGAGTCATCTGGAATTCGTCGATCAGACGCTGAATGCCAACGGCTTCTTCCAGCGGATTCAGGTCTTCGCGCTGAATATTTTCGATCAGGGCCATGGCCAGAGCGGCGTTGTCCGGCACTTTGCGCACAATGACCGGAACAATCTTCAGTTCGGCCAGTTGCGCTGCACGCCAACGGCGCTCGCCGGCAATGATTTCGTAGCCGCCTTCGGCCAATTCGCGCGCCAGGATGGGCTGCATCACACCCTGTACCTTGATCGAAGCCGCAAGTTCGTTCAGCGATGCTTCGTCCATGCGGCTGCGCGGTTGGTATTTGCCGGGCTTGAGTTGCTCGACTTTCAATTCGCGCAACACATCGTTTTGCTTGGTTGTGCTGTTCCCGGAAAGCAGCGCATCCAAGCCGCGTCCCAGCCCCTTGATCGGTTTTGCCATGGTGTTCCCTTTTTTAAACTTGTTATGCCGCTACGCGTTCCGTAGCGTTATTCAGCATTTCGCCCGCCAGTGCCAGATAGGCCAGCGTTCCCTTGGATTGACTGTCGTGGTACAACGCCGGAATGCCGAAGCTGGGTGCTTCTGCCAGCCTCACATTGCGTGGAATGACCGTGCGGTAGACTTTATCGCCGAAGTGTTGCTGCAGTTGCTCGGACACTTGTTGCGCCAGTGCGTTTCTCGGGTCGTACATCGTGCGCAGCAGGCCCTCGATCTCGAGATCCGGATTAAGGTTTTCGCGCACTTTGCGGATGGTATTGACCAGGTCGCTCAACCCTTCCAATGCGTAGTATTCGCATTGCATGGGGATCATCACGGATTTCGCCGCACACAAACCGTTCAGTGTGAGCAGATTCAGTGCTGGCGGGCAATCAACCAGGATGTAATCGTATTCGTTCAAGACTGGTTCAAGCTCTTCTTTCAGGCGCATCTCGCGCCCTTCCACTTCCACCAGTTCGATTTCGGCACCTGCCAGTTCACGGTTGGCCGGCAAAATGTCGTATTTGCAGGACTCCGACTGGATGCGCACTTCCGCGATCGTTTTTTCGCCCAGCAGCACGTCGTAAACCGTCGCTTCCAGATCGGCCTTGTTGATACCGCTGCCCATGGTGGCATTGCCTTGTGGATCAAGGTCGATCAGCAGCACGCGCTGCTTCGCCGCACCCAGGCTCGCAGCCAGGTTGACGGTGGTGGTGGTTTTACCTACGCCGCCTTTTTGATTGGTGATTGCCAATATTTTGATCATTTTTCTACCCCCAACACGACCAGACTGCGGGCCGCTTCTAGTTTAGGAACTTGCAATGTAACTACTTTTTCAACTCTGATTCCTTCGGGAAGCCGCGCCAATTCTTGCTCCGGCGCACCTTTCATCGCTGCCCAGCGCCCGCCTTCTGCCAATAAATGGCGGGTTAAAGTCACAAACTCTGCCGCCTCGGCGAATGCGCGGGAGATGATCCCGTCGAATTTTTGCTCCGGTTGCCACTGCTCTACCCGTTCGCAGCGAACCTCCACGTTGCGCAGACCCAGCTCGATCGCTGCCTGCTGCACGAAGCCGGTTTTTTTGCTGTTGCTGTCCAACAACGTGAACGACCATTCCGGCCGCATCACCGCCAACACGATTCCCGGCAAGCCACCGCCGCATCCAACATCCAGCCAGCGTTGCGGCCACAGATATGGCAATACTGCGAGGCTATCAAGCAAGTGGTTACTTACCATCTGCTCCTGTTCGCGCACCGCTGTCAGGTTGTAAACCTTATTCCATTTGTGCAGCAAAGCCAGATAGTCCAGCAACTTTGTCTGCTGCCCAGATGTAACAGTCAGACCCATCTGGGTGATACCCGCCGATAATTCCTGCGCCAGACTCATGCCGCTTTGTCTTGTTTGAAGCCCCGCTTCAAATGCACCAGCAATAACGAAATGGCGGCAGGCGTCACGCCCGATATGCGCGCCGCTTGTCCAATCGTTTCCGGTTGGTGTTTATTCAGTTTCTGCCGGACTTCGATCGAAAGTCCGCGCACTTGGGAATAATCCATGTTTGCCGGCAGCTTGGTTGTCTCCTGGCCTTCCTGGCGTGCGATCTCGTCCCGCTGCCGCTCGATATAACCTTGATATTTTGCAAGAATCTCCACTTGCTCGGCCACTTCAAGGCCCTCGTCCGAGTGCATTCCGGGCAAGGTCATCAACGAGGCGTAATCTACTTCCGGACGGCGCAACAAGTCATACAGCGAATATTCTCGCTCGATTTCCTTACCCAGCACGCGTTCGGCTTCCGCCTGATCCAGCATGCGCGGATTCACCCAGGTCGATTTCAGCCGCTCCAGTTCACGTGCAATCTTTTCTCGTTTGATCTCAAATGCCTGCCAGCGAACATCGTCAACCAGGCCCAGTCTGCGGCCTGTCTCCGTCAGGCGCATGTCGGCGTTATCCTCACGCAGCTGTAAACGATATTCGGCGCGGCTGGTAAACATGCGATACGGCTCGGAAACACCGCGCGTGATCAGATCATCCACCAGTACACCCAAGTACGCTTCATCGCGGCGCGGACACCAGACTTCCTGTTCCTTGGCCTGTAAAGCGGCATTCACCCCTGCCAGCAAACCTTGAGCAGCTGCCTCTTCGTAACCAGTGGTTCCGTTGATCTGCCCGGCCAGGAAAAGCCCCGCTATCGATTTGCTTTCCAAAGAAGTTTTCAAACCGCGCGGATCGAAATAGTCGTACTCGATGGCGTAACCGGGACGCGTGATGTGTGCGTTCTCCAGCCCTTTGATCGAACGTACCAACTCCAACTGGGTGTTGTAGGAAAGGCTGGTCGAAATGCCGTTAGGGTAGATTTCATGTGTGGTCAGCCCTTCCGGCTCCAGGAATATCTGGTGTGAATTCTTGTCCGCAAAGCGCGTGATCTTGTCTTCGATGGAAGGACAATAGCGTGGGCCCACTCCCTCGATAACCCCCGTGAATAAAGGAGACTCGCCCAACCCGGCACGAATGATCTCGTGCGTGCGCTCGTTGGTTTGGGTGACCCAGCAAGGTAATTGCCGCGGATGCTGATCCGCATGCCCCAGAAAAGAAAACACTGGAACCGGCGTATCGCCATGTTGTTCCTGCATCACGGAATAGTCGATGGTGCGCCCATCGATGCGCGGTGGTGTGCCGGTTTTCAGGCGACCGACTGGCAAACCGAGTTCGCGCAGGTTGTGCGCCAAACCGACCGAAGGTGGATCGCCTGCGCGGCCAGCCGGATAATTCGTCAATCCCACATGCACCAACCCAGCCAGGAAAGTCCCGGTCGTCAGAACCACGGTTTTAGCGTGATAGCGCAAGCCAAGCTGGGTTTGTACGCCAATCACAACCCCTTGTTCTATAATGAGTTTTTCTGCAGGTTGTTGAAACAACCAGAGATTTTGCTGGTTTTCCAGACGCTTGCGGATGGCTTGCTTGTAGAGCGCGCGATCGGCCTGTGCACGGGTTGCGCGAACAGCCGGACCTTTGGATGCATTCAGAATTCGGAATTGGATGCCGCCTTCGTCAGTCGCTGCAGCCATTGCACCACCCAAAGCATCAACTTCCTTAACCAGGTGGCCTTTTCCGATGCCACCGATGGAAGGATTGCAGGACATCACGCCCAGCGTTTCGATATTGTGGGTAAGCAAAAGCGTGGCGCAACCCGCGCGGGCACTGGCCAGCGCGGCTTCCGTGCCGGCGTGCCCACCGCCAATCACGATGACATCGAATTTTTTCGGGTCGCGCATTCGCCTGCACCAAAACGAGGACGCGCATCATACCCCAAAAATAATTTGCAACGATAATTTTGAAAGGCAAAGTGTTTCACGTGAAACAATTTATTTGCCAATGCAGAAGCGGCTGAATATCTCTCCGAGCAAATCATCCGCTGTGAATTCACCGGTAATGCTGTTGAGTGCCTCTTGGGCTTGACGCAATTCTTCAGCAAAAAGCTCTGGACGATCAAGTTGTTGTTTGGCCTCGTGCAGATGTTGAACGGCATTTGAAAGCGCTTCCAGATGGCGCGTTCTGGCCATGAATACGCCTGTTTCCTGATGCCATCCTATGCTTTCCAGCAGTTTCTCCCGCAACAACTCCATTCCAGCGCCAGTCTTCGCTGAAATGAAGATGTGTGATTCGCCATTTCTGTTTTCTGCGCCGGGGGCATGTCCGCTCAGAGTCTATCTTGTTATGCAGGTAAACGCGCGGCGCTTTTGCTGGCAGTTGCTCGAGTACCGCTTTGTCTTCCAGTTCGGCGCGTTGCTGCGATTCATCCAGCAAGACCAGCACCACATCGGCCCTTGTCAATGCCAGCTGGGTGCGTGCTATCCCCATTTTTTCCACTTCGTCTGCGGTCTCACGCAACCCGGCCGTATCGATCAAATGCAAAGGCACGCCATTCACCTGCAGTGCCTGGCGTATGGCGTCGCGCGTTGTACCGGGTATATCGCTTACCAATGCCACCTCCTCCCCCGCAAGGTGGTTAAGCAGGCTGGATTTACCGGCATTGGGCGCTCCGACCAGTACGACTTGCGCGCCCTCGCGCAGGATGCTGCCTTGTTTGGCCAAGCCGGCGATACGCGCCACTTCTTCAAGCAGCGCGGCAAGCTTGCTGGAACAAAGCTGGCGGTCGGAAACCTCGATCTCTTCCTCGGGGAAATCCAGGGTCGCTTCCACCAGCATGCGTAGATCGATCAGCAGAGCCACCGCGCCATGGATCGCAGCAGAAAACTCTCCTTGCAGCGAGCGCATTGCGCTTCTTGCGGCCTGCTCGGTGGTGGCATCGATGAGATCCGCCACGCTTTCCGCCTGCGCAAGATCCATTTTGTCGTTCAGAAATGCGCGCTGAGTGAATTCGCCGGGCTGCGCGAGGCGAGCTCCCAGCTCCAGGCAGCGCTGCAGCACGGCGTGCAGCACGGCAGGCCCGCCGTGGCCTTGTAGTTCGAGTACTTCTTCGCCGGTGAATGAATTAGGAGAGGAAAAAAGCAGTGCGATCCCCTGATCCAGCGTGCTGCCGTCAGCCGCCAGAAACGGGGTGTATGTCGCCAGTCTGGGTGAAAGTTGGCGCCCGGTAAGCACGGTGGCCATAGCGGCCAAGCCATAGCCGGACACCCGAACTACGCCGATGCCACCGCGCCCGGGGGCGGTGGCGATCGCCGCGATGTTATCGTTTTTGGGCAGCACCCTTGTTCTCAACTTCTTGGCCGCGAGTGATGTACCACTGCTGGGCTATGGAAAGAATGTTGTTAACAACAGAGTACAACACCAGACCTGCCGGGAAGAAGAAGAACACCACGCTGAATACGATGGGCATTATCTGCATCAGCTTGGCCTGGATAGGATCCGGCGGAACCGGATTCAGCCGGCTCTGGATCAGCATGCTGATGCCCATGATCAGCGGCAGGATGTAATAGGGATCCGCTGCGGACAAATCGTGTATCCAGCCGAAGAACGGGGCATGGCGCAATTCGACGCTGGACAGGATCGCCCAATAAAGCGCAATGAATACCGGGATCTGGATCAGCATAGGCAAACATCCGCCCAATGGATTGATCTTTTCCGTCTTGTACAGATCCATCATGGCGTGATTCAGTTTTTCGCGATCATCGCCGTATTGCTGTTTGATTTTCTCCAGTTTTGGAGCAACCAGGCGCATTTTGGCCATGGAACGGTAACTCGCTGCAGACAAGCGGGAAGAAAGACCAGTTTGATCAGAACCGTCAGCAGGATAATGGAGACACCCCAGTTATTGACCAAATCGTTGATATGCGACATCAGCCAGAACAGGGGGGTTGAGAAGATCGTCAGCCAGCCGTAATCGACGGTTAAACCGAGTCCGGGAGCGATTTTGTCCAGCTTGGTTTGGGCAGGACCGGCATACAGGGCGGTGGAAATGCGACCGATCTGACCCGGGGCGATGCTGGCCACCGGCAAAACTACCCCGGCGGAGAATTCATTGGTGCCCAGCTGCTTGGTATAAAACTCCCGCGGCCCGTTACCTGCAGGCAGCCATGCGGATACAAAATAGTGCTCAAGCATTCCAATCCAGCCGTTGTCTGGATTGTGCGGCAGAGGTGACCTTGTTCTTTTCAATATCCTTAAACTGGATCTTCTCGAACTTGTCTTTTTCGGTATAAATCGCAGGTCCAGTAAAAGTCGGGACGAATTTCGAAGCGGAATCTACCGGTAAAGAATCCCTGATGAATTGAAAATAAGCCGACGGTGTGATGGCTGCTTTGCCGAGATTTTCAATTTCGTACGAAACATCAACAAGATAACTTGCTCGATGGAAAGTATAGACCTTGGTAACACGAGCCTCGCTGGTATCGAGCGCTGTCAGGCGCACTTCGATCGTATCTTTGCCTTCCGACAGATTGTATGCATCCTGATCGGAAGAGTATTCGGCGTTATGTGTCGGCAACCCATTGCCCAGCAAACCAGATTGCGCCACGTAAATGTGTTCGCCTTGCTGTTGCATCAATGTAAAGGGTTTGCTCTGATCCTTGGCATCCTTGTGTTTCAGCAGACTCAGGTATTGGACGTTGCCGCCGGAAGTGTTGATCTCGGCGACGAAGGTATCTGTCGTTACGGTGATCTTCTTTCCTGCAGGCATTTTTGACGCTTCTAGCCGGGGCTGCCGCTACAGGTTGCTGGACTGGATTTACTATCGCCGACGGTATTGAAGAATCTGCTTTGGCAGCTTCAGGTGCAGGCGCTACTGGATGGTTTTGACGCTCCCAGGCGCCCCAGAGCATCATGAGAGAAAACGTAAAGATTACGAATAAAAACAACCGTCGCATGTCCATCAATGTTTCACCTGTATTTATTTATGGGACGGGATCATATCCGCCCGGATTCCAAGGATTACAGCGAATTACGCGCTTAATTGTCAACCAAAACCCTTTCAGGGCGCCATGTTTGGATATCGCTTCATGGGAATAATGCGAGCAAGAAGGGCTGAACCGGCATGCTGGAGGGAGTACGGGGCGAAGAAGAAGCTGGTACGCCCGGACCATGATTAACAAGATTTTTTTCATTTAGCCGCCAGAACCGTTTTCAGTAACTCATTCAAGGTGGCTCTGGCTACAGGAAGATCTTTCTTATCCAGTGGCTTGCGTAATCTGATGACGACATCACATGCAACCCCTTGCCTGGAACACATACGAAAACTCTCACGAATCAATCGCTTAACTACGTTTCGCTGTGTTGATGCAGGCAAAACCCGCTTGCTGACCGACATGCCGAGTCGCGCATGTCCTGTTGAGTTAACTTCGCTATGGACGGCAAACCACGATTTGATTTGCGCCCGATGCTGCAGTATTCGGGAAAACCCCTCCCGACGCGAAAGCCGATAGCGCCGGGGTAAAGTCAGAACTTCTTTGGGTTTACACGCCAAGACGTACACGGCCACGTGCACGGCGAGCTGCGATAACGGCGCGTCCGCCCTTGGTCTTCATGCGAACCAGAAAGCCGTGGGTGCGTTTTCTTTTGGTAACCGACGGTTGGTATGTACGTTTCATGCTTGCTCCTGACAAATTAACTATTGAAAAGCGCGCGATTACAATCGTTAGTGGCTATTCTGTCAAGTCTTTTTATGCTGTGGATAACTTTTGACAGAGCTTGTAGAATGCACAGGATTAAATCCGATACATTTTTCTCCTATGTCTGCCCAGAGTTTGTCTGGAAGCTGCTTGAGCTATTTCAAGGAACAGCTGCCATTACAACAATTCAATTCATGGATCAAACCGTTGATTTTTGAGATCGATGGAGACAAACTCGTTCTGACGGCACCCAACAGTTTTACCCTCAGGATCGTACAGGAAAGATTCCTGCCGGAAATCAGCAAGCGCGCCTTGCCGTTCTTTCATTCCCCGCCACAAATCGAGTTGCGCATTGAAAAACGCGGAGCAAAATCTTCCGTTCCGGTTATACAAGAAGTCGCCGCACCTAGCAAAAACAAGGCAGCAGCCGCAACCGTTGCGACAAAATCAAGCAAGACTCCTAACAAACTCAATCCTGCACTGGTTTTTGATACCTTCGTTACTGGCAAAGCAAACCAGTTGGCTCATGCTGCCGCTATACAGGTTGCAGAGACTCCTGGAGTCGCCTACAACCCGTTATTCATTTACGGCGGTGTCGGATTGGGAAAGACTCACTTGCTGCAGTCCATTGGCAATCTGGTTGCCAAACAAAACCCGCAAGCAAAAATCTGCTATATCCACGCCACCAACTATATTTCCGGTGTCGTGCGTGCTTTCCAGACCAAAAATTTCGATGAATTCAAGCAGTTTTACAACTCACTGGATCTGCTGCTGATCGATGATATCCAATTTATTGCCGACAAACCAGGCACGCAGCAAGAATTCTTCTATACCTTGAATTCGCTTATTGATACAAATAAACAAGTAGTTATTACTTGCGATACGTTCCCGAAGGAAATTTCCGGTATTGAGCCGCGTCTCACTTCACGCTTCACCTGCGGATTGACCGTGGCCATCGAACCGCCAGGTCTGGAAATGCGCGTGGCCATCCTGTTGCAGAAATCCAGCGTCAACGGTTCGCCGATCAGTGAAGATGTTGCCTTCTTCATTGCAAAACATGTTCGCTCAAACGTCCGCGAACTGGAAGGGGCGCTCAACCGCATCGAGGCTTACGCAAAATTCCACAAACGTCCCATTTCCATAGAATTGGCAAAAGAGGCACTCAAAGACCTGCTGGCTGCACAAAATAAACAGGTCTCCATGGAAAACATCCAGAAGACCGTTGCAGATTTTTACCGGATCAAAATTGTGGATCTGCTTTCCAAAAAGCGCACCCGGATAATAGCCCGTCCTCGCCAGATGGCGATGTGCCTGGCACGCGAACTTACCCAGCTTAGCCTGCCTGAGATCGGCAATGCTTTTGGGGGGCGCGATCATTCAACAGTCTTGCATGCCTGCAAAACAATCGAATCCTTGCGGAATACCGATTCTGCTTTGAATGCCGACTTCAATTTATTGAATCAGACATTGCGGGGATAACTGGGAGTTTTCTTGTGAATAGTTTGTAGATGATGTGGTTGTTCGGGAATAAGTAAAAAGTTATACACAATTTGTACAGATGGTCCGGTAGAGTTTTAAGTAATAAAAATATTGGTTAACTAATTAAAAAATAACGAAAAACTTAAGTATCAACATATTTGTTACCTATTATTAAGATTATTAAGAATTTAAAGAAAGATACATATGTTCATCAAACAAATTGATAGAAACGAACTCCTGAAACCCCTGCAAGCAGTTGTTGGCATCGTAGAACGCAAGCAACCTTTACCGATCCTTTCCAATGTCCTGATCAAAAAGAACAAGGACGGTGCAAAGTTCATTACAACCGATCTGGAAATCCAGATTGAAGCTCAACTGAAAGCGGAATTGGATGGAACAGAAAGTTCTATCACCATTTCTGCCAAGAAACTGCAAGACATACTACGAGCCATCCCGGATAACAGCGCAGTCTCTCTGGATGACCAGGAAAACAAACTGCTGGTCAAGGCAAACAAGAGCCGTTTCAGTTTGCAGACGTTGCCGGCACAAGATTTCCCGATGCTTTCGGAACAGTTGGTTGGCGCATCCAGGATCGAGATAGAACAACGCGTACTACGCCGTCTGTTGAGCTCTGTGCAGTACGCGATGGCACAGCAGGATATTCGTTATTATTTGAATGGCGTCTTGCTGGTCATTGATGGAACCTCCATCAAGCTCATTGCTACCGATGGTCACCGCTTGGCATTCATCAATGAAGAATTGAAAGAAAGCCACCAGAAACAGGAAGTCATTCTTTCCCGCAAGACAGTTAATGAACTACTGAAGCTGTTGGCAGATTCTGAAGACAAGGTTCAATTGGAATTGGCTGAAAAGCAGGTTCGCATCACCTTTGCTGACGTAGTGCTGACTTCCAAGGTGATCGACGGCAAATTCCCTGACTACAACCGAGTCATCCCCAACCATACCAATCATCTGACACTGGATCGTCTGACTATCCTGCAAGCACTGCAACGCGCTGCCATTCTGTCGAATGAGAAATTCCGCGGTGTACGCCTGCTGTTAACCGAAAAGAATCTGCGCATCATCAGCAGCAACAGCGAACAGGAAGAGGCTCAGGAAGACATTGAGAACGATTACCAAGGTGCACCATTGGATATCGGTTTCAACGTGAACTATCTGCTGGATGGCATCAACAACATCAGCACCCAAACCATCACCCTTTCCTTTGGCGATCAGAACAGCAGTCTGTTGATTACGATTCCTGAGAAAGACTGATTACAAATATGTCGTCATGCCGATGCGCATCTAACTTGTTCCACGTGAAACAGAAAGCAAAACAGACTCATGAGTGATAACTACGACGAATCAAGCATCCAGCAACTCGAAGGGCTGGAGGCAGTACGCAAGCGTCCAGGTATGTACATTGGCGATACCTCGGATGGTACCGGTCTGCACCATATGGTGTTCGAGGTGGTGGATAACGCCATCGACGAAGCCTTGGCTGGGCATTGCGACGACATCAAAGTCATCATTCATGGCGATAATTCGATCTCTGTAGCCGACAATGGCCGCGGCATTCCCATCGGTATCAAGTTCGACGACAAGCACGAACCCAAGCGCTCCGCAGCCGAGATCGTGCTGACCGTGCTGCACGCCGGCGGCAAGTTCAACCAGAACAGCTACAAGGTATCCGGCGGCCTGCACGGTGTGGGCGTGAGTTGCGTCAACGGTCTATCCGAATGGCTCAAACTGACCACCTACCGCGACGGCAAGAAGTTTGGTTTGGAGTTTGTGCGCGGTGCAGTCAAGGATCGCTATGTAGAAGTTCAAAATGGCGTTGAGGTATCCCCAGTGCGCGAACTGGGTGAAAGCAACAAGCGCGGTACCGAAGTTCACTTCCTGGCCGACAAGGAAATCTTCGGCTTGGTCGAGTTCCACTACGAAATTCTGGCCAAGCGCCTGCGCGAACTTTCCTTCCTGAATAACGGCGTCAAGATCGAGCTGATCGACCAGCGCACCGGCAAGAGCGAAAACTTCGCCTATTCCGGCGGCGTGCGTGGCTTCGTCGAGTACATGAACAAGAGCAAGACCGTGCTGCATCCCAAGTGCTTCGAAGCGACCGGCGAAAAGGACAACATCACCGTCGACGTCGCCATGCAGTGGAACGACAGTTATTCCGAAGTGGTGCAGTGCTTCACCAACAACATTCCGCAGCGGGATGGCGGCACCCACATGACCGGCCTGCGCATGGCGATGACCCGCGTCATCAACAAGTACATCGAAGACAACGAGCTGGCCAAGAAGGCCAAGGTGGACACCACCGGCGACGACATGCGCGAAGGGCTGACCTGCGTGCTGTCGGTCAAGGTGCCCGATCCCAAGTTCTCCTCCCAGACCAAGGACAAGCTGGTTTCCAGCGAAGTGCAGCCTGCCGTGAACGAAGTGGTCACCCAGAAGCTGACCGACTTCCTGCTGGAGAACCCAGTCGATGCCAAGATCATTTGCGGCAAGATCATCGAGGCCGCCCGAGCCCGCGACGCTGCCCGCAAGGCACGCGAACTGACCCGCCGCAAAGGTGTCCTGGACGGCATCGGCCTGCCCGGCAAACTGGCTGACTGCCAGGAAAAAGACCCTGCCCTGTCCGAGCTGTACCTGGTCGAGGGTGACTCCGCCGGCGGCTCCGCCAAGCAAGGCCGCGACCGCAAGTTCCAGGCGATCCTGCCGCTCAAGGGCAAGATCCTGAACGTCGAGCGCGCCCGCTTCGAAAAGCTGATCTCCTCGCAGGAAATCGCCACCCTGATCACCGTGTTGGGCACCGGCATCGGCAAGGAGGAATACAACGCCGACAAGCTGCGCTACCACCGCATCATCATCATGACCGACGCGGACGTGGACGGCGCGCACATCCGCACCCTGCTGCTCACCTTCTTCTACCGCCAGATGCCGGAGCTGGTCGAGCGCGGCCACATCTACATTGCCCAGCCGCCGCTGTACAAGATCAAGCAAGGCCGCGACGAGCGCTATCTGAAGGACGAGCACGAACTGAAGAACTACATGCTCGGCTCCGCGCTGAACAATGCCGCGTTCTACCCGTCTCTCAATGCCACGCCCATCCAGGGCGAAGCACTGGGCGAGATCGCCAAGCAATATTTCCTGGCCGAAGCCGTCATTGACCGCCTCACGCACTTCATCGCGCCGGAAGCCAGCCATGCCCTGCTCGTCCTGCCCGCCCTGTCACTGGAAGATGCAGAACAAGCCAAGAAGAGCGCCAAACTGCTGGAAGAAGCCTGCGGTGGTGTCATCACGGCTGAAGTCGAAACAGACATCAATGGCGAACTGCGCCTGCGCCTGGAAAAGCTCTACCACGGCAACTATTCCGTCAGCTACCTGGATCGCGAATTTCTGCACAGCGGCGACTACGTGCAGATCCGCCAGACCGCCGATGCTCTGAATGGCCTGATCTCCCCCACCGCCTACGCCATGCGCGGCGAACAGAAACGCGGTGTCGGCAGCTTCAAGCAAGCCATCGAATGGCTGCTGGAAGAAGCCAAGAAAGGCGTCTCAATCCAGCGTTACAAAGGCCTGGGCGAGATGAACCCCGAGCAACTGTGGGAAACCACCATGGACGTGAAGAACCGCATCCTGCTCAAGGTGCGCATCGAGGACGCGGTGAGTGCGGACGAGATATTCACGACGCTGATGGGCGACGTGGTGGAACCGCGGCGGGCGTTCATTGAGAAGAATGCGCTGGGGGTGAAGAATCTGGATGTATAGAACACTGCAGTTACTACGTAGGATTTAGAGGTCCATGTCGGTTCCAACTTACGACCAATTTATAGAGCCTATCTTGCGCTATTTAGCACAGCACCCTCAGGGTGTAACGGCGCCAGCCGCCCACGAAGCAGCGGCGATCTCACTTGGTCTGACGGAAGAAGACAAAGCCATCCTTCTTCCCAGTGGAGTGCAGCGCATGTATAAAAACAGGGCTGGCTGGGCGCACGACCGGCTCAAGCGCGCTGGCCTATCCAGTAGTCCAAAATTTGGATTTTGGAAACTCACTGACGCAGGGATAGCATTTGCAGGGGCGAATCCAGCGCCACTTCCTGAAATACTGGTGCAAAAACTTGCAACCGAATATTTAGGGGTTACTCTCAAGCCAGCAGCCTGCCAATGGTGTTACAGCTTTGCCAAAGTCTGGATCGAGCACTTACCAAGCAATTTCACCAATTGCGATAGCTAGCCCGGATGACCAACTTGAACTTGCTCTCACCGAGATCAAATCGAGCGACGCGGGACGAACTTCTTGAGCGCCTCGCCAACGTTTCACCATCTTACTTTGAAGCGATTGTTTTAACGCTCTTCATCGTATGGGATATGGAGCTACTCGAGAATGAATTGGCCAGTAGGTGGCTCGGGTAGCTGGAGGAATTGACGGCGTCAATTCACTAGACCGTCTAGGACTTGAAAAAGTCTATGTACAGCGAAGCGTTGGCAGGATGTTATTGGGCGCCCTCAGCTTCAAGCATTCTATGGGGCCCTTGCAGGGCAGAAAGCGAAAAAAGGCTTTTCATCACAACTTCCTATTTCGCCGCCACCGCGCAAGATTTTGCAAAGTCTGTTGATGGAATGGTTCTAATCGATGGAGAGCGCTCGGCTTCATTGATGATTGAATACGAAGTTGGAATTTCATCTCGTGCTATTCGTATTCCATAACAATCGATTGCTGACTATTTCGACGAAAGCGTTTAGCGCTGTAAGGTGACAAATCGCTTCACTCCACTAAACCTATACAGCCTGAAGCCCAATAGCAACGGGCTTTCCAGCGCAGACCGCTCAAAACGCGCTACAAGCGATTATTTCGGTACAGGTGAGGGGTAGGCCTGGGACAGAAAATCCCAGGCCTATTTCTTGGTGGTCTTCTTGGCTGCCGGTTTCTTTGCGGCTGGTTTGGCAGCGACTTTCTTGACGGTTGTTTTCGCCTTGGTCGTCGTGGTCTTGGCTTTCGCCGTAGCGGTTTTGACCGTTGCTTTCTTCACCGTGGTCTTGGGCTTGGCAGTTGTCTTTTCTTTGGTGGTCTTCGGTTTGGCCGCCGCTTTTTTCGCTGCAGGCTTCTTGGCTGTCTTTGCCTTGCCAGTTCCGCCCTTCGCCGCCTTGGCCGCGATCATTTCCAGCGCTTCTTCCAGCGTCACTGCTTCGGGCGTCACGTCCTTGGGCAAGGTCGCGTTGATCTTGCCGTGGCGCACGTACGGGCCGTAGCGGCCGCTGCAGACTTCGATGGGCGCCTTGTCGTCCGGGTGTTCGCCCAGCGTGCGCAACACGGTGGCACCGCCGGTTCTGGCTTGCGCCAGCAGTTCCACGGCGCGATCCAGGCCGATGTCGAAAATGCTGTCGGTGCGCGGGATGGATTTGAACTTGCCGTCATGCCCGATGTACGGGCCGAAGCGGCCGATGTTGACGATGACTTTTTTGCCTGTCTCAGGGTGAGCGCCGACTTCTCTTGGAAGCGAGAGCAGCTTTAACGCAGCGGCCAGATCGGCCTGCTCCAGCGGCAATTCCTTCGGCCAGGAAACGCGCTTGGGTTTGGTCTTTTCGCCTTCGATCACTTCGCCGAGTTGCACGTACGGACCATACGGGACCGCGCAGCAGCAGTACGAGTTGGTTGGTGTCCGGGTGTGCGCCGAGTTCCTTGCGCGCTTCGCCGGCGTCTTCCTCGCCGCCGAGACTGCGCGTGTAGTCGCATTCTGGATAGCCGGTGCAGCCAATGAAGCTGCCGCGCTTGCCGAGACGCTTGGACAAAGGCTTGCCGCATTTCGGGCAGGCCTCTTCCAGAATTTCGGTGCCGGGACGATCGACGTCCTTTTTCTCGCCGATGAGCTTGTTGAAGCCCTTCCAGAATTCGTCCATCACCGGAATCCAGTCGCGCTTGCCTTCGGAAATTTCGTCCAGCTCGTCTTCCAGATTCGCCGTGAAACCGTAATCGACATAGCGCGTGAAGTGCTCGTTGAGGAATTTGATGACCACGCGACCGACGTCGGTGGGCATGAAGCGTTTCTTGTCGAGCGTGACGTATTCGCGGGCCTGCAACGTGGAGATGATGGTGGCGTAAGTGGAAGGACGGCCGATGCCGTATTCTTCCAGCGCCTTCACCAGGCTGGCTTCGGAGAAGCGCGGCGGCGGTTGCGTGAAGTGTTGTTCGCCGTAGAGTTTGTCTACCGGCAGCACGTCGCCTTCGACCAGCGGCGGCAACTTGGCGCTGTCCTCTTCCTCCGCGTCATCCACGTCTTCCATGTACACGCCGATGAAACCGGGGAACACCAGGGTCTGGCCGGAGGCGCGGAACAAGGTGTCGTCGCTGCTCAAACGGATGTCGACGCTGACGGTGTCGAAACGCGCAGGCGACATCTGGCTGGCCAGCGTGCGCTTCCAGATCATTTCGTACAAGCGCATCTGGTCGATGTTCAGGTGATCGCGCAGGCTGTCCGGCGTGCGCAGGATCGACGTCGGGCGGATCGCTTCGTGCGCTTCTTGTGCGTTCTTGGTCTTGCTCTTGTAAACGGGCGAGGTCTTGGGCAGGTAATCGGCGGAGAAGTTGTCGCCGATGTAGCCGCGGATTTCTTCCACCGCTTCTTTCGCCAGCGTCACCGAGTCGGTACGCATGTACGAGATCAGACCGATGGTCTGGCCGCCGATGTCCACGCCTTCGTACAGCGACTGCGCGGTGCGCATGGTGCGGTCGGAGGTCATGCCCAGTTTGCGCACGGCTTCCTGTTGCAGCGTGGAGGTGGTGAACGGCGCGGCCGGGCTGCGTTGCTTGCCTTTCTTTTCGACGCGCACGACCTTGGGCGGCAGCTTGGCATCGGCCAGCTTGGCGTGGATGGCATCGTACTCGGCCTGGCTGCCGATGCTGAGTTGTTCCAGCTTCTTGCCCTGGAACTGGAACAGCTTGGCCTTGAACGGGATGCTGTTCTTCTGGCTGTCCAGATGCACGGACCAGTATTCCTGGCTCTTGAACTTCTCGATCTCCAGTTCGCGCTCGACGATGAGGCGCAGCGCCGGGACTTTGCACGCGGCCGGCGGAAAGGCCGGGACGTATCTTGCGCCACAACAGCGGCGACAGATTGAAGCCGACCAGGTAATCCAGCGCACGGCGGGCTTGTTGGGCATTCACCAGCGGCAAGGAAATTTCGCGCGGGTGAGCGACCGCTTCCTTCACCGCCGACTGCGTGATCTCGTAGAACACCACGCGCTGCATGGACTTGCCCTTGAGTGCGCGCTTACCTTTCAGCAGCTCCGAAATATGCCAGGCGATGGCCTCCCCTTCTCGGTCCGGGTCGGGCGCAAGAAAGATGTGGTCGGCTGCCGCTGCGGCTTTGGCGATCTCGTCGACATGTTTGCTGTTGCGCGCGATGGTTTCGTACTGCATGGCAAAGTTGTTGTCGGGGTCGACAGCACCGGTCTTGGGGACCAGGTCGCGCACGTGGCCATAGGAAGCAAGGACCTCGAAATCCTTGCCCAGATACTTTTTCAGAGTCTTGGCCTTGGCCGGAGACTCGACGATAAGAAGGTTGGATGCCATATGCAGTTTTAGTGCGCCAATGCTATATCGGCGGGCGTGAGCAAATCTTCGATGATCATCGGGTCGAGATCATCGTGCTGACTCCACAACACCATCAGCACGATGAGTTTGAGCTTATCCAGAGACAGATTGTTTCGACCCAGAGCAAGCACACGGTCAATGATCATCTCGCGCTCTATCGGAGTGATGACTTTGCTGTGTTCCCAGAACGCCAGAAAATGCAGGCCTTCCTGGCTGATGCGCTGTTCCTCGAATTCGGTATAAATGCGGATGCCGCTGTGGTTGATGCTCTCCGGATAGGCTGCCCGGGTAAGTTCCTGCAAACCCGACAACCAGGTCAGCGCCTGGTTGATGTCGTCTTCCTCAAAACCTGCTGCAGTCAGTTTGACCGAGAGTTTGTCGTGGTCGGGATAGCTACCGATATCGAAGTAACTTTCAAACAAGAAAAGCAAAATGTCGAACATGTATTTTAGTAATTATGAAATGCGTTGATATAAGCCGCCGGGCAAAGATGCAATGTGTCCGTCGAGCTCCAGTTGCAACAGGATGGCGGATAGCTCGGCTATCGTCAAGCCGCTGAGTTGAGCGAGACTCTCGCCGTCGAGCGGATCAAAGCTCAAATACTGGAACAACGGATGTTCTGGAACGGCATTTTGCCGTTCAGGGCTGGAATGGAAACCCAGCTCTTCAAGAATATCGTTGGCGCACTCAACCAGTTTGGCTCCCTGCTTGATAAGCGCATGGCATCCCTTGGACTGTGGCGAATGGATGGAGCCGGGTATGGCAAAGACCTCTCGGCCCTGCTCCAGAGCTAGGCGTGCAGTGATCAGCGAACCGCTCTGCAAAGAAGCCTCAACCACCAGGCATCCCATACTCAAACCGCTGATGATGCGGTTGCGGCGGGGAAAATTCGCAGCCAGCGGCGGTGTACCGAGCGGATATTCGGAAATGATGACTCCGTCCTGCGCCAGACGATGGGCCAAATCCCGGTTTGCCGCGGGGTAGACCTTGTCCAGACCGGTACCAACGACAGCGATACTGGAACCGTTGCCTTGTAGTCCGCCAAGATGAGCTGCCGCATCGATACCGTGCGCCATGCCGCTGACGATACAAAACCCGGCATCCGAAACAGAGCGGGCAAACGCTTCGGCGTTGCGGATACCCTGCGCAGAAGCATTGCGGCTGCCGACCACCGCCAGTGATCTCCTGTTTAAAACGTCGATGCGGCCTTTGACATAGAGCAACAGGGGCGGGTCGGCGGTATTAAGCAAGGATTGCGGGTAATCGGCATCGGCGATAGTAAGGATGCGATTGAGCGGGTCATCCAGCCAAGTAGCAACCGGTTCAAGGGTAGCCTCGTCAATTCCAGACACTATCGCTTGTGCGACTGCGGGTTTGACATGCTTTGAGAGAGAAGAAGCGGAAGCAGCAAGGACGGATTCCGGCGAGCCGAAGGCCTGCAACAAGCGGCGCAAGCCCTCGTTACCCAAGCCAGGTATCTGGCTCAGGCCGATCCACGACGCAAGAGTAGCGTCGAAAGGCATGACTTATTCGGGATTGCTTGCGCGATCCAGCACTTGCACTGGCAAACGTGTCTCCATGACCAGAGCATAAGACACCTTGTTGAAGACACGGAAAACGAACACCAGTCCATAGCGGTAGTCAGGCAACACAATGTCCGGTTTGAATAAACTGTGGCTGGGCAATACTTCGCCCTTTTGGTAGAGGGCCAGGACATCTCCATTTTCCAGACCATCGCGACGACCCTTGTTCAACGTAATAACAGCATTCTGCGCGGCCTGGTTTACCCCTCCATAAATGGAGATCACCTTCGCAGAAATATTCTTGCTTGGCGCGTGCGGCATGTAATTGCTGTTGAACCCTGTTGTGGCTTGAGCAAAATAGTCGCCCTTGCTGATTTCAAGAACAGAATTGGTGATCTTCAAGGAAGTAATCTTGCCGAATTTCTCGACGCTCGCATCACCCAGATACATCACTTCGTGCCCAAGCACCTCACCGGTATCGGGATCCTTGAAAGTACGATCCGGGCGGTAAATTTGCCAACTCCCACCCTTGTCATTGGGCATACCCTGCGCGTAGGCGATATCGCCAGTTCCAAGCAATTTGCGCTGTTCATAGGTACCCACGAGAACAGGCGCATTGGCCAGGTCGTCATCCTCGATGACCAGAGGACGGGCCAGGAAAGGACCGATGTCCTTTAACGAGATTGTTGGAATCGCATTACTCGATCCATCGAGAACGCGAACCTTGGGCGATAATTTGACCACTTCGGAATTACCTTCCATGACGGATGGTACTTCCCCCATGGAACCCGCTTCAGCTGGAGCAGAACCGGCGTTTGCCGAAACAGCTTCACCGACTTTCAGTGTATGCGTTGCGTGGTCGAGATAAACCACATTGCCGGGATAGATCCAGTGCGGATCATTGATGGTGTCTTTGTTATAACCCCAAATCTGCGGCCATTTCCAGGGATCCTTGAAGAACTTGGCTGAAATGTCCCAAAGCGTGTCACCCTTCAATACGACATAATGATCAGGCGCGTTATCCTGAAGCTTTAGCTCATCGGCATAAACTGCGATGGGCAACAGAAGACAAATCAGCGATATAATCTTACGCATGGAAAACCCCAGCAAAGTAAGTAAAATGCGGTGTGATGTTTGCACGGCGGTTTAAATTCTGCATCTAGTCTCTTCAGTTGGCAAGCATTTATGGCAATTCTTCCTATCCTGCAATATCCAGACGAACGGCTGCATACGGTCGCAAAGAAGGTTGAACAAATAAACGACGGTATCCGCAAGCTGGTTCGCGACATGGCAGAAACCATGTATGCCGCACCTGGGATCGGCTTGGCCGCGACGCAGGTCGATAAACATATCCAATTGATCGTAATCGATATTTCCGAGACACACGATGACCTCAGGGTGTTCATCAATCCTGAATTGCTGGTCAATGAAGGTGAAAAGGAAAACGAGGAAGGCTGCCTGTCGGTTCCCGGCATCTACGAAAAAGTATGGCGTGCCGAGCGGGTTACCGTCCGGGCATTAAACGAATCCGGCAAGCCGTTCACTATTGAAGCGGAGGGACTTTTGGCTGTGTGCATTCAGCACGAAATGGATCATCTGCAAGGCCGTGTGTTCGTCGAGCGGCTTTCGCACCTTAAACAAACCCGTATCCGCGCCAAACTGAAAAAACAGCGGCGCGAAACCCTGTAAAAACCCGTGAAAATCATTTTTGCCGGAACACCACAGTTCGCTGCTGATGCGCTGGCCGCACTGCTGGCGAAGCACCAGATCGTGGCAGTTCTCACCCAGCCAGACAGGCCGTCAGGCCGTGGCATGCAGCTTACCGCCAGTCCGGTAAAACAGCTCGCTGTGCAGCACGACCTGCCTGTGCTGCAGCCGATAACGCTTAAAACTGAAGAAGCCCAACTTGAATTGGCCAAGCTGGATGCGGATGTAATGGTAGTTGCTGCATATGGCTTGATCCTGCCAAAAGCAGTATTGCGGATACCGCAGCGCGGTTGCCTGAATATCCATGCTTCCCTGCTCCCGCGCTGGCGGGGCGCAGCACCGATACAGCGCGCGATTCTGGCCGGCGATATCGAGACTGGCATAACGATCATGCAGATGGACGAAGGGCTGGATACCGGTGATATGTTGCTGAAAAAAACATGCGCCATAGAAGCCGATGACACAGCTCAGTCGCTGCACGACAAACTGGCTGCATTAGGGGCGCAAGCCATCGTTGAGGCGCTGCAGAAACTGGAGCAAGGCAGCCTGCACCCCGAACAGCAAGATGGAAAGCTTGCAACTTATGCAGCCAAACTGAGCAAGAGCGAAGCGCAACTGGACTGGAGCCGGGAAGCAGCAGAGCTGGCGCGTTCAGTGCGAGGATACTTTCCTTTCCCGACAGCGAGCGCAAAGTTCGGAGAAACGACTATCAAGGTAATCCAGGCCAGCGCGCATCAGGCAAAAGCGGCAGATCCTGGCACGGTGATCGCAGTGGAAAAGGACCAAATCCTGGTTGCTTGCGGCAACGGTAGCGCATTGGCCCTTGAAATTCTGCAAAAACCCGGTGGCAAGGCCATACCGGCAGCTCAATTCGTATCCGGCTTTAAAATTGAAGCTGGCGACCGCTTTCAAACAAGCTGAATATGCAACGTATTCAACTGGAAGCAGCCAAGGTGGTGAGCAAAGTCATCAGCGACGGGCGCAACCTTACCCAGATACTGAGCTGAAACGCTGCGCAAGCATCCCGATTTCAACGCCCAGGAACGCGGAGCACTGCAGGATTTGTGCTACGGTTCAATACGATATTATTCGCGTCTCGATTTTGTTCTGGAAAGCTTACTGGAACGCCCGGTAAAAGAACCAACGCTACGGTATTTGCTGCTGATTGCCCTGTACCAATTGCAACATACCAAGGCCGGGCAGCATGCCATCGTTGACCAGGCAGTGCGTGCCGCAAAGGGCCTGAATCCAGCCACGGGCGGTTTGGTCAATGCTGTATTGCGCAACTTCCTGCGAAAGCAGCCCGCCCTGCTGGAGGCTGCCGACAGGAACGAAGAAAGCCGCTACTCATATCCGCAATGGTGGATCGATGCGATCCGGGCTCAATATGGCGATCAAGCCCCCACGATTTTGGAAGCGGGCAACCAGCATCCGCCCATGACCCTTCGAACCAACACCAGGCATATCAGCGCTAGCGAATACCAGACGTTGCTGGCAGAGCATGATGTGGGTTCAATAATGATCAAGCCGGAAGCTTTGATACTCGACCGGCCCGTAGCGGTTGAAAGATTGCCCAAATTCGCAGAGGGCTGGGTTTCGGTACAGGATGCGGGGGCGCAATATGCGGCGCGTTTGCTGGAAGTTCGCGATGGCATGCATGTGCTGGATGCTTGCGCCGCACCCGGCGGGAAAAGTGCGCACATGCTGGAAATGGCAAATCTCGACTTGCAGGCCCTGGACAAGGACGAACTGCGCCTGGAGCGGGTACGCGAGAACCTGCAACGGCTGGCATTGAATGCAGAAATCATCTGTGGCGACGCTGCGACACCCGAAGATTGGTGGGACGGTAAACTGTTCCAGCGAATTCTGGCCGACGTACCCTGCTCTGCTTCCGGAGTGGTACGCCGCCATCCCGACATCAAGTGGTTGCGCAGGCCGGAAGATATTGAACAGTTTGCGCAACAGCAGGAAAAGATACTGGAGGCGCTGTGGCCGCTTCTGGAGAGAGGTGGTAAATTGCTTTATGCGACCTGTTCGATCTTTGCGCGCGAGAACCAGCAAGTGGTCACCACGTTCCTGAAACACCACGATGACGCGAAACGGATCGAGCTGTCTGAACCGGATATAAAAGACGGACAGTTGCTGCCAAACGACGAGCACGACGGATTTTTCTATGCGCTGCTGCACAAACAAGCCTGATTGGTTAAAGCGGACGTTCTGGCTGATCGGCCTGTGGTTGTTTGCGTCTGCTGCGGTTGCAGAAGGAATCGTCATCAATAAAGCCGAAGCACGGCTGACCGACGAAGGCTATCAACTCTCTGCGGATTACAGCATCCAGCTATCGCCTACAGTCGAGACGGCGCTGAAGCATGGTGTGACCCTGTATTTCGTCAGCGAATTGACCATCAATCGCTCACGCTGGTACTGGCTTGACACGGATGTTGCCCGTGACGAGCAAGTAGCCAAGTTATCGTTCAATGCGCTCACCCAGCAATACCGCATCACGCGCGGTTCGCTGTTCCAGAGTTTTTACGATCTGAAAGATGCCCTGCTTTTGCTGGGTCACCAGACAGCGCAGCCCGTTCCAGTGGAATTGCTGGAGAAAAAAGGCGGGGGATATTTTTCGCGCCTGATGAAGAAGGGGAGCACGTGCTGCTCTGCTTACGCAAAAATGAAGCTGGATGTGACGCAATTACCCAAACCCTTGCAAGTCAATGCGTTGACCAACGAAGACTGGAATCTGGAGTCCCAGCCCTACCGCTGGGAAATCAAACCTCCGGCAGATGAAGGCGAAGCCAAGCCATGAAGTATCTGGTCATCATCAGCGGAATCGTCGGCGCTGCACTGCTGTACTCTGTTATCAAGTGCCAGCGCCAATACCGATCTGTTCTCGCACAATTATTACGTGCTGCTGGCAATGACGGGAATGCTGGCCTTGGCCTTGGCAATTTTGCTTGCGTCACAGGCCTGGCAATTGCGAAACAAACTCAAGCAAAAGGTGTATGGCGCGAAACTGACTTTGCGGCTGGTTACGTTTTTTTCGTTGATCGCAATCGTTCCCGGCATTCTGGTGTACGCGGTCTCGGTGCAGTTCCTCAGCAAAAGTATCGAGTCCTGGTTCGACGTCCGGGTGGAAAAGGCGCTGGAGGGCGGCTTGAACCTGGGGCGGAGTTCACTGGAGAACGGACTGGTCGAACTGGGGAAAAAGGGCCATCTGGTCGCAATGATTCTGGTGGAGCAGAAATCTTCGCGGCACAGCAAGACTCTGGCCCGCCTGATCGAAGAGGGTGGCGCGCAGGAAGCGGCTGTGTTCGGCAGCAAAGGGCAGCAGCTCGCCTATGCAGGAAATGAAAACAAGAAATGGGCGGAGATCCCGACAGCCGAAATGTTGCGTCAAGCCTGGGAGAACGACGGCTACAGCATGGTTGAAGTCTTGCCGGATGACCAATTGGCACTGCGGGTATTAGTCCCGATGAAATCGGCAATGTGGAAAGGAGATCGCAGGACGTTGCAGTTCATGCAACCGGTATCGAAACAGATCGCCGAGGATGCGGAGACGGTGCAAGCCGTCTATCGCGATTATCAGGAATTGTCGCTGTCCCGGCTGGGATTGAAGCGGCTATATGGCGTTACGCTTACGCTATCGCTGCTGATCGTGCTGTTAAGCGTCAGCTCGGCCGCATTTTATTTGAGCGAGCAACTCAGTGCACCGCTGGCGGCGTTGGCCAAAGGAACTCAGGCGGTGGCCCAAGGTGATTTCAGCGGCAATTATCCGGTTCAAAGCAGAGACGAACTGGGTGCGCTGACCGGGCTATTCAACCAGATGACGACCTACCTGGCCGATGCAAAGCGCAAAGGTGAGCAACAGCAACTTCAAGTCGAAAACGCAAAGGTGTATCTGGAAAGCGTACTGACACACCTTTCTTCTGGTGTGCTGGTCGTGGACGAGCAATTCCGCTTGCGCTCATCAAATCCCAGTGCAAACCAGATTCTGGGGATATCGCTGCAGGAATTGACAGGCCGGACTCTGATTGAAATAGCAGCCGACCACATTCTGTTACGCTCGTTCATCGGGGCGGTAAAGCAAGGCTTTGGCGGGGACTCGCCGCACGAGTGGCAGCGGCAGCTGGAGCGGATGAGCAAGAATGGCGATCAGATGTTGTTGCTGCGGGGCACACAGCTGTCTACAACAGAAGAACGCGGATATGTTGTGGTATTCGACGACATCACGCATCTGCTGCAAGCGGAGCGCCAGGCTGCCTGGGGCGAAGTGGCACGGCGACTGGCGCACGAGATCAAAAACCCGCTCACGCCCATCCAGCTATCGGCGGAGCGCCTTCAGCACAAACTGGCGGCCAAACTGGATGAACCGGACACACAATTGCTGCAGCGCGCCACACAGACCATCGTCAGCCAGGTCGCAGCGATGAAGAACATGGTTACCGAGTTTGCCAACTATGCCCGGGCTCCGGCTGCACGCCTGACGCCACTGGACATGCATCAGTTGATCGGCGAAGTAATGGGCCTGTATGAGGCAAACAGCAGCCCGATCACTTTAAAGCTGCAGGCGCAGCGGACCTGGCTGAACGGGGATGCAATGCGCTTGCGGCAAGTGATACACAATCTGTTGCAGAATGCACACGACGCCTTGCAGCAAACACAACACCGGCAAATCATCCTGGCTACCGAAAATACATTGGATGGTGCTTTGAGATTGATGGTGCGCGACAACGGTAGCGGCATTCCCGAACAATTATTGGGCCGTGTGTTTGAGCCGTACATGACGACCAAACAAAAGGGAACGGGACTGGGTCTGGCCATCGTGAAGAAAATCGTGGAAGAACATGGCGGAAAGATAGCGATTGAAAACCAGCCATCGGGCGGGACCTGCGTGAGTGTGGTTTTGCCCTTGGCGGTGGAAGAAATTGAGGTGAGTTGATGTCGACAAAAAATATTCTGGTAGTGGATGACGAAGTAGGCATCCGCGAGTTGCTCTCCGAAATTTTGTTTGATGAGGGTTACCGCATTCATTTGGCTGAAAATGCGGCACAGGCGCGCAATTTTCGTGAACAGCATGTTCCCGATCTGGTGTTGCTTGATATATGGATGCCGGATACCGATGGTTTGACACTGCTCAAGGAGTGGGTGGCACAAGAGCGTTTGACCATGCCGGTGGTCATGATGTCCGGGCACGGCACGATCGAGACGGCCATGGAAGCCATGCGGATCGGTGCATCGGATTTCCTGGAGAAGCCCATCGCCCTGCAGAAATTGCTGACAACCGTGGCAAGGGCAATCACAACAAGGCGTACCGGCGATCAGCCCGGTTCCGCAAGAACCCGTGCCGGAAGAAAGCGATAGCGAGGGTTGCGCCCAGTTGTCTTTACGGTTAGATTTGTCACTCCGGGAGGCACGCGAGCATTTCGACAGTTTGTACTTTAACTATCAGATGCAAAAAGAAAATGGAAACATATCGCGTATAGCTGAGAAGGCGGGCATAGAACGCACGCATCTTTACCGAAAACTAAAACAATTGGGGATAAAACCCCTTAAAAAGGGCCCAGCTGATAATCCAATAGCTAACAGGGAGTATTAATACGCTAGCCGCTGTTGCCCTAGAGCGCGCCGGTAGGGCATAATCGTCACCTTTCTTTGAAATTTATATTGATTATTAATTTCCGTAATAGAAGTTTTTAGGAGGCAGGAAAATGGCTGTTGAACGCAATGTAACCCCCCCAAAGTTTAATGACATCACCGGCGCGATCCGTATGCTGGCGGTGGATGCAGTTCAAAAGGCCAATTCCGGCCACCCCGGCGCTCCTATGGGCATGGCAGAAATTGCCGAAGTGCTGTGGAATCACCATATGCGTCACAACCCGGCCAATCCGAAGTGGGCCGACCGTGACCGTTTCGTGCAATCCAACGGCCATGGCTCGATGCTGATCTATGCATTGCTGCACCTGACCGGCTACGACCTGCCGATGGACGAACTGAAGCGCTTCCGCCAGATGCATTCCAAGACACCGGGTCACCCCGAATATGGTTACACCGTAGGCGTTGAAACCACTACCGGCCCGCTCGGTCAAGGCATCACCAATGCCGTTGGTATGGCGATGGCTGAAAAGTTGCTGGCTAACGAGTTCAACAAACCTGGCCACGAAATCGTCAATCACCATACTTATGTATTCATGGGCGACGGTTGCATGATGGAAGGTATCTCGCACGAAGCCTGTGCATTGGCCGGAACCTGGGGTCTGGGCAAGCTGATCGCCTTCTGGGATGACAACAACATCTCCATCGACGGTCACATCGACGGCTGGTACACAGACGACACAGCCAAACGCTTTGAGGCTTACGGCTGGCATGTCATTGCCGACGTACAAGGCCACGTTCCGGATGCGATCAATGCCGCAATCGACGCTGCCAAGGCTGTCACCGACAAGCCGACACTGATCTGCTGCAAGACCATCATCGGCGCCGGTTCCCCGGCAAAAGCAGGTACTCACGATGTTCACGGCGCAGCCCTGGGCGACGCAGAAGTTGCTGCAACCCGCGAGCACATCGGCTGGAAATATCCACCGTTCGAAGTTCCGGCTCATGTATATGAAGCCTGGGATGCGCGCACCAAGGGCGAAGGTCTGGAAAAGCTGTGGAACAACAAGTTTGCCGAATACAAGAAGGCATTCCCGAAAGAAGCTGCCGAATTCGAACGCCGCATGAAGGGTGATCTGCCGGCCAACTGGGCTGACCACGCTGCCAAGGCTATCGCTGCAGTCAACGAGAAGGCCGAAACCATTGCTACCCGCAAGGCTTCGCAAAATTCGATCAACGCACTGGTTCCGGCATTGCCAGAATTCCTGGGCGGTTCTGCCGACCTGACCGGTTCCAACCTGACCAACTGGACAGGTGCACACCACGTTTCCGGCAAAAAACCCGGTAACTACATCAGCTACGGCGTGCGCGAATTCGGTATGTCGCACATCATGAACGGCATGTCGTTGCACGGTGGCCTGCTGCCGTTCGGTGGCACCTTCCTGATGTTCTCCGAATATGCACGCAATGCGCTGCGCATGTCGGCCTTGATGAAACAGCGCGTGATCTATGTGTTCACCCACGACTCCATCGGTCTGGGCGAAGACGGCCCGACGCACCAGCCGGTCGAGCAAACCACGACCCTGCGCTACATTCCGAACATGGACACATGGCGTCCGTGCGACACCGTCGAGTCCATGGTTTCATGGGTGTGCCGCGGTCGAGCGCAAGACCGGCCCGTCTTCCCTGATTTTCAGCCGTCAGAATCTGGCATTCCAGAAGCGCGATGCGAAGCAGATCGAGAACATCCGCAAAGGCGGCTACGTGTTGTCCGAAGCTGCCGGCGGCAAGCCGCAGGCTGTCATCATCGCAACCGGTTCCGAAGTCGATCTGGCCATGAAGGCACAAGCAACTCTGGCTGCCGAAGGCGTCAACGTACGCGTGGTGTCCATGCCTTCGACCAACGTGTTCGACCGTCAGGATCAAGCCTACAAAGACAGCGTATTGCCCAAGGGCATCAAGCGCGTGGCCGTTGAAGCGGGCGTGACCGGCCTGTGGTACAAGTATGTCGGATTGGAAGGCGCAGTGATCGGTATGGATTGCTTCGGCGAGTCCGCTCCTGCTCCGGAGCTGTTCAAGCATTTCGGTTTCACCGTCGAGAACGTGGTGAAGACCGTCAAGGGTGTGCTGTAACAATAAAATTTATTAATTAAATATCAGGAGAGAAACATGGCAATCAAAGTTGGTATCAATGGTTTTGGACGTATCGGTCGCATGGCATTCCGCGCAATCTCCAAGGATTTTCCGGATCTCGAAGTTGTCGCGATCAACGACCTGCTGGAGCCTGACTATCTGGCCTACATGCTGAAGTACGACTCCGTACACGGCAATTTCAAGGGCGACATCAAGGTCGACGGCAACAACCTCGTGGTCAACGGCAAGAAGATCCGTCTGACTGCTGAAAAGGATCCAGTCAACCTGAAGTGGAACGAAGTCGGCGCCGACATCGTGTTGGAGTGCACCGGTTTCTTCCTGGAAGACGAGATCCTGCCAAGCCCACATCAAGGCCGGCGCCAAGAAGGTTGTGATGTCCGCTCCTTCCAAGGACAAGACACCGATGTTCGTGTACGGCGTGAACCACACCGCATACAAGGGCGAGACCATCGTCTCCGCTGCTTCCTGCACCACCAACTGTTTGGCGCCGGTCGCCAAGGTGCTGAACGACAACTGGGGCATCAAGCGCGGCCTGATGACTACCGTGCACGCTGCTACTGCTACGCAGAAGACCGTTGACGGCCCGTCCAAGAAAGACTGGCGCGGCGGCCGCGGCATCCTGGAAAACATCATCCCCTCCTCCACCGGCGCAGCCAAGGCGGTGGGCAAGGTGTTGCCAGAACTGAACGGCAAGCTGACCGGCATGGCGTTCCGCGTACCGACTTCCGATGTGTCCGTGGTCGACTTGACCGTTGAGCTGAACAAGGAAGCCAAGTACGAAGACATCTGCGCTGCCATGAAGAAGGCCTCGCAGACCGGCGACATGAGCAAGACCTTGGGTTACACCGACGAGAAGGTGGTTTCTACCGACTTCCGCGGCTGTGGCTTCTCGTCGATCTTCGATTCCGAAGCCGGCATCGCGCTGGACGGCACCTTCGTCAAGGTGGTTGCCTGGTACGACAACGAATACGGTTACACCTGCAACATGCTGCGTTTCGTGCAGCACGTCGCCAAGTAATCTGTCCGATCAAGGGCTGGCTGATGCCAGCCCTTTCAGCTTTTAAGTCTGCAAGAAGGAAAAATCATGTCCGTTATCAAAATGACCGACCTGGATCTGAAGGGCAAACGCGTCCTGATCCGCTCCGATCTCAACGTGCCAGTCAAAGACGGCAAAGTTACTTCCGATGCACGCATTACCGCATCCATGGCAACGATCAACGCACGCGCTGAAGGCTGGCGCGAAGGTGATGGTGACCTCGCACCTGGGCCGTCCGGAAGAAGGTGTTTTCTCCGAAGAGAACTCGCTCAAGCCGGTTGCCGATTGCATCGCCAACAAGCTGGGCAAGCCTGTACGCCTGATCCGCGACTGGGTCGATGGCGGTTTCAACGTCGCCGACGGCGAATTGGTGCTGCTGGAGAACTGCCGCTTCAACAAGGGTGAGAAGAAGAGCAACGAAGAGCTGGCGAAGAAATATGCCGCCCTGTGCGACGTGTTCGTGATGGACGCCTTCGGTACCGCTCACCGCGCCGAGGGTACGACCCACGGCGTGGCCAAGTTCGCCCCTGTCGCTGCTGCCGGTATCCTGTTGACCGAAGAACTGGAAGCATTGTCCAAGGCATTGCTCAGCCCAGCTCGCCCGATGGTTGCCATCGTCGGTGGTTCCAAGGTTTCGACCAAGCTGACCGTGCTGGAATCGTTGTCCGAGAAATGCGAACAGCTCGTGGTCGGTGGCGGTATCGCCAATACCTTCCTCAAGGCAGTCGGCAAGAACGTCGGCAAGTCGCTGTGCGAAGACGACCTGGTTCCGACCGCTCAAGCGCTGATCGAAAAAATGAAACAACGTGGCGCTAACATCCCCATCGCTGTGGATGTCGTGGTCGGCAAGAAATTCGATGCCAATGAGCCGGCTGTCCTGAAAGATGCGGGCGCTGTGGCTGACGACGAAATGATTTTCGACATCGGTCCGAAGTCTGCGCAGGAACTGGCCGACATCATCATGAAGGCCGGCACCGTCGTGTGGAACGGCCCGGTCGGCGTGTTCGAGTTCGACCAGTTCGGCGAAGGCACCAAGACCATTGCCAAGGCGATCGCCGAAACCAAAGCCTTCACACTGGCTGGCGGTGGCGACACCATCGCGGCGATCCAGAAGTACGACATCTATGACAAGGTGTCGTACATCTCCACCGCTGGCGGTGCATTCCTGGAATTCCTCGAAGGCAAGACATTGCCGGCCGTGGAAATTCTGGAACAGCGCGCAGCAAAATAAAATCCCGGTCAGGTGTGCAATCGCACACCTGACCGGGTGGTGCGTTACGGCGCACCCTACTTTTAGGACTAAAAACATAAATGCTCCGTAGAACAAAAATAGTAGCAACATTGGGGCCCGCATCCAGTGACCAGAAGGTCTTGGAAGAAATGATTCGCGCGGGAGTGGACGTAGTACGGATGAACTTTTCACATGGCACGGCACAGGATCACATGGGCCGCGCTGAAAAAGTGCGCGCTGCTGCCAAAGCGGCAGGCCGCACAGTTGGTATTTTGGCTGACTTGCAAGGTCCGAAGATCCGCGTACGCAAATTCGTGAACGACAAGATCACCTTGAATAAGGGAGATGCTTTCATTCTCGACGCTTCCCTGGATGGTTTGGGCAATCAGGAACGCGTAGGCCTGGACTACAAAGAGCTGCCGAATGACGTGGATGTCGGCACCGTATTGCTGCTTAACGACGGCATGCTGGAATTTCACGTTACGGGAGTCAAGGGTCAGGAAGTTCATTGCGTAGTCGTGCGCGGCGGCGTTCTGTCCAACAACAAGGGCATCAACCGCAAAGGCGGGGGCCTAACCGCACCAGCACTGACTGACAAGGACAAGGAAGACATCAAGACCGCAGCCCTGATCAAGGCAGACTACCTGGCGGTATCGTTCCCACGCTCGCCCGACGATATGAAACTCGCGCGCGAATTGATGCATGCGGCAGGTGGCAAGAGCCTGCTGATGGCAAAGATCGAGCGTGCAGAAGCCATTCCGGTGCTGGGCGAAATCATTGACGCATCCGATGCCATCATGGTGGCACGCGGCGATCTGTCGGTGGAAGTCGGCGATGCGGCAGTGCCGGGGCTGCAGAAGAAAATGATCAAGATGGCACGCGCCAGGAACAAGCTGGTCATCACCGCTACGCAGATGATGGAATCGATGATCACCAATCCGATCCCCACGCGCGCGGAGGTTTCCGACGTGGCTAATGCCGTGCTGGATGGTACCGATGCAGTGATGTTATCGGCAGAAACCGCCGTCGGCGATTATCCGGTGGAAACAGTCGAGGCAATGGCTCGAATCTGTCTTAATGCAGAAAAAGAGACGGAGAACAGTGCCGCCGAACGTCGCCTGGACCACAACAAGTTCTCGCGCATCGACCAATCCATCGCTATGTCAGCACTGTATGCGGCCTCGCATTTCAAGGTCCAAGCCATCGTTGCGCTGACGCAATCGGGCTCTACTGCCTTGTGGATGTCGCGCGTCAACGCGGGTGCGCCGATCTTTGCGATGACGCCGATGGAGGCGACCTTGAGCAAAGTGACCTTGTTCAGCGGTGTGCATCCGATCGCATTCAAGATCGAATCGAAAGATCATTCGGTGACGCTGCACCAGGCGGAAGATGAACTGCACCGGCTCGGGCTGGTAACGGATGGTGACCTGATCGTGATGACGGTCGGAGAAGCGATCGGCAAAGCCGGTCATACCAATACCCTGAAGATCGTGCGCGTGGGCGACCACCGCAAGGGCTGATCGAACAAACTGTAACTGTTTTTGTAATTTAATATCTGGAGGAAATAATGGCACTCGTATCCTTGCGTCAACTTCTCGATCACGCGGCTGAACACAGCTATGGCTTGCCCGCGTTCAACGTCAACAACCTGGAACAAGTGAAGGCGATCATGGAAGCGGCTGATGAAACCAACAGCCCCGTGATCATGCAAGGTTCTGCCGGTGCGCGCAAATATGCAGGCGAGCCGTTCCTGCGTCACCTGATCGAAGCTGCTGTCGAAATGTATCCGCATATCCCGGTCGTCATGCACCAGGATCACGGCGCATCTCCGGCTGTGTGTATCAACGCCATCAAGTCTGGTTTCTCCAGCGTGATGATGGACGGTTCGTTGATGACCGACGGCAAGACACCCTCTTCCTTCGAGTACAACGTTAACGTGACTCGCAGCGTAGTGGAGATGTCTCACGCCGTTGGCGTTTCCGTCGAAGGCGAACTGGGCTGCCTGGGTTCCCTGGAATCCGGCCATGGCGAGAAGGAAGACGGCCACGGCGCGGAAGGCGTGCTGAGCCACGACCAGCTGCTGACCGACCCGAACGAAGCTGCCGAATTCGTCAAGCGACCCAGGTCGATGCACTGGCGATCGCCATCGGCACTTCCCACGGTGCATACAAGTTCACCAAGCCGCCCACAGGCGACACCCTGGCGATCAGCCGCATCAAGGAAATCCATGCGCGCATCCCCAATACCCACCTGGTGATGCACGGCTCTTCTTCCGTGCCGCAGGAGTGGTTGAAGATCATCAACGAATTCGGCGGTGCGATGCCTCAGACTTACGGCGTACCGGTTGAAGAGATCGTTGAAGGCATCAAGCACGGCGTGCGCAAAGTGAACATCGATACCGACCTGCGCATGGCTTCGACAGGCGCTACACGTCGCTACCTGGTGCAGAATCCAAAGGATTTCGATCCACGCAAGTTCCTGGCTGAAACCACCAAGGCGATGAAAGCGATCTGCAAGGCACGTTACGAAGCCTTCGGTTCCGCAGGCCAAGCCGGCAAGATCAAACCGATCGCGCTGGATGCGATGGCAATGCGCTACATCAAGGGCGAACTGAACGCAGTCATCAAGTAAGCTGGTTCGGAAACAGAAAGGCGACCCTCGGGTCGCCTTTTTTATTTGGTAATTGGTTACTCTGCGGATGCCTTACATGACAGATTCGTAACTTGCCTGACTAGGCATTTGCGGGAAGAACAACCTCACGATGCGAAAGAGTGGAGTGGTTCTTTTTGAGGTAGGCCAGCAAGTCCTCAGCCGAGAGGTCTTCGCTTGATTCAAGCCCGCCCAAGGGCAACGAAAAGAATGAAATATCGCGCTCTACGATTTGAAGCCCGGCCAGCGAAGCCGATTCGAGAATGTACTTGATCTTGTCAGAAATCTTTTCGTCGGTAAAAGGAACGATGATCCAGAAATCCGTTCCATCGCGTGCAACCAGATCTGTTTTGCGGAATGCCTTGCGCAATGAAAGGCAAACTTCGTCAAGCTGGCGCGATGCCACTTGCGCCCCATAGGTCTCACCGAGCAGTTTGGGATTGTTATAGCTGATATGGGCCAAACCAAATTGCAAGGGCCCTGAATAGCGCTCAGTTACAGCCAGCAGCCACTTGAGTGCGAATAGGAACTTTTCGCGCGATTCTACGTTTTCCTGATACATGGCCTCCCCCTTCCTGAAATACTGGTAATAAAAGCTCAACCAGCCAGTAACTCAACCCCGTGATGAATAAAGTCAGAATTCCAACAGATTGACACACATTGCACATATCGAACGTGCTTCATACTGCTCTAGAAAAGCCTAAAAAACAATATGCCAAATGGCCTATGCAGTCAGTGGCTCATAGGCCAGGATGTACAAGCGCATTACGGATGTTGTGCCATAACTCGCCTGGCTTGATTTTGCCACTTTATCGTTTGGAAAACGAATTGGCCAGCTTGCCAGCCTCATCCAGCAGGAACCTTTGAAAGGCATTTGCAGCCGTGGAAAGACGCGCGTTTTTCCGCTGGACGATGTGCCAATCGCGCACGATAGGGAAGCCGACCACATCGAGTATGCACAAACGTTTGGTTTCCAGCTCCAGCTCGATGGCGTGACGCGAAATAATGCCGATGCCGATCCGGGCGTGGACAGACTGCTTGATCGCTTCGTTGGTATCCATTTCCATATGCGCCGGCAAAGGCAATTGATGCCCGGCAAAAAAACGTTCGACAACGCCGCGTGTGCCGGAACCGACCTCGCGCAACAGGAAGGTTTCGTTGATTAATTGATGCGGCTGAATATTCTTGCTTGTCGCCAGCGGATGATCCGGTGCGGCGATAACAACCAGCGGATTGCGCATGAATGCTTGCGAAACCATTTCCGCACCTTCGGGTGGTTGCCCCATGATGGCGAGGTCGGCAACATTCTCAGAAAGTTGCTTGATGACCGCGTCCCTGTTGGCGACGGAAAGGCTGACGTTGATCTTGGGGTGCTGCTGAATGAACTTGGCAAGCAATTGCGGCATGAAATAATTGGCCGTACTCACCACCGAGATATTGAGCTGGCCATGTTCAAGTCCCTTCATTTCGTCGAAAACCGTTTCCATCTCATTGACGAGTTGGAGGATGCTTCGGCTGTAATGCAACAGTTCACGCCCGGCGTCGGTGAGGAAAAGTTTCTTGCCTACCTGCTCGAATAACGGGAGTCCTACTGCGCTTTCTGCCTGCTTGATCTGCATCGACACCGCAGGCTGCGAAAGATATAGTTCCGCTGCCGCACGCGAATGGCTCAAGTGGCGGGCAACGCTCTCGAAGACTTGCAACTGGCGGAGAGAAATTGGCAACATGGAGCGATTTATACCATAAGCTACGCTTATGGTTCACATAAAAACATTTGACTATTATTTATGGTCGCCACGCGTATAGTTCGTTCCGTAGTCAAAATTAACCAAATCAGGAGAAGCAGATGGATCAGTCCAGTCGTTACTCAAACCTTGATCTCAAGGAAGCAGACTTAATCAAAGGCGGCAACCACGTATTGACCGCGTACATCATGAAGCCCAAAGCCGGCTACGGATTCCTGGAAGTGGCCGCGCACGTCGCCGCCGAATCTTCCACCGGTACCAACGTTGAAGTTTCCACCACCGACGACTTCACCAAGGGCGTTGACGCGCTGGTGTACGAGATCAACGAAGAGACCGGCCTGGTCAAGATCGCTTACCCGGTAGACCTGTTCGACATCAACATCACCGACGGCCGCGCGATGATCGCTTCGTTCCTGACGCTGACCATCGGTAACAACCAGGGTATGGGCGATTGCGAATACCTGAAGATGCACGACTTCTACTTCCCGCCGAAGTATCTGCGTCTGTTCGACGGTCCGAACGTCAACATCGTCGACATGTGGCGCTCGCTGGGTCGTCCGATCGAGAACGGCGGCTACATCGCCGGTACCATCATCAAGCCGAAGCTGGGCCTGCGTCCCGAGCCGTTCGCGAAGGCTGCCTACCAGTTCTGGCTGGGCGGCGACTTCATCAAGAACGACGAACCGCAAGGCAACCAGCCGTTCTGCCCGCTGAAGAAAGTGATCCCGCTGGTCGTGGACGCGATGAACCGCGCTCAGGACGAAACCGGCGAAGCCAAGATGTTCTCCGCCAACATCACCGCTGACGATCCTGCTGAAATGATCGCCCGCGCCGAGTTCATCCTCGACGCATTCGGCTTCAACGCTCCGCGCGTCGCCTTCCTGGTTGACGGTTACGTTGCAGGCCCGACTGCTGTGACTGTTGCCCGCCGCAACTTCCCGGCACAGTTCCTGCACTTCCACCGCGCCGGTCACGGTGCTGTGACCTCTCCGCAATCCAAGCGCGGCTACACCGCGTTCGTACACTGCAAGATGACCCGCCTGATGGGTGCGTCCGGTATGCACGTAGGCACCATGGGTTACGGCAAGATGGAAGGCGAGTCTTCCGACAAGCTGATCTCCTTCATGCTGGATCGCGATGTGGCTGAAGGTCCGTACTTCAAGCAAGAGTGGCACGGCATGAAGGCCACCACTTCCATCATCTCCGGCGGTATGAACGCGCTGCGTCTGCCAGGCTTCTTCCAGAACCTCGGCCACGGAAACGTGATCAACACCGCTGGTGGCGGCGCTTACGGCCACATCGATTCTCCGGCTGCGGGTGCGAAGTCTCTGCGCCAGGCTTACGAGTGCTGGAAAGCCGGTGCGGACCCGATCCAGTGGGCGAAGGAACACAAGGAATTCGCCCGTGCGTTCGAGTCGTTCCCGAAAGACGCCGACAAGTTGTTCCCGGGCTGGCGCGAGAAGCTGGGCGTTCACAAGTAACTACAGTACAGCATCGAAGCGAAAATGCGCCCCCACCAGTTGGGGGCGTTTTTTTCCAGGAGCTCAAGACCGCTCGGCTCATGCGGGAAAGAGCTGGACAAAGGAGTTAGCGATGGATAACAAAGAACAATACAAGGTTCACAAGGAACCGTTCTACCAGGCACAGGGCGACGAGGTCACACTGTATGAAGCGGCCTATACCGCGCGCTTGCCGGTGATGGTGAAAGGCCCGACCGGCTGCGGCAAATCGCGCTTCATCGAATACATGGCGTGGAAGTTGAACAAGCCCTTGATCACCGTGGCCTGCAACGAAGACATGACCGCCAGCGATCTGGTCGGTCGCTACCTGCTCGATGCCAACGGCACGCGCTGGCTGGATGGCCCGCTGACTACCGCGGCGCGCATCGGCGCGATCTGCTATCTGGACGAGATCGTCGAGGCGCGGCAGGACACCACCGTGGTGATCCATCCGCTGACTGACCACCGCCGCACCTTGCCGCTGGACAAGAAGGGCGAGCTGATCGAGGCGCATCCCGATTTCCAACTGGTGATCTCGTACAACCCCGGCTACCAGAGCCTGATGAAGGACCTGAAGCAATCGACCAAGCAGCGCTTCACCGCGTTCGAGTTCGATTACCCGGAAGCAAAAGTTGAGGCGGAGATCCTGGGCAAGGAAGCCGGCATCGAGCTCGGTCTGGCGACACAACTGGTGAAGATCGGCCAAGCCGCTCGCAACCTCAAGGGACACGGTCTGGATGAAGGCATCTCGACCCGCTTGCTGGTGTACGCAGCGACCTTGATCAAGGGCGGCGTCGCCCCGAAATCCGCCTGCCGCATGGCGCTTGTGCGCCCGATCACCGACGACGCGGATATCCGCGACACGCTGGACCACGCTATCGACGCGACTTTCGCATAAAGCCAAGCCGTTCGTGGTAAGCCTGTCGAACCATATGCGCGTAGCGCATGCCCTTCGACAAGCTCAGGGCGAACGGTTCAGTGAAATTTTAAGATAACAGAAAGACAACCTTGTCCGAACCGGTAACCATCAGCGCAGAGATGCAGCCCTACTGGGAGCGGCTCAACGTCGGCTTCCCGGATGTGCGTGCCGTGTTTGAGGAGTGCATGGCAGAAGCCTTGTCATTGCTCTCGGAGGAAGGCGTCGCTGAGTACCTGGACAATGCGCGCTTCCTCGGCAAGATGGGGCGCGGTGTCGAGCCCATCCTGATCTATCTGGAAGAAGCGCCGACGGTAGCCAGCAATGTGGGCGAGCCGATCTTGCCGGTGCTGAAGAGCTTCGCCTACATGCTGTCGAAGTCCACCAACTTCAAAGCGATTGTTCCGTTCTTGCAATCGATCGCGGCGGTGTCGCGCAGGCTGCGTTCGCAGGAACAGCTGCAGCATTACCTCGACCTGTCGCAGAAGCTGATGGACGACACCACCGGCTCGGTGCATGGTTTGCACAAGACCTTCGCCAGCCCGGGCTTGCCGGAGTTCTTCAAGCAGGCGCCGAAGCTGCTGGAGATATTGTCGCTGGAAGGTTTGAAGAACTGGGCCGAATACGGTGCACGTTATTACAACGACCACCCGGAACGGCAGATCGAATATTTCAGCCTGCAATCGGCAGACTCAAAAGCCGTGTTGCAACGCGAGCGCCACGGCACGCTGCTGGTGGACAACGAGCGCAAGCTCGACCTGTACCTGCGCGGTCTGTGGGAGGACGGCGACCAGTTGGTGCCCTATTCGCTGGCTTTCGACGAGCAGCGCAAGCCGATGCCGTACTTCAATGCGGAAGGCATACGCCTGCCGGATGTGTACGACGATGCGCACGGCGTGAAAGGCATCGACCGCTATCGCGCGGCACTGGCGCATATCGCCGCGCACCGCCGCTGGACCAAGCCGCAGGTGGCGGACAACATCAGCCCGTTCCAGCGCATGGCGGTGGAGTTCTTCGAGGATATCCGCGTCGAGCAATTGGCGATGAAGCAGTATCCGGGCTTGCGCAAACTGTTCATGGCACTGCATCCCACACCCATCGAAGATGCCTGCGACCCTGACAAGCAGTCGGCGGTGCGCCACCGCCTGGCGATGGTGTCGCGCGCCATGCTCGACCCGTCTTGCAGCTACCGCAACAAGGACGTGTGCGAGATCGTCGAACGTTTCCGCGCCATCATGGCGGCGGGCGATTCCTCCACGCACGAGATGGTGGACCTGGCCATCTCGTTCATCGCCCGTACCCGCCGCCAGGCCGATCTGTCCGCCGATGTCTATTTCGACAATACCGAAGTCGAATACCGCGACGACAACCGCCACATGTGGATCTTCATCGAGGAAGGCGACGAGGAAGAAGCCTTCGACAAGCCCGAGAAGATCGAGGAAAAGGAAGAATTCAGCGGGTTGCCGCCGCGCCACTACCCCGAGTGGGACTACAACACGCAGAACTACCGCCCGGACTGGGTGAGCGTGTACGAAGGCCTGCATCCATCGGGCAATGCGGCAGACATCGACAAGCTGCTGGAGAAACATGCCGGGCTGGCCAAGCGTCTGAAGAAGATGCTCGACCTGCTCAAGCCGCAGGACAAGGTGCGCATCCGCTATCAGGAAGAAGGCAGCGAGCTGGATCTGGATATCGCCATCCGTTCGCTCATCGACTACAAGAGCGGCGCGCAGCCTGATCCGCGCATCAACATGAGCCACCGCAACGACGGGCGCAACATCGCGGTGATGCTGTTGCTCGATCTGTCCGAATCGCTGAACGAGAAGGCCGAGGGCAGTGAGCAGACCATCCTGGAATTGAGCCAGGAAGCCGTGACATTGCTCGGCTGGGCAGTGGAAAAACTGGGCGACCCGTTTGCCATCGCCGGTTTTCATTCCAACACCCGCCACGATGTGCGCTACCTGCACATCAAGGGCTACAGCGAACGCTGGGACGACACGGTCAAAGGCCGCTTGGCCGCGATGGAAGCCAGCTACTCGACGCGCATGGGTGCCGCGATGCGCCACGCTGCGCACTACCTTGAGAAGCAGCAGGCCGATAAGAAGCTGATGCTGATCCTTACCGACGGTCAACCTTCGGACGTGGACAGCAAGGATGGCGAGTTGTTGATCGCCGATGCGCGGCAAGCGGTCAAGGAACTGGACCGCCAGGGCATCTACGCCTACTGCATCAATCTCGACCCCAAGGCCGACGAGTACGTGGCCGACATCTTCGGCAGGCAATACACCATCGTCGACAAAGTCGAGCAATTGCCGCAGAAACTACCCGAACTATTCATCTCGCTGACCAAATAGCGATAGAGAGCAAAGTGTAAAACCTGTAAAATCCGTCAGTTGTAAAATTTAATCTTAGGAGAAGTAGTAATGAGTAAGAGTTTGATCCAGTTCATCATCGAAGAGCAACGCCACATTCCCGGCGCCACCGGCGATTTCACCGGGCTGCTCAGCGATGTCATTTCCGCTTGCAAGCAGATCGCGCATGACGTGAACAAGGGCGCGTTGATCGGCGTGCTGGGCAGCGCCGGCAGTGAGAACGTGCAAGGCGAAACCCAGAAGAAACTGGACATCATCACCAACGAAGTGTTCATCAAGGCCAACGAGTGGAGCGGCCACCTGGCGGCGATGGCTTCGGAAGAGATGGACGACATCTACCCGATCCCGGCCAAGTACCCGAAGGGCAAGTACCTGATCACTTTCGATCCGCTGGACGGCTCTTCCAACATCGACGTGAACATCTCCGTCGGCACCATCTTCTCCATCCTGCGCTGCCCCGAAGGCGTGACCAATCCGACCGCTGCCGACTTCATGCAGCCCGGCACCAAGCAGGTTTGCGCCGGCTACGCGCTGTACGGCCCGAACACCATGATGGTGCTGACCACCGGCCACGGCGTGAACGGCTTCACTCTGGACCGCGATGTCGGCGAATTCTTCCTGACCCATCCGAACATGACCATCCCGGACGACACCGCCGAGTTCGCCATCAACATGTCCAACCAGCGTTACTGGGAAAAGCCCGTGCAGCGCTACATCGACGAGTGCATGAAGGGCAAGGACGGCGGCCGCGAGAAGAATTTCAACATGCGCTGGGTCGCCTCGATGGTGGCCGAAGTGCACCGCATCCTGACCCGCGGCGGCATCTTCATGTATCCGTTCGACACCAAAGATCCAGCCAAGGCCGGCAAGCTGCGCCTGATGTACGAAGCCAACCCGATGTCGTTCATCGTCGAACAGGCAGGCGGCGCCAGCTCCACCGGCCGCGAGCGCATCATGGAATTGCAGCCCACCGGACTGCACCAGCGCGTGCCAGTGATTCTCGGCTCGAAGAACGAAGTCGAGCGCGTGGTGGGTTACCACAAAGGCAATTGACAATCCGCGCCCCTCTCCCGCCGGGCGAGGGTTGGGGTGAGGGACACTATGACCAAACCATTAGTTTCTATCGTGATGGGTAGCAGCAACGACTGGGAGATCATGCAGCAGGCTGCCACGGCGCTGCAGGATTTCGGCGTGGCGTTCGATGCGCGCGTGATCTCGGCGCATCGTTCACCCGACCTGTTGTTCGACTACATCAAGGAAATGAGCGCGCAAGGCGTGCAATGCTTCATCGCCGGCGCCGGCGGGGCAGCGCATCTTGCCGGCGTGATCGCCGGCAAGACCACGCTGCCGGTGCTGGGCGTGCCCATCCCTTCGAAATACCTGAAGGGCATGGACTCGCTGTTGTCCATCGTGCAGATGCCGAAAGGCATTCCGGTCGCCACCTTCGCCATCGGCGAAGCGGGTGCAGCGAATGCCGGCTTGTTCGCCGTGTCCATGCTGGCATTGAACGACAAGCAACTGGCAGCAGAAGCTGACCGACTATCGCAAGAAGCAGGCCGAACAGATCGCCGCAACCACATTGCCGACATTGAGCTGAAGATCATGAGCGCACTACACGAATCGAACCTGACCAGCCTGAAGTTCCTGCATCGCGGCAAAGTGCGCGACCTGTACGAAGTCGATGCCGATCACTTGCTGATCGTGCAGACGGATCGTCTGTCTGCGTTCGACGTGATCCTGCCGACGCCGATCCCCGGCAAGGGCGAGGTGCTCACGGCGGTGTCCAACTTCTGGTTCAAGAAACTCGGCAACGTCATCCCCAACCACCTGTCCGGCATCGATCCCGAGTCGGTGGTGAAGACCGAAGCGGAAAAGGCGCAAGTACGCGGCCGCGCCTTCGTCACCAAGAAGCTCAAGCCGTTGCCGATCGAGGCCATCGTGCGCGGCTACCTGGTGGGTTCGGGCTGGAAGGACTACAAGAAGACCGGTGCCGTGTGCGGCATCCAGTTGCCTGCTGGTCTGCAGGAGGCGCAGAAGCTGCCGCAGCCGTTGTTCACGCCTTCGACCAAGGCAGCGGTCGGCGAACACGACGAGAACATCTCGTTCGAAGAAGCCAAGAAACTGCTGGGTGCCGATATGGCCGAACAGGTGAAGAATGCCACCCTGGCGCTGTATACCCAGGCGGCGGATTATGCGCTGACCAAGGGCATCATCATCGCCGACACCAAGTTCGAGTTCGGCACCGATGCTGCGCGGCAAGCTGTATCTGATCGACGAAGCGCTGACGCCCGATTCATCGCGCTTCTGGCCGGCCGACCAATACAAGGTCGGCAGCAACCCGCCCAGCTTCGACAAGCAGTTCGTGCGCGACTGGCTGGAATCCTCCGGCTGGAACAAGCAGCCGCCCGCCCCCCAAGTTCCTGCGGACGTGCTGCAAAAGACCGCCGACAAATACCGCGAAGCACAGCGGCTGCTCACCGGCGCATGAAATCGATCCCGCGCAATCTGGTCGAGGGCTTTCGGCGCTTCCGCGAGCAACATTTCGAAAGTCACGACAGCGTTTACCAGCAACTGGTGAAACAGGGCCAGACACCCAAGATTCTGGTCGTGGCTTGTTGCGATTCGCGCGTCGATCCGGCGCTGGTGTTCGACTGCGACCCCGGTGACCTGTTCGTGGTGCGAAACGTCGCTAACCTGGTGCCGCCGCTGGAGCAAAACAGCGGCCACCATGGCACCTCGGCCGCCATCGAATATGGCGTGACCACGCTAGGCGTCGAACACATCATCGTGCTCGGCCATGCGCGCTGCGGCGGCATCAATGCGCTGGTCAAGACCGGCGGCGTGGGGACGCCGGGTTCCTACATTGGTGACTGGATGTGCCTCGCCGAGAGTGCTCGCGCCGAAGTGATGGCGGAGATGCCCGATGCGTCGCAGGCAGAGCAGGAGCGTGCCTGCGAGCAGCGAGCCATCCTGGTGTCGTTGAGTAACCTGATGACCTTTCCCTGGATCAGGGAGCGCGTTGAAGCCGGCAAGCTGAGATTGCACGGCTGGTACTTCGATATCGAGCAGGGACAGCTGCTGCGCTACGACGCGGCCGCAAAAAGCTACGCCGCGCTGTAATCACTTGCCAGAAGCTGGCGCCAGACCTTTCAATTCACGGAAACGTTGCTTGTCCGCCTCATAGCGAGCCTTGACGGCTTCAGATTCCTTTTTACTGGAATCCAGATCTTTTTGCATCGAGGCAACACGTTCTTCAGCTGCAGCGATGTCGTCAGTCAAGGATTGGGGAATCTTCATACCCTTTTGGGTTCGCGCATCGCTTTCCTTATGCAAATCATCCAGGGTGGATTGCGCTGATTTCAACAAGGTCGTGTAACTGTTGATGCGGGCCTCGATTTGCAGAAGATTGCGGTCGCGCGCAAGGTCGATCTCTTTCTCGTTGCTGTAGCTGTTCAGCAACGCATTGTCGTGGCGCTTGGCTTCCTGGGCAGCCTTGTCAACAGTAGCATCTTGCTTCGTTGTCTTCTTCTTGTTGACGTCAAAAGTATCGTCGCGCTCGGTGATTCGGCCCTTCTCGAGTTTCTGGGCCTCACGGTTGGCATATTCCGGCGGGATGGTTTCGCCATAATGGGTGGTGCCATGCTCATCTACCCACTTGTAAAGCTTGGCTTCCGCGTTGATACAAAAAGTCCCGAACAGGACAGCACTTGCCAGCAACAACTTCGAATTAATCATTCTTTACTCCGTAACGGTCACGATAGGCTTGCACCGCATGCAGATTCTGCACTAACTCTGCCTGACCCTGCAAATAGCCCAGCAGGTCGTCCAGCGCTGCGATCGAGATGACAGGCAGGCCATAATCCCGCTTCACTTCCTGGACTGCAGACAATTCACCCTGACCGCGCTCCATGCGGTCCAGTGCAATGACAACGCCGCACGGTGTGGCACCCGCCGAACGGATAAGTTCAATGGATTCGCGCACCGAGGTTCCTGCCGAGATCACGTCGTCGATGATGAGCACCCTGCCCTGCAACTTGGCACCCACGGTATTGCCGCCCTCGCCATGGTCCTTGGCTTCCTTGCGGTTGAAGCAATACGGCACGTTGCGGCCTTGCTCGGACAGCGCGATGGAAGTACCCGCTACCAGCGGAATGCCTTTGTAAGCTGGGCCGAACAGCATGTCGAACTCGACGCCGGAGGCAAGGATGGCCTGCGCATAGAATTGGCACAGCTCGCGCAAAGCCGCTCCATCCTGAAACAGTCCGGAGTTGAAGAAATAGGGTGACAGGCGCCCGGCCTTGGTCTGAAACTCGCCGAAGCGCAAAACTTTCTGATCGACAGCGAAACGGATGAAATCCTGGCGGTATGCGTGCATGAGTAGCTTTGCAGATGAATTGAATAGTGCCGCCATTATAATGCGCAGGCTTACCCAACGAGACACAACATGCGCATTATCACTGCTAACCTGAATGGCATTCGCTCCGCCTCCACCAAAGGCTTTTTCAACTGGCTGCAACAGCAAAACGCCGACATCGTCTGCGTGCAGGAACTCAAAGCCCAGGCTGCCGACATGGCCCCGGAGATGCTATCTCCCCCCGGCTACCACGGCTATTTCCACTACGCCGAGAAGAAGGGCTACAGCGGTGTCGGCATCTATACCCAGCACAAGCCAGATAGAGTCATCGTCGGGCTGGATATCCCCGAATTCGATGCCGAGGGGCGCTACCTCGAAGCTCAGTTCGGCAACCTCAGCGTCGTCTCGCTCTACCTGCCTTCCGGCTCCAGCGGCGAAGAACGCCAGGCAGTGAAGTTCAAGTTCATGGAAGCGTTCATGCCGCATCTCGTTCAGCTTCGGCATAGCGGGCGCGATGTGATCGTCTGCGGCGACTGGAACATCGCCCACACCGAGAAAGACCTGAAGAACTGGAAAGGCAACAAGAAGAATTCCGGCTTCCTGCCGGAAGAACGCGCCTGGCTCACCCAGCTGTTCAACGAAGTCGGCTTCGTCGATGTGTTCCGCAAACTGCATCCCGAGCTGGAAGCCTACACCTGGTGGTCCAACCGCGGCCGCGCTTGGGAAAAGGATGTCGGCTGGCGCATCGACTACCAGATCGCCACGCCGGGCGTGGCTGCCAAGGCCCTTGCAACGGGCATCTACAAGGAACAGCGCTTCAGCGATCATGCCCCGCTGATGGTGGATTACGACGCAGCGATCTGATAACGCGGCCTTGGCAGGCCGGCTGAAAATCATTGATTCGTTGATGTGACTGGCGAGGATGCGCCATCGCCATCGGCTACCGCGCTGGCAGCAGATAATACGGATGTATCGGGTGGGATAACATCGGCGGCCGGAGTAGCCGCCTGTTGGGTGGCAGCCGCCCGCTTCTTTTCCATGGCCGCATTGCCCACGTTGGTCACAGCCTTGGTCAGCATGTACTTGGCCAACATGACGACCACCCGAAATTCAGACCAGTTTATTATCACTTTTGTGCAGCAATAACCAAGAAAGAATCTAATGTTCTTGGAGGTTTTGATGAGAGGTATGCTATGGGCGTGGGTTATGAGGACAATGAATTCATTGATAGGGTAAAGAGACTGGGAGTTAAATATGATTATTCCTGATGTTGCTGTTATTCATCAGTGGCATCCAAAGGTCTATGATCTTGATTATAGTAGACGATTTGGATTTATATACCAAAAATGCATTTCTTCACAGGCAGACAAAGAAAGAATCAATAATAAGGGCTAATGGCTAAAGTAGCACAGGATAAAGTCATGGTTCAGATCGGTACTAATAACGGTGCTGATGAGTTTAATGCTATTGTTAAGTATTCTAATCCTCAAGGCTGTTCTTATGGGACCTAACAAGCCTTGAACGGAACAGATAAAAAAGAATGCTACAAGGGGATAAATAATGTTTTTATAGAGAATGTTGCGATAACGGAGGACAAATCAAGGCGTGGTACACTAGTGATACCTAAGTACATTCTGCAAGGGAAGGAAGACCATTCAAGGGCGTTAATTATACGGATGTTCACTATAGCCTTCTTCCGATGGATGATTGGGGTAATGATTTTAATGAGACTCAAGGTACAGAGTATGACATTCTACGGAGCTTTGCAATAAGCACAAGATAACGATATAGGTTATCTGCAAATAGACACCGAAGGATATGATGCTGAAATCATAAAATCTATTAACTTTACAGATATACATATTGACATAATTAAATATGAAGATTGGTCGTTTCCTGTATCGTGCTTTACAAGATACGGGGATAAGGCAAAGAATTTATGGTGTTAATGGGATGACCGATGCAGTGGCTTACTTATTGGAGCGTATAGGTTATTCTTTGACAAGAGAAAGAAGTGATTTTGTAGCAATTAAGCAATGAGAACTATTGTAATGGTATTAAAGCGGAGTAAGGATTTCCAGTATAGGGATGTGGAGCTTCTTACCCGTCACATTGCAGCAAAATGGAGAGGAGAAAGACCAAGGATTATCTGCTTATGGGATGGCGGCACTTATGATCTTGGCAATATTCAACTTGTTACTTTGACTAATAATCTTGAAGGTACTTGGTCACGCATAATGCTGTATAGTCCTGAAATGGAGAAGTACAGGCCATTCCTTTACATTGATCTTGATACAGCAGTTATTCAATCACTGGAAAATATATTCGATTTGGTAAAGGATGAATCTTGAAGTTCATTACTCTTGAAGATTTTTGGCAAAGAGATCAATTAGCAACAGGGCTTGTATGGTTTCCTGCAAAATCAGAAAAGGTTAATAATGTCTGGAAATCTTTCAAGGGAGTGACGGGTAAAAGAATGGATGTTTTTCTCAGGAGAGTATGTAAGCCTGATTTGTTTTGGCAGCAATTAACAAAGACGATAATTGATTTTAAACCAAAAGGAGGTATTTTATTATTAAAAATACCCGAAGGAGCAAACCTTGTCTGTTTCCATGGCAAACCGAGAATTCATGATGCAGAAATTCCCTGGGTTAAGGATTACATTAATTTTAAAGGCAGGAAACGTGTTACGGTTATAATTCCCTACAACAAAGATCGTGGATGGCTTAAAGAGGCTGTAAATAGTGTTCCTAAGGATTGTCAGTTGATACTTAGTAAGGGAGATGGGAATTGGCCTGAGAATTTCAATAAGGCTCTGATCAGGCAGAAGGTGATTATATAAGATGGTTGCATGAAGATGATATGCTTACTCCTAATTGCATAGAGGACTCAAACTGTTTTTTTTTTTTTTTTTGCCGAGATGCTTAATAAGAATGTGATTCATAGTGCAACATTAATGTACAAAAGAGAAATCTTTGAAAAACTCAGGATGGATGGTTGAAGTAGAGCTAGTTTAACCTTCGTATAAAAAATGGATTTAAAATTGGTTATTGTGCAACAACTTTGACACGAGTAGACGTCTTTGAACAGAAGGTAAGGGTTGTGCCAAAAGAAGCGAAAGATAAATGGTTAAAGAATTATATAGATGATAAAAATTCCACCTGTTTTGATTTGTGGTCCACTGGAAACTTTCAAGTGCGATTGTCTACGAATTAATTTATGTGGTGCGTTTGCAGGAGGAATGTCTAAACGTGGAATGTATAGCAACGATACAATAAGAAATTTGTAAAGCCTTATCTTGAAAATTTAAAAGCTGACCCTGAAGGGTTAAGGCCAAATTGTTTCTACTGATTGCATAATAGTTCCCAGCACTGGAAGCGTAAATGTCCACAGGTTATGA
>CAVTMV010000020.1:0-258686 GCA_963735945.1 uncultured beta proteobacterium
TCGTGCATATAGCGTAAAGCAGAATATGCAGGAACAAATAAGAACATAACAATCAAATTGATATGCAGAATGGTGTTTTCTAGAGTGTTCTGGAATATGGTGATATATTGCCAGCCAGTGTCCCGCCAGTGCCCCTTTTCATTACCCTTCTTGCCCCCAAACAAATGTAGTTGCCCCCAAAGTTGCCCCCATGACAAGGGGACTGGGTTTGGTCCGTCCTAAAAACGCTGTTAGTTATATGGGGGGACTTCTATTACCAAGGGTTCCATATTTTTGGCTGACTGAATTTAGGGGCGCATGACCTGCAAAATCAAAACATCAAATCATCGCTGTCCGACTTAACGATGGGCTGCATTGAGTGTGGGTCTATTCCCAAATTTACGATGGCTGTTTTGCCGTGCATTTCAGTCAGAAATTGCAGAAACAGTATCACTTGCCTTTCGGTCTTTCGAACGTCCCGGGTTTGCATATCCAATACATTGTGCATTTCGGCATTCATGAATTCCAATTCACCGGCAGTCTTTCCGCTCAAACCAAGCAGGTATTTTGAATATTCTCGGATGCTTGCTTCAAGCGCATCACTGATTCCCCCACTCATGATTCCTTGCCTCCGGTTGGTTGATAATTACCTCGTGAATTTACTACAACATCACATTGGCCGATTTCATTAATCTTTGGTGCTGCTATAAATACTGTTATGCCAATTAGTTTTTCCATGCCTGAACAGTTTACAGAACTGCAATACCGAAAATCAAATTGTCGGCCATGTTTTTTGCGATGAATTTTACTTCGCGAGGTTTCTTGCCAACCTCCCGGCTTCGCCTCCTGTTGCGACAAGCTGATTTAATATTATTTTCTTCTGCACTGTATTTCTTATTGCAACGAATGTCCGTTGCAATATCAATTGGAGAAAATAAAGATGAATAAAGTGTTGGTGTTGTTAGGTCTGTTGCTTGTGTCATCAAGCGCGATGGCAGGCTTACAAGAAGGGATTGATGCGGAAGAAAGTCACAACTGGGCAGCTGCTTACAAAGAGTTCAAGCCACTTGCAGCGAAAGGAAATCCGGTCGCTCAATACTATCTTGGATTCTTTTATGAGCAAGGCTATGTGGTTCAGAAAAACTATCAAGAGGCGTGGAAACTTTATTACAAGTCTGCACAGCAAGGCAATTCCGATGCTCAGCACAAGCTTGGTGACATCTACAAGGGCGAACCTGGTGACGGCGGTTTCAAGGTTCAACCGAACATTGATGAAGCACTGAAGTGGTATATGAAATCGGCTGAGCAGGGAAACAAATATGCTCAAGGATCGTTGGGTTTGATGTACTACTACGGAGACGGTGTACCCAAGGACTATCGTGAAGCCATGAAATGGAACATGAAACTTGCCACCGAAGGGGATGAAGATTCGCAATACATTCTTGGCGATGCATATGAAAATGGCAAGGGGGTATCGACGGATTATTCTGAAGCTGCTTATTGGTATGAAAAAGCTGCCGAAAAACGCGCAAACAGAGCCTATGGCGATTTGACCTCAATGTTCAGACTAGGTGTAATTTATTACGAAGGTCGTCCAGGTGTGCCGCGTGATATTCAGAAAGCTCACCACTGGTTGAAGGAATCCGGAAGCCACGGATACTCCGCTTCAATTGCCGCCATGCAACAGGTTTTTGGAGAAAAGGTCTTTCCATAAATCCTGACTCATAGTCATCAACCCCGCTCCGGCGGGGTTTTATATTGTGCTTAACAAGATGACTTAGCTGTAGCTGTAGTAGTTCAGATTTGAATCTGGCAGGCATTGTCCGATGATCGGCCTTATGCAAAGGTTTGCATAATCGGCCATAGGAATCATCGACGGTAAACATTATTCACGTTCCCGTGTAATTCGTGTTCACCGCCGCACGCCGGACTCATAAATCATTTGGTAGGCGTCATCCCGTGGTAGGCGTCGTCCCGTGGTAGGCGTCGTCCCGTGGTAGGCGTCATCCCGTGGTAGGCATCATCCCGTGGCAGGCATCATCCTGTGGCAGGCATCATCCTGTGGCAGGCATCATCCTGTGAAAATCACAAACCCAACCGGTAGGCGCTATCCGTGCCTAGATGAAATTGGCGGAAGGATAAATCCAGCGACAAGTTGAGGTGACCGGATTTAAGTTGGAGCGGATACGAACCCAGAAAGATGAAGTCACGGGATGGAGCCTACCGGGAGAATAATTTAAAACCGTGGCGGTATTGAGGCAAGAAGCCGGGAGGGCTTCGCTTGGTAGCGGGTGGATTGAAAAGAAAACCCCCAGTGCGATTCCGTCGGTGCTGAGTTGAGAGCTAGAACACACTAGTCTATATAAAACATCAGGACTACAGAAGGTGCACTACATCTGAGATGAGTTTGACTCTCTTAAAAACGCATCATTTGCGTCTATTTTTCTTCTTCCATTTGTTGAGGCATTGTTTTTCCATTTTGTGGTTGTTTAGCCCCGCTTCGACTAGGCTTCTTCTTTGCTGCTTTCTATTTCTGGCCACGAAGTCCAATCAAGGAGGTGGTTATGGAAATATTGTTTTTCTCTTTGGCAAATATGCGCGAACTCGTACATGCATCACGAGATGGTATCGCGATGGTTTTTCGAAGTGGTCGGTGGCTTTATTCCCACCAGGCTATACGATTCAAGAGGTAAAGAAAGCCCCATAAATGGGGCTTTTCATTTGTTCGTAGGTTCAAATTTGAAGTCCCCAACTCAGCCTAAGCGGTCGTCGGGACAATCTACTGTTTTAGTTCGTTCACGACCCGAAGCAGACCCCCAAGAGAATTTCAATGAAGCCACACTTTTTTACCTAAGCAGACGCAAGACGTTTTGCTGAAATGGCTGTTGATCTGCCTACTGCAAGTCTGCTTTCCTGCTACTTCCTAGAGACCATGCCGACAATAGCTTCTGACGTATACGGTTCATGTTCTTGCTTTCGCGATACCTTTTTCAATTCCCAAAAATATAGATACTCCTTTGGCACATTTTGTAAGAGTAAAGGAAGATTTTCCTTGAGTAGTGTCAGGTGAATACCACAATGCGGCCCAGTTTCTCGCAGGTGATATGGTTGCCACTCCATATTCCAAATTTGGCTTCTTCCCAACACAACCCCATTAATTGAATAGCTGAGCATAGTATCCAATGTTCTGACTTCGACAACTGTGTCGCCAATTATCTGCAGCGGTGCGTAGATACCTCGTGATGACACCTCTGTGTTCAAATACCCATGCCGTGTTGGGTACACACGGCCCGTAACCGGAATTGTCTTGGCACCAGTGTTTGCAAGTTTACTTATTGAGTCATCCGGTTCACACCAACCCGCCGTGCTGAGACCATCTGAATGAAGTTTGTTGTGCCATGCTTCGTCTTGCGTCAGTTCAGCGAGGTGTTGCGCATTGATCCTTGTCTCACTGAATCGTGCCCACAAGGTAACGGTAAGGTCCAAAACTTCTAAATTCGAATGATATATAAGACATGAGAATGCGCCCAAGACTTGGTCGCCATTTTCATGCTCAAAGCGAGTTACCATGCTACGCACATAACTGGATAGCGTCTCGGCATTGGCCGACACTGCTTGAGGCCACTGGACCAACCAGGTTGGACGGGCTGGACGCAACTTCGCCAGCAAAGGATCTATCGGCAATGCCATCAAAGAGTATTCAGCCGCGATATGATCGGGCAGTCCCCAGTATTCTCTAGCAATTTCCAAGACTCGGAGATAAGCACGAGCGACCTCGGTGACTAGCTTGACTCACAAACTGACCGGTAACACCTTCACGCGTTCGCGAATAGAAATGAGAGGCGTCTAACCAGATTGCCCGTCCGCGCCGAAGGCCCGATGTCCACTCAAAGGCGAATTGAGCGAGAAATGGATGGCCACTATTTTGCTCAAGTCTGCGAAGGATGGTTCCGAAAATACGGGGCACTTCAGATCCCTCTGCCCTGACGAGATCGTCTGGCGGCGAAAATGAAGATGGGGCGAGCAGCAACGGTGAACTCAAGAGCCCGTGCGAAACTCCACTGTACCCGGCATCTTGTAAGAGTAATAAGGTCAATTGTGATCGCGCAGCTATGGCGGTTCCAAGCTTATCTGGGACTAAGTACCCATCTCGGCTTGCGAGCCAGAACACGAACAACAATTCGGTAACTTCTGTTTCAAAGAACGCAGCAGACAACTGCTCAATGAGTGCTGTCTCAACTTGTCCACCGAATTCTTCCGAAGCAAGTAGTGATGCCACCTCTTGGATAGCCCACCAACGAACACTGGGTACCGGCCAGTCAAGCCGAGCAAGCAGCATCGCCAAATCAGCGCGGTTAAGATCAGCCATCACCATGTGCCCATGCTGGCTTCGGAAGACGTAAATTTCGGGTGTCCTCGACGACGCACTTGATCATGCTCGCTATCAATTGTCGTGCATCTTCAATGCGCCCCAGTTTGACAAAGAAAAAAACGAGATATTCGCTCGGCACAACCAGCGAAGTCGGATTGTGTCGGCCTACCAAAAAATTTTTGGTTGAATTTGCAATGAATTCGTCGGCACGTTCTGGATAGATATTCGCGACTTTTTGCAATCTAGCTTCTATGCGATCGGGCGAATCCATGAAGCCGCCCCATCCGCCATTTTCTATTTGAGCTTTCACAGCAATATCGAATGCTTTCGCAGCGCCAGCCAGCTCCAGCGTTGTATCAAAAAGCGGGTCCCATAGGCGGCCAGTATCTAATCGCGATGTATTCCCGGCAAGTAGGATCGGCGTTACATAGCGAACTAAGTCCGAGGCTTTGCCATTAGTTTTCCAGTAGGCAAACCAACTTGGGATAAATTCAAGCCCCCCGAATGTTTTGGAATCGTGAATGTCCGTAAGCAGCCGACTAAAATCTTTCGGCGGATAGTCTGATGGGTTCCCAGTGAACCGTGAGGGCTCGTGTCTGGTACTTCGATCCTCATCAGCAAGAGAATCGATCGTTCTACCCAAGTGCTCGGCAGCAGCAGTCGCTATGGTCCGCGCGGCTTCGTCACCGGCTAAAGCTCGCTCAACAGTCAGCCCCATTTCCGTGTTCAATAAGCCAGTTCTGGCGAGTGGCGCTGCAACGGCTGATGCTGGGTCCATTGACGCGACGAGGTGTCGAGTCGGCGCTCTCAGCGTAGTACCAGGACCCTCGGCCGCATACTGGCGATGCTGTTCTACCAAAGCACGTCTGTCCAACTTGGCCAGCAGTTCCGACGCCTGAGAGTGAGCGTGGCGCGTTCCGCTCCCGTCCGTGTATTCTGTGATCGAATGAATCTGCGGGGCGACTTCAAAGAGCATTCGCCTAGCCTCGGCTGGGTTTGCGGGAGCCAGATATTCAATAGCAGAAAGCACCTCTTGCAGTACCGGGTCCTTTCGATGTCCAAAGCCAATGACAACATCCCAACATACGCGGCAAAGACGCCTTGCCGTATTCGACAGATCATACAAAACCGCAAGTTCGCACAGTTCGAGAAGTGTTCCTGCTGTATTACACGTTTCTTCAAGACGGCTCCAACATTCGGACTCCCCCACGGTGATTAGACGTTCCGCGGCGTCGCCAGCAAGAATTCGAAGCCCAAGCCGTATGCAGCTTGCCCGTAGCACCGCAGAATTGAACCATTCGGACGATTCCGCAGATATCAATGACGCCAATGTGATAGACGAAGCGCCGCTACAGGCCGCACTAATGAAGTGGCAGTCCAAGGCAACAGCGATCAAGGCACGTCGAAAATCCCGGTAGAGCTGCCATTCATCATGTCCTTGACCAGTAGGCTTTGGTAGGGAATCGAAGTGGCGGAAGGGCGCATTGAAGTCCATTGGGCGTTTTTCGGCCCATGTTTTCGCTGCGTGCAGAGCGAATCGTTGCAACTGGTCCAGATAGCGCGATATACCTTTCTGCTTATCGGACGAAGGGGCAGGAATCCAAGAGAACTTGGCCTCCGCATTCAGCGCCACTACGACGGTCTTCAAAAACCATTCCCGAACCAAGTCGTCGAATGCTGCGAGGCGGCTGTCCCAATCCGTAACGTCGGTCCAATTAAATCGAAGAGGTGTATGCGGCATCTTGGAGTCAGGAAGATTTCCAGCTACGGACCGCCAGCATGCGGACAACGAGCTCGCTCCGAAGTGGCTGAACTCAGCCCATGCCGCCAAGTTCCCACCGTCTATAACTGCCACTCTGATTGCGGCATCTTCGATAGGTCTGAGCCTTGCAGCGGACATTTCAAGTTTCCTAAGGGCCATCAATTCGGGCAATTCATGCGCCTCCGCAAATGAATTGGCGATCGTTTCGATAATTTTAACTGGCCATTTGGCAAAGCTCTTTGCTGCAATTGTTTCGGCTGTCACCATCCCTAGTGCAATGCGTGTGCGAAGAAGAATCTTGTCCTGCGCGTACCAATCCCTGGTGCGCCCTTCGCTCATAAAACGATATTCTGCATGGAAACGAGCCTGCGCCGCACTGATTGCAGCTTTGGCCCGTTCGTTTTCTCCACGGCGATGCAAAGAAAGACTGAGTACCATCAAGGTATAAGTTGGAAGCTCGCGTTGACCAACCCAGGTGTCGTCGATAACTGATTGATCCTCACTGATTGTCCACGACGCTCCCAATAAACGGGCCGCATCCTCAATTTGAAATTCAGGACCATTCAAAAGTCGGGTTTTCAGTGAACGTAATTCGTAAGTTCGCGGATATTGGCGCGCTTTGAACGCGTACTCTTCTGCTTCCCCCAACATGCGGATAAAAGTTCCAACGGCACAACCGTCAACAAGGCGGTCTAAGACCCAATCTCTCGTGAGACCATCCACGAGGTGCATGCTGTTTCCTCTCTGGGCCTGCACCGTCCACAACCAACTTTCCCTAAGCACAGGCGGTGCCTTTTCACGCAGCCATGCTTCCACCACGGAAGAGAGCATCTCACCTCGTTCAGCGTGCTCGTGTTGTTCTGTTACGAAGACAATAAGACTCTCATGAAACGGCTTCAGGCCAACGCTCGTGTCATGCAGAAGATGCTCAATTCCTCGCACATCGACCTGTACTGAGCCAGAGGCGATGGGCGGTTCACTGAATGAGCGGCGCGGCCAGTAGAACGTATACTTGCATAGAAGGTGCAGTGCATCCCGTTGTGGAAGAGTTAGCTTTTGCCACAGGGTCAAGTAGTACTTTCGAATATCTCCGTCCGGACACACTGGAAGTTCCTCAATGTCGTGAACGGTCGGAACGCGATCCGTGGCCAGCAAGTGTTCGGTTGAGTAAATGGTGTGAAGTGGATGGCCTTTGGTCAGCCCATGCAGCGCCCGAGCCATCTCATTCAACTGTTCGTCTTTCCCTTGTCCTTCTGGAAGCAACCATCGGCCTGCAGCAACTTGCTGGTTGATATAAGCATATACGGCGTCGCCAGACATGGGAGGCAGTTCCCACCAGTCCGACCGTTTAGATGCAAGCAACAAAGCGTCGGGCAGCTTGTTGTCGTCGACAGGTTGAGTCCCTACGATGACCACGAGGTTTGGGACGACTGGGAGAAGTTGTCGGAAAGTGTCGTCCAGCGGTCGCTTATCTTTGTCATTATCCCGCCAAACATGATCAAGGCCATCGATAATTACGACAAACGGTTTCATTATTGTTTTGTAGTATTCGGCGCACACTCTGAGCGCCTCAGCCAAGTCCTCACTGCGCTGAGTGGGAGCACCCGCCCCCGCATGGAATCGGGATATTTGGGACAACAGTGAATCCGCGACCACATATGGCGTCAGGCGATCGACAGACTTGTCGTGCATCGAGAGGAAGTAGTGGTGCCGTATTACTGGAATCTGTGCTTCTTCGAGCGCATTACAGAGATAGCTGAGGTAGGTGCTTTTTCCCTGCCCTGGAGGCCCAACAAGAGAAAAAACGCCGCCATCACTACTCGTAACGGCTGAAAACAATTTTTGATGAAACGACTCATCGTTCGGCGCGTACCCCAAAGGAACAACGAAGTCCTCAAGAATGGGATTGGGCCGAGCATCTGACAGAACGGACCTCAATATGTCGAGAGAAATCCACCCATCTGGCTCAGGCCGAGCCTTGATAATAGACCAGTCGTGCGCTCGGTTGAAAAGTCGTTCGATACCACCATCTTCGTAGCCAAGCCGACGTAGGGCGGCCCTTATATTCCAGTCAAGCGATTCATAAGACCGATCGCTATGTTGAATTTTGAAAGAAGCAAGAAAAGCGCTAGCTTCGGCAGAACCATTCAGTTGCTTGTCCAGTTCCACCCTCTTTACTGCGGGTACAAGAGCATAATCGATGAAGCCATCAGTGAGGCAACTCGAAATTTCTCGATCCGGTTCGCGATTAGTAATCAGCCGTGCCTGCCCAAACTGCTCTGGAGGAATTTTCTTGAATGCATCAAACCACTTACGAAGAAAGGAACGCGACTTTTTATTGTTGGGGTCTACCGAGAGCAACCAGTCCCATGACAAAGGGTAGTTTGTGATGGATTCATCGGGAGTGTATTTGACTTGTGTGTAATCCTGACGCCCGTCAGCGCGTACGGCTACTATGTCATCCAATGCCTGCGGTGCAATGTCTGAATCTTCGCACTCGAATCTAACTGCCTTGTAGCGAGTTGGCGAGGATAGCCATTCAGCAAGCAACATCACCCCCTGCAACGTTTGGTAACGATACCCCGCATATATTATTGCCGAACGTTTTATTCCCACCGACATAGTTCCATTCGACTTATTTTGTGTGATCAGAGCGGCTGTGAAGCCTAACAGTTATTATGCGTTCTTTAAAATACTCGGCGTAAAAGAAACCTCACTAAAAGCAACTTTATACGATTCATTCGAGCGAGTTCCTTTATAGAACTTTATGTGAGGGTGTTGCCCCTGAAGAGTTAGACAAATTATTTCTGCAAAACAGTCGTCAACTTCAGGTCCAAAATAAACCCCGGTTAGCGAAAACGTTGGATAATTTACAGCTTTGTTTGCATGTTGGTGAAATATTCGCCACTCTTTTTCATAGCTCCAATGAATAGATTTCGTACAGAATAAAGCATCGAGCAAATACAATTGGTCCCCTGTAAATACTCTTTTAAAGTTTAGCTCAGGTGGTTCATCTACATACTTTACAGGCTGTATTTTGTCAAAAGGCTCACGAGAGCTATCGAATTCTAAACAAAAGCCCTTTCCTGACGAAGCGTAATGAGACCACATAAGTAGGTTGTCATTCGTTTCACTAAAACAGCAAATTCCATATGAATCGAAGGCCCAATGTTTACGGTCTTTCATATAGTTTTCCGCTAGAACCATGCCCATAGCCGCAATGTCACCTTCAGGAATACTTTTTATTTTGGCAGCGCCATCACTATCCAGAGTTTCCTCTAGCAAGAACTCTTTTATGAAAGGAATTTCATTAATATATGGCGCTCTTATTTTTAGTGCCATATTGCAATCAAACGGGTCATTAAAATTCAGTGGTGAATTGAAGTATATCGATTCCGATTTTAGGTTGACTAAAGCCTGTATTGACATAGGTTCATATTTGTAGATTCTATTAGGCCTCTCCAAGTCTTACTCCCGTGCAAAAAGTCGCCATTAAGTCGCGCCGAAGGTGTCGGCTCAAATGGCTTGTTATGTGGCATTTTCAAAGTGTTTAAATAGCTTTGCCGTAACTGCTGCCATATTCATGCATTGATACGTTTTGAACTTGTCGTTCGTCGTCGCCTGCTTGTTCAGCCGTTCAACGTTCCGGTTCAGCGGCTAGCTGTCTTGCCTTTCCGGTTGCCCAAAAAGCAATTTTCCTGTCCACCAAACTGATTGTCCAAAATTGGAAATGAGTTGCTCACCCTGTCTCAGGAACGAGCCACTCTTGTCAATTCCAGCAAGCTTCAAAGCATCTCCAATCTTGGAACTGGTCGGATGTGCATCACCTACTCGCATGTCATATGCGCCAGCGATGGCACCAAAGACGAGGCGAGCTCTATCAGCCCCAACCTTCTGGGCCAAAACATCTTGAAGAAGCTTGTTTGAACCAAGTTTCTCCTTTTCTGCATGAGTTGAAAGCTTGCGAAGCGTCGCGACATCAAGCCGATCCGAGAACACACGAACAAGCTCTTTCGCTAACCTCAGCAATGAAGCTTGATCCTTGCTCGCGAAGCGGGAAATATGTTGCATGGCTGCGGAATCGTCTATGTCGTGAGTGAACAGAGAAATGTTGAACTTTTGACGAAAACCCTCCTCTAGCATCCGCATGCTCTTGAATAGCAATTCTTCAACAGCATGTGTAGATGCTGGTTGAGCTCTCACCTGCGATGCTAGCAACTCATTTGAAACCTTACCATCCGGGACAACGTTATGAGCGGCCCAAATATGCTGCTCCCATGCGGCAAGGCGGGCTACATCATAGGCGTAGACCGTTATCAAATCCGAAGAGTTAATTCCAAAGTGCGTCACATACCCAGACGTGGAGCGAATACCACCTGTTTCCGCCGTATACCACTCCAGAGAAAACCCGCGATGATCGAGAAGATCGCTGACTACGCTGGAACGGAACCACAGCCATCGACCAATGTCTTCATTGTCTAAATCGGCAGATGCCATTCGCGTTCCGTCAGTCTCCACGATGAATTGAGGAAGAGTCGTATCTGCATCTCCTCGAACACGCACGCTCTGTCCTTGATGCTCAATCCATTCGTCTCGCCAAAACTCACCCTCTACCCGCATACCTTCAAAACCACTCCGATGCCCCTGTGAGCTTTCAAAGTCGGTGTTGTCATCGCTTTCCGGCCCCATCACTGGGGCGTCTTCGTCTTCATCAACATCAGTTCGCCAGACCCGAAACGAAGCCCAACTTCCGCCAAAGACATCGTCCAAACTGCGAATTCGGAGCTCAAATCGCCCGCCGTCTCGCTGTTCTTGTTGATCCGCTAGATTCGCGTATGCGCTACCTTCAAGTGCCGCGACATTTTCTACTCTTTGGCGGTAGTAAGAGAGGCGAAGTGAAAGGTTCCTTGCCGCCAAATAGTCGATAAGAAATTCTCGCTTGATCTCGATCAGGCGATGATGTCCTTTTTCATCAAGCACCTCACGAGCCACGACAACAAAATTCTCTTCTGGTCTTACCCAGTTTGTTCCATCCTTTATCAGGCGAAGAGCAACAACCAAATCAGGATTCAGTATCCATAGCCTTCCACCAACTACCGGCTGAGGATGTTCGAAGACAAGGTTAACTCCGATTGGTTCTTTGTCGTTGTATTGATACTGTTCGATGGATGAGTAGTAGCCATCCGAGTAAGCATACGGTTGAACATTTCGGCTAATCCCAATATCACTCCAACCTAATTGCTCTGCGACTTCCCGATGCTCCGGTGGGAATGCAACAGACCCACATCCAAAAAATTCGCCGATGTGGCCTATATCCTTAACATCACCCTGTTCGTCGTTGCTGGATGCCCTCAATGGAACCCAGGTGGCGCTGGAGAAGGTTCGGCGAGTTTCTTTTGTTTGGAGAATCCAGTCTTGATTCATGGATAGCCTTTTCACCGCAAATGGACGTGTCGCAATCTATCAACAACAAACCCTGTAATACAAGCGGAATAATAGCCTATACATTTTTTCTGCGCGGAAAGGAGAGGTGTCACTTGCTGGAGACAGGTGACAAACGTCCGCTTCTGGCACTTAGCGGTACTGCATGTTACCATTTTGCCTGCCGCGAAGCGGACGGCCATAGTCATTTGAGTTTAGCTGGGAGCGACCGACGGTAAGGCCGAATTTCAGACTCTCCTGATGGTTTTGCACGGTTCACTCTAAGGCAATAGGCCGGTGATAGAACCGGCCTATTGCTGATCCGCCAGATGATGCTGATTACTTTTTCCACTGTTCACAGCTGCCTTCAGTGTTGCCCCGGCCTTGAAAGCTGGAGCCTTGGAAGCCTTGATCTTAAGTTCTGCGCCTGTAGCCGGGTTGCGACCAGTGCGTGCAGCGCGTTTGCGGACTTCGAAAGTGCCGAAACCGACCAGAGCGATGTTGTCGCCCTTCTTGCAGTGATGATGTGGATCAGGGCTGCGATGTTGCGGTCTGCATCGGCCTTGGTGCTGCCAGTTTTTGTTGCGAGCGCATCAATCAGTTCTTTGCCGTTCATGTAAATTACTCCCTTGGGTTGTGGTTAAAAGCAGGCGCTGATTGTTATGCATTCTCGCTTTGCTGGCAATGGTAATGGTTATCGTAGGAATGCATCTCCTAACATTGCAAAGCCACTAGGCCAAATTGCATAGACAATTTGGCCTATAGAAATAGATCCCGGTCGTGATGTATATTTGACATACGACAAGTGTTTTTCAAAGCGCATGTTCATATTTCTCGATATTGATGGAGTCCTGCTTCCCTATTCCTTTATAGGGAGCAACGGCCATGATTTTTGCCAAACCAAGCGTTTTGAATTGATCATGCGGGATTTCCCCGGATGCCGAATCGTCATCACATCTGGTTTGCGCGAGAAAGGAAGCTTGGATTCATTACGGGGACTGTTCTCGGCTGATATAGCTGCAAGAATTGTCGGCGTCACACCAGTTATTGGATTGTCCATAAAGCATTGTCGTCAGCGCGAGATTGAGCGGTACCTCCAAACGTCGGCTCAATCTTCTCAGCCTTGGCTAATCCTAGATGATGTCGCATCTGAGTTTGAAGATGGGCTGAAGAATCTGGTGCTATGCAATATGCACACCGGTTTAGACGACACTGTGGAAATTCAACTTCGAGAGAAACTTGTTGCTATAGGCACATGGTCACTAATACCGCACGTAACTACACATTGCCCTAATCAATTGTTGTAGATAGTAACACCTCTAATCGATGGCTTTGCGGGCATCGAATCTCTCCTGCCACTCCAGCGCATTTCATCCAGCATATAAAAAAATATCTGCTTGGCTTTGCAGTTCAGGCCAAGGGGTCGTACATCATCCAGGTTGACTTCCCGCTTGTTCTGGCCAGATTTCTTTTTCCAATGCGAGTTGAGTGACGATTTCAGCGATCAAGTTCTGTTGGTGAGGTGTTAGCTGTCTGAATCGCTCTATAAGTCGATTTTCATCATTTGAAAGCGTCGGGGTATTTGGCGGTGACTTGATTGTCTCTTGTTTGTACCACGTTTGCTGTTGGCCTCATTGGGTGAACCAAAACGCGACCCGTGAGTTGATACGCCCAGCCAGTCAGCCAAGGTTTCGATCTTGTCAGGGGTGGGGCAGGCGCTGCCGGAAAGCCACTTTTGCGCAGCTTGTTGGGTGATTGGATCATTGCGGTGACGCAGATTAAATTGCAACGCAAGTTCCGTGGCGGTGTCGATCTTCGTGCGGCTGCGGGTTAGCGCCAGTTTGAGACGTTCGGCAAATGCAGCTTTTTCGGAGAGAGGTTTTCTCATCGGCGTAGTTTGAAATACGCCAGAGAATGATATGACAACCAAACGGTTGCGCGTGACAACTGCATGGTTGATAATGAGCAATTGCTAAATTGAATGGATGACCTATCTAGTCCCATTTGGATCAATGAAAACAACATTTCGGTCCGGGGCTGGAGCGGGATTATCCAACATCAAGGTGATGTGCTTGTCATCCCCGGCAATGTGAATGCTGAACGAAATTTCTGGACAACCGCAAGGTGCGCAGCCCAAGACATCAAATGCGATAACAACAATCGACAACCAAAAGGGGTTTGAATATGTCGATCTTCAAAGCAGTCGCAGCCCTCGTAGTATTGACGCTATTGGCTGGATGCAAGGATGTTCAAACGTGCAATGGCTCTAAAGCAAAGAAAACCGTATTGCAGATCATTAGTGAGAACAGTCTGCCCCGTACCTCGAAACTCGCTCAAAAGGAGTTGCAACGCACATAGTGGCTGGAGCTGATTTGACCGATATTAAAACTATAGATGGCAATGACGAATTGGGAGCTTACGAGTGTACGGCGAACTATTCCGTCAAATAATCGACAGGCTTCCACGGTGCCGATTACTTACAGCTTAAGTCACCTGGAAGATAAGAACGACACCGATGTGCGAGTGCAATTAGGTCAAGCTCCCCTGCTGATTTTCAATCTCTCAGTCGCCATACTAAAACAAGGCAGAAGACTTCAACAAGTCTATTGGTGAATACGTCAAGAAACGCGGAAGTGATTTTACATATGCGATGGCGCCTTGTTTAGCATCAAAGATGAGCACCTATGAACAAAGTCACAACGATAAACCGTTCACCATTGACAACATGCCCGAATTGGAAAAGGCTTGTACTACTGAGGCTGACCAATATCACAAGCTTGTGAGCGACTACGTGACAAAAAACGGAGGAAATCTTCAGGCTGAAAGAGCTAACTGCATAATCTGGTCAGCAGAAAATAAAGCACAGCAACGATGGAATGGCACGTGACTAATTTCTTGGCTGATTTGGACTCGGAATGCATCACACATAGCATCCGAAAGGTGTCGACGGATACCTTTACACTTCCACGATTTCGGCTAATGTTGCTTCTGACGGTAACTTTTACTACGAGTTTTCGCTTCCCGTTGGCAACGAATCAGAAAGCGTGCTCCACGTTGCATCATCAACGTCAGAATCATCATTGCCAAAATTATCCGCTGCGGCTGAAAAGGCAATTCAGGATGGTTTTGTAGAAATCAAGGATCCAAAAGTGCAGGCATGCACAGACGCCAAGGTTGATGCGATAAGAAAGCAAGCTGGCGCGGATGCTTCTATTGGCTTCGAGACCTACAACGAAGCAGCGGTGGCATGTGGATTCAATATGTAATGCGTTTAGTCCGGCTTTTAATTTCAACAATAATTTCGAAGAAAAGGGAGTAACGAAATGACTAAGGTTTTCTGTCGTGGTTGTGGAATAGAAATGCTTGAAACGGCATCGGCTTGTTCAGCCTGTGGTGCAATGACTAATCCTGAATACTCAAGTACAAAAGCGACCGATACATCCGTTCAAGCAGTATCTGATGCGTGGAAGCAAAAGTTTGCGTTGATTGAGAAAGCTGGCGGGGCTCAGTTACCGAAAATACGTGAGTTGGCATTTGGGGAGCGATTTAAGATTATATTTAATGTATGGGGGTTCTTATTTGGCCCCATTTATTATTTTGCAAAAGGGATGTGGAAAAAAGGGATCGTAATATTCGCCATTGGTATGGCGCTCATTGTAACTCTGAGTATGATTTGTGACGCGGCAGGGATTTCAGACGCAATCACAACTTTTATTGTCCCCGCAATTTTTGCCAGACGATCCAATATCGATTTCTATAAAAAAATAGTCCTCAGGAACAATGGGTGGTGGTGAGGTGATCCCCAAGGTAGCGGTACTACACGACAGTCTGGTTACGGGCGACGAAATTACCAGCGCGTCTAACTCCTTGGGGGCGTTTGCAGATCGTCGTGAATGCCCGCTAACCAAGAGTCAAAAGGTGGGCTGCCCACCTCACGGGGGAGTTGGACGTTCCTTTTTCAGTGCCTCTCTTGCCCAATCCCCGTGACCACATTCCCCAACACCCCGACCAGAATTTCCATGGCATCTGTCAGGAGCTTGATCTGTTCGCCGTTCGGTTTTTCCATGCCGATCATGGCAAGCGTCTCTTCCAGCGGCAGCGCTCCGTACCTGGACTGATAGTGGGCCAGATTCATAGCCAGCAACCTGGCAGTTTCAGCGATGTCGTCCTTGCTTGATTTTTCGAACAGTTGGTCTGCCAGATTGTAGTATTGTTTGAACGTCGCAAAGTCAGACATGGGAATCTCCGGTGAAGTGGCTCAATATAAACTCAGCTTGTATGCACTGCACCTCATACTTGCAATAGTATCCACCTCGGCCTTCGCCGCCGAGACTGACTTCGCTGAATGCCGCCAGTTCTTTGCTAACAACACGCCGCCAGTTATCCAGCACCAGGAAGAACTCCAACCCAGAGCGCTATGCTTTAGCGGATTCGCAGTCCTTCATTCAGGTAAGAGTCACACCCCAATCTACGTTGCCGAACGTCTCACCAAGCAGGCCTTGATTGCCTCGCAAGACATTCCAAGAACGAACCAGTTTTTTGAAGAAGCAAGACTGCCTGAAGCAGAACGTGCCAAGCTGGACGATTACCGGGACTCAGACTATGACCGTGGGCACATGGCGGCAGCGGGCGACATGGGGACCGAGGAGTCAAAGGCGCAGAGCTTTTCGCTTGCCAACATCGTTCCACAGAATGCTGAGAACAACCGGAATGCCTGGAGGAAGATCGAGGCTGATACTCGCAAGTATGCGATGCGTGCGGAGGGGGATGTCTTCGTCATCACCGGGCCAGTCTTTGACGGTACACCGCCGACTATTGGCGATAGTGAAGTCTGGGTGCCGCAGCATCTGTTCAAACTGGTTTATGATCCGTCTACAGGGCGTGCCTGGGCACATTGGCAGGACAATACCGCAGAGGCTAGGGTAGGGAAGCCGATCAGTTACGAGGATCTGGTGAAGCGTACTGGGGTGGAGTTCTTACCGGGTTGGAAGGGAAATGACTAAATGTGCGGACGTTTTGCACTCGACATACGATCCAAGCAACCTTGTTCGATGATTCGGTAGCGCAAGCCAGATCAGACAGAATGATGAAAATCACGACCACGATTAACGGGAAAATGGGGTTTGGGAGTGATGGTGTACTGCTTCAGGCATCTGGCAGTGATGGGTGATACGCAGGGAGAGGACCTTGTTTTGGCACTGAAACTGAATATGCTTAGTGCTCTCATCTTTGGCATGCCAAAGATGAGCCAAACAAAATAAGCAAAAAGGCCACATTGCTGTGGCCTAAGTGCTTGAATCTTGGCTCCCCGACCTGGACTCGAACCAGGGACCTGCGGATTAACAGTCCGTCGCTCTACCGACTGAGCTATCAGGGAATTGATGAGGGCGCTATACTAATGACTGTAAGCATTTTGGTCAATAAGAGAAACGCGCAGAAGCAAAGATTTTTTGGGTTCTCACGGAAAATCATGGCTCTTTAGGGTTGCGATCAACAACATAAATCTGACTCGGAATATGGATAAGAAAACAGTCTTTACAAAAACAAGCAAAGGCGAGCACGAGGCCGGCAACCTTTCGAGCGATCTTAAGCGCATCCTGTCGCTCATCGACGGCAAGTCCAGGTCTGATGAATTGGCCAAACGCGCGCCTCCCAGTCTGCGTGAGAGCTGGTATGAAATTCTTGAAGAACTGGTGGCTGGTGGATACATCCTTGATAAAAACAAGCCGGTAGCAGAGCCAAAGATTGCCGCACCAAAGATTGCCATGCCGAAGATGGCTGTGCCCAAATTCAATTCGTTAAGTATGTTGACGCCCAAGGACGATGGTGATTTGGATTTCAGCACGCCAGCCCCGGTGCAAAATGCAGCTCAGCTGGCAGCCAAACAAAGGGCGGAAGAACAAGCAACCAGGCAGAAGGCAGAAGAAGCCGCTCGCGGTCGTGCCGACCTGGAGGCCGCCATGGCGGCGGCCAAAGTCAGGGCAAATGCCGAGGCTGCGGCCAAGGCTGAGGCCAAGGCCAGGCAGGAGGCAGAAGTAGAGGCTCGGGCCAGAGCTGTAGCGGAGGTTAAAGCCAAACAAGAGGCGCTGATCCGTGAGCAAGCCGAGGCCAAGGCCAAACAGGAAGCGGCAGCCCGGATGCAGGCCGAGCAGGAAGCTGCACGTGCCAAGGCTGCGCTGGAAGCTGCTGCACGAGCTAAAGCTGAAGCTGAGGCGCGAATTCGTGCCGAGATCGAAGCGGCTGCACGGGCAAAACAAGAGGCGGAGGCGAAAGCCAAGCGGGAAGCTGAGGCGGCACGCCTGAAGGCCGAACAAGAGGCTGCACGTATCAAGGCAGAATTGGAGGCAGCGGCTAAAGCCAAAGCAGAGGCCGAGGCGGCTCGACGTAAGGCTGAAGAAGAGGCTGCTCGAGTGAGGGCTGAATTGGAGGCGGCAAAGGCCAGGGCAGAGGCGGAAGCCAGAGCCAAGGCAGAGGCGGAGGCCAGAGCAAGGCAGAAGCAGAAGCCAGAGCCAGGGCAGAAGCGGAAGCCAGAGCCAGGGCAGAGGCGGAAGCCAGAGCCAGGGCAGAAGCGGAAGCCAGAGCCAGGGCAGAAGCGGAAGCCAGAGCCAGGGCAGAAGCGGAAGCCAGAGCCAGGGCAGAAGCGGAAGCCAGGGCGCGAGCAGGCAGAAGATTGAAGAAAAGGCCAGGCGGGAAGCGATGCAGGAAGCTGCTCGTGTCAGGGCCGAGCAGGAAGCCGAAGCAGAGCGGGAATTGCAAGAGAAAGGCGTGCAGCAGAACAGAGGGCTGCTGGCCAGCGGGAAAGCGAAGCGCCTGTGGAGGCGCCTGCATTTGAGATCAAGCTGGACGATTTCATGAGTGCTGCGGAGCCGGTGACCAGTAAGGCGGAGCCCGCGGTTGCTCATTCGGAATATCAACAGGCAGAAGCAGAAAACGAGCTCGAAGCAGAGCAGCGTGCGCAAGCGGAGGCTGAGGAGAAAGCAAAAGCCGAAAAGAAAGCAACGAATAATATTGCTGCCGAAATGGCTCGCCTCAAGGAGGAAGCGGAGGCGGCCCGCCGCAAGGCCGAAGAAGAGGAACGCAGGCAGGCCGAAGAACAGGCCTTGGCCGATGAGCAGGCCAAAGCATGGGCCGAGGCGGAGCAGCGTGCCAAGGCGCAGGCAATCAGTGGATGCGGAACAAGCTGCTCAGCAGGCGATACTGGCTCAAGCCAGAGAGGCGCAGAAGACTGTGCCGAGGAAGCGTCGCAAACCCCTGCCGCTGGGCAAGATCGCTTTCGGAATGCTCGTGCTGGCACTGGTTGTGGCGGTGGTGCTGCCCTATGTCTATCCGCTGAATGAATATATCGCACCGCTGGAGCAACAACTTTCCGCTCAGCTGAAACAGCCGGTGCATATCGGAGGAATGAGCGCTGCGTCATTGCCGCCAAAATTGCAATTGCAGAACGTGACCATCGGCGCCGCAAAGGAAGTCAAGGTTGGCAGCGTGGTGCTGAATTTCGATGTGCTCTCGTTGCTTGCGGATACCAAGGTCATCAACAACGCCGATCTGCAGGATGTCAGTATCGATGGCCACGATCTCGGCAAGCAGGTTGCGAGCCTGAAATTGCTGGGGGCCAATGTTCACTATCCGGTGCGTCATTTGAACCTGCAAAACATCAAGGTTCTGACTGACGAAGTTGCATTGCCGGCCTTGAGCGGCATTGCCGACATCGATGCTCAAGGGATGTTCAGCCGCGTGTCCCTGCATAGCTCCGATGACAAGCTCGGCCTCGATCTGCAAGCCAATCAGGGCCGCTGGCAGTTGGGAATGAACCTGAAAGAGAGTGCTCTGCCTCCGTTGCCAGGAGTCATATTCAGCGACCTTAGCGCCAAGGGTGATCTGAGCGACGGCGAAGTGAATTTCACCGAAATGGACGGACACATCTTCAACGGCATATTGCTGGGCAACGCCAAGCTTAGTTGGCGCAAGGGCTGGGAATTGCAGGGACATTTCGAAGCGAAATTGTTCGAGCTGGACAAGATGTTCCCCAAATCCCATATCGAGGGCGGAATGTATGGCGAAGGCACGTTTTCGATGGCAGGGGAAAAGCTGTCCCAGCTTGGCGATGCGCCACAGACTGGATGGCTCATTCAACGTGAAGACAGGCACGATCAGCGGCTTCGACATGGTCGAGACGGCGCGGTTGCTGAGTCGCGAGAACCTCAAGGGCGGGCGCACTCATTTCGACGAAATGATCGGTGTGGTGGAATACGAAAACCACACATGCCATTTCCGCCAAATGAAGATCGTTTCCGGGATGTTGAGCGCAAACGGTTCGTTCGATGTGTCGCCTGACAATCAACTTCGCGGTACTTTCAACACCGAGATCAAGATGCGCGCAGGAAATAATCTGCTGACCTTGTACGGTACGACCGAAGAGCCGAAGATGCGCGCAGGCCGTTAAAGAAGCTTCATTTGAATCGTTTGAACAGGCCGGACAGTGCACCAGAGGTACTGTCCGGCTTGTTGTTTGCAGAAGCGGGGAATTGCCGGGATGGGACTGCAGGCTACGTTGCTCTTTTGGTTCCGTGAAGCCTGAACGTTATTTCAGGAATGGCAACTCCAATGGCCAGCTTGCTGGCGCAGCAAAGACCTCTGCCGCGACCGCCTGCTGCTCGTCGTCTTACGACAAGGCTTTGGCCATGCGCTCCAGCGCTTTTTGCAGATTATCCATCGAGGTGGCGAAAGACAACCGGATGTAACCGTCGCTGCCGAAGGCGGAGCCGGGCACCACGGCCACACCTGCCTCCACCAGCAGATACTCGGATAACGCGATGTCTGTCGCTTCCTTGATTGTGCCCTTCTGGTGCAGCGTGGCGATCGCCTTGCGTGCATCGGGGAAGGCATAGAACGCGCCGCCTGCCATCACGCAGTGCAGACCGGGTATCTTGTTCAGCGTGTTCACCACGAATACATGACGCTCGCGGAAAGCCTTCAGCATCGGCGTGATGCACCCCTGGTCGCCATTCAGCGCAGCTTCTGCCGCCACCTGCGAGATCGAGGTCGGGTTGGACGTGCTTTGCGACTGTACGTTCTCCATTGCCGTGATGATGTTCTCGGGTCCGGCTGCATAGCCGATGCGCCAGCCGGTCATCGCGTAGGCCTTGGAAACCCCGTTCAGCACCATGGTGCGCGGATACAGGTCCGGGCATGCGTTCAGGATGTTGGCGAACTTCTCATCGGTCAACGCGATGTGCTCGTACATGTCGTCGGTGGCGACGAGGATGTTCGGATGTTTGCGCAGCACTTCGCCCAGCGCTTTCAGCTCATCCAGCGTGTACACCGCACCGGACGGGTTGCTCGGGCTGTTGATCACCACCATCTTGGTCTTCGGGGTGATCGCCGCAGCCAGCTGCGCGGGCGTCATCTTGAAGCCCTGCTCGATGCCGGCCTGCACGATCACCGGCTTGCCTTCGGCGATGATCACGATGTCTGGATACGATACCCAGTACGGCGCGGGAACGATCACTTCGTCACCGGGATTGATGACTGCCAGCGCCAGATTGAAGAAACTTTGTTTGCCGCCACAGGAAACCAGGATCTGTTTTGCGGTGTAGTCCAGACCATTGTCGCGCTTGAACTTGGCGATGATGGCTTGCTTGAGGGAAGGAGTGCCGCCGACGGCGGTGTATTTGGTAAAGCCTTTGTTGATCGCGCCGATGGCGGCGTCCTTGATGTGCTGCGGCGTGTCGAAATCCGGTTCGCCTGCACCCAGTCCGATGATGTCTTTTCCCTCAGCCTTGAGCTTCGCTGCTCGGGCGGTAACTGCGAGAGTAGGTGAGGGTTTGATGGCCTGGACGCGAGTGGAGAGGGACACGATTTTTCCTACGGAATAAAGATGGTGCGAATTATACCCGCGCCGTAAAAAGAATGGCTGTCACGTAGATCGTGAAAACCCTGGTCATGCCGGTCATTTATCACTGTTATTCAAGACTGTTTCCGATACCCCGGAAATGCCATTCCAGCCCTTGAGGCAGTGCGGGTACTGGCTGGGCAGCAGAGGGAATTGCAGGTGCGTTGCCGGGACGGGGACGGGCTTAATTGGTTTTCAGCGAAAACACCTGCACCTTGTCGCGCCCGGTCTGTTTTGCCTGGTACATGGCGATATCGGCAAAGTCCATCATTTCCTTCTCGTCTTTCGCCTGATCTGGATAAACCGTTATGCCGATACTGCACGAGATCAGCAGGCTCTGTTGCGCCAGGTTGAAAGGCTGGTTCAGGGCATGGTGGATCTTTTCGGCCACCATCACGGCATCTTCGATGCTGTCGATCACACGCAACAGCACCACGAACTCATCGCCGCCGATCCGCGCTACCGTATCGGAATCGCGTACACAGCCGCACATGCGGATGGCCACCTGCTGCAGCAACCAGTCGCCGACGACATGTCCCAGCGTATCGTTGATCGGCTTGAAACGATCAAGATCGATGAACATGAGGGCGACCAGTTGCTTGTCGCGTCTGGCGCAGGCGATCGCCTGTTGCAGCCGGTCGGCCAGCAAGGCACGGTTGGGCAGGTCGGTCAGCGTGTCGTGCTGTGCCAGATGCTGGATGCGCTCGTCGCTCAGTTTGCGTTCGGTGATGTCGTGGAACACCACCACCGCCCCCTCGCGGCCTTCGCCCGTGACATTGGGCGAGACGGTCAGGGCAACGGGAAAACTGCTGCCATCCTTGCGCCAGAACAGTTCTTCGCCGCTGCGCGACTTGCCGTCGGCCAGCGATTGATAAATGGGGCATTCCTGCTCGGGGTAAGGAGTGCCATCGGCACGGTGATGATGGAACAGCGCGTGCTGGTCAGTGTTCAGCACCTCGTCCTCGCGATATCCCAGCATCTTCAGTGCAGCCGGGTTGGCGAAGATGCATATTCCGCGGTGATCCACGCCATATACCCCTTCACCCAGGGCATCGAGCAGGCCTTCGCGCAAATGGGTCTCTTTTTCGAGCGTGAGCCGTTTTGCCTTCAGGCTGCGGTTCGTCAGGAACAAACTGACCGTCAACAGCAGAATGATCAGGATGCTTGCCGACCACAGATACGGATTGCCATTGGTAACGATTCCACACATCACGCGGTGTGAATTCGGGAGAGCTATCGAATGGTGGCAGCCGTAATTCCCGCAGTACATTTTCGACCGGCGTGTAATCGCTGGGCGTGGTAAAACCGTGGATGTTCATGGCACGCGTGCTGGCGGTATCCTCTTCCAGCGTAAACAATGCCGCAGCGATATGGCGTGCGACGTTCTCATTCGCATGAGGCAGCGCAGCAAAAGGCCATTCAGGATAGAGGTGTGTGGAAAGCAGCAGCGGGAAGCCTGAGGGATGTTGCGGATTGAGGATCTTGATCCTGGACATGTCCAGCTTACCTTCGCGCGCCATCGCTTCCAGCACGCCGCTACGCACGAAGCCCGCGTCGGCGCCGCCTTCCAGCACGAGCTTCACCACATTGTCATGTGGCATGCCGACTTGCTTTAACGCGGCATTGCCGGGCAAACGAACACCTGCCTGCAACAACTCGTAAGCCTCCATCTGGTAGCCGCCCAAGGATTCGGGGGCTGCCGCCGCAATCTGTTTGCCCTTGAGATCGGCGAGTTTCTGCAGGTCGGAACGCTCGGCACGCGTAAAAATAACGCCGCCAAACGATGACAAAGGCACCCCATTCTCTTCGATGATCAGTGTCGCCAAAGGGGCCGATAGCCTGAGCTGCCTGCTCAGCAGCACAAAATGCGCCGGATTGGTAAGCACAAAATCAATCTGCTTGTCGGAAACCGCCCGTTCCAGCTCGGGATAGGTATAGGCCTCCACGACAAAGTCATGCTGCGGAATGGCGCGCTTCAAGGCTTTGCCCAGCGGTAGCCATTGTTGCAATGTCTCCGGTTTGGGGCGGTAAGCAAGCACGCCGATCTTTACAGTTTGTGCTGACACAGCTGATGCCCACAGCATCCCGAAGATGCAGAGCATAGCCAGAAGCTTGCGGCCGATTGAATGCATAGTGTTTTGCGCCACGCGGTGGCGGTGCGGGTGTTGCTCCATCCTATTAATTTGGCATCTGGGGAAGTCCCCATCGATTCCTTGTCGACCGTCTATCGCGGCACTTGCAGTATCAGTCATGTGCCGCAGTTTGGCAATGTCGAAAGGGGATGGTGGTGATGCAGAATCCAACAGTCTGGCTCGGCACATCCCGCCGCGCTTCAAAGGTAGAATCTTGCTCGTCCATATTGCCCACGTAACAGAACTAAATGATCGGATTGATACAGCGCGTCAGCGAAGCCAGCGTCAGGGTCGAAGGCCGCATCGTCGGCCAGATCGAGCGCGGCCTGCTGGTGCTGGTCGGTGTCGAGAAGCATGACGATGAAGCCACTGTCCAGCGCCTGCTCGAATGCATCTTGAGCTACCGCGTCTTTCCCGACGCAGAGGGCAAGATGAACCTGTCTCTTGCCGACATCGGCGGCGAACTGCTGCTGGTACCGCAATTCACGCTGGCCGCCGATACCCACAAAGGTACGCGCCCCAGCTTCTCGTCCGCCGCGCCGCCGGAGAAGGGTGCCGAGCTGTTCGGCCGCTTCGTGCAGCTGGCAAAAGAGCAGCACCAGAAGGTAGAGACCGGCGTGTTCGGGGCGGATATGAAAGTGAGCCTTGTCAACGATGGGCCGGTGACGTTCTGGCTGCAGGTTGGGAATGAAAAGCCGAACAATTTTCCCGTTCGTGGTGAGCCAGTCGAACCATGAACGGGAGGCCACACGCAGCAACAATGCAAAGCCTGGGCTTCGACAGGCTCAGCCCGAACGGATAATTGATCATGAGACTCGGCATAGACCTCGGCGGCACCAAAATCGAAATCATCGCGCTCGACGACAGCGGCAAGGAGCTGCTGCGCCGCCGCGTGTATACGCCAGGTGGCAATTACGCCGCGACCTTGCAGGTCATCGCCACGCTGGTGCACGACGCCGAAGCGGAACTGGGACAACGCGGCTCGCTCGGCATCGGCACGCCCGGCGCGCTGTCGCGGGCGACGGGCCTGCTCAAGAATTCCAACTCCGTCGTGCTCAACGGCAAGCCCATCCTGCAAGACCTCGAATCCCTGCTGCAGCGCCCGGTGAAAATCAGCAACGACGCCAACTGCTTCGCGCTTTCCGAAGCGGTGGACGGTGCGGCGAAGGGCGCAGAGGTCGTGTTCGGCGTCATCCTCGGCACCGGCGTCGGTGCGGGCATCGTCGTCAACGGCCACGTGCTCACCGGCCCCAACGGCATCGCCGGCGAATGGGGGCACAACCCGCTGCCTTGGCCGCAAGCGCACGAACTCCCCGGCCCGCCATGCTATTGCGGCAAACAAGGCTGCATCGAAACCTTCCTCTCCGGGCCGGGCATGGCGAAGTTGCATCAGATCGAGACAGGTATATCGCTGAGCGCCGAAGAGATCGTGGAACGTTCCGGGAACGGCGATTTTGCTTGCGAGCGCAGCATGCAAACCTACGAGAACCGCCTAGCCCGTTCCCTCGCGCACGTCATCAACATCCTCGACCCGGACGTCATCGTGCTGGGCGGCGGCATGTCCAACATCGAGCGGCTGTATGCGAATGTGCCGAAGCTATGGGGCAACTGGGTGTTTTCAGATCGGGTGGATACCAGGCTGGTGAAGCACCGGTTCGGGGATTCGAGCGGGGTGCGCGGGGCGGCGTGGTTGTAAGTTTATCGAAGACTCAAGTAGTGCACATCGAACAGGCCGTCGTCACTCCAGGTAGCCTTCAGCTGCCAGCCTGCCATACGGGCCATTTGCCGGAATTCATGAGTCGTATATTTGTACGAATTCTCGGTGTGGATGGTTTCGCCTTCCGCCAACGAGAAAGATTCATGACCCAGCCGTATGTTCTGGATGCAACGGCTGACCAGGTGCATCTCGATGCGCCCCAACATCGCGTTGTAATAGGCATAGTGGGCAAACTTGTCCATATCCAGCTGCGCGTCCAGCTCCCGCTGCATGCGGGCCAGCAGATTGAGATTGAAGGCGGCGGTATAGCCTTCGGCATCGTTGTAGGCCGCATTCAGCAAATCGGGCGATTTCTTGCAGTCCACGCCGACCAGCAATGCACCGTTGTCGCCAACAAGCTTCGCGACATGTTCGAGCAATTGCATGACTTCTTCCGGCGTGTAATTGCCGATGGTCGAGCCCGGAAAGAAGGCCGCTTGCCGCCGCCCGGCATAGTGTTTGAAGGCGTCGCGGGGAATGCGCGTGTAGTCCATGCACAACGGCTGCATGCGCATTGCCGGGAACATCGTTTGCAGGCGCCGGGTGCTTCGCTGCAAGTGCGGCTCGCAGATGTCGATCGGTACATACTCTGCATCGTCGGCCAGATGCCGCAACAGCAGCGGCGTCTTGATGGCGCTGCCGCTGCCCAGTTCGATCAGCACGCAGGAAGGACCGATCAATTCTGCCATCTCGGCGCCATAGCGTTCGAGTATGCCGGTCTCGGTGCGCGTCAGGTAATACTCCGGCGTGGTGCAGATCATGTCGAACAGATGCGAACCGTGCGCGTCGTAGAAAAATTTTGGCGGAATGGCTTTGGGTTGCTGGCGCAAACCAGCACGAACGCATTCGAGGAAATCAGCCTCGTCCGGTGCAAGCAGAGCGGCTGGCGATTCGCTGCGCATCATGCGTCCTCCGCCAGACGCAGGCCGGAGAACATCCAGCGGTCTGCCGCCCGGAAAAAATTGCGGTAGCTCGGGCGAATGTGATCCTGCGGCGTGACACAGCAACCGCCGCGCAGCACCATCTGGTCGCTCATGAACTTGCCGTTGTATTCGCCCAGCGTGCCGGGCAGCGGGCGGAAGCCGGGATAGGGCAGGTAGGCGCTCTGCGTCCACTCCCACAGGTCGCCGTACAGTTGTGTCAGCCCGGTTTCTGGTGCGGGTTGCGGCACATACAGACCGCTCATCGAGAAAGTTGCCGGTGACCGATTGCATGCCTGCCGCATGTTCCCATTCCGCCTCGGTCGGCAGCCGTTTGCCTGCCCAGCGCGCATAGGCATCCGCTTCGTAATAACTCAGGTGCGACACCGGCTCGTTCATGCGCAAGGCGTGCGCACCGGTCAGGTCGAAATGCTGCCAGCCGCTGCCCGAATTGAACCAGTACAAAGGCGCCTGCCATTGCAGGGTGTTGACGGTGCGCCATGCATCGGAAAGCCACAGCTCGGCACGCCGATAGCCACCGTCGTTGATGAAAGCCAGATATTCCGCATTGGTGACCAGCCGCGTGCCGAGACGAAAATCCTGCAGCAGCGTTCGATGTCTGGGGCGCTCGTTGTCGTAGGAGAATCCGTTGCCGTCGTGACCGATCTCGACGATCCCGCCGGCAAATTCCTGCCAGCCCATGTTCGGCACCGGCGCCGTGGAGGGCAGAATCGCTACATTGCGGTAAGCCGGTTGCAACGGGTTGATGGAGAAGTTGTACAGCGTATCCATCAGCAACAACTCCTGATGCTGTATCTCGTGCTCGATGCCCAGCCGCACGCGTTCCAGAATGTCTGCGGTATGCTGCGCCGGCGGATTTGCCAGCAATTCCAGCAGCGCATTATCGACGTGACTGCGATAGCGATATACCTCGGCTACCGTGGGACGGGACAGCGTGCCGCGCTGCGGTCTGGGGAAGAATGTGCCCGCCGATTCATAGTAGGAATTGAACAGGTGCGCATACTCGTCGCGCAGCATGCGGTATTGCCGGGCGAACGGCAGCAGGATGAACATCTCGAAGAACCATGTGACATGCGCCAGATGCCATTTCGGCGGGCTCACGTCGGACATGGCCTGGATGCAATAGTCCTCGATCTCCAGCGGCGCGCACAGCGCCTCCGATCTGGCGCGGACCGTCTTGAAACGCTCGATCAATGCTGGATCAATCATCGTCACGTCAGCCCTCACTGTGCGCCGGGAATGCATAAGCTATTTCCTTGCCTTCTTGATCATCCGCATCACTTCCCGCATGAATGCGGGCAGATCCATGGGCCAGCGCGAGGTGACGAGGTTTCCGTCAACGACGACATCCTGGTCCAGATAGATGCCTCCGGCCGCCTTGATCTCGTCGGGTACGCCATCGCCCCAGAATGAGGTGAGATGCCTTCCTGCGACCACATTCGCCGAGATCAGCAGATAGGGCCCGTGGCATATCGCCGCGACCGGCTTGTCGGCCTTGAAAAAAGCGCGCGCGATCTCCTGCGCCTTCCTGCTTTTGCGAACCGTGGCCGGCGCTCCCTGCGGATGTCCGCCGGGGATGAACAGCAGATCGTATTGCTCGGGATCGACCTCATCGATGGTGAGGTCCACGTTCTCGAAGAAGTAGCCATTCTCGCCGGTGATCTTCTCTTTCGCCGGGGCCGCCACATCGACCGCGATGCCTTCTTCCATGAAGCGGAAATACGGCACGAAGAGTTCAAAATCTTCAAACCGATCCGCCGTGAGTATGAGCGCCCGTGCGAGAGGGTTTGCCGTCTTGAATCTTTCCTTGTCGAATTTCATGATCAACCTCCTGAGGGCGGGCGCTCGCGCTCAAGTGCAGCACGGTCCCACTTGCCCAGATCGGCTGCGGCTGCATAAGTCGACTGCAGGAAATCGAGCAGCGTTTCGTCCGGGGATGACGACTGCCGCACGGCATCGTAGGGCAGGATGAATTCGCGATAATCCTTGCTGTAGAAAGCGGCGGCGGGCTTGATCGGCGCATCGGCAAAACCGGCAGGTTCGGGATAGGCGTAGGAATAGAACGCCGGATAGGGTATCGCCCCACCGCCCGTCCAGAACCCGCAACTGCTGACCTCGTGCGAGTAGGCCTCGCGCGTCACCCAGTCCGGCAGGCCGGGAAAACCGCCCGGGTGCTGCGGCGCCGTGCGTCCGGAAAATCGCGTAACGGCCAGATCCGGAGCGCCCCAGAAATAGTGCACCGGGCTGCACTTGCCGATGAAACGCGCGCGAAACTGTTTGAAGACGCGGTCGGCTTGGACCAGGACTTGCCAGAACCGGGCTGCGTATTCCGGATCGTAAGCGCAGTGCGTCTCGTCCTGCTCGAACGGCAGCGGGTCGGCCACTTCGCAGGGGATCGCGCGCAAGCTCACGTTGAGCTGGAGCCTGTTTCATCTCCTGCATCAGTCGTTTGTAGAACGCCGCCACCGACATCGGCTGCAGCGGAAAACCGCCCGCGCTGCCGTCGCTGACCTGGATGATCAAGCGATGCGCGATGAAATCGAAATCGATCTGGAAGACGCGGTTGCCGTGCGGAATGGGCGTAGTGGTGAGCCCCCTGGCGGTGACATACAAGGTGACATGCCACGAGTGATTGATCCACGGGCTTTGCACCAGCCGGATCTTGCCGACGATCTGTGTCCACATGTGCAAGGTCGCGCAGGTATCGCTCCAGGCTTCGAGCGGCAGACTTGGCCAGGTTTCAATGCGGGGAACAGTCTGAGTATCCATGATCCCTCCTGCAAGGCAAGTTCAGTAGTCGACGAGGGCGTCGTCCGGGTAGCAATACAGCCAGCGCTCGCCCGGCTCGGCGGAAGCGATCACGGGATGCCCGCTCGCCTGCGCATGTTTGGTGGCGTGACGGTTGGGCGAGCTGTCGCAGCACAGCGTTACCCCGCAGGTCTGGCAGGTGCGCAAATGCACCCACTCGTCGCCGGTCTTGATGCATTCCTCGCAAACATGGTGCTTCGCGCGTTTCACCGAAGTGATCGCATGGAGATGTTCGCAAGGGGAACTTGATGTCATGGCGCCTCCATAACCGGTGGAGTACTTTGGCACGAAGAAATCGGGATTACGATCTCTTCGCTGACGTGCGCAGATTCTGTTTCAGGGTAGGGCGGCGTAGCGAGTGCGTCAAGGTAGGTCTGCACCTACCCCGGCAACAGGTTTGAAGACTCTCCGTTTCGTCATTCCGGCGAAGGCCGAAATCAAGTTTATGCGGTTCCGCGCAGCGGACAAAGCCATTCCGTACGGCGGGGCGGCGTAGTGGTAGTGGTGTGCACCGTTGCCAAGACCAGTTAAGAGTGCTATTGTAGGCACCATTAAAAGCACCGCGAGGCAATCATGGCACACGCAATCCTGGCATCCACCACGGCCAGCATTTCCGAACTGAAAAAGAATCCGATGGCGACCGTCGCTGCGGGCGAGGGCTTTCCGGTGGCCATCCTCAACCGCAACGAACCCACCTTCTACTGCGTTCCCGCCAAGGCTTACGAGGCGCTGATGGACAAGCTGGAAGATGCCGAACTCAATGCACTTGCCGATGCCCGCCTGAAAGACGGCAAGCGCCTGGTCAAGGTGAAGCTGGATGAGCTATGAACTGAGCTTCCACCCCGACGCATTGGCGGAGTGGAAAAAGCTCGATGGCTCGGTACGCGAGCTGTTCAAGAAGAAACTCGCAGAACGTCTGCACAATCCCCGCGTTCCCGCCGCCCGTCTTTCCGGCCACAAGGATCGCTACAAGATCAAGCTGCGCGACGCGGGCTACCGGCTCGTGTACGAAGTCCGCGACAAGGTGCTGGTGGTCGTGGTCGTTGCCGTGGGCAAGCGCGAGCGCAATATGGTGTACAAGGCTGCGGCGAGGCGGTGAACCAAATGTTCGTAGGTTGGGTGGAGCTTAGCGATACCCAACAATGCAAACGATGGGTATCGCGTTGGTTATTGCGCTCTACGCGGGCTGAATTATTGTGCTGCCTTCACATCGTGCATTTGTCTATTTAGCAGCATTTTTCGCATGATTTTTGCAGTATTCCGTACCTTAATATCTACTACGCTGGGGCAGTCTTTTTGATGTGCCCAGAATGATTTCAGCACATAGTTTTCTACATCATTTTTGCAATCTTTTAATTCGCCTTCCGGAATAAGGTAGTCCAACCAATTTAGATTCATTAGTTTTACTTCGCTTCCATCGTTCTTTGGAGTAAGGTAATTAAAACGCAGCTTTGAGTCATTGGTACAAGTAGTGTTAAATATTGTTGGTACTTTCTCCGCCAATTTCGGGTCAAAGACGACGCCCGCAAAGTTCAATGATTCACATAGATGATATGCCTCAACAATACCTTGCCCAGCGAGACACATATCTTTGGAGATGAAATCTCCTTCGTGTATAACTCCCCTGATTGGCAAACCATTTTTGAACATCTTGCGGTGAGACGCCCAGAATATGCTGTCATAACTACAAGAGCAGCTCTAAGCCATTTTTCGTCTGGGTCAGCGGGATAAGATAAAGTAAGAACAATCGTGTCTGAGAAAACGATGTGCTTTAAGCTTTTCTCTACCTCTAAGTATTTTTCTTTTCCTTTTTTTTCACCCATTGCTTTAGAAGTTTTGGCGATTTTCTCCCTTACTTCATCCGGGACGCCTGTGATGATTTCTAAAACCTTAAGAGCTGACTCTGTTGCTGAATTATTTTTTAGAAAACTTTGATATCCCAATATGTCAAAAAAGCCAATAAGTCCGTTCATTCATTTATCCTAAATTAAATTGTACTGCGACCCAATGGGGCTCAATAGTTCCTCAGCTTCTGTGCATTGCAAGTATCCTTCAAGCATTGTGGTTTAGCAATTTACCCATTCCCCGTACAATACCCAGCTGACCATGAAAACCATCACCTTCCCCGATAGCCCCTACCTGCTGCATCTGCCGTTCGAGCCGAGCGGCGACCAGCCCACGGCTATCGCGCAGCTGGTGGAAGGCATCGATGACGGCCTCGCGTACCAGACGCTGCTGGGGGTGACCGGCTCCGGCAAGACTTTCACCATGGCGAACGTGATCGCGCGCACCGGGCGGCCGGCCATCCTGATGGCGCCGAACAAGACGCTGGCAGCGCAGCTGTATTCCGAGATGCGCGAGTTCTTTCCCGAGAACGCAGTGGAATATTTCGTCTCCTATTACGACTACTACCAGCCTGAGGCCTACGTGCCGTCGCGCGACGTGTACATCGAGAAAGACTCCGCCATCAACGAGCAGATCGAGCAGATGCGCCTGTCGGCCACCAAGTCCATGCTGGAGCGGCAGGATTGCGTGATCGTGGCGACGGTCTCGGCCATTTACGGTATCGGCGATCCGGTGGATTACCACGGCATGATCCTGCACCTGCGCGAGCACGAGAAGGTGACGCAGCGCGATGTGATCCAGCGCCTGGTGGCGATGCAGTATGAGCGCAACGATGTGGAGTTCTCGCGCGGCCATTTTCGCGTGCGCGGTGATGTGATCGACATCTTCCCGGCGGAAAGCAGCGAACACGCGCTGCGCCTGACCTTGTTCGACGACGAGGTGGAATCGCTGGCATTGTTTGACCCGTTGACCGGGCATATCCAGACCCGTGTGCCGCGCTACACCGTTTATCCCTCCAGCCATTACGTGACGCCGCGCGAAACGACCTTGCATGCCATCGAGACCATCAAGGTGGAGCTGGCAGAACGCATCGCCTTTTTCGTGAAAAAGAACAAGCTGGTGGAAGCGCAGCGCATCGAGCAGCGTACCCGCCACGATCTGGAGATGCTGGCCGAGATCGGCTTCACCAAGGGCATCGAGAACTATTCGCGCCATCTTTCCGGACGCGGCCCCGGCGAAGCGCCGCCGACGCTGATGGACTACCTGCCGCCGAACGCGCTGATGATCATCGACGAGAGCCACGTCACCATTCCGCAGATCGGCGGCATGTACAAGGGCGACCGGGCGCGCAAGGAGAACTTGGTCAATTACGGCTTCCGCCTGCCGTCGGCGCTGGACAACCGGCCGCTGCGCTTCGACGAGTTCGAGAAGATCATGCGCCAGACCGTGTTTGTTTCGGCCACGCCTTCCACCTACGAAGCCGAACACACCGGGCAGGTGGTGGAGCAGGTGGTGCGCCCGACCGGACTGATCGACCCGACCATCGACGTGCGTCCCGCCACCAACCAGGTGGACAACCTGATGTCCGAAGTGACTTTGCGCACGAATGTGGGCGAGCGCGTGCTGGTCACCACGCTGACCAAGCGCATGGCCGAAGACCTGACCGAGTATTTCTCCGAGCACGGCATCAAGGTGCGTTACCTGCATTCGGACATCGAAACCGTCGAGCGCGTGGAGATCATCCGCGACCTGCGCCTCGGCATGTTCGACGTGCTGGTCGGCATCAACCTGCTGCGCGAAGGTCTGGATATTCCCGAGGTGTCGCTGGTGGCGATCCTGGATGCGGACAAGGAAGGCTTCCTGCGTTCCGAACGCTCGCTGATCCAGACCATCGGCCGCGCCGCGCGCCACCTGCACGGCACCGCCATCCTGTACGCCGACCGTATCACCGACTCGATGCGCAAAGCCATCGACGAGACCGACCGCCGCCGCGCCAAACAGGTGGCCTACAACGAGGCCAATGGCATCACGCCGCAGTCGGTGGTCAAGCGCATCAAGGACATCATCGATACCGAATACGACATGGATGGCGAGCGCCATGCATTGAAGCTGGCGCAGACTGAGGCCAAGTACCTGGCGATGAGCGAGAAGGAAGTGTCGAAGGAACTCGCGCGGCTGGAGAAGGAGATGCTGCAGGCCGCCAAGAACCTGGAATTCGAAAAGGCCGCGCAACTGCGCGACCAATTGAAGAAGTTGCGCGAAAGTGTGTTTCAGTCACCGCTGTGAATTTTGTAATTCAGGGCGATGCCGGTGCTGTGGCAGGCTCTGTTCTTGAGAATGCCGCTCGGTTATTCGCCACTACAGATAATTAGCATATAACTGATTTCTGTATTACCGTTACGCGCCATGCTAGACCAAATGATCATTCAGAACGAGCGCAAGGCAATCGAGGCCGAATTGGTCAAGGCCTATTTCCAAAACGCGCATGTTCTCAACTTTGCAGGTGCGCTGGTCTTTTCCTTGCTGGTCTATGTTGTGCATAAGGCAGCCCCTTGGTGGACATGGGCGCCAGCCCTTATCTGCCTTTATCTAATCACTTTGTTTCGCGCACTCGAAACCCGGCGATACCTCAGTACACCGGAATTTCGCAATTCCAATCAATGGGTATTCATTCAGACAGTCTATTCGGCCTTGGCTGGAATTTGCTGGGGCGCTGCTGCCGTGGCGATGCTGATGTATTTGCCAACCATATTGCAACTATTCGTGCTGACGGTAACTACTGTGGTGGCAGCAGCTACGGCATCTGAAGATATTCTGCTCGTCCAGCCGCCGCGCGTTTTTATCCTTGCCTGCATTGGTCCGCCAACCATCTGGCTGTTAACCACGGCCAGCACCATGCATGTCGTGATCGCCATCATGTTGCTGGCATTCATTTCATTGGCGTTCGCCCTTGGAAACAAGAAAAGTCTTCTGTTTGCAGAAGCACAGCATCTTCGTTTTCAGAATGAATTTTTGGCAAAAGAACTGTTCAGGCAGCACTCCTTGCTTGAGCGTGCAAGCAACGCAAAAACCCGCTTCCTTGCTGCCGCAAGCCATGACCTTCGCCAGCCAGTGGCTGCATTAATAATTTTCCTGGAACAACTGGCAACTGAACAGCAGCTGTCCCGCAAAGGAATGGAAGTTTTGGATCACGCGCAACAGGCAACCACTTCCTTGCGCAGTTTGCTGGATGGCCTGCTTGATATTTCGCGATTGGATGGACAGGCTATCCGGACTAAAGTCTGTTCGTTTGCCATCCAGAATTTATTTAACGAACTGAATGAAGAGTTCCAGCCGCTTGCAGGACAAAAGGGTATTCATTTGAAATTCGCAGCTTGTTCTGCTGTCATAGAAAGCGACAGGATTTTGACAGGACAGATCCTGCGCAACCTGGTTTCCAATGCGATTCGCTATACGCCGTCCGGACGCATTCTTGTCGGGTGCCGCCATCGTCAGGGTATGCTGGCCATCGAAGTGCACGATACTGGTATCGGTATTGCTGAAGACCAATGTTCCAGGATTTTTGATGAGTTCTATCAGGTTGATAATTCGGAACGGGGGCAGAAACAGGGATTGGGACTGGGTTTGTCCATTGTCGATCGTGCTGCACGGCTGCTGGGACATACCCTCACTTTGACTTCCCGTTTGGGAAAAGGCTCTTCATTTGTACTGACAGTGCCACTGGCGAAGAGTGGGATTGTTGAAAATCATGCTGTCCAGATGCCTTCAAGCAAGGCATCTGCATTGGCGGGCAAAAACCAGATACCGGATTCGACGGGTTTAACTGACGTTCAGGTGGAATGCAATGAATGATTCTGAAAAAGTAAGCGTTTTATTTTGCTGCATGGGCAATATCTGCCGTTCACCTACGGCCGAGGCGGTGTTCCGTCATTAGGTCGAGACAGGCAGGCCTGGTCGAGCATATCCAGATCGATTCGGCCGGCACGCACGATTACCACATCGGTGAGGCGCCGGATGCGCGCACACAGCGTGCGGCGAAGCAGCGCGGCTACGACATGGGCAGCTTGCGCGGTCGCCAGGTGGAAGTGGGAGACTTTGCCCGGTTCGATTACGTGCTGGCGATGGATGAGGCGAATCTGGAAATCCTGCAGCGCCTGCGCCCGCGCGATGCGCAAAGCCATCTTGGCTTGTTCCTGGAATTTGCCGAGCGTTACAGCGAGCGCGAAGTGCCGGATCCCTATTTCGGCGGCGCGGAAGGTTTTGAGCGCGTGCTGGATATGGTGGAGGATGCGGCGAACGGGCTGCTCAAGCACGTACGCCAGCGCATCGTTAGCCGCTGAGGCGCTCTAGTAACTCAATCCCATGATCAGGTACCATGTGTGCCGCCCGGCGCGTCCAGGGCGCGCGTGACGCCGATCCGCGTCGGCAGCATGAGTCCGTAAAATACATCGAGTTCGCCGAGCAGTTCCACACCGGCATCTCGAGAGCGGCGACCGGGTTGGAATAAACGCGCGGCACGATGTTGCCGCTGTAGTTGTCGATGTATTTGTAGATGGCATCCGGGCCGTATTTACGCGCAAGAAAATCGTAGAAATAGGCGCCGTACAGGTATTGCTTGGAGGTCGGCAGTGCGCGGCCATCGGCGTTGATCTCGGCCAGTGACAGGAAACCCTTCTCGTGTTCGATGCGCATCCATGCTTCGTACATCGGCCCGCGCAGGCGCCCCAGACCGAGCTGCGGGGTGCTCTCGTTGTAGGTGGCGATGCCTTCGATGGCCCAGTCTGGCTCCCACAGCTGGGGAAACAGGAGGGGGTTGCGGACGAAGATGTGGCGCAGCACGTTGGGTGCGCCGCGTACCTTGTCCAGATGGAACGTGTGTGTCAGCTCGTGGGTCAGCAGCAGTTCCAGCCAGACGCTGTTGTCCAGCAGCTCGCCATCGTCGGGCGGGGTCAGGAAGAGCGCGGTCTCGTTGAAGGGCAGCGGAGTGGAATAGCCATTGGCGATATCGAATTCGTCGAGCACGACGATCTCCACCTTGTCGCCGCGGTTCCCATTGCAGCTCCTTGGCCAGCCGTGCATAGACACGTTCGGCGATGTCTGCGATGCGCTCGGCCTGGGCGCGCTGGGCGGTGGCGTAATTGATGCGGAAATGTGCGCTGTCTGCAGTGTGCCAGTCGCGGTGAGGGTCCGGGCCGAGTGCTGCCTGTGCTGGCGTAAGAATGGCAACGGCAATGAGCGAGAGCAGGATCCGGAGCATGATTTGCCTTTCCCCAAAAGAAAAAAGCGCACGGCATGCCGTGCGCTTTTTTTATCCAACAAACCGGTCAGTTCGGCGTATGTGTTTCCACCTGCTGCAGAGGCTCATTGTTTTCGATGGTGTAGATCTCGCGTGGACGCTGCCGGCGGCGCGGTGCGTGCGGCGTGGTCTCCATGGCGGCAGGGGCGATGCTGGCGGCCTTGCCCGGATCAGTCTCGATCAGGATCAGACCGCTGTTGCCCAAATCGACAGGATTGGCGGCCGGCGCAGCTGCGGGTGCTGCCGCACGGGCCGGTTCAGCCGATTGGGCTGGATAGCACACCACTTCGGTCGGCTTGGCCTTTTTCATCGAGTCCGGATAAGCAACGTATTCGGTCGGCTTCGCACGCTGAACGGGGGCAGGGGCTGCGCTTGCAGCCACGCTGACGGCAGGTGTCGCAGGCTGCTCGTTCGTTTGAACTGCAGTAGCTTCACCAGACGGGGCTACCGCTTGTTGTTCACGACGCTCGCGTTCGCGACGTCCGCCGCGACGGCCGCGTTTGCGACCTTCGCGATTGCCGCTGCCTTCCTCGCCTTGCTCTCCAGCCACTGCCGGCTTCTGTGTTTCCAGAGCCGGTTTCTCGGCAGGCGCGGGACGCGGCTGGCGCTGCTGCTGCGGTTGACGCTCGCCGCGGCTCTCCTGTTTTTCCTTGTTTTCGGTGCGCGGTGCTTCCTCGCGTTCGCGGCGTTGTTTGCCGCCTTCGCCACGCTCACTGCGTTCGCGGCGTTGTTTGCCGCCTTCGCCACGCTCACCACGCTCATTGCGGTCGCCACGCTCCCGCGTCGCGACGCTGGCTCTGGCGTGCGCCCTTGGCTGGTGCCGCCGGCTTGGCCGGTTCGCTTTCGCCGCCCAGGGACTTAAACCAGCCGATCAGGCTGCTGAGCAGAGATGGCTTCTTCTCGATCTTCTCTTCATGCTTGGGCGCCGGTTGTGCCGGGGTGATGCCACGCACAGCAGCTTGTGGGCGCTGCGCCTTGATTTCCTGGGCGGAGGCGGTGATCGGCTTGACCTCTTCCGGTTTCTCCACCAGCTTGTAGCTGGCCTGCATGTGGTCGGCCGTGAGGTCGTCCTGACGCAGGCGGGTCACGGTGTAATGCGGCGTCTCCATGTGCGGATTGGGGATGAGCACGACGCTGCATCTGAAGCGCGATTCGATGCGGTGAATGTCGGCACGCTTCTCGTTGAGCAGGAAGGTGGCGACGTCCACCGGCACCTGCGCGTGGATGGCGGCGCTGCTGTCCTTCATTGCCTCTTCCTGGATGATGCGCAGGATGTTCAGGGCGGAAGATTCGGTGCCGCGGATATGGCCGATGCCGTTACAGCGCGGGCAGGTGGTGTGGTTGCCTTCTTCCAGGCTGGGTGCCAGACGCTGACGCGACAGTTCGAGCAGGCCGAAACGCGAGATCTTGGCGGTCTGGATGCGGGCACGGTCGAAGTGCAGGGCGTCGCGCAGACGGTTTTCCACATCGCGCTGGTTCTTGCTCGACTCCATGTCGATGAAGTCGATGACGATCAGGCCGCCCAGGTCGCGCAGGCGCAACTGGCGGGCGATTTCGTCGGCCGCTTCCAGGTTGGTGTTGTAAGCCGTGGTCTCGATGTCGCCGCCGCGGGTGGAACGCGCGGAGTTGATGTCGATGGCGGTCAGCGCTTCGGTATGGTCGATCACGATGGCGCCGCCGGAAGGCAGGTTCACCTGGCGGGCATGGGCCGATTCGATCTGGTGTTCGATCTGGAAGCGCGAGAACAACGGCACATCGTCGTGATAACGCTTGATGCGGTTGACGTTGTCCGGCATCACGGTGCCCATGAAGGCACGTGCCTGTTCGTAGATGTCGTCGGTGTCGATCAGGATTTCGCCGATTTCGGGATTGAAGTAGTCGCGGATGGCGCGAACCACCAGGCTGCTTTCCAGATAGATCAGCGAAGGGGCTTTTTCGATCTCGGCGGCGCCTTCGATGGCGTCCCACAGTTGCTTGAGGTAGTTCAGGTCCCACTGCAGCTCTTCGAGGTTGCGGCCGATACCGGCGGTGCGGGCGATGATGCTCATGCCTTGCGGCACTTCCATCTGCGCCAGCACGTCGCGCAATTCGTTGCGGTCTTCGCCTTCGATGCGGCGAGAGACGCCACCACCGTTGGGGTTGTTCGGCATCAGCACGATGTAGCGGCCGGCCAGGCTGATGTAGGTGGTCAGCGCTGCGCCTTTGTTGCCGCGCTCGTCTTTTTCGACTTGCACCAGCAGTTCCTGGCCTTCCTTCAGCGCTTCCTTGATGGAGGAGCGGCTGCCGGCGCCGGGCTGGTAATACTGCGGGGACACTTCCTTGAAGGGGAGGAAACCGTGGCGGGTGCCGCCGTATTCGACGAAACAGGCTTCGAGGCTAGGCTCGATGCGGGTGATGATGGCTTTGTAGATGTTGCTCTTGCGTTGCTCTTTACCGGCGGTTTCAATGTCGAGGTCAACGAGTTTCTGACCATCAACAATGGCGACGCGGAGTTCTTCCGGCTGCGTCGCATTGAATAACATGCGTTTCATATTTTTTCTCCCGCGCTCTTTCACGGGCAGAACAAAGCTACGCGCTGGTTAGCGCGCGAGAATTTGGGTCGTGCAAACTGTTAAGTAAGTTGTGATGACGACGGTGATTCAAAGTTATTCTTCTCGTTGTTAGCTTGTCTGTATCTGCATGCTGCCAAATTGTTGAGGGCAGCACGCCAAATTCTATCTGCTTGGTGCTTAGAGCGCGCAAATCAATTACCATCACTGCTTGGTTCCGGTGAGTGAGATTAACCGGGCGGGGCTGCTTCGTAGGCGGCTTGATTGCCGGCCTTAGGTTGGACGGGGAAAATGAACATCCCGTTTGACGAAGGCACACACACGAGGCACGAAGTATATTCAAAATGAATGGTTTAAGCAAAGACTCTGTCAGCTGGCTGGAAATAGACGAAAACAGCGCCGGGCAGCGCATCGATAACTTCCTGTTCCGTCACCTGAAAGGCGTGCCCAAGAGCCATGTCTACCGCATCCTGCGGGGCGAAGTGCGGGTCAACAAGAAGCGCGTGGACCAGACTTACCGGCTGCAAGAGGGCGATATCCTGCGCATTCCCCCTATCCGCGTGTCGGAGAAGCCCGAAAGCGAGTACGTCCCGGCGACCGAATTCCCTATTCTTTATGAGGATGATGCCTTCCTCGCCATCAACAAACCCTGCCGGCACGGCGGTGCATGGCGGCAGCGGGGTGAGCTTCGGGGTCATCGAGCAATTGCGCAGCGCCCGTCCGCAGGCCAAGTTCCTCGAACTGGTGCACCGGCTCGACCGCGAGACCTCCGGCGTGCTGCTGGTGGCGAAGAAACGCTCGGCGCTGACCGGGCTGCACGAGATCATGCGCGAGGGCAACAGCGACAAGCGCTATTTCACGCTGGTGCTGGGGCAATGGAAGAACGCCAAACAGCATGTGAAGCTGCCGCTGCACAAATTCGACACGCCGCAAGGGGAAAAACGGGTGATGGTGCGCGAGGACGGGCAGGCGTCACATACCATTTTCACGCTGCAGAAGAGCTGGCCGGAATTCACCCTGCTGGAAGCGCAGCTAAAGACCGGGCGCACCCACCAGATCCGCGTACACCTGTCGCATCTGGGTTTTCCTATCGCCGGTGATGACAAATACGGCGACTTTGCGCGCAACAAGGAGCTGGCAAAGCGGGGGCTGAAACGCATGTTCCTGCATGCCCATTCGATCGCCTTCAATCACCCCCTGACAGGCGAAGCGATAAGCATCAATGCACCATTGCCGCCGGAGCTACAGGGCTTTCTGGATAAACTGGATACGGCTGCTGACTAAAGTTATATATAAGTCTTGCCGATAAAGTCGTTAACAGCTTGTTTGTTGTGAAGGGTCGGAGGTTATATGCGCTATGTGCCCAGTATTTCTTCAGCGACGCCGAGTCCGATCACCCGGCAAGTGAAGGGTTTGGTCGCTGCACATGCGGTGAGACCGGTATTTCCACCCGAACAATCTGCGCCTGCTGTTGAGCAGCCTGCCGTCACCCGGCAGGTGCAACAACAGGTCGAACGGCAGCAATATCGCGCTGTTCCTTTTGAAGAACGCCGCAAGATCTGCCGCCGTGTCAGTCATCAGCCTGTGCTGGTCGAGTTGCGTTCCGGTATCGAGCGCCGGCATCACAATCTGCGCGATGGCGACATCGTCGATCACATCGACGAAGAGGCCTAGCGCTTTCTGGCGAGAAACACCGTCACTTCTTCCCGGTCGTGGTAGAGCTGCTTGGCTTCCAGCTGGTAGCGGATACCTTTATTGTTGAGCGCGGTGCGAATGCCGTTGAGTGCTTCGTGCAGGGCGGCGACGCGTTTTTTCATCGGCAGCTTGAGGTTGAAGATGGCGCGCTGGGTTAACCCGCCGGCGAACCATTCGGTCATCAGTGCCGCGACGCGTTGCGGTTGCTCCACCATGTCGCATACCAGCCAGTCCACCGGCCGTTGCGGGCGGAAGCGGAAGCCGTCCTGGCGCAGATGCTTGATGTAGGGGTGCCCGGCGGCGGCTCCCTTGAGCGGGCCGTTGTCCACCGCGATGACTTTCAAGCCGCGTTGCACCAGTTGCCAGGTCCAGCCGCCGGGTGCGGCACCCAGATCGACCGCCGTCATGCCCGGTTTCAGCCACAGCGCTTGTTCTTTCGGTTCGAGGAACACCTCGAATGCTTCCGCAAGTTTCAGGTAGGAGCGGCTCGGCGCATCGCCTGACCATGCTGACGCGCTGGATGCCGTTGAGTGCGGCGGCGCTGTTGTGCGGGTCGCTGCTGGCGATCAGGGCGCGCTGGTTGTCGGGAAAGAAGATGTGCAGGCGCGGCAGCGTGGGGTCGTCGAGCAAGCGCGCAGTCATTGCGCAGTGCCTCTTCCAGCAGCGGCTGGAAGCGCTTGGTGAAGCCGGAGAGCGTCTTGCCTTCGTTGGTGTCCGGCACCTCCAGATACAACGCGCCGAACTTTTCGGGCGCGGCGGGCAGGGCGGCAAGCAGCGGCGCCAGGCGGTCGCGCTCGGGCAAATCGTTCACTTCCGCATGCAGCGCCAGCAGCTGGCGGGCAAAGGTCAGTTGCCTGTAGGCCAGTTTCGGCTTGCCTTGCAGCACGACGAAAGCCGCTGTTCTCGGCGGTTTCGATGGGTTTGGCCTGGGTCTCTTCCACGCAGTCGCGCTCGAAGCCGGGGCGGCAGTAGATCAGCCAGCTGGGTAAAGTATTTATCGGATTCGTCATGGCGCGGCATGGTAGGGGTTGTCATAAACGCAGGCAAGCTAAATGGTAGAATCCGCGCCTATTTTCTTCTGGCGGTATGAATGACAAAACGTTATGACTTGATCGTGTTCGACTGGGACGGCACGGTGATGGACTCCACGGCGATCATTGCAGCTTCGATCCAGTCGGCTTGCCGCGATCTGAATCTGCCGGTGCCGGACGACGAAACGGCGCGCCACGTGATCGGCCTGGGGTTGATGCAGGCCTTGCGCCATGCCGTTCCCGACGCACCGGAAGAGATGTATGAGCCGCTGGTGGCGCGTTATCGCCATCATTTCCTGTCGCAGAACGAAGCGATCCCGCTGTTCGATCAGGCGCGCGAGACCATCATCGAATTGCATGACGCAGGGCTACCAGCTTGCGGTGGCGACCGGCAAGAACCGCAATGGCCTGGATCACGCGCTGGAAACGACCCATATGGGCGGATACTTCCATGCCACGCGCACGGCCGACCGCACTTTTTCCAAGCCGCATCCGGCGATGCTGGAAGAGCTCATGGACGAGCTGGATGTGCCGCCGGAGCGCACCCTGATGATCGGCGATACCACGCACGACCTGCAGATGGCGATCAACGCCGGCGTGGATGCGGTGGGCGTGACACATGGCGCGCATCCGGAAGAGCAGTTGCGCGAATTGAAGCCGGTTGCCCTGCTGAACGATTTTGTCGAACTGCGCGCGTGGCTGCGAAGCAACGCATAACGAATTTATTCAAGGAGTTTTCATGTCTGAAGATAATAACTGGGAACGCGGTGTGCTGGAAAAGCTGGCGATGTCCGCCGTTCAGGAGCAGCGCCGTGCGCGTCATTGGGGCATCTTCTTCAAGGTGCTGACGTTCGGCTATCTGTTCTTCCTGTTGTACCTGTTCATGAGTTGGACGGGCGACCATGTCGATGGCTCGCTCGGGAAGCATACGGCGCTGATCGACCTGAACGGCGTCATCTCGGCAGACAGCAATGCCAATGCCGACAATCTCATCGGCAGCTTGCAGGATGCGTTCAAGGACAAGAATACGGCAGCGGTGGTGCTGCGTTGCAACAGCCCCGGCGGCAGCCCGGTGCAGGCCGGCCTGGTGAATGACGAGATACGCCGCCAGCGGACCCTGCATCCCGAGATCCCGCTGTATGTGGTGGTGGAGGATATGTGCGCATCCGGCGGTTATTACATCGCGGCGGCGGCGGACAAGATCTACGTCAACAAGGCCAGCATCGTCGGCTCCATCGGCGTGCTGATGGACGGTTTCGGCTTCACCGGCACCATGCAGAAGCTCGGCGTGGAGCGCCGTTTGCTGACGGCCGGCGAGAACAAGGGCTTCATGGACCCGTTCTCGCCGCGCAATCCCAAGCATGAGGAATTCACCAAGAAGATGCTGGAAGACATCCACCAGCAGTTCATCGACGTGGTGCGGCAGGGCCGCGGCAAGCGCCTGAAGGAAACGCCGGAGATCTTCAGCGGCTTGTTCTGGACCGGCGACAAGGCCGTCCAGATGGGCCTGGCGGATGATTTCGGCAGTGTCGATTCGGTGGCGCGCGATGTGGTCAAGGTGGACAACGTCGTGGATTTCACCACGCATGAAGGCCTGGCGGACCGTCTGGCGAAGAAATTCGGTGCGGGAGTGGCGAGCGCGTTCCCGGGGTTCGGTGCGCAAGCCGGCGGGGTGGCGTTACGCTAACTCTTTCAGGAGTTCGTCGAGCCGGGTGATCGGCGGCAGGCACTGTGTGCCGCGACATAACCAGGCGGTGGTGGCGTCGGTGCGCGGCTTGTCCAGCGGCTGCGGGCAAACCGGTTTCCTTTCCGGTCAGCACGACGGTCATCAATCCCGGCAGATATTTCGCCGTTACAGCCGCCTGCCAGGCGGCTGTTTCCTTTTCCGCGCCGCACAGCACCAGCATCGAAGGCGGCTGCAGGGCATCACCCAGTGCTGTGCACAAGCTGCTGAACTGGCTGGCAGCCTGTTGCATCACCGGGAAGAACAGTTTCAGGCATCGTTCCGCCGCTTCCGCATAGCGCGAGTCGCCGGTCAGCACGGCCAGTCGCAGCAGTGCCTGGGCGGCGATGCCGTTGCCGGAAGGCGTGGCGTTGTCCTGTCCGGACTTGTTGCGCTGGATGAGCGTCTCGTGGTCGTGGCTGGTGAAGAAGAAGCCGCCGTTCTCGCTGTCCTCGAAACGGGATCAGCAAGCGCATCGGCGAGTTGTACGGCAAAGGCCATGTCGGTGCTGCGATATTCTGCCTGCAGCAATTCCAGGGCGGCATTCAGCAGAAACGCATGGTCATCGAGATAGGCGTTCAGGTGGGTCTTGCCGTCCTTGTGCGTGGCGAGCAGCTTGCCGTCGCGCCACAATGTGCCGCATACGAAATCCATCGCCTGCTGGGCGGAGCGCAGCCAGTCCTCGCGCCGGAATATTCGCGCCGCTTTCGCCATGCCTGCGATCATCAGGCCGTTCCAGCTGCCGAGTATCTTTTCGTCCCGTCCGGGATGGACGCGTCGTTCTCGTGCCTCGAATAGTTTCGCCTGGGCTGAAGCAAGCAGCCTGGCTGCCTGCTCATCGCCAAGATGCAGATGATGTGCGATCTCGCTCAATGGTCGGGCCACGTGCAGGTGCCAGGCGTGGTTCTCGAAGTTGGGCGTACTGTCCAGGTCGTAATAGGGTTTGATCAGCGCATATTCGTCGGCACTCAACAGGTCGCGTATCTCGTTGCGTTGCCAGACGTAGAACTTGCCTTCCTCGTGTTCCGAGTCTGCATCCAGCGAGGCGTAATAGCCGCCCTGCGGCGATTGCATCTCGCGCATCACCCAGCCTGCGGTCTGCTCGACCACGCGTGCGAACAAGGGGTCGTGGCTGTTCAGCCAGGCATCGCAGTAGACGCCGAACAACAGGCCGTTGTCGTAGAGCATCTTCTCGAAATGCGGGATGCCCCAGTGCTCGTCCACACTGTAACGGCAGAAGCCGCCGCCGAGCTGGTCGTACAGCCCTCCCAGTGCCATCTGCTGCAGGGTGAACAGCGCGATGTGGCGGGTCTGTTCGCTGCGCTGCGCATGGGCTTGTCGCAGCAGCAGATCGAGTTCGGCCGGATGCAGGAATTTCGGGGCGCCGCCGAATCCGCCGTGCAGGCGGTCGAAATCCCGGTCGAGTTGCTGCACGGCGGTGGCGATCGGCTCTGCGTCCGAGTGCTATACCATCCGCACTCTTCTGCGGCTGCCAGGCGGCCAGGGCGGCGCTGATCTGCTTGCCTTGCGCATCGAGTTCACTGCGTTTCTCCTTGTAGACCCCCGCGACATGAAGCAGCAATTCGGGGAAGCCGGGCAGGCCGTAGCGTGCCTGTTTGGGGAAATAGGTGCCGCTGTAGAACGGTGTGCCGTCCGGCGACAGGAACATGGTCAGCGGCCAGCCGCCGCTGCGCCGGGAAAGCAGGTAATGCGCGTTCTGGTAGATCTGGTCGAGATCGGGGCGCTCCTCCCTGTCCACCTTGATGTTGACGAAATGCTCGTTCATCACGGCGGCGACGGCCTCATCTTCGAACGATTCGTGCGCCATCACATGGCACCAGTGACAGGCCGAGTAGCCGATGGAGAGCAGGATGGGCTTGTCCTCTGCGCGCGCGATCTGCAATGTCTCGGCATTCCACGGGTGCCAGTCCACCGGGTTGCCGGCGTGCTGCAGCAGGTAGGGGCTGGTTTCGTGGGCAAGATGGTTCATTGGCGTAATAAAGGCATCAGTGATTTCATGACGTTATGCATGATCAGCGGTTGCGCCTCGGCTGTGGGATGCAGGTTGTCGGCCTGGAACTGCTCGGGCGGAATACCATTGAGCAGGAAGGGGAGCAGGGCGATGCCATGTCGTTTCGCCAGCCTGGGGTAGACCGCACGGAACTGCCGGGTGTAGTCCGGCCCGTAGTTCGGCGGCAAGCCGCATGCCCAGCAACAACACTCTGGCATCCGTCTTGTTTGATCTGCTCGATGATCATGTTCAGGTTCTTTTCCGTTTCGGCGACGGTCGCGCCGCGCAGTCCGTCGTTGGCGCCCAGTTCAACGATGACGATCGCCGGATGGTGTTGCTGCAATGCCTTGCCGATGCGCCGCAGCCCGCCCGCCGTGGTTTCGCCGCTGATGCTGGCATTCACCACATCGACAGGCGGGTGATGCTTTTTCAGTTCGGACTGCAGCAGGTTCACCCAGGAGGCGTCGCGTGCAATTCCATACCCGGCTGATAAACTGTCGCCGAACACCAGAATGTTGTTCGCGGCCTGTGCGGAGCTGGATAGCGCCAGGGCGGCGATCAGCGTAACGATATAGAGGAAGGTCTTCATGGCGTCGATTGTGCAGGCAGTCAGTCTCACCAAGCAAGTGATGAGCGGCGATCAGCCGCTCACCATCCTGCACGACGTCACCTTCGCGGTAGAAGCGGGCGAGAGCCTCGCCATCGTCGGCGCATCCGGTTCCGGAAAATCCACATTGCTAGGACTGCTGGCCGGACTGGATGTTCCGAGCAACGGCAAAGTACTGCTGCATGGAACAGACCTGTTCGGGCTGGATGAGGACGGCCGCGCCAGATTGCGTGGCGAACTGGCCGGTTTCGTGTTCCAGTCCTTCCAGTTGCTGCCCGCGCTGAATGCGCTGGAGAACGTCATGCTGCCGCTGGAGCTGGCCGGGGCAAAGGATGCACGCCAGCGCGCCGAGGTGTCGTTGCGGCAGGTCGGCCTGGCCGAGCGCATGCACCATGCACCGAAACACCTTTCCGGCGGCGAGCAGCAGCGCGTGGCGCTGGCCCGCGCCTTTGTCACCAAGCCGCGCATACTCTTTGCCGACGAACCCACCGGCAACCTCGATGCCGCCACCGGCGCGCAGGTCATCGAGCTGATGCTGGAACTCAACCGCGCGCAAGGCACGACCCTGATCCTGGTCACTCACGACGAGGCGCTGGCGCGGCGTTGCGGCAAGCAGTTACGGCTGGCGGCGGGGATGGTGGTTTAGATCGCCCCCGCATGTGCGTGAATCAGACACCAATTGGTATCAGGTTTGCGGCGCGGTTGAGGGATGCGGCATAATGGCCGGTTGCAATAATGTAATGTTGGCGCAGGAAAATCAGCCTGTTCCCTTGCCAGTGTTGCCCCTCATTTGCTGTTTGAACCTTTTGGATAAGAAATCATCATGAAAATCGCAATCGCCGGAACCGGCTACGTCGGTCTCTCCAACGCCATCCTGCTGGCCCAGCACAACGAGGTCGTGGCCATCGACATCGTTCCCGAGAAGGTGGAGATGCTCAACCGCAAGCAGTCGCCCATCGAGGATGTGGAGATCGAAGACTACCTGGCGCACAAGAAACTGAACTTCAAGGCCACGCTGGACAAGCGCGAGGCCTACACCGGCGCGGAATACGTCATCATCGCCACGCCCACCGATTACGATCCCGAGACCAACTACTTCAACACCAAGTCCATCGAGGCGGTGATCAAGGACGTGCAGAGCATCAACCCGCAAGCGGTGATGATCATCAAGTCCACCATCCCGGTCGGCTACACCGCCAAGCTCAGGCAGCAAATGAAGTGCGACAACCTCATCTTCTCGCCCGAATTCCTGCGCGAAGGCAGGGCGCTGTACGACAACCTGCATCCGTCGCGCATCGTGGTCGGCGAGCGCTCCAAGCGCGCCGAGACCTTTGCCAACCTGCTCAAGCAGGGCGCGGTCAAGCAGGATATCCCGGTGCTGTTCACCGACTCCACCGAGGCCGAGGCGATCAAGCTGTTCGCCAACACCTACCTCGCCATGCGCGTCGCCTATTTCAACGAGCTGGACACCTATGCCGCCACGCACGGCCTGGATACCAAGCAGATCATCCAGGGCGTCAGCCTCGATCCGCGCATCGGCGACCACTACAACAACCCCTCGTTCGGCTACGGCGGCTACTGCCTGCCCAAGGACACCAAGCAACTGCTGGCCAACTATCAGGATGTGCCGCAGAACCTCATCCACGCCATCGTCGAATCCAACACCACGCGCAAGGATTTCGTGGCCGCCAGCATCCTCAAGCGCAATCCCAAGGTGGTCGGCATCCACCGTCTGGTGATGAAGAGCGGCTCGGACAATTTCCGGTCAAGCAGCATCCAGGGCATCATGAAGCGCATCAAGGCCAAGGGCATCGAGGTGATCGTGTACGAGCCTGCGCTGAAGGAAACCGAGTTCTTCCACTCCAGGGTGGTGAACGACCTGGCGCAATTCAAGAAGCAGGCCGATGTCATCGTCGCCAACCGCATCACCGACGACATCCGCGATGTGGCGGACAAGGTGTATAGCCGCGATTTGTTTGGCAAGGATTGATCTTGGTGAATAATCGCTGTAATGAAGGGTAGAATCAAACTCGTAGCCGCTTTGTACATGTGGGTCAATTAAGGAGACGAACATGGGGAAACACGAAATTATCGATATGGTTCTGCAATTAAAAGCGGCAGAGCGCTATGAAGTGGTCGAGAAAATCATGCAAAGCCTGGATAAGTCCGATCCGGAAATCGACAAAGTCTGGGCAGAAGAGTCGTTGCGCAGAGCCAAGGCTTGCGATGAAGGGCGAATGAAAACGGTTTCGTTCGAAGAGGTGTTCGGCAAGAAATGATGCGGATTCGTTTTGCCGAAGCCGCCAATAACGAACTGAACGACGCCTGTGATTGGTTCGAGCAGCAACAGGCGGGGTTGGGAGCGCGTTTCAGAGATGAAGTGCGCGAAGCTACACTCCGGATTGCTCGGCATCCATTGTTGTTCCCCGTCGAACTGGAAGATGTCCGGCGCTACGTGATGAGCCGGTTCCCTTATACCCTGAGATATGTATTGAGGGGCGAAGAGGTCTGGTTCATGGCGGTTTCCCACCAACATCGTCGCCCGGATTACTGGGTAGAACGAATGCAAGATCAATGACAGGCCAATTCTCCGATTTCTACTCCACCCTCGATGCCGACCCGGCCAAGCGCGGCAAGCAGTTCGAACACTTCGTCAAATGGTTCCTCAAAGCCGACCCTGAGTGGTTAACCCAGGTCGATCAAGTATGGTTGTGGGATGAATGGCCGCAGCGCTGGGGGGCAGACTGCGGCATCGACCTCGTGTTTCGCCATAAGAACGGCGAACACTGGGCGGTGCAAGCCAAGTGTTACTCACCCGACTACGACATCACCAAACACGATGTCGATAAGTTTCTCAGCGAATCGAACAGGCCGCTTATCCAGCATCGCCTGCTGATTGCCACCACCGACCGTATCGGCAACAACGCCAAACAAGTCTGCGATGCACAAGACAAACCCGTCATTCGTTTTCTGCTGTCCGATTTTGGAAAGTCCACGCTCGAATATCCGGCAAACATAAACGAACTTTCACGAGCCAAGCGCAAAGCGCCACCAGCACCGAGAGATCATCAGCTCGAAGCCATTGCCGCTGTGGCACAGGGATTGCAGACCGCTGACCGAGGCCAACTCATCATGGCTTGCGGTACCGGAAAAACCTACACCACGCTTTGGATAAAAGAGAAACTTGGTGCAACGCGCACACTGGTTTTGCTGCCATCGCTCGGCTTGTTGGCGCAAACCTTGCGCGAATGGACATTTGCCGCTGCAACACCGTTTGAAGTGCTGTGCGTCTGCTCGGATCAAACCGTCGGTGGCAAAGGCAACGATGAAGCCATTCATAGCGTGGCCGATCTGGCTTTTCCCGTCACTTCCGATGCTGAGGAAGTAAAACGTTTTCTAGGCGGCTCAGGTGATCGCGTGGTGTTCTCCACCTACCAATCCTCGCTGGTGGTTGCCGCCGCCCAAGCCGATGCCAACATCCCCGCATTCGACCTTGCTGTGGCAGATGAAGCCCACCGTTGCGCAGGCAAGGTGGGGAGCGACTTCACCGCCATCCTCGACAACTTGCAGATACGCGGCGCCAAGCGGCTATTTGCCACCGCCACCCCGCGCACCTATTCCAGCAACGTCAAGAAAGCTGCCGAAGATCGCGGGGTCGAAGTCGTCGGCATGGATAACGCCGCCCTGTTTGGCGAAGTGCTGTATGCCTTGCCGTTCGGCAAAGCGATTGAGCGCAAACTGCTTACCGATTACCGTGTCGTCATCATCGGCGTGGACGACCCCACCATCGCGCAGTGGATCGCCAAGCGCGAACTTGTTACTACCGGCACTGGCATTGAGACCGACAGCGAATCGCTCGCCGCCCAGATCGGCCTGCTCAAAGCCATCAAGGATTACGATCTCAAGCGCATCATCAGCTTCCACAGCCGCGTCAATCGCGCCGAAGCCTTTACCGCCGACATACAAAACACCCTGCAGTGGGTCGGCGACGAACACCGCCCCAGCGGAACCCTGCGCACCGACTTCGTCTCCGGCAACATGCCTGCCAACAAACGCAAGATCAAGCTCGACCAACTCAAAGCCCTGAATACAGACGAGCGCGGTGTGCTGAGCAATGCACGTTGCCTGTCCGAAGGCGTGGACGTGCCTTCGCTGGATGGGGTGGCGTTTATCGACCCGCGCAGCAGCCAAGTGGACATCATCCAGGCCGTGGGCCGCGCTATTCGTTTGAGCCCGGACAAGAAGGTGGGCACGATTGTTTTGCCCGTATTCATCAAGGCTGGTGAAGATGCGGCAAGCACTATCGAAGCGAGCAACTTCAAACCAATCTGGGAAGTACTGAATGCGCTGAAGGCGCACGACGATGTGCTGGCGGACGAGCTGGATCAGATCAGAACCGAGATGGGCAGAAAATCGGGTTCAAGTCTATAGGGCAGATGCCTGACACAAAATCACCATTGATCTGCCTGCCACGGTAGGTGCGAATTTTGGCAGCGCACTGCGCACCTATCTGGTGGAGCAAGTCACGGCGTCCTGGAACTTCTGGTTTGGGTTGTTGGAGATGTTTGTAGATCGGAATGGGCATGCCAAGGTTCCTAATCGATTACAAAACGGCAGATGGATATCAACTTGGTAGCTGGGTTGCAAGTCAGCAGGACAACAAAAGACAAATTGTCACTAGAGCGCAAAGCGCGGCTGGAAGCAGTTACCCGGTTGGAGTTGGGACTGCTATGTCAGACAAGTGGGAAGACGGATTTCGCTATCTCAAGGAATTCGCAGAACGAGAGGGTCATGCCAAGGTTCTTGGCGATTACAAGGCGGCAGATGGATATCGCCTTGGTCAGTGGGTGGCTGTACCAGCGAACAACAAAAGGCAATTATGTCGCCGGAGCGCAAAGCTCGACTGGAAGCTCTGCCCGGATGGAGTTGGGATGCTTTGTCAGATAAGTGGGAAGATGGATTTCGATATCTCAAGGAGTATGCAGATCGAGAGGGGCATGCCAAGGTGCTTGGCGAATACAAGACGTCAGACGGATATACGCTTGGACGGTGGGTAAGCGCTCAACGAGTAAAAAAAGATAAATTGTCGTTGGAACGAAAAGTTTTGCTGGAAGCATTACCCGGTTGGGTTTGGGATGTAATCGCAGAACAGTGGGAAGAGGGATTCCGTCATCTTCGGGAATTCGCAGATCGAGAGGGGCATACCAGAGTGCATCGAGATTACATTACGACAGATGGGTATCGTCTTTCTCAGTGGGTTGCAAACCAGAGGTCAAGAAAAAACCGCCTGTCATCCGAGTTCAAAGCGCGTCTGGAAGCTTTGCCCGGATGGACTTGGGAGGTAATTGCTGAACAGTGGGAAGTGGGATTTCGCCATCTTCAGGAGTTCGCAGATCGAAAGGGGCATGCCAGAGTTCCACAAAGATATAAAACGACAGGCGGGTATGGCCTTGGTTCGTGGGTTAGTGTGCAACGATTATCACAGACCTTATCACCTGACCGTAAGGAGCGCTTGGAGGGATTGCCCGGATGGAGCTGGAATCCTTTTGCAGACAAATGGGAAGAAGGGTTTTGTTACCTTAAAAAATTTGCTGAACGTGAAGGGCATTCCAATGTGCCTACTTTTTTCAAGACGGATGATGGATATCGTCTCGGCCAGTGGGTAGGTGTTCAGCGTGGAAAAATTGACAACATGTCATTGGAGCGCAAAGTGCGGTTGGAAGCCTTGACTGGTTGGAGTTGGGACGCCTTATCAACTCGTTGGGAAGAGGGGTTCTGCTGCCTAAAGGAATTCGCTAGCAGGGAGGGGCATGCGAATATACCTAGCGATTACTTAAGTACGGACGGATATCGCCTTGGTCAATGGGTAGGTGTTCAGCGTGCTACAAAAGCGAGTATGACGCAGGAGCGTAAAGCTCGACTGGAAGCATTGCCAAATTGGAGTTGGGATGTTTTGTCAGATAAGTGGGAGGCAGGGTTTAGCTATCTCATAGAGTTTGTAGCTCAGGAGAGGCACGCTAAGGTGCCCACAGATTTTAAAACCCCAGACGGATATCGCCTCGGTCAGTGGGTTGGAGTTCAGCGTTCAACAAAGGATCAGTTGTCACCGGAGTGCCGCATAAGGCTCGAAGCAATACCTGGTTGGAGCTGGGATGCTCGTGCAGCTAATTGGGAAGAAGGGTTTCGCTACCTTCAGGAGTTCGCCAATAGAATGGGGCATGCGAAAGTGCCTACTGTTTGTAAATGTTCAGATGGATATAGCCTTGGTCAATGGGTGGCTGTCCAGCGAACGACAAAAAACATCATGTCTCCAGAACGGAAAGAACGGCTAGAAGCACTACCCGGTTGGGTTTGGCGCGTGAAAGAATAATGAACCTTCTCCGCCTATCCCTCAACCTCCTGCGCCGCGACTGGCGTGCCGGCGAATGGCGTGTGCTGCTGCTGGCGCTGGTGCTGGCAGTGGGCAGCCTCGCCACCGTCGGTCTGTTCGCCGACCGCGTGCGGCAGGCGTTGCAGCAGCAGGCGCAAAGCCTGATCGGCGCCGACCTGCGCATCACTTCCACCCGGCCGTTTTCTCCAGCCTACCGCAAGATGGCGCAGGCCCGCAGTCTGCGTGTGGTGCAGAGCCGCACTTTCCCCAGCATGGTGTCGCACGGCGAGCAGGTGTTGCTGAGCGAGATACAGTCGGCTGGAGGCGGGTTATCCGTTGCGGGGGAAGATTGAGGTTGATGATGGGAATGGGGAGCATCTGCGCTCAACACTGGTTCCCTCACCCCAGCCCTCTCCCAGTGGGAGAGGGAGTGAGTCATCTATCCCGGCACGCGGCACGGTGTGGGTGGACGAGCGCTTGTTGCGCCGCCTCGATATGAATGTGGGTGACGAGGTGGGTATCGGTGCGCGCATTTCAAGGTGGCGGCGCGCATCGTGAAGGATATCGACCAATCCATCGGCTTCGCCAGTTTTGCGCCGCGCGTGCTGATGAACGATGCGGACCTGGCTGCCACCGGGCTGCTGCAGGAAGGCAGCCGCATCTCGTATCGATTGATGATCGCCGGTGATGCGACACAGGTGGTGGCACTGCGCGCGGCGTTGCAGGAGAAGCTTTCCGGCAACGAGAAGATGGAAGACGTGCGCGATGCGCGTCCCGAGATACGCACGGCGCTGGAGCGCGCCGAACATTTCCTCGGTCTCGCCGCACTGACTGCCGCGATTCTTGCCGGTGCGGCGATGGCGCTGGCGGCGCGGCGTTTCGTGCTGCGCCATCTGGACGGCTGCGCGGTGATGCGCTGCCTCGGTGCGCAACAGGGGCAGGTGCTGTGGCTGTTCCTGAATCAGTTCATCCTGCTCGGCGTGGTGGCGGTGTTGCTGGGCGGCTTGCTGGGTTATGCCACGCAGGCTGTGCTGGTCGAGAGCATCGCTTCCATGCGCGGGGCGAGCTTGCCGCAGCCGAGTGTGTTGCCGATGCTGAAGGCGGCCGCCAGCGGCTTCGCCTTGTTGCTCGGTTTTGCCTTCCTGCCCTTGCTGCAATTGCGCAAGGTGTCGCCGTTGCGCGTGCTGCGCCGCGAGATGGGCTTGCCGGAAGCCAGCGGCTGGCTGATCTACGGGCTTGCGCTGGCGGTGTTGGCGGGACTGTTCCTGTGGCATGCCGGTTCGCTGAAATTGGGCCTGGCGGTGCTGGGCGGGTTGCTGGCGGGACTGCTGGTGTTCGGCTGGCTGGCCTGGTTGCTGTTGCACGGTCTGGCGCGCAATGCGTTCTTCTTTCAGTCGCAGTGGCGGCATGCCTTCAATAACCTGGCGCGCCACGGCCGCAGTGCTGCGATACAGGTGGTGGCGCTGAGCCTGGGCGGCATGGCCTTGCTGGTGCTGACGCTGGTACGCGCCGATCTGCTGGAAGCGTGGCAGGGCAAGTTGCCGCCGGATGCGCCGAATCGTTTCGTGGTGAACATCCAGCCCGACCAGGTGCAGCCGGTGCGGGATTTCTTTGCGCGCCAGGCTTTACCGGTTCCGGAGTTGCAGCCCATGGTGCGCGGCAGATTGATTGCCATCAATGACCGGACCATCAACGGCGACAGTTATCCCGATCCGCGCGCCCGCGCGACTGGTGGAGCGCGAGTTCAATCTGTCCTATATGGAACAGATGCCGACCTGGAATGAACTGGTGCACGGGAACTGGTGGACCACGGGAGGGAACGGGCAGCTTTCGGTGGAAGAGGGTATCGCCAAAACCTTGGGCATCCATCTCGGCGATACGCTCACCTATGACGTGGCCGGCAGTACTTTCACGGCGAAGGTCACCAGCCTGCGCAAGGTGCAATGGGATTCGATGAAGGTGAATTTTTTCGTCATCGCCACGCCGGAATTGCTCAGGGATTTCCCGGCCAGCTATCTGAGCAGCTTTTACCTGCCGCCGGACAAGGTGCGTGCGGGCGACGAACTGTCGCGCGCCTTTCCCAATATCCTGCTGATCGACACCGGCGCGGTGATCGCCCAGGTGCGCAACATCATGGACCAGATCGCGCAGACGGTCAGCGCGGTGTTCCTGTTCACGCTGCTTTCCGGTCTTGCGGTGCTATATGCCGCGTTGCTGTCCACCCAGGACGAACGCAGCCACGAGGCGGCGATCCTGCGCACGCTGGGGGCGGATAGCCGCTATCTGCGGCGTCTGCACCTGTCCGAGTTCGCCGTACTGGGCGGCCTGAGCGGCCTGTTCGCGGCGGCGGGCGCGGTGCTGCTGGGCTGGGTGCTGGCGCGTTTTGTCCTGGATATCCCTTACCAGACAGACATTTCCATCTGGTTCATCGGTTGCGGCGGCGGCATGGCGGTGGTGATGCTGGCCGGATGGCTGGCGACCCGCAAGCTGAGCTTGCGTCCCCCGCTGCGCATTCTTGCGGCGGATTAATGGCTTAGCGCTTGACGCGGCGACGGAATATCCCTATAATGCGCCCCTCCCTGAAAAAGGGAGTTTTAACCTTGCTCCACCGTCCGTTAATGTCGGGGGGCTTTAATCCACAAGGAGATGTAATGCGACACTACGAAATCGTATTTATCGTGCATCCCGATCAGAGCGAGCAAGTGCCCGCGATGGTTGAGCGTTATCGCACGTTGGTGACCAGCAAGAACGGTCACATCCACCGTCTGGAAGACTGGGGCCGCCGCCAGCTGGCATACCCGATCCAGAAGATCCACAAAGCACACTATGTGCTGATGAACATCGAAGTCGACCAGACCACTCTGGACGAGCTCGAGCACGCATTCAAGTTCAACGACGCCGTGTTGCGCCACCTGACCATCAAGACCAAGGCTGCAGTCGTTACGCCTTCCGCGATGATGAAGGAAGAGAAGTCGCGTTCGTTCGGCAGCGATGCCGCAGCACCGGCTCCGGCAGCAGACGCTCCGGCAGCGGCAGCGTAAGCAAGGATTGAGCAGCAACCGTTGTGTGATTGAAGGGGAAGTAATCGAGCTGGAAGGCTTGCGTTACACCCCGGCAGGATTGGAGAGAGTGGCGTTCAAATTGCGCCACACTTCGATGCAGCAGGAAGCAGGGATGCAGCGCCAGGTTCAGTGTGTAGTTCCGGCACTGGCCTTGGGCGAAGCGGCACAGCAAGTCAGCCGTTTGCAACCCGGCCAGATGGTGAAAGCCGAAGGTTTCCTTGCGCAGCGCAGCCTGAAGATCGCGCAGCTGGTGTTGCACATTGATAACGTTACATTGAGATAGAGGAGCACAACATGGCTCGTGTATTTAAAAAGAAAGACGACAAGAAGAACAACGCTTCGCGTCAATTGTTCAAGCGCCGCAAGTTCTGCCGCTTCACCGCAGAGAAGATCGCGGAAGTGGACTACAAGGACCTGAACATCCTGAAGGAAATGATCACCGAGAACGGCAAGCTGATCCCGGCTCGCATTACCGGTACCAAGACGCGCTTCCAGCGTCAGTTGAGCGTTGCCGTGAAGCGTGCACGCTTCCTGGCTTTGCTGCCTTACACCGATTTGCACTAAGGAGTAGATCATGCAAGTTATTCTGATGGAAAAAGTGATCAACCTCGGCCAACTGGGCGATGTGGTCAAAGTGAAGAACGGTTTTGCGCGTAACTTCCTGATCCCGCAAGGCAAGGCCAAGCGTGCAACCGAGCACAACGTGGCGGATTTCGCTGCGCGCCGTGCCGAGCTGGAAGCGGCTGAAGCAGCCAAGCTGGCCGATGCGCAAGCACGCGGCGGCAAGCTGGAAGGCCTGACCGTGCAGATCGTGCAAAAGGCCGGCGTGGACGGCAAGCTGTTCGGTTCCGTGACCAATGCGGACATCGCTGCAGCACTGGTTGCTCAAGGCCACCAGGTCGAGAAGAGCCAGGTGCGCATGGAAACCGGTCACCTGAAGCAGATCGGCGACCATCCGGTCACCATCGCGCTGCATCCGGATGTGGTTGTGAACGTAACCGTGTCGGTGCTGGGCGAGCAGTAATCCAGTGTTGTCAGGTAGTTAGAAAAAGGGCTGGCAACAGCCCTTTTTTGTTTTTCGAAAGTGGGTGCTTCTAATAATTCAAAGTTCTAAGCAAGACAAGGCGCGAGCAAAAAATTACGACGCAGCATATGTTTGATATGTAAGGAGTAGTTGTTTTTGAGCAACACAGTATTGCGACGAAATTTGGATTATTAGAGGTGCCCAAGTGTAGAATCTCCCTCCCTGAATTTGCGGTCACATCATGCAAAATTTTTCCGCTCCCGTTGTCGATACCCAGCTTGAATCCCTGAAGCTTCCTCCTCATTCCGTCGAGGCGGAACAGTCGGTGCTGGGCGGCATCCTGCTGGATACCAGCGCCTGGGACAAGATCGCCGATCTGTTGAGCGAGAGCGATTTCTATCGTAATGAACACCGCCTGATCTGGCGCCACATCGGGCGCCTGACCGAACAAGCCAAGCCGGTCGACGTCATCACCGTGGCCGAATCGCTGGAGAGCAACGCCGAGCTGGAAAAGGCGGGCGGGCTGGTTTATCTGGGTACGCTGGCGCAGAACGTGCCTTCCGCCGCCAATATCCGCCGCTATGCCGAGATCGTGCGCGAACGCGCCATCATGCGCAAGCTGGTGGAGGTGGGCAGCGAGATCGCGACCAGTGCCTACAATCCCGGCGGACGTTCGGCCGGGCAGTTGCTGGACGAGGCGGAAAGCCGCGTGCTGGAAATCAATGAAGAAGGCGAGCGCGGCAGCCAGGGCTTTGTCGGCATGCCGCCGTTGCTGACGCAGGTGGTGGAGCGCATCGAGACCTTGTATGGACGCGACAACGCGAGCGACGTGACCGGCACCGCCACCGGTTTTACGGATCTGGATCGCATGACCTCCGGTTTGCAGCCGGGGGATCTTGTCATCGTGGCAGGCCGGCCCAGTATGGGCAAGACCGCGTTCTCCATCAACATCGCGGAGAACGTGGCGCTGGAAGGCAAGCCGGTGGCGATCTTCAGTATGGAAATGGGTGGAGCGCAACTGGCGATGCGTATGATCGGCTCGGTCGGTCGCCTCAACCAGCATACCTTGCGTACCGGACGCCTGGAAGACGATGACTGGACGCGCATGACCCACGCGCTGGGCTTGCTGAATGATGCGCCTATCTTTATCGATGAGACGCCGGGCCTGAATGCGCTGGAACTGCGTTCGCGTGCACGTCGCCTGCACCGGCAGAACAATGGTCTCGGCCTGGTGGTCATCGACTATATCCAGCTCATGTCTTCGCCGGCCGGCAAGGCGAGCGAGAACCGCGCCACCGAGATTTCCGAAATTTCGCGTTCCTTGAAGTCGCTGGCCAAGGAATTGCATGTGCCGGTGATCGCGCTGTCGCAGCTCAACCGCAGTCTGGAACAACGTCCCAACAAACGTCCGGTGATGTCCGACCTGCGCGAATCGGGCGCTATCGAGCAGGATGCCGACTTGATCCTGTTCATCTATCGCGACGAAGTCTACAACCCCGATTCTCCGGACAAGGGCACGGCCGAGATCATCGTCGGCAAGCAGCGTAATGGCCCGATCGGCGCGGTCAGGCTCACCTTCCGCGGAGAATTCACGCGCTTCGAAAACCACGCTTATGGAGATCAGATCGCTGATCAGTACTAAGCGGGGGCAGGTTTCGTTGTCGTTATGCAGGGACAATAAAACGTCGAGCCCCGGCGTTACGCAAAATTTGCATTAATTTCTTGGCGCTCCCGAACTGTTCGGTTACAATGCGCGTCCTTTTACAGGCGCGTAGCTCAGCTGGTTAGAGCACCACCTTGACATGGTGGGGGTCGTTGGTTCGAGTCCAATCGCGCCTACCAATTTCCCGAGTTTCTCAAACTGTCCTTCCAAGAAATGCCATGTTCACCTTGAGCTTGCATGGAGATGAAGGTACTCAAGCCCTGCTTCAACCGGGCTATTCGTATTGTCTCGTAGTCCGTTCCGAATCCCAGCGAGCCGAGTTGCTTAACAACCTGGGCGACCAGGCCGGCGTGGTCATCGTGCCGCATAACGGCGGATTGATCAGCAATCTGCGAGTGTGGGAGAACCTCATCCTGCCGGTGCAGTATCATGGCATCGAGCTGGCCGGAACGCTTGAAGATAGCGTGATGCAGTTGCTCGGCCAGTGCGGACTGGAGGATGAGATGGCCATCTCCGAGCTGCTGCTCAAACTTCCCGATCAATTGTCGCTGTACGAGAAACGCCTGGTCGGTTTTGTGCGCGCCATGCTGATGGGGCCGGAACTGATCATTTACGATGCGCTGAACGAAGGGTTGTCGCGTAAGGAATTGGCTCGCGTGGTCAAATTCGACAAGGTATTCCGTTTATACTTCCCGTTCCGCACGTCGGTGCTGGTGAGTTTTGAAGAGTACAAAGACAAGGATGATCCTCGTTACCTCGTGATCCAGCTATAAATTACGTTCGATATGAAACTGCCCAATTACAATCAAAGATTGTTGTCCATGGAGAAGCGGACCAGGCGCTTCATGCTGGGGGCGATTGGTGTCATGTTGCTGGTGCTGTTGATGATCGCGGCAAAGCAGGATTACTTCAGCCGCAGTACCTCGATCTACTTTTTCACCCCCAATGCACAGGGCTTGAGCAAGGGCATGGCGGTCAAATTCATCGGTTTCAAGGTTGGTAGCGTGCAGGATATACACATGCAGCCGAATGCGACGGTGCGGGTCAAGGTGTCGCTGGACGATGAGTATGTCCATCTCATCGGGCAGGATGCCAAAGCCCGGCTCATCAAAGAGGCGCTGGTCGGCGAGAGTGTGGTGGAGATCATTCCCGGCTCGCAGCAGGTTAAGCAAGTGACGCACGACAGTGTGCTGGAATTCGAGCGCGGGCAGGATGCCAGCTCCGTGGTTGAGAATCTGGCGGCCCAATTGCAGCCCATCCTGAGTGACATTCATCAGATCACATCCAATATCAATAATCCGAACGGTGATGTTCAGCAGACGCTCAGGAATCTGAATCAGGCTTCAGGCAGTTTTCGCGAGACAGTGAATCAGTACACCCAGCTTGGCGCCAGCAGCAACAAGGCAATGGATCGCATCAATTCCAGTCTGGAGACGCTGGACAAGGCGATACCGAAACTGGTGGACAAGGCCGACACGACCTTGAACAACGTGCAATCCGCCACCACCGACATCAAGAAGATCACCAGTGAATCTGCCGAGGAGATTCCTTCGCTGGTGCGCAATGCCAATTCCCTGGTGCAGGACGGGCAGGAGACGCTGGGCGGGGTGAAGAAATCCTGGCTGCTTAACGGCCTGTTTCCCAAACCTGAGGAACAGACACTGCCGGTGGACGGTTACGTTCCGCCCAAACAGCCATGATGGAGGACAGAGTGGGCCTGCGTTCATCCCTCCCGATCTTGTGCTGTCTGTTGCTCCTTTCAGCCTGCGGTCATGTGGAAGAGTTCCGCAGTGCGCGGTTGGAACAGGCGACCGAATACAACCAGCGCGCCCAGCGGGCATTCCAGCGCGGCGAATATCAGTCCGCTGCGACATATTATGAGAATGCCTTGCTGCTCGATGTTGCCATCGAGAACGCCAATGGCATCGCCATCAATACGATCAATCTTGCCAGGGTGAACCAGGTGCTCGGCAATACTGCATTGGCGCAGAGCTACCTTGACCGCCTGCTGGCAGACAAGGCGCTGAATTACCCGGCGGCGCAACTGGCTGCTGCGGCAGTGCAGAAATCCCTGTTGCGCCTGCAGGACAACGACGTAACAGGTGCGACGGAATGGGTGGAAAAGGCCGCCGCCTATTGCACTTCCGATTGCGCGATTTCCGGCGTGATCGACAATGCCCGTGCCGGTATCTCTTTGCGCATGAATGATGCCGACAAGGCGCTGTACTGGAGCGAGCAGGGTGCTGCGGCAAACAAGAACGCTTCGCAGCTCGAATACGCCAACTCCTTGCGGCTGGGCACTTCGGCCAGGCTGATGAAGAATGAGCCTGACGCGGCACTGCGCTCGAGCGAAGAAGCGCTCGTCATCGACAAGATGCTGGGCTTGCCGGAAAAGATCCGGCAGGACTTGCTGCTGTCGGCGCAAGCACACGAGAAATTGGGGCATGTCGATCTGGCTGCGCAATGCCGGGACCGGGCGGCACGCATTGCCGCGACAGCGGTGAAGTGAGGCGGTGATGGAAGCCCTGAAGCGCCTGAACGATCCGAAAATCAAACTGCTTCTGGGGTTGGCTGTCTGTTTGCTGGTTGCGCTGGTGCTGCATCTGACCCAAACCGGCATGCAATTGAGCAGGATGGTGCTGGATAAGCAGTTCGCCCTGCTGCATCAGCATGATGTGCACCAGGTGAAGAACGATGTGGTCATCGTCGGGATCGACGAGGCCGCCACCAAGGCGTTCAAGGAGCCTTTCGCATTATGGCACCCTCATCTGGGCAAATTCCTTCAGGCGATGGCGGCAGCCAGGCCATCCGTGGTCGGTCTGGATATCGTCCTGCCGGAGCGTTCCTATCAGTTCCTGATACCGCAATACGATCAAAGCCTGCTGCAGGGGTTGCAGATGTTGAAGGCTCAGGCACCGCTGGTGCTGGCCCAAACGCTGGATGACGGCGGTTCTTTTCGCCCGATTTATGCGCCTTATGTTTCCGCCGTCGGAGAGGATGCTCTGGCATCCGTGGTGGTTTGCCTCGACGACGATGGCGTGGCGCGCCGCTTCGATCCGAACCGTTGCACGGTGAATGCGCGCGGTGCAATGCTGGCGGAGAAAATGGCGGCGCATCTGGGTAAGCCGAATCCCGGAACAGGCTGGGTGGATTTCAGTGCTGGCGAGAAGTTTGAGTACGTTCCATTCCTTCAAGTGCTGGAATGGCAAGCGCAGGGTAATGTCGGGCAGCTGGAGCGCACTTTTGGCGGAAAACCGGTGCTGTTGGGCGTGGTGTCCAGGTTCGGGGAACGTGTCCGGGCGCCGGTCCCGCTGGCAGCGTGGGATCCGTATAAATTTCGCGTTCCCGCCGTATTGATGCAGGCGCAGATATTGCGCTCGATGCTGAGTAACGGATTGATCCGCGATGCGAACAATATTGTTGTGGGGGCGCTGACCCTGCTCGCTGCACTATTCTGGCTGGGGCGCATCGGCTGGCTCAAGCTTGGCGCGATGGCCGCCTTTCCGTTCCTGTTGTTGCTGGCATCTACCTGGTTATTGGGGCAGGGGACATATCTGCCGATCGGCGGGATATTGCTTGCGGGCACGTTCGCTTTCATGGCTCGCCTGATATATGAGGGAGTGCTGCAAGTGCAGCAGCGCAACTGGCTGCGGGGTACTTTCGGCAGCTATGTCAGCCAGGAGGTGCTGCAGGAGATCATCGCCGGCAAGATCCGTTCTGGCCTGGAGGGGGCTCGCATTCGAGTGTGCATCCTGTCTGCCTACATTCACGACTTCAGCGCTCGTAGCGAAAGCCGACCTCCGCAAGAGGTGGTCTCCTTGCTGAACGATTATTTCTCCGAGATGACCGTTGCCATCCACCAGCACAGGGGGACGGTCGACAAGTTCATCGGCAATGGCGTGCTGGCTTTCTTCGGTGCACCGCAAGCGCTGGAATGTCCGGAGAAAAATGCACTGGAAGCGGCGCAGGAAATGTTGTTGCGCTTGCGACATGTCAATGCCCGTTTGCAGGAACAGGGAATCGCCCCCATCGAGATCGGCATTGCCGTGCATGCGGGCGAGGTCATCATCGGTCACGTCGGTTCCCAGTCGCGTCATGAATACACGGCTGTCGGTGGTGCAGTCAGTCTTACCGCCAAACTGGAGGAATTGACCAAGACCCTGGGATATCCCGTAGTGTGTTCTGCGGCCGTGGCCAAGGCTGTCGTGCAATCGGGAGAATTGATTGACTGCGGGGAGCAATCTGTCAAAGGAGGGATGCTCCATGTGTATGGCTGGAACCCGCCGTTGCTGGTTGCAAGCTGATGCCAGAGTCCTGGGCGAAATTCGTTGCGTGGTTGAAGATGACGCAGATGCGCCGGACGGTGGCCGGTGCATCGCAATTGCTGTGGTATGCCTTTACCCATCTGCGCGTGCTGCGCATAGCCCCCGTGAAGACCGTGTTTCATCGCCAAATCTTTTTTACTGGCGTCGAGGCCGTGGGTATCGTGGCCGTATTCGGTTTGCTGAGCGGGGCTCTGGTCATCACCCAGATCACCTCACTGGTCGGCGGCGACAGCGAACTGACGGTGAAGATCTTGATCTGGACAGTGGTGCGCGAAATCGGCCCGCTGTTCGCGGCCATCATCATCATTGCCCGCAGCAGCGCAGCGATTGCTTCCGAACTGGCACTGATGAAGACGCGCAACGAAATGACCAGCCTCATTCGCATGGGCATCTCGCCGCAGGATTACCTGCTGGTGCCGCGCATCGCCGGTGTGACGCTGGCCGTTCTGGCGCTCACCATTTACTTCCAGGTTGTCGCCATCGGCGGCGGGCTGGCGATCAGCGCCATGTTCCAGAACGTCTCCTATCTCGACCAGGTCGGGCGGTTCCTGCAAACGGTCAAATTGTCCGAGTTCGTCGTGGTCGGCATCAAAGGTTGCCTGTTCGGGCTGGCCATCTCCACTATCTCTTGTTACAACGGCATGCAGGCCCAACCCTCGGTGACCGAAGTGCCCAAAGTCGCGATCAAGGCCGTGCTGCAAAGCCTGCTATTCGTTTTCACGCTGGATGCGCTGATCGCCTATCTCGGCATGGTGGAGTGAGTTGCGCTATACTGCGCGCCTTCCGGCGCAGGGTGCGCCGGGTTGGAATTTGCCAAGTTGGAATTCGATAGTGCGGCGGTCGCCGCATTTGTTTTTAGCAGAGTGAATAAAATGCCTGTCATTACCTTACCGGATGGTTCGCAACGCAGTTATCCCAACCCCGTGACCGTAGCCGAAGTCGCGCAGAGCATCGGCGCCGGCCTGGCACGCGCTGCGCTGGCGGGCAAGGTGGATGGGACGCTGGTGGATACTTCGCACCTGATCTCCGCCGATGCCGAAGCTGGCTATCATCACCGACAAGGATGCCGACGGCGTCGACCTGATTCGCCACTCCACCGCGCACTTGCTGGCCTATGCGGTGAAGGAGTTGTTTCCCGAAGCGCAGGTGACCATCGGCCCGGTGATCGAGAACGGTTTCTATTACGACTTTGCCTATTCGCGGCCCTTCACGCCGGAAGACCTGGCGGCCATCGAGAAGCGCATGGCGGAATTGGCCAAGAAAGATCTGCCGGTGACGCGCAAGGTGTTGCCGCGCGACGAGGCGGTGGCTTATTTCAAATCCATCGGCGAGAAATACAAGGCCGAGATCATCGAGTCCATTCCGGCCGACCAGGATGTGTCGCTGTACAGCGAGGGCGAGTTCACCGACCTGTGCCGCGGCCCGCACGTGCCGTCGACCGGCAAGCTGAAGGCGTTCAAGCTGATGAAGGTGGCCGGCGCCTACTGGCGCGGCGATTCGAAGAACGAGATGCTGCAGCGCATCTACGGCACGGCCTGGGCGAAGAAGGAAGATCTCGATGCCTATCTGGTGCGACTGGAAGAGGCAGAGAAGCGCGACCATCGCAAACTAGGCAAGTTGCTCGACCTGTTCCATATGCAGGACGAGGCGCCGGGCATGGTGTTCTGGCACCCCAAGGGCTGGGCGATGTGGCAGGTGATCGAGCAGTACATGCGCCGCGTCTATCTGGATAACGGTTATCAGGAAGTGCGCTGCCCGCAGATCATCGACCGCGTGCTGTGGGAGAAATCCGGCCACTGGGAACACTACAAGGCAAACATGTTCACCACCGAGTCGGAAAAGCACGACTACGCGATCAAGCCGATGAACTGCCCCGGCCACGTGCAGGTGTTCAATGCCGACCTGCGTTCCTATCGCGAGTTGCCGCTGCGCTATGGCGAATTCGGCTCCTGCCACCGCAACGAGCCGTCCGGCGGTTTGCACGGCCTGATGCGGGTGCGCGGTTTTGTGCAGGACGATGGCCACATTTTCTGTACCGAAGGGCAGATCGAATCCGAGGTGACGGCATTCAACGCGCTGGTGCTGAAGGTCTACAAGGACTTTGGCTTTAACGATGTGACCGTGAAACTGGCGTTGCGCCCGGAAAGCCGGGTCGGTTCCGACGAGATCTGGGATAAATCCGAAGAGGCTTTGCGCGCCGCCTTGCGCGCTTCCGGCATGACTTGGGTCGAGTTGCCGGGCGAGGGCGCATTTTACGGACCGAAGATCGAATTCCACATCAAGGATGCCATCGGCCGTTCCTGGCAGTGCGGCACCATCCAGGTGGACTTTTCCATGCCGGGTCGCCTGGGAGCTGAATTTGTCGATGAAGACAATACCCGCAAGGTGCCGGTGATGCTGCATCGCGCCATTCTGGGCTCGCTGGAGCGTTTTATCGGCATTCTGGTGGAAAACCATGCCGGGGCGCTGCCGCTGTGGCTGGCGCCGGTGCAGATGGTGGTGATGAATATTTCTCAGGCACAAGAGGTTTATGCCGAAAAAGTGGTGGAAACATTGCGAGCCGCCGGCCTGCGCGTGCAATCAGATTTGCGCAACGAGAAGATTACCTATAAAATACGAGAACATAGCTTGCAGAAGTTGCCTTACCAGCTAATTATTGGCGATAAGGAAATGGCTGCAGGTCTCGTTGCCGTGCGATCCCGAACAGGTGAAGACCTTGGGCAGATGTCGGTGGAGGCGCTGTTACAGCGTTTGCAAACCGAACTGCATGCGGAGAGTGCGGTTTAATTTTTTAATGGAGAAATTCCAATAGCACAAGATAAGTCGCAGCGTATCAATGAGCAAATAACAGCACCACAAGTGCGACTCATTGGCGCGGAGGGAGAGCAGGTTGGCATCGTTGCAGTTGCGGAAGCACTGCGCATGGCTGACGAAGCAGAATTGGATCTGGTGGAGATTGCGCCTTTGGCCGAGCCACCAGTGTGCCGGATCATGGATATCGGCAAATTCAAATATGCGGAAGCCAAAAAACAGCACGAAGCCAAGCTAAAGCAGAAACAAGTCCAGATCAAAGAGATCAAGTTTCGTCCGGGTACGGATGAAGGCGATTACAACATCAAGTTGCGCAACCTGATCAAATTTCTGGCGGATGGTGACAAAACCAAGATTACCTTGCGTTTCCGCGGTCGCGAGATGGCGCACCAGGAGATCGGCATGAAGCTGATCGAACGCATCAAGGCCGATCTGGAAGAACATGGCGTGGTCGAGCAGTTCCCGAAGATGGAAGGCCGTCAGATGGTGATGGTGCTCGGTCCGAAAAAGAAATAAGGTTTACATCGCAGCGGAGCAAGGGGCTTGCCGTTGCGGTGGTAGCAAATAGAGTCCCGAACAAGTGGTTCCGGGTTTTCAAGCGTTCCTGTCAGGGACCTCCCGGCGTCATCAAATAAATGGAGTCGTTATGCCAAAGATGAAAACCAAAAGCGGTGCGAAGAAACGCTTCAGCGTCCGCGCCGGTGGCAGCATCAAGCGCGGTCAAGCGTTCAAGCGCCACATCCTTACCAAGAAAACCACCAAGAACAAGCGTCAGTTGCGCGGGTCGACAGGTGTCCATGAAACCAACACAGCGTCCGTGCGCGCTATGTTGCCCTACGCATAAGGAGTAGAACATGCCAAGAGTTAAACGTGGTGTAGTGGCGCGCGCGCGCCATAAGAAAGTCCTGAACCTGGCCAAGGGTTACCGCGGTCGTCGCAACAGCGTCTATCGCATCGCCAAAGAAGCGGTGATGAAGGCCGGTCAATATGCCTATCGTGACCGCCGTCAAAGGAAGCGCCAGTTCCGCACCCTGTGGATCGCGCGTATCAATGCGGCTGCACGTGAGCAAGGTATGGCATACAGCGTGTTCATGAACGGCCTGAAGAAAGCTGCGATCGAGATCGATCGCAAGGTGCTGGCAGACCTGGCCGTGTTCGACAAGGCTGCATTTACGCAGCTCGTCGCACAAGCCAAAGCCGGCCTCGGCGCGTAAGTATTGCGCAATATGAAAAAGGAGGCGTAATGCCTCCTTTTTTGTTTCAAGACCAAACATGCAAGAACTACAAAAAATTCTCGATGACGCACTGCAAAGCTTCGCGGCGATAGAAGACGCGGCAGAGCTGGAAAATGCCAAGGCGCGATATCTCGGCAAGGAAGGCAGTCTGACCGGCCTGTTAAAAGGCTTGGGCAAGCTTTCTGCAGAAGAGCGCCCGGCAGCAGGTGCGCGCATCAATCAAGTCAAGCAACAGATCGAGGCGGCGCTGCAATCCCAGCGCGAAGCCATCCAGCAGCGGGCACTGAATGCCAAACTGGCGGCGGAGTCTCTGGATGTGACTTTGCCGGGCCGCGGTACCGGCGTTGGCGGACTGCATCCGGTCACGCGCACGCTGGAACGCATCGAAACCTTGTTCCATTCCATCGGTTACGACGTGGCGGAAGGCCCGGAGATCGAAAACGATTTCTACAATTTCACCGCGCTGAACATACCTGCCGACCATCCGGCGCGCGCCATGCACGACACCTTCTACATCGACGAGCAGCATGTGTTGCGTACGCACACCTCGCCGATCCAGATCCGCTACATGCAGGCGCATACGGCGAAATACCAGCATCTGGAGACGATGCCGGACATCCGCATCATCGCGCCGGGGCGCGTCTATCGCGTGGATTCCGATGCCACCCATTCGCCGATGTTCCATCAGGTCGAAGGTCTGTGGGTGGGCGAGAAGCGTCAGCTTCGCCGACCTTAAAGGCGTGATCGCCGATTTCCTGCAGAACTATTTCGAGACCGCAGACATGCAGGTGCGCTTCCGTCCCTCGTTCTTCCCGTTCACCGAACCTTCGGCCGAGATGGATATGAGCTGGAAGGGCGGCTGGCTGGAGATCGGCGGCTGCGGCATGGTGCATCCCAACGTGCTCAAGCATGTCGGTATCGACAGCGAAAAATACATCGGCTTCGCCTTCGGCATGGGCGTGGAGCGTCTGGCCATGCTGCGCTACGGCGTGAACGACCTCAGATTGTTCTTCGAGAGTGATCTGCAATTCCTGAAACAATTCAATTGATATGCAATTCTCCGAATCCTGGTTGCGTACTTTCGTAAACCCGTCGCTGTCCAGCGATGAACTGTCGCACCTGTTGACCATGGCCGGGCTGGAAGTGGAGGAGATGGTTCCCGTTGCTCCGGCCTTCGAAAAGGTCGTCGTGGCGCAGGTGCTGACCAAAGACAAACATCCCGATGCGGATCGCCTGAATGTGTTGACGGTCAATGTCGGACAAACAGAGCCGCTAACCATCGTGTGTGGCGCACAGAACGTGACCGTCGGCATGAAAGCGCCTTGCGCGCTGGTGGGCGCGAAGTTGCCCGGCATCGAGATCAAGCAGGCCAAGGTGCGCGGCGTCGCATCCTTCGGCATGATGTGTTCGGAAAAGGAGCTTGGCCTGGCAGAAGAAAGCGCCGGACTGATGGTGCTGGCTGCCGATGCGGTTGTCGGCCAGAGCATCCGCGAACATCTCGATCTGGACGATCACCTCATTACCCTCAAGCTCACCCCGAACCGCAGCGACTGTTTGTCATTGCATGGCATCGCCCGCGAAGTGTCGGCATTGACGGGTGCGGCGTTGCAAGCCATCCCCCAAGCGTCGTTCAAACAAACTGGAAGCCAGAAGCCGCAAGGTCAAGGTAACGGCATCTGCCGCCTGTCCGCGTTACACCGGGCGTGTGATCTCCGGTGTGAACGCCAAGGCGGCGACCCCGGCATGGATGGTGGAGCGCCTCAAGCGTTGCGGTTTGCGCAGCATCAGCGCGCTGGTCGACGTGACCAACTATGTGCTGCTGGAACTTGGGCAGCCGCTGCACGCCTTTGACCAGAACAAATTGAACGGAGACATCGAGGTTCGTTTTGCAAATACCGGCGAAAGCCTGAAGCTGCTGAACGAGCAGACGATCGAACTGCAGGAAGACATGCTGGTGATCGCTGACGGTAAAGGCCCGGTCGCACTGGCGGGCGTGATGGGCGGCGCGGACAGCGCGGTGGACGATGCGACGACCGACATTTTCCTGGAAAGCGCGTTCTTCGTGCCGGGCGTGATTGTCGGCAAATCCCGCCGTATCGGCTTTGGCTCCGATTCCTCCTACCGTTTCGAACGCGGTGTGGATTTTGCAGCTACGCAAGCAGCACTGGATCGTGCAACGCAACTGATCCTCGATATCTGCGGCGGTCAGGCCGGGGCGGTTACGGAAGCACTGGCCGAATTGCCTGTGCGGCATCCGGTGAAACTGCGTACCTCACGCGTACTTCGTGTGCTGGGCGTAGCTCTGAAAGCCGACGAGATCGCGCAGATATTGTCGCGACTCGGCATGGTGTACCAGCAGAAGGGCGAGGAGTTCACGGTTACGCCGCCCAGCTACCGTTTCGATATCGCCATCGAAGAAGACCTGATTGAAGAAGTCGCGCGCGTCCATGGCTATGAGAACATCGAGCCCGCCCCGATCCAGGCTCGCATGACGATCCTGCCGCAGATCGAGGCGCAGCGCCCGCTGGCGAGATTGCGCCAGACCATGGTGCAGCGCGACTATCAGGAAACCATCAATTACGCATTCGTCGAAGCAGCATGGGAGCGCGATCTGTGCGGCAATTCAGCGCCTGTCGCCCTGAAGAACCCTATCGCCAGCCAGATGAGCGTGATGCGCAGCGGCCTGCTGGGCGGGTTGCTCGGCGCATTGCGTACCAATCTGGCCCGCAAGCAACCACGTGTGCGTTTGTTCGAGATCGGTGGCTGTTTTGCCGCGGAGGCGGGCAGCTATGTGCAGCATGAACGTTTGGCCGGACTGGCCTACGGCGGCGTCGTGCCCGAACAGTGGGGCGTGCCCGCTCGCAACGTGGACTTCTATGATGTAAAGGGCGATGTCGAAGCCTTGTTCGCGCCGCGCAAACTGGATTTCCAGGCGGCAGCCCATCCGGCTTCCCACCCCGGCCGTTCGGCGCGCATCCTGCTGGATGGGCGCGCCATCGGCTGGATCGGTGAATTGCACCCGCAATGGCAACAGCAAAACGACCTGCCGCAAGCCGCAGTCTGGTTCGAGGTCGAACTGGCAGCTTTGACTCAAAGCAGCGTTCCCAAACTGACAGACATCTCCCGCTTCCCGCCGGTACGACGCGATCTGGCCGTGCTGGTGGATGAAGAAATGACAGTGCAAACCTTGCTGGATGCCATGCAGGCTGAAAAAGCACCCAATGTGATCGAGGTGGCCTTATTCGACGTGTATCGCGGCAAAGGTGTGGAGCAAGGCAAAAAAAGCCTTGCATTCCGTGTGTTATTGCAAGATACTCAAAAAACTTTGACTGATAACGAGATTGAAGAAAACATGTCGCGCCTGGTTGCAGCGTTGCAACGTCAAGGCGCGCAGCTGCGAGTCTAAGAGGGGAATATGACGACATTGACCAAGGCGGAACTGGCCGATCTGCTGTTTGAAAAAGTAGGCCTGAACAAGCGTGAAGCAAAAGACATGGTGGAAGCGTTCTTTGAAGAGATACGCATGCAACTGGAGAAAGGCGAGAGCGTCAAACTTTCCGGATTCGGAAACTTCCAATTACGCGATAAACCCCAGCGCCCTGGACGAAATCCCAAGACTGGTGAAGAGATCCCGATCACGGCACGCCGCGTGGTGACCTTTCACCCCAGCCAGAAACTCAAGAGCATGGTAGAAAAGACCTATCATGGAACAGCACGTAGCTAATTCAGAACTCCCGCCCATCCCGGCCAAACGCTACTTCACCATCGGTGAGGTCAGCGAATTGTGCGGGGTAAAAGCACATGTGCTGCGCTATTGGGAGCAGGAATTCACCCAGCTCAAACCGGTGAAACGCGGCGGCAACCGCCGTTACTACCAACATCACGAAGTGCTGCTCATTCGCCGCATCCGTCAGCTGCTCTACGAAGAGGGCTTTACGATCAGCGGTGCGAGAAGCCGCCTGGATCAGCACTCCATTCGCCAGGAAGAAACTTCGCAGAGCAATGTTGCGGGTTTCAATGCCGTCATGTTCAAAAACGAATTGCGCGAGATCATTGCGCTGTTGCGTGCGTGATCTACGCAAATTGCATAAAACAGCTTCAAGGAAAGCGCAGGGCTCTGCTATAATCCGCGCCCTCGGGGCGTAGCGCAGCCTGGTAGCGTACTTGCATGGGGTGCAAGGGGTCGGGAGTTCGAATCTCCCCGCCCCGACCAGTTAAATCAATTGGTTGCCGAAGATAGAAAGCCAGCTTAATGCTGGCTTTTCTATTTTGCGGTACGGTTAGCCGTATGGCGGCTGAATAATCAGAAGTGGGATGGTATAGTTTTACCATCGATCAGAAAGCTATTGTCATGACTAGACATACCACTCCAAATCAAGAGCGACTTGACCGGGTTGTCCTGGAGGCGCGCAAGCAGCGAGAATTGCGCGAAAAAGGCTATCGCGAACAGGCGCTCAAATTATTTCCATGGATATGCGGGCGATGTGGCCGCGAGTTTTCCGGCGCGCGTCTGCGCGAGTTGACCGTCCATCACAAGGACCATAATCACGACAATAATCCTGCGGATGGCAGCAACTGGGAGTTGCTGTGTTTGTACTGCCACGACAACGAACATTCGCGCGTCATGGATGAGGTGGTGCGAGATCGGAAAGAGGAAGGGCCGGCAGTCGCGACACATAATCCGTTCGCCAACCTGAAGTCATTGCTGAAGAAGTCGGAATGATTCAATAAGCGAAGCAAAAAATAAAGCCCCGGGTCACGGGGCTTTATTTTGTTCTGCAAGCTGAAGTTTATTTCAGTTTTTCGATACCCAGCATCTTCATGATGCTGCCTTCATAGAACGGCTCGGAAGTACCTTTCTTCATCTTGCGGATGAAGTATTTCTCGAACGCTACCTTGGCGAGGTGCACCCATTTGCCTTCGGAGAACCAGTTCACGTTGCGTGGCGGGATCTGCGGAATCGCTACGAAAGCAACGCCGCTTTCGCCGAAGTCGGCCAGACACACTGCGTTCCATGTCGCTTCGTGGTCGGCAGGTTCGCCAACCAGGTCGGCGTGGATGTTGTACACGGTGGCGGTCACCATGGACTCGATCATGTAGCCGGTCTTTGGGGTGCCAACGGGGATCGGGGTGGGTTCAACCGGCGGGATGGCAACGCACACGCCGACCGCGAAGATGTTCTTGTACTTCGCGTTGCGCTGATGCTTGTCCACGGTGATGAAGCCGCGTGGGTTGGTCAGGCCTTCGATGCCGAATACTGCATCTACGCCCTTGAAGGCTGGCAGCATCATGCTGTAGCTGAAAGGCAGTTCGTGTTTCTTCTTCTCGACGCCCATGTCGTCATGCTCGGTGACATACATCTTGCCGGCTTCGATCTTGGTGACCTTGGCGTTGCAGATCCACTTGATGCCTTTGTCGCGCATGCCGGATTCGAGGATGCCTTTGGAGTCGCCTACGCCACCAAGGCCGAGGTGGCCGATGTATGGCTCGGAGGTAACGAAAGTCATTGGCACCTTGGTGCGGATCTTGCGTTTGCGCAGATCGGTATCCATGATGAAGGCGTATTCGTAAGCCGGGCCGAAGCAGGAAGCGCCTTGAACAGCGCCAACTACGATGGGGCCTGGGTTTTTGCAGAAATCGTCCCACTCGTCATAGGATTTCATCGCGTGGTCGACGTGGCACACCGATTGAGAGTGGCCGCCGTGCGGACCCATGCCTTCGACTTCTTCAAACGCCAGCTTGGGGCCGGTAGCGATGACCAGATAGTCGTAATCTATGCTCTTTCCATCGTTCAGTTCGAGCTTGTTCTGGTCGGGATGTACACGCTTTACACCAGTCGAGATGAACTCGATGCCCTTGCGCTCAAGATATGTGCGCACTGGGAATTCGATTTGCTTGCGCTCGCGCCACTTTACGCCAACCCATGGGTTCGAAGGGACGAAATGGAAGTTTTCGCTGTTGGAGACGACTGTGACTTTGTGCTTCTTGTCCAGCTTGTCGCGCATTTCGTATGCGGCCGGCATGCCGCCAACTCCTGCTCCCATAATGACGATGTGTGCCATATTTACTCCTTTAGTTATAGATTGATGGAACGCTTACCTGAATCATTTGCTGCCATGATGCTTTGATCCAATTTGTTTAACCGGCAGTGATTCGCTGTCTTCGGGAGTTACCCCCTGTTCTTTGGCGAATAGCACTGCTGCCTTTACGCGTGACGACAGATTGAGTTTGTTCAAAATGTGCCTTACGTGCTGTTTTACCGTGTCATAACTGATCGATAAAGTCAGGGCAATCGATTTGTTACTCTCTCCACGAGACAGCAATTGTAGTATTTCGCGCTCACGTTCGGTTAACAGTTTGAGCGAGTTTTTGGGTTCCTGGCCTGGTTGATCGCCGCGCAGCATGTCGATCATCTTGACTGTCATGGTCGGTGCAACCACCAGTTCGCCAGCCGCGACCCGGCGAATGGCATCCACAACCTCTTCGGGAGCCATGTCCTTCAGGAGATAACCCCGTGCCCCGGCACGAATAGCGTTGCCCAGATCGACTTCCGAATCGCTCATGGTCAATACTACGGCAGGGATGGTGCAGCCATCCTTGCGTATTTGTTCCAGCATGGACAAGCCGTCCATTGGTTTCATGCGCAGATCCATGACCAGCAGGTCAGGTTCTTCCTTGATCAGCGTGCGCAGATCTTCGATGGTGCCAACTGCACCAAGTACGTTGAAATTGTAACAACGAGTGAGCAATTCGCTCAGTCCGCGCCGACAGAGGCCTTGGTCATCCACCAGCGCAATTTTTAGCTCTTCAGCCATGTACCGTTCTCCAGTTCATCTCCGGTTCAGGAAAGAATAATTGTACGCAGGTTCCCAGTCCTTTTGTGCTTTCCACATTAATTTCGCCGCCAATCCGTTGTGCGCGTTCACGCATGATGATGATGCCGTAGTGGCCTTCGACAGGCGAAAAGGTTCCAACACCGTTATCTTCGACGGTGAAAACGTAATAGCCGCAGAGGTGATCGACGATCAACCTGGCATGGCTTGCATTTGAGTGTTTGACAATGTTGGAGAAGGCCTCCCGTACGATGTGGTAGGCCTGAATCTCGTGTTCCAGCGGCAGGTCGAGGTCGGCGATGCGGATGGAGCAATCGATCGCGATGTTGTGTTGCTGAGCGAATTTCTCGACCAGTGTCTGCAATGCCTGCAGCAGGCCGGCCGGGTCCATCTCGCTGCGGAAATCGGTGATCAGGGTGCGAACCGCTTTTTGGCTGATTTCCAGCGCCTCATCGATATCGCGCGTGTATTTGGTTGCCATCACTTCGTTGTTGTTGCGTACCGCATCGCTTAGCAGAGCGGTGTTCATGCGGGCGTAATTCAACGTTTGTGCGAGCGAATCGTGAATGTCGTTGGCAATGGATTGGCGTTCCAGCAACAACTCCGCACGTTTTGCTTCGACAGCTCCGCGCGCTTTGCTTCACGTGTCGATTTGATATGTTCGATCAGGGTGCTCAACAGATCGGCAAAGCTGATTGCCATTTTGGCTGCGTTGCCTGATGAGGATTGCGGCATATCAAAGAAGAGGGTGAAAACCCCAAGTGGCGTTTCATGAGAATTGCGGCTTTCCAGCGGGATGGAAATGACGGAGCGGAATTCCCGGTGTGGCCGGTCGCCGTGTCGGGTCTCGCAAGTGTCGATATTGGTGGAACAGAGTCCGTGTTTAAAGGCATCCTTGCTGCAATCTTCGCAAGCGAGCTCCACGATGCGTTCTGCATCAAGTTCATCATTGCTCAGGCCGACAGCACTGATCACTTGCAGTGTCTGCTCATCGGGCAGGAGGACGCGCACCACTCCGGCTTTGGCTTTGATGAAGCCAATAGTGGTCTCCAGAAACGTATTTAGAAGCGCACTGAGGTCACTGGTGCGGGAATTGGTGAATTCTTTTTCTACACAAGTATCCAGCCCGCCATTCTTGTCGGGAAGCACAAACTCGGGATCGCGCGTCCAGCAAAACGCTGTGCTGGCCGGCTTGTCCACTAACTTTATCTTTCTACTCATGGTGTTTCAACTGGAACATCCGAAAAACTTGGCAAGTATGTCTGAAAACACGTACATTCGGCAACAATAAAGTCATTTTTGGGCCATGCCGTCGTTAACTTCAGGGCTCAATAATGCACCTTTAGATTTCTTCTGTCACCCCAATCGGGTTATGGTACCACCTGCCCGATAGGGTTATAGACGCTTTGTTTCTCAATTCTGCTTAATGCAGCGCAATTCCAGCGATAATTCAAAATGAAAATTTGCATTGTTTCAGATAGTCACGACCGTTCAGAACCGCTTGTTGAGGCCATCCAGGAGGCGCAGTCTGCAGGAGCGCAAGCCGTCATCCACTGTGGCGACTTGATCGGTGTCAACACTCTGCGTGCATCCCTCAAGTTAGGTATACCCATCCATGCTGTTCATGGAAACAACATTGGCGATGTTGCTTCTCTGTATCGTACGATGGCGAAATCCAACGGCTTGTTTACCTACTATGGTGCAGAAGCAATGTTGGAGTTCGGTGAGCGCAAGATATTCGTTACCCACATGCCACATCATGCACATGCTTTCGCTTGCACTGGCGACTATGAATTGGTCTGTCACGGACACAGCCACACAGCGCATATCGGCAAACAACCTCATGTCAAAGGTGGCGAGTGCTGGCTGGTGAATCCCGGTTCGGTTGCGGGTATAGACGCGCCGGGTGTGAAAGCCATTCCGACCTGGATACTTGGGGATCTGGCAACCATGACATTTGAAATCCGCAAACTACCAGAGGGTTGATGAACGCTCCCATCGCAAGTAACCAACGATTCTCGGTGGCGCATCAGCGACATGACAGTACTGCTGGAGTCAGCCGAGTGCGGCAAGCAGGTGAAATGCAGTGGCCTACGGTAGTAGTCTTAAAGTCGCCAATCTGGACCAGCCCAAGAAACTGCAGGACATCGCAAGCAAGTGAGCGCAAGACCGTGCCGCGGGCATTTGCACCGGCGTGCGTTATAATCCCCTTACCAGAATAAGAAGGGGGGAGTTGCCATGAAACACCTTCAACCCAAAGAAGCCTTTGAATTCATGAAGTCCAATCCGGAAGCCGTCTTCATCGACGTGCGTAGCGAGATGGAGCACATGTTCGTCGGCCATCCGCGCGGTTCCATCCTGATACCCTGGGTGGACGGCCCGGACTGGGAGATCGATCCGCACTTCGTCTCCAAGGTGCGCAAGGCCGCCAGCGTCAATCGTCCCGTCGTGCTCATCTGTCGTTCCGGGCGCCGCTCTGCCGATGCCGGGATGGCGCTGGAAGCGGCTGGGATAAAAGAAGTCTACAATGTCGCGCACGGATTCGAGGGCGACCTCGACGACAGCCATCACCGCAATTCGCACAACGGTTGGCGTTTCGACGGTCTGCCGTGGGCGCAGACATAACTCGATTGTTTATCTGAAGCCCTACTACCTGCCAGGTGACGGCGGATTACGATATGTGTTTGGGCGGCTTCTTCGAGCTGTTTCAGTTTCGCCTGTGCCGTTCACCCGCGGCAGAGATTCCGAGAACCACAAATAACTCGCTATAAATAAATAGCCGCGCGACCATTCAGGCTCGCGCGGCTAATCATTCTTTGATGATTTATTTAGGGCTTCTTGGGAGTGCTGTAAGGCACTTCTTTCTGGGCCGGTTCCCAAATGGTTTCATAACCCACAAAAAACTGCCCTGGTACGATTTCCTTCTGACGGGTAGTTACGCGGAATGCGTGGCCATCTGAAATCTTGGGGCGGCAAAAAGGCTTCTTATCATCGGCCATAATCTCTTATCTCCTTGAGTTAAAAAAGTAGATGAAACTGGGAAGTATGTGAAGCTGCAATCTCGGCCCCCCTCCCATCCTGCGGGTCGAATTATACTATTTAGCGCGTGTAATGTGCCTTCTTTGGAATCACATGCCGCACGCCCCCTTGGGGATTCTCAACGTCCCCTTTGTAGCGGGGGATGATGTGAATATGGACATGTAGGATACTTTGCCCGGCCGCTGGTCCGACATTGACGCCGATGTTGTAGCCATCCGGATTGAATTCCTCGTCAATACGTTTTTTTTCCTCTTTGATGAGCCCCATGCAGACCGCAACCTCGTCCGGAGTCAGGTCGAAAAAGCTGGATACATGCCTGCGCGGGATAACCAAAGTGTGCCCCGGGCTGGTCGGATAGGTGTCGCGGGCACTGTAAGCAAGCTCATGTTCTATAGACACCCCACGCGGATCTGTGCAAAACAGGCAAGGATTATTCGGATCTCTTTTCTTTTCTTGTGTTGTTTCAGATGTCAACAGAACACCTCTTTCCGTACGTTATACTTCGACCATTATCTAACCAACGAGGGAACTATCTTGGCATCGAATAAAGGACGGGCTTACTTTGCATTGCTTGGTTATCACTTCAATCCCGACGACATCACACGCCTGCTCGGGGTTGAGCCAACTTCTGTCAACGCTGCTGGGGCATACAGCAGCCTTGATAAGCCAGTGATTAGCTCATGGGAGCTATCCACGGAGACCACTTCCGGAGAAGTGGACGTATTTGCCTTGACTGATACACTCGTCAAGCAGCTCGAACCCATCAAAGAAAAAATCGTTGAAGTCTGTAAAAGCCACAATCTGTCTCCAAGGTTGGGGGCTGTGCTGACTCTGTCCATCGATAAAGGTGAATCCAGTCCGGAAGTAGGTTTTGGCGCCAGAACGATCCGTTTTTTAGCGGATACCGGTTCATTCATCAACGTGGAATACCAAACTTTCCGAGCGGATCTGATCTCAACTCTGTTTCAGCTCACCTCGCTGCGCAGTGCTTTTAGCTGAGCCTGCGCCTGTTTTCATCTGTTCCTCGCAATGCTTCAAGCAGAGCGGTTGCAGCGCGTGCGAAAAACATTCCATGATCACTTCAAACTCGTCCGCGATCTCTTCTGCCAGTACGGCGTCATTGGTCAATTGCGCCAGTGAATTCTGTGCAGTCGCCTTGTTCACCCGGCAGAGGACTGCCACATGGATGGGCAACTGCTGTTCCATGCTGACCGTCAATGCCAATTCGTAGGAATTGATCGCTTCTTTCAGCCGTGCGGGATTTTCTTCCGACTCGCCGAGATGATGCAGCGTGACGCCCCGGTTGTTGTGGGTGGCAGTCAGCTCCAGTGCGTAATTGTCTGCGTCGAGTGCGGCCAAGGGCATTCTTGTAGGCGACAACGGACTTCTGGAATTGACGGTTGCCTTTGAGCTGTTTGCCGAAGGTATGTACAGGGTGGCACCCAGTTGATGCAGGGTGAGCATCCAGTCTTCCGGCAGACTTTTCCGTGTCCACACCTGCAAGGCATTGGTGTAGGCATCTACAGCGATCTTTAATGGCTGCTGTGGCTTCAAGTCAGCCGACCCAGCGCCTGGTTGGCTGTGGCCAGGTTGTATTGCGTGGCAGCCCATTCCTGGGAGCGCTTTCCTGGGTGAACACCTCCAAGGCCTTGCTGAAACACTGGATGGCTTGTTCAAACAATGCTGCATCTCTGCGCTGCTGGCCCATTGCGGCAAGAATGTTTCCGAGATTGTTTTGCTTTTCTGCCCAGACTAATGGCTCCCGTGCGCGATTGATCTTTGCAGCAAGGTCGCCTGTATCGGTAGTGTCTGTCAGCGATGCCTCAAGCACTTCGCGCAAACTTTCATAGATCCTGGCGCTGAAACGGTGCTGCTCATAGTTTCCACGTGCGTAACGGAAATTATCCGCTACGGCAACTTTGGTATCCGGAGCAGCCATTGCGGCCGCATCCGCACTCAGCATGCCAATAGAGTTCGCTATTGCACGTTCCAGAGCCTTGTTCGGCGGGAAAATGATGTAATTGGTTGAGAAGTTCATTTTGCCCGGTCGAGTATCTCATTCAGTTCGGGATCGGCACCGACCGCTCCGCCAAGGTCAATTTCTTCCTCGGTGGCATCACGTATGGACAGGACTTCCAGCATGAAAGTGACCTCTCTGCCGCAAAGGGGGTTATTGCCGTCGATGGTCAATGTTTTGTCGTCGAGTCGGGTAACGATAAAGTCTCTGGGTTCACCCTTGTCATTTGCCATGGTGATGGTCATGCCGATCTCCCGAAACTCTTTCGGGACATTTTCTATATGATCGGTAAATACCAGCGATTCATCCCGCTCGCCGTATAACTTTGTGGTGTCTACAGGTACTTCGATGATGTCGCCGACTTTTTTACCATACAGTTCCTTGGTCACTTCTTCGGACATTACATCATTCACGCCGTGAACATAGCCCAGCGGATATTCCACAGTAACCAATACGTCACCGGTTTTGTTATCAATGACCTTGTAATTCAGTTCAACGAATTTTTCGTCTTGAATCGTATCTGACATGACTAGAGCGCCTTGATAAATGATAAAGTTTTCCTAGAACAGCGTAGCGCCGAAGATTCTTACCTTGTCTTTTTCATAACCCAGCACAAGTCTTCCCAGCCATTCACTATTATTTTTCTTGTTTATCACTTTGTATAGAACTGTGACATATTCCCCGCGGCGTATCATGCCGAGATAGGAATAATCATCCGACAGGTTTTTCGCAAGGTCGCTTCTCGCAAACTGCTTGCCCATTTCAACCTCATTTGCACCTGCGATAAAAGTGCTCGAAAAATGACGCGTGAAGGCGCCGTAGTTTCCTTCATTGGAGTACTTGATCAGGTCGGCCCACATCGGATTGGCCAACTCTAAAATCTCTTCATCCGTTTTTTCAAGAATGTTCATGGATATCTCACCTACTCAGTATTTCAAAATACTATCTATAGTGATGCCGCAATCATTAGCCGAATAGATAAAAAAAGGACCAACAAAAATATGCCGGTCCTTTCTAACAGACTAACAAGCTAAGACAAATATGATTCTGCAGGCCTGATTTACACTACTGGAAATTCAGGCCTGTATTTGCTTAGTGGTGGTCTACTGGCGCCGCTTTCTCTACATCACCTACCAAGTGGTAGAGCGGTGCCTTTTCCATCGTGTACGCACCCGTCTTGGGGTCACGACGGGAAACTGTCAGCACGTGCCAGTTCTTGTCGTCCAGCTTCATCACATCGCCACGGTAGTAGTAACCCGGCCAACGCGTTTCCTTGCGGAACAACGTATGATGGAACACGCTTTCGGAAGTCAGGAAACGATGCTTCAGTTCCCATGCGCGCAGCAGTTCATGGATATCCGACGCGGCAACCTTCTCCAAGTCTTCACCCAGGATCGACATCTTCTTCAGGCCGATGTTCAGCAGCTTGTCGTTGGTCATGTAGTTGACGCCAAAACCGCCACAGTATTCGTCCATCATCTTCTGCAAGCGATCCAGACCCTGTCTCGGGTTGATGAAGTTGGGGTTGACGCTACCGGCAACCACTTCATTGCTGTAAACCTGATAAGTTTCCATCGGCTTGTAGACCTGCTCGCGGCGACGATTGATCTGCGCGTCAGAGACACGGATGCCTTCTGCTTTGCCATCATCGATATATTTGCAAGCAGCCTTGGCAGCCAGACGACCTTCGGTGAAAGAACCGGACGAGAAGGCGTGAGGTGTGCCGCCTACCGCATCACCAGCACCGAACAGACCTTCAACAGTCGTCATGCGGTTATAGCCCCAGAAGTACTCAGGTCGGAGACAGATCTTCCGGACCCGAACACCATGCGCCGCAACCGGTGGCGTGCGAACCCATCACATAAGGCTCGGAAGTGGTCAGCTCTGGATTTTCGTACTTGGGATCAACGTCTGTAGCAGCCCACAGCACGGCCTGACCAACGGTCATGCCCAGGAAGTTGTGCCAGCCGATCTCTTCCAGATGAGGATCCTGGAAGGCTTCCATGGTGACCATGTGGATCGGGCCGCGACCGGCATTCACCTCATTGATGATCGCGTGGTTACGCAGGCAGGTCGGGATAGGGCGGTGAGTCCGGTGCGAAACTTCCGGATCCAGGTATTCCTTGCCCACCATTTGTTGCAGTGCCGGGAACCACTTGGACTCGTACTCTTCACCGTAGCCATTCTGGGTATAGGTCTTGAGGTGCAGGAAGTAGGCGCCGACAGGACCGTAACCGTCCTTGAAGCGAGCCAGCACGATACGGTTTTCCATTTGGGTCATCTTGGCACCGGCTTCGATCATCAGGCCGTATGCAGAACCCGAAGACCACGGTGCGTACCAGACGCGACCAGCGCCTTCGCCAACGGAACGCGGCTTGAAGATGTTGGATGCGCCACCGGCGCCGCAGATGACGGTCTTGGACTTGAACACATGGTAGTTACCCGTGCGGACGTTGAAGCCTACGGCACCGGCAACACGGTTCTCTTTGGACTCGTCCATCAGCAGGTGAGTCACGCAGATGCGGTTGAAAACCTTGTCTGCGGACTTCTTGGCGGCATCGGCAACGATAGGCTTATAGGATTCACCGTGGATCATGATCTGCCAACGTCCTTCACGCAGGATACGAACCCTTCTTCTCGTTGCGCATGATGGGCAGGCCCCATTCTTCAAAGTTATGCACAGCGGAGTCAACGTGGCGTGCCATGTCGAACAGCAGGTCTTCGCGCACCATACCCATCAGGTCGATACGTGCATAGCGCACGTGATCTTCAGGATTGTTCTCGCCAAAGCGGGTGCCCATGTAGCAGTTGATCGCATACAGACCCTGCGCGACCGCGCCGGAACGCATGATGTTCGCTTTTTCGGCGATGACGATCTTCTTGTCCTGACCCCAATATCTTGCTTCGAATGCAGCACCCGTACCGCCCAAGCCCGCACCGACAACCAGGATGTCGATATTGTCTTCGATAATTGTCGAGTAGCTCATTAGTATTGCACCCCTTCTTTGATTTCCAGACCATTGGATTGCAGTGTGTGCAATCCACCGTCATCCATACGGATATATTTCGGTTCATTGAACAGCAGTTGGCTGTTTCGCATCTCCTTGCTGGGGGCTGGCACCTTTGCGAGGTCCGGTGTCGCCGAGCCCCAGGGCTTGGTCGTGATCGGGGCCAGCAGTTCCATGTCTTTCTTGCCGTTGCGGAACTTGATACGCCATGCGATTGTGCCTTTCTCTTCATCACGAATCACGCGAACACTGTGTCCAAGCGGAGCAAAGTCGGCATAACCGCGTACATCAATCGCGTGATGCGGGCATGCTTTTACGCAGGAATAGCATTCCCAGCACATGCTAGGCTCGATGTTGTAGGCACGACGCAGGCTCTTGTCGATGTGCATGATGTCGGATGGGCAGATGTCAACGCACTCTCCACAACCATCACAACGCGTCATATATACAAAAGTTGGCATTAAGATACTCCTCTATTTCTTATCGAAAATTATTCAAGACAGCATTAGTAGTGGTTGGCTCGTTCAGCCTTGATGCACAGCCCCATGTTTGGCGGGTTTTTGCCCATGTACGTGGGCACATCCGGGAACTTGCGCTGCACTTCAGGATCGGTCAGGTCATAGTCGGGAGGCAGGTTCTCGCGGGACCCATCAGCATATGTGGTTTTCTTCTGGTAGGCCGCAGCGGGCTTGAAGAACATGTGGGCGAACTTGGACCAATACACGCCGCCGAACAGCACTGTGCTGGACAGGATGAACAGAGCAAAGAACACGGTCACTCCGCCGCCGGTGTACGACCAGATCAATGCGAAGGTCGAGGTGGCCAGCAGCGAGAGGATGAACAGGTCTGCACGCTCGAACCTGAACCAGGGAAGGCCTTCTGCAGCCACATCAGCACGGATGGCAAACCAGAACCAGTATCCGCCCACAGCCAGCATGATGGCGCCTATGTGCCAGAGTTGAGGCAGCAGGGTAGAGGTGGACGTCGGCGAGAAGATCATGATTGCGGTAGTCACGATGAAGATGATTGTGCCCCACATGGTCAACAGATGGGAAAGTCTGCGCCTTGGGTTGTCGAATTCGCCGGAAGTCAGCACTTCTTTTACCAGCACGGAAGTGGCAATCGCTACTTTTTCACCGCCACCCACTGTTCGTTTTGCGTTCTTCTGCGCTTTTTTCGCATTTTCGAAAAAGTACTGCGCGCTTTTCTTGTGAATCATGTCAAGTATCGTTCCGCCCATGACCAACAGGAACATCACGACGACGTACCCCTGCATGTAAGCGGTTGGAATCGATGCCGAAAGCCCGGCAAAGAGATTGCTCGTGAACATTAGTTTCTCCTAAAAAATTGCAGACAAACGATTAACTTAAACCAGTTGGCCGTTGAGTATGGAAAAAATTGCTTCCACAAAACTCTTCACTCAGCGAACCTACCGTCATTACTTTCCACCTTCTTACAAACTTGCGTAGTACGCTCGCAAAATCTCCAGCACCTCGGGGCGGCTGAACTCTGGCGGCACATTCTCACCTTTGGAGAGTGCGTTGCGCAACTGGGTACCCGATACCTGCAAACGATCGGCATCGTCATGCGGACAGGTCTTGGCTGAAGCCATGCCGCCGCACTTGTAGCACCAGAACGAGATGTCGATCTTCAGCGCTTCGGTTTCCAGCGCACCCTTCGGCACATGGTCGAAGATCGCGTGGGCATCGAACGGGCCGTAGTAGCTACCAACGCCGGCGTGGTCGCGACCGACGATCTGGTGCGAACAGCCATAGTTCTGGCGGAACACCGCATGCAACAAGGCCTCGCGCGGACCAGCGTAGCGCATGTCGAGCGGATAGCCGGCTTGCACCACGGTCTTCTGCACGAAATATTTTTCGGTCAGTGTGCCGATGGCCTTAGCGCGTACCTCGGCAGGAATATCGCCTGGCTTGAGGTTGCCCAGCAAAGAGTGGATCAGAACGCCATCACATACTTCGATTGCGATCTTGGCCAGATACTCATGCGAACGGTGCATCGGATTGCGTGTCTGGAAGCAGGCGATCTTGGACCAGCCCATCTTGGTGAAGATTTCGCGGGTTTGTGCAGGAGTCTTGAATAGCTCGGGATATTTCTCAGGGAAGCCGCCTTGCGACAGGACCTTGATCGGGCCGGCCAGGTTGACTTCGCCTTGTTCCATCACCATCTTGACGCCGGGATGCTTGGGGTCGGTCGTCTTGAACACCATTGCACACTCATGCGACTTATCAATGGCGTATTTTTCAGTGACCATCATGGTGGCGAGGATTTCGCCGTTTTCGGAATCGGTCAATGCGATTTCGTTGCCGGTCTTGATCGAGTCTGCGACTGATTGAGCAACGGAGAGGGTGATGGGAATGGGCCAGAACAGGCCGTTTGATGTCTTCATGCCGTCACATACGCCTTGCCAGTCGGCATGTGTCATGAATCCATCCAGAGGTGTAAATCCGCCGATACCAAACATGATGATATCGCCCTTTTCACGCGAACTTACTTTAATTTGAGACAGTTTCTTTGCTTTTTCGACTTCAGATTTTAGAGCAGCGCCCTCAAGTAACAACGGATTGAGATTGCCCCCGCCGTGCGGGTTCACTAATGCCATGCTTACCTCCCTTTTTAGTCAGGTACTTATAAAATCTTAGTTTTTTAGTCAGGTACTTAGGATATCTCAGGGCCCGAACACTAGAGCAACATGGTTAAGTCGGCGATAACCCTCATGGGTTGAAGAGTGTACCCCCCTTACGGGTTATAATGCAATTACTCATCACAGCTATGGCAGTACCGGCCTGTGATACGCATACTTCTCGGTCTGAAAGTCTGAGCAATTTTGTAGGGCTGTCGCGCCTCAACGAACACATAATCACCACACCCACAGCCTATGTCAACAACTCCATTGCATGATCCTTTCGCCCCGCCAGTTGCGGACGCGAAAACTGAAATCCGTAATACCACCTGTTATATGTGCGCCTGCCGGTGCGGCATTCGTGTCCACCTGCGCAATGGCGAAGTGCGCTACATCGACGGCAACCCTGACCACCCGCTGAACAACGGCGTGATCTGCGCCAAGGGTTCGTCCGGCATCATGAAGCAGTATTCTCCGGCACGACTGACCAAACCTCTGCGCCGTAAGCAGGGGGCTGAGCGCGGTGCGGGAGACTTCGAGGAAATCAGCTGGGAAGAGACCTTCTCCATTCTGGGGGAGCGCCTGGGCAAGATACGTGCTACCGATCCGAAGAAGTTCGCGCTGTTCACCGGTCGCGACCAGATGCAGGCGCTGACCGGCCTGTTCGCGCGTCAGTTCGGTACCCCAAACTACGCAGCACACGGCGGTTTCTGCTCCGTGAACATGGCTGCCGGGATGATCTACACCATCGGTGGCTCGTTCTGGGAGTTCGGCGGTCCCGATCTGGAGCGTTCCAAGCTGTTCATTATGATCGGTACGGCGGAAGACCATCACTCCAACCCGATGAAGATCGCCCTGTCCAAGTTCAAGCGCGAGGGCGGACGCTTCATTTCCATCAATCCGGTACGTACCGGCTATTCCGCGATTGCCGACGAATGGGTACCGATCCGTCCCGGAACCGATGGCGCGCTGATGCTGGCGCTGATCCATGAGATCATCGCTCTTGGTTTGTTTGATCGCGAATTCCTGGTGCGTTACACGAATTCCGGACAACTGGTGAATCTTGATGCCGAGCACGATGAGTTCGGCATGTTCGTGCGTACCGAAGTGGCCAAAGAAGAAGGTTGCTACGACCCGCAGAACAAATTGTGGTGGGATCGAAACACCAATAAAGCGGTCATCACGCACACCGAAGGCGCGGATCCGTATCTGCTTGGTGAATTCAAGCTGTCGGACGGCACAACGGTCAAGCCCGCGTTCCAATTGCTGCAAGACCGCGTCAAGGATTACACCCCGGAATGGGCGGAGCAGATTACCGGCATTTCTGCCGAGACCATCCGCCGCCTGGCGCACGAGATGGGCATTACCGCTCGCGACCAGAAGATCGAATTGCCGATCGCCTGGACCGACTCGTGGGGCAAGGAGCACGATACCGTTACCGGTAACCCGGTTTCATTCCATGCGATGCGTGGCTTGGCTGCGCACTCCAACGGTTTCCAGACCATCCGCGCTCTGTCTATCCTGATGACGCTGCTGGGCACCATTGACCGCCCCGGCGGCTTCCGTCACAAGACACCGTTCCCGCGTCCAATCCCGCCCTGCGCGCGTACGCCGAACAATCCCAAAGCAGTGCAGCCGAATACGCCGCTGGATGGTATGGCCCTCGGTTGGCCGTCCGATCCGGACGATCTGTTCGTGAATGAAGATGGCAGCCCGGTTCGTATCGACAAGGCTTTCTCCTGGGAATATCCGCTGTCGGTGCACGGCCTGATGCACAATGCCATCACCAATGCCTGGCGCGGCGACCCCTACAAGATCGATACGCTGTTGCTGTTCATGGCCAACATGGCTTGGAACTCGAGCATGAACACCGCCGAAGTGCGCAAGATGCTCAGCGACAAGGAAGAGAACGGCGAGTACAAGATCCCGTTCATCGTGGTATGCGATGCATTCCACTCCGAGACTACCGCGTTCGCCGACCTGATTTTGCCGGATACGACCTATCTGGAGCGTCATGACGTGATGTCCATGCTCGATCGCCCGATCTCCGAATTCGACGGTCCTGTCGACTCGGTGCGCATCCCGGTGGTGCCGCCGACAGGCGAATGCAAGCCATTCCAGGAAGTGCTGATCGAACTCGGCACGCGTTTGAAGCTGCCGGCCTTCGTCACCAAGGAAGGCGAGCGCAAGTATCGCGACTATCCGGACTTCATCGTCAATTGGGAAACTGCACCGGGTTCCGGTATCGGCTTCCTGTCCGGCTGGCGCGGCAAGGGCGGCGAGAAGACATTGCGCGGCGAGCCAAACCCGAATCAGTGGGAGATGTATGCCAAGAACGATTGCGTGCATCATCATGTATTGCCGCGTTCCTACCAGTTCATGCGTAACTGGAATCAGGGCTATCTCGAGTGGTCGCAAAACGCCGGTATCACGCGCTATGCGGAACCGATCCTGATCCACCTGTACTCCGAGGTGCTGCAAAAGTTCCGCCTCGCGGCGCAGGGCAAGAGCATCACGCGCCAGCCGCCGGCACATTTGGCGAAACGCATCGAGACGTTCTTCGACCCGCTGCCGTTCTACTATGAGCCGCTGGAGACGCAGACTACCGACAAGCACAAGTATCCATTGACCGCGTTGACGCAACGTCCGATGGCGATGTATCACTCGTGGGACTCGCAAAATGCCTGGTTGCGTCAAATCCACGCCCACAACTATCTTTACGTCAACGCCCGTACAGCTGGTGCGGCAGGTATCGATGACGGCGATTGGATATGGGTCGAATCGCAATGGGGCAAAGTGCGTTGCATGGCGCGCTACAGCGAATCAGTGGAGCCCGGGACGGTATGGACCTGGAACGCGATCGGTAAAGCCGCCGGTGCGTGGAACCTGTCCCCCGATGCGAACGAATCGCAGAAGGGCTTCCTGCTCAACCACGTCATTTCGGAAGAGTTGCCGCCGCAACATGATGGCAAGCGTTTCTCCAACTCCGATCCGATCACCGGCCAGGCGGCCTGGTATGACGTTCGCGTGCGCATTTACAAGGCGGAAGAGGGCGAGCCAGAACAGACCTCGCCGCAATTCGAACCCATGAAGAAATATCCCGGTATGAAAGAACATCCAAGCTGGCTGGCTTACTTTGGCGGCGGCAAGAAGAAAGGCGGTGCGAAATGACGCAACTCGCACTTGTTATCGATTTGAACGTTTGTGTCGGTTGCCATGCTTGCGTGACCAGCTGCAAGGAATGGAATACCTCCGGCTCGGCCGGGCCGTTGTGCGATGAGCGTCCGTACGAGGCCGACCCGACCGGTACCTTCTTCAACCGCGTGCAGACTTTCGAGATCGGAAAGTTCCCAAACAGCGAGACGCTGCATTTCCCCAAATCCTGCCTGCATTGCGAAGACCCTCCTTGTGTGCCGGTATGCCCGACGGGCGCCTCGTACAAGCGTAAGGAAGATGGCATCGTGCTGGTCGATTACGACAAGTGCATCGGCTGCAAATATTGCACATGGGCCTGCCCGTACGGTGCGCGCGAGATCGACGAGAAGCAGAAGGTGATGAAGAAGTGCACCTTGTGCGTGGATCGCATCTACGACCAATCTCTGGCTGAGATCGACCGCAAGCCGTCCTGCGTCAAAGCCTGTCCGACCAGCGCACGTATGTTCGGTGACATTCATGATCCGGAATCGGCCGTGTCGCTCGCGATTCGCGAGGAAGGCGGCTATGCACTGATGCCGGAGTGGGGTACGCATCCTGCCAATCATTATCTGCCGCGTCGCAAGACCAAGCTCAAGATCCACAAGGATGAGTTGGAGCGCGCGGACAATCCGCTCAAAGTTGACGGCCATCTGCCCAAGCCGGGCAAGGGCGAGTCGTCGATGGACGATGTTTCTGCCTGGTAAGAAGAACTATGAAACCTGCATTTTCTGTACTTTTTTTGACTACGTTGCTCGGCGCTGGACAGGGTTTGTTCCTGGCGTTGTTCACTCACCAAACCTATTCGCTGTTCGGTTTGCTGCCGATGCAGTCCGCCGCGTTTTACGGTTACGGCAGTGTGTTGGCTTTGCTGTTCCTGATGGCTGGATTGCTTGCCTCGTTCTTCCATCTGGGAAGACCCGAGCGCGCATGGCGTTCGGCAACGCAATGGCGCACTTCCTGGCTGTCGCGGGAAGTCATCGTGCTGCCCGCCTTGATGGGGGTGGTGTTTCTCTATGCGGCTTCCCACCTGACCGGATATAACCCGACAATCGTGACGATCCCCGGCGGTCTGGTCATTGACCTGTCGGTTGTGATCGGTATCGTCGGGACGTTCCTGGCGTTTGCGCTATTTGTCTGCACCGGGATGATCTATGCCTGCCTGCGTTTCCTGCGCGAGTGGAATACGCCGTTGACGGTCATCAATTACATTCTGATGGGCGGCTCTTCCGGATTCATACTGGCTGCAGTCTATTCGGCTTCGACTGAACCGTCGCAGACCAATTTCTTTGCCGGCTGGGCGATCATCATCACGGTGCTGGCATCCCTTGGACGTGCGGCATCGCTGGTGCGCAACGCACGTCTCAAGCCAAAGTCCACGATGCAGACCGCCATTGGCGTGAAGCACCCGTACATCGTGCAACGCTCGATGGGGATGATGGGCGGTGCGTTCAATACGCGCGAATATTTCCACGGCAAGAGCCAGACATTCCTGCGTGCGATCAAACCGGCGTTCCTGTTGCTGGCTTTTGTGGCGCCGCTCATGCTCCTGGCGTTCGGTATCTATACACCTGAGCTACTGGGCTTCGTGTTCATACTCCAATATTTCGGCTTGTTGGCCGAGCGCTGGTTCTTCTTTGCGCAAGCCAATCATCCGCAGAATCTTTACTACCAAACTATAGGCTGATCGCACCATGTCGACTCTCCAGCATTCCCGCAATTATTGGCTGCACCGTCTGTTACCGTTCATGAAATGGTGGCACATGGTGGATCGCAACAGCACACGCGCTGACTTGGTTGCGGGGATCACTGGAGCCTTGATCGTGTTGCCGCAGGGCGTGGCGTTTGCCACCATCGCCGGGATGCCGCCGGAATACGGCCTGTATGCCGCCATGCTGCCGGCGATCATCGCCGCGCTGTTCGGGTCGAGCTGGCATCTGGTTTCCGGTCCGACCACCGCGATCTCCATCGCTGTGTTCGCGGCCATCAGTCCTTTTGCCGAGCCAAGTTCGCCGCAATTCATCAGCATGATCCTTACGCTGACTTTCCTGACCGGCTTGTTCCAGCTGATCCTGGGATTGGCGCGTATGGGGGTGCTGGTCAACTTTATTTCGCATACGGTGGTCATCGGCTTTACCGCAGGGGCAGCATTGCTCATTGCGGCAAGCCAGGTGAAAAATTTCCTTGGCATCAGCATTCCGCGCGGCGCACCGTTCCATGTGGTGATCGAACAAACAGTCGCACAGATCGGAAACATCAATCCATACGTCACGCTCATCGGCGTCATCACGCTGGTAGTGGGTATCCTGTCCAAGCGCTACGTGTCCAAGCTGCCCTACATGATCGTAGCCATGATTGTCGGGAGTATCGTTGCTTATCTGGTCAATCAGCACTATGGCGCGGAGACAACGCTGATCAAGACCGTGGGGGCCTTGCCATCCCGTTTGCCGCCGTTTGTCGTACCTGATTTTTCGTATGAGACGATACACAAGGTGCTGTTCCCGGCCTTGGTGGTCACCATGCTGGCCTTGACTGAGGCGGTTTCCATTTCCCGCGCTATTGCGGTGAAATCCGAGCAACGCATCGACGGCAACCAGGAATTCATGGGGCAGGGCATCTCGAATCTGGTGGGCAGCTTCTTTTCCAGTTACGCCTCTTGTGGATCGTTCAACCGCAGCGGTGTGAACTATGCAGCGGGTGCGCGTACGCCTTTGGCTACGGTGTACGCTTCGATCTTCCTGGTGCTCATTCTGTTGCTGGTCGCTCCTTTGGCTTCCTATCTGCCGACCGCAGCGATGGCGGGCATATTGTTCCTGGTTGCCTGGGGACTGATCGACTTCCATCACATCTTCGCCATTGTCCGCACCAGCCGTGCCGAAACGGTCATTCTGTTCGTTACGCTGATCGGTACACTGATCAATCTGGAAGAGGGCATCTTCTTCGGTATTCTGCTTTCGCTCGCAATTTATCTGTATCGCGTTTCGCGGCCAGCCATCTTGCCGGTAGTGCCGGCTAAAGAGGAGGGCGCCTATCACTTCGTAACTGCCATGGATCACCCGCAATGTCCGCAATTAAGCATGGTGCGGGTCAATGGCGCGATCTTCTTTGGCGCCGTGGATCATGTGCAAAACAGCCTGATGCAGATCGACGAAATCAATCCGCTGCAAAAGTCAGTGATGATTCTCGGTTCCGGCATCAACTTTGTGGATGTGGCGGGTGCCGAAATGCTGGCACAGGAGGCGCGACGCCGCCGCAAGATGGGCGGCGGGCTGTATTTCTACCGTTGCAAGGATGAGATACAGAAGTTCCTGCACCAGTCCGACAAGCTGCATGATATTGGCGAAGAGAATTTCTTCCCTGCCATGGCAAACTGGATCAAGCCGGTCTACGCCAAGCTCGATACGGAAATCTGCCGGAACTGCAAGACGCGTATCTTCTCCGAGTGTCACGCCAGTTTGCCAAACGGCGAACCGAGGGCAAATTGAGCAATTATCTCCCGCGATCCATGATGTTCCAGTTCCGGGAGTCATTGCGCGGCGAGATAACCAGCGCAGATTTTCTTAATGGCAGCATGATTGCGTTGATGCCGATCCTTCTATTTCTCTGCAAGATCAAACGAAATTAGCCATGCAGCCGAGAGGCGCGCGGCTAGCAAGCTGTCGTTGCAGAAATATGGGGAAGTCAGGGTCAAAAACAATCAACAACTATTAAGGTTGCAAAGAAAAATGGAACGCGTAATTCAGGGTGGGGAATTAACAGGTTTTAAAGCGACAATCGGAAAAGATGCTTTGGCTTCCGTTGTTGTGTTTCTGGTGGCGCTGCCGCTCTGCATGGGGGTGGCAATTGCCTCTGGCGTGTCGCCGATGGCGGGGTTGATCACGGGGGTGGTGGGCGGTCTGGTGGTCGCCCTGATAGCCGGTTCCCCCTTGCAGGTCAGCGGCCCTGCCGCAGGCTTGACTGTTCTGGTCTGGCAATTGGTGCAGCATCACGGCATGGCGATGCTGGGCGTGATCGTGCTGTTGGCTGGTTTGATACAAGTGCTGGCTGGCGTGCTCAAGCTGGGGCAATGGTTCAGGGCGGTATCCCCGGCTGTCATACATGGCATGCTGGCGGGTATCGGGATATTGATCCTGGCTTCGCAATTCCACGTCATGCTCGACAAGAAGCCGATCGGTTCGGGAATGGCCAATTTTGCCGGTATCCCGGCAGCGCTGATGGAAACAATCTCACTGGGCGGCACCTCCTTGCAGGCACTGAATATTGGCCTGCTGACCATTGCCTTGATCGTGCTCTGGACAAAATTTTCCCCGAAAAAACTGAAGGTGCTGCCCGCGCCGCTCGTGGGGGTCGTTGCGGCGGTGATCGTTTCGGCCATGATGCATCTGAAGATCAAATACATCCCTGATCTGCTCGCCAACCCCGCCGATATCAACAATATCTGGACGGTCATTCAGTTCCCCACTCTGGAGAATCTAAAGCACGCATTCGAGCCCGATATCCTCATCGCGGCTGTTTCCGTGGCCTTCATTGCCAGCGCCGAAACGCTGTTGAGCGCCAGTGCGGTGGATCAGTTGCATCAAGGTCCGCGTACCAAATACGACAAGGAACTTGCTGCGCAAGGCGTGGGCAACACCATCTGCGGAGTTTTTTGCGTACTGCCGATGACAGGCGTGATCGTGCGCTCGACCGCCAATGTTGAAGCGGGCGGCAAGACTCGCGCTTCGGCCTTTCTGCACGGTGTCTGGATGTTGTTGTTTGCTGCCGTATTGCCTTTCACGCTGAGCTACATTCCGGTGGCCAGCCTGGCCGCAGTGCTGGTGTTTACCGGATACAAACTGGCTTATCCCAAAGCCGTTCCCGGCTTGCTCAAATTCGGCAAGAGTGAGGTGGCTATATATATAGTCACCATCGCCATGATAGTTGCCTCAAACCTGCTGGAAGGGGTGCTGGTCGGACTGGGGCTGTCGATTCTCAAGCTGTTGCAGGCATTCTCGCATCTGGAAATAAAATGGGATGAGGATATCGTCAAAAATCGGGTAGAACTGCATCTGAAAGGCGCTGCCACCTTGATTCGTCTGCCCAAGCTGGCCGCTGCTCTGGATGAGATCAGGCAGGGCGCAGAGGTGCATATCCACTTTGAACAGCTGGACTACATCGACCATGCTTGCCTGGATCTGTTGTCCAATTGGGAAAAACAGCATGAACTTACCGGCGGCTCCTTGGTAATCGAATGGGAAGAGCTCTCCTCAAAGTTCCACCAGCGCCGCACGGGGGCTCAAAAGGGCCTTGTGCGCATGGCGGCTTGAAAATAACTGTGGAAACGCTGCCTTACCTGGCGTTTCCATAGAGATTTATCGTTGTTTAATTAGAGTGTTATGCGTTCGTTGAAGGTGGTAGACTGCATACCCATTAACCGATAACCCCAAAGTGCTATCTTAAACACCCTTAGTGGCTATGGACGCTAATGGAGTGAATATTCATATAATGGAAATTAAGTATTGTGCGGCAACGCACTTTTTTAGTGGTTTTTATAAATAACTCGTAGGAGATGAAATATGAATTTCGATAAAGAATTGAACGCACGCGGCTTGTCTTGCCCTTTGCCTATCGTCAAGACCAAGAAGGCACTTGCTGACATGACTTCCAATCAAGTGTTGAAAGTCATCTCGACCGATACCGGCTCCGTTAAGGACATGGCTGCTTTTGCAGAACAGACTGGCAATCCGCTGTTGTCGACTGCTGAAGAGAATGGCGAATTCGTCTTCTACGTAAAGAAGAAGTAATCGAATCACCTCAATCAAACCTATCAGGGGGAAACTATGGCAAAGAAAATGGCGATTATCGCCACCAAGGGCACACTGGATATGGCGTATCCGCCGTTTATTCTGGGTTCGACTGCAGCTGCGCTGGGCTATGACGTGCAGATTTTCTTCACCTTCTACGGTCTGCAATTGCTGCGTAAGGACCTGTCGGGCGTGATGATCAGCCCGTTGGCCAACCCAGCGATGCCGATGCCGGTGCCGATGCCCGTGATGGTGCAGATGCTGCCAGGTATGGAATCCATGGCAACCATGATGATGAAGCAAAAGCTCAAGAAGCATGGCGTTGCCTCGCTGGAAGAACTGCGCGACCTGTGCCTGGAAGCTGACGTGAAATTCGTTGCCTGCCAGATGACTGTTGACCTGTTCGAATTCGACAAGAGCGAATTCATCGACAACGTTGAATATGGTGGCGCAGCGACCTTCATGAACTTCGCTGGCGATACTGACATCTGCCTGTTCGTTTAAGCAGAAGCAGTTGCGATTTGACCTGACAGTTACCGGTTTTGCTGGTGACTGCCAGGTCAAATTCATTTGTAGGGGCAGTTTTGCAGTGCCACGGTTGTGGTTGGATGTGTAGAAGGGGAATGGCCTGAAGCAGAGTTTTACTCTGCAAATTTCTTAGGCTAGACTTCTAAAAATCCCTGTGGTGAATGATGGTTACCCTACTGGATTGCTACACATTAGACTGTAGGTTGTTGTAGTATGGGAACGCACTTTTGGTGCCTTTTAATAATATTGGGGAGGTTAGAAGCATGAGCGTTAAAAAAATTGCAGCTTCGTTGTTTTCGTTGGGCATGGTCGCAGCACCATTTGCTCACGCTACCAATGGCGATGAGATGATGGCAGTTGGTTCGCAAAGCACCGCACTGGGTGGTACAGGCGTGGCTAACTATATCGGCGCCGAAAGCCTGTGGGCGAACCCGGCGATGCTGGGCAAATCCAAGGGTTCGGAAGTGACTGGCGGTGTGAATCTGTTCAAGCCGAAAGTGACTAATACAGGTATGCCGGGTAGCAATCAACCGCAGCCGCAAGTAGCACGGCGGACACGAGCTACATTCCTGATTTGTCTTACGCCAGCAGAATTAACGACAGCCTGACTTACGGCGTTGCGATGGCTGGTATTGCTGGTATGGGCGTTGATTACACTGGCGCCAACGCTCACTACATTAAAGCAAAGTCTGCCCTTAGCATTTTGCGCGTAGTTGCAGACATTGCCTATAACACAGACAATTATGGCGTAGGATTCGCACCCATTTTCCAGTCTGGCTCCTTGATGCTTTCTTATGACACGGTGGCAAGTCAATTAACGGCGCAGCAAAAAGATTCCAGTACAGGTTTTGGCTTTGCTTGGGGGGGTATTACAATCCGACGCCCGCAGTGACCTGTGGCAGCTGCGTATCAGTCCAAAATTGCCGGCGAAGTATGGCACTCAGATATCTGACGCGGGAATCGCACTTCGGTCTGTGCTCGCCGGCCGGTCCTGCTACTGGTTGCATGGGCATGCCAGCCATTTGGTGATAATCTGGATCAACCCGCGCAAGATGAAATTGGGCGTTGCCTTTGCTGCGACTGAAAGTGTCACGTTGACTGCTGATTACAAGTTGATTCAGTGGGGTAGCGCGGCTGGTTACAAGGATTTCAACTGGAAAGATCAGAATATCGTCGCGATTGGGGCGAAGTATGCTGGCAATGGTTACTGGCTGGGCTTGGGCTATAACCACGCAAACGATCCGATTGGTACGACTTCCAGCCGCGAGTGGCGCATCCGATTATCGTAATGCCGCCGTTAACTTCTTTAACAACATGTTCTTCCCGGCTGTTGTGACGAATTCGTATACTTTGGGCGGTGGTTATGACATTTCCAAGTCGCTCGCAGTTGAAGGCTGCTTATGTGAAGACTCCGGAAGTTACAACGACTGTTCCGGTATCGAGCTTGGGGGTTCTGCTGCTAGTGCTACTACAAATACAACGACTCACTCCCAACAAGCACTTGAAGTGTCGTTGCGTTACAAGTTCTAAGACGTAGCTTCAGTCGACGAACAAAGCCCGCAGCAATGCGGGCTTTTTTGTTGCGTGGTGGTGATTGTTGATTCAGGAAGCGGAAGAGATTCGATCCAGGTAGCGTGCGCGATACAGCAGGCGCGGCGGATGCGTTGGGTTGTCGATGAAGGCGCTACGGTCATGCAGCACGTTGTTGCATAGCAGGCCCATGCCGGGATCGAGGCTGGCTTTGAAGATGTGGGGCGAGTTCGAGGCCAGCAAGCGTTCCAGGGCGGCGACTGCGGCTAATGTTTCCGCATCCTGTTTCCATTCGATGCTGCGGGTGCGTGCGGTATAACGCATGTGCAGGTTCCCCGTGTGATCCAGCGAGAACACCGGGCCAGCTTGCGCTGTGCGGACGCCGTCGGTTTCGTCCACGCGTTCGGGAATGGTCATCGCGTCCGGCTGCATCAGGGCATGGATATGCTGCGGATTTTCGTCGCGCAGCAACAGATAGGCCATCTCGTGATCCATCAGCTGATTCTCGCCCCCTTCGCTGGCGTTGCGCACGCAATGCAGCACCATGCCGCGGATAGTGCGCTCCGGCGGGTTGTAATAGCCGTCGGTGTGCCATTTGATTGCACGGTCGGTGTAGGGGATGTAACTCTGGCGTGTACCTTTATCAAATACGCGGATTTCAGAGATGCCATCTTCACCAGCCAGCCAGTTGGCATCGAGTTGCTTCAGTCCAAACTGTGCACCGAGCAGGCGTGGAATCTCGGTGTCGGCTTCATGCATCGGACTGGCGTAAATCGCCATGTTGCTGCGCTGGATGCACTTTGCGAGCGCGGCATGTTCACTGGGTGTCAGCATGCGCGGATCGCGCACTTCAACGATAAGGTCGTTCACAGAGGCGGGAGCGGAGGCGAGCTTAAGCTCGCGCCATCTCAGGTAATTCTCGGTGTTATTCAGCTCGAATGGATTGTTCATTCAGTCTCCACTTGTAGATGCGCGGCGACGAGTCTTCTTTGGTTCTTCCTCATACAAACCACGCAGTGTCTTTTCTACCATCTTCACTGCATCCGGGGCTTCGATGCTGATCATCTGGTCGATGATCCAGCCACTGTCCGCTTCGTTCATGATCTGGCCGATGCAGTAGGCGAGATAGCGATAGAAGCCATAGTCGGGGCCATTTTCGTCGTAGCCGAAATCGGCGTATTCGCCAGCTCGATGGTTGAGCAGGTCGATGAAGCGCTGTTTGCACTCTGTCAAGTCCTGATCGAGCAAACGGCTGCGATTTTCGGCATAGGTTTCGCCAACGCGATTGGCCAGGTTGCCGGTGAAGGCGAGGCGATCTTCTGCGGAGAGTTTGCTGTAGGCAATGCGATCTCCAACCAGAATGAGAAAAATCAGGAATTCGGCAAGAAAGTCGAGGTATTGCGGGCCGACTTCGATTTCGAAGTTTGCTTTACGCGTATTCTTTAACGCGTTTTCGGCGATGCGTGAAACGACGAAAGCCAGCGCATCCGCAATTTCTTGCGGAGAACGTTTACGCCCATCTTTGAACCAATTGCTTTTTATGCGCACTTGCTCTGCCTTAATAAATGTGGAACTGATAAATGCAAAAAACCGCAGTGCAGCGGTTTCAGACAATGTTATGCGGGCACAAGCTCGGCCTGCAAGACCGTGTTTTGAGGCTATCGCCGACCTGCTCTGGTATTGCATGCAGGTCGGCAATGCACTTTAGCTCGGATGAGTACCTGCTGGCAGAATAGCCCCTGACGGGTGCCAAGCGGGCAGTTCATCCAAAGTTTATTAATACCCGCCTTTGCCTTTCGGCTGTGGCAAGCCGGCGACCTTCGCGGCTTGTTTGGCTGGGCCGACCGGGAACAGATCGTACAGCGCTTTGCTGTCTGCTTCGGGCCAGAATTCGTTGACGCCCTTCAGCATGTTGCGGAAGTTTGGAGTCTGTCCATTTTCTTTGTATTCTTCGCGCATGTAATTGATGACTTCCCAGTGCTTGGGGGTCAACTCGATATTTTCAGCTGCTGCGATCACGTTAACCGCTTCTTCGCTGAAGTTCGGCTCCAGCAGATAGCCGCCATCGTCGGTTTCAAGTTCGTTGCCTGCAACTACGTATCCCATTTCTCTTCCCTTTCTTTATACAAAAAACACTAACAAAAAATCAATCTGCACTGGAGATGGCTTTATGCGGCAAGAATATGCCGCAACCAAATCGCCTTTCCCTGCCCAGCCCAGCGTATTGAACGCGTAACGATGCTTCATGGCTTAGGTCGTGCAGTACCAGGCTGTAACCTTTAATCACGCGAGGTCCAACAGTCAGTTCATGGCGCTGGCCGCAAATCAAATTCGCTTTGACTCCCATCGCCCCAAGTGTTTCCTCGACCCACGCCATAAATTCAACTTCATCATCCGCCCCCGTAACCATGTGGGCGTGCAGGGTGGGGTGAAACTCAATGGGGCGATGTTTGCTGGCACCCAATTGCAACAGGCAGTCATCCACCTGGAGTTGTTTCTGGGCCAAAATGGAGACGGCATCAACAAGTTCGTGCGGCAAGCGCAAAATCAATTTAGCCCGCTTGGGTAGCAACATGCCTTCTTTGCTGTGGGCTCCACGCAAGGGGATGACGCCGACATTCTCGTTTTCCAGCAGCTGGGGGACGAGTTTGATTATTTCCTCCCAAAGTGCATATGGGTAGGAAATTGGCAACGTTTCACCGCTGACTTCGAACACGACATCAATCATTTTGGTGGGGGCGGTGGTCACTTGTTTCCTTGAGTGTTGGCCCAGCTCTGCATGGCGGAAGCCCATTTTAGAGCGGTTTCCGGGTCGATGTCGAAAATCGTGAAGCGCTTGGCTTCGCGGATGCGCACGCGCAGCAGACTCATGCCGCCTTCTGCATGGTCGATTTGCTGCAATTCAATTTGCTGCCCTCCCAGGGGGACATTGAATGTTGTCAATTCTGTAATTTTGGCCATGTATGTTTCTGAAATTAAGGAGTAATCTGTCAGTATAGTACTTGACTGCAAAAATCATATATACTAAGTCTATCGTTAATAGTACTTGATGTGAAATACTACTGGCGATGTTGAAAGTATCACCCTTTGGTGTTATTTTGCGTAGTCGCTAAGGGTGATGGTTAGGCTTTTAACAGCACCGTAACATGCGAACCCATTAAGAAACCGGGTCGGTAGTTTGTGCCAGAACCCGTACGAAATACCGGAATTCCAGCCCACGCCGGGCAAATTAGCGCAACGCGACTGAAAGGAAAAATTATGGCGAAGAAGCTGCATGACACTCCGAATCTGGATGAGCTCGAAAAGGGCAAATGGCCAAGCTTTGTGACTGGACTGAAACGTCTGGCCAAGGATAAGGATATTGTGGTTGACCTGTTGGGTCAGCTGGAGGCCTCCTACAAGACTCGCAAGGGTTATTGGAAGGGTGGTACTGTTGGTGTGTTCGGTTACGGCGGCGGTGTGATTCCGCGTTTCACTGAGTTGAAGAATGCCGATGGCACTCCTCAGTTCAAGGATGCGGCTGAATTCCACACACTGCGCATTATGCCTCCTGCAGGTATGCACTACGATACCGCTACTCTGCGTCAATTCTGCGATATCTGGGAAAAGCATGGTTCTGGTCTGATCGCAATGCACGGTCAGTCTGGTGACATCATGTTCCAGGGCTGCACAACAGAAAACGTGCAAAAAGCATTCGACGAATTCAATGAAATGGGCTTTGACCTCGGTGGCGCAGGCCCTGCGTTGCGTACCTCGATGTCCTGCGTTGGTGCGGCTCGTTGTGAGCAATCTTGCTACGACGAAGCTACTGCGCTGCGTGCAGTGATCAACTCTTTCCTCGACGATCTGCATCGTCCTTCGCTGCCGTACAAGGTCAAGTTCAAGTTTTCCGGTTGCCCCAACGACTGCATGAACGCGATTCAGCGTTCCGACATCGCGATTATCGGTACATGGCGCGACAATATCCGCACCGACGAGGCGCTGGCCAAGAAGTGGTTCGCCAAGCACGGTATGGATGAGTTGGTAAACGACGTTGTTGCGCGTTGCCCAACCAAGACTTTCCAGGTCAAGGAAATCGGTAAGATCAAGAAGGGCGAGCACACTTCCACTGTTGCTGTTAGCGACACTCATGCTGTTGAGATCAACAACCAAGATTGCGTACGCTGCATGCACTGCATCAACGTGATGACAGGTGCGTTGGCTCCGGGCAAGGATAGCGGTGCGAGCGTGCTGGTCGGCGGTAAGAGCCATCTGAAGATCGGTGGTCTGATGGGTACGGTCGTTATTCCGTTCATGAAGCTGGATACCGAAGAGGATGTTGAAAAGCTGGTTGACTTTGGTCAGCGCCACATCGACTTCTTCGCTGAAAACGCGCTGGAGCACGAGCGTTCGGGTGAGATGATCGAGCGTATTGGTATGTCCAATTACCTTGATGCGATGGAGATCGAAGTTGATCCGGCGATGATCAGCTCGCCACGTATGAATCCCTATGTCCGTACCGACGGATGGGATGAAGAAGTCGCCAAGATCAAAGCTAAAAAGCAAGCTGCCTGAGGAGATAGAAGATGAATGCACCTGTACAGATGCGCAAGCCGAAAGAGTCTGGCGTACCGGATAACAAGAAGTTTATGCACCCAGTGCTGCTCAAGAATTATGGCAACTGGAAATATCATGACCGTCCCCGTCCTGGCGTGCTGCACCATGTCTCCCACAGTGGCGACGAAGTCTGGTCGGTTCGTGCTGGTACCCAGCGTCAGATGGACGTTTACACGATCCGCACGCTGTGCGATATCGCTGATAAATTTGCCGAAGGTCGTGTGCGCTTCACTATTCGTTCCAACATCGAATTCATGGTGTCGGAAGAGAAGAAAGTTGCACCACTGATCGCCGAGCTGGAGAAGCATGGCTTCCCGGTTGGTGGCACGGGCAACTCCGTGACCATGATCGCTCACACTCAAGGTTGGTTGCACTGCGACATTCCTGGTACCGACGCTTCCGGCGTGGTCAAGGCCTTGATGGATGAACTGATCGACGAGTTCAAGCGCGAAGAGATGCCGAACCGCGTGCACCTGTCTACTTCCTGCTGCGAAATCAACTGCGGCGGTCAAGCTGACATCGCTATTATCGTGCAACACACCAAGCCTCCGGTCATCAACCATGACATGGTAGCCAACGTGTGCGAGCGTCCCACAGTTGTGGCGCGTTGCCCGGTCGCTGCGATTCGCCCAGCGATGGTTAACGGCAAGCCTTCTCTTGAGATCGATGAGTCCAAGTGTATGTGCTGTGGCGCTTGCTACCCACCATGCCCGCCAATGCAGATCAACGATCCGGAAAATTCGAAGCTGGCAATCTGGGTTGGCGGTAAGAACTCCAATGCACGCGGCAAACCAACTTTCATGAAGATGGTTGCTTCCGGCTATCCTAACAATGCACCGCGCTGGCCTGAAGTGTCGGCTGCCGTGAAGAATATCATCAGCGTTTACAAGGCAGATGCACGTCCTTGGGAGCGTCTGGCTGACTGGATCGACCGTATCGGCTGGCCGCGTTTCTTCGAAAAGACTGGTTTGCCGTTCACCAAGTATCTGATCGACGACTGGCGTGGTTCTCGTACCAACCTGAATGCTTCGACGCATATCCGTTTCTAAGCGAGGTATTTGTTAAATGAAATTCGGAATCGTCGTAAATGAAGGGCCTTACCAGCATCAAGCCAGCGACTCGGCATACCAGTTTGCCAAGGCGGCTATCGGAAAGGGGCATGAAGTATGGCGCGTGTTCTTTTATCACGATGGCGTCAACAATGCCTCTAAGTTGACCGAGCCGCCGCAGGATGATCGTAACATCGTCAACCGCTGGACCAAGCTGGCCGAAGAGCACAAGGTTGATCTGGTGGTTTGCGTCGCAGCTGCGCTGCGTCGCGGCATCAAGGATGAGAATCTTGCGCCTGGTTTCCGTATCTCTGGGCTGGGGCAGTTGGTGGAAGCAGGTATCAAGTGTGACCGTTTGGTTACCTTTGGCGACTAAGGAGAGACCAGATGAGTGATGCTAAGAAGTTCATGTTCGTCAATCGCAAGGCGCCTTACGGCACGATTTACGCACTTGAGTCGCTGGAAGTGGTGTTGATTTCTGCCGCTTTCGATCAAGACGTGTCGCTGGCGTTTCTGGATGACGGTGTATACCAGCTGAAAAAAGGCCAGCAGACGAAAGGTGTGGAGATCAAGAACTTCTCTCCAACCTATCGCGCCTTGGAAGACTACGATGTTGAAAAGTTGTACGTCGAAAAAGAAGCCATGGAAGCTCGTGGTCTTACCGAAGAAGATTTCGTGGTTGGCGTCGTCGTTCTCAGCCGTGCCGAGATGGGCAAGCTGATGGATGAGCAAGACGTGGTTTTGAGTTTCTAAGGGGGGCACATGTTACATATAATCAATAAATCGCCCCTGACCAGCGGCACTTTTGAAAGCTGTTTGAATACAGCGGTAGGCGGGGACATTCTGCTGATTGAGGATGCCGTCTATGCGGCAACGAAAGGTTGCGCAACCGAGGCAAAGACGAAAGCCGCAATGGGCAAGTTCAAAGTTTATGTCTTGATGCCGGATCTTGAGGCTCGTGGTCTGGGTGATCGACTCATTGAAGGCGTATCGCCGGTTGATTACGGTGGTTTCGTCGACCTGACAAGCAACAACAAGAACTGCCAATCCTGGCTTTAATCAGTAATTCATAGATACCTAGAAGGAGAATTAGTATGGCAAGCATCGACGTTGGCGGTAAGAGCTACGAAACAGACGAAGAAGGTTATCTGGTCAATCTGGCTGATTGGAATGCGGACGTTGCCAACTACATGGCACAAACCGAAAACATCACCATGACCGAGCAACACTGGGAAGTTGTCAACTTCCTGCGTGAATATTTCGAAGAATACCAAATCGCTCCGGCTGTCCGCGTGTTGACCAAGGCAATCGGCAAGAAGCTGGGTGCTGAAAAGGGTACCAGCGAGTATCTGTATGGTCTGTTCCCCTATGGCCCAGGCAAGCAGGCATGTAAGATTGCCGGTCTGCCAAAGCCAACTGGTTGTATTTAATTTAGGCTTAGCGATAGGGAATTTTTATGGCGAGCATCGTCTTTGCGATCTTGTTTTACCTCGCTACGCTGTTGCTTGTCGTGGGATTGCTCTATCGCATTAAAACCTACGCCAGCACTCCGGCTCCGCTGAAAATACCAACCACGCCAGCACCTACCACCAAGAGTGGTGTGGTGCTGCGCATGACTCGCGAGGTTGTATTTTTTGAAAGCCTGTTCAAATCCAATCTGTGGATTTGGGGCTTGGGCATGATGTTTCATGCAAGTCTGGCGTTGGTGATCATGCGTCACCTTCGCTATTTCACTGATCCGGTATGGGGGTGGGTGGCTTTAATTCAGCCTTTCGGCATGTATGCCGGCATCACCATGCTGCTTGGATTGTGCGGGTTGTGGGGGAGACGTTTGGTTGTTGAACGGATTCGCTACATATCTACACCTTCCGATCACCTGATGTTGGTGTTGCTCATCGGTATTGCAGCTTCCGGACTGGCAATGAAGTTTGTATCGCACACCGACGTTATTTCAGTGAAAAGCTATTTCCTCGGTTTGATGCGTCTGGATGTTCAGTCGCTTCCGCCCGATTTACTGTTAATGGTTCATCTGTCGTTAGTTGCGCTGCTCTTGATTATTTTCCCATTCAGCAAACTGCTGCATGCGCCGGGAGTGTTTTTCTCTCCGACACGCAATCAAACAGATGATCCGCGAGAGCACCGTCATCTGAGTGCTTGGGCTGCCAAACTGGAATCGGAGAAGAATTAAAATGGCAGATATAACTGCACCGGCCTATCGCACTTTCCCTATCATTCCCGCGCTGAAGCCGGGTTCGATGGAAAGTAAGGGGCCATTCGTAGCCAGCGACAAAATTAATGAAGCCCTCGGTTTTCCGGGGCAGCTGGTTGAAGACTGGCACGACCGTGCTATCGCAAAAATGGGCGAGTTGTTGTCCAAATACCGTTCGCTTCGGGTATTTATGGATGCCTGTGTTCATTGCGGTGCCTGCACGGACAAATGCCATTACTTCATTGGCACGCAAGATCCGAAAAACATGCCTGTGGCACGCCAGGATTTGATGCGAAGTGTGTATCGCCGCTATTTCACGCTGCCAGGCAAATTGTTTCCAAAACTCGTTGGTGCGCGCGATTTGACGCGCGAAGTTCTGGACGAGTGGTTTAATTACTACCATCAGTGTTCTGAGTGCCGCCGTTGCTCGGTGTTCTGTCCTTACGGGATTGATACTGCCGAAATTACCATGGCTGCACGTGAGATACTGGATTCCATAGGTTACGGCCAAAAATACGCAAACGAGATCATCGGTAAGGTTCATAAGATCGGCAATAACCTCGGTCTGCCTGGTCCTGCACTGATAGATACTCTGGAAGGTTTGGAAGAAGACGTTAAAGATGCCACCGGCGTTGACGTGCGCTTCCCAATCGATGTGAAAGGGGCAGAGGTTCTGCTCGTTACGCCTTCCGCAGACTTTTTTGCAGAGCCGCATATCGACAGCCTGATCGGCTATGCCAAGGTGTTCCACGCAACCGGGACCAGCTGGACATTGTCATCGATTGCTTCGGAAGCGGGCAACTTCGGTATGTTCATTGGTAACTATGATCAGCTGCGCAAGATCGCCATGCGCATTCGCGAAGCTGCATTGGAGCTTGGCGTTAAGCGGGTTATTGTGGGCGAATGCGGCCATGCTTGGCGCGTAGCTTATAGTTTCTGGAATACCTTGAGTGGTGTAGGCAGTGGCGCAGGTGAAGTTGATCAATTTGCACAGATGTTGCAGAAGCAGCTTGACCACCGTTACAAACAGCCGACACATATCTGTGAATTTACTTGGGATATGATCCAGCGCAATGCCTTGACGTTTGACAAATCGAAGAACGACAAGCACATAATCACCTTCCACGATTCTTGCAACGTGGCTCGTGGTTCGCGCATGGGCGATCTCCCGGGGGGGCAGTTCGAAATACCGCGCAACATCATCAAGGCAGTCGCAAACAACTTTGTCGAGATGGCGCCCAATACAACACGCGAACAGACCTTCTGTTGCGGCGGCGGCGGCGGACTTCTGACCGACGATTTGATGGAATTGCGTGTCAAGGGCGCATTGCCTCGGATGGAAGTGTTACAGCAATCCGTGGATGAACACGGCGTCAATTTTATGGCAACAATCTGCGCAATTTGTAAGGCGCAATTTACCAAGGTCCTGCCCATCTACGGATTCGATAGAAAATTGGTGGGCGGCGTACATCAGCTGGTTAGCAATGCGATCCAGTTGGGTCCGAAATAACGAGGAGATAGAGCATGTCAGTAGTCAGCGAAACCCCGCAAAAAATCACATTCCGTCGTTACAAGGATGGCAGTACAAAAGTCCGTCTACACGACAAAATTTTCCAGGCTGGCTGGTCTTATAAATGCCCGACCTACATCCAATCTACGCCTCCTTGCCAAGGCAGCTGCCCAGCAGGTGAAGATATTCGCGGCTATCTGGGCATCGTGCGCGGTACTGAAAAAGTGCCAAATGGCGCCGATGGCAAGCCCGTCATGCCTTGGCAGGAATATGCTTGGCGCCGTCTGACAGAAGCCAACCCGTTCCCATCCGTGATGGGCCGTGTATGCCCAGCTCCTTGCGAGAGCGGCTGTAACCGCAATGAAGTGGAAGACCACGTTGGCATCAACTCGGTTGAGCACTTCCTTGGCGAGTACGCCATTGCGAACAAGCTGAAATTCAACAAGCCGAATGTCGCCTCATCCGGCAAGAAGGTTGCGATTCTCGGCGGCGGCCCAGCAGGTCTGTCTTGTGCCTACCAGCTGGTATTGAAAGGCCATGACGTTACCGTTTTCGACGATCACGAGTTCCTCGGCGGTATGATGCGCTACGGCATTCCTGGCTTCCGTACTCCGCGTGATGTTCTGGATGCTGAAATTCAGCGCATCCTCGACTTGGGTGTGAAGACACGCATGAAGTGCCGTGTCGGTACCGACATCACCATGGAACAGATCAACAAAGAATTCGATGCCGTGTTCTTGGGTATGGGCGCACAGGCTGGTCGTGCTTTGCCTATCGCTGACAGCGCAGCACCAAACGTGGTGACTGCGACTGCATTCCTTAAGGCATTCAACGACGGTCGTCTGCAGCATGTAGGCAAGCGCGTAGTGGTGGTCGGCGGTGGCGATACATCCATCGACGTTGCAACCGTAGCGCGTCGTCTGGGTCACATCGCACACGCCAAGCCTACCGATGCAGAACAGGCGATTGCCGGCCGCATGGCGCACGATGTCGCTGATATTTCCGTCAAACAAGGCGCGGAAGTGACGCTGACCTCGGTATTTAATATCGACAAGATGCAAGCTAACAAGCATGAAATCGAACAAGCATTGTCTGAGGGTATCCATATCCTCGGCAGCCTGGTTCCGATCGGCATCGTTCGTGATGCAAACGGTCGTGCTACAGCACTGCGCGTTGCCAAGTGCGAAGCCAAGTTCATTGGCCCGAAACTGGAAATCAAGAACATCGAAGGCAGTGAGCATGACATCGAAGCCGACCTGATCGTTTCAGCGATTGGTCAAGCTGTCGATTTCACCGGCTTGGAAGAGTTCAACAATGGCAAGGGCGCCATCTCGACCGACCGCAACTATGTGGTTGCCGGAAAAGCCGGCGTATTTGCAGGTGGCGACGTGATTCGCCCGCACCTGTTGACTACGGCTGTTGGTCATGGCTCCATCGCTGCTGATGGCATCCACAATTTCATGTTGGGCCTTGATCTCGAGAAGCGTCCAAAGATTGATGCGCACCAATTCGACCTGATGCGCAAGCTGGTGGAAAAGGGTATCAAGGTTGAGCAGGCTCAAGAGCCATTGCGTGGTACTTGCAACTCAAACGTTGCAGTGCACAACTTTGACAACCGTTCCGACCGTTACATCATTCCGCACGACAAGTTGTTCCTCGGCCACTTCTCCTATGTGCCGCGCAACCAGCGCAGCGTTGTTACCTTCAACAAGGAAACTGCGTTGGGTAACTTCACCGACCGTCTTGGCGTGCTGGACGACAAGCAAGTCGTTGCCGAAGCCAAGCGCTGCATGAGCTGCGGTATGTGCTTCGAGTGCGACAACTGCGTGGTGTATTGCCCGCAGACTGCCGTATATCGCGTCAAGAAGACAGAAGCGACCACCGGCCGCTATGTTGCCACCGATTACGACAAGTGCATCGGCTGCCATATCTGTTCGGACGTTTGCCCGACCGGCTACATTCAGATGGGTTTGGGTGAGTGATGAGGCTGCTCGTTACCCTGTTGCTTTGTCTGTGCATCTCGGCGGCCTGGGCCGCCGAAACGATCGGGCCCAAGCCGGACATTGGCAAGGGCGGCGAGTGCGTGCGAGATCCACAGTGGATGCGGAAGAATCACATGCACCTGCTCATTCATCAGCGCGATGAGACAGTCCGCAAGGGCATCCGCGATGATCAGGTTAGCCTGAAGAACTGTGTGGAATGCCATGCCAGTACAAAAACTGATAGCGTGATAGCAAGTGATGATGGTTTCTGCGTAAGTTGCCATCGTTATGAGGCGGTCAAGATAGATTGCTTTGAATGCCACGCCAGCAAGCGCAGGGCGGCGCTCGTCAAGAAGGACGACAAATGAGCGACATCAATACACAACGCAGAGATTTTTTGAAGACCTCGATCGGTGCAGCTGCTGTAGCGATTGCTCCTGGCATGATGCTGTACGGTGCTGCTCATGGCAAAACCGAGGCGGCAAGTTCCAAGGTTCGTTGGGGTATGCTGGTCGACACGACGCAATGCAAACAGGGCTGTAACGATTGCGTGTCTGCTTGCAATAAAGAGAACGGATTGTCCGGCGGTACCAAGGCGACCGATTCTCAATGGATACGCAAGATCGAGATCAAGGATATTTCCAGCGGTATCCAGACCTCTCTGCCGATGATGTGTCAACACTGCGAACATCCCCCATGCGTGGATGTGTGTCCTACTACAGCTTCGTTCAAGCGTGCTGACGGCATTGTGCTGGTCGACAGGCACCGTTGCATCGGCTGCCGTTATTGCATGATGGCATGCCCATACAAGGCCCGCTCTTTTGTTCATGAACCTCTGGAGAACCAGAACCCTGACGTGCCGCGCGGCAAGGGGACGGTAGAGGCATGCAATTTGTGCGTTCACCGCATCGACAATGGTCAGATTCCGGCCTGCGCAGAGGCCTGCCAGAACAAGGCAATCCTGTTCGGCGATCTGAACGATACGAATAGTGAAATTTACAAGAAGGTGCGCAGTGTTGCTTCCACTCAGATACGTGCAGATTTGCAACTGAATCCTGGCATCCGTTATCAGGGACTATAAGACTATGGCTGATCTTTACGCACTTCGCTCCAAGAACCATCTGTATTACGTGCTGCTCGCTGTTGCTGGCGCCGTTGCGCTGGCTGGCATGTTTGCCGTGTACATGATGGAAGAACATGGACATATCATCAGCGGCATGAACAACCAGATCGTATGGGGAATGCCGCACGTCTTCGCGATTTTTCTGATTGTTGCAGCATCTGGCGTGCTTAACGTTGCCTCCATTGGCTCTGTCTTCGGCAAGCCCATGTACAAGGCGCGTGCTCCGCTGGCAAGCTTGTTGTCGGTCGCCATGCTGGCCGGCGGCCTCACCGTGCTGATGCTTGACCTGGGACGTCCGGATCGCGTTATCGTGGCGGCCACCAATTTCAATCCTACGTCTGTTTTTGCATGGAACGTGGTGCTTTATTCCGGCATGTTCTCGCTGGTCATCATCTACCTATGGACGATGATGGAACGACGCATGAACCCGTTCAATAAGGCCGCTGGTTTGGCGGTGTTCGTGTGGCGATTTGTTCTTACCACAGGTACCGGCCTCATCTTCGCATTCCTGACTGTGCGCCAGGCATATGGGTCTGCTTTGCTGCCTCCCATGTTCATCGTTTTGTCGTTTGCCTGGGGCTTGGCGGTGTTCCATGTGGTGCAAACCGTGATCTATGCATGGAACGAGAAAGAGCTCGATCCTGAAATACTGGGCCGCAAGAAAAATCTGCTCGGCGTGTTCATATTCGGCTCCCTTTACATGGTTGCCACATACCATTTCGTCAATCTGTACTTTGCGCACCAGAAAGCATTCGAAAATTTCATCCTGCTTGACGGTGGCGTGTTTCCGAACCTGTTCTGGTGGGGCTACATCGTGGTGGGTAACCTGTTGCCGCTACTGCTGATATTTGTTCCCGGCTTGGGAAAGACCAAGTGTGTCATGGCTGCATCCTTGATGGTGGTGTTGGGAGCGTTCTCGCTGCTGTACGTGTTCATCATTGGCGGACAGGCTTTCCCGCTCAACATTTTCCCTGGCTATGAAGTCAGCAGCAGTTTTGCTGATGGGCAGATTACGAACTATCATCCATCGATCTACGAAGTTATGCTGGGCTTTGGCGGTCTGGCGATTGCATTCATTATCACCACCGTCAGCGTGCGTGTATTGAACTTCATGCCGCAGGACAAGCCCTACAAAGCAGATTAACTCTGCGGGAAGGGAAGGCTGCCATGTATCGTATGCTGGTTTCGGCAGCACACAAATCCTCTGGAAAAACCATGGTCAGCATTGGCCTGTGCGCTGCTCTTGCAGCGCGCGGCCATGCTGTTCAGCCGTTCAAAAAAGGCCCCGATTACATCGATCCCATGTGGCTCGGTCAGGCCGCAGGAAATCCTTGCTTCAATCTCGACCTGTATCTGACGGAACGCGATGATGTCATCGCGACCTTCGCCCGGCACAGCTCGGAAGTGAATCTGGTCGAAGGCAATAAAGGCCTGTATGACGGCCTCGCACTGGATGGCAGCAATAGCAATGCCGCACTGGCGAAGATGCTCGACCTGCCGGTGATGCTGGTAATCGACGCTCGCGGCATGACGCGCGGCATTGCGCCGCTGATCCTCGGCTACCAGGCGTTCGACCGTGACATCAACATTGCCGGAGTGATCCTCAACAACCTTGGCGGTTCGCGGCATGAGTCCAAGCTGCGCGCCGTCATCGAACATTACACCGACGTGCCGGTGATAGGCGCGATCCACCATGACGAACGGCTCAGCATCGAGGAACGCCATCTCGGCCTGATGCCCAGCAACGAGTCGCATGTCGCCACGGCGAAGATCAAGCAGATAGGCGAAGCTATCGCCGAACAGGTCGATCTGGACAAACTGCTCGCCCTATCGAAAAAAGAACCCCTATCCATTCCGCACAAGGCCGAGGTGACTCCGCTGCCGTGCGGCGAAAAAGTCCGCATCGGCATCGCGCGCGACCGCTCCTTCGGTTTCTATTACGCTGATGATCTCGAGGCGCTGGAGGCGGCAGGTGCCGAACTGGTACCGTTCGATGCCTTGCGCGATGCACAGTTGCCGGAAGTGGATGCGCTGTACATCGGCGGCGGATTCCCCGAGACTTGCGCGACTGAACTCGAAGCAAACGTCGCATTGCGAAGCCAGATAAAGCAGGCAATCGAAAACGGCATGCCAGCCTATGCGGAATGCGGTGGACTGATGTATCTGTCACGCAGCATTGATTACCAAGGCCATGTCTACCAAATGGTTGGAGCAATTCCCGGCGATGTTAAAATGCACGCAAAGCCCATCGGGCGCGGCTATGTGCATTTGGCGGAAAATGAGGCCCATCCATGGCCGCGTCCCGAAGTTCCCGCCAAGCAGATCAAGGCGCATGAGTTTCACTATTCCAGCCTGGAGAACCTCCCGGCGGAAAGCCGGTTTGCCTACCATGTCGAACGCGGTTACGGCATAGACGGAAAGCGCGACGGACTCATTTTGCACAATTTGCTGGCTTCCTACACGCATTTGCGCACTATCGGCGGCTGCTACTGGGCTACCCGTTTCGTTGCTTTCATTCGGCGCCAAAAGGAACAGAACTCAAATTCGATATTAACTAACGGGAAAGCACTATGACACAACAACGCTATCAGGCTGCAGTTGCCGCTTTTGACAAAGCCAATGCCGAAGATCCCAACAAGGAAATCGCCAACGGCAAGGAATACCCCAAAGAATTGCTGTATGCCCAGCGTATGACCGAGATGCAGGAGCGCTACGTGCCCGAGGCCTCCGAGGCATTGAAACTGGCATGCCGTGCCCAGCACATTCAGCGCTGGAAGAGCCCGCGCAACAGCTTCCCCATGGATCGCCAAGGCTATCTGCAATGGCGCACCGGTTTGTACAAGTTTCACGCCGAGACTGCCGGCAATCTCATGAAACAAGCTGGCTACGACGACGAGATGATCGAGCGCGTCAAATCCATCGTCAGCAAAAAAGGCCTGAAGGTCAACGCGGATACGCAGCTGATGGAAGACGTGGTGGACCTGGTGTTCATCGAGTACTACATGATCGGCTTTGCCACCAGCCATCCGGAATACGACGAAGAGAAATGGATCCAGATCATCAAGAAGACCTGGCAGAAGATGTCGACGCGTGCGCATGAATTTGCGCTCGCCGGCAAGATCGCTTTGCCAGAAGCACTGGTGCCGTTGATTCTGAAAGCCGTCAAGTAATATGGATTACCTGCCAATTTTCGCTAACGTCAAAGCAAAGCTTTGCCTGGTTGTCGGCGGTGGTGAAGTCGCCAAGCGCAAGGCAGGCGTGCTGCTGGAGGCAGGTGCGAAAGTGCGCCTGGTTGCGCCGCAGATCGATCCGGCTCTGCATGAGCAAAAAGGCATCGAGTGCATCGTTGCGCGTTTTGAAGCTAAGCATCTTGATGGCGTGATGCTGGTCATCGCCGCCACCAACGACCGCTCGGTCAATCAGCAGGTTTCCGAGCTGGCGCGTGCACGCAATATCCCGGTGAATGTGGTGGACGATCCAGAGCTGTGCAGTTTCATCATGCCCGCAATTCTCGACCGTTCTCCCTTGATGGTGGCATTCTCCAGCGGCGGCGCTTCGCCGGTGCTGACACGTCTGATGCGCGGCAAACTAGAGACCGTTATTCCGCAGAACTACAGTCGTCTGGCTGCATTCGCCGAACGATTCCGCGAACTGGTGAAAACACGCGTCACCAATCCTGCTAAGCGCCGTATCTTCTGGGAAAACACGCTGGAGGGCGTAGTTGCCGAGAAGGTGCTCACCGGCGACGAAAGCGGCGCTGAGGCTATGATGCAGCAGATGCTGGCGAAAGAGGACAACATCCAGCGCGGCGAGGTGTTTCTGGTCGGCGCAGGCCCTGGCGACCCCGATTTGCTGACTTTCCGTGCCTTGCGCCTGATGCAAAAGGCTGACGTGGTTGTTTACGACGCCTTGGTGACCAAGCCCATCGTGGAGATGACCCGCCGCGACGCCGAGCGCATCTATGTCGGCAAGAAGCGCAACGATCACACGCTGCAACAGGAAGAGATCAACGAGTTGCTGGTGCGGCTGGCCAAGCAGGGCAAACGCGTGTTGCGTCTGAAGGGCGGCGATCCGTTCATCTTCGGGCGTGGCGGTGAGGAGATCGAGACATTGGCGGCCGAGAATATCCCGTTCCAGGTCGTTCCCGGTATCACCGCGGCATCCGGCGTCGCTTCCTATGCGGGTATCCCGCTGACGCACCGTGATTATGCCCAGACCTGCATGTTCGTCACCGGCCACCTTAAAGATGGCACCATGAACCTGGATTGGCCCGCACTGGCGCGCCCCAGGCAGACGGTGGTGGTGTATATGGGCCTGCACGGACTGGATTACCTGTGCAGCCAGCTTATCCAGCACGGCATGCCGGATAACACGCCCATCGCCATCGTGCAGCATGGCACGCAGCCGACGCAACGCGTCATCACCGGCACGCTGGCGACGTTGCCAGGCATCGCCGAGCATGAGAAGCCGCAAGCGCCAACCCTTATCATCGTCGGCGGCGTAGTGAAGTTGAGGGAAAAGCTGGCCTGGTTCCATCCACAAAAATCTTGAGGGAGTTGTTCCGTAGTTCAATATAACAATCAGGGAGAGAAACGATGGTACGAATGACAATCAAGAGTGTGTTGCTGTCTGCATCAATTCTGGTCAGCGCTACAGCACTGGCCGATGACGTGATCCTGAAGCCATTTGTACTGGCTTCAAAAAGTGCTGGGACGGTGGCGGAAAAATCCGCACAAGTGAAAACGGCACTGACAACCGCGGGCTTTACCGTGGTTGGCGAATATGCACCCTATCCAACGGCAGACATCGTGATCGTGACCAACGATGAACTGAAGAAAAACGCGGCAGATTCCGAGAACGGTGGCTACGGTGCCGTGCAGCGGGTATCCATCACCGAGGCAGGCAAGGAAGTGCAAGTCAGCTATACCAACCCGGTGTACATGTCGAACGTGTACCGCATGAAAGGTGACCTGAGCGGCGTTGCGGCATCTCTGGAAAAAGCCCTCGGCAAGGTGGAAGAATTCGGCGCACAAGGCATGACTGCCAAACAGGCGCGCAAATACCACTACACCATCGGCATGGAATACTTCAACGAGCCGAGCGAACTGGCTGAATACGGCAGTTATGAAGAAGCTGTGCAGGCAGTCGATGCGAAACTGTCGAGCAACAAGAACGGTGTCTCCAAGGTCTATCGTGTCGATATTCCCGGCAAGCAGGAAAGTGTGTTCGGCGTCGGTATGAAAGGCAGCGGCGACAACAAATACATGGACGATCAGTACATCATGAACGAGATCGACTTCCGTGATGTGAAGTCCACTGCACACCTTCCGTATGAAGTGCTGGTTTCCGGCAACAAGGTCTATGCGCTGTATGCACGGTTCCGTATCGCCATCAACTTCCCCGACCTCAGCATGATGGGAAGCCACAGCTTCATGAACATCATGAAAGCGCCGGAAGCGATCCGCAAGGCCTTGCAGAATACCGTTCAAAAATAATGATACGGAGGCTCCCATGCTCACGGAATTGATCGAGGCAGTGAAGGCAGGCGACATCGTCACGACTCAGCGGATGCTGGCGGCCGGTGCTGACGTCAATTCTCGTGACGCAGCGGGGGCCACGCTGTTGATGCTGGCAGCGCACGCGGGCGACTTGCCCATGGTGAAAACCCTGATCGAAGCGGGCGCAGACGTCAATGCGGCTGATGAACGCAAATGGACGCCGCTGGTCTATGCGATATACAACAGCGAACTGAAACGCGGATTTGCCGACGTGGCGCAGGCCCTGATCGACGCAGGCGCGAATATCGAAGCTGCCATCGGCTATGGCGTACGACCGTTGATGCTGGCAGCCGGTTACGGCGAAACTGCCGTCGTGGAGACGCTCCTGGGGGCGGGCGCTGACGTGCTGGCACGCAATGATGGCGGTCTTACTGCGCTGATGATGGTCAAGCAAAAGCACTATGTGGACGTTATCAACCTGCTGCATGAAGCCGAGCAGATGGCTGGAATCGGGGAGGGTGGCTGCGCCAGTAAAAACGCTCCCGGTTCCAACGTCGTCACTTTTATGAAACGCCCAGGCGCCTGATACAGCGCGTTCCCTGAGCAGAATCGAACGAGGTAATCATGCCCTACTATATTTACCACGTGAAAGAATTTCCCGTCCGGCAACTGGAAAAACTTGAACAATACGACGTCTATCGCGAGGCGTCGGTACGGGTCAAGCAATTGCGCGCCGAACTTAAAGAGGGCTCGCCTGCGATGATCAAGATGATCCATGCCGAATCCGAGTTGCACGCGGAAGACTTGCTTAACCAGGTGCGCGATCCCCAGCCGGAACTCGGGGACGACTAAACCTCATGGATGAAACTGCCTACCGGCAGATATATTCCGAAGTCATTGAACGTCCCTGTACGTTCGAAAAGGCAGTATTAGCCTGCTGCGTCGCATGCAACCGTGCGAAACGGGTCCAGATCGCCGAGCGTGAAGCAGTGACCTGCCAGAACGCCGCCAGCCTCACCCGTTGTACCTCCCTGCATGACCAGCTGCGACATAACTTTTCCTTTGCACTTGGCGTGGTCCGAGACGATACGCCCCTGCCGCATGCGCAGGAAATGCGCGTTCAATGCGGCGGCCTGAAAGGATTGCAGTCCGTCCTGAATGACAGCGTAGAAGTGGATAACGTGGATGCGCTACTGGAAGATGTTTTGCACAAGTGGGAAGACTTGGTGGATATCCCTTACTCGGAAGTCGTGCATGCTGCGGCGCTGTGCTACAAGGGGCGGCACGGCTGAAAACTTGTAAGCAGAAAATTCAACAAGCCGTCCTGTGCATGCCTGCATAAGCCCATCAATGATGGTGGGGCAAAAACCCAGCCATTGATGTGGAATTATCTGGGATAATGCATCAATCAAACAAATGGATTCTTTTTCGATGCCTGACATGCAGACGCTATCAGACAAGCCATTCACATCCGCCCTAACCGGGCCAGCTGTTTCAGACTCCATGGATCTGGCTATTTTGAGCGAGTTGGCTGGCGATGACAGAAAAAGAATGCGGGATTTCCTGCTGAAGTTCATTGAGTTCGCAGAAGAAGATATAAGCAGAATCGAAGAAGCATCAGAACGCAAAGATATGGCTGCATTAAGTAGATTGGGTCATCATGCAAAAGCACCTGCCAACATGGTGGGGGCAATGAAGATTCGTGATTTATGTCAGCTACTCGAAAGCATGAATGGGAGCGTTGACTTTAAACAAGCTGGAGACATAGTTTCGCAGTTGCGCCCGCAACTATCACTGGTAAGAGCGATTCTAGACAAGAATCTCCTTTGATTGTCCGCTTCCACGAAGTTGAGTAACCGAGGCGGGCATCTCCTGAGTTATCACTGCGGCACCCAGAACGGTTGTATTCCCAAAGAGAATCACACTCCAGAGAATTCGCGTGAGATAGGGGAGGGGGCAACACGGTTGAACTCTGCATGGATGCTCTTTTATGTCGCTAATTTTTTGCAGCATTTTTAGCTGTTCAATAACAAGGAAGTTTGATGAAGACCATAGCGCTGATTGCGGCCCTGTTCTCTAGCAACGCATTTTCCCAGGAACTTGCAGGTTTTGAAATCAGCGGATACGGACGGGGCGGCCCTGTCCTGAACTACGACAAGCAAAATAATGTGAAGGGCAACCTCAGTCTCGGCGGGGATCTGCAGAAGTTCCGCCTCGGCAACGAAGGGGACAATTACCTGGAGATCAATATCGCCAGAACTGTGGAAACAGAGGGAATCAAGACCAAGCTTGACTATATGCCCTCAAAAACAGACAACGGAAACATTGTGTCTGAGCAAGTCTATGTGGAATTCAGCGGCCTTGATTTCGCGCCTGAAGCTGGCATCTGGGTGGGGCAGCGGCGTAACCGTATCAACGATATACACATTCTTGATCACTACCTCATGGACTACTCCGGTGGCAAGGGGGCTGGCGTTAACGATATCAACCTCGGCTTGGCCAAGGCCGGTTTTGCTGTGTATACCGCTGACAGCATAGACAAGCCCCTGCCAGCAGGAGTCAGCGCATCGCGATTCAATGCTTACATCTCCGACATTGAGACCAACCAGGGTGGCAAGCTGCAGGTATTGCTGAATTTCGTTTCCGGTTCCGGCCTCGGTACGACCAGCAACAACGGTTCCGGAGTCAGCCTCTCGCATAACCAGTCAAATTTGGGCGCCGGCGGCGTGAACAATACTGTCTGGATTCAGGTATCAACCGGGCACGCGAATGTGGATGGGGGATTTTTGAATATCGATGCGACGAGCGGCGGCCAACATACCACACGCATCGCCGACGCCGTGGATTGGCAACGCGGACCTTTTGGCGGGCAGGCATTGATCGGTTATCAGCGCTACAAGGGTGATCTGGCGGGAGCCAGCACAACGAGCGACTTCTCACTCGGTGGCCGTATCTCCTATGCATTCAGCAAGAATTACAAATTGCTGGCCGAAGCCGGGACGACGTCGCGCCGAATCGATGGCGCGCAGGAGCAAACGCTCAACAAGTTCACGCTGGCGCCGACCATCGCGCTAAATCCGGATTTCTGGTCGCGTCCCGAACTTCGCCTCTACCTCACAAAAGCAAACTGGAATACAGCGGCTGCAACGGCGAACACGGGGACTTTTGGGGCCGGAGGCAAGACTTCACAGGTACTGGCTGGCGTTCAATTCGAAATCTGGTGGTAACTTGCACTTGGCAATGGTGGTGTAAAAGTTATCGGGTTTAAATGGTTTGGAAATAAAGTCATTCATGCCGGCGGCAAGGCAACGTTCTCTATCCTCGCTCAATGCGTTTGCCGTCAAGGCAATGACAGGAATTTTCGCCAGCGTAGCGTCTGCACGAATCAGGCGGGTTGCTTCCAGGCCATCCACGACTGGCATCTGCACATCCATCAAGACACAGTCAAAATGTTCTTTACGCAACAACGCAAGAGCCTCTTGTCCGTTATTGGCAACGCTAACAGTCGCTCCAGCACTCTCCAGAAACTCTTTTGCCACCAGCTGATTGAACGGGTGGTCTTCTGCAAGAAGAATGCGTGCTCCTTTCAGGGCGGATTTGGCCGCAAGCACACTGCTTTCCTCTGCTTGCTCATCATGACTGTCCTTAGGCAAGGGCGTCATCTTGCTCTTGCCAAGCTGCACCGTAACCCAGAAGGTGCTGCCTTTTCCCGGTTCGCTTTCTACCCCAACCTTGCCCCCCATGAGTTCCGCAAGCCGCCTGCTGATAACCAGCCCAAGGCCGGAACCACCGTATGTGCGGCTGGTTGAGGAATCGGCCTGTTGAAAATCCTGGAATAGTTTGGTTTTTTGTTCTTCGGTGATGCCAATGCCGGTATCCTGAACTTCAAAACGCAACTGAGTACTGCTCTCGTTTTTTTCAATCTTCCTTGCGCGAATGACGATTTCGCCTTGTTGGGTGAATTTGATGGCATTGTTGATGTAGTTGATCAGTATCTGGTTGAGTCGCAGGGGGTCACCAGACAAGTCGTGCGGTATGCCGTGATCGAAATCGAACGACAGCCTGAGATTCTTTTCCGTGGCTTTCCAGGCAACCAGATTGATCAAAGTCTGTTTGATTTTATCGAGATTGAAATTGGTGGTCTCCAGAATAAGTTTTCCAGCCTCGATCTTGGAAAAATCGAGGATGTCGTCGATAACGCCCAGCAGGTGCTCGCCAGAGAGCGATATCCTGGTGAGGTATTCGCGCTGTTGCTGATCGTGTTCGTTCTTGAGTGCCAGTTGCGACATGCCGATGATGGTGCCCATCGGGGTACGGATTTCGTGGCTCATGTTGGAGAGGAAATTACTCTTTGCACGATTCGCTTCCTCAGCCTGTTCTTTAGCAAGCTGCAACGCAGTTTGAACCTTCGCACGTTCTGTGATGTCGATTCCGATGCCGATCACGCCCGCCACCTCGCCATCGGCGTTACGCAACTTGACCTTGGTGACCTCGAGCAGATGCTGATTGCCATCGATGAACGTCAGGATTTCATGCGAAAGATGCAGATGATCCTGCGCCAGACATTCGCGATCCGACTTGATACAGCTGGCCGCGTCGTTTTCGCCCAGCAGATCGCGCAGGTGTTCCGCTTCCAGAAAGCGGCTTTCGGGGATGCCTACCGCATCACAAAATGTTTTGTTGACGAAGCGATAACGGCCATCCACGCCGACCAGCCAGATGCCGACCGGGGCGTGGTCCAGGATGGCATGCAACTGGGCCTTGCCGGAATGAATTTCAAACATCTGCTCATTGAGCTTGACCGTCATGTCACTGAAGCTTCTTGCCAGTTCGCCGATTTCGTCGTTGCGCTCGACTGGCAGCTTTGCGATCGGACGTCCCAGTTCATGCCGGCATACCGCTTGCACCATCTGGTTCAGTGGTTTTGCCAGCAGGCGTACCAGCGCAAGTGCCAGCAGTACCGCCAGTACGATGAACAACAGGGTGATGTGAATTACGCTCAATCCCAGCGTTTTGCTTTCTGCCAGCACATTTCCCAGCGGCGTATAAAGTCCGAGCAGGGCGAAACGCTGCTCTGCGATCGCGCCGTAAGAAACCCGTACCAATGCCACCAGTGACGGGCTTTTCAGTAATCTATCGTCCGCAGTTTCGAGCATGGCGTACTGGGCTTTTCCGTCCAGAATAGATTTGGTTTCGGGTAAGTCATCCTGTATCAAAAAACGCCGCCCCAGATCGAACCCGAACGTTTTGGCTCTGTCGGGCTGAATCAGGTAATCACCCATGTCGTTAGTCAACAGCGTCTTGAGGTCTTGCGGAATCTCGGCGCTGATGAGGTCGAACAGGTCATTCAGATCAACGTCGATGACGACGATGCCAAACAGAACGCCAGTTCCAGACCGGATCGGCGTGGCAATCCGGATAGTCGGTTTACCCAGGTTATGATGCGCCCCCTGTTCCTGATTGAGGCTGATCGGTGATACATAAAACTGGCCGGGTGGCAGGCGTAGCGTTTCGAAAAAATACGGGAGGTACCCTTTCTCCTGCAGATCATCTCCAGTTACAGCCTTGACCTCGCCACCTTCCCCGTCGAATCGATCAACCCTGACCAACTCTCTCCCGTAATTCGCAACACCGATCAGCCTGACCTGCGAGTAAGCTTTTCTTGTTGCCAGCAAACCGGAAAATATATCAACAAGCTGTTTCTTCTGGTTCGCGAGTAATGGCGAATGTGCCGGCTGGCTGGCGATCTGTTGCAGCAATGGCAGGGAGGAAATTAATTTAACATCGGCGGATATGTTCGCGAGAGAACCGCTGAAACGTTGCGCTAGCACCTGCGTGGCCGTGAGCAGTTTTTCCTCTGAGGATTTGATCAGCAACTCACGGCTGCGATCGTACACGTAATAGCCAGTAAGCGCGGTGGATGCCGTCCCTAGCAAGGCCAGCCAGAATCCCAGTTTTACGCCTACGCTCAGTCGCATGCTGGGTCAGAAATCCTGGATGGGTTGGCCGGAAAGTATTTTGTCCCACAGCTCCTTGCGCTTGGACGGATTTTCTATGGGCTCCAGCCAGATGATCTTGTCGCCAGGCTTACTGTCGGGGAAGGGGGTAATGGTATTAGCCAGACCATGCGCGGAGGTCAGGCGCTCGCTGACGGATTTTTCCAGCATGTAATTGATCCAGCGCTCCGCGAGTTTCTGGTTCTTCACTCCGCGTGAAATTGCCCAACAATCAAGCCATGCCAGAGCGCCTTCACGGGGAATCACGTAGCCGATGTCGGCTCCCTCATCTTTAAGCGCTTTCACCTGTTGCGTTCCATAGTTGGCAAATACCAGCGCGACATCGTATTTTTTGAACCATTGAGCCGCCTCTTCCGCCGTCGTATAAAACGTCAGCACGTTACGCCGTAACTTGACCAGTTGTTTGCCAGCTTCGCTCAACTCTGCTGGCGACATCTTGAACGGATCCTTTACGCCCATCAGCATGCCCGCCAGGGAGAAGTTATGGTTACTTGTATTGAACGCCAGCACACGTCCGTGATATTCCGGCGCCCACATTGCGGAGATCGAGCGTGGAGGTTTTTTGATGAGCTTACGGTTGTATATCAGCCCCATCTCGGAATAGGTATACGGAACAGCGTAAGTTTTGCCATCGCGCACGATACCCGCGACTGTTGAATAATCTTGAAACCTGGACAGCTGGTGCGCGTGATTGCCGATGTTGCCCATGTTAATTGGAACGCTGAACCCCTTATCGATATAACGCTGCAACTCGGCAGTGTTAACCGCGAACACATCATAATCCCCGCCATTGTTGCTGAGCTTGTTCCACATATCATCATCGGAGCCCGTATAGGTAACTTCAACAGTTACCCCGGTCTGTTTTTCAAATGCTGCAACGATCTCCGGATCTGCATAACCGTCCCAGGCGAGTACGCGCAGTACCTCATTTGCTGCTGCCAATGATGGTGTGCCCAGCGCGGCAATCGCCAGGAAGAGAAAAATGCAACGCCGGAACTCGATAAATAAATGAGCCACTGTATGACAATATGGATTTAGTTGAAGCAGCAGAATCTATAACTGATTCTTTGGGTGGCGAATTCTAGCATGGCTAACGCATTGGCGTTCCTGTGCGTCAATCCTGCCACATTAACGAGATATTCGACTGCAGCAACGCGTAAAGCGAATCTGCCGGACAAATCGCACCCGGCAGCATTCCACAGTTAATTCCGGAACCCGCACTTGTCTTAAGCGAGTTGCTGCTGCAACGCCTCACGCAGATCGGCAACTTCCTGCGGCCGTTCCAATGCGTCTCCGCTGATCCAGAAGGTGTCTTCTGCACGTGATCCGAGCGTGTTGATCTTGGCGCTGCGCAGTTCGATGTGGTGCAGCGCCAGCAGGTAGGCGATGCGCGCCAGCAGGCCGGGGCGGTCGCCGGCGACGATGGACAGGATGTGCTGTCCTTTCTCGTCCCGCGCGATGTCGACTTGCGGCACGATGGGGAAGTGCTTGAGCTGGCGGCTGACCCTGCCGACGCCCGGCGCGGCCAGCGGCGCTTCGCTGGCAAGTTGCTGTGCCAGTTCGTATTCGATGTAGTTCATCACATCGCGATAGACGGTCTTGTCGTTGTTCGCGTCCATCACCAGGAAGCTGTCCAGCGCGTAGCCGTGCTGGGTGGTGTGCACCTTGGCTTCCATGATGTTGTAGCTCATGCGCGCGAAGAAGCTGCAGATGCGGGCGAACAGATAGGGCCTGTCCTGCGTATAGACCAGCACCTGCAGGCCTTCGCCGATGCGGCTCAGGCGCGCCTTGACGATGGGCATGTCGCTGTTCACGCGGTGGGCCAGCAGCCGGGTATGCCAGGCGATCTCGTGCGGTTCGTGACGCAGGAAATAATCGGCATCGAACTGTGCCCACAGCAATTCGTACACTTCGGGGCTGATCGCATACAGCCTGAGCGTTTCGGCACTGCGCTGGCGTACTTCGCCGACCAAATCGGCCACCTTGCCGCTGGTCATGAAGCGGCGCGTGGCGTTATACAGGTCTTCCAGCAATTGCCCTTTCCAGGCATTCCACACCTTGGCGCTGGTGCCGCGGATATCGGCTACCGTGAGCAGGTAGAGCGCGGCGAGGTAGCGCTCGTTCTTGATCTTCGCGGCGAACGCGGCGATCACGTCCTGGTCGGACAGGTCCTGTTTCTGGGCGGTGGCGGACATGGTGAGGTGCTGCTCGACCAGCCACACGACCAGGTCGGTATCTTCGCGCATCAGGCCGTGCTGCTTGCAGAACCGCGACGCATCGGCGCGCCCCAGTGTGGCATGGTCGCCGCCGCGCCCTTTGGCGATGTCGTGGAACAGGGCCGGCGATGTAGAGCACTTCAGGGCGCGCGAAATCACGGATGAGTTTGCTGCTCAGCGGGTATTCGTGTTCGTATTGCGGCAGGGTGAAGCGGCGCAGGTTGCGCAGCACCATCAGGATGTGTTCATCCACGGTATAGACGTGAAAGAGGTCGTGCTGCATTTGCCCGACGATGCGCCCGAACGGCGGGATGTAGCGCCCGAGAATGTCCTGCTGGTTCATGCGTCGCAGTGCATGCGTCAGGCCCTGCGGCTGGCGGAATATCTCCATGAACAGAGAACGGTTGTGCGGGTCTTTGCGGAACGCGGAGCCGATGGACTTGCGCGCGCGCCACAGGGCACGCAGGGTCGGTGCGGAGAATCCGGTCAGGCGCGGGTGCTGTTCCAGCAACAAGATAACCTTCCAGGATGGCGGAGGGCTCGCGCTCGAACAGCGCTTCGTCGCGCGCTTCCAGTTTGTCGTCGCGTGCGATGAAGCGCTCGTTCAACGGATAAGTCTCGGAGGCCGGGAAGATGCGTGCGCGCATGGTCTGCAGCAGCACCGCGTTGAGTTGCAGCACGGCACGCTTGGTGACGTAGTAGTGCTGCATCAGGTGTTCGCTGGCGCGGCGCTGTGCACTGGCGGCGATGCCGAGCTGTTCGGCGAGCGCAGTCTGGTATTCGAACAACAGTCGGTCGTCATGCCGTCCGGAGAGATAATGCAGGCGGATGCGCAGGTCTTGCAGCAGGCGTTCGTGGTGTGCGATCTGCCGCGCCTCGGTGGCAGTGACGAGTTCGGCTTGCGCCAGGGCCTGCCAGGTATGGCCGAAGCCGCAAGCGCGCGAGATCCACAACACGGTTTGCAGGTCGCGCAATCCGCCCGGGCTTTCTTTCAGGTTCGGTTCCAGGTTGTAGTCGGTATCCACGAAGCGTGTATGGCGCTGTTCCTGTTCCTGCACCTTGGCAAGGTAGAAAGCGCGGCGGCTCAGATGTTCGGCGAGCGCCTCGCGCATCTCCAGGAACAGGGCGCGGTTGCCGGTGATGTGACGGGCTTCCAGCAAGTTGGTCTGTACTGTGACGTCGGAGGATTCGGACATGCAATCGCCGACAGTGCGGGTGCTGTGGCCGATCTCCAGGCCGAGATCCCACAAGGTGCTGACCAGTGTCTGCAAACGCTGTTCCAGCGCCTTGTCCGGTTGCTGCGGCAACAGGATGAGCAGGTCGATATCCGACTTCGGGTACAGTTCCGCACGTCCAAATCCCCCCACTGCGACCAGCGCCAGATCGGCGGGAAGTTTCAGCAGGCGCCAGACTTGGCGCAGGTGCTCGTCGACGACCTTGGAGTGGGTGCGCAGATAGCGCGCAGGATGAGGGTGGGCTAAATATTCCTCTTGCAGCGCGTGGCGCGCAATGCGCAAACTGTCACGTATATCGGCGATGGACATTGCCGGGAACGACTTCAGTCAGGAATGGGCGGTGAACCGGCGGACAGGGTCAGAACTTCGAAGCCGGTATCGGTGACCAGGATGGTGTGCTCCCATTGTGCCGACAGGCTGTGATCCTTGGTGACGATGGTCCAGCCATCGCCGAGCTGCTTGATCTCTTTCTTGCCGGCGTTGACCATGGGCTCGATGGTGAAGATCATGCCGGCTTCGAGTTTCACGCCTGTGCCGGCCTTGCCGTAGTGCAATACCTGCGGTTCTTCATGGAATTTGCTGCCGATGCCATGGCCGCAGAATTCGCGCACCACGCTGTAGCCCATGCCTTCGACGAAGGTCTGGATGGCGTGACCGATGTCGCCCAGATGCGCGCCAGCCTTGACCATGCGGATGCCGCGCCACATCGATTGATAAGCCACCTCGCACAGGCGTTTGGCCTGAATGGAGGGTTCGCCGACGTAATACATGCGGCTGGTGTCGCCGTGCCAGCCATCCTTGATCGTGGTGATGTCGAGGTTCACGATGTCGCCGTTCTTCAATTTCTTGTCGCTGGGCACGCCGTGACACACCTGATGGTTGATCGAGGTGCAGATCGACTTCGGATACGGCGTGTGGCCGCTGGGAGCGTAATTGAGCGGAGCAGGGATGCAGCCTTGCACGTTCACCATGTAGTCGTGGCAGAGCTTGTCCAGCTCTTCGGTGGTGACGCCCACCTTGACGAAGGGAGCGATGTAATCCAGCACTTCTCCGGCCAGACGTCCGGCGATGCGCATCTTTTCGATTTCCTGCGGGGTCTTGATACTGATGGACATGGTCTTTATTTGATTTAACAAACGAGTGCGAGGATAGAGGATAGAGCGCGCCAGCACAACCCAGAAAAAAGGCACGCTGTGCAGCGTGCCTTTTTCATTGCGCCATGCCGTGAGGCTTAGCGTTTGTTGCCGTTGCTGCTGTTATGCCCGCGGCCCAGCGAGAAACTGGTTCCTTGCGGACGGCGTGCGCCGGTATGCGGAGCGGGAGCGCGATTGCCGTTCACATTGCCGTTGGCATTGCTGTGGAAATTGCCATTGCTATTGGCATGGCCGTGAGAGCGGGTATCGTTGTTGAAACGGTTGTGTGACGCATCGTTGTTGAAACGGCTGTGCGAATGGCCTTCGCGGCGCTGACCGCCACGCTCGTCGCGCGGAGGGAAGCCGTGACGGCTGTCCGGTGCGTGATGACGCGGAGCACCGGCATTGGCGCCGCGCGGGGCGCTATTGCCACGCGGTGCGCCAAAGCTGCGCTGGCCGCCGCCGTTGCCGCGGCCGCTTGGGGCGGGACGCGGCTTGAACTTCGGCTCCAGACCTTCGATGGTGTGCGGCTGGATGCCTTGGCCGGTGAAACGCTCGATGTTGCGCAGCGTGCCCGCATCGCGGTTGGAGGCGAACGACACAGCGATGCCGGTTGCACCGGCGCGGCCGGTACGGCCGATGCGGTGCACGTAGTCTTCGGCGAATTTCGGCAGGTCGAAGTTGATGACGTGGGAGATGCCGGGAACGTCGATGCCGCGCGCGGCAACGTCGGTGGCGACCAGCACGCGCACGTTGCCGCGACGCAGGTTGACCAGGGTGCGGTTGCGTTCGCGCTGGTTCATGTCGCCGTGCAATGCGGCGGCGGCGTGGCCTTGTGCCGACAAACTGTCAGCCAAGGTGTCGGCATCGCGCTTGGTGGCGGTGAAGACCATGGCCTGGTTCAGATCCACATCGCGCAGCAGGTGGTCGAGCAGGCGGTTCTTGTGTGCCATGTCGTCCACGTACATGCAGGCGTTGCTCGATGTTCTCGTGACGCGCTTGGTGGCGGCGACGCTGATGCGCTTCGGCGATTTCAGCAGGCGCTGGCCCAGATTGCCGATCACGCCTTCCAGTGTGGCGGAGAACAGCAGGGTCTGGCGGGTGGCCGGCGTGGCGGCGGCGATGTGCTCCACGTCGTCGATGAAGCCCATGTCCAGCATGCGGTCGGCTTCGTCCAGGATCAGCATTTCCAGGCGCGAGAAGTCGATACGGCCGCGCTCGATGTGGTCGATCAGACGGCCCGGGGTGGCAACCAGGATGTCCACGAAACCGGACAGCAGCTTGTTTTGCAGCGGGTAGGGCATGCCGCCCAGGATGCTCACCACTTTGACGCGCATGTTCTTGCCGTATTTGCTGGCGGCATCGGTGACTTGTTGTGCCAGTTCGCGGGTCGGTGTCAGCACCAGAACGCGCGGACCTTTGCTGCGCACAGGAGATTCGACCGCCAAACGGTGCAGGGCAGGCAGCATGAAGGCGGCGGTCTTGCCGGTGCCGGTCTGGGCCGAGGCCATCAGGTCGTGGCCGGCCAGTGCTTCGGGGACTGCCTGCGCCTGGATCGGCGTGGGGGTGGTATAGCCGGAATCTTCGATGGCTTTCAGGATGGCCGGAGCAAGACCCAGAGTGGCAAAGGTGACCGCAGTTTCAGCGGACGCAGGTGCAGCAGGTGCAATGATTTTTTCAGACACGGTTGTTCCTTAAATTTTATAAGACACAGCGCATGCGTGGCCCTTGGCCACACAATGAAATTCAGTAGGGGGATATAGAAACCTCTACCGGCGCAAACAAAACATCGTCGCTAACCGGTGAAGCTGGCGCATCCAGAATGGATGCAGAGGGTCAGAAAACGATGAACTCAATGCCGCCCAGGGAGCGGCAAGGCGCGCATTATACTCAGTGATGAAATAAAAGCCAGCGATATATTTTTGTCGTAGTCCTCTGTGCTAGAATGCGCGCCCTTTGAATCCAGCACCGGTAGCACACCATGTCCCGCGCCCTTCGCAACATCGCCATCATTGCCCACGTTGACCACGGCAAGACCACCCTGGTCGACAACTCCTGCAGCCAGTCCGGCACTTTCGCCGCGCACCAGAAGTTGGACTGAGCGCGTGATGGACAGCAACGATCTGGAAAAAGAGCGCGGCATCACCATTCTGGCCAAGAACACCGCGATCGAATACGACGAGCTACCACATCAATATCGTCGACACCCCGGGACACGCCGACTTCGGCGGCGAAGTGGAACGCGTGCTGTCGCATGGTCGAACGGCGTGCTGCTGCTGGTGGATGCGGTGGAAGGCCCGATGCCGCAGACCCGCTTCGTGACCAAGAAGGCGCTGGCGCTTGGGCCTCAAGCCCATCGTGGTGATCAACAAGGTCGACCGCCCCGGTTCCCGTCCGGACTGGGTGCTGAACCAGACCTTCGATCTGTTCGACAAGCTGGGTGCGACCGACGAGCAACTGGATTTTCCGGTGGTCTATGCTTCCGGCCTGAACGGCTGGGCCTGTCTGGACCTCAAGGATGCGCCATCCAATGGCGGTTCGGCTGCCGACATGAAGCCGCTGTTCGAGACCGTGCTCAAGCATGTGCCGACACCGCCGGGCAGCCCCGATGCACCGCTGCAACTGCAACTGGCTGCGCTGGATTACTCCACCTTCACCGGACGTCTCGGCGTCGGTCGCGTGTTGAACGGCCGCATCAAGCCCGGCCAGCAAGTGGTGGTGATGAACCATGAGAAGCAAGTCGGTGCGGGCCGTATCAATCAGGTGCTGGGTTTCCAGGGGCTGGATCGCGTGCAGGTGGATAGCGCCGAAGCGGGCGACATCATCATCATTTCCGGCCTGGAAGACATCGGGATTGGCGTCACCATTTGCGACAAGGAGAATCCAGTCGGTCTGCCCATGCTGATGGTGGACGAGCCGACGTTGACCATGGACTTCATGGTCAACACCTCGCCGCTGGCAGGCACCGAGGGCAAGTTCGTCACCAGCCGCCAGATCCGCGATCGCCTGACCAAGGAATTGCTGACCAACGTTGCCCTGCGCGTGGAAGATACCCAAGATGCGGATGTGTTCCGCGTTTCCGGCCGCGGCGAGTTGCACCTGACCATCCTGCTGGAGAACATGCGTCGCGAAGGCTTCGAAATGGCCGTGGGCAAGCCGCGCGTGGTGTTCAAGGAGATCAACGGCGAGAAGTGCGAACCGTACGAAAACCTCAGCATCGATTTGGAAGACGGACATCAGGGCGCGGTGATGGAAGAGATCGGCCGCCGCCGCGGCGAACTGACCAACATGGAATCCGACGGGCAAGGCCGTACGCGTCTGGAATACCATATTCCGGCGCGCGGTCTGATCGGCTTCCAGTCGGATTTCATGACCATGACGCGCGGCACGGGCTTGATCGGCCACGTGTTCGACGACTACGGTCCGGTCAAGGCCGACCTGCCGGGTCGCCACAACGGCGTGCTGATTTCGGCCGAAGACGGCGAGGCCGTGGCTTACGCGCTGTGGAATCTGGAAGATCGCGGACGCATGTTCGTCGTCCCCGGCGACAAGCTGTATGAAGGCATGATCATCGGCATCCACAGCCGCGACAACGATTTGATCGTCAACCCGATCAAGGGCAAGAAGCTCACCAACGTGCGCGCTTCCGGCACCGACGAAGCGGTGCGTTTGACCACAGCGATCAAGCTGACGCTGGAATCCGCCGTCGAATTCATCGACGACGACGAACTGGTGGAGCTGACACCGAAGTCCATCCGTATCCGCAAACGTTTCCTGAAGGAGCACGATCGCAAACGTGCTTCCAAGTCGGAATAACGAAGGTAGGGTTACTATGTACAGGGGCGCGCAAGCGCCCTTTGTCATTTGATCTTGATTTATACTGCCCGTCCCATCCACGACAGGAGAATTGCCATGAAAAGAGTACTCTGTTTCATCGGTCTCATGTTTGCAGTCGCCGCAGCGAATGCCGCCGTGCGCGGGAAAGATGTCAGCTACGAAGCGGATGGCACCAAACTCAAGGGCTACGTCGCCTACGACGACGCGGTGAAGGGCAAGCGCCCGGGCGTGCTGGTGGTGCACGAATGGTGGGGCCTCAACAACTACGCGCGCAAGCGCGCACGCATGCTGGCCAAGCAGGGTTACACCGCGCTGGCGCTGGACATGTACGGCAACGGCAAGATGGCGCACCATCCGGACGACGCGCAGAAATTTTCCAGCGAGGTGAGCCAGAACGAAGGCTTGGCCAAGGCACGCTTCGAGGCGGCACTGGCATTGCTCAAGCAGCAGAAGACTGTGGATGCCGACAACATCGGCGCGATCGGCTACTGCTTCGGCGGCTCGGTCGTGCTCAACATGGCGCGCATCGGCGAGCCGCTCAAGGTGGTGGAGAGTTTCCACGGCGGTCTGAAGACCGCGCATCCGGCTGAACCCGGTGTGGTGAAGGCGCGCATCGCTTCGTTCACCGGTGAGGCCGACCCGTTCATCCCGGCCGACCAGGTGGCCGCATTCCGCCAGGAGATGGACAAGGCCGGCGTGAACTATGAGGTGGTGACCTATCCCGGCGTGCTGCACAGCTTCACCAGCCCCGAGGCGGACAAGCTCGGCAAGAGATTCAAATTGCCGATGGCCTACAACGCCGCAGCGGACAAGGATTCGTGGAGCAAGGGCATGGCGCTGATGAACGAGGCGTTCAAGACTAAATAGGAACTGGCAAGGGATATGACGTTGGAAGTTCTTCTGCTTGTTGCTGTGCTGGTGCTGCTGGTCGTGCTGTCGGCGATGCAGTGGAGGGCTCCCGCGCGAGCGGCACAGATGCTGGAGCAGCAGCATCGCGCCATGCTCACCGATTTGCACGATGGCCTGAACAAACAGGGCGATCGGCTGATCGCGGCGCAGGTGGCTGAAGCGGAGCGCTTGCGCGCCGCAGTGAGCGAAGAGCTGCGCGCCACGCGCGATGCCATCAACGTGCTGCAGGCCAAGCAGGATGCGCTGCGCAGCGAGATGCTGGCGCAGACGCTGGAGAAGCTGGCGGAGCAGGGCCGTGCCGACCAGAAGCTGATCCAGGAGGCGTTCAACAACGCCACGCAACACCTGCGCAACAGCATCGAGGGGTTGTCCAAGACCGTGGACGGCCGCCTCGAACAGATCGGCGGCAAGGTCAACGAGCGCCTGGACGAGGGCTTCAAGAAGACCAACGAGACCTTCGTGAGCGTGATGGCGCGACTGGCGACCATCGACGAGGCGCAGAAGAAGATCGACGGCCTTACCACCAATGTCGTCAGCCTGCAGGAACTGCTTGGGCGACAAGCGTTCGCGCGGTGCGTTCGGCGAAGTGCAACTGGAAGGGCTGGTGCGCAACATCCTGCCGTCGCAGGCCTACGAGATGCAATACACCTTGCCCAACGGCAGCCGTGCCGACTGCGTACTCAAGCTGCCGGAGCCGACCGGCATGGTGGCGGTGGATTCCAAGTTCCCGCTGGAGAACTATCACCGCATGTTCGACGCGGCGAGTCCCGCGGAAAGACTGGGGGCCGAGAAACAGTTCAAGGCCGACGTCAAGAAACATGTGGACGATATCAGCAGCAAGTACATCATTCCGCAGGTGACGTCGGATGGGGCGGTGATGTTCATTCCCGCCGAGGCGGTGTTCGCGGAGATTCATGCGCATCACTCCGATGTGGTGGATTACGCCATGCAGCGGCGCGTGTGGATCGTCTCGCCGACAACGCTGATGGCCGTGCTGAACACGGCGCGGGCGGTGATGAAGGACGTGGAGACGCGCAAGCAGGTGCACATCATCAAGGACGAACTGGGCAAGTTGGGCAAAGAGTTCGGACGCTTCGACGAACGCATGAAGAAGCTGGCCGACCATATCCGCCAGGCGCATGAAGACGCGCAGGACGTGCGCACCACCAGCCAGAAGATATCAAAACGCTTTACCAGCATCGAGCAGGTGGAGCTTGAAATAGCATCTGCATCCCCACCTGTTCTGGAACAATAGGTTTAGACTCGGCAAGCAGTTGGCCCTGGATATTACCCGGCTCTGTGTAGGGGTAGTTCAAATCAACCAAAGGAGATGACAATGAAAAAATATCTACCGAGTTGTGCATTGATGGTGCTTCTGCTGGGCGTTTCCAATTCGAAGGCCAGTGAGTTTGACGGTTTGTATGTCGGGCTTGATGCCGGGGCCAATAAATCGACAGCGACAGCGTTGTCCGACAAGAACAACGGCTATGCGGGCGTGGTGGCAGGATATAACTGGGACTTCCAGAGCTATCTGCTTGGCGTGGACGCGTTCTATGACGCGCATAACTCGTCCCATACCAAAGAGGATGGCGGCGTGGATGCGAAACTCGGTTTGCCGATGAGTCAATGGTTGCCCTATGCCAAGCTGGGTTTGGCCGCTACCAGCCCCGGTACCCGTTTACACGGCGGCCTGGGCGTTGAATACAAGTTTGCCGAGCAATGGTCCGTCAATGGCGAATGGATGACGGACAAGAAATCGTCTGATGGGGTAGATTACAAGAACAACAATTTCGTGGTCGGCCTGAACTATTACTTTGGAGCTGGCAGCAAAGTGGCTGCGGTCAAGGAAACACCGGTCAGAGAGGTGGCCAAGCCGGTCCCCAGCGAAAGCGTGAAGGCAGCCATGATCGAAAAGCCGGTGCGTCTTGAAGGCGCGAACTTTGCGACAGGTTCCAGCCAGCTTTTGCCGGGTGCCGGCGAGAAACTCGATGAGGTCGTCAATGCCGCGAATCAATTTCCGGATATCCGGTTGGACGTAACGGGATATACCGACAATGTCGGAGATGCACAGGCGAATCTCAAGCTTTCTCAGGATCGGGCTGATGCGGTAAAGGCCTATCTGGTCAATAAAGGTGTAGCCGCTGACCGTATCAGCACCAAAGGGTTCGGGGAGAGCAACCCCATTGCCGACAATGCCACAAGCGAAGGCAGGGCAAAAAATCGCCGTGTCGAGGTGCGCTATTCCATCAAGGAAGAACAGAAGGTCCGCACGGCACCTTGATCCTGACGGCATGCATGGAAGGCGGGCGATGCCCGCCTTTTTTGTTGCCCGGCATAAACGTTGTTATGATGCGGATGGCTGGGCCTTTGCCAGTCTGACCTCATGAACTTGTTGCTGTCACTCCTGCTGCACAGATAGCGAGGTACAACAAATGGATAATTCTAAACATACCTGGAAATTCTTCCGTGCCGGCGGCTTCGATCAGGTGCAGCTCGATAGCGGCGCCGACCTGCTCGCACTGGATCAACTCGATCAGAAACTATGGGTGGCGCTGAGTTGCCCGACGCGCGGCATCGAATTCGATAACCGCACGCTGGATATGATCGATAGCGACGGCGATGGTCAGGTGCGCGCCAACGAGGTGTTGGCAGCGATCAACTGGGCAGGTGCGCTGCTGAAGAATTCCGAACTGCTGGTCAATGGCGCGGATAGCCTGGTGCTGGCCGATATTGCGGATGGCAGCGAAGAAGGCAAACAGGTGCTGGCTTCCGCGCTGCATATCCTGAAGAGTCTGGGCAAGCCGCAAGCGACTGCGATATCGCTGGCGGATATGGCGGATATCGAAAAATTCCTGGCCGGGCTGCAGTTCAACGGCGACGGTGTGGTCTGTGCCAAACAGATCGACGATAGTGCGTTGAGCGCCACGGTCAACGACATCGCCAGAACGTCAGGCTGGCTCGCCGACATGAGCGGCGACAACGGCATCAACCAGGATATCGCCGACAAGTTCTTTGCCGATGCCAAGGCTTACGCCGCATGGTATGCCCAAGGCGAGGCCGATGCGGCGATCTTGTTTTTAGGTGCGGAAAGCCGCTCCGCTGCAGAAGCGTTGCGGGCGGTGCAAGAGAAGGTCGACGACTATTTCACCCGCTGCCAGCTGGCGAGCTACGATGCGCGCGCCGCAACGCCGTTGAGCCGCTCGGTCGAGGATTACCAGCAGCTTGGCGGCAAAGACATTGTCTGCACTGAATGAAGAAATGGCCGGTTTCCCGCTGGCAACCATTGCAGCGGACAAACCGCTGCCTTTGATTGCAGGGATCAATCCCGCTTGGCACGCCAAGGTCGAAGCGTTGCGTGTGCATGTGGTGCAGCCCTTGCTGGGCGACAAGCAAAGCATCACGGCGGCCGAGTGGTCGGCGCTATGTGCGAGATTCGCTGCCTACCATGCATGGTTAAGCGCCAAACCCACATCGCCAGTCGGCGAACTCGGCATCGCACGTTTGCGCGAGATGCTTGCCAGCGATCATCAAGCGCGGATCAATGCCTTCATTGCGCAGGACAAGGCGGTCGAGTCCCAGATCAAATCCATCCGTTCGGTGGAGCGCCTGATCCGTTATCGGCGCGACCTGTTCCGGCTGGCAAATAATTTTGTGTCGTTCCGCGAATTCTATTCCGGCAAACAGAAAGCGATCTTCCAGGTCGGCACGCTCTACCTGGATGGGCGCAGCTGTGAGCTGTGCATCAAGGTCGAGGATGTGAATGCGCATGCCGCCTATGCCAACACCAGCGGTGTGTGCCTGGCCTATTGCGAGCTGGTGCGCAACGGTGGCGCCGAGAAGATGAATATTGCTGCTGCATTTACGGCGGGCGATTCGGACTTTCTGATGGTGGGGCGTCATGGAGTGTTCTACGACCGCAAGGGGCAGGATTGGAACGCTACCATCGTGCGCATTGCCGATCACCCCATCAGCATCCGCCAGGCGTTCTGGTCGCCCTACAAAAAAGTATCCAAGGTCATCAGCGAGCAATTGCAGAAGTTCGCCGCGTCCAAAGCCAACGCGGTACAGGAAAAGGTGGTCAAGGCGGTGGTTGAAAGTGGCAGCAATGCAGTTGCCGCAGCGCCAAATACACCGCCCAAACCTCCGTTCGATGTGGCCAAATTTGCCGGTATCTTTGCCGCGATAGGACTGGCGATCGGCGCTATCGGCGGCATCCTCGCGGCCATCGTCGGCGGGTTGCTCAGCCTGAAGCTGTGGCAAATTCCATTGGCTTTGGCCGGATTGATACTGGCAGTTTCAATTCCCTCCATGTTGCTGGCCTGGTTCAAGTTGAAACGCCGCAATCTGGGCCCTATCCTTGATGGTTGCGGCTGGGCGATCAACGCCAGGGTGCGCATCAACATCCCGTTCGGCACCTCGCTCACTGCCTTGCCGCATTTGCCTGAGGGAGCGCATCGCTCGCTGGTCGATCCGTACGCCGAAAAGAAACCGGTGTGGCCTTATGTCGTTATTCTGTTGCTGCTTGCAACGCTGGCATGGGCCTGGCATGCCGGATATTTTTCGTGATGAATTCGAGTAGAACATATAGATGAAGATCGCAATCGCACAGATCAATTGCACCGTCGGCGACCTGGCTGGTAATGCAGCCAAGATCGCCGACTATGCGCAACGCGCCAAAGTGCAGGGCGCACAAATTTTGCTCACCCCGGAACTCAGCCTGTGCGGTTATCCGCCGGAAGATCTGCTGTTGCGCGACGGGTTTTACCGGGCCTGCGATGCGACCCTGAACGAGCTGGCACAGCAGGTTCAAGGGATCACGCTGATCGTCGGCCACCCGCACAAGGTCGGCAAGTCCTGCTACAACGCAGCTTCGGTGCTCAGCGATGGCAAGATCGTCGCCACCTACCACAAGCATTCCTTGCCCAATCACAGCGTATTCGATGAGGAGCGCTATTTCACCCATGGCAGCGAACCCTGCCTGCTGGAAATGGATGGGGTCAAATTCGGTATCGTCATCTGTGCCGATGTCTGGCACGACTATGCGGCAAGCAGGGCAAAGGAAGCCGGTGCGCAGATGCTGCTGGTGTTGAATGCGTCGCCTTACCACTTCGACAAACAGTCAACGCGTTATGACACGGTGCGCGAACGCATCAACGAGACCGGGTTGCCGGTGGTCTACGCCAACCTGGTGGGCGGGCAGGACGAGCTGGTGTTCGACGGCGGATCGTTCACCATGGATGCGAACGGACGGCTGATCCATCAGTTCGCCGCTTTCGATGAACTGCTCGGTATGGTCGAGGTGAATAACGGCCAATTGGTGCCGGGCGAAAAGCAGTCCGTGCTCAAGGATGAAGCCAGCATCTACCGTGCCTTGTGCGTCGGCGTGCGGGACTACATCCAGAAGAACCGTTTCCCCGGCGTGCTGCTGGGCCTGTCCGGCGGCATCGACTCTGCGCTGACGTTGGCGGTGGCGGTGGATGCGCTGGGCGCGGACAAGGTGCTCGCGGTGATGATGCCGTCGCCCTACACCGCGCAGATCAGCATCGACGATTCGCGCGAGATGGTGAAGCTGCTCGGCGTGCGCTACGAGGAGCTGAACATCCTGCCGACCTTCACCGCGCTGCAGGACACCCTGTCACCGCTGTTCAAGGGGCTGCCCGCCGATACCACTGAAGAGAACCTGCAGGCGCGCATCCGCGGCAACCTGCTGATGGCGATCTCCAACAAGTCCGGCTCGCTGGTGTTGACCACCGGCAACAAATCGGAGATGACAGTGGGCTATGCCACGCTGTATGGCGATATGGCCGGCGGTTTTGCTGTGCTCAAGGATGTGAGCAAGACCTGGGTGTACCGGCTGTCCAACTGGCGCAATGCGCAGGGCAGAGTTATTCCCGAGCGCATCATCACGCGGCCGCCGAGCGCCGAGCTGAAGCCGGACCAGAAAGACCAGGATAGCCTGCCGCCTTACGATGTGCTGGATGCCATCATGGCCTGCTATGTCGAGAAGAACATGAGCATGGCGGCGATCATGGCGCTTGGGTATGCAGAGGCCGATGTGTTGCGCGTGGTGAAACTGATTCGTATCGCCGAGTACAAACGTCGCCAGGCGCCGGTGGGCGTGCGCATCACGGATCGCGGATTCGGCAAGGATTGGCGCTATCCGATCACGGTGCGGTATCAGGATGAATTCTAAGGAATCTCTAATTAAACCCGTTCACCCTGAGCCTGATGGAACTACTAGCCATTCGACTAGGCCCGCAAGCGGGCAAGTCGCTGGTTATGTCGAAGGGAGAGCATTGCATGCCGCTGATTTGCTACGGGCCTCAGTTCATGGTTCGACAAGCCTGTCCTGGGCTTAGTCGAATGGCTCACCGCGAGCGGATGGTTTAATCGCAGGTTTCCTAAAACTGCGAATAGGCGTTTTTTTACTACATGACAAAGATGAGGGCTGAAGAATGAAGAAGATATTGTTTACCGTTGCGATGGTTACCGGAATGCTATCTGCCAATGTGACGCTGGCCGATGAGGCAATGATGCCGATGGGAAACCATCATCACGATATGAGCATGATGGATACGCGGATTTCTCTCGGCGTATCGGGGCCTATGAAGCAGCATCAGCTTTCCAATATGCGCAGTCACGTCGAAGCGATCAAGTCGATAGTCGGTTTGATGGCGGAACAGAAGTTTGATGAGGCTTCCAAAATCGCCCATGCCAAGCTCGGATTGACCCCGGAAATGCAAGCCATGTGCGGCATGTTCGGGAACGAAGACTTCGCCAAACTGGGGTTCGCCTTCCACAAGAGCGGCGACGATCTGGGCGATGCGCTGCAAACGAAGGACGTGAATGCGTCTTTGCGTGCATTGAACAAGACGATGCAGTTTTGTGTGGAATGCCATGCAACTTATCGTCAATGAGCCGGTCTGCTGTGGCGCAAGAATCGATGAAGTAGACGAAGATAGTGATGAAAGTTGGTCAGAATGAATGATATGAATAGCACGGGGGCGACAGATTTTCATGCGCGCCTGAAGGGCACCTTTTACGGCATCCTGCCATGGCAGGATCTCGATGTATTGTGGGGGCGCGTCAAGGCCGGCCAGTGGTTCCTCTACCAGGTGGGCGAGGTGCTGCCAACGACGCCATTGAGCGGAAACGATCTCGCTGTGCGCATCGACGCCTTGAATGAGTTGCTGCACAAAGAGCACGAATATGATTATTGCGGGATCGTCTATGCCGACAACGTCGAGGCCCCGACCTTGATCAAGGTCTACGACCCGCACAACTTGGGCTCTGCCTGCAGCCGCAGCACCACGCCGACACCGCCGGGCTGGATACTCTGTACCGAGCAGCCGGCGGTGTTCGAGATTCACGCACCCATCCCCAACAATCGCAAACGCTGGTGGCAACAGCTTTTTTCGCACTGAATACCCCATGTCTCACGATCATCACCACCATCATCATCAACGCAGCACCGACTTCGGCCGCGCATTCGCCATCGGTATCGCGCTGAATGTCGGCTTCGTGCTGGTCGAGGCCTGGTATGGCTGGCATGCCGGCTCGCTTGCGTTGCTGGCCGATGCCGGCCACAACCTGAGCGATGTCGGCGGACTTTTGCTGGCCTGGGCAGCCCTGGCGGCCGGCCGCTTGCGCCCGGATGACCGGCATACTTATGGCTGGCGACGCGGCTCCATCCTGGCCAGCTTCGTCAACGCGCTGCTGCTTTTGCTGGCGATGCTGGCGCTGGCGTGGGAGGCGCTGCAGCGGTTCTATTCACCCGTCGCCATCGATGGCGCGACCGTCATGGTGGTTGCGGGCATCGGTGTGCTGGTCAATGGCATCACCGCCGCCCTGTTTGCGGCGGGCAGCGAAAAAGACCTGAACATCCGCGGCGCCTTCCTGCATATGGCGGCGGATGCGCTGGTGTCGCTGGGCGTGGTGCTGGCGGGTGGCCTGTACCTGTGGCGGGGCTGGCAATGGATTGACCCGGTGGTCAGCCTGTCCATCTCGGCGGTGATCGTCTATGGCACCTGGTCGCTGTTCCGCCAATCGCTGCACCTGATGTTCGACGGCGTGCCGGAGCATATCGACCTTACGGCAGTGCGGCAAAGGCTGCAGGGGTTGCCCGGAGTGCTGCTGGTGCACGACCTGCATGTCTGGTCGCTGGATAGTGCCGAGCCCGCCCTGACTGCACACCTGGTGCTGGCAGGAGAGGGCGTCGATGCCGACGGCTTGCTCATTGCGGCGACCAAGGAATTGCACGATTGTTTCGCCATCGAGCATGTCACCCTGCAGGTCGAGTCGCAGGCCTATGGCTTGCGCTGCCATGCTGCGGGCGGCTATTGCGGCGAAGAGACAGCGCTGTCACATCACTAGCCAGCTGGGCTATACTTGCCACAATTACTTCACGCGGAGCCAACATGAAAAAGATCGAAGCCATCATCAAGCCGTTCAAACTCGACGAAGTGCGCGAAGCTCTGTCCGACCTGGGGGTCAGCGGCCTGACCGTGACCGAAGTCAAAGGCTTCGGGCGCCAGAAGGGGCACACCGAACTGTATCGCGGCGCCGAGTATGTGGTGGATTTCCTGCCCAAGATCAAGGTGGAAGTGGTGGTCAGTTCAGCCATGCTGGATACCGCCGTCGAATCCATCGTCAAGGCGGCCAACACCGGCAAGATCGGCGACGGCAAGATATTCATCACCTCGGTGGAACAGGTCATCCGCATCCGCACCGGCGAGACCGACGAGTCGGCGCTCTAATCCACCGCTTTCAGCATTCACAAACCGCCACAGCAAGCACTGCTGTGGCGGTTTTCTTTCTGTGCTTCGCAGAAGATATAGGCCAAGCAACATATTGACCCTGCATTGATGTCGGGTTAGCTTGCGGGTATGTTATTCGCCATGCCGCCCATGAGCTTCATCGTCGCGCCCCTGTTCAGAGCCAAGCTGAACGAACAATTCATGCTCGGCGCGCGCAACCAGGCTTTCACCACCGAATACGTCGGCGGCCTCGAAACCGTCAAAAGCCTGCAGATGGAACCGCAGCTCAATGCCCGCTACAGCGACTACCTCGCCGAATACCTGCGCTGCCGGCTTCGGCGTGCGCCAGATCGGCAATACCTATAACGTCGTCTCCAACGGCCTCGAACAAATGATGACCCTGCTCATCCTGGTTGTCGGCGCCTATACCGTGATGAACAACAACGACTTCACCATCGGTATGCTCGTCGCCTTCCAGATGTTCGCCAGCAAGAGTCTCGCAACCCATGCTGCGGCTGGTAGGGCTGTGGCAGCAGTTCCAGCAGGCCAATATGTCCGTGCAGCGCCTGGGTGACATCATGAACGCCCCGGCCGAACCCTATTCCGTCATCCCCAGCCGCCTGAGGGAAGGCAAGGGTCATATCGAGATCGAAAGCCTCGCCTTCCGCTATGCCGAAGACCGGCCTTACCTGTACGAGAACTTCAACCTCAGCGTTGCCCCGGGCAAGGTCATCGCCATCATGGGGCCGTCAGGCTCCGGCAAGAGTACCCTTACCAAACTGCTGCAGGGCTTCTACCAACCTTCCAGTGGCACCATCAAGATCGACGGCACCGACATTCGTTACCTCTCGGCGAACGAACTCAGGCATTACTTCGGCGTGGTGCCGCAAGAGACCATGCTCTTCTCCGGCACCATCTACGACAACCTCTTGATGGCCAATCCGCATGCCACCTTTGAGCAGATCGTGCAGGCTTGCCGCATGGCCGAGATACACAGCGCCATCGAGCAGCTGCCGCAGGGCTACCAGACCGAGATCGGCGAACGCGGCGTGGGGCTCTCCGGCGGGCAGAAACAACGCCTCTCCATCGCCCGGGCACTCATCAAGCAACCCAAGATACTCATCTTTGATGAGGCCACCAGCAGCCTGGACCAGAACACCGCAGAACACTTTGCTACGACCATCAACCAATTCAAGGGCAAGGTGGGGATGATCTTCATCACCCATGCCATGCCGAAGAGCTTGCAGGTGGACGAGGTGGTGAGGATAGGGACGGGGAGTTTGAGCGCGGTGAGCCTACAAGGTGACCTAGCTGCAGTCTCAAGAGATTTAGATAAAACAGAAAAGCGTGAAGTAGTGGACTAGTCTTAGTTACATGGATGGAATGATGAAGAAAAATTACTTGGGAAGAAAAAGCGGTGTCATCTTCGAGGAAGAGCGGCGTCCGGTAACGAACAACATGACAAGGAGAGAGCGGACATGATCTATCTTATGTTCATGATCGGCTTGATTCCGATTCTCTTTGTATTTGTTGTGTTCTCGTATTTGATGGGACGTGCGGCAAAGAAATTCGGCAGAAGTCCATGGTTGTGGGGGGCAGCCAGTTTCGTTCTTCTTATCACTATATTCTGGAGACAGATGCCGTCATGGGCAGCGTATATCTTCTACAAAGGGGCGGTAGCCATGCAAGCTGCAGAACCAAAGAAACCTGTCATCACACTCGCCGAGGCAAGAACAGTTAACTACCATGTTAGCGTAGACAATGTGGGGTTTGATGTACCGTTGAGCTACGATTTTCGCGGATTCAATCAAAAGCTGAAAGGCTGGCCTGGCTCAACCAAAGAGCAAATTGAGAATGGACCAAGGCAGGCGGTGGATTTCATTAATGTCTATGCATTGCTGCCTGATCTGGCACCAATGAGTGATGAGAATGTACCTGAGTTTGAAGTGTTGGGGTGGGGAAGGCAAATCATCGCTTCACTTACCCATGTGAGAACGTGGGACTATTACTTCAAGAATACTTTTCCAAGAACGGAACCGAGGCCTGAGTCTGCCGATGTGCGCGGCATGCTGCATTACTATGATCCAATGGCAAGGAGTGACCTGTATTTCGATCATATCAACGCATCTACTGATGTAACACGGATATGGTGCGATGATCAAAACTTTTTTCACCATAAATCGCCTGCTTGCAAGATCGAAACATTCTATCGCCCCGCGCCGGACATAATTGCCTCAGAGCATATTGAGGGAGCGGTTTTCTGGCTGGAATACTCCCTGCCTCTCCAATACCTCTCCCAGTGGCGCGAAACAGATCAGAAACTTAAATCCCTGTTTGACCAGTTTGTTCGTAGTGCAGCGCAACACCATTCCTCCGCCCCCTAATCCGACCAGAAAGGTGAAAGAAGATGTCCTCATATCAACCAGTAGACCATATTCCTAGCAACATTGATCCCGCTGCTGTGGCGGCGGCTCGTGCTCAATGGAGTAATGGTGACTATGCTGGAAAAATCAAAGGGGTCAGCATCGCAATTAATTTCAGACAACCATGCCACGTCGCCCACGCATTAAATTAGCCGAAGTCCCGCAGCACATTGTGCAGCGCGGAATCAATCGCGAGCCGTGTTTCTTTGCCGAAGAGGATTATCACTGCTACCTCCACTGGCTCAAGAAATCGGCTGACGATTGGCACTGTGCCATACACGCTTATGTACTGATGACCAATCATGTGCACCTGCTGGCGACATCAGAAAAACCGGATGGCATCGCCAAGATGATGCAATCCATCGGACGGCGCTACGTGCAATACATCAACCGCAGCTATCGGCGTACAGGCAGCCTGTGGGAAGGACGCTTCAAATCCAGTTTGGTACAAGCCAAAAATCAAAGGGGTCAGCATCACAATTAATTTTAGACAACCATGCCACGTCGCCCACGCATTAAATTAGCTGAAGTTCCGCAGCACATTGTGCAGCGCGGAATCAATCGCGAGCCGTGTTTCTTCGCCGAGGAGGACTATCACTGCTACCTCCATTGGCTCAAGAAATCGGCTGGCGATTGGCACTGTGCCATCCACGCTTACGTGCTGATGACCAACCATGTACATCTGCTGGTGACATCAGAAAAACCGGACGGCATCGCCAAGATGATGCAATCCATCGGACGGCGCTACGTGCAATACATCAATCGCAGCTATCGTCGAACCGGCAGCCTGTGGGAAGGACGCTTCAAATCCAGTTTGGTACAAGCCGAAGAATACCTGCTGACCTGTATGCGTTACATCGAACTGAATCCGGTACGGGCAAACATGGTAAACGATCCGGCGCAGTATCGCTGGTCGAGCTATCGGCACAACGGATTGGGGCAAATGGACGAGCGCATTACGCCGCATTCGCTGTATCTGACGCTGGGCAAGGATGTGGCCGAACGACTGGCTGAGTATCGCGGGTTATTCCGAGGCGAACTGGATGATGCTGCGATGGCGGATATACGCCTTGCACTGGCGCAGGGGCAACCGCTGGGGAGTGAGCGCTTTGCTGAGATCATGTGTGCAGCTGTCGGCGTGCGGCGCGCACAAAGAAGGCCGGGCAGGCCGAAAGTGATGCACGAGCAAGGAGCTCAAGTTGAAGATCAAAGTGATTTTGGATTTTGAACAGGAGAATTGAAATGCGAAACAAGGCGAGGCCGGAGCAGGGGGCGGGGAATGAAGATTGGCGTGAATTCGGGTTTTAACTACAGTCTTCCTTGGTGATGGTTCGTCCGAAATCCAGCCGTTGAGTCAAAGCGCCGCTTCGGTTACAATGCGCGCCCTGTTTATCCGGCAACCGCTGAATAATCAGTAATTCACACACTCGTTCATGTTGGGGTGTCCCTTTTGGGGATCAGGCTGGCGGGTGGAAGAACTTAACCCTTAACGATTGGAGTATCAAATGCAAGTAACCATGCGTCAAATGCTGGAAGCGGGTGTCCATTTCGGCCACCAGACCCGTTTCTGGAATCCCAAGATGGCCCCTTATATCTTCGGTCATCGCAACAAGATTCATATCGTCAACCTGGAAAAGACCGTCGTGATGTTCAACGACGCGCTGAAGGAAGTGCGCAAGATTTCCGCGAAAAAGGGCTCCATCCTGTTCGTGGCAACCAAGCGTCAAGCGCGCGAGATCATCCGCGAAGAAGCGCAGCGCGCCGGTTCCCCCTTCGTTGACCATCGCTGGTTGGGCGGCATGCTGACCAACTTCAAGACCGTACAGACATCGATCAAGCGCCTGAAAGACCTGGAAGCGATGATCGAAGACGGCAGCATCGACAAGGTTTCCAAGAAGGAAGGCCTGATGCTGCGCCGCGAAATGGAAAAGCTGGAGCGCAGCCTGGGCGGTATCAAGGATATGCAAGGCCTGCCTTCCGCCATCTTCGTGATCGACGTCGGCTACCAGAAGGGTACCGTCACCGAAGCGCAGAAGCTGGGCATCCCGGTCATCGGCGTGGTCGATACCAACCACAGCCCGCTGGGCGTGGATTACGTGATCCCGGGCAACGACGACTCCAGCCAGGCGATCCGCCTGTATGCGCGCGGCGTGGCCGATGCGATCCTGGAAGGTCGTGAGCAGGCGCTGAACGAGTTGACCGAGCAAGTCGCGGAAAAAGCGTAAGCTGCCTACCCGCAACGGCTATGGCAAGTAGCCATCATTGATAATGAGCGCGCCATAGCCGTTTTCCCTCACCCTAACCCTCTCCCGGGGGGAGAGGGGGCAAGCGAGTCGCTACGCGAGTTTTCAAATTTTCGAGGGGGCGTAAGCCCCCTTTTTTGTAACCAGATTTCAAGTTTTGATATTAGGAGTGTGACATGGCAGAGATCACCGCAGGTATGGTGAAGGAACTGCGCGAGGCCACCGGCCTCGGCATGATGGAATGCAAAAAGGCGCTGGTGGAAACCAACGGCGACGCCAAGGCGGCTGAAGAATTGCTGCGCATCAAGAGCGGTGCCAAGGCCAGCAAGGCGGCTACCCGTGTGACGGCTGAGGGCGTGATCGGTTCATATCTGGCTGCTGACGGCAAGACTGGTGCTGTTGCAGAAGTGAACTGCGAGACCGACTTCGTGGCCAAAAATGACGATTTCAATGCCTTTGCCAAGAACGTGGCACAAACCGTGGCGCAAAAGAACCCGGCTGACATCGATGCGTTGCTGGCACTGCCTATCGCCAACGGTTCCGACACGGTTGAAGAAACCCGCAAGGCCTTGGTGATGAAGCTGGGCGAGAACCTGTCCGTACGCCGTTTCGAGCGTTATGAGACAAGCACCGGCAAGCTGGCGACCTATCTGCACGGCAACAAGATCGGCGTGATGGTGAACTTCACCGGCGGCGACGAAACACTGGGCAAGGATCTGGCGATGCACATCGCTGCGAGCAAGCCGAAATCGGTCGATGCATCCGGCGTGAATCCGGAAGATATCGCTACCGAGCGCCGTATCGCGATCGAAAAGGCCAAAGAGTCCGGCAAGCCGGAAGCGATGCTGGAGAAGATCGCCGAAGGTACCGTGCAGAAGTTCCTCAAGGAAGTCACCTTGCTGGGCCAGGTGTTCGTCAAGGCTGAAGACGGCAAGCAGACCATCGAGCAATTGCTGAAGAGCAAGGGTGCTTCGGTGACTGCGTTCCAGATGTTCATCGTCGGCGAAGGCATCGAGAAGAAAGTGGAAGACTACGCTGCTGAAGTCGCTGCCGCTGCTGCTGCCGCCAAGAAGTAACAGAAAGGAAACCATGACCGCTCCCGCCTACAAACGCATCCTGCTCAAACTCTCCGGCGAAGCCCTGATGGGCGACGACAGCTACGGCATCAATCGTGGCGTGGTCGAACGCATCGTGGCCGAGATCAAGGAGGTGTGCGAGCTGGGTGTGGAAGTGGCGATCGTGATCGGCGGTGGCAATATCTTTCGCGGCGTCGCTCCGGCGGCGGCGGGGATGGATCGCGCCACGGCAGATTACATGGGCATGCTGGCCACGGTGATGAACTCGATGGCCTTGCAGGATGCGATGACGCGCGGCGGGCTGGAATGCCGTGTGCAGTCCGCGTTGAGCCTGGAGCAGGTGGCCGAGCCGTTCATCCGCGGCAAAGCCTTGCGTTACCTGGAAGACGGCAAGGTGGTGATCTTTGCGGCGGGCATCGGCAGCCCGTTCTTCACCACCGACACCGCCGCCGCTTTGCGCGGCGTTGAGATGGATGCCGAAGTCGTCATCAAGGCGACCAAGGTGGACGGCGTGTATACCGCCGATCCGAAGAAAGACCCGAAGGCCACCCGTTATCAAAAGGTGAGCTTCGACGAAGCCATCGGCAAGGATCTGAAAGTGATGGATTCGACTGCACTGACACTGTGCCGCGACCAGAAGCTGCCTATCATCGTGTTCAGCATATTCAAGGCGGGCGCCTTGAAGCGCGTGGTCATGGGGCAGGATGAAGGAACGCTGGTGCATTGCAATTGATGGAGGAATAAATGATCGCTGACATCAAAAAGAACGTAGAACAAAAAATGCACAAGTCGCTGGAAGCATTGAAGGCGGACTTGGGCAAGATCCGTACTGGCCGTGCGCACACCGGCATCCTGGATCACGTGATGGTGGACTACTACGGCAGCCCGACCGCGGTGAATCAGGTAGCGAACGTGACCCTGACCGATGCGCGCACCATCGGCGTGCAGCCGTATGAGAAGAACATGATCGGCCCCATCGAAAAGGCGATTCGCGATTCCGACTTGGGGCTGAATCCAGCCACCAACGGCGACCTGATCCGCGTGCCGATGCCGATGCTGACCGAAGAACGCCGTCGCGACCTGATCAAGGTGGTGAAGAGCGAAGGCGAAAATGCCAAGGTGGCAGTTCGCAACATTCGCCGCGAAGCCAACGAGCAGTTGAAGAAGTTGCTCAAGGATAAGACAGTCGGTGAAGACGATGAGCGCCGTGCACAGGACGATGTGCAGAAATTGACTGACCGTTTCGTTGCCGAGATCGACAAGGCACTGCAAGCCAAAGAAACAGACCTCATGGCCGTATAAGACGAGCCATCGATAAATGGCGCTGCCTTTCTTCAGTTCCACCCGCACCATCCCCGACATCACTGCTGTCCCGCGTCACATCGCCATCATCATGGATGGCAATGGGCGCTGGGCGAAGCAGCGTTTCATGCCGCGCGTGATGGGGCACCAGCGCGGCGTGGAGACGGTGCGCGAAATGGTCAAGGCCTGCCGCCAATTAGGGGTGGAGTATCTGACGCTGTTCGCTTTCAGCAGCGAGAACTGGCGCCGTCCCGCTGAGGAAGTCTCGTTCCTGATGCAGCTGTTCCTGAAAATGCTGGAGCGCGAAGTCGGCAAGCTGCATGAGAACAATATCCGCCTGAAAGTCATCGGCGACCGCAGCCGTTTCGATGCGCAGCTTGTGCGTCACATCGAGGAGGCCGAGCAACTCACCTCCAACAATACCGGTCTGACCTTGACGATCGCCGCCAATTACGGCGGTCGCTGGGACATCATGCAAGCGGTGCATGCGCTGAGCCAGGCTCATCCGGATCGCGCTACCGCGTTCGAAGAAGAAGAGCTCGCTCCCTATCTTTCCATGCATTATGCACCGGAGCCGGACCTGTTTATCCGCACCGGCGGCGAGCAGCGCATCAGCAACTTCCTGCTGTGGCAACTGGCATACACCGAGTTGTACTTCACCGATACCTTGTGGCCGGCATTCGATCGTGCCGCATTGGAAGCGGCCATCCAGTCCTACCAGAAACGCGAGCGCCGCTTCGGGCGGACCAGCGAGCAACTGACCTCCAGCGAACCATCGGATAAAGGCAAGACCAATGCTTAAGCAACGCATCATCACTGCGAGCATCCTGTTCGCCCTGTTTCTTGCTGCACTGTTTGGCCTCCCGGCCTGGGGCTGGCAATTGCTGGTGCTGGCGGTGATGTGGCAAGGCGGGGTGGAATGGGCTCGCCTGTCCGGTTTGAGCGGCCGTGCCGCCACGACTTACTGGGTGGTGACCGTGGCGATGATGGCCGGCATGCTGTTGCTGGACGGTGCATTGGCGCTGAAGTGGCAGACCTTTCTGCATCTGTCTTGGTACACCCTGGCGGTGCTGTTGTGGGTGTTCGTGGTCCCGGCCTGGCTGATCGCCGGCTGGCGTCCGCAGAATGCCTGGCTGAAAGGTGTCGTCGGCTGGGTCGTGCTGTTGCCTACCGGGCTTGCCATGCTCGATCTGCGTGCTTTCAGCCCCTGGTTGTTGTTGTTCGCGATGACGATCGTGATGATGGCGGATATCTCCGCTTACTTTGCCGGCAAACGTTTCGGCAAGAACAAGCTGGCACCGGCGATCAGCCCTGGCAAGACGTGGGAAGGCGTGTTCGGCGCGCTGGCCGGGGTGACCTTATACGTGGTTGCCGTCTGGTGGTTCGGCGGACTGTACAAGCAATATCCCATCCTGCCCGGGATCGTTCTGGCGGGCTGGTGGTGGGTGGTATTGTCGGTGATCGGCGATCTGTTCGAATCGGCGATCAAGCGTCAGGCCGGCGTAAAAGACAGCGGTGCGTTGTTGCCCGGGCATGGCGGCTTGCTTGATCGCATCGACGCGCTGACTTCCACCTTGCCCTTTGCAGGCATCGCGCTCATTTTGCAAAGGCTGGAATGAGCAAACACACCCGTCTCACCGTACTGGGCTCCACCGGCAGCATTGGAAAAAGCACGCTGGATGTGGTCGCACGTCACCCGGATAAATATCGGATCGTTGCACTGACCGCGAGTCAGCAGGACGAACTGCTGTTCGAACAATGCCAGCGTTTCCTGCCGCGCTTTGCGGTGTTGCTGGATGAGGCGGCCAGCGAACGCCTGCGCAAGCGCATTGCCGCCGCAGGGCTGGAGATCGAGGTGCTGTGCGGTGCCGAGGCGCTGGTGCGCGTTTCCATCCTGCCGGAGGTGGATGCCGTCATGGCTGCCATCGTCGGCGCAGCCGGCATGCCGCCCACCTTGGCGGCAGCGCAGGCAGGCAAGAAGATATTGCTGGCGAACAAAGAGACATTGGTGCTGGCCGGGCATCTGTTCATGGAGGCGGTGCATCGCAGCGGTCGGCCTTGCTGCCTATCGATAGCGAGCATAACGCCATCTTCCAGGCGTTGCCCCGCGGTTATGCGGGCGACATGAAAGCCGGTGGCGTGAGCAAGATCCTGCTGACCGCATCCGGCGGGCCCTTCCGCAATACACCGCTGGAACAGTTGCAGCATGTCACGCCGGAACAGGCTTGTGCGCACCCGAACTGGAGCATGGGGCGCAAGATCTCGGTCGATTCCGCCAGCATGATGAACAAAGGCCTGGAGGTGATCGAAGCGCATTGGCTGTTCAATGCGCCTGCAGACGCCATCCAGGTGGTGGTGCATCCGCAAAGCGTGATCCACTCGATGGTGCAATATATCGACGGGTCGGTGCTGGCACAGCTCGGCAATCCGGATATGCGTACCCCGATCGCCTATGCGCTGGCTTATCCGGAGCGTATCGAGGCGGGGGTGGCGCCACTCGACCTGTTCGCTATCGCCAGGCTCGATTTCGTCGCTCCCGGATTTCGCCCGTTTCCCCTGTTTGTCCCTGGCCTACCAGGCTTTGCGCGCCGGCGGCACGACATCGGCACTGCTCAATGCGGCGAATGAAGTGGCGGTTGCCGCTTTCCTTGAGCAGCGTATTGCTTTCCTCGATATCCCGCGCCTGATCGAAGCGGTGATAGGGAAAGTGACGCGGGCTGAGGTGCATGTGCTGCAGGATGTGCTGGATGCGGATGCGGCGGCACGCGCCGCTGCGCTCGAGTGGATCGCACGATGACGACCTTGCTCGCCTTCCTCTTTGCCATCGCCGTGCTCGTGGTGTTCCATGAGCTGGGGCACTACGTCGTTGCGCGATTGTGCGATGTAAAGGTGCTGAGGTTCTCTTTCGGCTTCGGCAAGGTCCTGTATACGAAAAAATTCGGCAAGGGCGAAACGGAATGGGTGATTTCCGCGATACCCATGGGCGGTTACGTCAAGATGCTGGATGAACGCGAAGGCGAAGTGGCTGAACATGAACTGCCACGCGCCTTTAACCGCAAACCGGTGTTGCAGCGCATGGCGATCGTGGTGGCGGGGCCGATTGCCAACCTGCTGTTGGCGGTGGCCTTGTATTTCGTCATGCTTGTCCATGGCGTTCCCGGCGTCAAATCCATGTTGGGTGAAGTCGCGGCGAATTCGCCTGCCGCCGTTGCGGGCCTGCAAAGCAAACAGACGATCATTGCCATCAATGGCGAGGCTACACCAAGTTGGCAGGATGTACGCTGGGCGTTGCTCAATCTGGTGCTGCAAAAGAAGGAGGCCAGGATTGAGCTGCTTACGACCGGGGGAGAACACGTTTTCCGCGTACTGGAACTGGATAAGCTGACGCCCGCCGATCTGGACAGCGATTTCTTGCAGAAGCTCGGCCTGCAACCCTATCAACCGCCGGTCTTGCCCATTATCGGCAAACTGGAGGAAGGGGGAGTGGCACAACTTGCCGGGTTGAAGGTGAATGACCGGATATTGCGCGCAGACGGGCAAAACATCGCGCTGTGGGAAGACTGGGTGGCGGCAGTACATGAGAATCCCGGCAAAAAGATGGATATCGAGATCGAACGGGCGGGAGTTCCGTTGAAGCTCAGCCTGACCCCCAAGCGTGTGGAAGAGGCCGGCAAGACTTTCGGCCGTATAGGCGCCGCGGCGCTGATAGACAAGGCCGCTTTCGAAGCGATGCTGATCGATGTGCGTTATTCGCCGTTAAATGCCTTGCCGGAAGCCTTGCGTAAGACCTGGGAAACCGCTGCCGTGAGCTTGAAGATGATGGGCAAGATGGTGGTGGGCGAGGTGTCTCTGAAGAACCTTTCCGGCCCGATCACCATTGCCGATTACGCGGGTCAATCGGCACATATCGGCATGAGTGCCTATATCGGCTTTCTTGCGCTCATCAGTATCAGTCTGGGTGTGTTGAACTTGTTGCCTATCCCTTTATTGGATGGCGGGCATTTGCTGTATTATTCGGTCGAGTTGATCAAAGGCAGTCCGGTCTCGGAAGGTCTGTGGGAGGCGGGACAGAAAGCCGGTATCGCCCTGTTGGTTACCATGATGGCTTTTGCGTTTTACAACGACATCAGCCGCCTGATTTTAGGTTGAACACAATAATGAAATTGAAAAAACTGGCGGTTCTGATTCCACTGCTTTACGCGACATCCAGTTTGGCAGCCGAGCCATTCGTCATCAAGGATATCCGGGTCGAAGGCATACAGCGCACCGAGCCGGGCACGGTATTCAGTTACCTGCCGGTAAAAGTCGGCGATACGCTGGATGATGAACGTGCTGCCGCCTCACTGCACGCGTTGTATGCCACCGGTTTCTTCAAGGATGTGGAATTGAAGGCAGATCAGGGCGTGCTGGTTGTGATCGTCAAGGAGCGCCCGACCGTTGCCAGCGTCGAGATAGATGGCGTGAAGGACTTTCCCAAGGATCAGTTGAAAGACAGCCTCAAGTACGTCGGTTTGGCGGAAGGGCGCATTTTCGACAAGGCTGCGCTGGAGAAGTCCGAGAATGAGCTCAAGCGTCAGTACATTGCGCGCGGCAAGTACGGGGTCGTGGTGAATACGACCGTGAAGGAATTGGAGCGTAACCGCGTGGCGGTGAGCTTCAACGTGGAGGAAGGCTCGGCATCCAAGATTCGCCGCATCAATATCGTAGGCAGCCAGGCATATGCCGAAAAAGACCTGCTCGACATGATGCAACTGACAACGCCAGGATGGTTCACCTGGTTCAGCAAGAATGACCAGTATTCCAAGCAGAAATTGTCTGCCGACATGGAGACGTTGCGTACTTTCTACATGAACTCCGGTTATATGGATTTCATGATCGAATCGACACAAGTGTCGATCTCGCCTGACAAGAAAGACATCTACATCACCCTGAACATCTCCGAAGGACCGAAATACACCGTCTCGAGCATCAAGGTGGCCGGGACTGAAGCGGTGCTGTCGCACGAGGAGATACGCAAGCTGATCGGTATCCAGCCAGGGGATGTGTTTTCGCGCGATGCCCTTACCGAATCCACGCGCAAGATCGGTGAACGGTTCGGCGAGGAAGGCTATGCATTTGCCAACGTGAACGCCGCGCCGGAAGTGGATAAGGAAAAACACCAGGTGGCATTCACCTTTGTGGTGGACCCGCTGCAGCGTGCATACATTCGGCGTATCAATATCGCGGGCAACGATAAAACCAGGGATGAAGTCATTCGGCGCGAGTTCCGGCAAATGGAGGGGGGATGGTTCTCTACCTCCAAGATCAAGAAATCCAAGCAGCGTATCGACAAGCTGGACTTCTTCTCCGAAGTGAATCTGGATACCACCCCGGTGCAGGGAACCAGCGATCAGATGGATGTGAATCTGAAGGTCGCGGAAAAATCGACCGGCAGTTTCCAGGTTGGCGCCGGCTTTAGCAGCGTGGAAAAGTTGACATTGATGGCCGGCGTCACGCAATCCAATGTGTTCGGTACGGGTAACTATCTTTCGACCCAGGTCAATACCAGCAAGGTCAACCAGGTCTACTCGGTTTCCTATACCAATCCTTACTATACCGATGATGGCGTCAGCCGCGGTTTCGATGCTTACAAGCGCAGAACCAATGCAACCTCAATTGCGATCAGTCAATACACATCGGACACTTACGGCGTCGGGGTGCGTTATGGGGTGCCGATCGCCGAAGACGAGATGTTCCATTACGGCCTGTCGTTCGAGCAGACGACGATCGGTCTGACCGACCTCAGCCCGCAACGATTCATCGACTATATCAACACATTTGGTGAAACGACCCGGAATGAGACTTGGCACCATCGGCTGGACGCGCGACACGCGCGACAGTGCCATCTTCACCACAGCGGGTACGGTGCAACGTTCGTTCCTCGAGCTCAGTTTGCCGACGTCCGATCAGCACTACTACAAGTGGACTTACCAGCACCAGTGGTACTACCCGCTCAGCCATACCTTTACGTTGATGATGAACGGGGATGTCGGCGTCGCCGGTGGATACGGGGGAATGCCGCTCCCGTTCTTCAAGAACTTCTATGCAGGTGGTGTCGGCTCGGTACGCGGCTATGACCCGAACTCTTTGGGTCCCAGGGACATCAACAATAATTCCCTGGGCGGCGACAAGCGCGCTGTGGGTAACATCGAAGTATTGTTCCCGATGCCCGGTATGGAGAAGGAAAAATCATCGGTACGGTTGAGCGCCTTTCTGGATGGCGGTGAGATAATGGGTTCCGGCGGGCAGGTTCCGGGTTCGGAAGGAATGCGCTACTCTACCGGCCTGGCATTTACCTGGTTCTCGCCGGCAGGGCCGCTCAAACTCAGCTGGGCCAGACCGCTGAACAAGCAACCTCAAGACAAGATACAGAACCTTCAGTTTACGTTGGGTACGATGTTCTGAGTTCATTCAAGGAGCATGAGATGAAGAAGTTAATTTATGCAGGCCTGGTGTTCTTCGCCTGCGTCACTCAGGCCAATGCGGACGGATTCCGTATCGGTGTGGTCGATACCGAGCGTATCCTGCGCGAGTCGGACCAGGCAGTCCGTGCCGAGAAGAAGATAGAGAAGGAGTTCGCCTCCCGCGATCAGGAGATCAAAAAACTGATCAAGCAGAGTAAAGACCTGCAGGCATCTCTGGAAAAGGACGGTTCTACGATGTCCGATACGGTACGACGCAACAAGGAACGTGAACTGGCCAATATGAACTTGAACCTGCAGACGCTGCAGCGCGAGTTTCGCGAGGACCTGAACCTGCGCAAGAACGAAGAGCTGGCCGTGGTTCTGGCCCATGCCGACAAGGCGATACGCGAGATTGCCGAGAGTGAAGGCTACGACATCATTCTGCAGGAAGCAGTCTATCGCAATCCAAAAGTGGATATCACCGACAAAGTGTTGAAGCACCTTTCGGAAGAGGTGCCGGACAAGACCGATAAGTGATTGACGCTAACTGATTGGAAGAACAGTTTTGATGGAACGTACAGCCTATCGATTGGCAGATATCGTAGCGCGCTTCGGCGGGCAGGTGATTGGCGATGCCGATACGCAAGTGCAGCAGATCGGTACGCTGGAGCATGCACAATCCGGGCAGATCGCTTTTCTCGCCAATGCCAAATATCGCAAACAACTCGAGAACAGCCGGGCTTCGGCGGTGATCCTGTCCAAGGCAGATGCCGATGCGACCGAGCTGCCGCGCATCGTTTGCGATAATCCGTATTCCTATTTCGCCAGGCTTTCGGCTTTCCTGAATCCATTGCCCGAGTGCGTTCCCGGCATTCATTCATCTGCGGTCATCGGTAAAGACACCAAGATATCTCCGCAAGCCCACATCGGTCCGCAAGTGACGATAGGCGATGGCGCGGTCATTGGCGCGGGAGCCGTGCTCATGGCCGGATGCAGCATCGGCGAAGGTGCCTCTATAGGCGAACACACCCGTCTTTACCCGCGCGTCACGGTGTATCACGGTTGCATCATCGGCAGCCACGTCATCGTGCATTCCGGTGCGGTGATCGGTGCCGACGGTTTCGGCATCGCCATGGAAGAGGGCAGGTGGCTGAAGATACCGCAGATCGGTCGCGTGCTCATCGGCGACCATGTCGAGATCGGCGCCAACACCACCATCGACCGCGGTGCGCTGGATGACACCGTGATCGAAGAGGGCGTGAAGCTGGATAACCAGATCCAGGTCGCCCATAACGTCCGTATCGGCGCGCACACGGCCATCGCCGGTTGCGTCGGCATCGCCGGCAGCGCCACCATCGGCAAGTACTGCCGTATCGGCGGCAGTGCCGGCATTCTGGGGCACCTGCAGATCGCCGACCACGTCGAGGTCGCATCCTTTACGCTGATCGGCAAATCCATCACCGAGCCGGGCAGCTATGCCGGGATATTCCCGTTCAGCAGGAACGACGAGTGGCGCAGCAACGCAGTCCATCTGCGCCATCTCGGTGAACTGGTCAAACGCGTCAAGGCACTGGAAAAAGAAATCGAATCAATCAAGGGAGAAAAAATATGAGTACCGCGATGGACATCCATGAGGTGTTGGCGCATTTGCCGCATCGTTATCCGTTTCTGCTGATCGACCGCGTGCTCGATGTCGTGCCGAACGAGAAGATCGTGGCGCTGAAGAACGTTTCCATGAACGAACCGTTCTTTCCCGGACACTATCCGCATCATCCGGTCATGCCGGGCGTGTTGGTCATCGAAGCGATGGCGCAGGCAGCTGCCATCCTGTCGTTCAAGACCATGGGCACTTTGCCGAGTGACGATTCGGTGTATTACTTCGTCGGCATCGACAATGCCCGCTTCAAGCGCCCGGTGAGCCCCGGCGACCAATTGATCTTCACCGTGACCATCGGCATGAACCGCCGCGGCATGTGGAAATTCATCGGCAAGGCGGAAGTGGATGGACAGGTCGCTGCCGAAGCCGAGCTGATCTGCACTTTACGGACCAAGGAATGAGCAGCTTGATCCATCCGACGGCAATCGTTCACCCGAATGCGAGGCTGGCCGAGGATGTCTCGGTCGGTGCGTATTCCATCATCGGCGAGCATGTCGAGATCGGCGCCGGTTCCGTGGTCGGGCCTCACGTCGTTATCGACGGACATACCACCATCGGCAAGGGCAATCGCTTTTTCCAGTTCGCTTCCGTCGGCGAGATCCCGCAAGACAAGAAATACAAGGGCGAACCGACGCAATTGATCATCGGCGACAACAACACCATCCGCGAGAGCTGTACCCTCAATCTGGGCACTGTGCAAGACGGCGGCATCACATCCATCGGCAGCGACAACTGGATCATGGCATACGTGCATGTGGCGCATGACTGCCACATCGGCAACCATAACGTCATCGCCAATTCGGTCCAGTTCGCGGGGCATGTGACGGTCGGGGATCACACCCTGATCGGCGGCATGAGCGGGATACACCAGTTCGTGCGCATCGGCGACTTTGCCATGATTGGGTTCCAGACACGGTTGTCGCAAGATCTTCCGCCATTTGTGACGGCGGTAGGCAATCCTGCGGAGGTCAAAGGCCCGCATCAGGAAGGTCCGCGTCGTGCGGGTTATTCCGCCCAGCGACTCGATATGATCAAGCAGATGTATCGTACGCTGTATCGTTCAGGCAGCAGCTTCGATGCGGCGAAAAAAGAGATCGAAGCTCTGCGCGGACAGATCGCGGATGCGGATGCCGATGCGGATATCGAAAACATGCTGACCTTTTTGAACCACGCCACTCGCGGCATCGTACGTTGAGGATCGTCAGATCAAATCCATCATGAACCAGAAAGTCAAAACCATCGCCATCGTTGCGGGTGAGGCCTCGGGCGACCTGCTCGGCAGTCACTTGATGGCGGCCATCAAACAGGCTGAGCCTAACGTACGTTTCGTTGGCATCGGCGGTCCCAAGATGCAAAGCATCGGCATGGAAGTGTTGTTCCCGCTGGAAAAACTGGCAGTGAATGGCTATGTGGAAGTGTTGCTGCACCTGCGCGAGTTGCTTGGCATACGCCGCCAGCTACGCGAGCGTTTTCTCGCCGAACCGCCGGACCTGTTCATCGGCATAGACGCGCCTGATTTCAATTTCAATCTGGAATTGGCGTTAAAACAGCGCGGCATCCCTACCGTGCATTACGTCAGCCCTTCCATCTGGGCATGGCGTGGCGAAAGAATTCACAAGATCAAGCAGGCCGTGTCGCATATCCTCGCGCTGTTTCCGTTCGAGGCACCGCTGTATCAACAGGCTGGCGTACCCGTCACCTATGTGGGACACCCGCTGGCAGACATGCTGCCGGAAAATCCAAAACGTGCCGAGATGCGCGAACAGATGCGCATCCTACCCAGGAACGCCAAGCTCTTTGCCTTCCTGCCGGGAAGCCGCCAAAGCGAGGTCCGCCACCTCGCCAAGACCTACATCGAGACGGCAAAACTCATCTTGCAAAAAATGCCCGAAGCGCAATTCCTGGTGCCACTGGCCAGCCGCGAGACGCGCACCATCTTCGAGAATGAAGTGTGGAAGCAGGAAGCGCAGTTGCTGCCCATTACTTTATTGTTCGGCCATGCTCACGATGCGATGATCGCCGCTGACGGCGTATTGGTCGCTTCTGGCACAGCTACGCTGGAGGCCGCCTTGCTCAAACGCCCTATGGTCATCACCTACAAGATGTCGCCATTCAGTTACTGGTTTGCCAAGCGCAAACAATATCTGCCTTATGTCGGCCTGCCCAATATCCTTGCCGGCAAGTTCGTGGTTCCAGAGATATTGCAGGATGACGCCACGCCGGAGAATCTGGCACAAGCGCTGTTGAATCTGGTGAATAACAAGCATGCGGTGGTGGAGCTTGAACAGACCTTCGGCGCCATACACCAGACCCTGCGCCAGGATACCGCGCAGAAAGCCGCAGCAGCCATCCTGCCTTTCTTGGCATGAGCAACGTCTTGCTCATCTGCGGTGTGGATGAGGCAGGGCGTGGACCGCTGGCCGGCCCGGTGAGTGCCGCCGCTGTCATACTCGACGCGGCTCGTCCTATCGAGGGCTTGGCCGATTCCAAGAAGCTCTCTGAAAAACAGCGCGACCAGCTCGCTCCGATCATTCGTGAACGTGCGCTGGCGTGGTCGGTGGCCTTTGCCGAGGTGCAGGAGATCGACCGGCTCAATATCCTGCAGGCGACACTGTTGGCGATGCGCCGCGCAGTCGAGGGGCTGGCTATCCGACCGCAGCAAGTGCTGGTGGATGGTCTGTATTGTCCTGAAACGGGTATACCCAGCCAGGCCATCGTCAAGGGGGACAGTAAAGTTGCCGCCATCTCTGCCGCCTCCATCCTGGCCAAAACCGCTCGTGACGAGCTCATGTTGCGGCTGCATGAGCAATATCCGCAGTACGGTTTCGATGGACACAAAGGCTATCCCACCGCCGCCCATCTTGCGGCATTGCGTGCACATGGCGTTTCCGAAGTGCATCGCCGCAGCTTCCGGCCCGTGCGAGAGCTTTTGCCCACGTTGACGTAGAGGTCCGGAAAGAGGATTTTTCGGTTATCCTTTCGTCCACACAAATCACCAACCGATCGTACGCCATGACCTTTTTCAAACTGTTACATATACTCGCCGTGATCGTCTGGGTCGGCGGCATGTTCTTCGCTTATGTTGTGCTGCGTCCTGCTGCTGTCGAAATATTGCAGCCGCCGGAGCGCCTGCGCCTGTGGAATAATGTTTTCAGCCGTTTTTTCAATTGGGTATGGGGCGCGATAGGCATCATCCTGGTGACCGGCCTGTACATGATCTACCAGTATGGCGGCATGGCGCATGTGCAACGTTATGTCCACGTCATGTTGTTGCTGGGACTGGTGATGGTGGGGATCTATGGCTATGTCTTCTTTGCCTGCTATGTTCCGTTAAGCCTGCATGTCGCCAATGAACGCTGGAAAGAAGCTGGTGAGATGCTGGGCAAGATACGCAAGCTGGTCGGCGTGAATTTGACACTCGGATTGGTCACAGTGTGCGTGGCAGTGATCGGGATATTGTTTAGGTAAACAGGCAGAAGGGAGACGATGATGAGTATCAACAGGATGATCTACATCGCCGCTTTCGCTGTAATAGGGTTGATCGTTGGATATATCTTCTTCGGAAAATATGCCGGCGACTACATGAACCTGAAGACACTGTTTTCCTTCGGTGGGAACAGGATACAGAATGCATTCCGGGCAATCGCAGGCATCGACGAGATGCGCAACCGGATACTGCTGTGCGGCGCAATTGGCGCCATGGTTGGATTGCTTTTCCCGATCAAAACAAAAAAATAGATTTAAGCATCACTCGCCCAGCCGCATCCGGCGGAGGTAATGACAGGTATAACCCCGCGGATGTTTCATCAGGTATTTCTGGTGATATTCCTCGGCACGCCAGAATTCCTTGAACGGCACCAGTTCGGTCACCACTTTGGCTTCCCAGTCGCCGGAGGCATCCACAGTTTTGATGACTTCCTCGGCGGTGTGCTTCTGTTCGGCATTCAAATAAAAGATCGCTGAGCGGTATTGCGTTCCAATATCGTTGCCTTGCCGGTTGCGGGTAGTCGGGTCATGCATGCGGAAGAATTCGAACAGTAAATGGCGGTAGGTCAGCAGATGGGGGGCGAAAACGACCTTCAAAGATTCAGTGTGGCCGCTATGCCCGTTTTTCACGATGTCGTAGGTTGCGTTCTGAATATCACCGCCGGTGTAACCGACTTCGGTTTCCACAACTCCCGGAATCTGGCGTACCAGTTCTTCCATGCCCCAGAAGCATCCACCGGAGAGATAGGCTGTTTGGCTGGTATCAGGCATGACGGCTCCTTTAAGCTGGGTGAAGCAGGTGAGGCCAAAAATCCCCCTGATAAACAGGGGAAAGCAGAAATCCACAATGAAACTTGGATAACCCGGACTGCGTCCAGGTTCGCCACACGGGGTTATAAAAGCGATAAGTAACTCATTGATAGAAAGTGGGAAAATAAATTAACTGAATCCTGGAGGGCGGTTGATTGTAGTTACCGCTTGTCTAAAATTGATGAACCGCTCATCTATTCGATATTGCAATGCCCCCCCCTCCATACTATCGTGCAATCGTTTTCCGGGCTGAAGTACGGCATAAAGTTTTACGGATATTTGCGTCACAGGTACAGGAGGCGAATTGTGAAGATGCAGGTTAAAAGCAGCGAAGTATTGATACTGATAGCGGCTTCGGTAATGAGTTTTCTGGCAAATCTTCCAGACTCTTTGCTGGACAATCTGGTTGATAGAAAGGCGCTGTTGGCCGCTTTGACTGCGCTGGTTGTCGTAGCCCTGTTTCGTTATTTGCAGATGTTTTTGCTTTTGACGATCTCCATTCTTGCCATCGGCGCGAATCTTCCTGCAGAACTGGCTGCTTCGTTGGGCATCAGCCAACTTGCGCTGTTGGTATCACTCGGTTCATTGATCGCAATTACGCTGATAAACCGGATGGCCAAGCTGCTGCCGACTGGAACAGGGATGCCTTCAGATGAAATCGACAACGTACGCCAAGAAATGCTGGAGGCAATCGCGAAAGGGGATCACGCAACCATTCAGAAGCTGCTGGTCATGAATGTCGGCGTGAACTTCACCTTGAATGGCACGACACCATTACATATGGCCGCCGAAAAAGGGTATCCGGAAATAGCGAGAATGCTGATCGGTCAGGGCGCGGATTATCTGGCGAAGAATGCTGAAGGCAAGACACCTCTGGAGATTGCACTGGCCAAAAAGAAGTTCATCCAGACAGAAGAAATCTTATACAACGTAAGCAAACATCATTTTGCGGCTTCCGGCCAAGTGGAAAACAGACGCGCAGACGCTGAAATCTGGCAAGTTCAGCATAACAACTAATGTGTGATTAACAGGTAGTCACCGGGAACTCTGACGGTATCTGTTTCATCTTCGCCGTAACTTGGCAATTTCTCAGCGTCGTTCTTTTTTCATGGCCTGCGCAGCCTCGCGCTTGGATTCGCGCTCTTTTTCCGTCGCGCGCTTGTCGTGCTCTTTCTTTCCTTTTGCCAGCCCGATCGCCAGTTTCACGCGGCTGCCTTTGTAGTGCATGTCCAGCGGCATGATGGTGTAGCCCGCACGCTGGGCCTTGTCCATGAGTTTGTCGATCTCGTTGGCATGCAGCAGCAGCTTGCGGGTACGCACCGGGTCGGGATGGATATGGGTGGAGGCATTGAGCAGGGGGCTGATATGCGAGCCGAACAGCCACAAAGCGCCGTCCTTGATGGTGACATAGGCCTCTTTGAGCTGAACGCGTCCGGCGCGGATGGCCTTGACTTCCCAGCCTTCGAGCATGAGACCGGCCTCATATTTCTCTTCGATGAAGTAGTCGTGGAAGGCTTTCTTGTTCTGGATGATGCTCATGATTCCAATCCAATTTCTTCGGTGAAACGGCGTTGATTTCCTCGCTCACTCCTAGTCGTGCATTAGCACTGCCAGCGTCGTTCGTTCGTCATCGCCTTGTTTGACCTTCGAAATTGAACTGGAATTAGGTGAGTTTTGAGGTGCGTTGCGATATTCTACCAGTCTTTGATTTGGTGGCTTCGTAAAGCAATGGCTCTGGTTGAGAAAGCAGTATTGGTTCCGCACACGGCGGAGCAGATGTTTAATCTGGTGGACAGGGTGGAAGATTACCCGCAATTCATGCCGTGGTGCGGTGGCGCAACGGTAAACGACATGCAGGGCACGACGATGCATGCCTCGATACACATCGATTATCACCACATCAAGCAGCATTTCAGCACCGAAAACAAACGCAACCCGCCCCATCAGATCGATATGACCTTGACAGATGGGCCTTTCCGGCATCTGGACGGCAGTTGGCGATTCATCCCCTTGAGCGACGAAGCCTGTAAAATAGAGTTCCGGTTGCATTATGAGTTTTCCAGCAAATTGCTGGAAAAACTGGTGGGGCCGGTGTTTCACCATATTGCCAACACGTTCGTGGATGCTTTCATCCGCCGTGCCGAGAAGGTTTATGCCAAATAATGAATGACGAGAAGATAAAGATCGAACTGGTTTATGCCCTGCCTGCCGAGCAGACTTTGCTCAAGCTGGAAGTGCCCAAGGCAACGACTATCGCCGAAGCGATCAAGCTGTCCGGCATACTCGAGAAGTACCCCGAGATCGACCTTGAGAAAGGCAAATTCGGCATCTTCGGGAAATTGAGCAAGGCCGATGCCGTGCTGCGCGATAAGGATCGCATCGAGATCTATCGCCCACTGATCGCCGACCCGAAAGAGGTGCGCCGCAAACGTGCCGAAGAGGGCAAGGTGATGAAGAAGGGCGGCGGCGATGCCTGATGCCCATATCGATCTACTGCGCAGCCGGATCGCGTTGTCGCGTGCTCGCCGCTCCTCGCCTACCAACTGCGGTATGTCTCGTCGCTCGCTCCGCGTCTCCTAGCGCTCCAGCTTGCTCGTGACGATCGCTAAGGGCCTCAGATGCTGGACTACGACCTACATTGCCATTCCAACGTCTCCGACGGCACGCTCACCCCGGCCGAACTGGTGGCACGAGCTGCCGGTCGCGAGGTGAAGGTTCTGGCATTGACCGATCATGATGATGTGGATGGTCTGGCTGAAGCGGCTCAGGCTGCCGCCGCGCACGGTATCCAGTTCATCAACGGGGTGGAGATATCGGTAAGCTGGCGCAGCCACACGGTGCATATCGTCGGGCTGCGCATAGATCCGCAGAATCCAGCCCTGGTTGAGGGGCTGCGCAGCATCCGCAGCGGACGCAGGCACCGCGCCGAACTGATGGCGGAATCGCTGGCCCGTAGCGGCATCGGCGGCGTGCTGGAAGGCGCCCTGCGTTATGCCTCCAATCCGGACATGATCGGCCGTACCCATTTTGCGCGCTATCTGGTCGAGGCCGGGCATTGCAAGGATGTGCGCAGCGTGTTTTCCCGTTATCTGGTCAAGGGCAAGCCGGGCTATGTGTCGCATCAATGGGCGGATCTGCAGGATGCGATCTCCTGGATAAACGGCAGCGGCGGCATTGCGGTGCTGGCGCATCCCGGGCGCTATACCGCCGGGCGCAAGCCGATGGGCAAGACGACCTTGCTCGAACTGCTGAATGAGTTCGTCGAATTGGGCGGGCGTGCCATCGAAGTGGTGAGCGGCAGCCACACGCCACCGCAATATGCCGAGTTCGCGCGTTATGCCAAGGAGTTCGATCTGCTGTGTTCCTGCGGCTCGGATTTCCACGGCCCGGAAGAAAGTTATCGCGATATCGGACGCCTGCCGGATTTTCCGCTGGAATGCCGTCCGGTGTGGACGGCATGGGAAAAGGCTGCCTGAGCCATGGCGCAGTTCTTTTCCATCCATCCCGATAATCCGCAGCCGCGCTTGATCAAGCAGGCGGCCGAGATGCTGCGCAGCGGCGCGGTGATCGTCTATCCCACCGATTCGGGCTATGCGCTGGGCTGCCGCCTGGACGACAAGGACGCGGTGACGCGCATACGCCAGATACGCGGTGTCGACGACAAGCATCATATGACGCTGGTGTGCCGCGACCTGTCGGAGCTGGCAAAATACGCGCGGGTGGACAATGCGCAGTTCCGCCTGCTGAAGAACAATACCCCGGGCAGCTATACGTTCATCCTCGATGCCACCAAGGAGGTGCCGCGCCGCTTGCAGCATCCAAAACGCAGCACCGTCGGCCTGCGCATCCCGGATCATCCGATCGCATTGGCCCTGTTGGAGGAACTTGGCGAACCGCTGCTCAGTTCCACGCTGATCCTGCCTGATGCGCACCAGCCGCTGACCGATGTGGACGAGATACGCGAACGCCTGGAGCGGCAGGTAGACTTGGTCATCGAAGGCGGTCCGGTCGGGATCGAGCCGACCACGGTGATCGACCTGACCGATGCAGCACCGGTATTGGTGCGGCGCGGCAAAGGCGCAGTCGCCCATTTGGAATCGAGGAATAAATGAATTTTGACGCATTGATACAAACCATTGCGCTTGCCGCCATTCCCGGTGCTGTTTGCCATCACGCTGCACGAGGCGGCGCACGGCTATGTGGCGCGCCATTTCGGCGACATGACGGCCTATGCGCAGGGGCGCATCAGCCTGAACCCGATGCGCCACATCGATCCGGTCGGCACGATCCTGCTGCCGCTGCTGACATTGTTCGCTGGGCGGCATCCTGTTCGGCTGGGCCAAGCCGGTGCCGGTCAATTTCGGCGCTCTGCGCCATCCCAAGAAGGACATGCTGTGGGTCGCGCTGGCCGGGCCGGCATCCAATTTTGTCATGGCCTTGTTCTGGGCGTTCATGATCAAGGTGGCCTTGATGTTCCCGGGCAATTATTTTGCCGAGCCGCTGATAGGCATGGCGCAGATCGGGGTTACAATCAATGTCGTACTGATGGTGTTGAATCTGTTGCCGTTGCCGCCGCTGGATGGCGGGCGCATCGCAATCAGCCTGTTGCCGCATCGCCAGGCATTCCAGTTGGCGAAAGTCGAGCCCTACGGCATGTTCATCCTGATCCTGCTGGCAGTGGTGCCGGTCGGCGGCTTGCCGATCCTGAATTGGGTGTTGTCACCGCTGGTGAGCATGGTGATGAATTTGGTCCTGTCGATTTTCTAATGTTGAAGTAGAGCTATGTTTGCTGATCGCGTTTTATCCGGAATGCGCCCCACGGGCAGTCTGCACCTGGGGCATTACCACGGGGTATTGAAGAACTGGGTGGAGATGCAGCACGAGTACGAGTGCCTGTTTTTCGTGGCCGACTGGCATGCGCTGACCACCCATTACGATTCCCCCCAGGTCATCGAACAGAGCGTGTGGGACATGGTCATCGACTGGCTGGCAGCGGGCGTCGATCCGGCGCAGGCCACCCTGTTCATCCAGTCGCGGGTGCCGGAGCATGCCGAACTGCACCTGCTGCTGTCGATGATCACCCCGCTGGGCTGGCTGGAACGCGTGCCGACCTACAAGGACCAGCAGGAAAAACTGACCTCCAAGGACCTCACCACCTACGGCTTCCTCGGTTATCCGCTGCTGATGAGCGCAGATATCCTGATCTATCGCGCCACCCAGGTGCCGGTGGGCGAGGACCAGATCCCGCATATCGAATTCACCCGCGAAATGGCACGCCGCTTCAACCACATGTACGGACGCGAGCCGGGTTTCGAGGAGAAAGCCGAAGCCGCCGTCAAGAAACTCGGCAGCAAGAAGGCCAAGCTGTATAGCGAACTGCGCACGCGCTTCCAGGAGCAGGGCGATGACGAGGCGCTTGAATCGGCCAAGGCCTTGCTGGACGAGCAACAGAGCCTGAGCCTGGGCGATCGCGAGCGCCTGTTCGGCTACCTCGAAGGCGGCGGCAAGATGATCCTGTCCGAGCCGCAAGCCATGCTGACCGCGGCTTCGCGCATGCCGGGGCTGGACGGGCAGAAGATGTCCAAGTCCTATAACAACACCATCACCCTGCGCGAAGACGAGGCCGAGGTGAGCAAGAAGATCACGCACCATGCCGACCGACCCGGCGCGCATCCGCCGCACCGATGCGGGCGACCCTGACAAGTGCCCGGTCTGGCAATTGCACAAGGTGTATTCGAACGCAGAGACCAAACAGTGGGTGCAGCAGGGCTGCACGCAGCGCGGGCATCGGCTGCATCGAGTGCAAGCAACCGGTGATCGCCGCCGTGCTGGAAGAACAGAAACCGATGCGCGAGCGCGCCCAGCTCTATCTGGACGACCCGACCCTGGTGCGCAACATCATCGCCGACGGCTGCGAGAAGGCACGCAAGCTGGCCAACGAGACCATGCGCGATGTGCGCGAAGCGATGGGGCTGAGATACAACTGACATGAGCGAAGCAGAGGCACAACTCCCGCTGCAAACGGCCAATCCGGTGGCGCACATCCACGGCGAGCCGATGCTGGAGATGCCGCAGGATCTGTATATTCCGCCGGATGCGCTGGAAGTGGTGCTGGAGACCTTTCAGGGGCCGCTCGATCTGCTGCTGTACCTGATCCGCAAGCACAATCTCGATGTGCTCGACATCCCGATGGCGCAGCTCACCCGGCAATACATGACTTACATCGAGGTGATGCAGCAGCACCGCCTGGAGCTGGCCGCCGAATATCTGCTGATGGCGGCGGTGCTGATCGAGATCAAGTCGCGCATGCTGTTGCCGCGTCCGCCCAAGGTGAGCGAAGAAGAAAGCCGAAGATCCGCGTGCCGAACTGATGCGCCGCCTGCTCGAATACGAGCAGATGAAACTGGCCGCGCAGAAGCTGAATGAGCTGCCGCAAGCCGGACGCGATTTCGAACTGGTGCAGGTGCTGATCGAGCGCACGGTGATCGAGCGCCTGCCCAATGTCAGCGTGGAAGACTTGCGCAATGCCTGGCTGGCGCTGCTGACCCGCGCCAAGCTGAATGCTCATCACAAGGTGCGTCGCGAAGAATTGTCGGTGCGCGAGCAGATGACCAAGGTGCTGCGCCAGCTGCGCATACGGCGAGTTTGACGCATTCGAAGAACCTGTTTGATATGGGCGGCGGCATCCCGCAACTGGTGGTGACCTTTATCGCAATTCTCGAATTGGCCAAGGAGAACCTGGTCGAAATTACCCAAACCGAAAGCTTGGGGAAAATCTATGTCCGAACAAGTCGAGCCGTACGCCGAGTGAACGAATCATGCCGTCGCCTGAGCCTGGAAGAGCGACTCAGCCGCAACTAGCAGCGGTGCAGGAGGTCGAGCACGCTGTGGATACCGCGCAGCTTGCGCGCATCTTTGAAGCGGCGCTGCTGACCTCGCAGGAACCGTTGTCCATGCGCCGAGCTGAAAAAACTGGGCGAGGTGCCGCTGGGAACCAGCTGGTGGAAGAATTGCTGCAACAGCTTGCAGACAAGTATGCCGACAGCGGCATCGAGCTGACCCGCGTAGCCAGCGGCTGGCGTTTCCGTGCACGTCCGGAGATGCAGGTATACCTCGACCGACTCAACCCGCAGAAACCGCCGCGCTATTCGCGTGCGGTGATGGAGACACTGGCCATCATCGCCTACCGCCAGCCGGTGACGCGCGGCGATATCGAGGACATCCGCGGTGTGGCAGTTGCTTCGCAGATGCTGAAGACGCTGGAAGCGCGCAACTGGATCGAGGTCATCGGCACCCGCGACGTGCCGGGCAAGCCCGAACTGTTTGCCACCACGCAGCAATTGCTGGACGATCTCAACCTGCGCTCCCTGCATGAACTGCCTGCACTGGAAGAGATGGGCAGCCTGCTGGAGCATCGACTGTCGGTGCACGAGCGAGGCTGCTGCGTCAGATGCCGCGGTTGAGAACCGTCATTGACGCCAATGCCGAGACATACATTCCCGCGCCGACCCGATGACGATCAAGCGCATCTCCTCGCGCGACAATCCGTTCTACAAGTCGCTGCACAAACTTTCCTCATCGGCACGCCAGCGCAGCGAAGCCGGGCAGACCCTGCTGGATGGCGCGCATCTGCTGCTGCTTTCCTCGTTGCCGGCGGCAAGCCCGTGCATCTGCTGGTGAACGAACAGGCCCTGCAGGATCCAGAGATCATGGCCTTGCTCGAAGCAGGTGCCGCATGTGCCGCTGACTCAACTCGACGACGCGCTGTTTGCCGAGCTGTCCGAACTCAAAACGCTGAGCGGCATACTGGCGCTGATCGATATCCCGCCACGCTCAAGTGGAAGCCGCACAACAGCCAGTTTTGCCCTGTTGCTGGAAGATATCCAGGACCCCGGCAATCTCGGTTCCATGCTGCGCTCGGCGGCAGCAGCGGGCTGTGATCAGGTGTTCCTGTCCATGGCTGTGCCGACGCATGGTCGCCCAGGGTGTTGCGCGCCGCGATGGGTGGGCATTTTGTGCTGAGATTCTGTGAGCATGCCGATTTTGAAGTCGCTGGCCGGGTTGACTGGCAAGATATTTGCCGCCTCACTGCAGGCAGATCCATCCCTGTATGACAGCAACCTGCGCGGCAAGATCGCTTTTGCCATCGGCAATGAAGGGTCGGGATTGTCGCCGGCGTTGCTGGATGCGGCGCAGCAGCATTTCATCATTCCGATGCCGGGTAAGGTCGAATCGCTGAATGCCGCCGCAGCAACGGCAGTGTGCCTGTTCGAAGCGGTACGCCAGCGGCAATAAGGTCAACAAGCGCGAGTTTTGCTGGTAGGATTCCTGCCATGTGTCTTGGCATACCCATGCAAGTAACCGAAATCGACGGCGCTTTCGCCTGGTGCGAAGGGCGCGGCCGGCGTGAGCGGCTGAATACGCTGCTGCTGGAAGAAGTCTCTCCCGGTGACTGGGTATATGCCGTCCTCGGCCAGGCTCGCGAAAAGATGACCCCGCAGCAAGCAACCGAAATCAACCTCGCGCTCGATGGCCTCGCCGCAGCAATGCAAGGGGAGGCCGATCTGGATGCCTATTTCCCCGGCATCATGGAATCGAAATGAAAATACTTATTCTCGGTATCGGCAACACCCTGCTGGCTGACGAAGGCGTGGGCATCGTTGCCATGCGCGAACTGGAAGCCCGCTACGGTGCCCGTGAGGATATGGAATTCCTTGATGGCGGCACGCTCTCTTTTACCCTGGCCGTGCCGATCAGCGAATGCGATGCCCTGTTAGTGATCGACGCGGCCGAGTTGGACGCCGCACCTGGCACAGTGCGCAGCTTCGAAGGCGCCGAGATGGATCGCTTCATGGGCGCAAACCGCAAGAGCAGCGTGCACGAGGTCGGATTGCTCGACCTGATGTCCATCTCGTTATTGACCGGCCACTGGCCGGAACATCGCGCCCTGATCGGCATCCAGCCCGCGAAGGTGGATTGGGGCGAAACACTGACGCCCGCAGTCGCGGCGGCATTGCCTGAGGCCAGCAAGATCGCCGTGGAAATCATCGGGCGTTTTGTGAACGGTACTGATTTTGCTCAGTAAATGTATGTATTGACCGGGTCCATCCGGTTGTGCAGAATGCAGCGGCATTGCGTTCCATTGTTTTCAATAACAACAAGGGGGCAACATGAGGCACCCAGAGCATCCAGAGGTATTGCCGGGAACAGTAGGCGAAGGCTTGGCTCAGCGCGGTGTCACCCGCCGCGAATTCCTCCAATTCTGTACTGCATTGACCACGCTGCTGGCCTTGCCGCCTTCGATGGCCAGCGTGATGGCCGAGGCAATCGCCAAGGCACGACGACAATCGGTGATCTGGCTGTCGTTCCAGGAATGCACCGGCTGCACCGAATCCATCACGCGTTCGCATTCGCCGACGCTGGAAAATCTGATCTTCGACCTGATCTCTCTCGATTACCACCATACTTTGCAAGCCGCTTCGGGCGAGGCTGCCGAACATGCGCGCATGCAGGCGATGAAAGACAACGAAGGCAAATACCTGGTGATCGTCGATGGTTCGATCCCGATGGGCAATCCCGGCTTCTCCTGCATTGCCGGCATCAGCAACCATGACATGCTGGTGGAGACCGCCAAAGGAGCTGCGGCCATCGTCTCGGTGGGCACCTGTGCCGCTTTCGGCGGCATTCCCAAGGCCGATCCCAACCCGACCGGCGCTGTTCCGGTGAGCGCGATCATCAAGGACAAACCCATCATCAACGTGCCCGGCTGTCCGCCGATCCCGGTTGTCATGACCGGGGTGCTGGCGCACTTCCTGACCTTTGGCGGCCTCCCCGAAATGGATGCATCTGGGTCGTCCCTTGTCGTTCTACGGCGAGACCATCCACGACCGCTGCTACCGTCGCCCGTTCTATGACCAGGGCAAATTTGCGGAAACCTTCGATGATGAAGCTGCGCGGCAGGGCTGGTGCCTGTTCAAACTCGGCTGCAAAGGCCCGGTGACTTACAACGCCTGCGCCACGACCAAGTGGAACGACGGCACCAGTTTCCCCATCGAATCCGGCCACGGCTGTATCGGCTGTTCCGAACCGAACTTCTGGGATGCCGGCGGGTTCTACAAGGCCTTGTCCAAACCGGTATCGATGACACCTTCCATGCTGGGCGCGGCAGCAGCAGTGGGGGCGGCAGCCGGGGTGGCGATCACCTGGTACAACCGTTCAACCAAGGCCAAAGCCAAGGCTGCTCACGAAAAAGTGACGGTGCAGGAACTGAAACGGGAGGAAAAATGAACCACCTTGATCTCCTGACATTCGCGCGCGGCAGCGCGCTGAACTGGGCGCTGATGCTTTTTGTCGCGGGTATCCTGCTGCGTCTGTTCGAGGTACTCGGGCTTGGCCGCAAGGCCGATCTGGCCAAACCGCGTGTCGTCACGCCGGGTAGCGGCTGGCGCACCATGTTCACGCGCTCGTTGCCGGCAGAAGGGATGTTGAAACGCGATCCGGTGACTTACATCAGCGGATATGTGTTCCACTTCGGGCTGTTCGTGGTCATCTTCTTCCTGGCTGCGCATATCGAATTCTTCCGCAGCATGACCGGACTGGCCTGGCCGAATCTGCCCACCGCACTTGTCGATGCCCTGGTGGTGGCCGCGATCGTGGCGCTGTTTGTGTTACTGGCGCACCGGCTCAACAATCCGGTCAAACGCATGTTGTCCGGCGTCGGTGATTATGTTGCCTGGGCAGCGACACTTTTGCCGTTGCTGACCGGCTATCTGGCCTACCATCACCTGTTCGTGGAGTACACGTTGATGCTGGCGCTGCACTTGTTCTCGGTCGAATTGCTGCTGGTGCTGCTGCCGTTCACCAAACTGTTCCATACCTTTTCCCTGTTCATCTCGCGCTGGTACAACGGAGACTTCTTCGGAAGGAAGGGGGTAGCATCATGAGCAGCGCGAGTGATGCGGAGGCCGCGCAAAATGTTTGAGCGCCGCCGGAACGAACAAGAGCCGAGTCATGAGCAGCGATCAGGGGCCCGACGCAGTGGGGATGAGAGCGTCCGCGCGAACGAAGCTGGAGGCCGACACGCGAGTTGGTGGAGATACCGCTGCAATAAAGGGGGACTTGTCATGAGTGCGACTCTCGCCAAAGGCATCAACGCTTTCAAGGAGGTGATCGACACACCGATCGCCAGCTATTTTTCCAGTTGCGTGCATTGCGGGCTGTGTGCCGAAGCGTGCCTGTTTCATAACGAGACCGGCGATCCGAAATACACGCCGATCTACAAGCTGGAACCGCTACGCCGTGTGTGGAAGCAGGAATACACGCTGTTGGGCAGGCTGGGCAAGATGCTGGGACTCTCCAAGCCGGTGACCGATGCAGAGTTGACCGAATGGGAGCCGCTGGTCTACGACAGCTGCACGATGTGCGGCCGCTGTTCCATGGTCTGTCCGGTCGGCAACGACATCACCTACATGATCCGCAAGATGCGCGAAGGCATGTCGGCATCCGGGCATGCGCCGGAAGACATGATCGGCGCAACGGACGCGAGCTGTGAACATCGGCAGCCCGATGGGGGTCAAGTGGCCGGCGGTGCAGGCGCAGATCAAGCATGTGCAGGCCGATACCGGCATCGAGGTGCCGGTCGACAAGCAGGGCGCCGACTACCTGGTGCTGATGTCCTCGATGGAGATCATCAACTTTCCCGAATATCTGGCGGCTATCAGCCGCATCTTCAAGCAGGCCGGGGTGAGCTGGACCTTGGCGCCGGATGCGTTCGAGGCGACCAACAGCGGCATCCAGATCGGCGCTTCGGATCTGGCGCGCGAGATCGTCAGCCGCATCGTGGTGGCTGCCGAGCGGCTCAAGGTCAAATGCGTCATCAGCCCCGAATGCGGCCATGCCTTCACCGCGATCCGCTGGGAAGGCCCCAACCTGATGGGCAGGCCGTTCGGCTTCGAAGTGAAGCACATCCTCGAAGTGCTGGACGAGCTGCGCACCGCAGGCAAGATCAAGACCAAGGGCAAGGATACCCGCCCGCTGACTTACCACGATCCCTGCCAGATCACCCGTCGCGGTGGTGTGGTGGAACAGCCGCGCCGCTTGCTCGGTGATATCGCGGCGGATTTCCGCGAGATGCCCGAGGCAGGTGTGATGAACTGGTGCTGCGGCGGTGGCGGCGGTGTGTCGGCCAATACGCGCGCCGAGCCATTGCGTCTGGAAGCCTTCAAGGTCAAGAAGCGTCAGCTCGAAGCGACCGATGTGCACACACTGGTCACCGCCTGCGCCAACTGCCGCATCGTGCTGGAAGAAGGCCTGGAGCACTATCACATGAAGGTCGATGTGATCGGCCTGACCGAGCTGCTTGCCGAGTATCTGGTTGAAGGAGAATGACGCGATGGTCATTAACAACGATAACGAATTCAAAGCGGCCTTGAGCGGACTCTCCGGAACCAAGTTGCGCCAAGTCGCTGCGCGCTTTGCAGAAAGCGTACTTGTACTGAGCAAGGATGTGCGGGTGAAGAACGCAGTCCATGCCGCCAAGCGCGCCGACATCAGCGAAGACGAACTCCGCACCGAGATCCAGTCGGCCAAGAAGGCGACGGTGGACAGCTTCACCCAATGCGGCCAGGAGTGCGATTGGAACGACCAGGCCGGCCATTTCGTGGCACAAGCGGCGCTGGCCTCCATCAAGCCGGCCGAGCATGGCAGCAACCCGGCGTGGGATGCCGCCATGCATGCGCGCATGGCCCGCACCTGCGAGAGTATCGCTACCGGGAAGGGCACCGACAATGCCGAAACAACGGCGCAATACCGCATCCTGACCGAATTTCTGAAGGCTTGAGGAAATTTATTGAATCGTGAAACAAATCGGTATTTCTCCCTCTCCCGCGGGAGAAGGGCCGGGGTGAGGGTGAAAACTCAAAGGATTATCCCTCACCCTAACCCTCTCCCAGTGGGAGAGGGGATTTATTCCGCGTTGCATTAACGCTTCGAATTTTTAGAGGTAACCATGAATCAGCCAATTACGAAACGCGTCATCGTCGACCCGTCACCCGCATCGAAGGACACCTGCGCATCGAGGCAGAGACCGATGACTCCGGCCGTATCACCCGTGCCTCATCCGCCGGTACCATGGTGCGCGGCCTTGAGATCATTTTGCGTGGCCGCGATCCACGCGAGGCTTGGGCCTTTGCGCAACGCATCTGCGGCGTCTGCACCTTGGTGCACGGCATCGCTTCGGTGCGTGCCGTGGAAAGCGCGTTGAAGATCGAGGTGCCGAACAATGCCCAGCTCATCCGCAACCTGATGATCGGCGCGCAATACATCCACGACCATGTGATGCACTTCTACCATTTGCATGCGCTGGACTGGGTGGACGTGGTCTCGGCGCTGAAAGCCGATCCCAAGGCGACCTCGACACTGGCGCAGAGCCTGTCGGGCTATGCCAAATCGTCGCCGGGCTACTTCAGCGACGTGCAGAAAAAATTGAAAGGTTTTGTCGATGCCGGGCAATTGGGCATCTTCGCCAACGGCTACTGGGGCCATCCGGCCTACAAGCTGCCGCCCGAAGCCAACCTGATGGCGGTGGCGCACTATCTCGACGCGCTGGCCTGGCAGCGCGACGTGGTGAAACTGCACACCGTGTTCGGCGGCAAGAATCCGCACCCGATGTTCCTGGTCGGCGGCGTGCCGTGCGCGATCAGCATCGACCCGAACCATCCGGGGCAGGGCAACGGCCCGCACTTCCACGGCGGCAATTCCGGCACCGCGCTCAATGTGGTCGGCCTGCAAACGGTGCAGAACGTGATCACCCAGATGCGTTCATTCGTCGATCAGGTCTACGTGCCGGACACGCTGGCTATCGCCGGGTTCTACAAGGACTGGGCGAAGCAGGGCGAGGGCGTCGGCAACTTCCTCACCTTCGGCGATTTCCCGGCCAAGGGCATGTCCGATCCATCGTCCTACCTGATCCCCACCGGCGTGATCCTCGATCGCGACCTGAGCAAGATCCATCCGATCGACCTCGACGCAGAAGGCGAGATCCAGGAATTCGTCAGCCACGCCTGGTACGACTATTCCGTCGGCAAGGAGCAGGGGCTGCACCCTTACAAAGGCGAAACCAAATTCGACTACACCGGCCCGACGCCGCCCTACGATCAACTGGATATCGAGAAGGACTATTCCTGGCTCAAATCGCCGCGCTGGAAAGGCAAGCCGGTCGAGGTCGGCCCGCTGGCGCGGGTGCTGATGCTGTATGCCTCCGGGCACGAGCAGACCACGCGAACTGGTCGGCATGACGCTGAAGAAACTCGACCTGCCGGTGCAGGCGCTGTATTCGACGCTGGGCCGCACGGCGGCGCGCACGCTGGAAACCAAGATCGTCGCCGATGCGATGCAAGGCTGGTACGACCAGCTGGTCGCCAACATCAAGGCCGGCGACATCAAGACCTTCAACGAAACCCAGTGGGAACCCTCGTCATGGCCCAGCCACGCGCAAGGCGTCGGCGTGATGGAAGCGCCACGCGGCGCTCTCTCGCATTGGATCGTCATCAAGGACCAGAAGATAGACAACTACCAGGCCATCGTCCCCAGCACCTGGAATGCCGGTCCGCGCGATGCGCAAGGCAACCAGGGGCCGTATGAAGCAGCGCTGAAAGGCCACCAGCTGCACGATGCGAAGCAGCCCATCGAGATCCTGCGCACCATCCACAGCTTCGACCCCTGCATCGCCTGTGCGGTGCATGTGACTGACCCCGAAGGCGAGGAGTTGGTGCAAGTGAAGGTGGTTTGAGTCAAAGTCATTTCTTCCGCATCCAGCTGAGGTTCACCCTTGCGGTTATTGGAGTGAGCCGCAGTGGTTGATCGAGTCGCTACCTCCGCCTCCGGCATACAAAAATGGTTCATCCGAGTTTCGTTTGGGTAACTACAGTGAAGAGCCTGCTGCTTACCAGCTTGTGGGCTGAAGAATTCCGAGTGTTCCCCCACCCCGGCCCTGATCAAACTACTAGCCATTCGACTAGGCCGACAAACACAACATCGGCCAAGTCGCTGGTTATCCCCCGGTGGGAGAGGGAGTTTGAGCGGAGAGGTTTGGGGTTTAGTCCCTCTCCCACCGGGGGAGGGCTGGGGTGGGGGAACACTCGGTGATGAGCCCTGGTTTTCGAACTACTGACTAAATTCGGCCTTAACCCATGCAAAAGTCGGATGAACCACAAAAATAAATCGACATTCAGAATTGCCCCCTTTCAACCAGTTGGGTTATTCTCGGCCTTTCTAGATTGATGTCGCTTGCATCAATAATTTCACCTACTTTTAACAAATAATGAAGAAGCCGAATCACCTGTTGTTATGTTTAGCGGGACTAGGCCTGATGACCAGCCAGGCACTGGCAGCCGATGAAGATGCATTCCTGGGGAGCTATCCAGCCGCCGTCGGTGCAAACCGTCGGCAACGGTCGCAGCGTTCAATGGACCTTGCCTCTGGTCGCGACTCAATATCAACCCTCGCAACCCACTCCCGCCATGCAAGCTGCCATTCAGGCACAGCGAGAAGGGCGCTTTCTCGATGCACTGATCACTCTCGACGAGGCAGGCAAAAAAGGGCAGGTCAGTGCCGATACCCAGGCCGAAATGGATTTGTTGCGTTCCAGCTTCTTGCTGCAAGGCAATCAGACTCAGCAGTCGCTGGCCAAGCTCGCCCCGTTGCTTGCCAATCCCAAATACGCTGCAGACGCCGATGCACTGACCGCCATGGCTTACGTGCAGCAAGGAAAAATGCAGCAAGCGCTGGACGCAGCGCAGCATGCACACGGTCTGGCGGGTGATCTATTGCCGCATCTGGCGCTGTCCTATGCCTTGCAAGGCTCGGGGCGATTGACCGAAGCACGCGATGCGATGCATGACTTCAATAGCGGGACGCCACAATCGGCGATCGCACTGGCGCGCGAGGCCGAACTCGAGTTGACGATCAACCATGTTCAATCGGCCAGGATGCTGGTGGGCCGGGCGCGCGATGTGGATGCCACATCGTCCTACGTGATCGCAGTCAGTGGCTTGACCTATCTGATCGATGGAAATGCCGGGGAGGCCAAGACCGCTTTTGAAACCGCCTTGAAGAGCGATCCCAAGGATGCCAGGGCACTATTGGGATTGGGCCTGGCCGAAATCAGGCTGGGCGATTTCCAGGCGGGGCAGGAAAGGATACTGGCAGCGAATGAGGCCGATCCCGGCAATGCGCTGATCCTCACCTATCTCGGGCGCGTACAACTGCAACTCGGCCAGACCGAGGCGGCAAGGGCAAGCTGGCACAGTGCTCAACAGGCTGATCCCATAGACCCCATTCCGTGGCTGTACCAGGCACAGATGGAATTGCAGACCAACCACCCCATGGCTGCGCGCGAAAGCCTGCAGCAGGCTGAGGCCCGTCTGGCAAACCGCTCGGTTTATCGCGGTGAACAATTGCTCAGGGACGACGAGCAGTTGTTGCGAGCCAATCTCGCCGAGACTCAGCGTCAACTGGGGCAGGAAAGTATCGCCTTCCAAACCTTGTCTGATGGCGTCGGTGAAAAGAATGCCGCCAACCTGAGGAACCAGGCCGATGTCCTGCAAGGCCAGCGCTTTGGCGAATCGGCAAGGCGCAGCCTGCTGCTGCAAAGCCAGTTCAACGACCGGCCGGGCAACCTGCCGGCAGAACTGGACGTCTACGGTGATGGCTTCGGACAGGCCGGTGCAGCGACCCCCCAGCATGGCGCCGTCAGCGGACTCAATGCCAGCCAGACAAGCTATAACAATTACGATGAACTGTTCAGCCATCGCACCACGCTGGCGGCCGATGCCCTAATAGGTAGCCAGAATACTGCCGATAGCCAGGTCCGGCTGGGTACAGGTGGCGACACGCTGGGGCTGGGGATTGCACTGCGTCAATATCAAACCGACGGTAGTGCACCTTTCAATAATCTGGACAACACGGTTGGCCAAGCCATCGTGCAATGGCGGCCGGCCCGGTCCACGCAGATGTTCATGTCGTACCAGAATTTCAATTCACTGCACGGAGAAATAACGTCCCCTGCGGACCCATTTTATAACGGTGCTCTTCACCAGATTCAGGATAACAGCAGCGTTGCGCGCCTGGGACTACGCTACAGCCCGGATGACAGCAGCGAGTTGCGTGCTTTGATCAGCCGCCAGCAGACGGATCAAATCGACAATTTCCAATTTATCAGTGACACGTTGCCATACGGCAACATGGGATGTCCTACTTGCTTTATTACGGTCTTCCCGGACGTAACGACGTATAGCAGCAGCAAAGCCAGTAGCGCGGAACTGCAATATCGCCGCAGCGGTGCCGGCTATACCACGCAATGGGGTGTGAGTTCGGTTCGCTCGCCACTTGATGGGACGCTTTTCGGTTTCGACAAACTTTGCCCAGCAGGTCTATGTGGACTGGCAGCAGGTGCTGAACCCCTATTGGCAGCTGGAAGCGGGATTGGCATGGGGCAAGAACGACAAATTATGGGATACAAAAAACACTTACCTGCGGCGCTGGTTGCCCAAGCTGGGTGTGATTTATACGCCGGATAGTGCGACGCATGTGCGCCTGGCTGGCTGGAAGAACCTGGATGATGCAGCCGTAGGCAACGCTTCGCTGGCGCCGGCCACCTTGGCCGGCATCGTGCTGAACCGGCCCGGTGATACCTACAAGCTGGTGCAAGGCCTCGCGCTGGACGCAGACCGGCAACTGGATGCTCTTTGGCTGCTAGAAGGACATATCCAGCGGCGCTGGACCGACGACCCCAGAATTAACTCCATCACTAATGAACAGATCTTGAGCAGAAGGCAGATAGATGATTTTCACGTGGCGCTGCACTGGCAGCCAGAAAGTTACCCATTCAATGTGGCGCTGGCTTATAACGATGAGAGTATCTGGAATGACCCCAATGTTTTTCAGAGCAACTCCCTTCAAGAGCAGCGCTTGCGTTCGCAGCAATTGAACTCTACGCTGGCTGGCCAGTTCGGTATGGACGGCGAACCTGACTTGGAGTCGTAATCGGCTCGCCGCGCAGAACAGGAGCTTTTCGATCCTGCACTTGGACATCCTTCCATCCTGATCGACGTCGAGGATAGCTTCAATCAATCGGACGCCAGCCTGAATTGGCGATTCAATCGGAAGGGATCGATGGATATGGGGGTGCGTAATGCCATTGACCGGGCCGTGTCTGTACACCGGAGCCAGACCCGCTGCTCCCGCGCTTCAGCAAGGGACGGCTTGGTATACCAGACTCAAGCTGGCGTTCTGGTGAGGATGGTTGTCTGTTGTGACCTGTCGTAGTAGCTTGCAAGCGGCTTTCACCCAAGCAGGCCGCGATGTTTTTTAAACCACAAAGGGGGAAACCATCATGAAGAAGATGTTTGCTGTTGTTGTTGACCCTGTTCGTCGTACCAGCCTGGGCAGCAGATGTTGCGCCCGTACCATCCTCTACCACGCCAGCTGCGGAGGCCACACCGGTGGCAAAGCCGGCTCCGAAACACAAGGCCAGGAAACATAAGAAGGCCAAGAAGAGCAAGAAAGTTGCCGCAAGCGCGCTCCTACTGAAGAGAAATTGATGTCCACCACCACTTCCTGCCCTACTGGTTGTTCATTAATGACCTGCGGCGGTGTCACGGGATGCTTCAAGAGAGCATGTTCGGGAGCGTGTTAAAACACGACAAACCAAAAAGCCAGAGAATCGCTTCTCTGGCTTTTTCTTTGTGCACCTTTGCGTACCGCTTGGCCTGAAACTGGCAGATACATTCAAGCCGGATGGCAAATCAAAAAGGGCAAGGATCATTCCTTGCCCTTTTTGTTTGCTCCGTTCATGGTTCGACAAGCTGAGCGTGTGCTGTAGGGGCGCATGCCCCGTACAGCCACGGCCTGCCCCGTGCGGGTACACCACGAACGGAGGACTTGTTCGGCGTTTTCCTAGATATCCTCGGCCACCATCTTGATCGCTCCGCACGGACATTCGGCCACGCACAGACCGCAGCCCTTGCAGTAGTCGTAGTTGAACTCGAAACGTTTGCCGGGGCCGAGTTTGATCACGGCATTGTCCGGGCACACACCGTAGCAGTTGTCGCACTCGAAGCAATTGCCGCAAGACAAGCAACGACGGGCTTCGAACAGTGCATTGTTCTCGTCCAGGCCGCCTTGCACCTCATCGAAACTGGTCTGGCGACGGATGATGTCCAGCGTCGGACGCACCGTCTTGTCGGCATCGGAGTAGTACCAGGTGTTGAGCTTGTCGTAAGAGGCGAGCTCGGGTTTGGCGGCGGGTTCGTAGGTGGTGCCGTGCAGCCAGGCATCGATGTGGCGTGCCGCCTTTTTGCCGTGCCCCACGGCCACCGTGACCGTGCGCTCGGAAGGAACCATGTCGCCGCCGGCAAATATGCCGGGGTGACCGGTCATCATGTTGGGCGACACCTGCACCGTGCCGTCCTTGATCTCCAGCCCGGATACGCCTTCCAGCAAGGAAAGATCGACATCCTGACCCAGCGCCAGCACCAGCGAGTCGGCCTCGATGGTCTCGAACTCGCCGGTCGGCTGCGGGAAGCCCTTGTCGTCCAGCGCCATCTTTTCCACGGTGAGGCTCTTGTCGCCGGCCTGCTTGATGGTGGAGAGCCACTTGATCATCACGCCTTCCTGCAGCGCTTCCTCAACTTCGAAATGGTGGGCGGGCATCTTGTCGCGGGTGCGGCGATAGACGATGATCGCCTCGGTCGCGCCGAGGCGCTTGGCCGTGCGCGCCACGTCGATGGCGGTGTTGCCGCCGCCATACACGACCACCTTGCGTCCCAGCATCGGTTTGTCTTCGCCTTCCATCGAGCGCAATACCGATACGGCATCGACGATATGGGATGCATCGCCAGCCGGAATGAAGGTGCGTTTGGCGATGTGCGCGCCGACGGCAAGGAACGCCGCATCGAATTTTCCTTGCTGCATGCTCTGTTCGATGTTTTCGACCTTGCTGTTGAGTTTGAGGGTGACGCCGAGATCGAGGATGCGCTGCACTTCGGCATCGAGGACGTCGCGCGGCAGGCGATACTTGGGAATGCCGAAGCGCATCATGCCGCCCGCCAGCGGGCCGGCTTCATGGATCTCGACCTGGTGACCCATGCGGGCCAGATGATAGGCGGCGGACAAGCCGGACGGCCCGGCGCCGACCACCAGCACTTTCTTGCCACTGGCTTGGGCGGGAGCGGCGAACTTCCAGCCGAGCTTGATCGCCTCGTCGCCTAAGAAGCGCTCGACCGAGTTGATACCGACGGCACTGTCCAGCTGACCGCGGTTGCATGCACCTTCGCACGGGTGATAACACACGCGTCCCATCACGGCGGGCAGGGGGTTGTTTTCTACCAGTTCGCGCCAGGCTTGTTCGTAATCGCCGGATTCGGCATGGAACAGCCAGCCCTGGATGTTCTCACCGGCAGGGCAGGCGTTGTTGCACGGTGGCAGGCGGTCCAGATACACCGGGCGCGCAGAGCGCCAAGTGCCGGTCAGGTTGGCCAGCGAGGTTCCTGCTTTTAACGTGATTGCAAATGGTTTGTTCATGTTACTTGCTCCCCTCATCCAGCAAGCCGTACTTGCGGATGTTGCGGTCGGCGATGGCCTGCATGCGCGTCACCATCTCGGGATGGGCAGATTTGCCGAACAGGTGCGCAAAGCGCCGTTGCGGCTTCAGATATTCCTCCACCGGGACCTGGCGGCGTATCTTCAGCACACCAGTCACTTCGCCGTGCTCTGCCTCGAATACCGGGAACATGCCGGTCTCTTTGGCCAGGCGCGCCATGCGGATGGTGTCGGACGAAGCCGTTCCCCAGCCCAGCGGGCAGGGCACGAAGATCTGGAGGTAGCGCGCGCCGCGCATGCGCATCGCCTTGCGCACCTTGTATTCGAGGTCGCGCAGGTCGGCCACCGTCGCGGTGGCGACATAAGGAATGCCGTGCGCCATGGCGATCTCCGGCACGTTCTTGCCCTGGCCGAACACGTTGCCCGGCTCGGGACCGACCGGCATGGTGGTCGCGGTGCGCGCCGCCGGCGGTGTAGCCGAAGAACGCTGCACACCGGTGTTCATGTACGCCTCGTTGTCGTAGCAGATGTACAGCACATCGTCGTTGCGCTCGAACATGCCGGAGAGGCAGCCGAAGCCGATATCGGTGGTGCCGCCGTCGCCGCCCTGTGCCACGACGCGCACGTCGTGCCGGCCTTTCACCTTCATCGCCGCCGCGATGCCGGTGGCGACTGCCGGAGCATTGCCGAACAGCGAGTGGATCCACGGCACTTGCCAGGATGATTCGGGATAGGGGGTGGAGAACACTTCGAGGCAACCGGTGGCGTTGGCCGCGATCAACTGGCCTTTGCTTTCCGCCATCGCGGCATCGATGGCATAACGCGCGCCGAGCGCTTCACCGCATCCCTGGCAGGCGCGGTGCCCGGAACTGATGGAGTTGCTGCGCATCTCGCTAGCTTGCACGCTGCGCTCATTCGGAGCGAGCAGGCGGTTGCCGACGGTGAAAGTGCCGGTCTGGTAGAACTTTACTGGTTGAAAACTCATGATGATTACCTCAACCGAACTTGGCCGACACGATGCCCTTGTCGTGCAGCATGTTCTCGGCTATTGGACCGGAATGCCGGTTCTGGCGTTCCCGTTCCAGTTGTTTATTGACTGCGTCCCAGTCCAGGTCGACGAAGGTGACCGGTTCCAGTCGCTCCAGCTCGGCCTGACGGAACAGCTTGTGCAGGGAGGCTTTGGGGATAGCGCGGCCGCCGAGTCCGGCGATGGCGGTGTAACCGGTCAGGTTCAGGCCGGACAATGCCATGCGCACGTCGGTGGCGAGGATGCCGCCCATGCCAACGGCCAGGCTTTTCTCCAGCACCACGAAGCGTTTGCAATGCGCCAGCGCCTCGCGCACCTGCGCCAGGGGGAAGGGGCGGTAGCTGGTGATGCCGAGTACGCCAATCTTGTGGCCGCCGTCGCGCATCTCGTCCACCACGTCCTTGATCGTGCCGAGTACCGAGCCCATCGCTATGACCATGGTCTCGGCATCGTCGGCGCGGTAGGTGCGCACCAGTCCGCCGCTGTCGCGACCGAACTGTTGCTTGAACTCGGCGGCCAGTTGCGGGATGCGCTCCAGCGCCTGCATCTGCTTGGCATGCGCGAGGTATTTCACCTCCATGAATGCTTCGGGGCCGACCATCGCGCCGATGGAGATCGGCTCGGCCGGGTCGAGCACCTGGCGCGGGTCGAACGGCGGCAGATAGGCATCGACCTGTTCCTGCGACGGGATGTCCACGCGCTCGAAAGCGTGGGTGAGGATGAAGCCGTCCATGCACACCATGATCGGCATGGACAGCTCTTCGGCCAGGCGGAAAGCCTGGATATGCAGGTCGAGCGCTTCCTGGTTGGTCTCGGCAAACAATTGCAGCCAGCCGGAATCGCGTTGCGAAAGGGAATCCGAGTGGTCGTTCCAGATATTGATCGGTGCGCCGATGGCACGGTTGGCCACCGTCATCACGATGGGCAGGCCCAGGCCGGAAGCGTTATAAACGGCCTCCACCATGAACAGCAGGCCCTGCGAAGCGGTTGCGGTGTAGGAACGCGCGCCAGCTGCCGAAGCGCCGATGGCGACTGACATCGCGGCGAACTCGCTTTCCACGTTGATGAACTCGCATTGTTTGAGTTCGCCGGACTTTACCATCTCGCCCAATGCCTCGACGATGTGGGTTTGCGGGGAGATCGGGTAGGCGCAGATCACCTCGGGGCGGCATAGCGCGACCGCCTCCGCGACGGCTTTGGAGCCTTCGGTCTGTTTAAGCATTGGCGTGCTCCTTCATCTTTTCTTTCACCAGGGCATAAGATTCAGTCGCGGCAGCGATGTTGCCCTCGGCGACCTTGCCGGAGAATTTCTCATTGATCGCCTTGATCACCGATTCCAGCCTGATCGTTCCGGACAATGCGGCAAAGCCGGCCAGCAGCGGCACATTGGGGATGGGGCGGCCGACATGTTTGAGGCCCAGCTCGGTGGCGGGCAGGGTGCAGAAGCGTTCCGCCTTGCGTTGCTTGATGATGTCGCTCATGCCGAGCGCTTCGAAACTGTGATGGGTATTGAGCAGTACATAGCCATCCGGTTTTAGTCCGGCGAATACGTCGATCTGGTTCAGCAGGGTCGGGTCCTGGATGATCAGCGCATCCGGTTCCATGATCGGCTCGCGCAGGCGGATCTCCTTATCGTCGATGCGGCAGAAAGCTACCACCGGTGCGCCGGTGCGTTCGGAGCCGAAACTCGGGAAGGCTTGCGCGTGGCGTCCTTCTTCGAAGGCGGCGACAGACAACATTTCTGTGGCCGTGACGACCCCTTGGCCGCCGCGGCCGTGTATGCGTATCTGGAACATTTTCTCTCCCCAGTCGTAACGACACGGATGTCGTATGAATGGCTGTTAATTTATTGCCGCATCGGTGATTGCGTGGATGCGGCTTGTTGGTATTTTTGTGAAACTTACTCGAAGCTTACTATTACATCACTGAAATGTCAGCTATCCATTCGCGAATTTTTGTGCTTGCCTGTGCCAGATTGGCTGCCGCCTCATTGCTCAAGTCCTCGCCCAGCTCGAAGCCATAGCCGCGTATGCGCAACAGGAAACAGTCCGGCGCGTCGGTGCCATAAACCTGCCGGTAGGTATGCAACAGGGCAAAAGGCGACATGGCATGACTGGTGTAACTGTTGTCATGCGCGGCAGTGATTGCGGATAGATCGAATGGGGCTACACAGGACATGTCCGCATCGACAAATAGCACAGCGTGCCGTCCGAGCAGATCGGTGACATGCTCGACCTGCAATTGGAAATCCTCGATCACTTCGAGTTGGTCGGAGATGCCATCGGTTGGAGTTGGCGCACCAGCAAGGGAGCCAGTGCATCATCGCCGCGAGATTCGTTGCCGATGGCGATGACGAGCAGGGGAGCGACCATCAGGACCCGGAGCAGAACATACCGTCTGATGAACGTGTCAGCAGATCGACGCGCGCACCTTCCGCATCCAGCAATTCCACTTCCAGCGGCATCTTGCCCAGCGCATGGGTGGCACAGGACAGGCAGGGGTCGAAGGCGCGGATGGCGACCTCGATGTGGTTGAGCAACCCTTCGGTGAGCTTGCGTCCGTCGATATACTGCCGTGCCACCTGGCGGATCGCCTCGTTCATCGACTGGTTGTTATGGGTGGTGGAAACGATCAGGTTGCAGCGCACGATCTGGTCGTTCTCGTCCACCTTGTAGTGGTGGATCAGCGTGCCGCGCGGCGCTTCGATCACGCCGACACCGCGCTCCTGCCGTTTGCCTTTGGTGACCAGATCGGTGCCCTGCAGATCGGGATCGTGCAGCAGGTCGCGAATCACCTCGGCGGCATGCAGCATTTCGATCATGCGCGCCCAGTGGAAGCCCAGCGTCGCGCCCGTTGCCGAACCGCCGTTGAAGGCCATGAATTCCTTGCGTTGCGCTTCGGCCAATGGCGTGGGGATGAAATCGCACTGCGTCACGCGCGTCAGCGGCCCGACACGATACCAGCCTTTTTCCGGTCCGAGACTGCGCAGGAACGGGAACTTCATGTACGACCAGGTCTTTACGTCCTCGAAGATCACGTCCCAGTAATGGCTGTAATCGTAATGATCGAACAGCGTCTTGCCGTCCATGTCGCGCGCCCGCAAGCCGCCGTGGTAGAGATCGAGGGCGCCATCTGCGCGCACGATGTTGAGGGTGTGCGCCTTGAAGCGCCCGAAGTTGTTGTAGAGATCGAGATTCTGCTCGAACAGCTGCCGTGCGATGCCGACCGATGCCTGGCTCCATGCCACGATCTGCTCGATGTCCTTGAGCAGATAATCGCGTTCTTCGATACTGACGTTCTTGTTCATGCCGCCCGGTATCGAGCCGGTGCCGTGGATGCGCTTGCCGGCGGTGATGCGGATCACCTCCTGTCCGAACTTGCGCAGCAGTACGCCTTGCTTGGCGATCTCGGGATATGCCTGTACGACGCCGACGATGTTCCGCTTGGCGACATCCGAATCGAAACCGAACAGCAGGTCGGGCGAACACAGGTGGAAGAAGTGCAGCGCATGCGATTGAAGGATCTGGCCGTAGTGCATCAGCCGCCGTATCTTCTCGGCAGTCGGGGTAAGCGTGGCGCCCACGACCATATCCATTGCCTTGGATGCCGCCAGATGGTGGCTGACCGGGCAGATGCCGCACAGCCGTTGCACCATCACCGGCGCCTCCCAATAAGGTCGCCCCTGGACGAACTTCTCGAAGCCGCGGAATTCGACGATATGCAGGCGCACCTGCTGTACGTGGTCGTTTTCGTCCAGCAGCAACGTCACCTTGCCGTGCCCCTCGACGCGCGACACCGGCTCGATGGCGACGCGGCGCAGATTTTCCGGATGCGCGGCGGTTTCCAGATTATTGATCGTATCAGTCATATTGGATCAGTCCATGTCCAAGTTCGGGCGTCTTGCCAGCGATGAGGTCGGTGAGGAATTTCCAGATGGCGTCACCGGAGGGAGGGCAGCCGGGAATGAAGTAGTCGATCTTCACCACTTCGTGCAGCGGATGCACCTTGTCCAGCGGCAGTGGCAGTTCCGGGTCGTTCGGGATATGGCCATGCGCCAGTCCCGGTTCGGTCAAATATACTTCGGTCAGGCAACTGCCCAGATCGAGATGGTTGCGCTGCGCGGGTAGTCCGCCGGTGACGGCACAGGCGCCGATGGCGATGAGGATCTTGCAGTTCTTGCGGAACTCGTGGAGCACATGGACGTTCTCTGCATTACAGACGCCGCCCTCGATGATGCCGATGTCGCAGGGGCCGCAGTGTTTGATGTCGTTGATCGGCGAGCGGTCGAATTCGACCAGGTCGAGCAGCGCCAGCAATCGTTCGTCGATATCGAGGAACGACATATGACAGCCGAAACAACCGGCAAGCGAGGTGGTGGCGATGCGGAGTTTCTTGCTCATGGCGTTCCTTCACAAGAAGCGCAACTTCCGGCGGCATCGATCTGGCGCGGAGCGTCATCCAGCGCCTGGGCGCTGATCGGGCGTTTGTCATAGCGTCGCTCGCCGATAGGCACACTGAAGCCGACGCGCTTGGGCAGGATCACGCCGACCGGACAGACCTGCATGGCCTTGTCGGTCAAGGCGAAGTTGGTGTCGGCGAGTTTGCCGGACTCGGAATTGACGATGAGATGTTTGGTGATGCCGCGTCCGGCCAGGGCGAAAACGCTCTTGCCGTCCACTTCGCTGGAGGCGCGTACGCACAGTTCGCAGAGCACGCAACGATTGAAGTCGAGCAGGACATCCGGGTGCGATGCGTCCAGCGGCCGGTCCGGATATAAGTGGCGGAATCCGGCGGTATGCACTTCGAGGTCGTACCCCAGCGCCTGCAGCACGCAGTTGCCGCTCTTCTCGCACGACGGGCAGAAGTGGTTGCCTTCGGCGAACAACATCTGCACCAGCGTGCGGCGCAGTGAATTCAGCTCTTCGATGTTGCTTTCGATATTGAGCCCGGCCTCGGCGGGCATGGTGCACGACGCCGTGGTGCGCCCGTTGATCTTGACTGTACACAGCTTGCAGCTGCCATGCGGTTTGAACTCCGGGTGGTAGCAGAGGTGCGGGATGTAATGTCCGGCAGCCAGCGCGGCCTGCATCACGGTCTGCCCCGGTTCAAATGGAACTGCGGCGCCGTCGAGTTGGAAGGTATCGCTCATTCGTTCTCCTTCAGGTGTGCGCCGGCATCGTCGCGCCCGGTCATCTGCCGCGCGCGCGCCAGCGATCCGTCGAGATCGAAGGCGGGCGAGAACATCAACGATTTCAGTCTGTTCTCATAAGCCGGACGGAAATGCTTGAGCGTGTGCAGTACCGGGTTGCAGGCGGTGCGCCCGAGACCGCAGTGGGAGGTGTTCTGCAATACGCGATCCAGGTTCTCGACCTCGTTCAGGTCGTGTTGTGTGCCATGCCCCTCGGCGATCTTGTCCATGGTCTCGTTGCAACATCGAGGTTCCGACACGGCAGGGCGTGCAGAAACCGCAACTCTCGTGCGCGAAGAAGTGCACATAGTTGCGCGCTACTTCGAACATGTCGCGGCTGTCGTCGAATACCATGAACGCGCCTGCGGTCGGCAGGTCCTCGAAGCCCAGCTTGCGTCCGAATTCGCTTTCCGGAACGCACACGCCGGAAGGGCCGCTGATCTGGACTGCTCTCGTATTCACTGCGCCGCAATCTTGCAGGATTTCGCGCACCGATACGCCGAACGGATATTCATAGATGCCGGGGCGTGGGCAATCGCCCGAAACCGAGATGATCTTGCTGCCGGTTGATTTGGCTGTGCCGATGGCGCGATATTTCTCAGCCCCCATGTGCAGAGCCAGCACCGCCTGACAGAAGGTCTCGACGTTATCAACCGCGGTCGGTTGTTGCAGGTAGCCATTGGTCACCGGGAACGGCGGCCGGTTGCGCGGTACGCCGCGCTTGCCTTCAAGCGACTCGATCAATGCGGACTCTTCGCCGCAGATGTAGGCCCCTGCGCCCAGATGGATGTCGATGTCGAAATCGAAACCCGGCTGGCCGAGGATGTTCGTTCCCAGCAACTTGCTTTCGCGACGGCGTTGCAACACCGCTTGCAGCGGTTCGAGCATATATCGGTATTCGCCGCGCAGGTAAAGGAAGCCTTTTTTCGCACCGACCGCCAAAGCGCAGACCGTCATGCCTTCAAAAACCAGATCGGCTTGTCGCGTGAACAGGACGCGATCCTTGAATGTGCCAGGTTCGCCTTCGTCGGCATTACAAACCACGTAATGTTCGGAGCCTTGCGCATTGCGGCAGGCTTCCCATTTCAGTCCCGTGGGAAAGCCCGCGCCGCCGCGACCGCGCAGGCCGGAATCCTTGACGGACCCAACGATACCTTGGCTGCCCAGCGATAGTGCGGCACGCAGTCCATCTCCGGGCGTGAGGGTGTTGCCGAGCAGCAGGCCGCTCTTGCGGATGTTGTCTTCGATACGGAAAAAGTCGGCTGGCCAATCGTTCATCGGCGTGCGGTTGCGGATCAGCTGGGCGATTTCCTGCACGCGCTGGTGGGTGACGCGAGTGATGGCGCGGCCATTGACCAGCAATGCCGGGCCTTGATCGCACATGCCGGTGCAGGAAGTGGGGCCGATGCTGACCAGGCCGTCTTCAGAGACCTTGCCGGGTTGCAGCCATAACAGCTGGCACATCTGTTCCATCAAGGCCTGGCTGCCCAGCATGCGGTCGGTGATGTTGTCGGAAAACAGCACGCGATATTCGCCGTGTGGTCTCAGGTGCAGGAATGAGTAGAACGAGGCCACGCTTTCGATGCGGGCGCGGGGAATGGATAATGCCTTGGCCAGGAAGGAGATGGCCTGAGGCGGGATGTGACCGAATCGCTCTTGTACTTCCCTGAGCATCTGCAGCAGGCGGGATGGATCGCTTCCATGTCGTATGACCAGTTGATCCAGCCATACCAGCCCGGAAGCGTCAAAACGTATATCGTTGTCTGGTAGCATAGCGTCGCTAGCACATCCCGAAACGTTAGGGGCGTAGTGTACCCCTAGTTCGGCGGAAAACAATACATAAAACTAGGTAAAAGCAATATGAATTTTTTAAGAAGGAACTGATTGACCATGCACATGCACGACAAACATCCATTTTCTTACGACGTGGAAGAAGACAATTTCGACGAACGCGTAGTCGCCCGTTCGCAGGAAACCCCCATCTTGCTGGACATCGGCGCTGAGTGGTGCGCGCCGTGTAACGTACTGGGGCCGCATCTGGAAAGCTGGTAAAGGAATACAACGGCAAGTTCTTGCTGGCCAAGGTGGATGCCGACGAGAACATGAAGATCGCCGGCAGGCACAAAGTGCGCGGTTTCCCGACAGTCATCGCGTACAGCCGCGGCAAGGAGTTGGATCGTTTCCACAGCTCGCATCCGGATCACTTCCTGCGCCAGTTCATCGACAAGCTGATTGCGCATCATCAAGCCAATTGAGGAAAGCCAGGTCGGGCCGTATATGGCGGGGCAACGTTTTGGAAAATCGATGGCCTGAAGGGCAATTGGAAAACAATATATGGTGTTCAGTAATAAATGATCACGCGGATTTAACCCCGAAAATGACTCACATAACACTCGCTATTTTGAGTGGATTATTGCTGGCTCTTGGTGTTTCGGTGTGGGTTTTTCTTGCTCCTTCACGCGGAGCATCAAACATTCCCATAGGATGACAATCACGTCCTAAACATTCTGAGTAGTGGCAGGCAAAAGAAAAGGGCAGCTTGGCCGCCCTTTTTATTGGGGAAGGGGGCATTAGGCATTAGCCGTAATGCGCCGGATGGGGTGGGCGTAGATACTGAGCTACGGGCAGGTGGTGCCGTTGGTGAAGCCAATCGAGCCGTTGATTGTGCCGCCGCCGTTGTTGCAGACACCCGCACTGATCGTATTGCCGGTAGACCCGGCGTTGATCGTGGTACCTGCCCCGCCCGCCCCCGTCACCGTCACCGCGCGGTTGGTCGTGCCGCCGGATGCACTCAGCGTGTTCCCGCTCACCGTCAGCCCCGTTGATAAGACAAGACCTAAAGCGGTCATGGTTGTGGCGGTGCCTGTGCCTGTCGCCGTAATGGTGTTGCCGCTCACCACGAGATTGGTGACGAGCGCGGCATTGATACCAAGCGCGCCATTGTTGCCATTCTGTGTGGCAGTGATCGTATTGTTGCTGATCGTTATGTTGCTGGATCCGTTGTCCAAGTAGACGGCGGAGAGACCCACGCCATTTTCCGTTCCGTTGATCGTGAGTCCAGACAGTGTGTTGTTGCCTGCCATTTCGACAACCCAATCCGCCCCGGCCGTGCCGGCAATCGTGGCAGACGTCGTCAAGGTCGCGGTGCGGCCCGAGGCGCTGCGCACCGCAATCGAGCCGGCCATCAGGCTTTGGCCGTTCCGCATGATCGTGCGCCCCGTGGTGTTGAAGGTGCCGGAGAGGATGATCGCGTTAGCGGCGGGAGCTGCGGCCACCGCGCCCGGCAGAGCCGCGCCCGTGGTAGTGGCGCTGTTCAGTACCGTAATGGTCTGCCCGCCAGCCGTCTGAGTGGCGGCTTCCACCAGCGTCGAGGCAACCCGGCTCTGGCTCACGATGTCCACGTCGCGCACGAGCGGTGCGGTCATGCGCCGTTCCTGCCAAGTCAACTGTCTTGGTTGCTCTGCCCCGCCACCGAACGGGATGCGCAGGCGCACGCTCAGGAATGTCTGTCCGCCGCGTGCGTCGTCCTTCTGCGCTTCCGCCCCAAGGGATAATTCCGCGCCCTTCCACAATCCCTGCACCTGCGACATGGCGAATTCCGCACGCAGCCGCGGCCCCGTGACTTTCAACACGCCGTCGCCAAACCAGTAGCCGCCGCCATACAGCCGCAACTGGTTGCTATTCTCAACATCGAACACTGGCACGCGCCAGCCCACTTCGGCATCGTAACCGCCGAGCGCGCGCTCTTCATTCATATTGGTGGTGACCTGGACCGAGGCGCCCGATATGGTGGCGCTGCTAACACTGCCGAGACTCTGCACCCGCGAGCCGATGGGGACATAGCCGTTGACGCGGAAATCCCAGTCGCGCCCAAGTGCCTCAGCACCTAAAGTGCCTTGCTCGAAGACGCTGCCCAAGCCGGTGCGGCGGCGGTCGAAGTAGCCGTAAACGCCAAAGTTCCAACCGTCCGGCTGCATGCGGCGCATGCCGATCCCGAAGTTGCCTTCGTTACTGGACTGGTCGTCGAAGCGACCGCGCAGGTCAGTAAAAACCAGCGTATTCTCGTTCTGCGTGATGGGCATGAACAAGTCGGCTTCGCCGATGTTGCGTCTGCCGAACTTGGCCCCGGCATCTACGTGCGAGCCCCATTTCGCGTCTGAGCTGCCGGACGGCTGCTCCTGAGCCATTGCACCTAAGGAAAACGCCAGCCCGAACAGCGCGATTCCGCGCCAATATACGATTCCTGTCACAACACATCCCCCCCGCAATTTTTACAAATATAAACCAGCCTTACACAAAGGTTAATTATACCTGCATAGCCGACTTTGCCGCTCCCCCTAATCAGGGGGGATATCAGACAGCCTGTCCGAGCCACAGAGACATCAGGGCGGCACGGTTGTTTACACCGAATTTGCGAAAAATGGCAGTAATGCAGTCATGAACCGTGTGATGGCTCCGATCCAGTTCTGCGGCAATCAACTTCTCGGAGAGACCAGTCAGCAATAAATGCAGTACCCGCCGCTCGGTCGGGGTCAGGGGAGTTGCTGCCACTAACAGGCCGTGCGAGAGCATGAGTTGCCGATGGAACCATTTGATGCCGCGCAGGGCGTAGGCGATGACATCCCGCTCGTCTTCAGTAAAAGGTGGATGGTCAGATGTGCGGTGTATGCCGAACCATGATTCGGCATCCTCATTGACCGGGAAAGCGACCCAGATGGAATCCGCGATACCTACACTCTGGTAATAGACGCGATAATACGGAGACTCGAACCACTCGGGCCCGACTAGATCGCGCAACCGGTTGGCGCGAAAAGCGCCCGCATCTTCAACGTTGCGGATGGTGGTTATATCCACCACCCCCTGCTCCAGCTTATCCGCCTGTTCCTGGGCGGCATCGTTCAGCGGAGGTGTTGGGCGCAAATGGCGAATCGAGCGGGGCCGCCAGCCCTTTACCGGATCGCCTAGAAAGGCAGTATCCAGGCGCACGCCCCCCATCCAAAGGACATTCCACGCTCCCGCCAGGGTGCATAGTTTTTCCATGAGGTGGGTTAGCGCCTCGTCAGAATGCGCCGCGTCGAAGTCCGCTAGTTCGTCCCACAGGGTGTGGATAAAGTCGTCATGGTTTTCTTCCATGGAGGGCATTCTTGATTTTTCGTCTTTCAACAGATAGGTTTCATGCTATCAGGCATTGCGCGAAAAGATGAAAACAAAAAAGCCGCTATAAATTAGCGGCTTAATTTGTTTTTGCTGGCGGAGAGGGCGGCCGCCATAATAGTGTCCAATGCTGCTTAAGGCAATTCAATATAAAACAGAAAAACAATATGTTACGGTATGGTTGAGTCAATATAGTCCAATCCATTCCTATTAAATCTATATGCAAATGGTATACTAAATGGCATACTGGACAACTGCGGTGGTGATAACAAATGGGGATTCTTACTGACCTAAAAGCGCGAAACTTAAAACCCGATGGAGGAGTGCTTCCACACGGCGCTGTAACTGGTCTCGCACTTCACCCATCAAGCACCAAGGGGCATGGCAAGTGGGTGTTGCGCTACGTTAGCCCTGTTACTGGCAAGCGACGCAATGCGGGTTTAGGTTGCTATCCAGATATAGGAATTGCGGAAGCGGGCAGGCAGGCTTCTGCAATGCGCGAGCAAATTGCCAAAGGTGTCGATCCTTTGGAGGCAAAGGCTAAAGAAGCTCGTGTGCCAGTGTTACCAACCTTTCAATTTGCCGCTAATACTCTGCATTCGGAATTGCTGCCTAGCTGGAAGAACAAAAAGCACGGCGATCAATGGATAAACACTCTTAAGCAGTTTGCCTTTCCACATATCGGTAATTTTCCTCTTGATCAGATTCAACCTCGCAATATCGCAGATGTCCTAAGACCTATCTGGTTAACGAAGGCAGAGACAGCTAGCCGATTGAAGCAACGCCTGCACGCAGTGTTGGCCTGGGGTTGGGCTCATGGACATTGTTCATCTAACCCTGTTGATGTGGTTAGTCACCTGTTACCTCAGCAACCAGGCAAATCGGTACGCACTCAGCATCAACCTGCAATGCCTTGGAAAAATATTCCTGGCTTCGTAGGGAAAAACCTGAGGGGAGATAACCGTCATGATGTTACGCGTTCAATGCTGGAATTCTTGATTTTGACAGCGAGCCGTTCTAGTGAAGTCAGGGGCATGAAGTGGGAAGAAGTTGATTTAAAAGCTGCTGTTTGGACTGTTCCAGCTGAACGCATGAAGACGCAGCAACTTCATCGAGTACCACTGTCCTCCAGAGCTGTAGAAATACTAAAAGCCCAGCAAGGGATACATAAAATTCTCGTATTCCCTTCACCTCGGGATCAGGTGGAGCTTTCAGATATGGCGCTTACGTCATTTCTTCGCCGTGTACAGGCTCCCAGTGACACAGCTGATCGTTTTGCTACAGCCCACGGTTTTCGGTCCAGCTTCCGCGATTGGTGCAGCGAAAAAGGGTATTCTCGTGATTTAGCCGAGCGTTCACTTGCACATGCTGTGCAGAACAAAGTAGAAGCTGCTTACCATCGCACCGATTTGCTGGATCAACGTCGTCCATTAATGTCCTCTTGGGCAGACTTCGTTTGTGGAACCAAATTTACGACGAGCTGATTAATTAGATAAATGTTGGGAATCGCCCCAGAATCCTTTCGTCACCAAGAGGAAGAAGGCAAGAGCTATTGTTTCTTTGATGGTCTCTTTCGGCTAACAGATGAAGAATGTTTTATCAGTCTTTCGAGAGCGCTTACGTACTCAATGCTGATCAAATTAAGTGCATTATTTAAGGTTGTCTTGCGAATATTTTCTGGGTCTGCAATATTCGAATCAAAGTCCTGACCGTATATCATGTCTCCATACATGCGATAAGTTACGTCACCAAAAGCTTGACTCCAGATATAGACATCAATCAATGCCAAATATCTTAGTTTGTGCCAGGTTGTAGGCATATCTTCAGTAATTTTGAGCCGCTCAGAAGTCTCTATCTCTCTTCGAATTCTCTTAACCCAATTTTCGAATGCAGCGACAAGCTGATCATCCGTAGATTTTAAATCTACACTAATGAAATATCGATCACCAATAGGCTGTGTGCCATTCTTACGTATTTCCTTATGTAGCTTCCATGCAGGGAAAGTCCGTAATTCAATCAGTTCATATGCAGAAAGTTCATTCACAACCAGTGTGGGTTCTGGACTTGTCAAATCATTTATCGACTTATCTTCATTCACCAATGCATTATGCCAAGAGGTATATTTTTTTCCTTGTTCTGTTCCATCACAAAAGTCGTAGCAGGAAAAAAATTCCGATATGTTTTGATCCTTAACTGGCGCAAGAGACAAACTGAACTGTAATGAATTATTTAATGGCTCCAGGAGTAATTTATTAACTAACATCTGACTCTCAGAGTTGTTCTGAAATTTTATTTGTTCAAATATCCTACGCCTGTAATTTAAGGCGATCAGCCAGTCCTTCATTCCCCAAATTGCGCAGGCTTCATAGTTTTTGAATGAAAAACTGCTAGGAAACCTTTCGGCGTGTTCAGCTGTTGGTCTTGCCATAATCCCCTCAAAATCATTCCCTACGGTCACCTTTATCCAATTAATTACTAATCCTGTCAAACCGCGTTCTGTCCAACGTTAGGAATTCAGGTGAGCGAAATTAACCAGGAATATTTATAAGCGCAATATTTTCCTCGTTGTATGAATACAGGTTTGCGAAATTGCTACCTGCCCAACCGAGATTGGCAAAAGAGTCGGTAGGAGCATTTCGAAATTTAACGAGACAGTTGAGGTGAAAAATGGAAGAACAACAGCGTAGCACAAGGTTATTACGCAGGAGTGAAGTTGAAAAGAGAACGGGTCTATCGAGGTCTTCGATATACGATCGTCTCGATCCCAAGTCACCGCGCCACGATGAAAGATTTCCGCGACCAGTGGCTGTAGGGCTGCGCGCAAAACGGTTTGTGGAGGCGCAGGTGGATGCATGGATCGCAGGTCTGATTTTGGCGGGAAAAGGAGGGGAGCAATGAACTACGAGAATAGGTTTCTTCGCCCTTTTCCCGTGAGTGCTTTTCCTCCAATTGCATACAACGCGATAATGGAAATTCAGCGCAATACTCAAACCCCATTCCCAATGATTGCATCGTCAATGCTGGGTGCGCTTTCTTTGGTCATCCAAGACAAAGTAGATGTACGTCGTATGGAAGGTCTCACGGGACCATGCAGCCTTTTTTTGCTGACAATTGCCGAGTCGGGTGAACGTAAATCCACAGTGGACAAACTCTTCATAAAGCCGATCCGCGATTTTGAGGCAAGCCAGGCTATTGCCATGAAGCCAGAACTGGAAAAATACCGGGCAGAAAATGCTATATGGAAGGAGAAGCGTAAAGGGATCCTGCTTGCAATCCGCGCAAACACCAAGCAAGGAGAAGAAGCAGATGTACCAGATCTTGAGCAAGCACTCAATGAACTCGAAGCCAACGAACCCATTGAACCAAAAGTACCGCAGTTAATTATTAACGATGCGACACCTGAAGCGATTGCATATGACCTCTACAAGGAATGGCACAGCGCAGGCATCATGACGGATGAAGGTACTGTTGCTTTAGCTGGTCGCACAACACACAATCTCGCGATGTTAAATAAATATTGGGACGGCGATCCGTTTCATGTGAGGCGGAAGACTGCGACTAGTTTTATTGTAAAAGATGCCAGGTTGACCATTTCCATAATGGTGCAACCAAAAACATTCGATAACTACCTGTGTAAACAGGGGAGCTTGGCACGTGATAATGGTAATCAAGCGCGATTTCTGGTTTCTCAACCATATTCGACGCAGGGAACTCGCTTCATCCAAAATTCGAATCCGTCTTGGCAGAATTTGACCGTTTTTCAAAATCGGTTATCCGAAATACTGAACAGCACTTTACCTGACGCATCGAATAATACATCGGGTCGAACTATGCTGAAGTTTTCACCAGAGGCACAGAATAGTTGGATATATTTTTATAATCGCGTTGAAACCGACCTGATTTCAGGTGGCTATCTGGATGACGTCAAGGACGGCGCCTCCAAAATAGCTGACAACCTGGCTCGAATAGCGGCGCTGTTTCATTATTTCGAAGGAAATCAAGGCGACATATCACTAGATACAATGGATCGTGCGGCTGCGGTCTGTGAATGGTACATGCACGAGTTCAAAAGGCTCTTTGCTTCTACCCCAGAAGTGCCGATTGAAATACTAGATGCGGCGCTATTGGAAAAATGGCTGGTAAAATTTTGCCAGCGATATCCTTGGGGTATCGAACTCAAAAAGAACGTTATTGCCCAACTTGGCCCAAACCAATTGCGCATAAGCAAATTACGCCGTGAGGCGGCGCTCTATGTTCTTTCTACTCAGAACAAAATTCGGCAGGTGCAACGCGGAAAAACAAAATGGGTACAGTTAAACCCGGAATTTTTTCCGATACCTCAACCTCCACATGGGCAATATCAACAGCCCATGTCTCAGCCGGGGCAACTGCGCTAGTTTCTCACGAGGTTTGATCAGATTGTGTTGGCACATTCCTATTGGGCGGCCGTAAGGCCTCCCATAGTGTGTGCGCCAATTTAACACAGCTGTAGAGCTGCTTGCGCCCTTGCCTGATGACGACACAGGCAAGTTGGTCAATGATGCCTTTAAGGGATTGAAAGCGATTTGCCCTTATATATCCCCGCAGCTCATGCGCTGATACGGGCATCCATCTGGACAATGAATTTAGTTAAAAGAACTTTTACAGGTTGCATCGAGATTAAATCATGGTAAACACAGAAAAACTATTACTTACATTTTTAGCGCCCTTTACTACCTTTGCTTCTGCAGCAATAGTTGTCAGCAACGCCGTTACTCCGGGAGCAACGTGGACCGACAATGCATTGCGCTCGTTACCCGCGTTAATAATCTGCTTTGGTGCGCACTTTTTACCTTCAATGTCAAAACACATTGCGGTCAGGTTAATGTGGGTTGGTTGTTTGGTTGTCACTATGCACATTCAGCAATCATATCTTACAAATAATTCAAAAGTGGACGGCGAATACAGGGCAAAAAACTCTGTAGAAGTTGCCAGTTTGATGCAACGAATCGAAACTATTAAAGAGGAGAATAGTCGCAACCACGCGAGGCCGGTTGCTGTAATTGCGCGGGCCTTATCGAGAGAGACAGATGATAAAATAATCGCCGCGCTTAATGCTGAAATGGAGCAGGCTAAACGCGCGGAAAGGCTGCAAGACACTCTCATTACTCTTCAGGGTAACGTCGTTTCTATTCAAAGCGCGGAAAGGAATGACCCGGAAATCTCGTTGCTTGTATCAGTAACTGGTATTAGTGCCGAAGTAATTGCGTTTTGCTATCAAACAACGCGCACGCTTATGATGGAATTGCTGGGCTCGTTCTTTTGGTACAAATTACAATCCAAACCACACCAGGAAGTTAAACCGGAAATTGCGGTTGCGTCAGTTTTACCTGAATTGCCAGTACCGGAAGTTCCAGTATCACCCGATGATGTTAAGCTGGCTATCGTGAGGCAGGCAGTCGATGCAGGGGAGATCAAACCAACTGTTGTGTCTATTCGTAAACTCTTAAGATGCAGCACGGTTAAAGCTATGACAATACGCGAAGCCTTTTTATCCATCCCAAATCATGCCCCCTGTTGCTAGGAGCGAAGCAAAACTGGATTACATCCGTCCGATGCAGTCTGAGAAAAGAAGGACTGCGGCACAGTTGATGAAGGCAGCCTAGAGCAACGCTATTTCTGATATTTCTGCGATTTAGTAGCGGAAATATCAGAAATAGCACCTCTCTCAGTTGGTCAAATTGAAAATGATCGCCATTGCAGCAATGGCGCGTAGATCGGTTCAGCCAAGATCTATGACCCAGCCATGGTGAGCAGACAGCAACATTGACTGCAAACGCCCCCAAGGGAGTTAGGCGAACTTGAAATTTCACACGCCCGAAACCGGACTGTCGTGTAGTACCGCTGCCGACCCAAAGGCGACCTTCGCAAGGGTCTGCTTTTCTGCAAGAAAATTTGCAGGACTAATTTCTTCCAGTAACCCGAGGACATTCGAGCCTCCGCAAAGCAGACTTTCAAATTCGCCTCATCCGATATCAGAAGCTAATGAGTCTGCTCACCTAACCATTTAGCAAGCGATTTTGAGTAATTGCCAGCCAATTTTTGAGTATTTTCAATTTCATTGCGAGTCATGTGAGGTATCAATTCGGCAAGTATTACCTTCAATCTTTCATCCTTTCCAAACTGACTCACCAACAAATTAAGTGTTCCTCTCTTAACCTCACTATGAACGTCAGCGCCCTTCAATATTAGCAATCGAATGCACTTTGCGTATTCGGTGACCTGAGGTGGATTCCATGCATTCCAGCCATAGAGTCCAGATGTCGCTGCGGCTTGAAGTGCAGTGTTCCGGGCTTCAGATACTCGATTTGGATCCGCACCAAGATCAAGGAATTTCTTAACCAAATATTCGTTTCCTAAAAATGCTCCTTGCACCAGAGATTCTCCGTCTTCAATATCTGCCCCATGAGAGAGCATCATGTCAATTACAGAATTGGGCACATGGCTAGCTAACAGGTACCAAAGCAGAGAAACTCCATTGATGTTTTTTGCATTTGCTGACGCCCCCCCAGCGAATAACACTTTTGCCATCTCTTCCGATTGACGATCGAATTCAACAATTTTCATTTTCCCATAGGCATCTTCACGTCCTGTTCCCAGAAGGGCCAAAGGTGGGAATCCGTCAATATCTTTTGTATTAGGGTTTGCTCCCCGTTGAAGAGCTTGTTTGATTGCAGTGACATCTCGCTTATAAACAGCAATAAAGAGGTCGGCATTAACATCGCCAGTTGGATAATCCTCAAAGATAGCTTTCTGCCAATCCTTAGGCGGTGTTGCTAAGGGAAAGGTCCTTTCAACACTAATTCTCAAGAAAGTAAATTCAGGAATTGACAATATCTTTATTGAACCTGAAGCTTCTGATATCTGAATTCGGCTAATTGTTCTGCCAGTAAAACTGCCGACACGACAATGCGCAAATGCCATATTAGAAAATAGCTGATCTCCATTTCGGCGCACCGAAAGCGAAATATCTGCATCACCAGCGCCGCATTCTCCATTGGGATTGGAATTTTCAATGTGCGGGTCAATAGTCACTCTATATATCGCTTTAGCAAGCCGACAACGATAGAGCTTTCGTCTGGATGGAAGTATCCGTGCATCCATATCGCTGCCCCCAATCTTGGTTAGGCTATCAGGATAAACTCTGTATTCAGAAACAAGGGTGTTGGGGTGTCGCGGCTCTATTACAGGCATAGAGGCGGAATCTGAGACTATAAGCTTCTGATTCTCTTTGTCACACCGAACAATATATTGAGACGAATCAGCCTCGCTATTTCCGTCTTGTGATTGAGTCTTGGCGAATTCATCAAATCTCGTTTGGTATATTGTCTTTAGGCAGACAATATCCCGACAGGCATTTCGTTCAGTTCTGAGCCATTGCCTCTGCTCCGAGACCGCTTTTAGTCTATCCGTACTTTGTTCAAGCGTCTGCTGATAAAGCTCATTCAGGTCTGAATCTAGTTCGGAAAGTTCAGGGTCTGCACAAATCATCTTCTCTATATTGGTGTTTGCTTTTGCGCAACTAAAACTCGCAGCCTGCGCAGGTACCATCAGAGCAAACCAAGACAAAGCTATCCATATGATTTGTTTCATGCCGCCTCTTTTACGTGGTTAGACTTCAGATTGGAAGACACCCTCGAACGACCGTTCCTGGCCGGCTGTTACTGTTCGCGAGCGTCGGCTTTACCGCTGGGTATTTTACACCTCGACCGTCCGCTGATGGCACACAACGGCAACTGGACAATGCCAACAGCATGCCATAAAGCAGACTCCCATGGTCAATTCAGCATAACCTGGGGCGACCGTCCGCCCTGGCACCGTAGAACGGTCATTTAATGCCATTGCTGGCCGATGGGGATTTCAAGCAGCAAGACAGCATAGCAAGATTACTGAAGATGCCTTCATTACTGACAAGCTATAGCTTAATCTTGTCATGCATAAGTAGCCTTGAAACTATCGCACTTTCGGTTCTTTGATGCATTTCCGCGATTTCCTTGATTGATTTGCCACCATCGAATGTTGAAAGCAGTCGCTGATCCTCTTCTGATTCCCACGCTTTACCGGCATTTCCTGGCAATCCTTTTTTTCGGTCTTCATTCTTCTTGGCGCGCTCCCTTGATCGTTCCAGTGCCTCGACTGCCATAAAAAGTGCTCGCACTGTCTGAGGGTGCTGATACGGGCTGTCAGCCGAGTATTCCTCACCCGTGTGTGGGTCAACGCCATTGGACAACGCATGAATTATTTTCAGCGATTTTTCGGTGTCCATTTCATCTCTCTTATGCATGTATATGGCGAAGCGCGATATATTCAGGCCCACTAATTATCAGGTGGAGTTTCCCATTTGATGAGACACGGGGCGTCCCAATTACAAGAAAATACGCGCCTGCAAAATCCTCTAACTTTTCGATGCGATGCCGTTGGGTAAAGACGGTGACATATTTTGAGTCCAAGCAAAAACTCATGTTGCTTCGTCCGCTACTATTCAGCCAAAGCGATTGATCTTTTGCGAACTGCGCATCCGTAATAGCTCCCCAAAATCCACGTAACTGGCCTGAATAGTGACTTGTGGCAGATTCGACCTGGACGAAAAAGTCACGTGCAGCGATTTCGCCATACCCTTCAATTACGATGCTCTGATCTGAATCGCTAAACGCAGGAAATGCAATCACCATGCGTAGCAATGAACTCAGCCGACGAAAAAGATGAACATGAGGCCGGTATCCATCGCCGAGACTGTGACTTGCACGGTCTGAATTAGGTGCTTGCCTGGAACATTCAACAGATTCCGGACATGTTGGCGATCCATATCCAAAATCAACAAAAATCTTGCCGCCAGGAACGTGCATTGCCTCCCGATCTTCATCGGCACATTCCTGTGCTGCCAGTTGACAGCCCTGAGCATGAGGACGTGCGCCGAAACAGGCGGCACGTCCAATGGGTGAAGCATGCCTGAAAAATGCAGGTCCACCGCATTCTGGGCATTGAAGAGAGTGTCGCTTCAGCTCCAAATCGTTTGAAATCAGATGAGAGAATTCAAGAGCAGTGTAAATCAAATCGTCGTCGGTGCATTTAGCGTTGTTCATGATTTTGAATTTGTAAGTGGGTATGAAAAGCATCGGTATCCATTTTGTTTAAGCGCTCGATTTTTGCGCCTTCTGCCTCTTGTCTTTGATTTGCGCTTTCTCCTCTTCTGTCATCTTTTTAATGGCAGCTGCCCCGAGGTGTTTCTCCGCTTCTTTTTCGATGCCTCTATCGCGGTTACTCCGATGATCCACCCTGGCTGAATGCCCATGCAATTCCAGATGTTTGTTTTGCAGATCTGCCCAGCGTTTTCTTCTTGCTCGGATTTCATCTTCCAATATTGCAGGGTCCTTGCCTCCACTGTCTTTCTTGCAGCCTCCAAGTTCCGGATGATTTGGGTTGTATCGTTTGAAGTGCAACTCTGGAGATCTGTTGAATTCATCAGGAATTCGATCTGAAGTCATGAAGTGCCCATGGAATTGCTTAACATCACCGAGTGCAGCTATTGGTGCATGAATTGCAAACTGAAAAGGCTTTTTGCCAATTTCTTGTTTGGCAAATTCATGTGACAAAACTAGTTGCTGTTCCAGAGAGAGTTCGGATGGAAGCGCAATTACGAATTCTTTGTACGCTGTACCATTTGCACGCTCGAATTTGTCAGCCATTTTCCAGAATTTTGATGGATCGTTAATTGCCCATGAAGGCATGTTTCCATGTTCAACCACTATCAGGTCTTCTTTGTTATTTCCGTGCTTGCCTTCTCGTGTGATGTAGTCTGCATGTTCCTTTGCTTTGCCCTTTTTCCCACTTTTAATACAGAAGTGATAGCTAGCCATGATTACTTTCCTTTCGTTCAATAGGATGTGCAAGCTGCAGTGCAGCCTGTGATTGTTTTACGTTGATGTTTTAATGAAATTACTGAGAGAGTTTTCATCGATAATCTTCGATGAATATGAGAAACGGTATGTGCGCCTCCCTATTATTTACTACTACTGATGTAGCTCATTTGATGTAGGTAACCAATGGATGAGAAACTATTTGTCTCATACCATGTGTAGATGAGTTAAAAAATACTGCAAGATTCTATTTGTCAGACATTCAGTGCTACCAATTGGATTGTTGGAATCGATTGCAAATTGACTATCTCCAGTCAGTGATGGAAATGCAGATGACCAAACCATGATGAGATGATCAATCTAGAACAGAATCGATATCCGGTATTGCATCCAGTGAATTAGCCGAGACATTTATCATGATGGTATTGATTGGTGACTGCATGGCAAGGTTTGATTTCTCATCACCCCAGTCTTATGCTTTGCTGATTGATAACGCCAATGTCATTGCAAGCCACTGTAAGGCTCTGTATCTGGTTTTGAGAGTGGAGTAGGGTGGATGGCGTCAACGCAGGTACAAACGTCAGCTACAGGTCTTCCTGAGCATTTCTGTCAATGCTTCTTTGTGTACTGCTGGAAGCGAATATTCCCCGTATTGAAAAACACTCGATATTTGCCATTGTGGTGGCATGGCAAACGCTCGTCATGAAAAAATACTCAGCAGGTGATTGGTATGAAGTCAGGTTTCCATCTGTACGTACTGCTTGGCTTCATTTTTCCAATTAACTCACCTGGAGTATACAAATGCCCATATTCATCAGTCACGCACCCACAGACAAACAGTTTGCCGACGATTTGGCAGTTCAACTAGCTCACCACAACGTAAATGTGTGGATCGACCAATGGCAGCTTTCTAATTGCGATTCATTGAAAAATAGGATTCGCGAAGATCTGCACGGTACCAGTGCGCTTCTTGTCATCCTGTCTAAGGAATCCACTAAAGCTGAATGGTGCAGGAATGACCTGTCTGCTGAGTTGTTACACCAACTGGAGGAGAAGAATGTAGTCGTCATGCCTGTCATGGTCGAAGATTGTGAAATTCCAGAATTTGCGAGAGACAAGCTATTGGCAGACTTCAGAACGAGCTGTGACGATGGTTTGTGCACCATCATCGAAAGCATAGACAGGGTCGCCAATCCAATGCAGGCACGAGTCATACGGCTTAATTACAATCAGGACTGGGCAGTAGAGTGGGGTGTTGTGGATGGCAGATTGATTGCTATATTCACCTACGTTCTAATGCACCACACTCTGTCATATTCTTGCATTATCACAATCCAGGTGATTGGAAATCAGGTTGCAGCTGAACTGTATGAAAAAAACAAAATCGATTACGGAGTCGGAGTAGCCAAGTTACATGTAGCAAAGGCGCTCAATGATTATTTTGCAGCAATGCCCGATGTTGTTCCAACGCTCTCGGATTCTAACGAATTATTCTTCCGGACATCATTAAGTAGGCCATCTTCGGGTGAGGACTATTCCGTGACTGTTTGCGTTCGCACCGTTGGCGATGATCCTGGCAGAAACATTCCGGTAGATTTAAAGGGATTGGTAGAGAGGACATATACGCACATGGCTGAGGTCCTTCATAGACGTTAAACCTGTGTGCCAGGTGAAACCTGAATTGACTTGCAATATGGCAGTGGTCGTCCTACAGTCATTTCTCCGATTAATAAGCATGACAAACGGAGTAACACAATGGCAAACCTCGCAACTGTATTGAAAGAAGAAATCATTCGTCTGGCACGCAAAGAGATACGCAGCGAAGTAGCTGGACTCAGGAAGGCATCAGCGCAATACCGATCCGAGATCGCTGCACTGAAGCGACGTGTCGTGACACTGGAGCAGCAACTGTCACGTCTTGGAAAGGCGGCTACCCAGAGTGCCGAGGTAAAGGCTGAACCTGATACTGAAACAAAAGTACGGTTTGTTGCAAAGGGTTTTAAATCACTTAGGCAGCGACTCGGATTGACTGCTGAGGTAATCGGAGATCTCCTTGGATGTATCTGCACAAACGATTTATAGCTGGGAAGCTGGGAATTCCAGACCGCGTAAAGAGCAGTTACCAAAGATCGCAATGCTAAGAGGGATGAGCAAGCGAGAGGTCAGCGCCATACTGGAAAAACTAGCTGGTTAAGCTACCATTTTCGGCCAAAAAGAGTTAATTGCATGTGAGTCCGGATGCTTTATGGAAATCTCAAACATATTTGGACAGACTGATTGTAACGATCTGACAGTTTGTGTCTTATCAAGTCTGAGTTAATACAACTCATCTCATATTGGAAGCTGCTCTGACTTTTAGCTATCTGAGCAATATGTTAAGGTGACGTGCAACTCAACTACAGAACAACAAAGTGAAAAAGTCAGTTGCTCACGATCTCGTTCCTCTTCCCTATTGGCGCGCAGCGCTAGCCGAAATCAGTCTATGCCACCCGGAATTACCGCCCGACGACAAACCTATTGCTATTGCCGAGCGGGATGAGCGCTGGTTTGTTTCAGAGGCCTCGCCGAACACCGTCGAATGGATTGCTAAGCAGTTCTCTGTCAGTAAAACAGCAAACAAGGACGGTGCAGATGGCAAACCTGCCAAAACTATCCCTTTTGTCCTGATCGCCGCCAGACTATCTGTGCAAGCGAGCCACGGTGGGAAGCTTGAGGCTAGTGATGCCAACAAGGGATTTAGCCTGCTCTGCATTCCTTGTCTGCTGGATCGTCAGGGTATGCTTTCACCAGACCCAGACCGTCATCCATGGATTCCACGCGATATGTTGGAGCCCAGCATAAAGGATATGACTATCGGCGACCTGGACGACTACGACAATTTTCTAAGCGCGATTCCTGGAAAGCCAACCTCCCTAAACGATGCTTTCCAGATGGCTGCGCGAATGTTTAAAGAAGTCACTGGAGCTACCCTACCGCTTCTGGCAGAACATATAGAAGGTGATTCCGCCCCAGTTTTGTTCGAGCGGGAAGGTTTTGAAGTCGTATCGGCTTGGCATGGACTGCCGTATGACCCGCCGATCATCGCCCGGCACTTAATCAAGTTGTATGACCAATTGATCGCCAAGACTCCAGCAACGCCATTGCTGGATAAGCTGCGCAATGTCACTGCTCGGCCAGCGCGCAGGCCCATTTCGGTTACTGAAGCTGAAACGCATTACACCACATTGATTGGACATATCGACCAAGAATACGCGCTTTCGCCGTCACAGCGTGAGGCCATGGTTGAGCTGGCTGCGCTGCAAACAGGTGATGTGCTAGCAGTAAACGGCCCTCCGGGCACGGGCAAAACCACACTGCTCCAAAGCGTTGTTGCCCAAATATGGGTTGATGCCGCACTGCAAAAAGATGTTTGTCCATTGATCGTAGTTACCTCGACCAACGTTAAGGCTGTTGAAAATGTGCTCGATAGCTTTGGCAAGATCGGATCGAAAATCGGCCACCAGCGCTGGCTCCCTTACGACGGGGGATTCGGACTCTTTATGGCGTCGGCTTCCCGTGAGACGAAGTTTCCTACCTGCACCAGCGAAACTCACCCTTTCGTGGAGCAGGAAACCCCTAAAGCGGTTGAATCTGCGCATAAGGGGTATCTCGGCTATGCAACGGCCTATTTTGGCAAAGAGCAGAGTTCCGTTGAAGTGGTCGTCGATGCACTTCACGCTGAATTGAAAGATCATCAGGATACTTTGCAGAAAATCATCAAGGCTCGTTACGCCATCTTTTCTGCAACAGGTAACGATCCCCATGCCGGCGCGGTCGCGCTGTGCACAAAGTTCATGGATCAATACGAACGAGACATCGCCACCGCGCAAACGCAAATCGAATCTGCCGATGTGGCTATTGCGCATAATAAGAAGTTGAGCAAAACAGTTGAGGATCACCATGAGGGGGTTCGAGCTAGTATTAATACTGCCGAACGCGACTGGTCTGATTATCTCGACGGCACGCCGCTCTGGATTGATTTGCTATCTTTCTTGCCGCCAATTCTGCGGCGTCGCAACGCCCGCGACCGTGCCTTCTTGCTGACCAATCCACTGACCATCGAGATGAATAACCGACAGGAAGATATCGCCGGGCACTTCAGATCGTTGCGTAAGAAGGCACTGACGGACAAACAGGAAGAACTGGCAAAACTAGCTGCAGACGTTGCCTATGCGGAAGAACAGAAAGTATCCGCCACGGCACGTCTCAATACGGCTAAACAAGATAATTGGCGGATCAAGAAGTTGCTCAAGAACTGGCTTGATGCGCTGGGTACCAAGTACGAAGCGATGGCCGATATATCACTCGCCGAGTTAAACGGCAAACTCGACACCGCAATTCGCGCCTTGATGTTCTGTGTGGCTGATCGCTACTGGTCCGGTATGTGGCTTATTGAAATGCAAGAACGTTTTGACAAACAAACTACCGATAGCAAGGGGCGTAACAAGCTGGAGCTAAAGTATCGACGCTTTGCCAAGATTTCTCCCTGTATCGTCTCGAATTTTCACATGGCACCAGCCTTTTTCACGGCATGGCAAGGTGAGGATATACCTCTGTGGAATACGATTGATCTGTTAGTCGTTGATGAAGCTGGGCAGGTCTCGCCTGATGTCGGCGCAGGCATGTTTGCGCTCGCAAAACGGGCTCTGGTGGTCGGTGACACCTTTCAAATCGAACCAGTCTGGAATACGGGTGAAGCCACAGATCGCGCTAATGCCAAAAAATTCGGCTTAACGGTTCGCGCCGACGATACGCATTATGAAGAATTGTCCATTGCAGGCTATACCGCCGCGAAAGGCAACCTGATGAAAATATCTGGGCGCGGCTGCGCAGTACAGAAATATGACGATATACGCGGCTTGCTGTTAACCGAACATCGACGTTGCGTGCCAGAACTCGTCGCCTATTGCAACGCACTCGTTTACGCCGGACGCCTAGAGCCCTTGCGCCCTGCGCTTGATCTAGCAACTCGACTGCTGCCAGTGTTTGGGAGACTTGATGTCCAAGGCGGCGACAAGAAAGTGGGATCGAGCCGCCAGAACTACGATGAGGCGGTAGCCATCGTGACTTGGCTCAAGAGTAACCGTGCAAGTATCCAAAATCATTACCGTGATGAGAAGGGCGAATCGATACCCCTGTGGAAATCGGTCGGCGTTGTAACGCCCTTTTCGACTCAGGCGAACCTGATTGCGCAACTGCTACGCAAGGCAATGCCTGATCTTGCGAAAAAGAATACAAAGTTGACCGTGGGTACGGTGCATGCATTACAGGGAGCGGAGCGGGATATTGTGATTTTTTCGCCGACCTACGGGCAGGGTTACAACGGCGGAATGTTCTTCGATAAGTCACCTAACATGCTCAATGTTGCAGTATCTCGCGCCAAGGATAGCTTTCTGGTGATTGGTAATCTTGGTCTTTTCGATATGACGAAGAAGAGCAAGCCGTCCGGACTTCTGGCTACTTACCTATTCGATCACGAAAGTAGTGGAGGGATCTAGGGGATTTGGGAGCCTAGATTCGTAAGATGTACTCACCATCAAATAGACCATGCGGAGATCTCGCAATGATGCTATCGAACTGTATTTGAACTTAGCTCGTGTGCGCGGCATTGACAAATAACTACTAGGAAAAGGATACATATGTCTAGTCAACAATCATTGAAGCAATTCTTTGCGAGCAAAGTATTCGAAATACCAAAATACCAAAGAAGCTATGCTTGGGAAAAGCAAAACGTCAGAGAGTTATTCGAAGACATCCAGGAGGCCCTAGATACAAAGGCCAATCATTATGTTGGAACGGTAGTTTTGGCAAAAACAGATAACGAAGAAGTATTCAACATCGTTGATGGTCAACAGCGCGTTACAACGATTGTTATGTTTATAAGTGCCATCATCAGAAAATTAAAAGACAAAGAAGACTATGACTTTTATCGCCGGTATTACATTAAACAAAAAGATCAGTTTAAGTTGACTCCATTGGAGCGCGACGGGGATTTCTTTTTCCAGATATTAGATGGCACTCTTACCTTAGAACCGAAAAGCAAAAGTCAACGTTTCATGCTTGACGCATACAGCGAGATGGAAAACATTGTGGACCATCATATAAAAAATCACGCGCAGTTTCTTAAGGCAATCGAGGCACTTTCAATCCTCGAATTCGTTGAAAAAAGTGAGTCAGACGCAATCAGGATTTTTCAGACGGTGAATGATAGGGGCAGAGATTTATCTAGGATGGATAAGATGAAAAGCCTCCTGTTCTATTTTTCTAACAAATATCTATCGGAAAAATATGACGATGATATTAATAACAAGTTCGGAGAAATATTCGAGTTATATGACGATATTAAGTTGATCGGTGAAGATCAAAAAATAAATATCATCAGTTCTAAACAATTTGACGAAGATGATTTGTTACGTCATCACCATATCTGTTTTTCCGAGGAAAGCTACGACCCAACCGGCCAGCAAGTTCTCGATAATGTAAAATCTAATCTATATAACTTTAGAAAGAACTATGACATCACAGCGCTGGATTCATATATATCGAATTACCTGAACAGCCTCTTGGAATATATTCGCGCGTTCAAAAGAATCGTTAGTAGAACCGTAGACAATGAAGATTACTACAAGCTGTTCTCCGTACTTGGACTGTCGGTTGTTTACTACCCGGCAATCACTCAGTTGGAAAAGAACTCATTGCTTGACCAAACACTGCCAACAAAAGGTATCAGCGTTCTAAAGATGGTCGAAATAATTGACGTCAGAGTTTTGAAAATTAGAGAGTACGCGGGGAAAAAGTACATTGCTGAGTTCGCCTACGGCCTTAATAATGCGGCATGGACAATCCAGGAAATTGAAAATCACTTATTATGGTTTAACTCGCACGAAATAAGCAATGACCGATTCAAGGATTATCTGGCTAACTACGATTACTACAAGCAGACCGGATTGCTACGTACGTTGTTCATTGATTACTGCGAAAGGCTCAGGGGGAAAACCTATCTACTCACAGAACTCAGAAAGATCATGGAAAACGACCCGACCATTGAGCATATTCTGTCCCAAACCCCAAAGTTCAAGCCGCGCTCATATGGGTTTAAGAATGAAGAAGATTTTGAAGAGTACAAAAACTTGTTGGGAAATCTGACTATCTTGGAAAAGAAAATTAACAGTTCTATTCAGAATGATGATCTTGTCGAGAAATTGAACGGTTATAGTGCGAGCAAGTTCAAGATGACGTCGATCTTCGCGACATCACTTTCAACGACCAAGACCTTCAAGAAAGGTGACTTGCAAATTAGAGGGCAGCAGTTGGTTGAAGACTTTGCTATAAGGTGGTGGGCATAGTCAGCGACATGGGAGAGACATTGACGTGGCAGCCTAGGTGTTGTAGCTCAGACTTGATCTATGACACACAGTGTGCGAACGTTACTTTTCAAGTAATCATTGGCCCTATTACCTCTTACTTCAAGGATGTGCCCATACCATGGCGTCAAAAAATGATGACTTGGGAGCTCGAGGAGAAGAACTTGTAAGTTCTTGTCTTCGTACACCCTCAAGTGCCCACAACAATAGAATTCGTTTCCGACCAAAGTTCTTGGGCGAGAAATCTGAATTGCTGGATTTCCTAGTGCTGCTCGTTGATGAGCAAAGCCAAGCATTTGGCCCACACTTTTTTTTGCAGGTCAAAACCACCGCCACCACTCCTAAGGAGGATGCTAAGTCGATAGTGACGGAATTTACAGCTGAAGAGGTTTCGAAAGCGCTGGCGTTGAAGACACCCGTTTACCTCGTGGCGGTTGATGCCTCGAAACCATACAGTGAAAGTATTTACGTAATGGGCATCGGAGCATCTCGGATCAAGGGCATATCAGCAATTCCAAAGTCTCTCTCACTGAAAGATCCTGCTATACGAGAAACGCTTTACGAAGAGGTAAAAGACCATTTCCAAGCACGCAATTTCGCCTTCAAATCCAAAGTCGTCCGACATGACGTTGACTTACAAATAGAAGATGAGGCCTAAGATGAACGAAGGTCGCGACTACGAACTCTTTGCAATGTCCATTCTTTCATTGACGTTAATCCGAAATGGATATGCAATACAAAAAGAGAAAAAGTTGGGAGGGGGGCTGCGAGCGGATATTGTGGCAGAAAAGATAAATGACGATGGATTGAATGACACCTTCGCAGTAGAAATCGGATGGACTGCCGAGGATCCAGTATTTGCTACTGACCTTGAAGACAAACGAGAGCGGCTATCCGCATCGTTTGGCCTTCCCGTTTACTTTGCTTATGTTATTGGGGACGGATCAAAAATGTATGCAGACTATGAGCTCGTGAATAAGATGCTTTACTCAGCAGATGAAGTGGAAGTAATAGAAATTCCAAGCGCACCTTTCTATCTTCGACCAAGAGGATAAACCATCCTTTTAGCTGGCCTGCCTATGGCAGACAGCATAATGCAGACGGTAACGCCCGCTTTGCGGATTCTTGAACGACTATAACGGATTAGTTTCTGGCTGTCGCCACCGGCTGATTTCGGGCAATTCAAATTCACACTATGAAGGCAACGAAATCGATGGCAGCGCAATCAAGCAGATTGTGTCAGATCAAGTTTGAGCTACTGTAGTTTAGGGCATTGCAGTAAATTGATTGTCACCCTTCAATTTACGAACAAATTCATGCCGAAGCAAACGCCCCGGCATGAATTCATTCGATTGGGTTTAACTACTGGCCTTGCTGTCCAGCTTGTCCTTCAGGCTTTGCTTGCCTTTGCTCTTGTCTTCGCCTGCCGTAGCGCCTTCTGCACCCTTGTCAGGGAAGAACTCCTCCAGCACATCAGGAATCTCGTCTTCAGTTTCCTCGAATGCTCCATTCTGGAATCCCTCACGGGCTGCCACCTCCAGTGCATCCTGGTCGAAGTCCGACTGACTTCCGGCGTTTCATGCTGCGCTCTGGCTTCGGCAACGGCGTCATTCAGTTTCATGCCGTCCCGCGTGGTGATGTCCACGTAGTACACCGCTGCACGATGGCTCTGCGTGGTGGACTTGCCCCGCAGCCTCATGGTCAGTGGCATGCATGACAGCAGTCCTCCGGAAACTGCCTTGAAATAGCTCAGCCGTGCCGACAAGGTGCGTATCGAGTTGAAGCCCGTTGTCCTGAAGATGAAGCTACCAAAAGCATCCTCCTGTTCGGCGATCAGCACGTTGAGCCTGCCATACGGTTTGCATCCGGCCTTGCCACCCCAGGAACAACTACTGGGTGAAGGGCAGGGGAGCGACTGCATTCCTTCCGCGCCGACTCGTTTGCAGGTTTCCCCGTTACCGACACAGATTGGTCGCCCGGTTTCGCGGTCAAACAAACTGTATTCAGCGCGCAGATTCAAATCGGGATCGTTGAACATCAGCTGAATCGGGATTGCCCGTATCTTGCCGTCCGATGCAGTGCGGATGGCTTTGTCGAGAGGGTGTAACACCCATCCATCCTTGTTTTGTACCTGCGTGGTAATGGTGAATTGGTCGTCCTTCTCAGGCAGACGCTTGCCATTCTTCTCTACGACCATACCTATGCTGATTCGCCCAACTACCGGCGGCGTAATTGCCAGACCTTTGATCATGGTGAACTCCTAAATAGAAAAGCCCACCCCGATTCCGCAGGGTGGGCTGATATGTGGTATCCCCCGGAATGGGGTATTGGTTCAGACTGAGATCAGGAAGCGACGACTGCCAGAACGTGGAAGGGGATAGCGTTGCAACAGATCAGGCTGGGCAGCGAGCAGCTTGTCGGTATCCAGAACCACACTATCCTTGCTGCGTTTCCAGCTCACCGTGCCGCTGTCGAAAACCGCCTGGCTTGCATCACCCATGCGTTGCTGGATCTTCTGCTTGAGCAGGGCTTCAGTCTCGTTGTTGCTGGACAGCACAGAACGCACCGCATTCAGGTCGGCAAACGCGGCGCACATCTCCACATCCTCGGACAGATCCACCACTGCACCGTTGTCGTAGGGATAGAGCGCCTGCAAGGCCATTGCTGCCGAGTCGCTGCCATCAGCCGGTGGTGGAATATCCCGGATGACGTAATCCCAGAACTTGGCTTCCAGTTCGATCAGGCGGGCGATGAGGGCATCGTCGCGCTCGATCCGATAGCAGCGGTACTCGTTACCACAGACCAGCACTGCAACGTCGGCAGCGGCCTTGCTGGTCACTCCCAGTTGGTGCTGGACTTGCAGCTGGACATACTCCGGCACACCGTCACGCCAGAGCTTGGCTCCGTTCATGCCGGCGGTCTTGCATTCGAGGATTTGCACCTCCAATGAACCCATCACCTCACGGTCGATATTTGCCAGCATCCAGGCATGCTCCGGGTGCTGGAGAACGGCATTGATCTTCCTGACCCGATTGCCGGATTTCTTGGTGTAGTGCGCTGCGACAAAGGCTTCCAGCAGACTGCCCCAGAACATCGGGCTGCTGTCGTCATTGGGATCGACCTGAGGCAATGCGGCACCTCGGCCTGTTTTCTGCATCCACAGTTCAAGCTGTGACTGGTAGGGATTCAGGCCCACGGATGCAGCGGCATCACTGCTGCCGATGCCGGTCTTGCGAACTTCCAGCCAGTCATCCCTGCTGAGGTCGTTCGTCTTCACCAGTTTCAGTGCAGGACGCGGTTTGTTATGTGTTACTGCCACTGTAGTAACCATGAATTTCTCCCGATAGAAACGACAACGCCCCGAGAGAAGTCCTCCCGAGGCGCTATCTGTTGCGGTCATAGACCAGTGTTGCTGAGTTGTCAGTTTATTGTCCCCATCCACTCAGCCAAAGAGACTTGTTGCATTTGCTATGCTGCCAGTGCCATCGCTTCACTTGCTCACAGACAAAATTTACTGGGTGGGCTGTTGATATGATCAAGCAGCCAATGCCATTGCTCCTTCCAGGCCACGCTGCTTGATCTGCGCGCCCTGGCCAAACCATGCACTGTCAAGTCGATAGTCCTGGTTGCGGGCGCGTCGATGCTGGTCCACGTATTCCGTGATGCCGTTCACCAGACCCCATGCCGTACCACTGGCAGACTGCAATTTGCTTCCCTTGCCTTCACCGGAGTACAGGCCGTAAACCGCTTGTATGGCCTTCTGGTTTGGTTGCTCGTTGAGGGGCAGGGCAGGATCGCCAAGCACATTGATGAGATAGGACATAGCTTCGAATTTGTTAACCGGGCGTTCTGACATCGCCTTGATAGACGCCATGAATTCATCCCATGAGGACATGCCTAGTCCCAGCTCGCGTTTGACTGCGACAGGATCAAACGTGGTGGAGTGAGGAACACGGACAGCACCCTTGCTCGCACCCACGGCCATCTGCAAAGTGTTGTTGCACACGACGCGGACACTGGTGAACTGTGCTGTGGTCGCAAGGCTGCCATCGCAGCTGGTAGCCAGCAGTAGATAGGCTTTCACCTTGTCGCCACCGGCCAGCATGGTTTCCTGCCCGGTTCGGGCTAAGTGCCCAGAGCTTCTTGCCACCCTTGAGCACACCGGCCGTTTCCAGCTCGAAGCCGCTGACCGATACGAGGTCACGATAGAAACCGAGCACGTCCTTCGGCTGCACGACCTTGTAACGCTTGGATACGACTGACAGCGCTTCGCAGGTGTCAGAGCGGTACAGTACGGTCGCATCCTGATTGCTGCGCAGGTTGAGCATGTTGCCGTTCTCATTGCCTGCATTGAACAGCACTTCGGTTTGTTTGATCTCAAAGTCCATGCCAGCCGCCTTCTGCCAGACTTCGATGGGCTGATTCTTCGGGAGTTTGTTGCCCAGGCCATGCCAGGGTGTTTCCCCGACAAAGGCCATGTCGTTCGATGAAGCGAGTTCGTGCGCCATGATGATTTCCTTTTCTAAAATGAATGAAACCCCGGAACGGAATACGTTTGGGGTGAGGGGATGGGTGAAACTGAATGAGGGTTTGGTGCTTGCTGATACAGGTAACGAGTGAACCGGTCTGTCAGATGTCAATCTTGCTGAAATGAGTGGTCGCATGCCGGGCAGTAGTAGTTTTCCAGCATGGTGTCATCGACTACTTTGCCAATGTTGGAGCCAACTGTATGTCCTGCTGCCGCTCCGACAAGCCCACCGATGATCGCACCCAGGAATCCACCAACAGCTACTCCCACGGGGCCACCGACTAAACCAACCGTCGCACCAACTTCGGCTCCACTCATGGTTCCAGTTACGCCAGCGACTGCTCCTGCAGCCGTTCCAATAGTGCGGCCCGTTCTTTTTCCGATGTTCCGAGTCTCAATATGCTCAGACTGGCAAATCGGGCATTTGATTGAAACAGTTTCATTTTGATTTTCGAATACTACGTCGCCTTGTTTCATGGTGACTCCTTTGTATGGTTGGTGTTTGATGGAAAGATGAAGATATAAATCAGTGAATAGCGCAGACCATTACCAGTCCTTCAGCTATGGCACGGTAAAATCCACAATCGATAATCATGGCGGCATAAGGGCTGGGAAAACCTGCTGATAATGACGAAGTGAAGCCTTGTTGATGGCGATCTTGACGTCATGTGCTTGTTCGTCCGTCATGCCCTGGGTAAAAAATGCGCTCACTTCCTTGACCAGCCACGCGCATGCTTCAATCTGTTGAGGTTCATCGCCGCCGTGTTCCAGAATGTGCTCGCCAAACCATCTGCCAAAGCAACTGCTGACCTCGTAATCGAATACACCGGGATAAGTCCCATCACAGGCCAATGCGCCGGCCTCGCATAGCTTGAGCGTGAAGGGGACATAGCCAATCAGTGCATCAATCAGTTCGATACAGCCCTTGCTCCATGTTTCGATCAGTGCGTCGTAGTTCGGTTTGACGTTGGGTTCCGGCTTTGCGTCGTGAAGTCCTTCCATGAAGAATGCCGCTGTGATGAGATGGTGTCTCATGTTGATCTCCTGATAGTTGGTTGAGTCAACACAAAAGCCCTCGATCTCAGAGAGAAAGAGGGCTTGGTCGTGAACGTGCCATGCAAATGGCTGATGACTATTCACGCATCATCGTCATCGCGTCCTTCCGGCTTGTACTTCAACTGATCCGTGGTGCAGGCGTTGATGTCCAGGTCAGTGCGCTTGCCGCGATAAACGGGCTGGTAGATGCTTCCACCTTTGTACGCGTACAGATATTCCACTTCCACGATTTCCCCAGCTGCTGGTACGTCATGGTTTGGCGGAATCGTCACATTGCCGACCGGAATCATCGGCTGACCTTTGATCACATCCGGACGTTTACTGGTGTCCAGCAAACCGATCCTGACGCTACGCTTGCCGGAATTGACTTCCAGCACGCAGCAACTGGCCGACTCGGTGAACTTGAATTTCAGCCAGTCGCCGCCCGTGTTGGGACGGCCTGCTGTGACAGGACTATCCAGACGCTTGAACACCACGCCTTCACCGTGCGCGGCCTTGACCTTGTTCCACAGGCTGAGCTTTCCACGCTGGGTGAGGGCAGCGGGCAGGGCTTTGATGTGCTGGCATCCGGAAAGTACGTTGATGGCGAGACGCATACGCTTCTGCCAGGGCTCTGGATGCATGCGTACACCCTGATGGATGTGCAGGTCGAAGACATGCAGGATGTCGCCGATGATCTCGCCGTCAACCCGTATCGCTCCCTTGAAGTCGGCAATCGATTGCAGTTCATCCGCGATAGCCTGTGGCAGTGGGACGACCAGCCCTTTGCGGTTGATGCCGAACACGCCACCGCCATCGGCATGTGCTGCGCGCCGTTCACCGTCCATCTTCTCCTGGGCTGCCCAGCGGTCATCCTTAATCAGGCGCATGGCCTCTTCTTCGGTGATGGGGTTGAGCAGCTGGGGAGTGAAGTCTGATTTCAGGCCGGCGCGTTCTGTGCCCTGGTAAGCGGCACCGGATACGTCTGGGGTGTAGCCCTTGGCGGTTTTCTCTTTTACGAGCTTGTCGTAGATCTTCTTCGCCTGCGCGAAATCGACGGGGCTGGAGGTCTTGGTGCCGGAAGTCAGTGAAGCGCCACGACGGCCATAACGGAAATTGACGACGTTGCCGCCTGCGACTTCAACGATTTCTGCGTGATATTCCTTGTCGCTGCTGCCTTCGGAATAGTACAAACTGGTTTTTGCGATTGCGTGCATAACACCTCCTGATAAGCAAACCGGGATTGGTTCAGTAAGGTGATATATGACTGAAAAATTCTGGGATCGACGTTTATTGCGGCAGAGAGCGGACGCCTGCTCTCCATGATGGAATTAATTCCACTTAGCATAGGTGGCAGTCCACGCGATCCAAGAAACCTTTGGCCTGAGCCTCGACTGAGCGAGTGGGGCGCAAATAAAAAAGACGATCTGGAATTTGTGCTGTACAGAATGGTGTGCCGGAATGAAAGTTAACTTACTGAAGCGCAAGAAGAAATTGCATCAGACTGGATAGCGGCATATAAGAAACATGTTCATGGAAAGTGGTCTCGCCATGGTCAACGCGGTATTGGGCGTGCGGATTAAGGCTGAGAGATCATGTAGGACTAATTGAGCAAGTATCAGAATCAAATTGCTTCGGTATATCTACTGGGAGTATTCTGCGCATTCGTTTAGGAGAAAACACCATGGATATCAGCTCAGTCATCGCTCAGTCCAGTAGTGACGCCGTCGGAACAGCAGTTCTTAAGAAAGCAATCGACATTCAGGCTCAAACTGCGCTGGCGTTGATCAATTCGATTCCCCAGCCGCCGGTAAACCCTTCAAATCTGCCACCCAATTTAGGGCAAAACATCAACACCATTGCTTGAAATAGTCCAACTGATAAATTTGCCGACTAATCTTTCCCTATGACCCGGTCAGAATTGATTCACCAACTCGCAAACAAACATCCTCAGCTTACCTCCAAGGACATTGAATTAGCGGTAAAACATATTCTCGATGGAATTGCCCTCAGCCTCGAAAAACAGGGCAGGGTCGAAATTCGAGGATTCGGCAGCTTCGTAAACAATCATCGACCGCCACGCACAGGACGTAATCCCAAAACAGGAGAAACAGTTATGGTGCCGGGCAAGGTAGTCCCGTACTTCAGAGCAGGCAAGGAATTGCGTGAGCGAGTGGATTGCTGATAACCATGTTTACATGGATATCCATGTGGAACCCGATCATTTCCTCAGTTGCCTTTCCGGTTGCCGCCAAGTACATACACCGTCATATGCATGGCCGAGGCATTCCGGAAGGCAAGAAACGTAACTTATGGGTACTTGCCAGCAGGCAGTGGCGGCAGCTTATCTGGCGTAATACCCGCGTCTGCGAAGATGATGTCTATTCGCTTGGCTTGACGTTACGGCAACGGCTGTCCAGCTGATGGACGATGCGACTGATCTGCGCGGGCAGCAGGGTGTCTTTACGGTTTTGCATCAAGAGGCCCGGAACCTTCGGATTAAAAACGAAAACATTACCACTGCCTGCCAACTGGATGCGCCAGCCAGGGATCGCCAGAACCGGCCTGACTTCGATGGGCTCGCCGACCGCGCTGGATAACCATGCCTGAAGCCATTTGGCCTGGCGTTTTGACTGTTCCAGCGGCTCAGTCTCGGTATGGCGTGGGAATTTGAGTGTGTTACCGTCATAAGTAAGTTCATATGAAGTTTTGCCGTCTTCATCGACGGGTTTGGAGCGTCCCTTCGTTTCGACGGCATGAACGCCTTTAGTGCTAACCACGATGTGATCGATATTGAAACCATCTGCAGGGAAGTCATGGAACACACTGGCACCGTCGCGCACTAGCTCGTTCAATGATTGACCAACGCTCGTTTCCGCTTCCAGTCCGATGGTCAGATTCCGTTTCCGACGAATCTGCTCAATGAGCTTGAGACCACAGAATATTTCCGCCGCAATTCCCCCGATTACATAAAAGACGATGTTCGCTGTGCTGAAGCTGGTTCCGATAAAAAAGCGGATCGTGAGCAATATGCTGTAAAACAACAACGGCGTAGTCATGACTGCTACAAGCCATCCATTGATGTCCAGATCGATTTCTTCTATCTCGGCGCGTAACGTCTGTCCAGGACTTCTGAGCATGTCCCGGTTTATGGGATTTTTGCGACGAAAAGTAGGAGAACGATTTTTCCAGAATCGGATCGCGACAATGACCAGTATGGGAGGGAAGATGATTAACAAAACCGGGATCAGGCTGAGCAGGATAGGCATCTATGAGATCTTCCAATCAGATAGCGGAGGGTTAAAACAACAAAGCCCTACTTGGATAGGGCTTCGTTATTGATCGTCGGGCGTTATCGAGATTACTTCTTCCCGCCGTTCACCGCTGCTTTCAGTGTCGCACCTGCCTTGAACGCCGGAGCTTTGGAAGCTTTGATCTTGAGCGGTTCGCCAGTCGCCGGATTATGGCCTTTGCGTGCTGCACGTTTGCGCACTTCGAATGTGCCGAAACCGACCAGTGCAACATTGTCACCCTTCTTCAATGCACCAGTGACAATGTCGATAAGTGCGCCGATAGTGCGGTCTGCTTCAGCCTTGCTGCTGCAAGTCTTGTCTGCCAGTGCTTCGATCAGGTCTTTGCGGTTCATATTACAGAGCTCCCTAGATTGTGGTTGGAATGCTGTGACGGATTGTTATGGATATGGGATTGATTGGCAATAGGCGTTAATGATTCATTGCCGTCCTAAGCAACTGCAAATGCTGCGGCAGGCAGACCGATTTCAGGTCGTAGTTCTCCACGACCGTGCGGCGCGCAGCTTGGCGGATGTCGGCATAACCATCGCGCCCAGCTTCCAGCGCTGCCGTCACGCGTTCGGCAATTTCGGCGGGCGAATGGAAATCCACCAGCATTCCATTCTCGCCATCGCGTATCACTTCCTCCACGGGCGATGTCTTCGAGCCCACCACCAGGCAGCCGGATGACATCGCCTCCAGCATCGACCAGGAGAGCACGAACGGGTAAGTCAGGTAGACGTGCACGCGCGATACCTGCAAGCACTTGCAGGAAAAGCGGGTAGGGCACCTTGCCGAGGAAATGCACGCGCGACAGATCGAGCGAGTCGCCCAGCTCATTCAGCATCAGCTGCTTGTGCGTCTGGCCCTGCAGGCAGGCGATGCCCGTAGCTGGTCTCGTCGCCACCCACGATCACCACGTGTGCGTTCGGGCGTGCGCTTCAGGATGGCCGGCAGGCTGCGCATGAACTGCGGAAAACCCCGGTACGGCTCCAGATTGCGCGCGACATAGGTCAGCACCTCGTCGTCGCGCGTGAGTTCGACTTGCTGCCGGGCAGCCGCAGGCGCACCTCTCATTGGGAGCGACAATGCCAGTGTCGATCCCTTCATGCACCACATGGATCTTCGGGTGATAAAGCTCGGGGTAGAGCGACTTCTGCCACTGCGTCGGCGTCTGGCCCAGGTCCACCGCATCGAGCGCCAGCAGGTTGCCCAGGTTCTTGGTGCGTATGCGCGGCGCGGTATCGAAGATCTGCTGCTCCGATTGGGATCGAATCCCACATCCGCGCCCGGAAGCGATAGAAGAATTCGAAATAGCCGATCAGCGGCGTATTGCGGAAACACATCCTTCAGATACCAGATCTCGCCCCAGCCGTTGTGGCCCAGCATCACGTCGGGCACGAAGCCCGATTCCTTCAGCGCGAGGCGCACGCGTGCCACCGCCTGCGCATTCAGCACCCCCGCCTCGGTATCGCGCAGGTAATGATGCACCTCCTGTGTGACCGGCCGCTGCGGCTGGTAGACGATGTTCTTCACGCCCGGCAGGGTCACGCCGTCCTTGCGCTGCGTGATGAACACCACCTCGTTGCCGGGCGTGGCACCCAGGTGGCGCGCCAGGTGCAGATACTGGCCGGGGAAGTTCTGGTGGACGAAAAGAAATTTCATGGAGCGGCACTCTACTCGTCCGTTCAAGAGCGCCGAACAAGTCAAAACCATGACAGTGTTATGGCTGACAGCCATTGACCGGATAGCCTATTTATATGCGCGCGGCATAATTAACCCAACAAATCAGTCGGTTAAAAACATTGTCGTTGACATAGGTATCTCTACGTATGGATAATGCCAGGCTTAATGGGGGAATCCCCCATTGAGCAAGGCGGCACCAAAATAGCATCAACAACAATAACAACACATACTCGCTTGCGCGCAGGCGTGTATATGCAACAGGGGTAGATGTAATGCTCGACCGTTTTGATGAGCGTGCCCGCCGCAACAGGCGGAGCGCGGGCTGCAAGTAGCCATGGTGTGACTCGAACCGCCCATACTGCCGGTGGAGCATCCGCCTGATGCCGCGCCGGATACTCAAGCTCGTATCCAAGGCGCATGTCGCGCGAGCCATCGCGGCAGTCGCCCGCCTTCACCTTTGCCACCGGAGACATCGTCTGGGCCATGGGCAGCTTCAGCGCCCTGAACCGCAGGCCGTTCGATGCCGAGCTGCTGGTCAAGCAGTTCCCGCCGCCCTACAGCTCTGATTCATTCATCCATGCAGCACGCGCCTTGGGCTTTCGCATCAAGCGCCGGGATTGCGACAGCGCCGCGCGTCGGCAAGCTCAATCTGCCGTGCCTGGTCGTACTGAACGAATGATTGTCCGGAAGCCGTCGCCCTGAGCCCGGAAGGGCAGGCGTAGTCCGAGCAGTGGTTCGAAGGCTCCACGAGCGGCCAGCGAAGCCGCAGCGGCCATACAGCATGCAGCCCACCCCGAAGCGCCGACGCCGGAGGCGCCATTCCGCCAGAGAGCCGCCCAACCCCGCAAAGCTTCACCCCGCCATCGTGGTGCAGACGACGCGAGAGCGTGGTCCTGTTTGAGGTCGGCACCAACACCCCCAAGACGCATGACCCACGCGGAATTCGCCGTGCGCTATGCCGGCACGGCCTTCCAGCTGGCGCTCGAAACCAAGGGCATCAAAGACCCGGATGGCGCGATGAACAAACAGGCCGAGTTCGGCTTCAGATGGTTTATCCCCGAGCTGATGAAGCACAAGCGCATCTGGCGCGACGTGCTGATCGCCTCGCTCATCATCCAGCTGCTGGCGCTGGGCACGCCGCTGTTCACCCAGGTGATCATCGACAAGGTCGTGGTGCACCGCACGCAAAGCACCCTCATCGTCATCGGCATCGGCCTGGCCGTGTTCATGATGTTCTCCGCCTTGCTCAGCTGGGTGCGCCAGTACCTCATCCTGCACACCGGCAACCGCGTCGATGCGGTGCTGGGCGCCGCCGTGTTCGACCACCTGTTCAAGCTGCCCACGCGCTATTTCGAGCAGCGCCCCACCGGCGTGATTGCCGCCCGCCTGCACGGCGTGGAAACCATACGCGAATTCATCGCCAGCGCCGCCGTCACGCTGATACTCGATTTCCCGTTCCTGCTCATCTTCCTCGGCGATGATGCTCTACTACAGCGTGCCGCTCACCTGCATCGCGCTGGCCATCATGGGCGTGATCACGATCATGAGCTTCATCGTCGCGCCCCATCTTCAGGAGCCAAGCATGAACGAGCAATTCATGCTCGGCGCGCGCAACCAGGCTTTCACCACCGAATACGTCGGCGGCATCGAAACCGTCAAAAGCCTGCAGATGGAACCCCAGCTCAGCGCCCGCTACAGCGACTACCTCGCCGAATACCTGCGCTCCGGCTTCACCGTGCGCCAGATCGGCAACACCTACAACGTCGTCTCCAACGGCCTCGAACAACTGATGACCCTGCTCATCCTCGTCATCGGCGCCTATACCGTGATGAACAATCAGCCGAGCTTCACCATCGGCATGCTCATCGCCTTCCAGATGTACTCCAGCAAAGTCTCGCAGCCCATGCTGCGGCTGGTGGGGCTGTGGCAGCAGTTCCAGCAGGCCAACCTCTCGGTGCAACGCCTGGGCGACCTGATGAACGCCCCCGACCGAACCCTATTCCATCATCCCCAGCCGCTTACGCGAAGGCAAGGGCCAAATCGAGATCGAAGGCCTCAGCTTCCGCTATGCCGAAGACCGGCCCTTCCTGTATCGAGGATTTCAACCTCAAGAGTTGCCCCCGGCAAAGTCGTCGCCATCATGGGGCCATCCGGCTCCGGCAAAAGCACCCTCACCAAACTCCTGCAAGGCTTCTACCAGCCCGCCAGCGGCACCATCAAGATCGACGGCACCGACATCCGCTATCTCTCCGCCAACGAACTCCGGCACTACTTCGGCGTGGTGCCGCAGGAAACCGTGCTGTTCTCCGGCACCATCTACGACAACCTGCTGATGGCCAACCCCCACGCCACCTTCGACCAGATCGTGCACTGCTGCCGCATGGCCGAAATCCACAGCGCCATCGAAGCACTGCCGCAAGGCTACCAGACCGAAATCGGCGAACGCGGCGTGGGGCTCTCCGGCGGGCAAAAGCAGCGCCTGTCCATTGCCCGTGCACTGATCAAGCAACCCAAGATTCTCATCTTCGACGAAGCCACCAGCAGCCTGGATTCCAACACCGCCGAACACTTCGCCGCCACCATCAACCAGCTCAAGGGCAAGGTGTCGATGCTGTTCATCACCCATGCCATGCCGAAGAATCTGCAGGTGGATGAGATTGTGAGGATAGGGCAGGGGACGTTGAGTGCGGTGGAAGATACGAGTGATCAGGTGCGGAGGTAGTCATGACGGTAACTCAATGTAGATGGCGAACGACTGAAGCAAAAGGACTGAGTGGAATGGAGGTCGGGATAGTGAGGCGGATGGTTTGGATAGTAACGTGCTGCGGTGTTTGGATGTTTGGTACTTCAGCCAATGGGGCCAGCTTCGATTGTGCGAAGGGAAGTACGAAGGTTGAGCACATGATTTGTGACGATGCGGATATCTCGAAACTTGATGAGACATTATTCGCTGAATATAGCCTTTCTGAAAAAGATCCGTTAAGAGCTGATGCAACAAGATTTGCTCAAAAGGAATGGCTTAAGGAAAGAAACAGGTGCGAGAACAAGTTATGTCTGGATGATTTATATAGAGGAAGAATAAAGCATCTAAAAGCGGCAAATCAGGCTGCGGAGAAGTTCACTGGGGCGGAGCCAGTGCGGAATGAGCAGAATCGCATCACCAATATTGGCCTTGGAAAGTTCAAGCTGATTTCAAATGAGCTTGGAGGCGCTTTCTGTCAGCGATTGCTTGGCAACTTGAATCAATTTTCTAGCATCGACTTTGACAAGTGCAACCCTCGTCTTTCACCAAATTTCCCTGAATTTAGTCGGCCAACTTGGACTGAGATTCCATTTGATCTGAAGCTTGCGGAAAAGGCGATTAGGAGCACGGTGGATCACTCAGGATATAACCCCCATGAATCTGATGAGGACAAAGTGTATTGGAGTAACGAAGGGGACAAGAGATGGCAGCAATGGTTGAGCGGTAGCGAATCGTTGCGGCAAGCCGGCAAGGCTCGAATGTGGATTACCAAGATCGATATCGATGGTGATGGTATGGAGGATACGATATTACGAATGACCCCAGGGGGAAGATTTCGAATCGATCCATTACATCCATCGCTCTTCACTTGCGACTACAACGTTGGTGAGCTCTATGAAATCGAATCGAAGAATTTGTCGATGCTTTCCTCTTTCAATTCGTTTGTATCCGCATTTGGACCTGACATCATCCGGAATGCTGAAGATGGAAAATACTACATGCTTGGCTGGGTTCCATCATCTAGCGCGGGGTTCCATATGATAAATGAGCCACTGTCCGGACCATTTGGGAAAAGAGGTGTTGCTGTGTTCAGTCTTTATCGTAAACATCCAGATGATGATATGTCTCCTGCGTCAATATGTTTAATTGATTGGTTTCCGATCATGGGAAATAAACCTATTGGCAAGTGAAAGCCGGTAACACACTAAATTCAATCAAAGGAAATTTAATCATGAGTATCGTATTTAGCCCGGTTGACCCAACTTATCAGCATGATCGCTACGTTCTCCTATCGTATCTTGAAGGCGCCACATCAGATGTCTACATAGACAAAAAGGGCTTGGCTACGATTGGCGTGGGGTTTCTGATAAGCGCTAATACGGATTCGATTTTGCAGAACATGGCGTTAGGGCTGAGCCTTCAACAAATTACGGCGGCGGCTGCTGCAATTCAAGTTGCGACAGCCAACACGTGTTATTTGAGTGATCAGGCGGCGCAGGATGCAATTGATGAGATATTGCGTGAGAGCACAGGAGACGCGTCCCTAAGCTTCGAATTTTCTTCGGATACGCAAATTGAAAATACCTTTAAAACAATTGCTGAGAAATATGAAAATACGTTAGCAGCTTGGTGGCCAGATGGAGCGCCTCCGCTAGTTAATGATTATGAGCACTTGGCTCTTTTCTCGTTGACGTACAACGGCTTTATAGGAAAGGCCAAAACTGGAAACTGGAAGAGTCCAAAATTGCGAGAAGCTTTGCAAAGCGGCAATAGGGCTCAAGCATGGTATGAGATTCGGTATAACATTCACGATGGCGCAGCCAAACGCCATTATGAAGAAGCGGCTCTTTTCGGTTTATACAACGATGTGAATCATGTAGAAACTGACGAGGCATTGAGTGTGTATCGGATGTTTACGAAATATCGCGATAGCATACTCGATTATGATAACCGCAACGGTGCAAATCTAAGCGCAGCTCAGACAGAACTGAGCCAAGCTGGGTTTGGTGTTCAAGCATCGGCAATTCAGCAAGCCTTAGACTCCGCAAAGCAGGCGATTATTTCTGATCTGAATGATAAAAACACAAATCTAAATTTGAATCCGTCAGATTACCTTGCGACTGACATTTTTGTTGAACCCGTTGATACATCCTCTAATACTTCCGACCCGAATATTGCCTACAGGTTAACCAGCGGCGACAGAAACAGTATCCTCATTGCAGGAGATGGCAAAGTCTCACTTTCCGGAGGAGCGGGAAATGACGTTCTGGAGGCAGGTCAGGGTAACGATGCACTGATGGGCGGTGCCGGGAATGACACCTATCTGTTCAAAACAGGCGACGGGCAGGATACCATCCAGGATGACAGCGACGGCCTCGGCAAGGTTATGCTAAACGGCACCCCACTGACAGGTGCTGATGCTAAATACCAAAGTAACGACCTGTGGCTTGATGAGAACAGCGGCATAAAGTATCAACTCGACCAGGACAGAAACACCCTCACCATCACCAACGGTAGCGACAGCATCACCATCGACAATTTCGACATGGCCAAAGCCATCGACCCGGCTCAAGGCTACCTCGGCATTCACTTGACGAACCAAGTCACCATAGCTGCAGGCACGGACCAATCTACTACTGCGACAACCCGATCAAACTTCGACAGCTTCCGGGGGGCTAAAGACTTTCACTGTCAAGGTCGCTGCAGCCCTGGATAAAGCCCAAACGCTACGACTCCAACTAGCTGAATACTTGGCCGATCAAGCGTGGAAACTCATCAACGGCGCCGAGACGCTTTCATTTAACTCCGATGGCACCATAGATATCACGATACCCGCAGGGCAGAGCAGCGTGACGCTGGCATTGCTGGACACCACCACCTCCAATCAGTCTGACACCGCCACCCTCACCGCCAGCCTGACCGATGCTAACGGCACAGTCACCAGCAACAAACTTGCCGTTAACTTCGCTAACACGAACTCGTTATATGCCGACGATGCATTCCTCATGGGGTCTGGATTTCCTGCGGGCTATTTTCCCGACGGCAGCGACCACTATATGTATACGGACAGCGATGGCAACAGCGTCATCATCGGCGGCAACAGCGCTTATCTCGGCCAGACCGTCAATGACTGGATCACCACGTGGAATAACGACAACCAAATTTTCGTCAACATCCCCACCGACTTCACCCTCGCCACCGCACTAGACCAGCAAAAGACCGCCACCGTCAACGGGCAAATGGGTTACACCATCAATGCGGGAAATGGCAACAACACCATCGTTGGCGGCAACGGCAACGACCGTATCACCACAGGCACGGGCAACAACACCATCGTCTGCGGACCGGGGCAAGTGACAGTAGAGGGCGGCCTGAACTTGGTATTTGACGGAACCAACTCGGTCCTCAAGAGCGCCCCGTTTAATGCGCCCAGCTCCTATAACGGCAGCACATATGATGGCGTGCCGGTCGGTGTGGGCAACAACACCATCTACGGAGGAAAGGGAGACAGCCACTATTATCTTTCCAACGGCAACAACTGGCTCGATGCGGGCGGCGGCAACGACTACATCCAGGCCGGGATTGGCAACAACACCATCTTCGGCGGGATAGGCAACGACACCATCTTTGGCGGCGGCGGCAACAACTACATCAATTTGGAAAGCGGTAGCGACCAGGTCGTATTGCAAGGGGGCAACAACACCGTCATCGGCGGATCGGGCAACAACACCGTCTGGTCGGGGCTGGGTGGCGACGGTTTTGCGGATTCGGAACCGACCGCAAACAACTACATCTACGGCGGTGATGGCAATTCCCTCATCTACGGTTCTGCCGGCAACGACACGCTGATCGGCGGCACGGGCGATGCCAAGATTTTCGGAGGGAACGGCAACGAATACATCGTCGGCGGCGATGGCAACGTATCCATCGTCGGCGGCAAAGGCCACGACACCATCTATGCAGGTGGCAGCGGCACAGACACCATTTTTGCGGGGGATGGCACCGCAACGGTTTACGGCGGCAATGGCACCGACTTGATTGTTGGCGGCTTGGGCGCCGATATGATCTACGCGGGTGACGGCGGTGTCAGTGGGCGCGGAGACGACAGTTTGGGCAGGCGATGGCACCAGCACGGTCTGCGGAGGTGCTGGCGTAGATAAACTATACGGCGGGGCAGGTAGCGACACATTGATAGCGGGTACAGGTACCAGCACGCTGCAAGGCGGCTCGGGTACGGAAGTGATGTACAGCAGCATCGGCAATGCCACGCTGATCGCAGGCACGGGCAGCGATACGCTGTACGGTGGCACTGGCACCGATGTGCTGCAGGGAAACAGCGGCGCGACTTTGTTTATTGCGGGCGGCGGCAACGAAACGATCATCGGCGGAACCGGCAGCAACACCTACGAGTTCGATGCCGGGTTCGGCAATGTCGAACTCAAGAACGTGCAGGCTGGCGACACATTCAATTTTGGCACGGGTATCAGTGCGGCCGACCTGACCGTGGGCGCGACCACAGGCAGCGACGGCAGCCCGGCATTGCTGATCCAGACGAGCGACGGCGGGCAACTGGTCATCGACGGCGGGATGGCCGGGGCGGTCGGCACGTTCAATTTTGCGGATAGCGGACCGATGACGGTGGATCAACTGCTGGCACAATCGAACTATGCCGAATCAACCGTAGTTGGGGCGAATGGGGACAGCAGTATCTTCGGGGGCAACGGCAACAGCATCCTTACGGGTGGAACCGGGAACAACACCTTCTTCGTGCAAGGCAGCGATAACACCATCTATGTCACGAACAGCAGCGATGTGATCAATGCTCAGCCGAACTCGGTAAACAATACCGTTGTGGCTGGAGTGAATTTTGCCCTGCAAGACAATGTGCAGAACCTCACACTGACCGGTACGGACAATCTTACTGCTGCAGGAAATGCTCAGGACAATGCCATTACAGCTAACGGCGGCGACGATACGTTGAGTGGCGGTGGTGGCAACGATACGCTGATCGGCGGCACGGGGCAGGACACCTTCGTCATGGGGTACGGCATGGGGCATGACACCGTTGTGGATAGCTCATCTGCAGGTGGAATTGTGCAACTTACTGGAGGGCTCACGGCAAACAATCTGGCAGTAACAAGACAAAACAACGACTTGATATTGCAGAGCGGGGCCAATGACAGCCTGTGTATTCAGAATTACTACGATAATCCTCAGACGGTATGGTCGATACAAGATGGCAGCGGAAGTGTCAGCGTCCAATCCGTATTGGATAATATTGCTCAGCAGTCTGAAGCAACCACCCAGGAAAGATTGTTTATCAACAGTGCGGTGAATGGGATTTACGCTGGTCTGACATCGTCGACTCTCGCATATACCCAGCAGGCGGATGGCTCGTACTATGCACAGTGGACCGTTTATCCGGCATTTGCGTATGACACGATTGAAAAAGTCACGTCAACGACGACCCAGTATTACCAGGGAGCATATTTCTATCAATACGATCGCATCGTAACGCTTGCGCCGGTTGTCACGTTTTCGGACTCATGGTCTCTGACGCCTTACGATTACTACGCTGCCGTCGGCGCCAGAGTAGTGGGTTACGATGTTTCCATCAATCAAGTTACTACCGCACCTGATGATTCTGCTTCAGTGATTTATGCGGACCCAACTTATTCCTCCAATTCCCAGAATATGGGCTATCAATGGTTCCAGACGAGTTGGACAACGACGGTGAATCCGAACCCGACATCTTGGGGAAACTACATCAGCTATGCGTATATCTATGAGAATGGGACCTCATACAGCAGCAATGCAACTGGCTTGGGTGCGCTGCTCGGCTATCAGTCCACGGATAATGAATATGTCACATATACGAATATTGCATATGGTACGCCGATAGGGGGGCCGCTGGCTTCACCTGGCAATTTGCAAACTTCCGGAGCATATCCACAAGCCCTCCAGTCGCAATACACTGACAATCAAAACGTCTACGAGATTCAAACCATCAATTTAGGTTCATCGGATCAGACCGTATACGCTAATGGGCAGATCGTGAACACCAGCACTGGAAACGACACGATTTACGATGCCGGCTTTGCTTATGGAGGAGCGGGTAACGATACGATGATCGGCGGCGGAACGCTGATGGCGGGAACGGGTAACAACCTGCTTGAAAATGGCGATACCCTCATAGCAGGGACCGGTAACGATACTCTCGTCGGTGGCAACACCATGGTTGCGGGAACTGGAGCAGACCAGATATTTGCAGGATCTGGTTCCGCGGATATTCAGATCGATCCCAACTCGGTCAGTAGCGACCTTATTGGGGGTAGTGGCACTGATCAAAGCCAACTCCTGGCTGCCGTATATCAAGCTGCAGGTATCACTAATGTCCAGGAGAGCACGGATTACGGCGGCATGTATCGCTGCGAGGGGGAATTCGGCGGACTTCCGCCATTCGTACAAGGCGGCGGATATGTTTTCTATTTCACCTCTGACCAGCTACCGCTAATGACCGGACAGTACCAGTGGGTGGCGGATTACATCAACAACAATCCGCAATTGGTATCCTATGTTCAACCGTTGCCAGAAATTACGCTGCCTGCGGCTAATGATTTCCTGGCGATGGCGCCCTACTTTGACAATGGGATTCTTCCTCAACACACAGTTGACTTTGGTCCTGGTATCTCGGTAGCCGATTTGCATTTCTCATGGGGGCAGACGCTTGGATCAATCACCGGAAATGCCGATGATCCGAAACTGTTCTACACGACGCTCAATATTTCCTGGGGTACGAACAACCAGAGCATCCAGGTGATGATCCCGCATTCCGACGATCCGTTGGGATCGGGTACGTCGCAGTTTACCTTTGCGGATGGCACGACTCTCAGCATGGCAGACATGATCGCCATGGCACCGGCAGCACCTACCTTTGATCCGGGTATATTTGTTTTCAAACCCGGCATGGGTGCTCAGGTGATGGATGGAAGTTACGATGCCATCAGGTTCAGTACAGGGATCACGGCCGGGAATCTCCAGTTCTTCTTGCAGGGGGCAGACCTTCTTATTACAGACAGCAGCCAAGGTGACAGCGCCCTGATAACAAATTTTGCACCGGATGGCGCGACTGGCGACCAGCGGATCGCACAGTTCCGGTTTGCGGATGGCAGTACAGGCAGCTATGTCAATGACGGGCAAGGTAACGCCTATCTGAATGCTTTTGATGCCAATGGGGTTGAGAAGGGTGATTTCTGGCAATATTCTGACGGAAGATATGGCAACGATACGTCCAACGCGGATGGCTCCGGTTTCGGGACGGGCTATTACCCGAACGGTGTGCACAGCTACACCTATACAGACGACGGGCATGGGGCATACAACGAGCTGGATTACGATCCGGATGGCAGGCTGGCGGGTGATTACTGGGAGCGCGCCGATGGATCATACGGCGACGACACATTCAATGCTGATGGCACCAGCAGAGGTGACAGCTATAACCCGGACAACAGCTATAGCACCTACATCAACGACGGATACGGCAACATTACGACAAATTACTTCGACGCCTTCGGCAGCTTGACAGCATACAGCGTGCTAAACGGTGACGGGTATGGCAACGGCACTCTGACCAACTTCGATGCTAATGGAACCGAACTCGGTTACAGCATTTTGACTAACGATGGCTCTGGCAATACCACTACAACGAACTACGACAACAGTGGTATTAAGCTTGACGACCGCTGGGTGAAAGCGGATGGCGCATATGGCAACGATACATTCAATGCTGACGGTTCTATAAGTGGTGCTGCTTATAATACGGATGGCAGTCACAGCAATTACGTGAACGATGGTTATGGCGAACTAACCACAAATAATTTCGATGCTCAAAACCGTTTAGTCAGCGACGGTTGGACTCATGCGGATGGCAGCACAGGCTCGGATAACTTCGACCCAGTAACGGGCTCGATAATTTCCAGCACGATCAATGCCGGCCTTGGTGGCGGAGAAACCCTTGTAGGCGGGGCAGGACAGAATACGTTTACCTTCAATTTGGGTGATGGCCTGAATGTTCTTGTTGATGCAGCTAATCAGCCGGCAGGAGCTAGTGGCAATGACATCCTGAGCTTCGGTGCAGGCATTACTTCGAAAGACGTCAGCTTCCAGGTGCAAGGTTCTGACGTGCTGTTGAGCTACTCCCTGACAGACAGCATCCTCATCAAGAACTTCGATCTTTATGGCGTCAATGGAACAGCCGCCCCATTCGGTACGTACCAGTTTGCAGACGGCAGCTCGATCGCCGTTTGGATAGGCGACAATTTCGACGGTGCAGGAAGCTTTGGTGTCGATATATACGATGCGCAGGGCGCCCGGATTGGAGATCAGTGGGCCTATAACGATGGAAGTTTCGGAACCGTTACCTTCTACGCCGATGGGTCGGGTAGCTCCGTCTGGCAATGGGCCGATGGTTCGCACTTTACAGACATCTGGTATGCGGATGGTTCGGAAATATCCACATCGCAATTTGCAGACGGTTCATATGCTACCGATATTTGGAATGCAGACGGATCTTCAACTGGTTCGAGCCACAATGCGGATGGAAGCTATTCTCAGTATGCGTATGACACTTCCCGAAATTATAGTGAGTCGAGCTACAACTCAAGTGGATTCAAGATAAGCGACAGTTGGAGTCGTACCGATGGATCGAATGGCTTCGATGTCTTTAACACCGATGGATCCAGCAGCGGTACGTGGTACGCGGCCGACGGCAGCTATAGTAGTTACACAAATGACGGGCTGGGAGACGTCACCACGACCAGCTTCGATGCCAATGGCAACCAGCTTGGTTACAGTACCGCAATCGACAATGGACTGGGGAACACCACCACGACCAACTTCGATGCTGGCGGCAACAAGCTCAAAGACAGCTGGACCAAATCCGACGGCAGCCATGGCAGCGACACCTTCAATGCCGATGGCACCAGCACAGGGACGGCCTATGCAGCGGACGGTAGCTACAGCACCTATGCCAACGACGGCAACGGCCATATCGTCACGCAATACTACGATGCCAACGGCAACCCGATCGTCAACAATACCGGCCCGGTAACAACCTCGCTGTACGATGTCAACGGCAACCTGATCGGCTCCTCCGTTGCAGTCAGCGACGGCCAAGGCAGTACTAGCGTCACCAACTACGACCTGAATGGCACCAAGCTTGGCGACACCTGGGTCAAAGCAGATGGCTCGAAGGGTTCTGATACTTTCAATGTAGATGGTTCCAGCAGTGGCACCACCACAAATGCAGATAGTAGCTACAGTACCTACACCAACGACGGTCATGGCAATGCCACCACCATCAACTACGATGCCAACGGCAACGAACTGGGCTACACCGCCTCGACTAACGATGGACAGGGCAGCACCACCACAACCGATTACAACGCCACCACCGGCGAAGTATCGGGCAGCGTCGCCACTGCAGGAGCCGGGTACAGCTACACCTACGACAACACCAAGGATGTTGGCGGTGTTGCAGGAACTACGGAATCCAAGGTCGCCTACACCTATGCGGACGGATCGACTTACAGCACCGACACCGTGTACGAGACCGATGGCTCCTATCAGCAGAGCACCGCCAAGGGGGACGGTTCGACCACCACAACCGACTACAACGCCACCACCGGCGAAGTATCGGGCAGCGTCGCCACCGCCGGAGCCGGTTACAGCTACACCTACGACAACACCAAGGACGTCGGCGGAGTAGCCGGTGCGACCGAGTCGAAGGTCGCCTACACCTACGCGGATGGCAGCACCTACGCCACGGACACCGTGTACGAGGCGGACGGTTCTTACCAGCAAAGCACGGCGAAAGGTGACGGTTCGACTACTACAACCGACTACATCGCTACGACTGGCGAGGTGTCTGGAAGTGTGGCGACCGCAGGTGCCGGCTACAGCTACACCTACGACAACACCAAGGATGTTGGCGGAGTCAGCGGTGTGACTGAATCCAAGGTCACCTATACCTACGCAGACGGATCGGCCTACAGCACGGACACCGTGTATGAAGCCGATGGTTCCTACCAACAGAGCACGGCCAAGGGTGACGGCAGCACCACGACCACCGACTACAACGCAGCAACTGGCGAAGTGATCGGGAGCGTGGCGACAGCCGGAGCTGGTTACAGCTACACCTACGACAATACCCAGAACGTTGGCGGTGTCGCCGGTGTCACTGAGTCGAAAGTTGATTACACCTACGCCGACGGTTCCACCTATGCCACCGACACTGTCTACGACCCGAACGGCTCGTACCAGCAGAGCACCGCGAAGGGCGACGGCAGCACCACGACCACCAACTACGATGCGGTTACTGGCGAGGTGTCTGGAAGTGTGGCCACTGCTGGAGCTGGCTACAGCTACACCTACGATAACACCAAGAACGTGAACGGTGTGAGCGGCGAGACCGAGTCCAAGATCAACTACACGTATGCCGATGGCAACACCTATGCCACCGACACCGTCTACAACCCCGACCACTCCTACTTCCAGGCATGGGGCAAGAGCGACGGCACGTCCGGCAGCAGCGCGGTCAATGCGGACGGCACCCTGGCAGGGGATAGCAGGGTCCATGCCGACGGCAGCCAGGGTGTGGATGCAGGCGGCAACCACCTGCTCGTGGGCAGCACTGCCAGCGACATCCCTGGCAGTCGCGTCCGGCAACGACATCCTGATCGGCGGAGCAGGGAACGACACCTTCACCACCGGCAGCGGAGTCAACCTCATCGCCTTCAATGCAGGGCGACGGACAAGACATCGTCAACGCCACCGCAGGCCAGAACAACACCCTCTCCCTGGGCGGCCACTTCGCCTTCAGCGATCTGGCCCTGCAGAAGAACGGCAACGACCTCGTCCTCGATGTCGGCGCCACCGACAGCATCACCTTCAAGGACTGGTACGCAGGAGCCAAGAATATCGTCAACCTGCAAGTCATCGAAACCGCCATGTCGGACTTCAACCCCGGCTCCAGCGATGTCCTGCGCAACAGCAATGTCGAAACCTTCGACTTCCAGCAACTGGTCGCCGCATTCGACCAGGCCCGCGCAGCCAACCCCAGCCTCACCAGCCTGGGGCGTGACCAATGCCTTGTTGAATGCGCACCTGAGCTCAGCAGCGACACGGCCGCACTGGGAGGCGATCTTGCCTATGTCTACGGCAGCCAGGGCAGCCTCACCGGCTTGAACGTCAGCTGCTGCGCAAAACACCCTGTCGAACAGCCAGTTTGCAGCTGCACCGCAGACACTGAATCCGTGGCCGACACTCAATACGGGGACGGCGCAGATCAGATGAGGAACGGCAATCGGTAGTATGAAGTCAGGGGCAGCATCGTGAGCGACAAATCGCACGTCCTATCCCCGGAGGCACTGGATTTTGCTCCGGGGTTGTTGTCCATCCAGGAAAGCCCGCCGGCACGCCTGCCGCGTGCAGTGATGTACACGGTTGCAGCACTGTTCATCATCCTCGTGCTGTGGGCGAACTTCGGCAAACTCAACATCATCGCCAGTGCGGAAGGGCGTCTGGTGCCGCAGACCTACGTCAAGATCGTGCAGCCTGCCGATGCCGGCATCGTGCAGGAGATACTGGTCAAGGAAGGCGAAAAGGTGCAGGCCGGGCAGGTGCTGATGCGCATGGATACCAAGCTGGCCGAGGCGGATGCGAAGACCATCGGCAATGATCTGGCCATACGCTCATTGCAGCTGCGCCGCATCGATGCCGAACTGAACGGCACACCCTTGTATCAGAAAAGCGGGCGATCCGGATGATCTGTTCCGGCAGGTCGATGCGCAATATCGCGATCATCGCCAATCCTATCTGGATGCATTGGAGCAGGCCCAGGCTTCTTTGAGCAAGGCGCAGCGCGAATACGATTCCTGCAAAGGATCGGTGCTGGCCAAGCTGGAGGAGACTCACGCCCATCCTCAAGCAGCAGGCAGAAGCCTACGCGGATATGGGCAAGGAAGGCTACGCCCCCCAAGTGACGGTGCGCGACAAACAGCGCGAATATCTGGAAAAAGCCCAGGACCTGCGCGCACAGGAATCGACCGTCGCCAGCCTTGAGGCTGCCATCAACCAGGCCAAAAAGCAGATCGACATGATCACCTCGAAATATCGCAGCGACCTGCGCAATGAGCGCATGGATGCGGAAGGGCAGTATCGCAAGCTGGGGCAGGACTGGGTCAAGCAGGAGCACAAGAACGGACTGCTGGAACTCAGGGCGCCGCAAGCCGGGATCATCAACGATCTGGCCACCCACACCGTCGGCACGGTGGTCTCGCCCGGCACCGTGCTGCTGTCGATCGTGCCGGAGAATGAGCCGTTGGTCGCGGAGATCAGCGTCAAGAACGACGATGTCGGATTCGTCTATCCCAAACAGCGGGTCAAGGTGAAACTGGCCGCCTATCCATTCGAGGAATACGGCATGCTGGATGGCGAAGTCATTCACATCGGTCCCGATGCATCGGCACCCGATGCGCAGCAACAGGGGAAGGACGGCAATACCAATAAGCAGCAACAACAGCACAGTCAAGTATCTACAAGGCCATCGTTGCCCTCGACAAGCAGACACTGGATGCCGAAGGCAAGCAGCACAAGCTCGTTGCGGGCATGCAGGTCGTGGCCGAGATCAATCAGGGCAGACGGACCGTGATGCAGTATTTGTTGTCCCCGGTGACCAAAACCTTTGATGAGAGCGGACACGAACGGTGAGTATTGAGAGTGGGTATACCGCGATGGCGCCTGTGTGCACGGCGTGTGGTTGGGATCATTCTGTTGTCCGGCATCGGTCTGCAGGCCGATGCTGCCGATCTGCTCGAAATCTATCATCTGGCGCAGGCCAATGATCCCGACCTTTGAGGTCGCACGCCATGGATACGAGGCGGCGCAGGAGAAATTTCCTCAGGCACGCGCCAGCAACCTGCCGACGGTCAATCTGACCGGCAATCGTAACTTCACCGATGCGACAGGCAAGCTTCAACGGATCGACACCCAACAAGCAAGGTATCTACGCATGGACATGGACACTGCAATTGACGCAACCCATCATGCGTCCGCAGAACATCCTGGCTTACTATGAATCCGAAGCAGCAGGTCGATGCTGCCCAAGCCGAATTTGCCCAAGCCGAGCAGGACATGATCCTGCGCGTGGCACAGGCATATTTCGATGCGCTGGTCGCACAGGAAACCGTTACCACGGCTGAAGCGCAGTTGCAGGCAATGCAGGAACAGGAAGTGGTGGCCAAGCGCGGCTTTGAGCTGGGTACCGTGAGTATCACCGACTCCGATGAAGCCAGATCGAAGGCTGAACAGGCTCGCGCCCAACTCATCGCCGCCAGGAACGAACTTGAAACCAAACTCACCGAGATCGAAAAACTGACGGGCAAGCCGGTTGAAGTGTTGGCAGGTTTGAAACCAGCGGTGGTAGCCCCAAAGCCGGAACCATCCGACGTCACTCAATGGGTCGAACAGGCGAAGGATAACAACCCGTTGGTGCGCGCACAGTTCTCGTCCCTGCGTGCTGCCGGATACACGGTCACCAAAGCCAAGGCAGAGAACTTCTGGACACTGGATTTCGTGGGTTCATACGGTACGAATTATTCATCTGGCAGTGTGTCGGTACCATCCGGCTATGAATCGCGGGTCAAGTCCAACGTCGCAGGCATACAGTTCACGATGCCGATCTTTGCCGGTGGACTCAACAGCTCGCATATGCGCGAAGCCGTCGCGAATCAGAGCAAGCTGAGTGCCCAGTTGGAAGAGGCACGTCGCAAAGCCGGAGCCGATGCAAAACAGGCCTATGCCGGAATCGTTAATGGCGTGTCGCAGACCGAAGCACTTCAATCGGCGGTGGAGTCTGGAGAAAGCTCGGTGAAAGGGAATCAGGCGGGCTACAAACTGGGATTGCGCATCAACAGCGATGTGCTCAATGCCCAGCAACAACTGTTCGTCTCGAAGCGCGACTTGGCCAAGGCACGGTATGACACTTTGTTCGCGGGGTTGAAACTAAAGGCGGCCGCAGGAGTGTTGTCCGAGGCGGATGTAAAGGTTATCAATGGGCTGCTAGGAAGTAACTAATCATCGCGTACCGTATTCCCAGATCGCTAATCTGGCATGCTTGTTGAAACTCGCCACAAATTACCCACTGCGCGCGAGTCGCTATACCCAGACCTCAGCGCTCTCAAGTACTTGATGTAGATGGCTGATGCGCTCGGTCCAGGATTACATTGTCAATCAGCTCAGAGTAGCAACCATCTCGATGCGCGGAGCGACCGAGCGCACGATCTTCTGAATGCCATGTCCTGGATTGGCCTGCTTTTGCGATATGACCAGCCCCATACTTTCCAGCAGGCTAACGTCCTTGGTAATTGAAGAACGGTTGCGGTGCAGAGTGGTGGAAAGTTCGCTGATCGACTTCGGCTCATGCAATACCTCGCTTATCAGGCGCCGGCGGGCTTCCGACAACACGGTGAACATGCGTTGCGGGTCTTCGAACGAGAGGGTTATGGAGCCTTCGAATTTGCCGCCTTGGTCGGCTTTGCGCGCAGCAGTGCGTGCGCGGTCGAAGAATCCTGCGACATCGCCGGTGCGGATGATCTGCTTGCTCATTTTTTCGGTCTCCTGTGTTTGCTTACGATTTCCTGCCATTCACTCTGGAAGCGCTCGACTATGGCTTCATAGCTGGTGAACTGAACTGTTTCCACTTTGCCCATGTAGTGGCGGTGATGGTAATCGTGCGCATTGTCGAACCCCAACACCCGCCCGTTATCGCCGCGATATATCGCATGGTTGATGTAGGCGATGTTGTAACGAGTGACGACCGTTTTACCTTTGTTGATGTATCCCCAGACTTCATAACTAAGCAACCCGCCACCGGATTTTACTTTTAGTTCGAAACGTTCCTGCTCGAGCAGGCTCTCTTTAGGGGTTTTCGGCATGCGCTCTCCAGATGTGCATTATAACGTCACTTCTGTTTGAAGCAAGCGGGAGGGCAAATGCTGGTGCACTTGCTCGGGCGTCGATGCAGACTAACCGAACCACCTCAAAGTCCGCAGATGCCGACCTTGTCTGCTTCATCAATCAACCTATCAAATTGAGCCGCTGCTGTGATCGAATCTCGGCTGATTCGTTCTGCGGTCGCAAGCCAAATAACCAGCTGCTTGCGGCAGACCAGAATGACATTCGAGAGGTCTATGCCTAGCAACTGGGTAAGTGCCTTCCGGTCTGGCTGCTCAAGCCGAATCCAATTGTTCGACAGCTTAACCATTGGTATCGATACCCATAGATTTCAAGTCTTCTGCGAGGAACTTATAGAGCTGGTGATGAGAACCCGGCAGGCCATGTGCAGTCAGGAGCCTGACTTTTGGTTCGACCGATGTTGATTATTTCTTGCAGCCGATCTTTGCTGATGCAGCGCTCATCGAAGTCGTTATCCAGAAGGATTGACTTCAACACCGACACGTCAAGTTCATCGAGGCTAATGAATCCGCCCATTTCAAGCATGTTTCACCTCCTGCCGAAGTTATGCCGTACTTATGCCGTACTGGACTATCGAAAAGAATCGAAAAACATTGAAAAGAATCGCAAAGGAGGGGTTGCCTCCAATTCCTTAAACCGTGCTGGATTGCTTGAATCTACAACGTTTTGTGGTGCCCGGAACCGGAATCGAACCGGTACGACTTGTTTAAGGTCGACGGATTTTAAGTCCGTTGTGTCTACCAATTTCACCACCCGGGCTGATGGGTGTCGCCGGAACGTTCGTTCCGGAATTCATGAGCGGCGCATTATACAGAGGCAAGCGAGAGGCGAACAAAAACAAAAATACCGCTCCAATTTTCTTGACACCAAGTTCGATATCCATATAATGCGGACTTCGTTTTTTGCGGGAATAGCTCAGTTGGTAGAGCGATACCTTGCCAAGGTATAGGTCGCGAGTTCGAGTCTCGTTTCCCGCTCCACATTTACTGGGAAAGCTGTAAGCTAGCTTTCCCATAATTTTTGCTACTAAGCAACTTGCCAACGGCGCGATAGCAAAGCGGTTATGCACCGGATTGCAAATCCGATGAGCCCAGTTCGACTCTGGGTCGCGCCTCCAGTATTCCTGACTATTCAATATGATAGCCGCCAGCTTGGCGGCTTTTTTGTTTCAGCCTTTCCAGGCCATTGCGGCTGTTCCAACCAATCGTGCTGTCACCCCATGCACTTAACAGGGGCAAACCGGTCCGGCATCGGTTATTATTGGCACCATACGGATGGATCAGCGATATTTCGTCCGCATTTACCCGGGCTGCACAGGGTAAATGTGAATCGCAAGATCATTCGGACCAGAATAATAAAGCGAGCAGGGGAGAGATAACGGCGACATTGCGGAATGTATGTTCCGGACAGTGCAATGAGCCATCAATTGCAGGTCTCTGTTCAAACAGCGTGCCTAGGTTACTGCGATATCTGATTTTCGGCCGACCAGCCTTGTATCGGTCGGCATCCAACTTCACCAGCCGGCTGCCGCTCCTGCTGCTGGGTTCATTACTCTCTTATGCCTTGCCAGCGCAGGCCAGCCCGCTGCATGTGGCGCTGGTGTTGAGCGAAGAGGGCGGTGCTTACCAATCATTCAGTGATTCCTTGCGCGGCAAACTTCCCGCCGGCAATTTCAAGTTGACTGTACAACGCGCCGATGAGGCGCTCGGAGAGTCAGACCTCTATATCGCGGTCGGCATGAAGGCAGCATCCAAGCTGGCTACCAGCGATGTTCCAACACTGGATGTTTTCGTTTCCAAGAACGGGTACGACAAATTGCTGCGCGCCAACCCGCAGCATGCCAATCCGCGCTCGGCCGTATTTCTCGACCAGCCGATAGAGCGGCAGGTTGCGTTGATGCTGGCAGCCCTGCCGAATACGCGACGAGTCGGCGTGCTTTACGCCACCCCACCGCCGGAACTCCAGAATGTGCGCCATTTGCTGGCTGAAAAGAACATTCGTTTGCACGACCAGGCAGTCGATGAGAAGCAATCTCTGAATGAGGCTCTCGACAATGTATTGAGTGAAAGCGAAGTGCTCTTTGTGCTGGCCGATGCCGATATCTATAACGCAAGCACGATACGGAACATCTTGCTGACGTCATACCGCAAGCAAGTTCCACTGGTGGGGATATCGCAAGCCTTCGTCACAGCGGGGGCTTTATGTGCTGTGTTCACCACCCCGGACCAATTTGCCGAACAAGCAGCCGCGATCATTCAGAAATATGACGAGTCGGGCAACTTGCCGGCGGCGCATTACCCATCCGCATTTGAAGTTTTGGTCAACATGCAGGTCGCACGTTCGCTCGACCTGCACATCAAAGACGCAGTCCAACTGCGCGACGAAATCAGGAGGATTCCATGAAGCGACAGGGAATTGAACGACAGACGCTGGCAGTAGCCGTCATACCGATTCTGGTTCTGGCATTGCTGCTGGAAAGCTATTTCACCTACATGCGTTTTGCCGATATGGACCGGGCCCTGTTCGAACGGGCCAAGCTGATCGTTCGCCAGCTCGCGTCGTCCAGCGAATATCCGGTGTTCTCGGGCAATCAGGGATTGCTGCAACAACAGGTAGACATCGCCTTCTCGCAGCAGGACGTCAACTCCATCATCGTGCTGGACGCGGATTCGAAATTCCTTGCCGGTGCAGGCGGCAGACCCAATGCCAGCGAACGTGAACGGTTCGAGAGCCTGTCGTCCAAGGCGCGCAACGTTCTGGCAGTTCAGGAAGACAGCAATGTCTTGTGGTTCTACCAGCCCATCGTCACCACCCAGATCAAACTGGACGAGTTCGGCAGCGAAAACATCGGGAACGTTCCCAGCAAGCCTTTAGGGAGCGTGATCGTCGAAATAGGCAAGGACAGGCTGAATCACGAGAAGATGGAGATGCTGGGGCTCAATCTGTTCCTGTTGCTGTTCGCGTTGATGACGACCATGCTGATCGCCATGCGCGTAGCCAGGCGCATCACCATTCCGGTACTGGGAATGAACAATGCTATCCGCCGCATCGGTGAGGGCCATCTGGATACGCATATAGCCGGGAATAGCGTGCTGGAACTGGATGCACTCGCCTCCGGCATCAACGACATGGCCCGGCTGCTGCATCAGGACCGCAACACCTTGCAGCAGCGAATCGACGAGGCGACCCAGGAACTGCGCAGCAAGAAGGAAGAAGCGGAACGGGCCAACTTCGATAAGAGCCGGTTCCTCGCTGCCGCCAGTCACGACCTGCGGCAGCCCATGCATGCGCTAGGCCTGTTCGTCGGCGAGCTGCAGAACAAACTGGAGACGCCGGAGCAGCGCAAGATCGCGGACAAGGTGGAAGAATCGGTGGAGGCGATGTCGAGTTTGCTGAACTCCCTGCTCGATATATCCAAGCTGGATGCGGGGATCGTGACGCCGCAGATACAGGCGGTCGATGTCGAAGCGATGGTCAAGCGCCTGGTGCAGGATTACATTCCCTTGGCGCAACGCAAGAGCATCACGCTCCGGGCACATTGCGTCGAGGCGGCAGTGCAGAGCGACCCGGTATTGCTGGAGCGCATCCTGCTCAACCTGCTGGGTAATGCGATCCGCTACACACCGCCGAACGGCACGGTGCTTCTGGCCTGCCGCCGGCGCGGCGACCATCTGCGCATCGAGGTGCGTGACAACGGTATCGGGATCCCCCAGGAAGAACAGCAGAACGTCTTCCGCGAATTCGTGCAATTGGCGAACAACGCGCGCGATCGCAGCAAGGGAATCGGTCTGGGGCTGGCCATCGTGGATCGACTAACCAAGCTTTTGAAACACCCGTTGACCCTGCGTTCCGCGCCGAACAGGGGATCGACTTTTGCCGTGACCATCCCGCGGGTATTCGGCGTGGCTGAATTACTGGCAGATTTCGAGCAGCCGCCTGTTGCTGCGACGGCGACACACAATCAAATGGAGGATCTCCAGGCGATCGTGGTGGATGATGATACGCTGGTGCGGAGCAGTACGGCCGGGCTGCTGGTGTCGTGGGGGTGCAACGTCACGGTCGCGGAGAATCTGCACGAATTCAAGGAACGATCCGCCAAGACCCGTTTCGACCTGGTGATCTGTGATTTCCGCCTTCCGGATGGCGATGGGCTCAAATTGGCGGACTGGATAAATGAGCACGGCGGGCCACAGCCTGCCTTCATCCTGATAAGTGGCGATACGGCCCCCGAGGTACTGCAGGCGGTCAAGGAACGCGGCCTGCATTTGCTACACAAACCGGTGCGTCCTGCCAAGCTGCGCTCACTGATCCTGTTCTTGCTGAAGCAGCAAAATGAGCGTGTCTAGAGGACATAAAAAAACGCCCGGCCTGAAGGCAGGGCGTCTTCCGGATGCGCCGCAGGTTATTACTTTTCCATCGAGCATGTGCTCATGCCGAGCAGGGTGTAAGCCGGGCAGAACTTGAATATGCCGGTGACCAAAGGAACGACACCGATCCAACCCCATACCGGGAGCATGCCAGCCAGTGTTGCCCCGATCAGCGCCAGGCCGACGATGATACGCAGGATACGATCGATACCGCCAACGTTGAATTTCATGTTTGCTCCTTTGATGAAGTTAATGGAGCGCTCAGGATAGGGACAAAGAGTGTTGCTGTCTGTGACATACATCACAGAGCCGGCAGCCCATGAAAAACGCCCGGCTGGATCGGCCGAGCGTCATTTGCAGATTCTATTCTTTTGCCATCGGGCAAGTTTCCAGGCCGAAAATGGCATAGGCTGGGCAGTACCTGAAGGCACCCGTCAGCAAGGGCATGATGCCGATCCAGCCCCATAGCCCGATCCTGCCTGACAGCGTTAGGCTTACGAGAGCCAATCCGATGACAACACGAAGGAAACGGTCGATACCGCAAACGTTGCGTTTCATATTTTCTCCCTGGACGTGGTTGATGGAGCGCACAGGATAGGCTCAATATGCCCGGATGTCTGCAAGAGGATCCCAGACAAGGTATTTCAGAGCTCGGAGAAGTTGCTTAGTGCCTTTTTATCAACGACTTCTATCTCTTCCCGGGCCAGCTTCACCCAGCCTTGTTCGGCAAACCCCTTGAGCAGGCGGCTGACCATCTCGCGTGCGCTGCCGAGTTCGTCGGCCAAGGCCTGATGCGTGGTGCGCAGCGGGCTGGGTTTGGCGACGAGCAGGGCGGCGAGGCGCTGGTCGAGTTTCTGGAAAGCGACGGCGGAGACCAATTGCATCAGGTCGGTGAGACGGTCGGAAAACAGGTGGAAGACATAGTTACGGAACGCCTCATGCTTGCTCATCAGGGCATGGAACGACGGCACGGGCAGCAGCACCATCTCCAGGGGCTGTTCGGCGATGCCGCGTGCCTGGTAGCGGGTATGCCCAAGCAGGCAACTGCTGGTGAGAATGCAGCTTTCGCCGGGTGACACACGATAAAGTTGCAACTCGCGTCCGTTCGGCGCGGACTTGATGACGCGGATATTGCCGGAAAGCAGCATCGGGAAACCCTGGCAGGGTTGGTTCTCGTCGAATACCACCGTGCCGACCGGAATCGGCATCAAAATTGCGTTGGCCAGCATTCCATCCAGCTCTGCGGTTTGCAACTCGGCCAAGGCCGGGTAGTGCTGTAACAGACGGGAGCGGATGTCGCTGGAGAGCATCGTTACTCGGGGCGCATGTGCGGAAACAGGATCACGTCCCTGATGCTGGCGCTATCGGTCAGCAGCATCACCAGCCGGTCGATGCCGATGCCTTGCCCGGCTGTCGGCGGCAAACCATATTCCAGCGCGCGGACATAGTCGCTGTCCTTGAACATGGCTTCTTCGTCGCCGGCGTCCTTGGCGGCCACCTGCGCGTCGAAGCGCGCTTCCTGGTCTTCCGCGTCGTTCAGCTCGGAGAAACCGTTGGCGATCTCGCGGCCGACGATGAACAGTTCGAAGCGTTCAGTGATCTCCGGGCGGGCATCGCTGCTGCGCGCCAGCGGCGAGACTTCGACGGGATAGTCGATGATGAAGGTCGGTTCGAACAGATGCGATTCGGCCAATTCTTCGAACAGCGACAGTTGCAGGCCGCCGACTGCGTCTTTCGGGTTGTATTTGGCCTTGAGGTCTTTCAGTTCATTGACCAGAAAATCGCGGTCGTTCAGCTGCGCATCGGTGAACTGCGGATGATATTTCTGGATCGCCTGCACCATGGTCAGGCGATGGAACGGCTTGCCCAGGTCGAGTTCCTTGCCCTGGTAGGTGATGACGGTGGTGCCGAGCACCTTGCGCGCCACTTCGGCGAACAGCTTCTCGCTGAAATCCATCAGGTATTTGTAATCGCGATACGCCTCGTAGAATTCGATCATGGTGAATTCCGGATTGTGGCGCGTCGAGACGCCCTCGTTGCGGAAGTTGCGGTTCACCTCGAACACCTTTTCGAAACCGCCCACCACCAGGCGCTTCAGGTACAGCTCCGGCGCGATGCGCAGGTACATCTGCAGGTCCAGCGCATTGTGGTGAGTGACGAACGGCTTGGCCGAAGCACCGCCGGGGATCGGGTGCATCATCGGCGTTTCGACTTCCAGGTAGCCGTGGCGCACGAAGAACTCGCGGATCGCCTGGATGATCTGGGTGCGTGCGATGAACACCTTGCGCGATTCCTCGTTGGTGATCAGGTCGAGGTAACGCTGGCGGTATTTCTGTTCCATGTCGGTCAGGCCGTGGAATTTTTCCGGCAACGGACGCAACGCCTTGGTCAGCAGGCGCACCTGGGTGACACGTACGGAAAGCTCGCCGCTCTTGGTTTTGAACAGTACGCCGACCGCACCGAGGATGTCGCCCATGTCGTAATGCTTGAACTCGGCATGTGCAGCTTCGCCGGTGATGTCGTTGCTGACGAACAGTTGGATGCGGCCGCTCATGTCCTGCACCGTGGCAAAGCTGGCCTTGCCCATCACGCGCTTCAGCATCATGCGCCCGGCCACGGCAACATGGACCTGCGCGGCTTCCAGTTCGTCATGCGATTTCTCGCCGAACTCGGCATGCAGGTCGGCGGCCATGTGCTCGCGCTTGAAATCGTTGGGGAAGGCGACGCCTTTTTCGCGGATCGCCTTCAGCTTGGCGCGGCGCTCGGCGATGATCTGGTTCTCGTCTTGCTGGGGGGGATTCTGCTCGGTGCTCATGTTCTAGGCTCGAATGAAGTTGGTTGAATATTAGTAAAGTCAGGCTGCCGGGATCTCTATGGCGGGCGACAATTTTGCTGCCATTGCACGCTTTTTCAGGCGCTGGTCGAAACTGAGGAATGCGCTGCAAAAATCGGCACGGGCAAGGTGCAGCGCATCTGCAAAATCCAGTCCGTGCTGATACGAATTCAATGCGGAAAGTACGACACCCCGATCCTCGATCTGGACGTTCTCCAAGCCGCACAGCGATTCGAATATACGCTGAATATCCTTGCGCGGGAGTTCGTAGAATCCGCGCATCACCCATTCGAACTCCAGAATCACCGAAATCGACACAAAAACAGCTCCCGACATGGCCGCAATGGCAGCCGGGCGTTGTTTCGCTGCTTCCCGGTCGTCTTCATCATTGATGAAGAATCTTGCCAGCACATTGGTGTCGATGGCTTTCATTTTCCCGGTTTCGCGGTCAGGGAGGCTGGGTCAAAATCGGCGAGGCTGCGTGCCTTGCCTTTCGCGGGGGCGGTCACCATGCCGGCGCACGCTGCGATGCTGGCAGCCTTGATCGGACGGGCAACGACTAACCGCACGCCGTCCGGTTCCTCGATCACTTCCATTTGAGTGCCCGCCATCAAACCGAGCCGCCGCCGAATGTCGGCGGGCAGGACGACCTGTCCTTTGGATGAAACGGTCATGGTTGTCATGATGGCCTCGATATCAGGATTGCAATGTGCGTACTATAGCACATTGGCTTACCAAGTAAGATGTCTTGAGGGCTCACAAATAGCCTTCCTGCTCGCCTTTTTCGCCATGCTCAAGCATCCATTCCGCCAATCCGGCGAGCATTGGAGGCAGCACAAAGGCGGCTTGCAATGCGGCCAATTGCTTGCGGTCGGCTTCACTCAGATGTTTTCGCGCGGAAAGCGCGACGAGGTCGGCGGCGTCCATCTTCCACGGTTGCCACGCGAGGGCACGTTGCTGCCACAGTTCGGAAGCCTTGAGTGCAATGGAAATGCCCGCCGGATCTGGATCGCAGGCGATATGTGCCGGGGCGGGGGCAAGGCTGATCATGTGGCTCACCGTTTCGCGCCACCAGCTCGGCGGAAAGCCGGGCAGCCAGATCACGCCCGCATCCGACTCGCGGTTTCTGGCGACGCGCTCGAAGCTGGTACGGTTCTCCACCAGTTGCCAACGGCTGACCGTGCCGGATACCGCTGTCACCGCTTGCACAGTGGAGGGTGTGAGCGCGGCGAAATCCGGGCTGGCAGCAAGGTCAAGTTGTCCGTGCGGCATGTGCAAGGTCAGCGGTGCGGCGATCAGCAGCAGCGGCGTGTGGCGCTCGATGCCGAATTCCGCGAGATCGAGTGTGGATTCCAGCCAGTTCCATTCGGCATCGCTGACTGCCTTGGTGTCACCGCGCGCAAACACGCGAAGTCGCGGCGCGTGCCGTCCTTGCTGCTGTGCCTGCCAGTCGCTGCAAGGCGAGAATCAGGTCATGCCGCGCCAGCGCGCGTGCACGCGGCAATTCATCGAGGGCAGAGAACGGCGGAGAGAGGGCAGGTTGTTCAATGTTGGCAGAGCTGCGCGAATCTCCTGCAAGCGCTGCGCATCGTCGTCCTTGTCGCGCAGACCGAGCGCGGCGCGGAGTTGCGGCAGTTCAGCAGTTCCACTTGTTGCGGCCACCATGCGCCGAGTTTCCAGTGTTCGACGACCGCGGCCCAGCCTGATGGCGCAGCAGCCAGTCGAGCAACGCATCGGCCATCTGCACACGGGTCGTTCCTGCATCTTTGCGCAGGTCTCCCAGCGGCTGTTGCCGCCGCGCCGCACCCAGCGGGCAAGCAGTTCGCGCCATTCGGCTGGGAGGGTATCGAGCGGCTGTGATGAGCAAGGCGCCGTGCGCCGCCGCTTCTGACTTACGCGGCGCTTGTCCAGCGGCTCGATGTGCCAGGCTTCAGCCATTGCGCTCGCGCACCAGCACCTTCACTCCCGGAGCCCAGGGTCGGTCGGCTTCTTCTTGAAAGTCACCAGCGTGAGCATGGACGGGTCGTACACGCTGACGTTGTGGGTGACCGGCGTGGTCAGCAGGTATTGCGCGCGGGTGGCCTTGAGGAACTTCGCCACGCGCTCGATGTTGACGATGTCGAGGTGGGCGAAGGGTTCGTCGATGAACACGAAACCGCCGGGGCGCGATTCCTCCATCATCAGCGCCACCAGCAGGATCAGCGACTTCATCACCTGCTGGCCGCCGGAGGCGTCGCCGTCGTTCATGCCCATGAAGCCCTTGTCGTCGAAGTTGAAGCGCACCGACCAGGCCTGCCTGCGCCAGCGACAGGTCGTTGTTGCCAAGCGCCACCGGCTCATGCTCCACCTTGATGCCGGCCAGGTCGCCCAGCACCTTGAGGTTCTTCACGTAGCGGCTGACGGTGTGGCGCAGCACGGCGATGTATTGCTCGCGCGCGGTCTCGGTCTGGCTGCGCGCCATCTCGTTGTCGCGGCGGCGCGAGGCGAGGTCGCTTTCCATGCGCTGGTAGTCGTCCTTGATCTTGTCGCGCAGCGCGACCACGGTGTCGTCGGTCTCCCAGGATTCTTCCTTGAAGCGCTGTTCGATCTCTTCGATGCGGCGGTCGATGTTGGTGGTGTCGCGGTATTTGTCGGCGAGCTGCTGGTTGGCTTCGCTTGTCGCACCAGCCCGCCGGGAACTGCTTGCGGTTATGGCGCAGCGTCTGCACGCGGCGTTTCTGCTCCTCGCGCGCGGAGCGGTTCTCTTTGCTGGCGATCTCGCGTTCCAGCCCCTGCAAGGCGAACTCGATCTTTTGCAGGCTGCCGAAGGCCGTGCTGACCGCCTTGTCGGCCTCCGCGCGTTCCTGTTGTGCTTGCAGCACGGTGTTGTCGCGGCGGCGCAGCACCAGCGCATCGTATTGCTGGCGCGCTTCGGCGAATTCTTCGGCGCGCTCGGCGAGTCGCGCGGCGGCATCCACCCCGGCCAGTTGCGCCTGCTGCGTGCGGATGCGGGAGGTGAGGTCGTTCAATTGTTCGCGCAGGGGAGCCAGCGCTTTTTCGAGCTGTCCGCGCTGTTCGCGCAGCGCTTCCAGACGCGCCTTGCCGAAGCGCGCCTGATCCGGCGCGGCATAGCGACCACCGCGGCGTTCGCGCAGGTAGCCTTGCCGTGTGATCCAGTCTTCGCCGCGCGGCAGTTTGCTGCCTGCGGCCGCATCTTCCACGCGGCGCGTGCGTTCCAGCGTACGCAGCAGCCATTCCGGCACCGGCTTGGCAAAGCGCACCACTTCCAGCAGTGAACCTTTTGGAGCGAGTCCGGCGGCAACGCAGTCGGGCACGATGAAGTGGCGGTAGCGCAGCTTTTCGCCCAGCGCCATCGCGGCTTCGGCATCCTTTTCTTTCGCCAGCAGCACCAAGTGGGCGAACGGCGCGAGAACGGCTTCCACCGCGGATTGCCATGATGGATCGCTGATTTCCACCACATCGGCGAGCAAGTCGTGCGCGATGCTGGCCTGGTTCAGCGCCTGGCGGAAGGCGCTGACATCCTGTGGGTCGGCGCGGCGACCGGCGGCGAGATTCTCCAGCGTCTCGTCGAGATTGCGCTGTTTCTGTTCCAACTCGGCGATGCGCAGACGCAGGCCGTCGCGTTCACCCGCCATCTTCTCGATCTCGCGCGCATCGGCGAGTTTGTCGCCCTGCGCGCTTTGCACTTGCTGTTCCAGCCGCTTTTGCTGTTCGACGACGGCTTCCCAGCGGCCCAGTTCGCGGTTCAACTCGTTCAGCGCGCGCTGCTGGTTCTGTTCGTTCTCCTGCGCGGCCTGGCTGCGCAGTTGCGCGTTCTCATGTGCCTGCCGCTGCGCCTGCAATTCGAGCCGCGTGTTTTCGCGCTCGGTGCGCTTGGCGCGCCATTCCTTGCGCGCAGTGAGCAGGCTGCGGCGCGCGTTGTCGGCTTCGCGCTGTAGCAGGTGATGTTCCAGGCGGGGGCGGATCTCGGCGGTCAGCGAGACGCGCTCCTGATTTAGGCGATGCCATTCGAGGTAGCGGTTCACCTTCTGCTCGTGTTTCTCCAGGCTGTTGCCCAGCGCTTCGAGCTGGTTCTGTCCGGCATCCAGTTCGCGCGACGTGTGATCTTGGTGGTGGCGCGCCTCTTCGTAGCGCTCCAGCACTTCTTTGTCGCCGAATACATCAAATACCAAGCTAAGTAGATCCTTGTGCGAAAGCTCACACAACTTGTCGGTTTGCCCCTGTTCCAGCGACAGCACACGAGAGATAGCTTCCGAGAGGCCAGCACCTTTGCAGCTCCAGTTTGTATTCGCGCACGCCGAATTCTTCGCCTTTCTGTTCGATCTCTTGCAGGCTTACCTCGCCGTCGGCGATCCAGTATTTGCGTGACCAGTCGCCGCCTTTTTTGTCGATGCGGCAGGCCAGCGTGATCTTGTCTTGCTGGTAGGGCAGGCGGAACGGGCGCTTGTCGCTGCCGGGTGGGCGCTGGTTGTCCACCACGCCGCGCAGCCAGCAGAAGTCCTCGCCGTTGCGGCGCACATAGCGTTTGTAGTCGCGCTTCTTCGAGCACTCCAGCGCCAGCAGGGTGCGCATGGCGTCGAGCAGGGTGGTCTTGCCCGAACCGTTGGGGCCGGAGATGGTGATGATGGGTGCATCCAGCGGCAGTTTGAAATTGCGCCAGTAGTCCCAGTGGACGGTTTCCAGTTCCATCAGCCTGAACATCAGGATTCCTCCTCGTTATGCAACTCCCCAAGCGTCACATCGCGCAGGATGCCGCGCTGTTTCAGCAGGTCGGACAGCGCGCCTTGCAGGATGCGCGGCGCCATTTCGGCGTAGTCGAAGGCGAGGTCGAGCAGCGGGCCTTCGTGGATCATCTTGTTTTTGAGTTCGATGAAACCGAGGCGCGATAACTGCGGCAGCACGAATTGCACGCGGGTTTTGCCGCCGAGCAGTTTGCCGTAGTCTTCCAGCAGCACGTTCTGGGAGATGCCGCGCGAGGCCTCGTGCGCCAGCGGCGTGAGCTTCACGGTCTCGAACATCTCGGTCTGCTCTTCCTGCTGCGCGGCCTCGCCGGACAACTGGCGTTCGCGCTTGGGCAGGATGATCAGCGCCCACAGGATCACCAGCAGCGCGACGGCATCCTTGGGCAGGCCGAGGTTGCTGGATTGCCAGGCGTCGTTCTGCTCGAACACCGCGCTCTCGCATTCGCGCGTGAGGGCGACGCCGACATAAGCGGAGAAGGGATGCGCCAGCAGGCGCAGGCCGCTGGCGGCGAGGCGCTGTTCCACTTCGTCGCGGAAACCGGCATCCACCAGCAGGCGGCGCACTTCCTTGTCTTCGCGCGGCAGGTAGCGCAGCGCCAGCAGGCGGGCGATCAGGCGGGCGGCGTGGTCCTGGTTCATGGGTTCTTCTCCTGTTGCGGTTCGATGTGACCGCCGCTCATCGCGGCGATCTCATCACGTCCGATGTGTTGCAGTTCGAGGCTCTCGTCCCAGCGCACGCGCAGCGGCAGTTCGGCCAGCGGGGCGAGTTCGGGATCGACGTTCTGTTCGCCGAGGAAAGACAGCAGCGACAGGCGGTACGAGGCATCGCTGAAGCTGCCGCCGACGATGCCGTCGGCCAGATTCATCGGCTCTTCCAGCCCGGCCAGCAGGCGCGTCAGCGCGACCAGTTGATATGGCGGTTCATGCTCGATGTCGTCCACGTATTCGACTTCGGCGGGGGCGGGCATGGCGGAGATGCGGCGGTTGGGCTGTTCGCGCGCGACGAATTCTTCGGTGTTGTCCAGCATCACGTCGGGCAGGATGAAAGTGCATTCCGGCGTGATGGAGAGTTGCCCGGCGGCGAGTCCGACCAGTTCGTCCACATTGCGCTCCTTGAGCCAGGCGGCGAGTTCGGAAGAGCTGAGGCCGCCGTGCGACAGGTGCACCTGCTGGCGGCGAGATTTCGGCCAGTTCGCGCTGGAACACCGACGACATGCGCATCAGTGCGCGATTGGCGCTGGCCGATCTGTTGCGCCAGCTTCCAGGTCGCTTCGTCCAGCCCGTCGGTGGCGAGGTCGCGCATGACTTCGTTGGCCTTGTCCATCCATTTCTGCACCGATTCCAGCTTGGTTTGCGCGGCGCGCAGGCGGAATTCGGAACCGGAGGTGACGGCCTGCGAGAATTCTTCTTCCAGTTCGGCCAGACGCGCCAGCAGGTGCGCCAGCGCTTCCGGCGATAGCTTGCCCACGGCGGAACCGGCGGCGATCTGCGCGGCGAGATAGCCCAATTCGCCGTCCTGCTCGGTGTTGAACGATCGAGCAGGCTGGAGAGCGAGGACAGCACCATGCGTCCGGCGGAGGAGAGGCGGTAGACGTGGCGCTCGGTGTCCCACAGCAGCAACTCGTGTTCGCGCAGGCGGCCGAGCACGGTGTTGAGCTTGGACTGGTTGATGAAGGCGAAGTGGCTTTGCAGTTCGCGCGGCGTCCATTCCGGCGCGCTGGCGCGCAGGCCGATCTCGCGCAGCACCATCAGGCGCACCATCACCTCGTCGTCGCCGCCGCGGAACAGCGCGATCATCGCGCCGATCAGCGGCTTGGCCGCGAACAGCGGGAAGAACTGCGGCACGTCGGCGGGCTCGACGCCCGCGACGAAGAACTCGGCGAGTCCGTTGTCTTCCTGCTCGGACATGCGGTTAAACGCCTTGCTTCAGGCTGGCCTCGATGAAGGGATCGAGGTCGCCGTCGAGCACCTTCTGCGTGTTGGAGATTTCGACGTTGGTGCGCAGGTCCTTGATGCGCGACTGGTCGAGCACGTAGGAGCGGATCTGGTGGCCCCAGCCGACGTCGGTCTTGGTGGCTTCCAGCTTGTCGGCTTCGGACTGGCGCTTGCGCAGCTCCAGTTCGTACAGGCGCGACTTCAGCATGGACATCGCCTCGGCCTTGTTGCGGTGCTGCGAGCGGTCGTTCTGGCATTGCACGACGATGCCGGTCGGGGCGTGGGTGATGCGGATCGCCGAGTCGGTCTTGTTGATGTGCTGGCCGCCCGCGCCGGACGCGCGGAAGGTGTCGATGCGCAGGTCGGCCGGGTTGATGTCCACTTCGATGGAGTCATCCACTTCGGGCGAGACGAACAGGCTGGCAAAGGAGGTGTGGCGGCCGCCCGAGGAATCGAACGGCGATTTGCGCACCAGGCGGTGCACGCCGGTCTCGGTGCGCAGGTGACCGTAGGCGTATTCCCCCTCGACTTTTAGCGAGGCGCTGCGGATGCCGGCGACATCGCCGTCGGTCTGTTCCAGCACCTCGACCTTGAAGCCCTTGCGCTCGCAGTACCTGAGGTATTGACGCAACAGCATCGAGGCCCAGTCGCAGGCTTCGGTGCCGCCGGCACCGGCCTGGATGTCGATGAAGCAGTTGTTCGGGTCTGCCGGGTTGGAGAACATGCGGCGGAATTCGAGCGCAGCGACGCGCTTCTCGATGTCCTGCACGTCGGCGGCGATGCTCTGCAGGCTGTCATCGTCGTTCTCGGCCTGCGCCATCTCGAACAATTCGGCGGCATCGTCGAGGTTCTGGCCGATCCGGGTCAGGCCGAGTACCACGTCTTCCAGCAACTTGCGCTCGCGGCCCAATTCCTGAGCGCGCTTCGCATCGTTCCAGATGGTCGGGTTTTCGGCGAGTTGGTTGACTTCGGCTAAGCGCTCCTGCTTGCTGTCGAAGTCAAAGATACCTCCGTAACTCATTGCTGCGACTGCGTAAATCTTGGAGGGAGTGGGAGAGGGCGTTGAGTTGTTCGGCTTCCATTTTGTATGTTTTATCGCTGCTTTGAAAGGCCGCGATTATACACGTCCTGAGCGTATCAAAGGAGCCGAAGGGCTTAGCGGAACAGCAGGCCGAACAGAACGCCGCAGGCAATGGCGCCGAAGCCGATGGCGACTGGTTTTGCCAATGTCCGGCCACCGATAAAGACGACCATGCCGAACTTGAAGGCGACATTGGACAGGAAGGCGATGGCGATCGCGGTGACGGTCTGTTGCTCGCTCAGTTGGCCGAGGTTGAACAGGCGCAGGCTGGATAGCGTGATGGCGTCGACATCGGTCAGGCCGGACACCAGTGCCACGGCATACAAACCCTGGCTGCCGGCCAGGTCGGCCATCCATGCCGAACCCAGCAACACGATCACATACAGCAAACCGAAGCCGACAGCAGAATGCAATTCCGCCGGGTTCGAGGTTTCCGGAATATAGAGCTCGGATACTTTACTGGATTTGCGCCAAGTGTAGATCGAGACGACGACCCCGGCGATCAATCCACCCGCGAATACAGGCGCCAGGCCCGGCAGGGTGCCATATGCCACGACCGAGCTGACTACCAGCAGACGCAGCAATACCACTACGCTGGCGATCACGATCACCGCGGCGGCAAGACTGGTCATCGCCGGGTTGGACTTGCCGTGCTTGGCATAGATCATGGTGGTGGCCGTGCTCGACACCAGGCCGCCGAGAAAACCAAGCAAGGGTGCCCCGTAACGCGTTCCTACCATGTGCAACGCGGCATAACCGGCGAGGCTGATACCGGAGATGAGCACCACCATCAGCCAGGCCTGGTGCGGATTGAATGCATTGTAGGGGCCGTAGTCCTGGTTCGGGAGGATGGGCAGGACGATGAAAGTGAGCACCGAGAATTGCAGCACGGCAACCAGGTCGCGGCGTGTCAGCCGTTGCGTGAAGCCGCGCAATTCAGGCTTGAAGTAGAGCAGGGTGGTGATGCCGATCGCCAGCATCACGGCGAGCGTGGAAAGTCCGAACCAGATCAGCACGCCCAGGCCGTAACTCAGCAGCAGGGCGACCACAGTGGTGGTGCCGGGGTCGTTCTCTTCGGTGGGCGTGTTGATGTAGGCGGCGACGATCATGCCTGCCACGGCAAGCAGGCCCGCGACCACCAGCCAGGGAGAGCCGAGTTTGGCAGAAAGCATCGCCATCAAGGTGCCGAGCACTGCGACCAGCGCAAAGGTGCGCAGACCGGCTTTGGCGGAAGGGTTGCGCTCGCGCTCGAGGCCGATCAACAGGCCGATGGCGAGACTGGTCAGGAATTGCGGCAGCGCTTCGATGCCATTGGCCTGCAATAGGGCGGATTCCATAAAGCTCAATCTCCTATCCAGTGGCGCACGATGAGCTGCAAAGTCTCGCTGCCATTGTATTCATTGACACTCAGACTGTACACCGCATGGATGTCGTCCGGCGCGGGCTCGGCGGAAAAGAAGCGGATGGCGTCGAAACTTCCGGCGGGAGACGACAGCTTGAGCTTGAGGTGTTTCTCGCCGACCACACGCTGGGTCTGCACTCGGAAATCGCCTTCGAACAGCGGTTCCGGAAAACCCTGTCCCCACACCTGACGTTGCAGTTCGCGTGCGATGCTCAAAGTGAATTCGCTTGCGTCGAGCGTACCATCGGTTGCAATGGTTTTGACCAATGCTTCGGCGTCGAGCAGTTCCTGCGCAACCGATTTCAAAAGCCGCCCGGAAGTCGTTCAGGTCCGCTTCGAGGATGCTCAAGCCTGCGGCCATGGCATGCCCGCCGAATTTCAGGATCAGTTGCGGATGGCGCTTGGACACCAGATCGAGCGCGTCGCGCAGGTGCAGTCCGGCGATGCTGCGCCCGGAACCTTTAAGTTCTCCCGTTTGCGAGCGCGCAAAGGCGATCACCGGGCGGTGGAACTTGTCCTTGAGGCGCGAGGCGAGGATGCCGATCACCCCCTGATGCCAATCCTCGTTGAACAGCGCAAGCGAGAAGCCGTCCTCCGGATCGAAGGCATGGAGCGTGGCCAGCGCGCTGTCCTGCATATCGGCCTCGATGCTGCGGCGCTCATGGTTCAGCGCGTCCAGCCTGGCAGCGATTTCGCCGGCTTCCGTATCGTCGTCGGTCAACAGGCAATGGATGCCGAGGCTCATGTCTTCCAGCCGTCCGGCCGCATTCAGGCGCGGGCCGACGATGAAGCCCAGTCTCGTAGGCCGACGCCTGCGCGGCCGGTCTGCGTGCCACACGCAATAGTGCCCGGATACCGGCGCAGCTGCGTCCGGCACGGATGCGCTGCAAACCCTGCTGGACGAGGATGCGGTTGTTGTCGTCCAGCCTGACCACATCCGCGACCGTGCCGAGAGCGACCAGGTCGAGCAGGTTGCCGAGATTGGGTTCGGCCTTTCCGGCAAACGCGCCGCGTTTGCGCATCTCCGCCCGCAACGCCATCAGCACGTAGAACATCACGCCGACCCCCGCCAGATTCTTGCTGGGAAAAGTGCAGCCGGGCTGGTTGGGGTTCACGATGCACAGGGCATCCGGCAGCGTGTCTCCGGGCAAATGATGGTCGGTCACCAGTACTTGCATGCCCAGGCGTGCGGCTTCTGCCACGCCTTCTACGCTGGCGATGCCGTTGTCTACGGTGAGCAAAATGTCCGGTTCGGAACGTTTGGCCAGACGCACGATCTCCGGCGTCAACCCATAACCATACTCAAATCGGTTGGGGACGATGAAATCGACTCTTGCACCGAGCGCGCTGAGTCCCCGCATACCTACCGTGCAGGCTGTCGCACCATCGGCATCGTAGTCGGCCACGATCAGTATCTTCTTATTGTCCGTGATGGCATCGGCCAGCAGGCCTGCCATCTTTTCTGCGTTCTTCAACAGGGTGAAAGGCAGCAGGTGCCTGATATCGGTATCGAGTTGAGCCGGATCGCGGATGCCGCGTGCCGCATAGATGCGGGCCAGCAAGGGGACGATGCCGGATTGGGCCAGAAGCCGGGAGGTGTCGGCGGGAAAGGGGCGCTGGATGATTTTGCTCATGTGAACGGGTCGCTGGATTTCCCGCAGTGTAGCAGAGGGGTAATCGTCTTTTTACGCCAGTTCAGTTAGAATGCCGCCCACTTTTAAATCGACGCAGGCATATCGTGGCATTGATAGTTCAGAAATACGGCGGCACTTCCGTCGGCAGTCCGGAGCGCATCAGGAATGTTGCGCAGCGCGTGGCAAAATACAAGGCTCAGGGGCATCAGGTCGTGGTCGTGGTTTCCGCGATGAGCGGCGAGACCAATCGTTTGATCGCACTGGCCAAGGAGATCCAGAAACATCCCGACCCCCGCGAGCTCGATGTGGTTATCTCCACCGGCGAGCAAGTGACTATCGGTCTGCTGGCGATGGCATTGAAAGACGTTGGCCTGGAGGCGAAGAGCTACACCGGTGCACAGGTCAAGATATTGACCGACAGCGCGTTCACCAAAGCACGCATCCTCAGCATCGACGAGCAGAACATCCGCACCGATCTGGCCAACGGCAACGTGGTCGTGGTTGCCGGATTCCAGGGCATGGACGAGGCCGGCAACATCACCACGCTGGGGCGCGGCGGATCGGACACCACAGGCGTGGCGATCGCCGCCGCATTGCGTGCCGACGAATGCCAGATCTACACCGACGTGGATGGCGTCTATACCACCGACCCGCGCATGGTGCCCGAAGCGCGCCGCCTGAAAAGCATCACCTTCGAAGAGATGCTGGAAATGGCCAGCCTGGGTTCCAAGGTGTTGCAGATACGCTCGGTCGAGTTCGCGGGCAAATATAAAGTCAAATTGCGTGTGCTCTCCAGTTTTACCGAAGAGGGCGAAGGTACGCTGATCACATTCGAGGAAGGCAATAAAATGGAACAGGCAATCATTTCAGGGATCGCGTTCAACCGCGATGAGGCGAAGATCACCGTGCGCGGCGTGCCGGACAAGCCCGGGATCGCCTACCAGATCCTCGGCCCGGTGAGCGAATCCAACATCGATGTGGACATGATCATCCAGAACGTCGGCGTGGATGGCTCCACCGACTTCTCGTTCACCGTACATCGCAACGAGTTCAACAAGGCGATGGACATCCTGAAGAACAAGGTGCAGCCGCATATCGGCGCCCGCGACGTCATCGGCGACAACAAGACGGCCAAGGTCTCCGTGGTCGGCGTCGGCATGCGTTCGCACGTGGGCATCGCCAGCAAGATGTTCCGCACCCTCGCCGAAGAGGGCATCAATATCCAGATGATCTCCACCTCCGAAATCAAGATTTCCGTGGTCATCGACGAGAAATATCTGGAACTGGCCGTGCGAGTGCTGCACAAGGCTTTCGATCTGGACCAGGAAAACGCATAAATCGTTTGACCGCCTAGCCTCTAATCAGTATTATTCGCGGCCTTCGGAGAGGTGGCCGAGAGGTCGAAGGCACGCCCCTGCTAAGGGCGCATACGAGCTTAAACTTGTATCGAGGGTTCGAATCCCTCCCTCTCCGCCAAGTAGTCTGAGCCCTTCCCTGTGAAGGGCTTTTTCTATGGCGGACACGGTACGTATTCCTTTGCACAAATGCTAATTGGAGATGAACATCACATCTTCCTGTTGATTGATCTTCATTCTCCTGAGCACATTCATGCCAAGCAGTGCATCCACGCTCAGGGATGGCAGTATGTTCACCGTCACATCGTTAAGGTGGAAAGTCCCGAATGACAGTCTTGGGATCGTTACCGAGCAGGTGCGGACCACGCCATTACCCGTTGCAACAAAGCCTGCGCCGGTACAACTCTTGATGCCGGCCCTGATTGCGGCACGCTCAGAAATCGTCGTGACTGAAGCGCCTGTATCCACGACAAACGTGACCGGCAGGTCGTTGATCGAGCCTTGAGTGGTAAAACTGTGATGGGCATTTAAATACAACGTCAGGCTGCCATGTTCGTTGATCGGCTGGTCGCTCGCGCTTGAAAGTACCTGCGCATTGCTTGCGCATTTGGTTCCGCTATACGTCACCTTGCCGTGGTCGTCGCATTTGTACACTGCTGCCATGACTTCGCTGGGCAACAGCGTGGAAGCCAACCCGGCCAGGGTCAGAATGAGCCCGGCTATCGAGTGACGGTTGAATGGAGCTTGACGGCGTGGTGACGATGCTTCAAAGAGTCGAGTGGGGCACATGGGGTAATGTCCAATCATATGCAGTCGCTTGAACGCGCAGGATAGGCGAAATTTACTCCGATATTGGCGAGGCAGCCAGCGTGTCGATATCCGGCTGCATCTGCGGATGCCGTTGGAAAGCAGAAGTGCCCGGACAGGAAAATGCACTCAGGCCAGCTTCCTGATATTCGCGAATTCTTCACTTCATCGGCATGTGAGCGTGGCTTCACCCAGTATCCATAATGCCCGGGGGGTGACTCATGGCCTCTTGCGAACAGCGGTTGTTTGGGCTAACGTTAACGCGAACATGAAGAATTGCTGAAGAAAAACAGGGGGCGTTCTGAATGTACAGTCCTAAAAGGTTGTTCGTCGCATTGATCATTTCAGTGTTCGCCGCTGAGTTGTTGATCATGAGTGCGTTGTCTCTACTGGAGCCTATCCCTCAGTGGGTCGAGAACGCACTGGATGCTTTCCTGGATGTTGTCCTGCTTTTGCCAATACTCTATTTCTGGGTGTTCAGGCCTTTGAAGAAGCTCAACGCGGAACTGGAGGCAAGAACCAGGGAGGCCGAGTCAGCCAACCGTGCGAAAAGCGCTTTCATGGCCAATATCAGCCACGAGATACGCACCCCGCTGCATGTCCTGATCGGACTGGGGCAGTTATTGCGACGCGATCCGGATTACCCCGTGCAATTGCAACGGCTCGACCAGCTCTGTGCGACCTCCGACCATTTGCTTGCCCTGGTCAACGACATTCTTGACCTGTCAAAAATCGAATCGGGCCGGTTCGTTCTCGATGACGGCGTCTTCCTTCTTGGCTCGGTCATCGACCAGGCGCGGGAAGTCGTCTCGCAATTGGCGTTCAGCAAGAACCTTGCGCTAAAGATCGATATTCCGCCGGCATGTTACAACGCGTCAGTGCGCGGCGATTCGCTCCGCTTGTCCCAGATACTCATCAATCTGGGAGGCAATGCCGTGAAATTCAGCAACCACGGGACGATACACATCGGCGTGTCCGTTGTTGAGGAGAATCCCGCGAGTCTGCGCCTGTGCTTCAGCGTGCTGGACAGCGGGATCGGCATCGCGAAGGAAGACCAGGCGCGCATCTTTCTTCCGTTCGAGCAAATTGACGGTTCTATCACCCGGGAATACGGCGGCACGGGGCTGGGGTTGGCGATCTGCCACAGGCTTGTCTCCATGATGGGCGGCAGGATATGGGTTGACAGCCAGCCGGGAGTGGGAAGCACTTTCAGCTTCGAGATCACACTGGCGCGTGGAGACAGAATTCCGGAAACCATCGCTGCAACGCCCTCAGTCCCGGATCTGGTGGGCTTGCGGGTGCTGGTCGCCGAAGATCACCCGCTGAGCCAGGAAATCATCCTCGAGATGCTGGAAGACCTGGGCTGCATTGCCGAGATCGCGACAGACGGAGTGGAGGCGATCGAATGTGCCCTGGCACATGACTTCGACCTGATCCTGATGGATATGCAGATGCCGAAGATGGACGGATTGGCTGCCGCCCGCATCATCCGAACGTTGCCCGGACATCACGACAAACCCATCATCGCACTGACGGCGAACGCGTTTGTGGAAGATCGCCTGCGCTGCCAGGATGCCGGGATGAACGACCATATCAGCAAGCCTGTTACGCCCGCCAAACTCGCCTCCACCCTGAGCAAATGGCTGCCTGATCTCGTCGTCCCGGGCGAGGAGACTGAGCAATGCAAGTGCGAGTTGAGCGAGGCGCTCGCGAAGATTTCGGGATTGGATGTGGCGATATCCTGGTGGCGATCTCCGGAACGGCTCGCCGATTATTGCGTGCTGCTGAACAAGTTCGTGAAACTGCACGGTCAGGACATATCGCTGCTGCGGGAACATCTGGCCGCTGGAGAGTTTTATGCCGCACATGCGATCGCCCACAATCTTAAAGGGATCGCGGGGCTGATCGGCGCGCGGCGAATCGAATCGCTGGCCAGCGAGATGGTGCAGGCGCTGCGTTCCGGTTCCGGCAATGCAGATATTGCGGTCATTGAGGGAGCCTGCGAGGCAGAACTTGCCCGTCTCAGAGTGGCAATCCGAACACTGCCGACAGTTGAAGAATCATTTGTGAAATGATCGGGAAATGGTCGGCCATGAAATGCGAGCTGGCCAGCAGCCGAAAATTACAGCAAGCGGGAAGGCGATACCTGGTGAACCGGGTCAAGCTGAGAATCACGAGCGTCTGGGACTTTGTGCTATAAAGCGTTCAGGTTCGGCATTCCCGCTCCAGGAGAAACCCTCATGAAAGTGCGCGTACTTCTCGTAGACGACCACAAGATGTTCCGTTATGCGCTCCGGCTCATCCTTGAAAAAGAACCGCATATCGAAATTGTGGGTGAGGCGGGCGACGGACAGGAGATGCTGGCACTGGCACACAAGATCGTACCGGACGTGGTATGCATGGATATTTCCATGCCCCATATGGACGGCATCGACGCCACGCGGCGCCTGCTGGCGATCAATTCCTCGATCCGGGTCATAGGATTGTCAGCCAACGCCGATCAGTATTATGTGATGGAGATGATGAACGCGGGTGCGGCTGGCTATATCACCAAGGCGGAATCCGTGGAAGAGATATTGCGCGCCATCAATACGGTGCATCACAGCCAGAAGAAATACTTGTGTCCGGACATTGCGGCCCATGTCGTGGATGCGGTATTCAAGCCGGCGACACATGAATCGACCGTTGCCAAGCTGAGTCACCGTGAGCAACAGGTGCTGCATCTGGTCGCCGAGGGTTGTTCGTCCTCCAGTATTGCTCAGCGCCTTCAACTGTCCTCATCTACGGTGGAAGTGCATCGGCGCAACATCATGCACAAGCTCAACCTGCACAGTATCGCGGACTTGACCAAGTATGCGATCCGTAACGGCATCACATCAGGCTGAACAGGCCGGGCAGCTGTCAGCAGGTTGACCTGCGCCTGCTTCCTGAATTCATCGATCCGTTGTCGTTCCACTCCATATAAGCCGAAGAATATCGAATTCCGCTGGCGGAATGATGCGATTTTCGTCAGCAGGGTTATCAGGTGCAAGCGTCCGTTTACGCAGCCGCACCTGCGGAAGTATCGACCTGAATATACACAAAACACAGTAGACCCTACTTCTTTTGCCCGGCATCGCTACCCGAATTAACTGATATGAATACCTGTGTCCGGGTATTGAGGAAGCATTGTCTCATTGATTACATTGGCTCAGCGTCGATTGGACCGGCTGACGAGATGGTCCAGATGAAAAAACAGGGAGTCAGGGAGTCCCGGACGTGCTGCTCTGGTTGCATGGGAGGAATTTCTTTAGGGCCGTTTGCGGCAGATGTCAGGTTTGCTTAAGGGGACTGCTATGAAACAGATATTTCATGCCGGCGGCGATCCAGCCTCCGCGTACAGGCTGCAACGGCAGGAGGAGTCCGACGAGGGTTTCGATGCTCCGGACAAGAAGAAATATGACTTTGCCAAAGCAAGGCGCAAGCATTTCGTGAATGACCCGTTTCTACCCGCAATTATCCAGTCGATCGACATCGGTTTGCATGAAAGTGACGTCGATATACTCCTGAGAGAGATGCAGGCGGAGGTCGTTCCGCGGAACCGCCCGGAAGAGCCGCGTACGATCTCGACGCATTTGCTGGCCATCCAGGAAAATGAAAGACGGCGTATCGCCGCAGATCTGCATGACGGGATCGGACAGTCCTTGAGTATCATCAGGCTGACGCTGGATTCCGCGATGCAGCAAATCAGGATCGGCGAAGTACCTCTGGCACTGGAGGCACTGCAGCAGGTAAGCGGCAAAGTCAAAGAGACGATGGGCGAGCTTCACCGCACCGCGATGGACATGCGTCCGTCGATGCTCGACGACCTCGGTATCATCCCCACCTTGTCATGGTTCTTCCGTGAATTCGAGTCGGCCTGGCAGGGCCGGAAACTTGAAAAGAATGTAAGCATCGCGGAGAGCGATGTTCCGGCTCCCCTCAGGGTCACAATTTTCCGCGTCCTTCAGGAGGCCATGAACAATGTCGTCAAGCATGCCGGTGCGGACTGTATACGGGTGAGCCTGAACAGGTCAGGCGGATTGCTGCAGCTCTCTGTCGAGGACAATGGACGCGGCTTCGATCCGGACGCCGTGACCCTGTCATGCGGAGCCAGATGCTGCGATACGGGATGCGGCTTCGGTTTGCTGACGATGAAGGAACGTGCCAGATCCACCAACGGAATCTTCGAGATGCGATCCGCCGTCGAGGAAGGGACTCGCATTCTCGTGTCCTGGCGATTCATGGATGGTGCGATGGACCGGTAAGCCGGCCACGCTTCATCAGGGATGATTCCGCAATGCGCCTTCCGGCCGGACTCCCATTCCGTGTCCCCGTTGCAAGACAGGCAGTACGGCGCACATCACAGCGGTGACTGTCATCAGGTTCATATCTTCTTTCCATCAGGCAGGCACCCGGAGCAGGACCGGGCGAAAGACGCAAATTCGGGCATTTCCTGCGGCCTGAGGCCGGACGATCGGATGTGGACTGTACGCCTCCGCATACAGCATTCACCCCAGATGGAAATACATGATCTCCT